>CALODL010000022.1:0-228930 GCA_942492115.1 uncultured Planctomycetota bacterium
ACGTTTCGATGCCATTGCAATACACACCGTCAGCGCAATCGCTGTCCATCGCACAATCGCATTCATCGGGGCTGCCATTGCCGTTGTTGTCGGTGCTCGTGCCGTTTGCAATATCCTTGGTGTCGACAATCCCATTGCAATTACAGTCAAGCCCTGGACGAATGTTCGCGGCGGCAAACGCGGCATCGTTCATCCTCTGGGCGTTGTTGTGTGTTGCATCTCCCGTTGGTTCACCCGACACGAATACATTCGGGTTTGAATAATGGGGCGTTTCTCCCCCAGGGCCGGGTCCGCCTGCGCAATTGGCCGTTGGGCTATCCATTTTCGTAGTGCCAGTGCTGAATTTGTATGCCGCGCAGTGTACGCCACCCAGTACGTGGCCGGCTTCGTGGGTCATGATACCAACCCGATCGCCCGCGACCGCGAATGAGGTTGCGCTGGCCAGTCCGCAGGGACCCGTACCACAATCCTTTACAATCAATCCGATGACATCCGCATTGAGCACCGCTGCGAGGTATTGAGCGTCGTCCATGAAGCCATCGCTTGGGTCATTGAGCCGGGGCAGATCGACATACATATCTCCCGACTCTACGTAGCTGGTCTCGCTCATACCCACCAGGTTCCATTGAGTATTGACCAGGCTGTTCGCCAGGACTGCATTAACGCTAGCCACTTGACCAGGCATGACGATTGCGATGTCATCGCCCAGCAGGGCCTCAACTGAGTTCCGGCCATCTGCGGTGTAGATCAGGAGCAGATCGACAACTGAACCGTCATCAGGCACGGTGCACCCCGGAATCGATGGGTGTGCACCCGCTTGAGCTGTGCCCGCCAACGGCACAGGGTCTGCATTTCCGCACAAGTCTTCGCCCAATGAAGGAGTCGCAACACAGCACATGGTCACGATGAGCCTTCTTACCATGAACGACGGGGTGTTCTGACTAGTGATCATGCCTAAAGCACCTTTCTTGACTCGATGGCAACCAGCCGTCAATAAGAGCCGCCAGGGATCCTCTGGGGCTCCCGATCATCGCGCTAACAACTCATTCTCATCAGCGCGCTAACGATAGACGCACATTGACCGTCGACGGGCACCACGCGTCACACATCCATCCGCGTAAGGAATCCAACAAAACCGCCAAAGAATTGACAAGAATCTTCAGCATGACAGGCAGGCCGAAGCCGACACGTGCTTCACCAGGTTCAATACGATGGGCCTGATTGTTACGGGCGTGTAGGCAACCGGTCGTGCTGTCTGCCGTGTGATGCGCCGCGCACTCATTTGGCGCTGAGGTCGTGAGGTGGCAGCGGGGTGTACGCAATCAGGTGAGGCGCGAGCGCCTCCGCAAACTCGCGAGCAACGATCTTGTTCGCCGCGGGCGTCAAGTGGACTTCGTCAAGGAAGTACTCAACCCGCCGACCGATTGCTGATTCGATGTCGACGAGCGGCACATCATGCGTCTCGGCGATCTTCTCGATGACCAACCGCACCTCCTTCATGTGGCTCGACAGGGGTGCGGTGTCCTCGCCCCCATCAGTGGACACGCGTGGTCGCCAGGACGGACGATAGGTGGGCCGATCGACATGAGCCTGCGTCGCAAGAAGGACGTCGCGGCCATCACGGCGGCACAACTCGATCAAATAGGACAAATGAGCCGTGAACGGCTCGCGTGTCGGAAAAAGCATGCGGTTGGTACGAGATCGAGATGTGGGGGGTCGGACCGCGGACCGCCGCCACGCAGAGTAGTAGTAGGTTCTGAGCAACGTGGCATCGTCGATCAGTCGGATGATCGCGCTGCGCCGAAGGAGAGAGGGCGGTTCCGGTTGTGCCTGAGCCTGTTTGAGCAGGTCCCTCATCGGCCCCTGGTACGAACCGTAGTCCCATTCCGGCCCGGATTCTCCGGGCTCCGGCCAGCTGCGGAGCAGATCATTGTAGCCATGCATGATGACGACTACGTCTGCGTTCAAGTATCTGACGTTGAGTGCATAATTCACAATGGAGTGATTCGCTGTATACCACGGCATACCGGCGTTGATCACCTCAACGTCATGGCCTCCCCTGCGGAGCCGGTCTTCCAGTTGCGCCGGCCAGGCCTCCGTGTGCCTCAACCTGTGCCCATAGGTCGTCGAACCCCCCAGGCACACGATGCGCCAGCGGGTGTTCTTTTGTCGATCGTATGCACTGCCTCGAAATGTGCGCCGCAATATGCCGTCCACCAGCGTACGGTCAGCCACCTGCAGGTGAGCGTGATAGTTGTCGGCGACTTTCAGCTGGCGGTCGCTCGAGCCAGACGGAGGACCGGCAACGATGTGCAGGGCGATCTCAGCGACCACGACGGGCCCGGCCATGGCCATGCCCGCAAAGCACAAGGCCTTGCGCAAGGAGCGCGGGGGCTTGCCTGATAGTTGCCGCCGCCACAGAAGGCGATAGATGAAAACCAGGTACCACACGGCCATGATGCTGGCCGACACGGCCATCACCACCCACCTGCCCGTGTAGCGTTGCAGCACCGTTGCGTCAACCTGAGGGACTGATAACCACAAGCCCGCGCAAAGCACCACCGCGACGGCGACGAACACACCTGTCACGAAAAAACGCAGTGGCCCATGCGGGTCTCGTACAGGGGCCCTCGATTCTGACGAGTCGTCAGTCATAGTCCATCTCCGATGCTTCCGGCTGCTCCGAGCCGGTGGCCTCGAATGCCATACTGGGCCGTGGCATCCTATGCTCGCGCTATCATACGCCGGTGTGGCACAAAACGCTGACTTGCTGGTGCCGCAATTGCGTTCTTATGGGCCTTTTCTCCACGAAGCGTATCGTTTGTTGCGGTGGGAACAAGCCGTATCAGTCAGTTTTCGGTCCTGCAGAGCCCGGTCACGCGAGTTCGACGCAATTCGTATGTAACACTGTAGTAAATCAATCCATGAGAGGGACTAGCGCCATGGTCGATCAAGTAGCCGCGGATAACCGTGTTTCTCACCGTGACAACATGACCGGCACGACGTCAATCGTGCAGCGGGCCGATGGTTCGATGCTCGAGGGGGTCGTGCGTAACGTATCCGATGGTGGCCTGGGCATCATCGGAGTTCAAGATGGACTGGCCGTTGGCGACGAGATCAGCCTGACGCTGGTGGTCGCTGGCGACCAGCGCGTCGGTTGTACCTGCGTGGTTCGGCACCTCGGTGATGGATTCTATGGTCTCGAATATCGGAGCAAGCTCGAGCAACTCGAGGAGACACGCATCGCGTACTGCAAATCGTGCAAGTTCCAGTTCCCGCCCGATCTCAAGTTCTGTGGATACTGCGGAAGACATCTCAAAGTCACCGCGGCCATGATGCCGCGTGAACAGCTCGAAGCGCCGAAATGCTCATGTTGCAACACGCAGGGCACGGTCCAATCGGGCAAGATCCAGGCAGGTACGATCCTGCCAGGTACCGGGTTCGTCGATCCGGCTCTCAATTCGGTGCGACACTGAACTGGACGCATCGTATTGACGGCTCACATGAACGCTTCGTCAGGGTGACTCACGCAACGCATATACGTACGCTGGGACCACAGAACCATCCGATAGACATGCCGAAGTCTTGACACGCTCGTAGCCAGGCCCTTCGAACGCATCGAGTCGGGACCAGTGGTCGGGCAACTCCGATGAGATGAACACATACCCGTCGACGATCTGGCCGCGCCCACTCGGGATGACCGCCGGAAAACCCAATGTCGCCCCCCACCCCTCCGGATAGAGTGTGCCGGTAATGGTGGCGGCCTGCCAGGATCCTTCGAGTCCTGCCAACACGTGCGCGTTGGGCCGCCCCGGGGCCAGCGTTCCGTAGACGAATAAACACGGTGACTTCATGACCCTGGAGTGTATCTGATCTCCGCGTACGTCGGGATTCCAGCGTGTAGCAGCTGCGGCAACGACCCTCGAGGGCCATCTCACACCTGCAGTGTGGTCGGCACCTCGATGCGGGTGGGTACAATCGGATGGCCACAGATCGAGCAGAGCAGGCCTGATTCAGACGAGACGGCCAGTCTGGCCGACAATATGATCATGGAAGTGCCGGGGAACGGGGCCTGCGCTGGAGAGACTCGGAGCCCGAACCGCAATATTCGATCCCCCAGGCGGGTCTCGTGACCCTCTCCCGGCAAATCAGGAACATGACTCCAAGAATCAGTTATGATTCGACAGTGATCTGACACCCGCTCGAGGAATCGATATGAATCGCACGGCCGTTGTCGAGCCCCGCCAACAGACCTTCGGAGAAGAGCTCGCCAACTCGCTCAGCCATGGTGTGGGTTTCGTGGCGACCATCGTGGCGTCGATCTTTCTGATCGTCTTCACGGTCAAGCGCGGCGATGCTCTTGCGATCACCGGCGCGGCAGTGTTCGCCGGCGCTACAATGATGGTCTACCTGTCGTCGACCGTGTACCACGCGCTGCCATACAATCGGGCCAAGAAAATCGCCCGGGCCATCGATCACATCTCGATCTACATCATGATCGCAGGAACCTACACACCCTTTACGCTGGGAGTCATGCGTGGTGGCTGGGGCTGGACCATGTTCGGCCTGGTGTGGGGCCTGGCGCTGACAGGGATCGTATTCACCTTGATGGGACGCCTGGTCAATTCGAATGTCGCCACTGGACTCTATCTGCTCATGGGGTGGTTGGTGGTCATCGCGGCCAAACCAGTTTACCTCTCGGTTCCAACATGGGGCCTGGTGTGGATCCTTCTAGGTGGCGTTGCGTACACCACTGGTGTGGGCTTCTACGTCGCCGACCGCAGGCCCTACTATCATTTCATCTGGCACCTGTGGGTTCTCGCCGGCACCGCGTGCCATTTTGTCGCTGTTTCCTGGTACGCGTCCTGAGCACCGGGGCTGCCCCGTGCGCCCCGACCCCGCCATCCTCGGCCAAAGGCCATCCGGGCCCGGCGGGCGCGACCGACGCTGACGGCGTCGGAGTTCCAGGGGCGCATCGGCGATCGTGTTGTGAATGAAGCATCGCTCGAAGCCCATAGAATGTGGTTGCCCAACACGAGGTTCGTGGCCATTTATCACGCATTTGGAAACCTGCCCCACCAACACTCGACCATAGATTCTGCTGAGGAGGTACTACAAATTAGCCGGCTGGGGTCATTGGCGGTATCTTATCTCCCCGCGTGACGCTTTCAAATCAACCAGCGCGACGGACGATTCGATAAATCAAAACGGGCACAGTACGATAGCCCTATGCCTGCTCAAGGACGTAGCCTGATCACCGTCCTGTGGCGCGGGCTGGCCAAACGCTGCCCGCGCTGCGGCCAGGCGCCGCAGTTTCAATCGTGGTTCACCCTGCATGAACGGTGTGTCCAATGCGGCCTGCAATTCGAGAAGACACCGGGTGACACGTGGGGGTTCTGGGTGCTTGGCGATCGAATATTCATCGCTATTACGATCGCCTTGATTTTCTTCGGCCTCAGCCCGGACAACTGGTGGGAACGCACTGTGTTCCTGACAGCCATTATTGGCGCAACAATTCTGACGATGCCTCGTCGCCAGGGCGTGTGCACGGCACTGGACTACTACCTGAGATACAGAATCGGTGAAGACGAGTAAGGGGTCTGAACCGTAAGCCCAGGGCTCACGCAGTCGTTATGTGGACATGAACATGATCGACCCCGTGAACAGACACGACCTTCCTGGTCTCGAAGAGGGCCCCAACGGATCGTGGTGCCTGTACCACAGCTCGACCAAGATGATTGCGACATTGGTCGGAGCGCTCATTTTCGTAATAATCGGTGTGTGGTTGGCTACCTCGACCGACGGTCTCTTGAGAGCAGTCGGGGGTTATGTCGGGGTGCTGTTTTTCGGCCCATGTGCCGTGTTCGCAACTTGGCGCCTGGCCCGACCCACACCAGCTTTGTTCTTTGATGTCCAGGGGCTGGATGACCGCGCTTCTGCTATTTCCGTTGGCCGCCTGGCATGGACCGAAATCGATCGTATTGTCCCTTACCAGTTTTCCAACCAGTGGATGCTGGGCATCTATCCAACCGACCTGAAGGCCATCTTGTCGCGACAAAACGCATTCCGCCGGCTGGCCATCAAAGCGAATCTCGGATTGGGGGCGGCCCCCATCAACATTCCCCAGGGCGCACTGCCCGTCAAGGTCACGCAGTTGGCACAGTTTCTCGGAACGACCTATGGAGTGGAGGTCGGCACAGGATCCTGAAGAACCTGACCGACTGCTGCGTCATCCCCTCCTGATTCTGAATTGACCCCAATGGCTTCGCGCCACGGCCGCCTTGCTCGATAGTGTTCGAGCTGTTCCTGCAACGCGTCCGCCATGTCTATTCCACCCGCTTCGATGCACTGTGTTTGACAGCGTACTGCCTCAGCGAAGTTTCCAGCTTCGGCGTATGCGGCGGCCAGCACCGACTGCCATTCGACGTGTCCACCGCTGGAGAGTTCGATTGCGCGACGTGCGTTATTCACGGCCGCCTGACCATCACGCACGGCGTCTTCGGAACACGTCGCCTGCATCCATGCGAGGTGACGGTAAGGATTGGGAAGTTCGGGGCTGATCTGACGCGCTTCCTCGAGGTCATGCATGGCGCGCGTGTAGTCTCCACAGCGCATCAGGGCGACTCCGCGATTGTTGAACACAGTGCTCTCGCGAACGCCCAACGCGATAGCCCGATCGAAATCAGCAATTGCTCGCTTCGTGTCCCCATTGAACAGGTGCGCCTGCCCGCGCTCACAACTCACGGTAGTTTCATCTGCACCATGCTGGAGAGCCAGTGAGTAATCCTCGATTGCACGACCGTACTGCTCACGTGCCAACCACACGCGCCCACGACCGGTTAGAGCGTGCGCGTGGGCCGGGTACATACACAACGCCGTGTCGTACTCGACGAGCGCCCGGTCCCATTCCAATCGACATGACCACACTTCGCCTCGACCGACCAGTGCTTCGCACATATCGGGCATGATCATCAGAGCGTGATCGAAATCGACCATGGCGTCGTCGTACTGCCCAAGACTGAGTCGCACCATTCCTCGGTTGTGCCAAGCAACCGCAAGGTCGGAATCCAGCTCGATTGCCCGGTCCAGCTTGTCGAGTGCTTCGTCGAATTGACCCTCGGCATGCAGCGCCATACCGGCATTGCTCAACTCAACCGCACGGTCGCCCGATGGCGGCAGTCGCGACGCCTTCTTCTTGAAAAAAAACCACGTCACAACACCAAGCGCTGCCAATAAGAGAAACTCCGCGATAGTCGCAACCACATCGGGCATGAGGTCCACAACTGGCGTGTCAGGCACATCCGGCATGTTGTCCGTAAGCAGGACTCCATCAGAATCGGCCTCGATGGCTACATCCGGTAGTACCCAGAACGTCATCACGGCCAATACCAGCAAGACGAGCCAGCGACGAGCCTCAGCAGCCACGTAGGTCAGACCAGCCGCCTTCAGCAAGCGTTTGAACGCAGGCATCTCCTGGGTTGTGACAATCCCCGTGTCGGTGACAATGGCCATGGCGCGACGCGAGGCGTCATACTCCATGGGCAACACCACCGGAAGCTGCATGAGCAATGACGCCAGGCACAACCCGCAAATCAGCATACCCGCCTGGTGCAACGGCATCACCGTGAAGCCCATTAACAACAGAATGACACACGCTACAGTAATACCTGAACACACTGGCCAGAACATGCGACGCAACCGACAAGGAACGTAGCCGCTGGCATGTTGCTGCGCATGGCCGACCTCGTGAGCGGCAGTCGCCAGTGCGGCCAGGGAATTGCTATCGAACGAGTTGCTATTCAGCTGAATCTCGTGCCGACCGGCATGGTATTGATCTGGACGACTTGTTCGGATGACCTTCAAGTGGGACAGGCCCGACGCGGCGAGCAAGCGCTTGGCCGCTGCCTGCCCTGTCAAACCACAACGGGCAATCACCTTGCCATACTGGCCATACATCCGCTGGGCATGTTGGGTTCCCCAGTGGGCCACCCACACAGCCCCCAGCGCCACACATGACGATGACCATCCGAAGTGCCCATACGCACCGCGTACAATATCGCTGACATCCATTAAGCCTGCTCCCCCTCACCGACCTGTATTGCCGTTGCCTTAACTTACGAATCAGCCGTCGCGCCACGCCGCCCATAAACCGAAGGTCCGAAAACCGGGGCGTCGTCGACCGAGGAACAGGGGGGTCTTCGATTGTTCTGCCGCAAACTACACAGGGGCCGGAGATCACTCCGGCCCCTGTGGCACTCCGCGTTTCCCGACAATCAGGCGCGTCAACGCACTCGGAGCGGGACCGTGATGATCGCCGGGATTGTTGTACCTATTGCGATCTTGCCATTCATCGGTGTTCCAAACAAGAATGTGCGATCTTCCGGGCTCTGCCCATGCCGCACATCGATGGCGAACTGACCGCGCGCGTCACGGCTTGCTTGCAGTGTCGCCGTCGCCAGGTACGCCGTCGCATGCGTGGGCACGCCTGCCGCATCCAGGCCGGCCACCATTTGATGGGTATCGACATTGAACGCGGACCAATACGCCAGATCGTCGAACACATGAGCAGGGCGCCCCTTTACCGCGGGGTCCGAACTGATCGCCAAGTCAACGATTTCCAAGCTTCCCGATGTACCACCACTGGTTTCCAGATGAAGTTGATAGCCGCGAAGGTCCTCGATTGATCCCACCAGCAAGACATCCACTTCGACGCTGTGACCCGGCTGAATCACGGACGCACGCGGCCGGAGCTCGAGATCCACGGCACCGACAACGTCGATGGTCACCTCAGGCGCAGGGCCGCCATCCACGCACACACAGTCGCTGGCCCCAGCGAACGCATTCAAGGCATGGAACGCATCGTTACCGTCACACACACCATCCGGGCTGCAGTCACCGAATGGGCCTCCGGCATCAACGTTGTATGCCTGCGGCGGCGTGTCTTCACAAGGATAATCACCCATGCCTCCGGCACCGGTATCCGCGAAGCAATTCAATGCGTGAAAACGGTCGTTGCCGTCGGCACTGCCGTCTGGAGCACACTGCCCGAACTGCCCGCCCATGTCGGCAAAGACAATGCTGGTCGCGACACACGCTCCCTCGATACAAGCCCAGTGTAGACAGTTGTCGTCACGAATGCCGTTGCCATCCAGGTCCGCACAGTCGGCGTGGATGATGCAATCGTCCCCACCACCGCCACCGCAATCAAGCTCCTGACACCCTGCTTCAGCAAAGAATGTGCCGTCACAATCCAGCAGCGTCGCTCCGGAACTACACGTACCATCAGGTCGGCAACAGGCACCGAATGGCTCCGCCATGCATGGTGCCGCATCGTCACAGACACCGCCTGCAGAGTACTCACCAATACAGTTTTCCGGGGAAACGCCATCGAGACACACACCACTTGCCGTGCAACACGAGCCGCTTTCGACAGGCCCGCATGGTATCGCAGAGCACACCAGGTCTTCGAAGAATTCACCGTCACACAAATCGGCAGGAACGCCGTCAGCACATCCGGTCAAACCACAACAAGCACCCTCCGGCAACAACTGGCAAGGCGGTTCGAGTTGAGCGCAGCTCTGCCCCTGTGCGAACTCCCCTGGACAGTCTTCCGGCAGCGCTCCGTCAACACAGTCGCTACCATCAATGCAACACGCTCCAACGACCGTGGCTGGCGTCAGGCTACTCGCGTGCTGCTCGACAATCTCCAACTCGACGGGATATGTTTCAGAATTGAGCAATGCTGCATCGCCACCGATTGGCGAAAATCCAGTTGGCGAATTGGGATCGAAGACGAATTCGGTCGTTGCCCAATAGATTCCCTGCAGACCGGGGACTTGTCCATCGACAATGACAACTCCCACTTCGCTAATCGTTTGCCCGGTCTGCCACGCCCCCTGATTGAAGCCCAGCGAATTGTGCAAATAGTACTCCGCGAGATTAACGGCTGTGTAGATCGTACCCCCGCCAGCCACCGGAGCCAGATCAGGAATGCGCCAAGCAACACCGGGTAGCACCTCGAGCGCGACGAATTCATATTGTCCCGTCATCGGATTGATCTGAAGATTGCCTGCATACACGTCACTGGAGCCGTTCTCGCGAATAATCTCCTGACGCCAATCGGTTGGCTCACGCGGAGGGAAGAAGCAGAAGCTTACAACCTGGCCATCGAACTCAGGATGGGTCTCCCTGGCATCAAGTGCGCCGGTCGTATCGACACGAATCATGTCCCCCTCTTCGGTGATTACATCGTAATACCACGGTTCATCCAAGATAGGATCACCGTTGCGCGTCCAGAAGAAGGTCAAGTCTTCCTGGGGAACGATACGATCGTATACCGGCCGGCAGGCCAATGGGTAGTCCTCGACCTCCCCAAATTGGGCTGCGCCTTCATGCAGGTTCAAGCCAGGAGATAGGCCTGCGACGCCAAAGCTGCTGGATTGTACCTGCTCGCCGTAATCGAGGCGGGCGCGCACCCACACCGTCTTCTCTGTCACCGGCATCATGACTGTCGCCGAGCAGGTTCCGGCACCATTGAGCGCGTGGTTACTGAGCACGCGCTCGGCTGGTTCCCACTGCTTGTTGGTGTTCAAGTCAATCCACAAGTTGACGAACAAGTTATGGGCCGCGTAGTCATGCCCGGCGCCATAGGCATCAATGGCTGTTTGGATATCCACATGTATTGTGACCTCTTCGCCCCAACGCGGCGGATCCGGTTCGAAGCGGACGCCATCATCGAACTTGTCACGATTCACTACGTTGGCCTCGCACTCCGCGTCAACATCCGATCCCTCTGCAGTACCGATCCATTCGTACGTGAAGTTGCGGGCGACCTGGCGTCGCTTGATTCCGAACTTGTGGCTTGGGCCGGCCGACGGTGTCGGCAGGTTGACGCCGTTGAGTGTACGTCCCCCGCCCACGCCGTGAACCAGTGAACTGAATTGTGGGCTGACTGCCCGATCGATATTCGGCGCATCGCCCAGATCGGGGCAATAGAGAAAATTGCAGCCATCCTGGTCCGAATCCTTCAGAGTATGGTTGGCCCAGCCACCATCATGCGCCCCGTGTGGATGCGGCGCTGCCGGGTTGTTGTCGACGTTCCAGAACTGCTCCATCAATGCGTTGGCCGCATTGTTCATCGATCCACCCAGCGGGGCATTGTGATGTAGCCCGACCAGGTGACCCACCTCATGTGTCGCGATGGTTTGAAAGTCGACCTCGAACTCCTCGACCCCATCACCATCGTGGTCAGTGTCGTTTGCGCCCGGAAATACGCCGAATGGGGGCAGGTTGTGATCGAATTCACATGTTCCCCCATCCGCCTCGAATACCCAGCGCATCCACGCGGGCGTCATGGGATTGAACACGATGTCGACTTCCTGGATCTGGCCGCTGCTCGCGCTGCGGGTCACAATCGTCAGGCCGAACAAGCCGCCGGTCACCTGGGGACTCGTTCCGAAACTCAGGGTGTTCCAGCCATCAACCGCAAAACCACCAGCCGGAACACCAACCGTCTCGTTGCGAAACGCGATCAGACTTGGAGTCACACCTTCCCAGGCATCAAACGCCGACTGAATCGTGTTCTGGGCCAACGCCCGATCGGCCGCATCATCGGCCGTGCCATCACCGTCAAGGTCAGGCACCGCGGCAGTCCCCAGCGCCCAGGGAATTCGGCAATTCGGAAATTCACGCAGATCCCAGTGTGCAAACCCAGGATCTTCGTGTGGGGCTTTGCGGTCCCCATGGGCATCACTGGCCGGATCGATCAAGCGGAACTCTTGTCCCGCTGCCATCGACACGCAGGTCGTCAGCACCAACAATACGCCAATACTGCGAATCATGAGGCGTTTCGTCGTCATGTTACTTACCCTCCTGCTGCCGCGCGTGCGTTGCAACAATCGTTGCAATACGTGTGCGGAACGCCCGGCGACTCTCATCACGAAGTGATACGGATTCCTGACCGCTGATTGGATCAAGGCGAATTGGCAGTTTGCCCTGATGCAGGCCCGTGATCGGCAACAGTGCGCCGGGATTGTTGATGAACATGAAGGCTTCCTCGCCAACGGCATAGGTGTTGCCCCCCACAACTTCCATCACCGTATCCCCAACCTGACCGCCCAGCACGGTCAGCGTCATCGTCCGGCGCTGGCCGATATTCCCTTTGAGGACCGTTTTGATTGCCACTATGACGCGTGTGTGAATCTGGGTGCGAGCTGCGTTCCAGGCGCTACTGACTTCAAGCACGCGCCCCTCGATGATGACGCTCGATTGTCGAACCAGTTGGACATCGTTCATTGTGCGAACGGAACTCGCGCTCACGTCCCCCGCCACACTACCTATCCAGCAGGCAACCGCCGCGCATACCACGCCCATGCTAGAACCAGGGTTTCTCATTCTGTCTCCTTTGAGCTTGGGCGCCGGATCGCCAGGCAGCGACGCATTCACCCCTGCTCGCTCGTCAAGAGGGATTGCGACCTGATGTGGCCGCGCCGAATACACTTGAGATGGTCTCGTGACTCATGATCATGATGATTCTCTCACGAAGCGGTACCCCTGAGTCGTGTGGATCTTTTGCAACTCCGGGGAAATGCGGCAGTGGGCGAATGAAGATGGAGGCGGTATGACAAGAAAGGTACTTCAAGACATTCCGGGCTGGGCCTTCGCACATGACCCTGTTGACGCACGCGTGACGGAGGGTTCGAGGCATGGGCCGCTGCGGGGCAAAGCGGTCAGTGAAGCCGTTCATGACATGGAGCAAGAGGGCGGGATTGGAACACCGAACTCCGTCATGATGCCAACTTATTTGACGGGCGAGGCGCTGCCGGTCGGCCTCCGGCGGACTGCGGTCATCGGCTCGAGCCCGCAGTCGGGGAGGACGTCCGGTCCTGCAAACTTGTGAAGAACCAAAAAAAAAGCCCCGTCAGCAGGGCAGGCAAGCCAGAACCGACCCTGCTAACGGAGACCTGAAGTTCTGAATCATGCTCTCTTTTCCACTCTTACCGGGGCCGAGTATCCACCTGATCGGAGGATCTGACAATCAAAAACTACCACAAGTGGAGTGGTTAATGTAAACGCATTACTCGTCGACGTAAAATGCACTCACACTTTACGAAGCCTGAGCGTACGCGGGCTGCTCATCCGCATCGATCCGCTCGAACGCTGCTTCGAGCAACCGTTTGGCCTTGAGCTGCACACCCAGTTCCTCGACGGTCGTGGTCCGCAAAAGCTCTTCGACGATTGCTGCAAGGAACGGCTCATCGCAACGCAGCTTGTTCAAACGGGCTGTCGACAATTTCTTCATGGCACACCCCCAATCCTTAGTCTGTGGCTGCCTTCGCATCCTGCACCGGCCGCGTACCTGGCACCCTCGCGAGCACCTCTCACAGACCCACGCGTCATCGGCTCAGGAATACCGCAGACTGGAGGAATAATGTCCACTCCAGGTCAAGTGAAGGTTGGGAGCCCAAGCCGCGATGGGCCGCCTCACCGCGCAAACGATAGCGCTGCCTGATTGGACGCCCCAAATTGGGACCGGTCAGCGGGCCCATTGTGAAATGTTCAGCCAACCATGTTGATGGTCAAGAGACAGTGTGGTCCGAGCGTCAGGATAGCGCGGATCGTTGATCCACGATCAACCGGGACGGCCACTGGCATGGCCTTCGAGGGGGACTCCGTGAGACAGGTGATGCAGGTGGTCACTCGAGATCGACGCCCAGCCCATCCGCAATCCGATTGACGAATGCAAAATACGCGGTGACTGCACAAATATCGTGAATGGCGCGGTCATCGAAGCCATGTTGGCGAAGGGCCGCCACGTCCTCGCTCGTCATTGAGCCGGGCGTAAGTGTCAGCTTGACCGCATAGTCGAGCATTACGCGATCTTCAATTGTGACATCCGCATGGACATGATCAGATGCCAACTGCTCGACCATCCAGTCCTGCTCCTTGCGATCGATCCCCTTCGCTGCGAGCAACCGACGGAGCCCCGCCCCGTGATGGTGCAGTCAGTAATGACATGCATTGTGTGCCGACACAACAATGGCAATCATCTCGCGCTGCATTCGTGTCAACGGGCTGTCGCCGTGCAGCAACTCTTTGTACAGATCGTAATGCTGCCGCAGCACGCGACTGTGTGTGCCATGTATGCGGATAATATTGTCGTCGTCCGGCACACGATCTTCGGCAGGAACCTGATCTGATGAAACATACTTGATGTACGCCATGTCTTCTTGTGAACCTCCAATGGGATCGGCCGACGAAAAAACGAAGGTAGTCAAAAGAAAAGCCGCCGACAACCACATTCCACCCCAGCTCATGGGGAAGCGGTTGCCGACGACCGTGGGCTCAAAAAAAGAAGCGGAGGAGGAACCAGCGTCCTCCCGGCGATTCGTCCACAGACCGGAGTCCGCGGACGGATCGTCCTCGATTGCCGCATTGTGCTGGATGCATCGCCCGGAGTGGCTGCTCTCAACAGTCCCGTTCTGCGATGCAGTTATGGTGCCCCGTACCCAGCCTCTGCTGAGTATCCAGCGAGATTCTTCAACGATGCCGTGATGCGAGTCCTGCGTTCACCGCGTTGGCCGGTTTCGCGCCCGCAGGCACCACCCGTGTCCATCGCTCCCGCGATCGTTCTCGCGTGCATCGCCTCCCCTGCACTGGCCTTTCTGGCACCATGCTTCGGCAATCTACCGCATTTGTCGCATCCCGGTCGTCGCACACCCGGCGGTCCCTGACCACCGTGCGTTGATCGGGATGCACCGGACCTTGAGCAATGGGTGTGCCAAACAGGTCGTCAGACATTCGATCGCACGGCGGCATGGACTTAAGCTGCACACCCGTGCCTGTGTGGCGCTGCGCATGCACCCACTGCCCATCCCCAGGTGGGGACTATGCCCAAACGGACCTGACCGCGACCCGACCCCCGTCTACCGGGCTGGTCGTTTCAATGTGTACGATGAGATCTCAATTGACATTGAGCTTTGCCGAGTAGAACAGGACGACATTCATTCGTTCATCGCCATGTGCCCAGAGCACAACAGCACGCGCCCTCTCGCGACCACAGAGCCCATTAGAAGTTTCACAGTTTTGCTACCGAACGCGCGCGAATCCAATGGGTGGGTTCGAATTTCCAACCGTGGTCTGGTATTGAACATTTATGTCAGATGCACCCCAAGTCACTTCCGCTGCTCCGGATTGGACGCACGTCCACTTTGATGTGACCTGCGGACGATGCGGCGGACTCCTCAACGGCGTGACTGGCAACCACTGCCCTCATTGCAGCCTTGTTCTTGATTGGCACGACGTCCTGCCGGTCAATGAAATCCGCTGCCCGGTTTGCACCTACAACCTCATTGGTTTGAGTGAACCACGCTGCCCGGAGTGTGGCCGTGTGTTCGACTGGAATAACATCCTGCATCTGGCACGAAGTGGATCTCATACCCTCTTCGAACGTCAATGGAGAACACAGCCCATTCGTACACTGGCGCGCACGATGTGGCTGTCCGTCGCACGACCATTCCGTCTGTGGTCGTCGTACGATGTCCATGATCCACCGCAGTTGATCCCCCTCGTGCTCATGATCTTGGTGCAGTTCGCCATGTTTTATTGGGGATGGGATGTCATCGCGGTCGGGGCAACGTGGTTCATGGATAACCTTGCACGTTGGAATGACTCGAACCAGACATTCGTGTACAACCTGCGACTGTCGAACAACGACATGGTTTTCCTGGCATATTGGTACTTTGCAACATTCCTGAGTTTTCAAGTCTTCATCCTGTCCAAGAGGCGATTCCGTGTGCGTTGGCAGCAGACGCTCCGCGTTTTCGTGCACGCCACCTGCCCGCTGGCCTGCGCCACGATGGCCTGGTGCATGGTCGAAATGTGCATGGATATTGGGTTGTTGGTCAAGCCTGGCTTGCGCTGGTCCGGGTCTGACTACTATATGGCTGGCAGAATAGTGCTGTTCAGCTTAGCCGCGCTCTCATGCTTCTACGTGTGGGTTGGCTATGCGCGCTATCTCGAGATGCCTCGAGGCTGGGGGGTTGCGATCTTGGGACTCGTGCTAGGTCACTGCGCTGCCCGATGGATGATGATTATGTGGCATTAGCGAAAACTCCGCGAGTTACGATCGACGCGAAGCTTGCTTTCTGCATTCTCAGCCCGAGTTGGTCCTCAACGTATTGACCGATACGCCTGCGGCTATTTCGGCCCTGCGGCCTTGACGGCAAACGCCTCGCCCGATCTCGCCAAACCGTAGTTCAGACAGTGCCCAGGACTGGGACAGTGCCGGAAGGAAGACACATCAGGTCATTGTGAACGCCTGATGCTCGAGGTTGGCGTTTCCTGCCGGATGGTACGACCCCAGGAAGCGTGACAGCAGCCCGAGACGCTGGCGTTCCGGAATCGCGTCCCCAATCTGCAAAACACGTATCCGGATCTGCTCCAGAGTGACGTTCTTTAGATGCAAAGCGGACAACATGGCCGGCATGTGCTGGACCTGGCAGTGCAATCGTGCGGACAAGTCAAACGTGGAACCGATATACAAACGCTTCTTGCCTGCAGCCAGAACGTAGAGTCCCGCAACAGACGGTATGCGCCCCAGGTGATCGAGCCGGCGGGCCGTTGTTCCAAATGACAATCCGGCCACCTCGGGCGGGAGTTCCGCAGCATGACGTCGCATGACACGAGCCTGTTTGCGAAGCTTGAGCGCACCCCACCGATAATTGAAGGGTGTCCACCCGGGTGCAAGACGCGCGGCCAGTTCGTCAAATTGTCCAGCTTGCTCTGGATCACACAAAATTTCATCGAGTGACAGGCCTGACCGTTCAGCGAGAACGCGCCAAGCGATCTCACTTGCAAAGACAAAGCGATCGATCTCGTGGATTGGAATGTGTGTACGTTCTGCCCCGGGAACGGACTTGAGCTTACCTGCTTTGCGTAGCCCGATCAGCTGGTGATTCCACGATGCCGCGGATCCCGGGACGCCGCGCTCTGCACATCGATTGATAAACCGATTGTTGACGTCGGGATCCGTCAACACACGATCAACAGACCACCCGGAACATGCCGTCACGTAGGCCTGGAGCACCTCGTTCTCCTGAGCTGTCGTGTGTCGCGGCGCCCCATTGAGGCGCTTACTTGCACGTGTCCCGTTGGCGCGCGACCTCGCGGGCCGGTCTTGATGCAGTGCAGGCGTGGCTGGACCTTGACGACTTCCCGCACAACCACTTTCCGAGGCCCGCGTCTTAGATCGGCGCCGTCCACGCGCTGCGTCCTTCGTGCTGGGCACGCTAATCAACGGCTCCTCCGCACCCTCGAGGCGGTCCCCCGTCTTAACACGCTTCATTCGCTTGCGAATCTGCTGTGCGTAATCCGCGGACATTTCGAAGCCCAGCCATTTGCGACCGAGCTTGTGCGCGACAATGAGCGTTGTGCCGCTACCGGCAAACGGATCAAGAACGGTATCGTTGGGATGGGAACACGCCCGAATGATGCGCCCGAGGAGCTGCTCTGGCATTTGACAACCGTGCCAACCGGCACGCTCCTTGAACGTACCGCACACGCGTGGGAAATACCACGTATCCTGGTCTGCCTGAAATCCATCGGGAAGGTCCTGGGGACGCAGTATCCACGTGTCGTCGGGCAAGCGGCCCCGCGGGTTCGCTCGACTGTCCTTGTAAACCAACTGTCGTGCCGAGGGCACGCGAATATCATCGTGATTGAAGGTAAAGTCGTCTGGATTCTTGACGAAATGAAACAGGTGGGCATGGCTGCGGCTGAATTTGCGTGTGCAGTTCACACCGAAAGTGTAGTACCACACGACCCAACTGCGGCAGGTGAAGCCCAGTTCACGCTGAGCGAGAACTTTCAATTCCGCCGCATATTCATCACCGATTGCAAGCCAGAACGTTCCGGTCGGTGCCAGAACACGAGCGACTTCCGACATCCACCTCTTCGACCATTCGAGATAATCTTCGTCGGCCCGGCTGTCATCGTAGGTATCGTAGTCATATCCGATATTGAATGGCGGGTCGGCGAATACGAGGTCCACGGTGCCATCTGACAACCGTTTCATGCCGGCGATGCAATCTCCATTCGTCAAGCGCTGCGGATCGGCCAACGTGTTCCCTTCGAGCTGCGGGATGAAAGTGTCAACAGTATAGAGATACGCGCGCCGGCCTCGCAAGACAGACCGCGCCGCGGCCGGCCACCGTCCGATTCACAACCCAATACGGACGGGGGCGATCTACTTACATCGACCGACCCGCCAAGAGCGACCTGTTGATAAATACAGCGAACCCACCGGCTCACCTGTAAAAACAACAATGGGCACGGAGACGTATAAGGTCTCCGTGCCCCGAGGTTCTGTCAGGCTGAATTACTGAGCGTCGTCCGCAGGCTTCTCGTAGCGCCCCTCTCGGACTTCGTTGATGTACTGCTTGATATAGTCCTGGCCATCGTGGGCGCGGTACTCGTTCCACGTGGAGCGGATGACCAACCACGCCTCGAGTAGTTTCATCGGGATCTCGTGCAATGTTGCATGGCGCGCCGTGAACTTGACTTCACGCGTTACACCATTGGTCGTAACCCGAATGGTTCGCCGCACGGGGCCACGCGGGTTGCCGTACTCTGCGTCCAGGTTCATGAAGTCGGCGCGGTTGAGGGCATCCATGATCGCCGTCATCTGTTCCGGTTTCATCTGATAGACCAGATCATCAGGCGCTTCCCCATACTCGTCGGGGTGAATGATGATCTCGTACTTGCCGCTCTCTTCGACCTTCATCTCCCATGTCCACGTCCAGCGATGCGGCGCATAGCACTCGACCCACATGCTGAAAGGAGCAGTGATCATGTCCTTGCTGGCTGCCTGGGGGCCGCGGTCCGTCGAGCCCGACTGTTGGGGTGCACTCGAATCAGTTGTTCGGGTGTTTTGCGAGGCGGGAGATTCCTTCGTCCCGTTGCATGCACCCAGACCGAAAGAAACCAGTGCCAGAACGAGAACGAAACGCGTTCGCGTCATGGTGCTCAACTCCTTATCTTGCAAGGTCGTGCCGTTAGTTCGTTGTCCACCCAATCCCTGTGAAATCAGGACGGGCCCCCATCGTAGCCCGGTTTGGGAATCGGTTCAAACGGCCTGACAAAGCTGTTACAAAGTGGATCCGTGTCGCGAGGGGGCAGTCTGCCTCTCCCCGAGAAGCCACGCCGCCGGGACTTGGCCAGAGTAAGGGTCAATCGGATAGTTGATACATTGGCAGATAGCGGTAGTAGGACTCGAGCATCAACGTACACAAGGCCGTCTGATACACCCTCCCGCCAACATTGGACCACCGATCAGCAGGTGTCCAACTCCCGGTGGCCGGGCCGTCCAAGATCTGACGTTCGAGTAAACGGCGGGTCATGGCCTCGTTCCACCGTGTCCACTCCGGACCCTGGTACTGATATAACGCCAGAGTTGCATAATACCAGTAGTATGTGCTGGCCTCGCCGTTCCAGTCCGGCAGGTAACCCATGATATACTTGACGGCCTCTTTCATGCGCGGGTCCTCGCGCGGCACGTCAAGCAACTGCAACGTGAACATTGCTTCCGCGGTCATCGCCGGGCTGGGTGCCCGACCCGGGCGGTAAGCGAAACGCCCAGTCTCCGACATGACGCGCGCCAACCAATCTCGGCCGACTTCGAAAACATCGTCTTCGATCGTGATGCCAGCGCGTCGGGCACTCGTCAGTGCCATCATCTGCCACCCCAGAACCGACGTGTCCCCTGCCTGTCCAGGATCGTAGCGCCAACCCCCCGGGCCACGTGTGTTGCGGGCCCGACTTATGAATCCGATCGCCAATTCAACATGCTGCCGCAGACCAGGGTCGTGGGTCATCCCAAAGGCTTCAGCCAATGCGATAGATGCAATGCCATGACTGTACATGGTCTCGGCCCCACGTAGATCGCCGTCTCGGCCCTGCTGTTTGAGCAGCCAGGACAATGCGTCGGTCACGACCTCCTGGTACGGCCCCGGCTTCGTATGGGTATGGTCTGACGCCATGAAGCACAGCAGCGCTAGACCCGTCAATGCAATGTCTGCCTCGATATTCGTCGTCCCTCCACAGCGACCACACTGGTCATCGAAGCCAGTGGCATCCCATCGACCGTCCCGGCTCTGGTGGGCCGCGAGCCAGGCGAGCGCCCGGGCCACCGCAGCTTCTGTCTCATTGCTGCCGCCCATTTGTTCGACCAGTGCCTGGCGCTGATCGGGGGTGCGCCCGACATACGGGTTCACTGGAGGGGTCGTTTCTGTTGGCAGTTTCAAGCCCAACGGCTGGGCCGACGGTAACGGCGTCGTCAGTGCGCTGAGTGGCGTCGCCGGCATGGGCAATGGGTCCGTCCGCACGACTGGTTGTGCGGTAACCAGCGGCTCAGCGAGCCGCGGCGCGAGTGTGGGCGATAGCTCGACATTGACGTGGACCGCACTGGGCAGGGCCGTTGCGGCAGAGGACTGCGGTTCCGCGGTACCGAGCGTGGCGGCGACGTGGGGTTGTTCCTGCGCGGCCTCCGAAGTGCGTGCCGGAATGATGTCGTCTAATTCCAGATGAGGCGCGGCCAGTTCAACCGCTTCGATGACGAGAGCTCCCCCGGGACCGACCGCACTGCGCGCAGCCACGCGCGCCTCGCGCGGCTGAGGCTGTTCAACAACCTGAGTTGAACCACTGACGGTCACGGGAGGAGCAGGGGCAATATCAACCGGTTCGAAGGTGGTGCTGTGCTCCGGCAGGATGCCTGCACGTTGCGGAGTTGGCGTGATGACATCCACTGCCGCCGTCTCGACGACGGAGGACTCTGTTTCGCGGACATGCAGCGGTGCGACCTGAGTGGGTACCGGCAGGTCCGCGGCCGAATCGTTCAGCGCCCACTCGCCAGTCATGGGCTGTGGTGCATGACGATGTGGCAACTCCGCCCCCGAGACCTCGATCATCGATGAATCTGGTACTGCTTGTACCGTAACATCCGTAACGCTCCGTTCGTATGGTGCTAATTCCACATTCTGAGCTTCGGCCGCCGCCCACGGTGCGCCACCGACCAACGGCGCTCGCGTGCTCTCGATCTCGATGTCAGCAGGAGCAACGGGAGTCTCGTCTACGTGCGCGCGCCCGGGTGTCTCAACTGGCCCGCGCGGTGTATCCAGAGGCTCAATCGTCGTGTGCGGCACTGGCCCGGCTCCTGCCGGCCGGTCATTCCATTGCGTGGCCCGCACAGCCAGCGCGGGCATATCCACCGGCATGGGGTCGGGGGGATCCTGAATTGGATCCGGCGCGATCTCGGCGACCTTGGTGGTGGATGACGGAGTGATCGATTGACTACGCTGTGATGTTGCGACTTGGACTGGCTCGACGGTCCGTTCGAGTTCCGCGGTTCGCGCCCGCTCGGTAACTGGCATCGCAACCTCCAGTTGATCTTCGCTGGGATCGAGGGGGCGAGTCTCGACCGTACGAGGTTGTGTGACGTCGGCGTCAGAAGGTGCGGCATCGTGTGCCAGGTGTTGCGCGCTGACGTCAATCGTGGGGCCGTCGGTTTGCTCGACCACCGGCTTGATGTCAACCAATCGCGCAGAATTCTCGGTACGCCGGAGTTCAGGCGCCGTGACTTCGGGGAGATCGACTGCCGTCAGGCCACCGCGTAACTGCGCAGCCAGCGATTCGCCGCGATCAGATGATACGAGATGAACCTTGACCTGCCCCCCCTGGTGCCAGGCATCCGCCAGAGCCGTTCCGACGCGCCACAAACTGAGCAACATGAGTAACAGCAGGTGGGCAAACACCGAAGCGAGAAGGCATCGCGCCAACAATCCCAGCTTTCCATGGCGTCCAGGACGCAGCAAAGCCAGTAAGACAAGCAACCCGAGAAGAGCCAGCAGTAACCATAACAAGTTTGGCCACAGGCCGGCCCACAACGCGGCCCAGTCCATCCGCGCTTGATCGACAACGTGTTCGATGAACACTTCGCGTGACATCGAGTAGTACACATCGAAATCTGTACCACCGTTCAGCGGATCGGGCCGATTGGAGCTGAAATACAGAGCGAAACCGCCCAGAGTCGGCGCAGGGTCCAGCTCGGCCGCGGCAGTATTGATGCCATCGAGCGCTTCGACCGGCGTGTGATCACCGCGCAGGCGACGTGAACGATACAGGTCGAAACTGCCAACGCCCCCCGGCCTGTTCGATGAGAAGTAGACAAAGTCCCCGACCGGGCTGACTGCCGGCGCACCGTCGTCGTGCGCCGAACTCAATGCATCGACGCGTTGGACGTTCCCTGGGCCATCTTCACCGACTGTTGCAAGATAGATGTCGTAATCACCGGTGTAGCGATCCTCTCGCAAGGTTGCAGGCCAGGCATCGGGCGGAGGCTGGCGATCACCAGGCTGTGGGCGATTCGAGGAAAAATACAATAAGGCACTGTCGGGTGTCAGCGCCGGACCGTATTCATTGAAACCCGAATTAATCTGCGGACCGAGATTAACCGGCTCCTGCCAGCCGGACACGCCCCGATAAGCCACCCACAGATCGTAGCCGCCGAAACCACCGTCCCGGTTACTGTAGAAATACAGCGCCTGGCCGTCACGCGCGAGCACGGGCCCCAGCTCGTCGGCCGGGCTGTTGATTGCTGCCAGGGCCACGGGCGGACCCCAGTCTTCCCCGGCAAGCAGACTCGAGTAGATATCGGCATTCTCTCCAGCCTTGCCCCGAACGAAGAACAACTCGTCGCCCATGTGGCTGACGCGTGGCTCGTACTCTTCACCATCTGTATTGATGGTGTTCGCCAGGTGCTTGGGTGGTTGCCAGAGGATGTCGCGCGGCTCGAGTTCAGCGGCAGCCACGTGAATGGTGTCGGCATCAGAATAAAGCGCCTGTCGTTTGGGCCATGCGACAGCAATGACGATGACCGCCAAAAGGCCACACACCAACAGGGCGGCGATCCCCGTCCGCCACAGCGGATGAGCCGCTGATGGGGTCGTTGGCGCATCCGCTCTCGCTTGCTCGTTGTTCGCCATGAACTCGTTTCGTCAATCGCAAAATGACTATTATTCGACCAGGACCGTGTCGAGATACGGCTCGGCGATACCGGAAGACTTACAAATGTCGAGGACGGTTACGATGTGCGCATAGGCTGCTTCGCGATCGCCGCGAACCGACACTTTCTGTTCCGGGTTTACTTTGACCCGACCGGCGATAAGCTCGCTCAGCCCGGTGCTGCTGAGCTCCTGGCCAGCAACGATGATGGTTCCCTGGGCATCGACATTGACGATCAGTTCCTTGAGCGCAGCGCTGATTGGCCCACCCGCGGTCGCATCGGGCAACGCAATCTTCATCTCTCGTTCAGTTTGATGGAACGTGGTGGCGATCAAGAAAAAAATGAGCAACAGAAACACCATGTCGATCATTGGAGTCAACTCAATCGACACGCCCTCGGATTTACCTGCGGCATCCTTGATGATCATAGTCCACCCCTAGGAAATGGCTGCCGCAGGTTCAGGCACGGCAAGATGTCCATCGGTCGGAACATCAGCGACGTGACCGGATCCATCACGCACACGCAGTGCCGCGGCTGCCGGCGGCAGACTGTGGACCCACTCGATGAGTTCCGCACAGCATGCGTCCATTTCGAGTGCACGCTTCTCAATACGGGCCTGGACGACATGAAAGAAAATGAGCGCCGGGATTGCAACCGACAAGCCTGCGGCGGTGGTGATCATAGCCTGATAGATGCCGGTCGCCAGCAGTTCCGTGCGGCCCAGCGCTTCGGCCGAGCTGGCAACGGTCTGAAAGGCTTTGATCATTCCGAAAATCGTCCCGAGTAACCCGAGCAGCGGACACACCGATGCAACAACCGCCAGAATCCGAACATAGCGCCGCAGTTGTGCGACTTCCCGTTCGCCAGCATCGGACAGGCTTTTTTCGACCAACTCAATCGGTTGATCGCTCTTACGCAATCCCGCCTCAGTAATCCGACCCAGCGGACATGCGGACTTGCGACAGTACTCCTGCGCTGCAACCCGAGCCGGGCGACCGCCTTTGAGAATCGCTTCAAGACCCGGCCAGAAGCCCTGGGGGACGACGCGTTCACGACGCAAGCTGATCAGCCGTTCTGCCACAACGGTCAACATCACGAGCGAACACAGGCCGATCGGAATCATCATCCAGCCGCCCTTGAGAACGAAATCCCACACCGATTGGATCTGCACCGCCTCGGGGCCGATGGTCTCGACCTGGCCGCCATCGACTTGCCCGAGGACGCTCCATGCACTCAGCTGTATCCATGCAGTCACGCAATAACTCCTTCGCCCAGCTTGGTCACAAGATACCCGTAGCTCTAACCATCACCCAACGCAGCCAGACGCTTGGAAGCCATCCCCGCCCATCGGGATGCACCATGATCGGCCATGACCTGATCGTAATGCGCCCGTGCCCGCTGCGGTTCAGTCAACGCTTCGAAGCATCGGCCTGCCTCATAGAGGGCCGCAGCGCTCCATTCGTCGTAACCGTAGTGAATGTCGACTTTGAGGAACTCACTGACCGCCTCACGGTGTTGTTTCTGAGCAAACAGACATTCTCCGATTTGGAATTGCGCCCGCGCGGCCGTCGGCCCCTGGTGCGTAGCAATGACCTGACGATAGGCGTCGATAGCCTCCGGAAAACGTCCCATATTTTCGCGGGCCCATCCTCTGCCGAACCGAGCCTGAAAAGCGTGCTCGCTGTTACCGTGGTGATCCAGATAATCAGCAAACGCTTGCTCGCTCTTGCTCCATTGCTGAAGCTGCGCGTAACACTCGCCCAACCGCAGCAGGCCGGCGGCGCAATGTCCTTCAGCCGGGCAGTTGTCGATCAACTGTCCGAGGTGTTTGGCGGCGCGAGCATAGTCACTGTGCGCAAACCGAGCCTCTCCGGCAAAGAACAAGGCCGAAGCGGATTGCGACCCCTGAGGGTATTGTGCAAGGTAACGCTCGAGGATATCGGCCGCAGCCTGCACGCGCTGCATCTCGAACAGGCTGACACCCCACAAATACAGTGCTTGCTCACTGACCGCTTCGCCCATGGCACCCGAGTGATCGAGTTGTTCGATCAAGCGGACGGCTTGAGCGTGGCGGCCGGAACGAAACTCCAGTTCGGCCAACTCAATCGTTGCATGGGGCCCGAGCTCGGCCTGGCCGCCTGAACCCAACAGGCGGCGGTAGGCCTGCGCGGCCTCTTCGTCGCGGCCGAGCGACCGAAAACACCAGGCCCGTTCGTAAGCCACGGCAGCAGCCAACTTGGGATCCAATCCCGAAGATTCAACGTCCTCGATTGCCGCCAGTGCAGCGGCCCAACGTTCGAGCCGCGACAGTGCGATCGCCTGGCGGGCACGAACCTCCATCACGCGCGGGTGATCCGGGTGCTGCCGCAACAACTCCGTGAACACCTCTGAGGCTTCAGCATGTTTGCCTGTAGCACTCAATGCCTGCCCACGGTCGATCAACGCGCCTGCCGCCAGTTCACTATCAGCACCATTAGCGGCCAGGGATGCCAGGCGCTGGGAGGCTGCGACGTAGTCCCCGCTCTGCAGTGCGATCGTCCCCAGATGACGCTGAGCGTGAGGGGCGAAACGTGACTCGGGCCCCTCGGCCAGCACGCGTTCGAATGCGATGGATGCTTCCAGGGGCCGTTGGTCGTTCAACAAGATCTGGCCACGTTCAAACAGCGCCTGTATGCGATGCGGACTGTCGGGAAACGCCACCATCAGGCGCTCGTAGTCGGCCAGTGCCTCGCGTCCCCGACCCACGCGCTGACGGGCCAAGCCGCGCTTGATCAGCGCATCTGCAATCGCAGGTTGATCAGCCGCATCATCGATATAGCGTGTGAACCATTGATCGGCATCTTCAAACTCGTTTGCAGCAAAGTACATATCACCCAACGCGATCAGCGCCGGCCGAGTATGTTCCATGGACCGTCCAGCGACACGTTCGAGTATCGGGATGGCTTCGGCGTAATGGTCCAGGCGGTAGAGGGCCATCCCGAGACGAAATTCGGCCAACTCTGCCTGAGGCATTTCGGCGTGGCCGGCCAGGACGCGCCGGTAAACGGGCGTAGCCTCTTCATAGCGACCGGCGAGGTAGTGGTTCTCAGCCAGAAGAAACGTGACTTCGCCAGCGTGTTCATGGGCTGCGTGCTCCTCGATGAACAAGCGGCAGTATTCGCGACTCTCATCATATTGACCGCGGCGGTGGGCCTCGTGCGCCAGCGCCTCGAGAGCGTCGGCGGCCAGCGCATGATCAGGAAAACGAGCGCGAAATCCTGTCAACGCAGCGGGGGCCTCGTCATCGCCAGCACGCACGAGAGCCACCGCACGGTCGTACTGCATCTCCGGTAGGAGATGGCTATCGGGCCAGGTCGCAATGGCCCGATCCAGGGTGGCCACCGCATCACGCCAACGCTCCTGACGCAGGCGGCACTTCCCCAAGAGGTAGGTTGATTCATCTGTCGCAAGCTGTTGACCCTGCAACGTCCCAAGTGTCGCCGCGGCCTGTTCAACCTGTCCTGCCTGCAGCAGGACTCGGCCGAGCTCGAGTCGCGCAGCTGCAGCAAGCGGTGGTGACAATGGTTGCTCGAGCAGGGCTTGCAGGCTCTTTTGCGCGACATCAAAACGCCCTTCGATCGCGTCGATCACCGCCAGCCCGAAACGCGCATCCGGGGCCACCGGATGATCGGCCCGCCGAAGGACTGCTTCGTAGCTGGCCCGTGCAGCAGCATAGCGCCCCAATTGCTGGGAGCACCGCGCCAGGTGCAGTTGAACCTGGATCACAAGCGGGTCTTGCGGGTAGCGCTCGATGAATACCGTGAACGCTCGCGCGGCTTGCTCAAAGTTGCCCCTGGCCTCGGTCGCCAGGGCACCGATGAACAATGCACGTCCGTGCAGAGCGCTGCTCGGCCACTTGCGCGTGATGTGATTGGCGACTTTCTCCGCATCGCCATAAGCGCCGTCGCGATACAGTGCTTCGACCAGCGCAGCGCCAGCGGCTGGAGCGACATCGGACATCGCATAACCATCTACTACGCGCCGGAAACTTCGAGCTGCCTGCTCGAACTGCTCCAATGCCATGTGCGACTGACCGACGAGCACGAACGACTCTGCCGCGAACGAGAAACCCGCAGGCACGGATCCGATGATCGGCTGCAGCACAGCAACTGCTTCTTCATGTCGCGCAGTACGCTGCAGACACACTGCAAGCCCATACCGGGCAACGGGAACCTTGTCGTGATCGGGATGCTCATCAAGGAACTTGCGATACTCGGTAGCGGCCAGATCATACAGGCCACGGTTCAGCAAACCATTGCCGCTGAGATAGTCACGTAAGTCGGGATCAGCTTCGACGGGCGGTGTGTCTGCGACACTCACAAAGGCCATGCAACAACAACTGACGATCCACGTCGCAAACAGCCTGCCACCGTGCTGCGTCATACTGGCCTCCTGCACCCGTTATCGTGTTGGTCATGGTGATGCAGTGGCCCCGCTCGTACGAGCGAGGCCACTGCGAACGTCATTCAACCGCAGAAAGGCTCAGCGTGCGCCGGACCGTTCGCGAAGCTCATCCAATTCATCCTTGGCCTCTTCGGCCCGATCTTCGAGTTCCTCGCGATGCTCAAGGAGTTCCTCGGCTTCTTCATCCAGCATCTCCGCCTGATCGCGCATCAGATCAGCCTCATGCCGCAGATGGTCGGCATGTTCACGCAGCGCTTCAGCCTCATGGCCTTCAATTTTTTCGCTGCGTCGCTCGATCCGCTTGGCCTCCTTCTCCATGGTCTTGGCCTGCTTGGCCATGATCTTCGCTTGGCGCTCGAGTTGTTCAGCCTGTGCGTTGATCGCGCCGGCTTCGGCATGAAGCATGTCGAGCATTGCAGTCAATTCATTGCGGGCCCCGTTCGCCTCGAAAACCGCAAGATCGCCCTGGTGCACAGCGCCGGGCCAAATCCGACCGACCTGGTTATCCTTCTTGCCATCCGGATGAATGAGGTTGCAAAAAGCCCTGAAGGCGGCGTGTTGCGCTGCTGTCCCCTGCACGATGATGTGATCTTCTCGCGGCTTGACCCACACCGGAACATCGTCGCGGACCATCAATGCGGTCAGCTTCTCGAGCTTGCCGGCGGGCAGGTGGTAGGCTTCTTCATATTCTTCGCCATCCCCTGCCGGATTCACCGTCACGCCCTGGATTGCACGCGGCACCTGCATCCGTTCCCATTGCTCGAGCACGCGAGCCATTTGATCCTCGAGTCGCGCCAAACGATCTTCGAGCTCATTGTTCTCACCGCGGCCGGCAAGGTGCTGTTCGTAGCTGCTCAGCTGCGCATCCACATGATCGTGACCTGCATGACTGTGACCCTCTGCATGATGCGGTGCGTGCACCGCAGGCGTCCGCGGCGCGCGGGGTGCTCTGGGAGCGCGCGGGGCACGAGGAGCACGAGGAGCACGGGCGGCCCTGGGGGCTCGCGGAGCACGGGGCGGCGTAGACACCGTGGGCTTGCTGTCTTCGTCCGGCGGACAGGCCAGCGCAGGCGTCACCGACCACAGGGCCAGCGCGGCACTTACAACAACGGTGACACCCCAGATCGAAAGCTTGGGAGTATTGGCTTCAGTCATGACCATGGTCAGCCTCCTGGCAAAATGTCTTGTTTTCTTGGTCGTGATCCCAATCCCGACAGCCGGTGCATGAACACTGCAACCATCGATGAATTGTTTGGTCTTGAGTAACGCCTCTGCATACGCGCGGCGTCCGCGCGGCAAGAGCCAGGTTACCCAGTTGTCACAGCAGGTTTCAGCTTCATCATCCAGCCTCCGGCGAATCCACCATGCGACCGGGTTCCACCAGAACACGGCGGCAATCAAGATCTCGATCCAGCGAACCCAGTGGTCGCGCCGCTTCAGATGAGCGAGCTCATGGAACAACACCGCGTTCCGTCCCACGGGATCGAGCTGGAGCCACAGATCAATCGGCAGGATCAACTTGGGCTGACGGTTGAACATCGGGCAACAAATCATCGGAGACAGCCGGCGCGACACCATGAGCGTGCGTGGTGGTACGATATCCATGCGGTCGGCAGCGGCCATGACCTGGCGGCGGATGTTGGGCGGCGCAGGCAACGCCTCCCGCAGCAGAACGGCAAAACGAAGCGAGCGGATCAGATAGGTCAGTAGCAACAGTGCAGCCCCAAGCAACCACACCCCTCCGGGAACGGGCGGCAACGAAACCACCGCCTGCCGCAACGTAGCAAGACGCGCGAGCCATACGCTGGCCGCAGTTGGCGCCGCCGGCGCTTCGTCGACAGAAGCCACCGTAGCCGAGGCCTGAACGGGCCGATCGACCGTTTCAGCCGCAACCAACTTCGGCGGCAGCGTAGCGCGACGCTTGGGCCGCACCCCTGGCGTCAGTGAACGGATTTCCGGAAGTCGAATGATCGACGGCGCGGATTGTTTCGGCGGCTGTCCCAGCAGTGACACGGTGGGGCGCGGAAGGAAGCGTTCCGGAACCCGGGAATTGCCGGAAGCCCGAGGGACGGAAACGAGTTCGTCATCGGCGTCGACGGTGGACTCCACGGTCTTCGGAACAACGCGTCTGGGGCCGGCGGAGATCTTCTCGCGTGCCACCTCCGAGCCTCGAGCGACTTCTATCCAGTGGGATTGGGGTGTGGCATCGCCGGCCACCGCCACGACCGCCGAATCAGCGGATCCGGGCACGATTTCTTCCATCGCCGTAGTAATCCATCGGGGATGCGGCAGAACGGCGGGCACCACGAAAGCCAGTAGCGCCACCAGCCACAGTCGGTGTCGGGTCTGGGGCCGAAATGGAAACAACCAACACACCCCAGCAATAAATGCAGCCAAGGGTGCCGCAGCCAACGCGTTCCGCCAAAGTAGATCGAACAGCGGCTGTAGTGCTTCCATCATCACTCTCCCCCCCGCTTTCGTTTGCCATCCAATCGATCGATCAAATGCTGCAGGGCCGCGATGTCATCGTCCGACAGTCGTTCGTTCTTCACCAGGTGAAGCACCATTGGACCGGCCGCACCATCGTAGAGTTGCTCGATGACTGTTTTGAGTCGGGAACGCGTCACCTTGTTCCTCGTGACCGCAGCCCGATAGACGTAGGCCACATCAGACTTATCGCTGGACACGAAGCCCTTCTGCTCGAGCCGCGTCAGGAACGTCAACACCGTCGTATAGGCGACCTTGCGGCCGCGATCGCGAAGTTGAGAATGAACCTGCCGCACCGTTGAGGGGCCTTCGTCCCAGAGAACCTTCAGCACTTCGAGTTCAGCGGAGCCAAGTTCGTATTCGATGTGACCCATTGAGGATTTTCCCTACTACGAGCGTCGGAGGAATCCTACTACAAGTGTCGGAGGTCGTCAATGGTGTTTTTGTCAAAAAAAGAAGTGTAATGCGTGATACAGTCAATCTAAGGACGCGTGCCACAACCGAAACACTTTGTGAAAAAAATAACGATGTGGTGTGTCCGTGCGCCCCGTTCACTGGGCCACGGCCCGGGCCGCTCGTCAAGACCCCATGCGCCCACGCCTCGAGATAGAGCACTCAGTGGCCTCTGGCGAACGCGAGCCGGCAATTCCGCAGCCCACTTTGGGCCGGATGGGCTTTGGCGATACCATCTCAACCATGAACACGATCGCGCTGCTGACACTCACGGGGGCCGCATTGGCCATGCCGGTTTCAGATGAGCCACTCAGCCCAATCAAGCCCGGGGCGTGGCACGCATGGCTGGAATGCCCCGGGGGAGACTTGCCCTTCGGATTTGAAATTGCGCCCACTGAACAGGGCTTGCGCGCATGGCTGATCAACGGGACGGAGCACATCGAAATCCCCTCAGTCACGGTAGCACGCACGAATGCCTCTTTCGAAATCGACTACTACGACTCGAAGATAACGTGTGACGTCAGCCAGGATGGCGAACGCCTGGATGGAACGTGGCGCAAGCGGCGGCGTGGCGCAACCTGGACCGAAATGCCATTTCACGCCACGTGGGGCCTGCAGCCGCGTTTTGCCTTCACGCCCCCTGAGCGCATCCGATTGCCTCGACGTTGGCGTGTGCAGTTCAGTCAGAGCCCGGACTTTGCCGTTGCTGATTTCGCCGTCAGAAAAACAGGCCTGGCCGAGGGCACCTTCATGACCACTACCGGCGACTATCGCTTCCTCGCGGGCTGCTGGGACGGAAGACTCCTCAAGCTGTCCTGCTTCGACGGCGCGCATGCCTTCCTGTTCGCTGCAGAACTCAAGAGCGGCATTCTGAATGGTGATTTCTGGTCCTCGGACACCTGGCACGAAACCTGGACGGCCACGCCCGACTCGAAAGCAGCACTGCCCAGCGCATTCGACATGACGAAGTGGGACAACGCGATCAAGCTCGACGATCTCGTCTATCGGGACCTCGATGGCATGCGGCGTTCTTTGGCCGCCCCGGAATTCACCGGCCAGGCACGGCTCATCGAGATTTTCGGAACCTGGTGCCCCAACTGTCATGATGCTTCGAACTATCTCGTCGAGCTGGACAGGCGATTTGGACCACGCGGCCTCAAGATCCTGGGTCTGGCTTTCGAGCACAGTGGGGATTTCGAACGTGATGCGCGCCAGGTGCGCATCTACACACGACGACACGGTATCACCTATCCGATTCTGATTGCTGGTACCTCGGCTAAAGATCAGGCCAGCGCCGCAGTACCCCTGCTCGATCGAGTTCGTTCATACCCAACGACGATCTTCGTGGATCGAACCAACACCGTACGCGCCGTGCACACGGGCTTTACGGGACCGGCCACGGGTCGTGAGTATGAATCATTGCGTACGGAATTCGAAACTCTCATCGAGACCATGCTGCGTGAGTAGGAATCACCTGACCTTCGCGGCTCTTTTGCCGGGAATCCTGATGGCCGCCACGGGCCTGGGGGCGGGAGACCTCGTCACTGCCAGCCTCGCGGGATCCGCAGCCGGATTGAATGTTCTGTGGGCCGCATGGATGGGCGCAATTCTCAAGTTCAGCCTCAACGAAGGCCTGGCCCGCTGGCAGATGGCCACAGGCACGACACTGCTGGAGGGCTGGAGTCTTCGGCTCGGCTCGTGGATCCGCTGGGTGTTCATGACCTACCTGATCCTGTGGTCGGTGACCGTGGGCGGCATGCTCATCAGCGCGTGCGGCATTGCTGGCACCGGCCTCTTCCCGTTGGGCGATGACCTGATGTACTCGAAGCGGGCATGGGGCATCATTCATGCGCTACTCGGGCTGGTCGTCGTGTGGGTCGGTGGCTTCAAGCTCTTTGGCAGGCTGATGGCCATGTGCATCGTTGTCATGTTCTCCGCCGTACTGATCACGATGTTCCGGATCCCAATCGAGTGGCCCCATCTGCGTGGCCTGGTCGTGCCCAGCTTTCCTGATGGTGAGGTCAAGTGGCCGATCGCGATCCTGGGTGGTGTTGGCGGAACGGTAACCATCATGTCGTACGGTTATTGGATCCGTGAAGCGGGTCGCAGTGGAACCAGCGGCTTGCGGGCATGCCGCATCGATCTGGCAGTCGGTTACATCCTGACTGCGCTATTCGGCATGGCCATGATTGTCATTGGATCGCGACTTGATTTAAGGAAGGGACCCACGATGGCCCTGGAGCTGGCATCTCAACTCGATCTGGCTCTCGGCACATCGGGCAAGTGGATTTTCCTGGCCGGATTCTGGGGCGCCGTCTTCAGCAGCCTGTTGGGTGTTTGGCAAAGCGTCCCGTACATGTTTGCGGACTTCGTGGCCCTCCGCCGAGGTCAGAGCATGGCGGCCACAACGCAACTCGAACGAACGCCTGCGTACCGCATCTTCCTGCTGGCTCTCGCGGTTGTCCCCATCCCGCTGCTGTGGCGCGAAGTCATGGAGATCCAAATCATCTATGCGCTCGGGGGCGCATTGTTCATGCCACTGGTGGCCTTGACTTTATTGATGATGAACAACCGACCCTCCTGGGTCGGAGAAGCGTTCCGTAACCGCTGGCTGGCCAACATCACGCTGCTCGCTACGCTTGCCTTCTTCGCTTGCGTCGCAGCGCTTAAACTACCAGATATTGTCAGAACCATCGGGTCTTTCGTTGTCGGAAAACTTTAGGCTCTGTCTGAACACGACGGCTTGGCGAGATCGGACGAGGCGTTTGCTGTCAAGGCCGCAGGGCCGAAATGGCCGCAGGCGTATCAGTCCATAGGCTGGTGACCATTTCGGGCTGAGAACGCAGGAAGCAAGCGTCGCAGCCGATCGTAGCTGGCGGATTCTTCAGACAGTGCCTCGCGTACCCAACAACAGCCGAATCCAACATAGCACGTGCTGCGAACGAACGTGCTTATGGACCACCGCCCAGTGGTCCGGGAGTAGAACATATGAATCGAACAACGGTAGCAGCAATCAATATCATGCTGGTGGCAATCGGTAGCGGCTGTGCGACGCCCCCGACACTTGCCCAACCCGCTGAAGGCAGGCCGCGCTTCGATGACACGTTCTGGACCCATTGGGGTGACGGTAACGCCGAAGTGTGCGGCTACGCCTTGACGATGCCGCGGTATGAACAAATGCGTCGCGGCCAAGCCGTTGCAATCTTCGTCACCGAGACTTTCTCGGACAGTGTGCGGGTCAAAGCCGACGGCTCCCGGAATGGCAAGAAGAACGACACCTTCCCAGCCATGAAACTGAACCTCATCAAGGACTTTCAAACTGGAATTTACGATTACCACACAATGTGCAGTGCGTTCATCAACCTGCGGGCATCAAAAAAACGGCCGGCGGGCTCCCCATCGAAAGTCTCATTCAGTGCCCAGGAATGGTGCGGCCACGTCTACGAACAGATTCTGTTCGATGCCTCGCGAATCCGCCATGAACTGCACAGTTATTTTGGTGGCGAGGCCGACAACCGTGATGTCCTGCCGTTCCCGCGCAACGGCCTTTCGGCGGACACGCTGCTATTGTGGGCGCGTGGCATGTGTGCGCCTTTTCTCGAACCTGGTGAAAACCGCAGCGCGGCGATCCTTCGTTCTCTGCAGGACGCGCGGCTTTCGCATCAATCATTGGCCTGGCAGGACGCAATGTTGTCGCGCTCCCTCGAACCCCAGAAGGTCAGCGTCCCCGCCGGTACGTTCGATGCCGATGTTTACAGTGTCACCGTTGCCGGTGGCCTGCGCTGGACGATCCATGTCGAGGCTGATTGGCCAAACCGCATATTGCGCTGGGAGCGCAGCGACGGCGAAAAGGGTGAGCTTCTGAAGTCCGCACGGCTGAAGTACTGGGAATTGAATCAGAACGGCGCGGAAACGGCGCTCGAGAACATCGGCTTGACGGCGCCCTGATCGACTGCGGTCCGGGCCACCATCGCGCGTCGGAGAGGGCACGACTAGGGTGTTGGATTGATACGCGTCAGGGTCAACGAATCGGCTGCAGGATCGATCTGGTAGATGAAGTGCCTGAGATAGGAACCCCCCAGAAGCGGCGGCGCCGTAGCCATCTCGGGTGGCCAGATCACGCACGTCACGTTCTTGGCCTCGAATCCCCCGACACTCACCGATCGCACGAAAACGGCGCGGGTCTCGACAGTACCCCCGCTGGCCATGCCCACAATGAAGATGGGTGAGTTATTGTCAGGTACGATGCCCATACGTGCCGCCATGGCACTGGTCAGGCAGACGAAGTCGGCACCCGTATCGAAAATCATCTCCTGGGTGAATTTGCCGTTGAAGACCACTTCGACCCAGTGACTGTTCATCCGACTGTCCATGGGAATGGCTTGACTCACAACGGCGTGGCCAAAAGTTTCGAGCAACGCGAGGTCCTTCTCGAACTTCTTGCGCGGGCCCAGGACGTACTCGCGGGCGCCACTGCCATTGAGCGTCACAACGATATCCTGCAACCGGTCATCGAGCTCGAGTTGCTCATATTCCTCACGAACCTCTGCGGCCAGTGAGCGCAAACTCTCGACTTCGGCCATATACCGCTTGCGGGCCACACGGACGACATCATCAGCGTCGCGTCGCCGGGGATCCTGCGTGGCCATTTCGATCAACTGCAACTGGTCGGTGATTTGATTGATCCGGGCTACAAGTTTGTTGTGCTGGCGTGGTGTGCGTGTCGTGGCCAGACGCCCGTTGAGCTGTTGCCTTTCGTTGATCAGACGTTCCTTGAGTGACCAGTTGTCCTGTTCCTGGCGATTGAATTCGTCTTGCTTGCGCAGAGCCCTCACCATGTCCGTGCGGACCTGACGCAAACGCGCCATGCGCCTGCTGAACTCGATTTCGCCCTTGAGCACAAGGACAGACCCCTTCCGCTGCAGGGCCAGTTCCGCGAGGGCCTGGTCGACTGCGCGATCCGAACGACCTCCAAGAACACTCACACATGTCACCACGAGCGCAAGCATCGCTATCATCATATCAGGATTCGGCAACTGGTCGTCGAAATGTGATCAGGATCGGCTGCCCATCCGCGCAAGCATGATGCCCGATAACACCGCACCAGCACCGACCGCCTGCAAAGGGGTCAGCGCGTCTCCGAAAATAACCCACCCCAACAAGACGGCCCCCGTAGGTTGGATCAATAGTGTCACGGCACTGAAACTCGCCGGCAGATGTGCGAGCGCGTAAGCGATCAAACCCTGTCCGCCGCAATGAGACACCAACGCCACGGCCCCCAGCATGAGCCACCCACGCGTCGAGCCTGGCAATATATGATCCTCGAACAGCACAACGCCCGGAAGCATCCACAGAGCGCAGACTACGGTGCTCCATGCCATGATGCGGCCGGCTGAAAAGGTCCGCCGCAAGTGTTTCATGCATATCAGGTACATCGCGTAGAACACTGCCGTGAGCAACGCAAGCAAGTCACCGATGATGGCATTGTCGCCGCCGCCAAAGTCTACGCCCATGACGATGGCCACGCCGATCAGCGCCAACGAACCGCCACACACGAGTGGCCAGCCCATGTGCTCCTTCAGAAACAGCCACGCGTACACCGACACCAGCACGACCGCACAATTGGCCAGCAGTGTTGCATTGCCGACTGTCGTGAATTCGAAGGCAGCATGCCAGGCCGTCAAATCGGCAGCAAACAAAGTCCCAGGTAACAACAACGCGGTCGAGTGCGCCGCGACTGCTCGATCCGGCGCGGTGGACCGATCCCACCGCGCCCACAGCACCATCACGGGGCACGCCAGCGTGACCCTCCACAATGCGGCCGACAACGGACCGACACATTCATCGCGCATGGCCAATTGGGTAAAAATCGGCGCAAACGCAATGGCCACTGCCCCACCCATGAGAGCCATGAATGGCCATTTCGGAAATGAGGACACCGCAGTCATCCACACAGGATAGTTCGAGAAAGGTGAGCTGGCGAACCCGGCTCGGTTCTGTTGCAGCCAAGATGATCGCCGAGATCATTGGCTCAGATTCAGCCGCCATGGACAATTCATGCAGATGTGGGTATCACGTTTCGCATGAACGACACGCAAATCGATCGGACATTGCTGCCGGTGACCAGCAACGACGCCGTGATCCTCGGTATGCTCATGGTTCTGCTGGGCTTCGTATTCTGGTCGTCCAAGAGAGAATCGGGCTTCTGGCACCGATTCTACAAGGTGGTCCCGGCGCTGCTGATGTGCTACTTCCTGCCGTCGCTGTTGACGACGTTCAAAATAATAGATGTCGAAGAGTCTCAACTGTACCACGTCGCGTCACGTTTCCTGCTGCCGGCAAGCCTGGTGCTGCTGACGCTCAGTGTGGACTTTAAAGGGATCATCGGTTTGGGCCCGAAAGCGCTCATCATGTTTCTGACGGGTACGGCCGGTATCGTCATTGGGGGTCCGCTGGCAATACTCATCGTGGGCACCATCAGCCCCGAAACGGTCGGCGGCGAAGGACCCAACGCCGTGTGGCGGGGTTTGTCGACGGTTGCCGGAACCTGGATTGGCGGTGGAGCGAACCAGGCAGCCATGAAGGAAATCTGGGAAGTTGGCGATGAGATTTTTTCTACGCTGGTTGCCGTGGACGTGATCATCGCCAACATCTGGATGGCCTTCCTGTTGATCTGTGCAGGGCGAGCCAAGAGTATCGATCGTTGGAATGGTGCAGACGCGTCGGCAATTGATGATCTCCGTGATCGGGTCGCCTCCTATCAATCCGGTATCGCGCGGATTCCGGCATTGGGCGACGTCATGGTCGTGCTTGCAGTAGGCTGTGGCTGCACCGGCCTGGCCCACTTCGGGGCCGACATCATTGCACCAACGATGGACAGACTCAATGAGCGTATCGCTGTTGATTTGTCGTACTACAGCCTCACGAGTCCCTTTTTCTGGCTCATCGTGCTGGCCACGACCATGGGATTGATTCTGTCCGCCACCCGTGCGCGGCAACTGGAGGGCGTCGGCGCATCGCGGATCGGGTCGGTGTTCATCTACGTGCTGGTGGCGACCATCGGCCTGAAAATGGATTTGACAGCAATCCTGAACCGTTTTGACTTGTTCGTCGTAGGCGCGATCTGGATGTCGATTCACGCAATCATGCTCATCGCCATGGCACGAATCATCCGAGCACCCGTGTTTTTCATGGCGGTCGGGAGCCAGGCCAACGTGGGCGGCGCTGCGTCAGCCCCGGTCGTAGCGTCGGCCTTTCATCCAGCCCTGGCGCCTGTGGGGGTCCTGCTTGCAGTCTTAGGGTATGCACTGGGAACGTATGCTGCATGGGCCTGCGGCGTGCTCATGAAAAGCGTTGCGCCGACGACCGCAGCGGTGGCCGGTTGACCACGAGTCAGTCGCTGGCCTGTTCGATCAAAGCACAACGATGCTGCTCGATTGCATCCAGTTCCTTCTCGCGTTCCTTAACGAGTTCGTGGATCTGGTTGGTCAGTTCGGCTACCGTCGAATCCATGGCCAAAGCCTCTGCGCAGGATTCATCCATTTCCAAGATAGCGCTGTGCTGCTGAAAGCTCTGGATCGATTCAAGCAGCTGCTGCTCCTCCGGCCCCACACTCCCGGACAGATCTCCGACAACGTTCTCCAGCGCTTGCTTGAAGTTGCACAGCGAGTTATTCGCGCCATCCGCGCTGACCTTGGTGGCCTGATTGAGTATGGAGTTGTACAAGCCGCCGGTCACAGCACCACCTATCATCTTCTTACTTGATGCTCGACGGGTCGAGAGTCGTGCCGTACTCAATGCACTCTTCAAGTATTCACCCAGCTCGATGGCTTTGCCCATGTTGCGGATCTGCGATCGAACAGCGTCCCCCGAACCATGGAGCGCGCGATACTGCTCTCCTGCTTCGCTGGACGATGCGGCCAGTTCTTCGGCACGGGCATCAAGTCTTTGCTTGTAGACGTGTTCGCAGTCGGCCAATTCGGCAATTCCGCAAGCCAATTCCTCGAGACGAACACGAAGGTCTTCTGCGGTTGATTCACAAGTCCGCGTATCCTCTTCAGCGGCGGCAATGGCCGCTCGTTTCTGCTCAATAACAGCCTGTTTGTCTTTGAACATCCCGACGAGCATGCTCTTCAGCCCGGCACCCTCCAGTTCATCGAGTTCCTGCTGAATCATGGCCAGTTGAACCTCGAAGGTCTTCAGCCGGTACGCCTGTCGGTCGTATTCTTCTTTTGTCGCTATTTGCTGCCGTATTAGTTCGTGCTTGCGATCAACCTGTAAACGTGCTTCAGCGACAGAATGGGTCGGGTCACTGGCCATTGTTCATGCCTCCAGTCTCAATTGGTCACCCAAACCGTAATATTGAAAAAGCGGGTCAGGCAACCTGGGAGGCTGGAGGCGTGAGAGCAGACATGGTTATCGGAGCCCAATCACCACGAGCGCACCAATGGACCAGTCGTGCATTGCCCCTAAGCACGCCCGGCCCACAGCACCGGAACGACGCCGACACTACATCAGTTGCGGCTTGCCCAGCATACGGCGATTGACTGTCAGTTGCCCGAAGTGCCACAACGGATGGAAGCCGAGCAGGCTGACAAGTGAGGCAATCGTCGGAAATCGGTCGGGAGTGCCTGCGGGAGACGGTGCATCGTAGCGCGCCTCAGGAAGGTCCGAGAGGCAGGCGACGACGCGCGCCCTCGTGTCTTTGAAGACCTGCATGCAGTCAGCCAGCGTCATGGGATCGTCCACACGGCACGTGCTACCTCCGCGATAATGCTTATGGTGTTCTTCTGAGAGCTGCAGGGGCCCGTCGGTCAATTTGCTGATGATCCAGTCCTCGCTGGTGGCCACATGCATCAGCATCCACTTGACGTGCACACCGCCTGCACAAGGTACGAATCGTGCATCGTCCTCGGACAAATCCGCGGTGAACGTCTCCCACAGGTACATACTTGTACCGAGCTGTTGGATAGCAAATGTACTCAGGTTCATTGACGTCTCCTACTCGTGTTCAGGGTGGCTGCCACAAGCCTCGATCACAGCCTGTTGGTAGTGTTCGGACAGTGCGACCGTGATCGGGCCGACCTTTTCCTCTGCGATGGCTTTGCGCTCGACACGAACCACCGGAATCAGCTCCATCATGCTGTTGGTCATGAACATTTCGTCCGCGTCCAGTACGTCATCGATGACCAGTGGCTCGGCACGACACTCGATGCCGCGCTCAGTGCACAACCGCAGAACTTCCGCACGGGTAATTCCTGGAAGAACGGGCGTCTCGAGTGGCGGTGTTCGAACGACACCGTTCTTGATGATGAAGATATTGCTGATGCACCCTTCGGCGAGTTGGCGGTTCTCGGTAAACCACAAGGCTTCGGCGCAACCGGACATCTGGGCCTGGTGCAGCAGTTGCAGTCGTGGCCAATACGACGTGGTCTTGTGCATGGCCATCGCATCAGTGGAAACCTGCAGGCGATGGCCGACAAGAACCGTCACACCTTGTTCGTAGTACGCGCTCGGGTATCGCTCTGCGGGCACGGCCGTCATCAACACTGTCGGACGCGGCATGCCTGCAGTCGCCGGCACGCCACCGGTCATGGTTAAGCGCAGACGTGCCTCACTGAGGGTATTGGCCTCCAACAGCCGCTGGCATGCCGCGGCGTCCGGCAGGCATGCTTCCGAGGCTGGCAGGCCAAGGGCTGCGGCGGAATCACGCAGGCGTTGCAGGTGCGCCTCGAACCGAAAGACGGTGCCATGGTACGCCTGCATGGTTTCGAATAAGCCGATGCCAAACAGTAACCCGAGATCCGTTGTCGCGACCGCGGCTGTGTCTGCCGCCACCAGTTCACCGTTGAACTCGACCTGTTGCACGCGTCACCTGTCCACTTTTTCTGTGGCCACAGAATCAATGCCCAGCGCTTGGAACATGCCTGCGGCCTTGGCGAAAATCTCCCGGCACTCCTCCGACGGAACACTGTCGGCGACGATCCCTCCCCCGACATGCACGTACGCGGTCGCCCCGCGAACGATCATGGTGCGGATGGCCAGATTGAGAGTCATGGCCCCGTTGAATCCAATCCACCCCAGTGCACCGCAATAGGGGCCACGGGCCACGGGCTCCAGACCGTCGATGATCTCCATGGCCCGGATCTTGGGGCAGCCCGTGACCGAACCGCCTGGACATGTCGCCCGCAACAGATCCACCAGACCATACCCGGGGTCGAGGCATCCTCGGACATCGGTGACCAGGTGATGAACGGTGGGATGTGCTTCGAGTTGAGGGGGCCAGGCTGCCCGGACCCCGGAGCACACGCGACTGAGGTCGTTGCGCTCGAGGTCCACGATCATGGCCAGTTCGGCGAGATCCTTCGCGCTGTGACGCAACTCGGACCGCATGGCGGCGTCGACAATCGGATCCAGGCTCCGCGGCCGGGTGCCCTTGATGGGCCGAGTGAGGACCGCGTCGCCGCGAACCTCGAGGAACAATTCCGGTGAAACACTGAGCACGGCATGGTTCGCCCCACGCATCAAGGCCGCGTAGTTTGCCGGATTCACCTGACATAGACGGCGGTACAACTGCGTCACCGGGCTGTCGCTGGGGATATCGAATCGGGCTGTGAGGTTCGCCTGGTAGACATCGCCGGCTTGAATATGAGCCAGAATGGCCCTCACCTGCTCGAGATAGTGGGCTTCATCAAAACTCGGAGTGGGCACGCCTTCTATGAGATCGACCGGCGCGCACGGGCGCTTCGCGGCAGCCTCGAGCACCGCCTCGAACTGATCCATACGGTCCACCAGGCTGGTGGGCGCGCCACCCCGCTCAATCGGTAAGTCAATGCCCGCGACGAACCAACAGCCTGTAACGCGATCCTGAACGAGGACTGTGTCGTAAAGGCCGAGGTCAATTGCCGGCAAATCGAGGTCGGGTTTCGCGCACCCTGGGAGTCGTTCGAGCAGGCGGCCACACTCGTACCCGATAGCCCCGATCCAACCGCCAGCGAACGGGATGGGGAGCTGTCCGGAACGGTAAGCCTTCAAGCTGCCTTCGAGTTCGGCAAACGGATCACCCGTAAACGTCACGCCTCGTTCGATGCGGCGGACCGGATCGAAACTCACAATCGACCAGCGCCCGTAGGTGTTGCATTCATGAGCACTTTCCAACACGACGAGCCCCGGGGCGTCACCCAGCTCATCGATCAGTTGAGCGATCGTTGGGGAAGCCCCGGCAACGTCCACGGGCCTGTATGCGCAACGAATGGGTCGTGGTGTGTTCACGGCGGGCAAGTATAGCACATCGCCCGACGTTCCCTGCCAGCAGCAAACTCCTGGTGGACATCGGGCGGAACGCTATGATACGATGGCATTGGCGAAGGAACGCGCGGACCAACTGTACAAAGGGATTTGTTATGAACACACTTCTTGTCGTTGCCATCACCTTACTGCCAAGTGTCGATCCCCCCACCGAACAGAACAAGCCCATGGAGCCGACACAAGGGCGTCTGACCGCGGATTCCAACTTGTATAGTGGTCCCGGGACACACTACTACACGGTGATCGAAGCCAAACAGGACCAGCTCATCACCATTGTCGAACAAAAACACGGGTGGCTCGGGATCCAGCCGATCAAAGGCGCATTCAGTCTGGTACCCAAAGAATTCGTCGACACGACCCCTGACGATACGCGGGGCATCATCAACGACAAACAGGTGTGGGTGCATGCCGGTAGCACGTTGAGCGGTAAGAATTTCGTGAAACAGACGCGCTTGCCCGGCGGCACTTCCGTTGACATCATCGGCACGCGTGACGGCTACTACATGATTGTGCCACCGCCAGCAGCACGACTGTGGATCCGCTCCGACCTGGTCGATGTCGTGGAAGACGTCGAGATCGTCGCATCAGATGTGGAGCAACCGACGATCGAACAGGGCGATCCGATTGTCGCCCAGAGCACTTCCGCCGTACAGGACGAGCGGACCGCTGATCCACCAGCCAAGGCCGCACGCCCGAAGACAGAGCCGATCGAATCGGCCCCTGTCGCGACCAGCACTCCCACCCCCCGCGCACCGACCACCGATTCCGCTCCGGCCATGAAAACAATCGATCAACTCGAAGGTCGACTACGTGAGGAGTACACCAAGAACCTCCTCGAGCGGAACCTGACACCGATCATCGAGGGCTTCCAACAACTGGCCGGAACCGCTACCGACGAAGAAACCGTTGCATACGCGAACTACCGCGCAAACCAACTGATGAAGGTCCGGCAACGGGTCATGGCCCTGAATCGCCTCAATAGTCTTGATCGCGAAGTCAAGGAACAGCGCAAGCAGTTCATGATCGACCGCGCCGACATCCGCCCCAGCCCACCGTTGGTCACCCGTGACTATGCCGTGACAGGGCGGCTACTCAAGAGCTTCGCTTACACAAATCCCTCAGGCCCGCAGCGCTTCCGTCTGGTAGAAGGCAATGAGCCTGATCTGCGCACCGTGGCCTATGTCGAAATCGAACCTGTATCGGGGATCGACCCAGAACTTTTCCTGGGGCGGTTCGTCGGCGTGCGTGCCCGCACCAAGCGCTTGTTACAGGGCGCGGTCGAGCCGGTTATCATCTATACCGCTGCGGAACTGGTCGTGCTCGAAGAAGCGCCGGTCGCCGAGGAGGCCCCCGCAGACAATACATAGCGTTCAAGAATTGTGCCGAGGCAAGAGACCGGGAGTCCGCTGACTCCCGGTTTTTTTTTTGGATCTTCAGCAGAATCTGTGGAAGCTAAATAGCTATCTCGTCTTCTGATTCTGGAGCTGGTCAGGGATCCCTGGAGCTCATCGGCGATCGTGTTGTGAATGCTCAGCCAGAACTCACCCACGAATTCTGCTGAGGAGGTTTTTTTTCGTGCTATCGAACGTTGCCCGACTTGGGCTCTTTGCGGTGACTGCGTCGCTTCGTACGACGGTTCTCGATCCGAAGGAACGTACTGACGACGCGGGCAAGAGCCTGCAGCATGTCTCTCCCCTGGGCGCTCAATTCCATGCCCACGAACTGGAAGCCCAGGGACAACTTACGCTGGGGCATTTCGTCACCGTGGCGAAACATCGCTTCGATCGTCAGTGGCTCCGATCGCGGGTCGGGCTGAAACTGAATACGCACCGAATCACCTGTCTCCAACTGAGGATCGCGAATTGCATCAAGGATGACCCGACAACCACCAGCGGACACGTTCTGCAATAGCCCCGTGTGATGTGGCATCGCCTGCCAACTGTCGGGCCGTTCCGCAACCATCCCGGCCTCCCACACCTTGACTTCGATATGGCGGCCGGCCGGCACATTGGCTCGGAAATAGATCCTCCGTTGCAGTTCCTGCAACTTGTCGGGCCACGGTACCTGGAACCCGGCAACCGTCATCCCGTTCTGTTCGAAGGTCACGAGCTTGTCAATTTCCAGGGCACACATGCATTTCTTGTGGCCGCGCCTGAAAGTCAGCCCGATGCGTTCACCAGGAGCCAGCTCCGGTGGGGCTTGACCCGGATCAGGAAGCGGATGAGCCAGCACAATGAACCGTCCAGCAGAATCGCCGCGGAGGAAACGTGACTTGTATGTAGCCCAACAATGGCCGACTTGCCGTGACAGGACAACGGGCACCTGCCGATCGGCTGCTTCAGTCAGAATATCGTCACGACGGTCGGATTCGATTTTGATCAACTGGCTCATCTTCAGGCCCTCACTGCGGGCATATCGCGCCCGCAAAGAAAATCATTGAGACGCTCGATCTCGGCTTCCTCATTGTCAGTCTCGAAACGTATTCCGACGATCATCGCCTGGCCGTTCGCGGGAGTCTTGCGAATCACAATTGCGTCCATCTTGTACATGTGGTTCTGGCCAGGCAGATCGAAACAAACCGACCATTGACTGTTCACCGTAACATCGTCTGCATCGACACTCTCGACCCGCAGTGCCAGGCCCGTGGAGCTCAAGTTGAACAGCTGTCCCTGGCACGTGTGTAATCGCCCGTTACAACTACGGCTCAACTGCACGGTCGATGACATAGCCATGGCCTTGCGTGGCTGCGTGCGGCGCTGATTGACCGCAACGGTGTGGGGCACGGCGATGAGCAAGTCACAGCCCTCTTCGTTCGGCCGCACACCCACAATGTGGCTGTCGAAGAAATACCGACCGTCGTCGAGGACCAGTGTCACCTCGCAATACCGGTTGAGCAGCGCATTGATGTTTTCTTCGATGTTTCGTGAAATCCCAATCGTAATCTGGCCGTCCGCCATGGCCTGAAGTGAACCGTCAAGATAATCGCTGTCCTGCCTGCCCTTCATGGCAATGCGGACGGCCCGCGACTCACGACAGGCACACTCGATGATTCTGTGCGATTGCGTGGTCCGAAGTTCAATGGCGTGGTCCATCACGATTGCGCCCCATCCAGATTACGCACCACCGACGGCTTGCGACCATCCTTGAGTTGCTTGGCCACGAACTGAGAAATCTGCCTGATTGCGTGACGCATCTCGGTCGCATTGGATTCAGGCAAATACTTCAAGCCCATCACAACTCCCGCTGAACCGAGCGGCTTGATGTGACGCAGCATTGTCCTGAAACAGAAGGTCCGTTTGATCTTGGGAAGCTGGAATTCAACAAGATAGCAGTCTCCGACCCGCAACATGCCTGGATCGACATCGATCGCGACGGCGGCCATACCACCTGCTGAAATGTTCATGATCTGACCGGACAATGGCGCGTCACCGTCAGGCGGAAGCCGCCGAAACTGACCAATGACTTCGGAACAGCCCGCAAGGGAGACCCGACAATCCGTCCGTCGCTCGTGCCGGACTACGTGTTCCGGCAGCACCAACGCGACCCCCTGGGCCCCATTGTGCCCGGCAAGCCGAACCGGATATTCCTGATCAACATGAGTCCTGAATGTGTAGCGCTCATGGGCCATCATGAACGTCGCCTGCAGGCACGTTCCACAGGTCACGTCAAGCGGAACTCCACCCTCATACGGCCTGTCGATGTACAGCACATCGTTATCCATGTTTATCAACCGAGCGCCGGCCAGGCGCAGTTGGTCACGACCCATCTCGACCTCGAGCTCAACGAACGTACCTTGTTCACATGCGGCACGAAGTGTGTTGAGCTGAACCTGCTCATTTGAAGATGACGTAATCATCGGACTTGGTTGTTCCCCCATGACACCTCCATGCACGCCCCCGCAGGCATGGTGGTGTGTGCTCGGCCGAGACCGGCTTCCCCTCATTCATTTACGAGCCTCACAGGTCAATGAGGCTCATCGGTTTCCTCGTTCGAGGATCGGGTGAAGCTTACGATTCGGATCCGGTGGCGAGCGCCTGGAGTTGCTCGATTTTCTGGCTACTGGGACGGTGCGCGCCTGTTATCGGCACCAGGAAACCAGGTAGTGACCAGAAGAGCTGGAGGAGACGAATACCGAGACCCAGCAAGAGGATTTGTGAATAGCTGCCGTAGGCCCCCAGGAAGAAGATCTGCAGCACGCCATCCATCGTCCCCACGCCCTGCCACGTGATGGGCACGGCAGCCACGAGCAGGGCCAAGGCAATGTAGACATAGTAACCGGGATAGTACGATGCGCCATCACTCATGCCCACCCCGATCCCGAACAGAATCATGGAGGAAATGGCAAAGAATTGCAGGACGATTGTAATCAGCACTGCACTGAGGACAAGTTTCTTATGGTCACGCATGCGCAGTGTGGCAGCATCGATTCGTTGCAATTGATTCGAAAACGGCAATCGTTCCAAGAGCGCATCGATTCTGATGATAGAGCGAATACGCCGCGAGAACACAACGACTACACCCACGGCCAATCCGGCACCGAGTAACCCAACAGGCAACGCCCATTCCCGGATGCGCGGATCGCCGAACTTCAGCAGAATGGTGAACAACGCGATGAGGATGAGACTGATGAGACCCACCGCACGATCCAGCAACACAGTCGTCACAGCTTCGGTCTTGCGATCGGTGTGACACGAAACATAGTACGCTTTGAATATATCGCCACCGGTACTTCCCAGGGCAACGAAATTGAGAAAGTTGCCTGCGTAGGACAACTTAATGCCTTCCCAGTAACTGAGCTCGATATCCTGGGCACGAACCATCCAGGTGAACCGCACCGATTGCAGGAGCGCAACCGGCGCAAACAGCAACAGCGCTACCGTGAGCGTGCGCCAATCGCAACTTTGAGATGCACTGACCAACCCCACTTCGACTGCAAGACTCGCGTCATCGCGCCGTGCAATCTCAGACAGTGGCACGCGGCCCACGCTGGTATCAAAAGTGATTGCAGGATCGGCCAAATCGGGATGGGCCTGGCTCACTGCCAGCCAATTGGTCACGGTGACTTGGCGGCCATCAACGAGCGTGGCGCGATCGGATAGACTCACGCTACGAAGAACAAAATACATCGCAGCAACACAGACCACCGTCCGCAACGCGATCGACACAATTTTCTTAGTCCGCGGTTGCACCACAACGCTCATTTCTTGCCAGCTTTGCCTGCGGTCATCGCCCTGGAGATCTCATTCCGCCACGCCAACTCGAGGCTCCGTGTATCCATGCCCTTGTAGTGTCGGGCGAGAGCGTGGTCGAATGCCATCCCGCTCTTCGTGTCGTCGATCACACTAACAAATGCAGCCCGGTCTCTCCGGATCAAGTAATCGACGATACTGTGGGCAATGGGATAGTAATGTCCCGGTGGGCTTGATGTAAACTGGAACAAGTCATCTATCCGGCGCCCCTGGGCAACAACCTGACGAGCCAGCCGCACAGAGTTTTCCCCCGTCCGACTCCGGTCAGGAACAACCCGTTCGGCGACGTAGTCCGCCAGCCCTTCCTCGAACCATGCCGGAAGCTTTACGGGCGCGCGATAGCAATGCATGAAGCCGTGGGTCCCTTCGTGCACCAGGGTCGTGGCAAACCGATCGATCGCTGCCTGATCGCTACCCAACCTCCGCAGGACAACGTGCACATATCCCGTGCTGTCCGTCTTGGCGTACCCCAGTGCGTCGCCGGCAGCGTAGTTGTCGAACTTCTGCGCGAATGCCTCGAACCTTGCCCTGTTCCTGAAACAGAACAGCGGACACTTGCCAAGCCAGATGGTCTCGTTCGGGCTGAAGCCGAACTCTCGACACAGCATCGAGTACATCTGCTCCGCCCAGTCGGGAATGAGATTGCGTGAAGACTCGGTCCAGTCAGTCCAGACCATGAAGTGCCGGGTCTCGAGCAGCACCAGATCCGGCGCGACTTCGCGACGGACCTTTTCACCGAACTCACGGTAGACCTTCAAGATCTCCTGGGTTTTCGCTTCATCCAGGTTGAGGTAGCCGTTCGATCTGTCCGCAACCGGCTGAGCAGGAGGAGGCGTTTCGATGTCACGCAACTTCGTACGATTTCTGAAATTATTGGATTCCTTGGCGCGGCGAATATCACGCCAGGCCTGTTTGATGCGTGGGGCCATCGATGGATCACGGCTCTCCGCCTGACGGAACTCGCGCCCGGCAGCCCCGTAACGGTTTCTCGCGGCCAGAAAGTAGCCAAGATGATAATGGTCCTCGGCGGTGAAGTTTCGATCGGTGCCCCGCATGGCAACCAGCAAGGCCTTCTTGGCCATGTAGGCCGACGATGTGTCGATATCCTTCCAGTCGAGAGCCATCAGCTCACCCTCGACATCCAGAACCACACCCGTGTCGTCGTGGTCCGTAGCCAGCCCCACGACACGCTGTCCCGAGAGCAGACGTAGTTCGAGTTCGGTGGCCGCCTGGCCAGGCGTCACGGCCGCCACGACCACAAGCCAATGTGATATGTGTTGAATCACCAAGATGGAACCTCGCCACTTCTCTTGATTGTAGCCTCGGGAGGCTGGGCGCAGAAACGACCCCGACGGCCGGCTGCTCCAACCCCGGCAGCACACTTCGATTATCGGTCAATTGACGGGTCGGGATGATGTACCACGGATGCCCGGGGAGCCCATGCCACTGGGACCCGGGCCGAGGACATTATGGGTCGTTGCTTCTATCTGGAATCGCCAGCACTTCGATCCCGTCCAGGCGATTCTGGAGCTGCTCGAGCTTGGCACGCCCGATCCGGATGTCGAGCTCCACGGCCTCCTCGAGGTAGCGACGATCAATGATGTGAGCATGTTTGTCCAGGAAAGCCAGCGCCCGACCATTTGCGGGTGTCGTGCGGATGGTCACCGAAGTATGGCGATCACGGATCTGGTCGAGCACCAGATCGTGGAGTACATCGAGGCCCCACCCGGTCTTGGCCGACACGCGCACGACACGCTGGCTGGTATGTTCGATAATCTGGGCAGCACTCGGATCGGTCACTGCGTCGAACTTATTGAGCACGATGACCCGTGGTCGGTCCTCGCACTCGAGTTCAGCGAGGACTTCTGTCACCGCGGCCAATTCACGCTCGGCGCTGGCGGAAGACACGTCCACAACGACAAAGAGCATGTCGGCATGTATCGCTTCTTCGAGGGTCGCGCGAAAAGAGGCCACCAGATGATGCGGCAAGTCACGAACGAACCCGACGGTGTCCGACAACAACGTGGTCAATCCGCCCGAAAGGTGCCACTGTCGTGTCATGGTATCGAGTGTGGCAAAGAGCTTGTCTTCGACATACGCCTTGGAGCCCGTGAGGGCATTCATCAGCGTACTCTTACCCGCGTTCGTGTAACCCACGAGAGATATCTGGTATTCGTGTTGTCGGGAGCCCAGTTCCCGTTTCTTGCGTTGATCGATCTCATCCAGTTTGCGACGCAAGAGCGCCAGCCGTTTGCCCACCAGCCGACGATCGATTTCGATCTGCCGCTCACCCGGGCCACGGGTACCGATTCCACCAACCGCGCCAGCCGAAGTGCCTCCACCCGCTCCAGCGATTCGTTCGAGGTGGGTCCACATACCACGGAGACGGGGCGCGGTGTATTCGAGTTGAGCCAACTCGACCTGTAGGCGCGCCTGGTGCGTCTTGGCTCGTGCAGCAAAGATATCGAGGATCAGCTCACTGCGATCCAGTATCTTACGCTTGATGACGCGTTCGAGATCGCGAATCTGTCCAGGCGCCAAGTCATTGTCAAAAATGACCAGTGTCGCATCACTTGCCTCGCAACGGTCACGAATCTCCTCGGCTTTTCCCGACCCCACATAGAACGCCGCGTCGACCTTCTGCCGCCGCTGGATGATGTAGTCCACGACCTCGGCGCCGGCGGTCTTGGCCAAACGATCCAACTCACCGAGCGGGTTCCGTGGATCGGCCTTGGAATCCGGCAACAGCACGCCCACGAGCACTGCGCGCTCGGCTTGAACCGCGAGATCTGTCCTGTGTAGTTCGGCCATAAAGGCGTAACTCGAAAAAGGGTCTGGTGCGGCGAGGAGTCGACCGGCGGAGGCAGTATAGCAGTCTGTTTGTAGGCATGAAAGGCAGTTATCGGCCCTACGAGGCACCCGTCTGGTTGCACACCGACTCGCTGGGGCGTGGGCATCGTGAGCCGATAACTGAGCCACACCCGGCATCAGGCCCTCAGAGTGCAACCGTTCGACGAGTAGTCAAGAGACCCCTGTCCTCGACCGACAAGAACTGCAGACGTGTAAACAGCCTGAAGGACCATCACAGCGGGGAGCTTCCCAATGCGTATCTCGAGACGGTTGATCATCACTTGCTTTGCGACAAGCTTCACGGCGCTCATCACTGGCTGCCCAAGCGAGCCCAGTGTCGCCGGTAGCGGAGCCGGCGGGTTTACCCCGGACGACAAAATCGATTTCATCGATTGGCCCTCCACCCAGGTTGATCCCGGGTCGGAAGACACGGCAGGATTCAATCAGGTCATCAGTGCCGACCTCGATGGAGACGGCCTTCTGGACCTGGTCACGGCGGCATCCGAGTCACAACCGATCCAGTTGCATCTCCAGCAACGTAGTTCGGTCGGCACGATTTCGTTCGACAGTTTCTCTGTCGCTGGATCCGGCCCGATCGTCAAGGTCAGCTCGCTCCGCGTGGCCGATATGGATCTGGATGGCAACCTCGACATCGTGTTGTCTAGCCAGGATAACGGCTTTGCCCCGGCGAACGAATGCGCCGAGCAACAGTGCTCACTCCTGATCCTGTTCGCTCCGCCCAACCCCCGCGACGCACTGGATTGGGAGCGGTACAACCTGACGTACAACCATCGTTGCCGCCTGATCAACAACACACCCTTCACCTTCGACACCGTTGGGTTCGACGGCAATGCCATGTGCTACGCGTCGATGGATGTCGGCGATGTCAACGGGGATGGCTTTCCCGACGTCGTCGCCGCACTCAATGGCTGCGACGATCCGACGGTGCCAACGAAACAGGTCGAAGTGTGGTTCAACCCGGGACGCAATCAGGTCCGCGACTTTGACGTGCTACTCGGTTCAACTTTGATCGATTCTGACTTTGACGGTGTTCCTGATAATTGCGTCGCTGACGTCGACCGAGCATGGAGTAAGACGATCTTGCAGCAAGATGTCGTGGACATCGGCAACGTGCAGTTGTCGGACATCGACATCGACGGCGATCTCGATGTTGTTGCCGTTCGCCCAGATTCGAAGACGTTCGACCTGACGTGGCAAGCCAATCCGTCGATTCCAAACGGCACGGTCACAAATGAATTCTGGGGCGGCGAGCGGCTCCATCCAATCGGAGAAAGTGATGCCGGTTTCAATCTCATTGACATCGGCGATCTCGACAAGGATGGACTCGCCGACGTCGTGGCCCTGTCACAAGGCGACCGCGTGGTGCGTTGGTTCCGCCGGCCACCCGATCCCGCCGCCCAGGAGTTCCCATGGCAGGTCTACAACCTCGTTCAGTTCACTGAACTCATCCCCACGGCGGTTGATATCGCCGACGTGGATCTGAACGGCCAGAACGACGTGGTGGCTGCCGCCGGGGGGCGCATCCGGTGGTTCACTCCGGTGGCCACATCCCCGTTCGTCGCGTGGTCAGAGGCCTTTGTGACGGACGACCCGACGAGCGAAATCAACAGTGTCCACGCCGTAGACATCAACGCCGATGGCCGGTTGGACATCGCAGCAACGTTCGATCGGCCCGGAGTGGATGAGGATGCTCTCATCTGGCTGACCAATGAGGGCGACAATGAGCGCTAGTTGACTTTATCCACACCACCCAGTTTCACACGACTGGGGGCATAGCAGCATCTAACGGCCGCTCCCGGGCTCGACTCGGGAGCGGCCGTTCTTGTTCGAATTGAGCCGCTGTAATTTAGGATTTTTTTGGGGTGGTCCAATACGATATCGCGCGGCCCTTGCGCTATGATTCGGTTGACTGATCGAGATCCTGGAGGGGAAACCAGGAACCACCCGTGAGTAATTGCCTTACATCTCGGTGTGCTATCTGGCGGAGCGTCGCAAACCCTGGGGGGTCAGGGGGGGCAAGCGACGACTTGGAGAAGGGGCAGAAATGGCCAATCGTTTACCGTACATCATGATCGATATGAACACGCAGCGGGACTTCCTTGATGCCGATGGAGCGTATCCCGTGGCCAACCGTGACACCGTCGTCCCTGCACTGCGAAGGGTTTTCGCGATCGCGCGGGCGCGACACGTACCTGTGATTTCTGCCATGGATACGCACCGGGAGTGCGAGCGGTTCAATGGTACGCCGCGGCATTGCGTCGAGGGGTCACGCGGGCACGAAAAGGTCAAATTCAGCCTGCTGCGGAATCGCACCCTCGTCGAGGCGAACAACAACCTCGATCTGCCGTTCGACCTGCTCTCGCAATACCGCCAGATCATTTTCCGTCGCCGTTCGCGCGATTTCCTGGGCAACCCCAAGGCCGACCGCCTGCTGAGCGAAACGCAACCCAAGAAATTCGTGGTTTTCGGAGTCGGTCTGGAGCGTTCGATCCGCCGCCTGATCCTTGGCCTGATCGGCCGAGGCCACCAGGTTGGATTCGTTGCAGCGGCCTGTGGATACTGGAATGAAACCGACGCAGACCTCACCAGTCGCTTGATCACCGCCAAGAGCGGCGTTGAGCTGGAACTCGAGACCCTCGATGCCCTCCTGCAAGACGCGTCCGAGAAAAAGCGGGTCCAGCGCGTATTTTCGAAACCTCAGCCGAAGCGTTCCCGCAGATCGCTTGCGGGCTAGCACCCGGCTCGTTACTCTATCTGGCCCATGGCCAAGAAGAAGAAACTTCCCAAGCAACTGGCGATCCTTGATGAGGATCTGTGCACCGGGTGTGACGCATGTGTTACGGTGTGTCCGGTGGACTGCATCGACAAGATCACCGATCCATCCAATCCTGGCTACGCCATGGGCGTGTGTACGATCGATCTGGTGACCTGCATCGGCTGCAAGCTCTGCGCCCAGGTCTGCCCGTGGCACGTCATCACGATGGTACCCTCCGACGAAGTCCTCAAGGTCCCCCGGTTGGCCGAACTCCTCGCAATCGACTGATCAGGCTCTCACCTTTTCCGTGAGCGCTGGATCTCTATCTCGACAAAATCGTAGTGGTTGCTGCGGTTGATACCCGGACAGGTCACGCCAGCATCATCCCAGGCGCGGCGCGAGACGAGATTTTCCGTCCAGAATGGCCACGTGCGACACTGCGTCGGGCGGGTCTCGTAGATGCTGCACGTACGCTTGCCGCCGCGCGTTTCGAGAAAGATGCAATCCAGTTCTTCCCCATTGCTCTTTTCGATGAGCGAGTAACGATTTCCAACCTTGTGAGTATAGTCCTCGATGAACGTGTCGACATCGATGCCCAGTTGCCGCGCAATGTCAGCACGCTGTTTTGCGTTGACCCATACATATCCCGGGGGCCCGCTACAGCAGTTCCCACATTGCGTGCACTTGAACTTCAGGCCGTCCGCATACCATTTGTCCTTGCTCATGCATGCCATTATCCAGAAACTCGTACGGAGGACCACCAGTCCTGACCACGGGCCCTGTCGTGCCTGCAGCCTTGGATGTGTAGCGCTGTTGACGTAAACTGGCTGGCCCAAGGGCGAGAGACCTTCGGAAAGGCATCAGTATGATTACCCGGCGGCCCGCAATCATCGCCCTCATTCTTGGCCTTTCTGTCCACGGCGCACTGCTTTATGCATTCAAACACCACACGGGCGATGTCGATACCTGGGCATTCCGCTCCCTCGATTGCCACGAATACTATGACCTGGCCAAGAACATGCGGCACAACCAGGTATTCAGTCGTGACACGGCTGCCCCATTCGATTCAGAAACCTGGCGCGTACCCGGTTATCCCGCATTTCTCGCCGGGGTCATGTGGCTGTTCGATGACTCGGCACGCTCGTGCATCCTCATGCAGCACTGGCTGGCCGTGCTCAATGTTTTGCTATTCGTCGGGGCAGCAGAGCCGGCCCTGGGGGGGCGACGCGCTCTGCTCGGCAGCCTGATCTTGCTGGTCGTTCCGTACCAGCTGTATTATTCCTTCTGGATCGTTTCTGCCATTTTCTTTACGACCGGCCTGCTATTGGTCTGGCTGAGCTGGAATGCCGCACGATACCGTGGCAGCGTCTGGCGGTATGCATGGTGCGGACTTCTCGCTGGTGGCGTCATATTGATCCGACCGATCGGACTACTCGTCCCCATAGCGCTGGCGCTTGCCATACTCCTGGCCCACGGCCACAAGGCCCGCGTCGTCCGGGCCCTCGCCCTGCTGATCATGGCCGCGGTCGCCCCCGGCCTGTGGATGTGGCGCAACCACCAGAACACGGGCCACTTCGCGCTCAGTTCCCAGAGTGGGACGGTGCTTGCGTACTTCAAAGCGTCCGAGGTCGCGCTGTGGGCCCGTGGGGAATCAGACCAGCGCTACATTCAAACCTCGCTGTCACCGATTTGGGCAGATGTAGAGCGACCGATCTGGAATGACATTGATACACAGTTGCAAGCGCGGTTCGCAGGCCAGGACGGCGCCGACGCCTTGTGTTGGCAGAACCTGGCACAAGGTAACACCACGCGATTCGATGACTTCGAAGTCTCTGCTGCGCTGCGCGACATCGGCCGTGACATGTTGCTTGATCACTGGGGCACGACGCTTGTCTGTTCAGCCGTCCGCGCTGGCGCGATCCTGACGTTCCCATTGAATCGCGTCGTGACGCGGTACGCCGGAACAACTTCAACTGACGCCGAAGACGCGCGCGCGGACGATATTCAATCACTGGCCCTGGCAAGCGTATACACGCTGATGTGTGTCGTCGTCGTCGTTCAACTCCTGCGCTGCCGCACGCAGCTTGCTGGGGGACTGTTTCCCTTTGCGGTCACCGCTGCGTTGCTGATCGCTACGACACCTCAGCTCGATCCGCGGTTCCGCATTCCCATGATGCCGTTCCTCGTGTTCCTGATGTTGGGCACAAGGGCAAAGCCGCAAAGCGCCACAGAACAACACCCTGAGGCCGACTTGGCCAAGATGGAAGACAAGAGCACACGAGTTTCCACGCCTTGACTCTGGCGTGATCAACAAAAAGGCCTCCGCCCACATGGTGGACGGAGGCCCAAGTCATCCGGTGGTGCACGCCGCGGTCACGTCACGACGCGATGTAATCCGCATCCAGCGCTTTTCGCAGCTGACGCTTGACGTCCGAGAGGTGAGCTCGCGACGTATCATCAATGCTTTTGCTCTTCAAGGCCTGATCCACACGCCCGTGCAGGCGCTCACAGTTGAGTCGGATCAACGCATGGGCGTCGGCCGGGGCCAGGCTACCGGGCCGACTCACGACATAATAGACCATTTGCTGAGTAAAGCCCCGCTGCAGACCGCGCCGCGCGCTTGAAATGAACGGGTCCGTCTCGCTGTACTGCCCGTTCGGCGCCGCATCCAACTCTTGCCATACGATATTCGTGAGCGACTGCATGTGCTCGGCCAGCGTATAGGCCTCTTCTCCATCCGAGTACATGAGCTGCATGTTGTACAGGCGGTTGATGGTAAATGGGTTGAACAATGGGAACAGACTCATCCTCATGACGGACTCGATGCGGTCGTGGATATCGTAGTCGATCCACACATCATATTCGTCACTGCTCCAGTGCCCCCAGCGCCCCGGGGCGAGCTTGTTCAGCAGCTGCGGATCAAAATCGAACAACTCGCCCGACAACACGGCTGACGACACGAAAGCCATCGCCTCGCGTTGTTTGGCCGCCGACACTGGCACGAACGGATCGCGCGCGTTGGGATCGCCCTTGTGATCGCGATGGAAGTACTGGCCACCGATGTAACGCCCGGCGAAACCAGATACGCTCCCGACCTCGCCAATCAGGCGGCTGAACCGCTTACGCAGGCGCGAATAACTCTCGCCGTCCTGCACGGCCCATTCATCCATATTGCTCATGAGACCCTTGACTAATTCGATGCGATAGCGGGCGTACTCCAGCGGGTCTGAGCCCATATCGCGGCGATTGACCAGCGGATCCGGATCGAGCATGCCCGTGTCCTCATCGGTAGCATACGCCAGGCCGTTCTCTGCCACGCGGTCGGTGACAGCATCGAGCAACTCCGATTCGCTCTTGTACGGATCGGCGACAGGGCGATAGCCATATTCGATTGCCCACATGTCGTACGGGCCAACGGTCGTCATACACCAGTCGCCCTGCTTGTCCTTTTCGGAATGGAACATGAACGCGTTGTAGTCCATGACCGAGCCACAGAATGGGCGTTCGCCGTCGGGACGACGCAGGACTTCATCCATAGGCAGCCATGTACTGGCCTTGAAGTTGTGACGCAAACCCAACGTGTGCCCGACTTCATGCATCGTGACGTCCTTGACGATGGCCTGAATGAACGCCTCGGGGATTTCTGGATAACCCTGTGCTTCCATGATGCCATAGGCCATAGCCATTTCGTTCTGCAGATGGTCTCCGAAATCACACATGTGCTTCGAATAGCGCTTCGCGAGATGGTTGTAATCCGGAGTAGCGTAAGGTGATTGCGTCACCTCGGCACCATAGTTTGGCATCATGCGCTGCTTGCGCGGGATGATATCGAACTCGGGGTGGGCCTGAAGGAACGAACGTAACTTGTGGTCAGAGGTCGTTGCGGCCAGGCCCTTGGCGGAAAACACGGCCTGGGTCTCGATCGGAAAACGAACCCACGAGTCGTCGAACACAATGTCAGCATCGTAGATCTGACCGGTCATGGGGTGAGCCCGTGAAGGCCCACGTGCCAAACCGTTGCCGACGGCCGTCCAGCGGAAGAAATTGTAGTTCACGTCCTCGGGCTCGAGGTATTGAAACTCGGTTTCGGTCTGTTGACGGGCCTGAATCGCATCGATGAACCCACAGGCTTCGAAGGCCTTGTTCCATTCTTCGATACCCTCCTTGACCGCGTTGCGAAAACGTACAGGCACCGTCTTTTCGATATAGAAAATGATTGGGTCTTTGACTGGCGACATGGCCAGCGAAGGGTCCTGTTTCTCGAGGTGCCAGCGATTGACGTAACGCTTGAACAGTGACTTCGAGTCGTAGCCCTTGTTCCAATCCCGCACGACAGTCGTGAAGTAACCGACGCGGTCATCTGCAACACGCGGCTGATAGCCGGTTTCGGGGACACTCGAAATGTTGTAATTCACGGCAACGAGCTGACCTTTGGCCCCGCCGCCGCCAAAGAACCCACCGCGTCCACCCGGAATGATCGGGCTCTCCACGGTCACGACGATATTCTCCTCGAAGCACATCGTCTTGGTCCACTTTGCCAGACTCGAGTCCAGTTGGCCACCGAAGATTCCACCGATGTCGCCGAAGTCTTTCTTGAACAGGTCACCGAGATCGATCACCGGGTCTCCGCCCTGAAGCGTCTTGATATTCAACGTCTCGATGATCCGATCGGTATAGGTCCGGCGCACAGCGTCGCTGAGCGCGCTACCACTCTTGCCTTCATTCAGAACATCTGGTGCGACAACGAGCAGCTTCTTGTCGCGGCGTTCGAAACGCACAAGCTGATCATTCCACATCCAGCCGGCCAACGAGGGGCCAGCGGAAATGCTGTTGGAGATGAGCATATTCTGACCGAGCTTTCCTTGTGGAATCACGGCCAGAAGCGTGTCGGTCTTGTCATCGTGATAGAGCGTCAGGAACTCCGACTTGGCATACGTCGGGATCTTGATCTTCTTGAAATCCTTGGTCACGACCTTGTCGAAGTCAGGAAAATCCTTCTCCTTTTCTTCTGCGCCGCTCCCATTGGACTCTGCTGCTCCGCCACCCGGAACGGGGCGCGCGACATTGTCCGCGCTGGCGTACGACCACACAAAGCAGAGGGTCGCCACCGACAGGACGGCTGGTCTGATCGATTTCATAACTCGGTTCTCCTATGAATAATCTAGGGCTGTCAGGTTGCTGAGGAGTCAAGGACACCCGGCCGGTCTTCGCTCGGCTTGTTTCGAACGAGTTATTGTACACAACGCGCTTCGGCGCGCCTCACTGAGCGACGAAGACCCGCGGGATGGTTGGCGGTCCAGTTGCCACAAAGGACGGTTCCCCGGCATGAATCCCGCCAGGGCACCTGTAGACGATGGCCAGGCACCCTGGGCCGATCAGTCATAATTATCGGCATTTAAAGCAGTTAGCTTTGGAAACGACCGTCTCCAGGAAGGGGTGATCTGATGCATGTGTTGACGTACGATGTCGGCCATGATCGACCCGGACCTCGTATCAGAGCGTCGGCTGCGTGTTCTTATCGCCCTCTCTGGAATCTTTCTCGGCAGCATGACCATGCTCAACATCCTGGGCATCACGCGATTTGTGCATATCGGTCCACTCCAGCTGGCGGTGGGCGTCCTGCCATACCCGTTGACCTTCCTGTGCACGGACTTCATCAGCGAACTGTACGGTCGCCGCCGTGCGAATTTTGTGGTGTGGCTCGGACTGGGACTCAATATCCTGGTCCTGGGCTTCATCTGGGTCGGCAAGCAGCTGCCACCTCTCGAATTCAAGACACCCGTGCAACGGCTGCGTATTATCGACAGCGTCACGGTCGTCGATCCACGAACTGATCTGGCGGTGGCAGACCCGCGAACCGGTTTGCCTCTCCAGCAATCAGTCGTCACAACGGCGGATGGCCGCGTCACCCCGATCACCGATCCCGCGATGCGGCCGGTCCTCGACCCACTCACCGGCGTCCCTGTCCACCATCCCGACACGGGTGAGGTCGTCACTGAGCTGTACGATCGGGCCACGGACGCCCCACTGGTCACGGAGCAGGAATTGTACTCTCGCCTGTACCTCAGCACGACCATGGCTGTTTTTGCGAGCATGCTCGCCTATCTTGCCGCACAGTTTTGTGATGTGTTCCTGTTTCACTTCTGGAAACGGGTGACGCGCGGAAAACACCTGTGGCTCCGCAACAACGGCTCGACCATGGTCAGCCAACTGGTCGATTCGGTTGCAGTCATCGGGGTGACCTTCGGTGGCCAATACATCGCAGGAGAGATGAGCTCCGGGCAGTTCGGTCATCTGATCTGGGATAACTACTTGTTCAAGCTGATCGTTGCAGCACTCGATACGCTGCCGTTCTGCCTGGGTGTGAAGTGGCTGAGTCGCTACCTGTGTATCACAGAAAATGGGGAGGCCTGAGCCTCCCCATCGTGGTCGTCAATTAACTCTCCGCACGCGCTCAACCACGCCGACTTACCCGGGCTGGGGCAGCGGGCCTGTGCCAAGGCTGGGGGGCGGTTCGGTATCAGGACGGGATTCGACCGTCTTGCCTGGCATGCTGCGATCCTCGTCGAGCAGATCTCCGATACTCGGGCGCTCGATCGACTCGCCCCGCATCAATGCGATGACTTCGTCGCCCTCGAGTGTTTCGTACTTGAGCAGGGCCTCTGAAATCTTATCGAGCATCGCACGGTTGTCTGTCAGGAGACGCTGGGCATCGGCATAGGCCTTGTCGATGATGCCCTTGACGGCGGCGTCGATGTGCCGTGCTGTTTCGTCGGAATACGCCCTGCTGGATAACCCAAGAACATTCTCATTGTCATCCTGCCCGAAAAACACGAAACCAACCTCATCATGCATGCCGAATTCCGTGACCATCGCACGAGCGATTTGTGTGGCCTGCCGAATGTCCGAGGCTACGCCCGAGTTGACATCCCCGCGAACCATCTCCTCGGCGATGCGCCCCGCGCACAGAATACGCAGTTGAGCTTCCATCCATTTCTGCCCATGGTTCAGGCGGTCCTTCTCGGGAAGCGAGAAAGTCGCTCCGAGATAGGGGCCACGGGGCAGAATGCTCACCTTGTGGACCGGATCGGTGTCGGGTGACAATAAGACCTGCACGAGGGCATGCCCGGTCTCATGGTATGCGGTCGCAATGCGTTCCTGCTCCTCGATCGCACGGTTCTTGCGAGCACGACCCCAACGCACCTTGTCTCGCGATTCCTCGAGATCTTCCATCTCAACAAAGTCTTTGTTCTCGAGGGTCGCACGCAGGGCCGCTTCATTGATCACAGCCGAGAGGTCGGCGCCCGAAAAACCGGGCGTGGCCCGGGCGAGACGCTGGAGATCGACATCGGGGCCCATTTTCACTTTGCGGGCATGAACCTTGAGGATCTCGAACCGCCCTTTGACGTCCGGCATCGGCACGGAGACTTGACGGTCGAACCGACCGGGGCGGATGAGCGCCGGATCGAGGACATCCACGCGGTTCGTTGCCGCAATAACAATCACTTGATCGTTGGTTTCGAAGCCATCCATTTCGACCAGGATGGCGTTGAGTGTTTGTTCGCGTTCATCGTGCCCGCCACTGCTGAATCCCGATCCACGGCGGCGACCGACTGCGTCGATCTCGTCGAGGAAGATGATACAGGGCGAATTCTCTTTGGCCTGCTTGAACAGGTCACGGACTCTCGACGCGCCGACACCGACGAACATCTCGACGAAATCACTGCCGGAAATCGAGAAGAACGGTACGTCGGCTTCACCGGCGATCGCCTTGGCCAACAGGGTCTTTCCACAACCCGGCTCCCCCAACAGCAACACGCCGCGCGGTATTCGGCCACCGATGTTCTGGAACTTGCGCGGGTTCTTGAGGAACTCGATGATCTCCGTGACTTCTTCCTTGGCCTCTTCGATTCCAGCAACATCGTCGAATGTGACCGAGGTGTGTTCCTTGGTCGTTACGCGGTGACGCGAGCGCCCAAAGTTGCCGAGCATACCCGCCCCGCCTCCAGCATTGCGCATCGGACGAAGTATGAAGAACCATAGAAACGCAAAGATCATGAACCACGGCAGGTACATGACCAAGGCCTCGACAAGCAGCGTGTTACTGGGCTCGTACTTGACCTGGCCGCCGTGCTTGCGCATGCGATCGGTCAAGCTATCGACCAGTTTGCTGTCGATGGCGTTGGGCGGGTACTGCACCTTGAACTTGATGCTCGTCGTAGCGTTTTCGTCTTCGCGCGGCTTACGCTCTCCCTCGATCGAGTCATTACTCAGCGTGATTGACTCGATGTCACCGTTGTCGAGCATGTTCTCGAACTCGGTGTACGTCAATTCGTCCACGTTGCCCATGTTGTGCCTGAGCAACATGAGGAGCATGAGCCCGAACAGAACGAATACGACCCACCCAAATATGCCGCGCGACATCTTCATGTTGGGCTGGGGGCCACGGTTGTGTTGATCTGGATTTTGATTGCCGTTGGACATGCGCTTCCTCTAAGGAAGTATATCGAACAGAATCGCCCGGAATTATAGGCAGTTCACCATGATGATTCCATCGATTCGACCATGATCTCCGACAACCCGTCCAGTCCGCGAACTGTCGAGTCGAAGAACGATTCACCCACCGGGCGAATGTAGGTCGTCGTAAATGGAAAGCGATCTCGTTCGACTAGAACCTTACCTGTCCGCAGGTCTTGCCAGCGGAAGGTCACGATGTATGTCGCCGCGGTCTCGCGTGGCAGGTCGGTCCGAAAATCGTCCCCGAGAGCCGCCTGACGAACTGCGAGAACCTCGCCGCTGAGTAGCGTATCGGCGCGATCGCGACCGACAATGCGATACGGCGTGTCCATTTCAATCCTTTTGACCAGCCGCTTCGCTCAGTCTGTATTCAAGATCACGCCGAAATTCGTGCGTGGTGAACATCTCGACATGAACGGACCGGACATCGGTGCGAAATGGCCTCTCTGTACTGTAGCCCAGCAATCCGTCCTCTTCGCCAACATTCTGGCAGCCGGTTGCCAGGAGTCCAGCAAGGAGGGTCAAAAGGGGTCCGATTCGCATCCCACGTCCCATATCAGAGCTGTTCCGCCGGTTCACCGAGTCGTTCGAGGGCCTCTGCAGCTTGAACCGCACCGGTCGTTCCCGGCCAGCGCTTGACGATTGCCCTGTAGTAGTAGAGTGCCGCATCAACCTGTTGCACCTTCTCATAGTACGCCCCGACCTCGAATTCTTTCGTGGCCCGGCGGTTGCGAATCTCGTCGAGGATCAGATCGACGTCCTGCTCGTCCGCAGCCTGGGGGTGCTGCTTGCGAAAGGCCCTGAAGCGGTAATCCGCCTCATCCAGTGGCCCATCACCAAACGCTGTTCCGGGGAAACGTGCAAGAGCCGCCTGGGCCCGACGAAGATTGGCCCACTCCGTATAGCGACTCTGCGAGTAGGTCGCCAGCAGACGTCCATACTCATCTTCCGAAAGGAGGAATTCACCCTTCTCGAAGTAGTAGTCAGCCTTGGTCTTGATCGCATACTCGCCCAACGGCAGATTCTCGAACTTCTGTGTGATGTCGTCGAGGATCTCCAGGGCCACGTCTTCGCCCGACAGGAAACGGATACCGAGCCACTTGCGCTTGGTACCCGACAAGAACACCTCGGCCACCACGAAGTGCACCTCGGCTGCCCGCACGCTGATATCATCGGTCGCCAGCTCAGCGGTCAACTCGCGGCACTGCAGGTGGGCCTTGTAGTACTCTCGCTCTCCCACGAGACTCTCGGCAAGCCCCAGCCTGGCTTCGCGTCCATAGGGGTGCTGCTCGCCGTAGGAATTCAGCCATTTCTCAAAAGCCTTACGTGATTTGGCCGTGTCGCCCGCGGCCAGTTGCTGCCGCGCGGCAGCGAGCTCTCCTTCCGGGCTGCCCGGTTCCGGGGGGGCGACCTCGACCCATTCACCAACGGCCGGATCGAGTTCCAGCTCGACGGCACGCGGAGGGTCGGGCAGGCCCATGACCAGGAAATACAGAATGATTAGCGCCATGGGACGTAGTGTACTGGCGGGCGCCAGCCGCAGGCAACACGACGTGCTGACAACGCGCCCAAGGGGCCCGCAGCACTCAGCCCGGCCTCGGCAGGGCGCTGACGAAATCGCTCAAACGCGGGCGTTTGCCAATCACATGGCTGATGTGATAATCGAACAGATCGAACATGGGACCGGAACACGTGGAATCAAACCGGTCCTCGCGGATGGCCGCGATGTCCTGCTCAGATACGATTCTCTTCTCGACGTGCGCCGCTTCGCAATCCCGACACAGGAGGCCGCCTTCGAGCGAAGAGAAATAGACCCGGCCGGCTATCCCCACTGGGGGACGACCACACGCCACACAGCTGCTGAGCTCGGGCAAGACACCCACGGCTGCAAGAAGACGATATTGATAACGGCAGAGTTCCGGCAAGCCGTCGGTCGCGTCCATCAAATGTTCCAGCAACCTGCATAGGTCATCATACGTGTCCGGATAAGGGTCGCCGTCGAGCAACATCAGCGATGTGATCTCACCCGCATACTGGGCTGGATAGAGTCGCATCAAGCTGTCACGGAGGCCAAGGTAGCCCTTGATCTGCTTCCATTCAGTCAGCGGCGCCAGTTCCTGGCCATCAGCCTGACGCGACCATACCACGGTCCCGTTTTCGAGCACATCGATCGCAGGCGCAAAACGCTTCTTCGTCCCACGCTTGATACCCTTGGCGATAAACCGCTGCTTGCCATGCTGGCGTGTCAATGTCACGAGGATCTGCGATGATTCAGAGTAATCAATCGGCCGCAGGATAATGGCTTCGTCTTCGAAATGGCCCACCCCAAACACTCTCCCCGTTAGCCATAAAGATTGGTCCGTGCAATGAATTCTCTAACGGCGTCGGGAACGAGATAGCGAATCGAACGGCCAGCAGCGACGCGTGTGCGGATATCGGTAGATGAGATGTCTATTCTCGGGGTTTCGACAATTGCGGCACGGACACGTTCCAACTGTGGAGTGGTCAACACCTCGAGGAGGTGCGTGAGATCTGGCGCGTCCCATCCCGGACGTCGGGCGGTGACGACCCGGCACGCCTCAATCAACTCGGCAACCCGATACCATGTGTCGAGCTCGGCGAGCGAATCGGCGCCGATGATCCAATGTAGTTGGATGTCCGGCCCCAGGGAGTCCGTGAGGGCCCGCACCGTGTTCAATGTGTAATTCGGCACAGGCAGAGTGGATTCGATCGAGCTGACCCCGAGGCCCTGCTCCCGGGCAACCGCGAGCTCGACCATCGCCAGGCGCTGATCGAACGGGGAAATCGACCGATCCTCTTTGTGGGGCGGCTGGGCGGCGGGCACGAATAACACACGATCGAGCTGTAGTTGCTCCAGAATGCTTCGCGCAATGATCATGTGTCCGTTGTGCACCGGATCAAAAGTGCCTCCAAACGCTGCTACGCCTCGTGCCATGAAGACCATCGTAGCACGTTATCGGGACTCTCGGCAGTCTCTCGCTGCGTTGCGCGCCCCCTGAGTTCAGGCCCAGGCCACATACGCCGATACGACAATGGGCTCGCTGAAGCATGTTGCGAGTGTTTCAATGGTTCCGTTGTCCATGATCGTCTGCTGTGTCATCATCGCGACAAGCATCGCGTTCGCTCGCCGAGCGCGCTCCACTCCCTGCCCAACCACGACATTCAACATTGAACTCAACGACACGGCACGCCCCAAGGCACCGTTCGAGCTCTCGTGCCCGCACTGCGACTACATGATCATTCTCGAAGACCTTTCGGTCGTCGGGCACAGCCTGGGCTGCCCGATGTGCGAGGGTGTGTTTCTGGTCCTCGAGCCGGAATCGGTGGACATGGGCAGGACACAATCGGCAGGCGTCTGACGAGCACAAAAAAAGAGGCTCTGTACGAGCCTCCGGTCACCTCAGGTTCCCCCCCGAAAAGCATCGAGCAACCAAACGTCGCATCGTCGCAGCCGGTCATGAGGTTCGGCGAAAGAGTACAATAGGGCTTTGCAAACTACAAGCACTTGAACTACATTTCGTTGCGCTTACATATCCGCATTGCAGAATCACAACGTGAGTTCCCCGCGAAGCTGCGTTATGGGTCGGTTGTGATTGACTCGAGACCAGGAGCGCGCTGATGACTCACCGGATCTCACAAATCGCTACGTTCCGTTCATTCTGTGTCCTCGCTGTGGTCGTGGTGGGTGGCTGCCAGCCGTCGAATCTACCACGAAGCAAAACCGACTCGAGATCGAATACCACACAGGACCACCAGGCCATGTCCTTGATGGGCCAGCCACTGCATGAGGCGCCTCCCGGTGCGGCTCGGACACGCCATGAAGCCGCACTGGCCCGCGCCCGCGCCGAGCTGTTGGATGACCCGGAGGATCCTCTCCGGTGGATCTGGGTCGGCCGGCAACTGGGCTATCTGTGGCGGATGCCCGAAGCCATCGAGACCTTCACGCTGGGGATTGAACGATTCCCTGATGATGCGCGGTTCTATCGGCATCGCGGGCATCGTTACATCTCTGCACGACAGTTCGATCTCGCCATTGCGGACCTCGAGCAAGCCGCCCGCATGATCGAGGGCCGCCCGGATCGCGTGGAGCCCGATGGCTTGCCCAACGCGTTGAACATCCCTTTGACCACCACCGGGTTCAATGTGTGGTATCACCTCGGTCTGGCCCGCTATCTTTCCGGGGACTACGCCGGGGCCGTCGAGGCCTATCGTCGTACGCTCGAGTACACCGGAGAACGAGACGACAATCTCGCCGCCACATCCGACTGGCTGTACATGAGCCTTCAGCGTCTGGGACGGACAGCCGAGGCGAATGCTGTTCTCGACCCGATTCACGCGGACATGAACATCATCGAGAACCATGCCTATCACCGCCGACTGATGCTCTACAAGGGCCTTCTCCAACCCGAAGCAGTGTGGGGCGACACCGAGCCCTCGCCACTCGACCTGGCCACGCTCGGATACGGCCTCGGGAACTGGTATCAGTCGCACGGTCATGCCGGCCTGGCCTATAGTCTGTGGGAACGGGTTACCAAGACGCCCTACTGGCCGGCTTTTGGCTACATCGCAGCCGAGGTTGACCTGGCTCGGCTCGAGGACGACCTCAAGGCCGGGCGGATTACGCTCGAGGAATTACAGGATGACCTGCACGTATCAGCACCCGAGCCACGTGGCAAGACCGACTGAAGGGCGGCTAGCGCGCTTCGCCGACCTGCACGATTCTTCCCGGTGACGTCATGGACATGTCGCAAACGACACGCCGCAAGACCTACCGTATTCTCGGGATCGTGTTGTGGATCAGCGCCGTGGGTCTCATTCTCGGATCTGCATGGGGCGTCCGTGCTCGTGCATTGCGCCCACAGCAGACCATCCTGTTGGAAGCGCCGGAGCACCATCGCCTCCGCCCCGGAGACGTCGTTTACGAGACGACGCCCGCTGGCATGCGGCGAATCGGCGAAGTCAGTGCCTGCGGCCCGACGCCAACCCACGTTGAATTGACCATCAGGCCGGCTGCGTTCGCGCGCATGACAACCGCTTCCACTGCAGCCTGTTGGCGCACCCCACTCAGTGCCGAAGAATCTATTGAAACTTTGCTACCTCATGATATCCAGGTGGACATCGCTTCATGCATCGCGACTGATTGGAAAGCTCGCGAAGCGGAGTTCCTCACGGTCTGGCGACCCTTGATCGCAGAGTTGGCGCAGGCGTACATTTCTGTCGTTGCGGAAGAAATCGAGCGCGTCCTGTTTGAACAGCAGGGTGACATTGCGGAAACATCGGCCCATGTGACGCGAATACTGTCGACGCATTGGCCTGCTATTCAACGACGCCTCAGCCCGATCCTGCGCGAACATCTCACGCCTGTGCTCAGCCGTCTCATGCACAACGCGCTGGATGACGCGCCCAAGACTCGGATTGCGTGGCACCTCTATCGCAACAACGGAGCCGAGGCACTGCGCCTCATGCTCGATTGGTTGACCACGTACCTCGCAGAATTGACCACGCACGATCGCGAAGCGCTGACTGCAGCGCTGCGCAAGACGTGGGCGAGTGCGGCGCACGACGAGGAGCTTGCCATTGCGCTCAAGGAGCTCAGTCGATCGCTGTCCGAAGATGAGGACCTGAGAGTATTATTGCGCGACGTCTACCACGAGGTGATCGCCGACAACCCGCGGACGGCAGAATTCATTCGAACCAAGGTTGTCGAGTCTCCCACTGTCAGGGCTGAGCTGTACCGCCTCCTCGAGTGGTTCGGGCCAACTGCCCGGCAAGTCGCCAAGATAGTGCTGTTCAACGATGGCTACACCCGACCGGAGGTCGTGCACCTGTTGCGGCTCAGCTGCACTGCGCCGAAAGATCTCATGGGTCACGATCGATACACCGGCACGTCCCGCCGAACGCCTCGCCCCCAGAACCTGCCTTACTGCACAACCACGAGGACGCCTGCTTGTCCCCTGAAGCCCCACCCCCAGCCATTACCATGCGCAATGTAACCATTCGGCTACCGGATGGACGGGTCCTGGTGGACAAGGTGTCGATTGACATCGAGGCCGGGGAATTCGTCCTGCTGGCCGGCCCAAGTGGTTCGGGAAAATCAACCCTGTTGCGCGAAATCGCCGGCTTCATTGATCCTGACGACCCGGTGCACATCGAGGTCGAAGGAACAATCACGGTTGATCCTCCCGTAAACGGCACCGGTATCGTGTTTCAGACATTGGCGCTGTTCGATGAAATGAACGCGCAGAAGAATGTCGAGTTCGCTCTCGCCCATGGCGGCTCAGGCGCCACCATGAAAACTGAGGCCAATCAGCGCCTCGAGGCCCTGGGGGTCAACCCCCTCACGCCACTGCGACAACTCAGCGGAGGCGAGCTTCAACGCGTTGCGCTGGCGCGGACGTTGGCAATGGAGCGGCCGATATTGTTGTTCGATGAGCCAACGACTGGCCTGGATCCCATGCGTAGCCACGAAATTGCCGATCGCATCGCTGCGCTCCATCGGGAGTCTGGGCGCACGATCGTCGTGGTGACGCATGACTTTGCACCCTTCATGCGACACGCCCCGCGTTGTCTATTGATCGATCCCAGCGAGCGTTCCCTTCGTGACGTCACGCGCGAAGACATGACATCGTATTTCGACCACACCACGACCACTGTGGAGCCGCCCGGCCTCGATGGACCGCGGAGTGCGCTACGCTGGGCGCGTTTGTTCGAAGAACCCGGACGTGTCGCGGCCATGGTCGGAGCTGCCGCGGTGTGGCCCTTCCTCGGGTGGCGACAAGCCAAATGGAAACTGTTCTACCTGTGGCTGTACCTGCGTATGACCCTGATCGGAACGACCGCGATCTACGTGGCCATCGCCGGGTTGATGCTTGGTTTTGTCTCTATCTTCTTCAGTTTTTCCGAGATCCCGCATGCCGCAGTGACGCTGCCCCTGATGTCGGATGAAATGCTGGGGGGCGCCGGCTCAAGCGCCTTCCGTGTCCTCGTACCATTACTCACGGCCGCTCTCATCGCCGGAAAATGTGGAGCTGCGATCAGCGCAGACATCGGTGCCAGGCGCTTGACTCGTCAGTTCGAAGCCATGCGGAGCTTCGGGGCACACCCGCGCGCATATTTCTACGGCAACATCGTCCTGGCTCTGGCCGTCGCGGCCCCCACCCTGGCATTGATTGCTTATGCGACGAACTGTTACGCCTCGCTCGTCGCATTCTTGATGACTTCGCCTGAGACGACCGTTCGTGGTTTCCTCCGGCATTACTTCGCACGCAGCTGGCCGCCGCAACGAACACTGCCTTATGGAACCGGATGGTTTTTCATCAAGATGGTGGGCAGCGGAATTCTCATCGCAGCACTGAGTTTCGGCATTGGAGCGCGGCCCAAGAGCTCCTCCATCGACGTCAGCCGCGATGTCGGCCGCACGATTTTCTGGACGTCACTGGCGGTCCTGGCCTGGCATACGGCCCTCGCCTTCATCGAGTATCGCGATTGATACGGCCATGGAATTCTATCTAAACTAAGCGCATGAATATTTCAGCAATCTGTCAATCTATCAATCGGCTTGCCCCCGAACATCTCGCACAGGACTGGGACAACGTCGGCTTGCTCATCGGAGACCGGCGTGCGCAATGCGCGCGCGTCATGGTCTGCGGCGACTTGACCCCCGCCGTGCTCGACGAGGCCATTGCGAACGATACCCACCTCATTCTCGCATACCATCCGCCGTTGTTTCGGCCAATCTCTCGGCTGCATGCCGACAGCACGGAAACAGATGCCATCGTCTGGCGGGCCATCGCCAACGGAATCGCTGTGTATGCCACACACACCGCGCTCGATGCCGCAGACGGGGGAACCAATGATGTCCTGGCGGCCATGTGTGGCGCGACGGACCTCGAGCCCTTCGAGTATGTCGACGCGCCGACCCGCGAACTCAAACTCGTCGTGTTCGTGCCGCACGAACATGTCGAGCAAGTCGCGGATATTCTCAGCACGGCTGGCGCCGGCGTCATCGGCAACTACGATCGATGTAGCTTCCGCGTCCCGGGCTCCGGCACGTTTCGCGGAAGCGCCGAGAGCAGGCCGACAGTCGGTTCCGCGGAACAGCTCGAGACCGTTGCAGAGATTCGTCTCGAGATGTTGCTGCCTGCCGCCTGCTTGCCGGACGTCGTGGCCGCGCTCCGCTCCGTGCACCCATACGAGGAACCGGCGTTCGATATCTATCCATTGAAAGCGCGTCCGCTTGCGGGCATCGGCCGGACTGGAAAACTCGATCCTCCTTCGACAACCGGGCATTTGGCGCAACACCTGGCCCAGCAAATCCCCGGAGCTCCCGTCACGATCGTGGGTGACAAAACGGCGAAAATCACGCGTGTGGTCATTTGTGTCGGCGCTGCCGGGTCTCTGGTCCTGGGCACAGGCCTCGGCCCCAATGACTGCGTCCTGACCGGCGAGCTACGACACCACGAAGCCCTGGCCATCGAGCGGTGTGGCGCCTCGGCAGTGTGCCTCGGCCATTGGAGCAGCGAGCACCCGGGCGTTGCCCACCTGGCCGCTCGCCTGGCTTCGGATCTGAAGGGTGTGGCCGTTGAGCTCAGCCGCTGTGACCGAGAACCTTTTCGGACACCGGCCGACTGAGCGCTCTATACCTGCGTGTATTCGGCGCCATATGATACGCTGTACGAGGTCCGATTCTGACGGACAGACAGCCCAAACGCTCGTACACACTCGCGAGAGCCATGATTCAGGGCCTCCATGATCTTGGGGTTCGCCAAGAGAAGAGAACCCGGGGCCTTGGGCCGCGCGGTCGGACAGCATGCTCCGGCAGTTAGTGGAATGCGGTAAGGGGATCCACTTGTCAGACGCAGAAGCGAATCATCCGTTGGTCATCGGTCAGAAGAGCGGCCTGGGGCCGCTGAGCCCCGCAGGCAAGGAAGTGTGGCATGGTCATGCGACACCCTGCGTGTCGTGTGGCCAACTCATTCTCCGTACGGAGTCCAAGTGCTCCAGCTGTGGGCAGGCCCATAACGATGAAATGCTCGCGAAGATGGCGCGACTGAGTGGGCCGTGGTTCGTCTTTGACCACGCCCACCCGTTCCCCGGCGTCTCCGTTGATCGTATTCTGCGGTTGATCGAACGTGGCCAATTGGTTCGCACCTCTATCGTCCGTGGACCCACAACCTTCTATCAGTGGCGTTTTGCCACCGAAGCGCCTCTGGTCGCCCAACACCTGGGCTTCTGCTGGAAGTGTCAGCATCGCGTGTCCGCCAATGCCCACAGTTGCCTTGCGTGCAAGACAAGTCTCAATGGCCGAGGAGAAGAATCGGCGCACGTCACCGACACAACGCACGCCGGAGAAGACGCCCAGGACCCCCCGTTGACCCCTGAGCTCGAGGAATTGTGCGAGGTTGCGGCCACTGTCGCGCTGGCGCCGCCCAAGCCGATTGCCGTGCGCCCCCGCCCTGTTCGTGAAGATGCTATTTCAAGGGGGCCGTTGATTTTTCTCGCAATCGCGGTGATCGTATTGCTCGTCGGCGTCGTGATCTACTCGTTGGCAGGATAGCCCGATCGCCATGCGTCATGTCGCAAGTTCATTGTTTCTGCTCATGCCCGTTGCATGCCAGGCTCCGCCCGCGCCGACATCAGTCAGCGAACGATTGAGCCAGCCGGATGCTCCACCGCCGGCAGCAGCACCCGCTCCCACACGGCCTGACATTCAGTTTTCTGCGCAACCCGACGTCGCAAACAACGAGCCTTCGACGACGCTTGCCAAAATCAACAACTTCGTCATCCGCCGCGACGACTACTATGACCTCCTTCTCGGCAGTCACGGACTGGTCATTTTCGAACAACTGATCTCGCTGTCCCTGGTCGAAGATGAGGCGCGACGCCGAGGCGTCGTGATCACCCAGTCCGATATTCAAACTGAGTACGATCGTGCACTCCTGAATATGGCTCGCGCCACGACGTCGACCAACACCGATGAGCAGACACTGCTCACTATCGGCCAGCAGTTACTCGATGAGTTTCTGCGCAGCAAGAACATATCCCAATCGGAATACCTCGCAGGGATGCGCAGAAATACATATCTCCGTAAGATGGTCGAGGATTCGATCACCATCGAGGATGAGGAACTCATCGACGCGTTCAAGAAACGATTTGGCCGCAAAGCGGTGGTCCGGCATATCGCCTTGGGAAACATGAAGGAGGCCACCGAGGTCCGGCGCGAATTACTGTCCGGGGCAGATTTCAACGAAGTGGCCATCCGCCGCAGCGGAAACCGCATCAGTGCCCCCACTGGCGGATTGCTCAATCCGTTTACGGCCGACGACACCGAGATCCCGAGCGTGATCCGGCAGATCGTGTTCCGACTCGAACCCGGGCAACTCTCGGAGGTCGTGAAGCTCGAGGACACCTACCAGATTTTCAAGCTCGAGCGCTTCGAGAAGCCCGATGCCACTGACCTGGGCGACGTCAATCACACCCTGCGTACCGAGATTCGCGAAAGCAAGATCAGACAGGCGATGCAGACACTCGAACGGGAGCTGTTCCTTGACGCCGACATCGACATCCAGGACCCCAAGCTCCGCCAGCTGTTCAATGCCAAGTATGCTCCCGAGCGACGAAAGCGATAGCCCGGCGAGGCCCCCGGGGCCTCCCACCGCAATTCTCCCGGACCGAGATCTGGAATTCCATTCCACACGGCACACTGGGATTTCTCAGCTCGATTGTTACCGGTCCTGCCTTTCAATAAGATGGTCGCAAACAGCCGATTCCCCTAAGGAGGATCGCACGGCCGGACCGTGCACATCACCGGCTGGAGGACGACATGACCAACACAAGATATAAGACCGTGCTGCTCTTCGGCGGCCCCGGATCGGGCAAGGGCACCCAGGGACAAGTGCTCAACGGTTTCCCGAATTTCTCGCACATCTCCAGCGGCGACATCTTCCGTAGTCTGTCACCTCAGAGTATGGTCGGACAGGAGTTTCGGTCTTACTCGGGCAGAGGGTTGCTCGTTCCGGACGAACTGACGATCAAGCTATGGTTGCGCTACATGTCCGGACTCGAATATATCGAGAAATTCGTCCCCGACTATCACGTGCTGATCTCAGACGGCATCCCGCGGACCACGACCCAGGCGCGGCTCCTCGAGGACCACCTCGATGTGCGAATTGTTCTCTACTTCGAAATAGAAGAATCCCGACTCATCGGCCGCCTGAAGGGGCGTGCCCTCAAGGAAAACCGCGCCGATGATGCAGACGATGAAGTGATTCGCAGGCGTATCCGGGTCTACGAGGAATCCACCCTGCCGGTGCTGGCCACTTACCCGCAGGAATTGGTCACGCGCATCAACGCGGACCAGGCCCCACTGGCGGTGGCGGGCGATGTCTTCGCTGCGTTGTCAGGTTGCCTGGACATGAACATCTAGGTGCCTGAACCAGGTGTTCAAGCGAGACACGGGTTAGCGCTTCAGCAGCTCCCACTGGCCCGTCGTAGCCCGCGTAAAAGTCAATGCCGCGCCCTTGGGAAAGACCACCATGTTCTGGCCATCCAGATGAATGGTCAATCGTCGACCGGGAAGCTCCGGTAACGAGGCCAGGTTGATGGAAAACGCGTTAACGTTCCGTGTCTCGAGATAGAACTCGTTGTTCCCGACGTAACGTCCGTGCGCCGTACTGGTGGCTCCGGCCTCGCTCTGGCCTGCGATCTTGAGCCAACCCTCTTGAGGATCTTCGAAATCCTCGATCGTCAAATCCACCGTGTAGGGATCCCGGACCGTCTCCACCGCTTCATCTGTCGCAGGCTCGTCCGTCTCCACCTCGTCCTCTGTCGCGGCAGCGGGCACGGCACGGTCCGCTGCTTCGACCACTGGAGGTTCGGCCCTGGATGCGCCTGATTCCCCAACGGAATCGGAGCCTGCCCGCAGGCTGCACCCCCACAGAATCGTCGCAAACAGCAGCAACCCGGCACACACATCGAAAGCGCTGCCGCGCCTGGATTCGACTTGAGTATCATCAACGGGCATGAGCACCTCCCTGTCGGGGTCTTGTTGAAAGACGACTATAACTCTGATACCGTCAAATCTCTGGCACGTTGCACGGTATGTTCCCGCCCAGAACGAACTCTTATGGTACCTGAGGATCATGCAAGTCCATAGTACGACTATCTTGAGTGTTCGCCGTGACGGCCAGGTCGCACTGGGAGGAGACGGCCAGGTCACCCTGGGCCAGGCAATCGTCAAACAGGACAGCAGCAAGATCCGTCGGCTGGCAGACGGGCGTGTACTGTGCGGATTCGCCGGTTCGGCGGCAGACGCCTTTGCACTCCTCGATCGCTTCGAGCGCCGCCTCGAAGAACACAAAGCCAACCTCAAGCGTGCCGCTTTCGAACTGGCCAAGGATTGGCGCACCGACAAAGTGCTGCGGCGCCTCGAATCCATGATTGTCGCTGCAGACCGCGAAACAACTCTGATCATCGGGGGCAGTGGTGACATCATCGAGCCGGAAGGAGGCATCGCAGGCATAGGCAGCGGCGGCATGTATGCCCTTGCGGCTGCGCGGGCCCTGCGGGCCCATACTTCGCTTCCTGCAGTCGACATCGTGCGTGACAGCTTGCGGATCGCCGGCGAGATATGCGTGTACACCAATGATCACATCAACGTGGATGTTCTCGACTGATGGCTGCAAGCAATCTGACACCCAAACAGATCGTTGCCGAACTGGATCGCTTCATCGTCGGCCAGGACGATGCAAAACGCGCCGTTGCGGTTGCGATCCGTAACCGCTGGAGACGCCAGCAACTTCCCGAACAATTGCGCCGTGAAATCGGCCCCAAGAACATCATCATGATCGGCCCGACGGGCGTCGGCAAAACTGAAATCGCTCGCCGATTGTCCACGTTGGTAAACGCGCCGTTTATCAAGGTCGAGGCAACGCGCTACACCGAGGTGGGCTACCACGGGCGCGACGTGGAGAGCATGGTTCGCGATCTGGTGGAGCTTGCGATCAACATGGTTCGCAGCGAGCAGACCGAAGTGGTCCGCGAAGAAGGCGAACGGCTCACCGAGGAGCGCCTGCTCGACGCCTTAATCCCGCCGGCGGCCAGCGCACCCGACGTAGACGATGGCGACAGTTCTGACCGGCGCCATCGAACGCGCGAGAAGTTTCGCGCCGACCTTGTCGAGGGCCGCCTGGACGACCGTGAGATCGATCTGGTCGTTGAGGAAAAACAACGCAACAGTCCGATGTTCGCGGCCGTCGGTATCGACCAACTCGATTCAGGGCTGCAGAATATCCTCGACCAGATGATGCCCCAACAGTCTCGCCAACGTCGTATGCCTATCCGCGAAGCGCGGACCATCATCTTCCAGCAGGAATGCGACAAGCTCATTGACCGAGAAAATGTCACGGACATGGCCATCCAGCGTACAGAGAACGGAGGCATCGTCTTTCTCGACGAGATCGACAAGATCTGCCAGAGCGATGGCCATCGCAGCGCCGACGTCTCGCGTCAAGGTGTCCAGCGCGACCTGCTCCCCATCGTCGAGGGCACGACGGTCCAAACACGCCATGGCGCCGTCAAGACGGACCACATCCTGTTCATCGCCGCGGGCGCCTTTCACGGCTCCAAGCCAAGCGACCTCATGCCGGAACTGCAGGGCCGATTCCCCATTCGCGTCGAGCTGCAGGATTTGGACAAGAACGACTTCGTACGCATCCTGACCGAGCCCCAAAGCGCTTTGACCAAACAACACATTGCCATGCTCGGAACCGAAGGCGTTGGTTTGAAGTTTGAGGATTCAGCTATCGACGCGATGGCACAGATCGCCTTCGAGATCAACCGCAGTTCGCACAATACCGGCGCCCGGCGCCTGTACACGATTACTGAAAAACTCCTCGAAGAGGTTTCGTTCGACGCCCCGGACCGCGCCGGCGACACCGTGGTTGTCGATGAGGCCTTTGTGCGAGCAACCTTGAACGACATCCTTCAGGATGAAGATTTGAGCAAGTTCATCTTGTAATCGACTTCCACGTCCAGCGAGCACACGAATACTCTTCCGGCAGACCCGGGATTCCTTTCCTTACGAAAAAACATTGCGCATCAGTCCACCCCGCCAGTCTTAGTTGGTGAACGACCCATTCGTCGGGTCTGCAGTCAATCGCATACAAGGGAGACACGCATGCGTAAGATCATCTCATTCAACCTGGCATGGATTGCCGCCGCTCTATCGACTACCGCCGCCCATGCACAGAGTGTGCCGGTCGAATACGATGCCAATGGTGTCGCCATCGTGGCCGAGTTCCATCCACCGTCGAGTGGACCAGGCCCGATGGCTATTCTGTTGCATGACATGGGGTCAAATCGCAACGCCTGGACTGAATTGATTCAACCACTGCAGCGTGAAGGTTTTGCAGTACTCAACATCGATCTACGCGGGCATGGGGACAGTCCCGGCCCGGAGGACAAGGGCCTGGTCGAACGTGCCGCGCGTGGCGATCGACGGCTCTTGTCTTCCATGTTCCGCGACGTGGCGGGCGCATTTGAGTGGCTCGGAACCCGTGACGATGTCGATATGTCGCGCCTTGTGCTGATCGGGGCTGGAACAGGTGGGTTCGTGGCCCTCGATTATGCCGCCCGGGATCGCTCCGTCGACGCGATCGTAATGCTGAGCCCCGACCGCGAACGGATGCTCGATCCCCTGAAACCGCTGGACAAGTTCGGCGATCGCCCATTGCTCATCGTAGTGACCCCCGACAAGCCCGCGATCGAATTACGGGACACTGCCGAACACGCGGAGGTCAAGATCGCCGAGGGACCGGGCCACGGCACGGCCCTGTTGGGCTCGGGCATCGAGCGCGACATCGCAGATTACGCCAAGCTCAAAGCCGGAGAGCTCTCCGAGGAGGTCGTCTGTGCCAGCCTCAAGAGTGATGTCTTCCATGGCGCCGACAGCCCCTCGGCCAAACGAATCAAACCCCTTAACAAACGTCTCTTCAGCAGCCCACAGGAGGCTCGCAGCCGCGGCCTGAGGCCATCCGGGGATGCCCCGACCAAATCCTAGGATTTCACGAGCCCTCGCACCTGACCCGCTTCGCCATCCCTTGCGACCCAGCGGCGGAGCGGGTCTTCTATTGAACGACGATTGGGTTTTTCTTAGGATCGGGCGTCATGCTCAAGATTGGCGACGTCACGATTGGTTCCCCATTTGTCCAGGCTGCCCTGTCGGGCTACAGCGACCTGCCCATGAGGCGGATCGCCATGGGGTTGGGGTGTGCCTTCACCATCAACGAAGTTGTTCTAGACACGTTCATCACGTATCCGGGACGGAAGAACAAGCGCGACCTGGCGATGACTGATGACATGCATCCTGTGGGTGGCCAACTCATGGGCAGCCAGCCTGAGGTCTTTGCGGAAGCAGCCGACATCATGGTTCAGGCCGGCTACGACATCATCGATATCAATTTCGGCTGTCCAGTCAAGAAAGTGTTGGGGCGGTGCCGGGGCGGCTACATGCTGGGGCACCCCGACGAAGCGCTCTCAATCGTGCGCAACGTCTACGACGCCGTCGGAGATCGCGTGCCCGTGACGGTCAAGATGCGGCGCGGAATGGATGACAGTGCAGACAGTCGGCGATGCTTTTATGAGATTGTCGACGGTGCTTTTGAAATCGGCGTTGCGGCTTTGACGGTTCACGGACGAACAGTCGAACAACGCTACAAAGGCCCCAGTCGATGGTCGTTCCTCAAGGAACTGAAACGCTATGTCGGCGACCGAATCATTCTCGGCAGCGGCGACCTGTTTACCCCTGAAGCGTGCTTGCGCATGATCGCAGAAACAGGAGTGGATGGCGTTACCATCGCTCGTGGCTGCATCGGGAACCCCTGGATATTTCGCGAGTGCGCAGCACTTTGGGCCGGCCAGTCACTCCCCGATCCACCGACTATAACCGAACAACGGCAAGTGATCGAAAACCACTATCGCATGGCGTGTGATTTCTACGGCGAGGAACGTGGCAGTCGCATCATGCGCAAACACTGCATCCGCTACGCCAGCCGCCATCCGTCTCCCAAGAAAGTACGTATCGCATTCGTCGCAGTCAAAACCCCACATGACTGGCGGCAAGTCTTCGCCGAGCTGTACAACCCCGATATCGCCTACCCGGTCATCCCAGACGAAGACCATGATCTCGTTGCCGCGGGCGCGACCGAATAGCCCACTCTAAACAATCGGCGTGGATGCACCATTGGTTGCAACCCCGGCCACGAAAGCGCTGAACAAATCCTGCAGCAGCGTTCCGAGAAGGGTAGTCAAAATGGGCGCAAGCAAGCTCTCCAGCAATGCGATCATGGCTATCTCCTTATGTTGATCTGTGGGTCACTTCGTCCCTTCAAGATCGGCGGAGCGTGATCGCAACTTCCCATAAAAAAGCAGTTCTTCACGCATTTCCGGGAAGGGCCTGCACACGTGATCCTGTTGACGCACGCGCGGCGGAGGGATCGAGGCATGGCAAAAAAACTGCCCGCATCCTCCCTCGAGACGCGGGCAGTTAACTAACTGGAAAATAAGGGGTTGGTGCTCAGCGACCGCGAACACGATGGATCGTCGCACCACAGGTTCCGCACCGGAGATGGCCGCCCTCGGCCACAGCGGTCGTCACCCTGCCGACTGTTTCGGACAGTAACATATCTGCGTTCTGCAGGCCGATGGGGAAATCGAACAGCGGCGCCGTTCCAAAGCCCTGGTCCTCCAGCAACGTCACGTCTTCACCTGTCGTGTCCATGATCGTCGTGCTGTCGGCCGTATGCATCAGACCCAGCGTGTGACCAATCTCGTGCGAAACCACATTCGCGACCGCCTGACACACTTCGTTGAAATTGCCGCTGAGTTCCTCGAACGACCCCAGAAACACGATCGCGTTGTCCTGATCGTTATTGTTGTAGAAATCAACTGCATCGGAGATGCCGAAGATGTTCAAGGTCGTCGAATCACCAAAGAATATGTTCGTGACTTTGGGGCTGACGATTTCTTCGTCAGTCGTCATGATCTCGATATCATAAGGAGCGAAGTCTTGGGCGACATTCTTGATAATGATTTCCTTCATCTCCTCGGTTCGGCCCACGAAGCTCGAGTTGATCTTGGTCGAGTTGATCTCATCCAAGTCACCGTACTTGATGTCCGAAATCGTTACGTTTTGCGCGGGATCCCAATGCAGCACAATCGTCTGGCCGATCAGCGGAGCGATCGCGACGCCCGGCTCGCGCTCAACGGTGACACGATATGTACCCGTCGTCATCGAAAAATTGCTGCTCGCCACCGCGAGGAAATAACTCGGGCTATCGTGACGGATAACGCCATCGAAGAATGCGTCGAAGTTACCTGAATTCGGGTTGATATCATCGTTCCAGAAGGAACGGAAGCCCTCGGCGTCAAATACGGCGATCATCGGATCCAGCCCTTGCGCAGCTTTGTCGATCGCGAGAATCTCCAGGCGATCACCCATCTCGAGGGGACCCAGGTCGTAGACGTGAACTTCGTTGCCTTCTGAAATCTCGTTGTCGAGCACCATGCGGTTGGCTGCATCGAACGGCACCAGCGGTGCCGTCTCAAAATTCGATCCAGGCTCGGCGACGATTACGTCATCGTCGATGACCATCTGCGTGGAGTCGTCGTTTGTCGGCGGTGTCGCGGTTTCGTCATCGTTGCGACGGCTGGATGAGCACCCCACGGGAACGAGGCTGGCCAGCAGCGTTAGTACAAGCAGTTCAGCTTTCACAATTGATCCTCCAGCACCCTTCGAGCACGAACTTGGCTCGCTCATATTCTATTCGTCCCACAGAGTCGCGGCTATTGTCCGAGGTTTTTGAACCAGAACAATCCATCATTGCTGGTTGTCGAACGATCAAGCGTGCCCACAACGTCGTTAACGCCGTCTCCGTCGAGATCAGTCACGATGACCGATCGAACCTGGGTATCACCAAAGTCGTCTTCGTGCACCTGGTACTCGGTCCATGACCCGAATGGGTCATTGTCGTGTGCCCCGTACCACCGGATTTCGAAGCCAACAGCCACGACGATCTCGGGGATACCATCGCCATTGAGGTCGCCGGCAGCAATCGACGCCGGAGGCGTATCGAGATAGGCCACGTCGTAGACTTCCCAGGGGAAGTACTGATCGCTGGGATTATCAGGACCCTTGAACCAGTGGATCGATCTCGCGTTCGCAGAATACGTTGCGATATCCTGGCGGCCGTCACCATCAAAGTCTGCAAATACGAACTTGTCCAGACCACTGTCGTTCTCGCCCAGCGCATGGTTGTACCATTCACCGTTGAACGGATCGAAACTCGTCGAGTAGAACTCCGCGGTAAGATTCTGAAAGTTCTCGAGCCACGAGAGCCGGAAGGTCTCTGATATCGGGGCGGACACGAAGGAGTCGAGATCGCCATCGTTATCGATGTCCAGCAATTCGAAATCCTGGAAATCATTGACGTTCGAGTAGATGATTTCTTCGACCCAACCCGAATTCGAATTCACGAGACACGCATCGTTCTCGCCATCGTTGTCCATGTCATATTGCGTGACGCTGCCAAAATCTTCATGAACGCGTGTTCCGGGGTTGCGATGGAAGTAGATGCGTTTGGGATTGGCTGTCGGAATCTCTATTTCACCGTTGAATGCGGCGACAATGTCAGGGTCGCCATCATTATCAACGTCTGCCACGGCAAAATCGGGGAACCCGCCCTCGGCTCCGTCGCGGAAGCTGATGAACGCGGTGTTTTCGACCTTGTTCCCCGCATCGTCCTCCTCGAGGCGGCATTCCCAGTGCGCACTAACGTCGAATCGTTGCGAATGCCATTCGAGATTGTCGGCCGGATCATCTGGTGCGTAGATCACGAACAGCGCAGAGGAATTGCCGCCATTCTCGATGAAATCATTCGTGGCAAACCCAGTGCTCTGCATGGCTACGGCAACGTCAAGATTACCATCGAGATCAAAATCCGCCGTCTCGATATGTGTGGCTTTCGTGAAGGGGCCCGATCCTACGATCGAGAAACTATTGAACGTGACGTTGCCATCGAGGTCACGCGCCTGCAAACTGATCTGGACCGGCTGCGAGTCGTCCCATGCACTGATGAGATCGAGCAGGCCGTCACCATTCATGTCTGCAGTCGTTACGACTGCCGGACCTGCAGAATCCTCTTCCAGAGAGTCAATACGCAGGATCTCGAAGGGAATTGGCGAATCGGTTGGGGACGCCCCGCCACCCCCATCACAAGGGTCGCCGATTCCGTTGCTGTCTTGATCTGCCTGCGAGAAGTTGGGCAACAGTGGACAATTGTCGAGCCGGTCGACAATGGTATCATTGTCGTCGTCATCGTCGCACTCATTGCCCCGGCCGTCGTTATCGGTATCGACCTGCTTCGGATTAGGCAGCCTGGGACAGTTGTCCAGTGCGTCCAGGATGCCATCACGGTCCTTGTCGCCCGTATCGTCTCCGCGCGATGTACTGATGCCTTGATCCGATGTCAAGCCCTCGATCATGTTGATCGCTGCACTTTCATCGAATTGCCCCTCAGTCACGTCATCGACGCCTTCGGTGATCCGATTCGAACATGCGACACCCGACAGCACTACGCCAGCGAGAGCCACGACTCCAAGTTTCCACGGTGTCTTTACGATGATCCCACTCATGTCTTTCCTCGCGCATGAAGACAATTCATCTTCCGCCAACATCACGAGTGGTATCGGCACGGGCGGTGACGCACATCACAACTCAGCCCGTCATTTCACGGCCACACACATAACCCCCTCTATCTGTATGGCTAAAGGCATTTTCCAACAGTTATCCGGACTTACTCACGTGGACCACGGCCAATCCACCCCTGCCCCAGCACTTTGGGGTTCGCCGATCGACGGGTCTGCGGTATAGTTTGTTTGAAAGTGCAACCCTTACAGGACACTCACCAATGGCAAGAAAAGACATCAAGATCCAAGCTGAAATTGAACGCGAGATGCTCAGCCACATCGAGAATGGGCTGCGCACCGTCTTGGCCTGGCACACGGAGGGCGAAGACTATTCCCGTAAGCTATCGACTTTGCGGTTTATTGCACAATCGTTCGAGCGGCACCTCGACCGCGTGCAAGCCCTCGACGAGCACGATGGGTTCATCCCGATGGTGCTCGAAACCAAGCCGCACCTCAAGCCGCGGATCGAGGACCTCAAGAGCCACCGCGACGAGGAACGCGCCCGTGTGCAGAAAATTGTCTCGCGCCTCGACCGGATTCCGCCGGACGACATGACGCAGTTCAACGGACTGTGTGATGAAATGAGTCGCGTACTCGAGCGCTACAAAGCCCACCGCCAACAAGAATTGGCGCTACTGCAAGAGGCCTTCACCCAGGAAGAAGGTGGCGGTGGCTAACTTGCCCCAGCCTCAGGCAGGCTGCTCGGGCACGCGTTGGATATCGGCGCCAACTGAACGGAGCTTGTCTTCGATACTGACGTAACCACGATCAATGTGGTAGACGCGGTTGAGTGTGGTTTGGCCCTTGGCAATCAAACCGGCCAACACCAGCGCCGCCGAAGCACGTAGATCAGACGCCATAACCGGCGCGCCCACGAGCTTCTTGACACCCTGGATCATGACTGTTGCGCCCTCGCGTCGTATACGGGCCCCCATGCGTATCAACTCGGCAACGTGGAGAAAGCGATCGGGGAAGATCTTCTCTGTGATAATGCTGTTGCCGTCTGCAAGACACAACAAGATGGTCAGTTGTGCCTGCACGTCGGTCGGAAATCCCGGATAGGGTTGCGTAGTCACATCGATTGGCTCAATGCGGCGAGCCGATGACACCACGACACCCCCTTCTTCGCGATCGATCATGACACCAACGTGTCGGAGGCGATCGACCACGGCGAGCATGTGCTCCGGACGACAATTCTTGAGTCGCAACTCGCCATTCGTGACCGCAGCGGCGATCATGTATGTACCTGCTTCGATACGGTCTGGAATGACTGTGTACTCACAACCCGAGAGTTGCTCGACGCCCTCGATCGTGATGCGCGGTGTACCCAGTCCTGTAATCTTGGCACCACAGGCACACAGGAACTCGCCAAGATCGACGATCTCCGGCTCGCAGGCCGCGAACTCGATAATCGTACGGCCTTTCGCCAAGCAGGCCGCCATCAGAACATTGGCCGTTCCGGTGACCGTTGCTCCGAACGGACCGCCAAGGAAGATCTCACTCCCAACGAGCTTCTTGGCCTTGAGGTGGATGTCGCCACTGATCAACTCGCTGTCCGCCCCGAGAGCTTCGAGTCCAAGAATGTGCAAGTTGACCGGCCGATCGCCGATGGCGCACCCGCCAGGCAAGCTGACCTGGGCCCGTTTGCGGCGCGCGAGTAGCGGCCCCATGAGACAGACGCTGGCGCGCATTTTGCGCACGAGCTCGTACTCGGCGTGACAATTCATTTCGTCGCGCACACTGATCTTGAGATGTCCCTGATCGGTGCGCACGGTCTCGACCCCAAGCTTGTTCAGCACATGACACATGTGCCGAACGTCCGCGAGATCCGGAACGCCCTTGAGGATCGTTTCGCCTTCGACCATCAATGCCGCTGCCATGATCGGCAAGGCAGCGTTCTTCGCGCCATCGATCGTCAATGTACCTTTGAGCCGGGGTCCGCCATTGATGACAAAGGAGTCCACGCCATATCCTTTCTATGTGCATTGGCTTGTCCCCAAATCTGCAACCAGACCCCCCACCCCAAACCACACCCCGGACAGGAATGTGAATGTGGATAGCCCAGGAAAGCTGAGGGACTGCAGGGTGCTCAGGTGCGCTGAAACTGGATGACCCGCCAATGACCTTCTATGTGGTCGCGCCACGACGCAATATGGCCGAAGCGTGCATCGGCCGTCAAGGTCTCGACGACCTGATCATGCTGCCCGTGGCCGATTTCGAGGAAGATCATGGCGCCAGGTTGGAGCACTGCACTGGCTTCGAGGGCGATCAAACGATAGAAATCCAGGCCATCCCCCCCGGCAAACAAGGCCTTTTGGGGCTCATGCTTGCGGACACCGGGTTCCACCGCCTCATCCTCGCGGGCAATATAGGGTGGGTTGCTCACCAGAAGATCGAACCCACCGACAGGCAAATGGGGCGCCGTAACTCCCAGCCCGTCGAGATGCACGGTCTGAAAGCGTCCCGACAGTTCGAGTTGCTGAGCATTGCGGCCGGCCACTTCAATGGCTGCGCTGCTGACGTCCGACCCGACGACCGTTATGGCCTCATTGACCGAACACATGGCCAAGCCGACGCATCCGCTGCCGGTCCCGAAATCGAGGACATTGATGCGCTCCTGTCTCAACGTGTTGCAATGGGCAACGGCCTGATCAACCAGCTTCTCCGTCTCCGGGCGTGGGATGAGCACGTCGGGCGTCACCTCGAACTCCAGAGAATAGAACTCCTTCTTTCCCAGGAGATAGGCGATCGGCGTCAGGTCTGCCGCCTGTTTCACGCTCGCACGAAACACATCCAGCGCCGGCCGCTGCGGGACCTGATCAAAACGTGTGTAGAGGTCGATTTTGGTGCACCCGAGCGAACGGGCGAGGAGCAGCTCAGTGGCCAGGCGCGGTGTCGATACACCCTTCTCCTCGAGGAACGCGCTGGTCCATTCGATGAGCCGCTTGATGGTCCAACTTGCAGGTTCAGTGGTGTTGGCAGTTGTCATGACGGGGCCTACTATACGCTGGAAGTCGATGCGCGACTAGAACTATTGACCGAGCATGCCCACGCCCTATAATCACTGCCGATTGCCGCACGGAGTCTGTTACTCACAAAATCTCCCGAATTATATCGACGGAGTGTCCTTGCTCGCGAGAGGCTTTGCCGGATCGGGTATCCCATCGTGATGAGTGGCTTCTTAGAATTCCTGGACGAGGACCAGCAGGCACTGGTGTCCGCCGCGCGCGATTTTGCCCGTGCCGAACTCCTCCCTCTGGATCGCGTGTGCGATCGTAACGAGGAATCGATCTGCCAGGCCCTCGGTCAACTCGCAGAAATGGGCCTGATGTCATTACGGATGCCCGAGGAATTGGGCGGCCTTGCCTGCTCGCGAGTTGCCTACGCAGCCATTATTCACGAACTGGCCTGGGCCTCACCCTCGGCATCGGTGACAATTAGTGTCCACAACATGGTTGGTGACATGCTGCTACATGCCGCCGGGCCTCGTCTGCGAGCCGAGATCCTGCCACGATGGGGCACAGCAGACAGCCTGGGAGCTTTTGCGATCAGCGAGGCTGATGCGGGCTCGGATCCATCAGCGGGCACAACTCGCGCGACGCTGGAAAACGGCACCTGGACGATCAATGGCGGCAAAATGTGGATCACCAATGCTGCTGCAGGACGGTGGTTCGTGACCCTCGCGCAGACTCGCGACATCGGTGACAAGAGCGGCCTATGCATGATTCTGGTCGACGGGCAGCAAAGTGGCTTCGAGCGAATCAAGATTCTGGGCAAGATGGGCATTCGGGGCAGCGACACCTTCAGTTTGCATATGACGGACGTCACGGCACCCCACGATGCCCTGTTGAGTGAAGTGGGACACGGCATGCGCCTGGCTCTTGGGGCGCTGGACGGCGGACGAATCGGGATCGCCGCCCAGGCCACCGGCATCGCCGAAGCCTGCATCGAAGAGATGGTCTCTTACAGTCGCCAGCGTGTGCAGTTCGGTCAGCCGATCAGTCGATTTCAAGCGATCCAGAAAATGGTTGCAGACAGTGTTGTTGAACTCGAGGCTGCCAAGTTGCTCATCGCCCGAGCTTGCGACGACATGGATCGTGAAGGCAAGGCCACGAGTGCGGCCGCTGCAGCAAAACTCTATGCTTCCGAGATGGCCGGCCGCGTGGCCGATCGAGCGGTGCAAGCCCACGGCGGGTCCGGATATGTCAACGATGCCCGCGTCGAACAACTATATCGCGATGCCAGAATCACGCGCATCTATGAAGGTACAAGCGAGATACAACGCCTGGTCATCGCACGCGATTTCCTGAAGAACGGCGCCCTGGAGGGTCGAGCGTGATGGAGTTCAACTTATCCGACGAGCATGGTGCTCTGCGTGATCTTGCCCGCAAGTTCGCGTCTGAAGCCATCGCTCCCAATGCACGAGAGTGGGATCACAACAACGACCTTCCTGACGAGATTTATCGCCAGTTGGGTGAGTTGGGGTTCATGGGCCTGATGGCGCCGGCGGATCTCAACGGCGCGGAATTGGGCTATGCGGGAGCCGCGATTGTCATCGAAGAAATTGCCCGACATTGCGGCGGCACGGCCTTGATGCTGTGCGCCCACAACGGTCTGTGCCTGGGCCATATCCTCCTGGCTGCATCGGAGGAGCAAAAGAAGCACTACGTCCCTAAGCTCGCAACCGGAGAGCATATCGGCGCCTGGGGCTTGACCGAGGCCCGCTGTGGTAGTGACGCCGGCAACATGGAGACGACTGCTGTCGAGGACGGTGACCATTGGGTCGTCAACGGCAACAAAATGTTCATCACCAATGGGGGCAAGGCGGATGTCTTTGTAATCATGGCGGTCACCGATCCCAATGACCGCCCGCGGCACACCAGTGCGTTCATCGTCGAGCGGGACACACCGGGACTCCACATTGGTCGCAAAGAAGATAAAATGGGAATGCGCGCCAGTGATACGGTCCCACTGACCTTCGAAGACATGCGTATCCCAAAGGCGAATCTGTGTGGGGAACGTGGCGGTGGATTCATCAACGCCTTGCAGGTTCTCGAACGCGGCCGCATTGCCATTGGGGCACTCGGTGTCGGCATCGGTCGCGGATCGCTCGAAGAAGCCCTGGCCTACTCGGCGCAACGCGAGGCATTCGGAGCTCCGATCTCCGAGTACCAGATGGTGCAGTTCATGCTGGCTGACATGGCGGTTGGTGTGGATGCCGCCCGCCTGCTCGTGCGCCGGGCGGCCCACATGCAAGACGCCGGAGAGACCAGCAAGATTGAAGCGTCGATCGCCAAGTTGTTTGCCAGCGAAGTCGCGACCAAGGCGGCCCTCGATACCATACAGATCTGTGGCGGGTATGGCTATATCAAGGAAATGCCCGTTGAGCGCTACATGCGCGATGCCAAGCTCCTCGAGATTGGCGAAGGAACCAGTCAGATCCAACGGATTATCATCGCCCGCTCCCTGCTCGAAGAGTAAGCCCTCTGCGGTGGTGCGGCCCGGGAATCACACATGAGTTTCGACCTGACCGACGATCACAAGATGCTGCAACAGCAGATGCGCGAGTTCGCCGACGAGGTGGTTGCTCCGGGAGCTGCGGAGCGCGATCGCACCGAAACATTCCCAGATGAACTCCGGCAGCAACTGGCCGAGATGGGCCTGTTCGGCAGCTACATTCCGGAGCAGTACGGTGGCGCCGGCATGGACATTAATTCCTACGCCATCATCGTCGAGGAGTTGTCTCGAGCTTGCGCTGCCACCGGCGTTGTGATCTCCGCCCACACCTCGCTGTGTGTTGATCCCATCCTGTCGTTTGGTACGGAAGAGCAAAAGCAAAAGTACTTGCCCAAGTTGGCTAGCGGTGAGTACCTCGGTTGTCTTTCATTGACCGAGCCCGGCAGTGGCAGTGATGCCGGCGCGGCCCTGTGTACCGCCAGGCAACTCGAGGACAAGTGGATCGCCAATGGACGCAAATGCTTTGTGACCAATGGCGGTGAAGCACAGGTCATGGTTCTGATAGCCGTCAGTTCTCCCGAAGAAAAGAAGCACCGGCAGTCGGCGTTCATTGTGGACAACCCTCAGCCGGGCATCACCATTGGAAAACTGGAAGAGAAGCTGGGCATCAAATGCTCCAGCACCGCTGAGTTCGTTTTCGAGGATTGCCCTATCCCGAGGGAGAACCTCTTGGGGGACGTCGGCAAAGGACTCAATATTGCTCTCGCAACGCTCGATGGTGGGCGCATCGGGATCGCCGCCCAAGCCATTGGGATCGCCCAGGCCTGCATCGACGAGTCGGTCGCCTACAGCAAACAACGCGAGCAGTTCGGTCGCCCCATTTGCAAGTTTCAAGCAATTCAGCACAAGCTCGCCGATATGAAGGTCGAGATTGAAGCAGCCCGGCTCTTGACCCACCGGGCCGCCTGGCTCAAACAGAACAATGCCTCTTTCACGGTCGAAGCGGCGATGGCCAAGCTGTACGCCAGCGAGATGTCCAGCCGGGCCGCCAATCATGCCGTCCAAGTCTTTGGCGGATATGGGTACTGTAAGGACTACCCGGTCGAACGCTTGCTACGGGACGCCAAGATCACCGAGATCTACGAAGGCACCAGCGAAATCCACCGTGTGGTCATCGGGAGAAACCTCCTCCGCTCCCCCGAACGGGTCGGTTCCTGAGCTGCGCGACTCTCGCAAAAACGCCGGTATTCCGTTACCTTGTAACGACGAAGACCGGGTTATCGCACCGCGAGGAAGTCCTGCCATCCGCCCCCTGGGACCTGCCGACGATATACAGGTAAGACCCCCGGCCCGGCTTACGATATAGAATAATGATGGTTCACAGAACGATTGCCCGAAAACGGCGGGCTGAAGGAGTCGACTATCATGGATCGCAGTGTAATCGTCGCAGCACGACGAAGCCCAATTGGGCGTTATCTCGGGTCCCTGTCTCGTACGACCGCTCCCAAACTTGGCACGCTGGTCGCCAAGGCCGCCCTCGCTGACGCAGGTGCGGGCGCAACGGATATCAACGAGGTCTTCGTTGGCAGCGTGCTCCAGGCCGGCCAGGGCCAGAATCCGGCCCGACAGATCGCACTGGGGGCCGGTCTCGACGACAGCGTGACGGCCGTCACCTTGAACAAAGTGTGCGGCAGCGGAATGGAGTCCATCATTCAGGCCGACCGTGCTATTCGATGCGGCGATATCCAGACCGCATTGTGCGGCGGAATCGAATCGATGTCCCAGGTGCCGTATCTCGTACGTGGTGCCCGAGCCGGACTCAAGTTCGGTGACACGACCTTCGTCGACGGCATGCAATCGGATGGGCTCACCTGCCCCTTCGAAAACTGGGCCATGGGTTGTGCCGCCGAGCATATCGCGGGCCAGTTCGGCATCACGCGCGCCATGCAGGACGAATACGCCGTGCGTAGTCATCGCCTGGCCGCCGCCGCCCAGGATGCAGGGGTCTTTAATGCGGAGATCGTGGCGATCGACCTGGGACGCAAGGGTACACTGGCCGCCGACGAAACAGTACGAAAGGATGCGACCGTCGAACAAGTCGGCAAACTGCCCACAGTGTTCGACAAGGATGGAACGGTCACGGCGGCCAACTCCTCTGCTCTGTCTGATGGTGCCGCCATGGTCGTCATCGCGTCACAGGATGCGGCGAAACAGCGTGGTTGGACCCCAATGGCCAAGATCTTGGCTACGACCACGCACGGTGTCGCCCCCAAGGAGCTGTTCAGTGCCCCGGTCGACGCCGTACGCACAGTCGTCGACAAGGCAGGCCTGACCCTGGAAGACATCGATCTCTTCGAATTGAACGAAGCGTTCGCGGCCCAGGTGCTGGCGAACCTCAAAGCGCTCGAAATCTCGGATGACAAGGTCAATGTCCATGGCGGAGCGATCTCGCTGGGCCATCCCATCGGCGCCAGCGGAACCCGTGTCGTCGTGACGCTGCTCCACGCCATGGCTCAACGGAACGTACGCTACGGTGTTGCAACCTTGTGCCTCGGCGGCGGAAATGCTGTCGCGCTCTGCATCGAGCGCTGCTGATCTCGAAGCAATGAGAATATCCGTGTCCCGTCGGTCTCGGCCGACGGGGCATGCCCCGCCCACCGATCTTGATTCCAGGCCGTTCTTTCTCGATGCTATATGCCCTTCAGCACCCGTGTTTTAGAAAGGCATAGCTGTGTCTGATATCAAAAGCTCCATCAAGACCGTCGGTGTCGTCGGCGCCGGCACCATGGGTCAAGGCATTGTCCACGTATTTGCACACAACGGATTTGATGTGCTGTGCTACGACGCGATGGATGGCGCCGTTGACAAGGCCGTCGGCCGTATCGACAAGTTCCTCAGTAAGTCTGTCGATAAAGGCAAGATGACTGCGGCAAGCAAGGATGCGGCCCTCGCGCGCATCGTGCCCTGTGGTGGCCTCGGTGACTTCAGCCGTGCCGACATCGCAATCGAGGCGGCCACCGAAAAGCCCGACATCAAGGCAAAGATTTTTGGTGAGTTGAACGACGTACTCGCAGACGGTCGTATTCTGGCAACCAACACCAGCAGCATCAGCATCGACAGTCTTGCCGGGGCGACTGGGCGCCCCAACAAGTTCATCGGCATGCACTTTTTCAACCCGGTTCCACTCATGGGGTTGGTCGAAATCATCACCGGGCAAGCAACCGACGACGCCACTGTTGCCACGACCGTCGAGCTTGCTCGGGCCGTTGGAAAGGAACCGCTGCAGTGCAAAGACTCACCCGGTTTCGTCAGCAACCGCGTCGGGATGCTCATGATCAATGAGGCGGCATATTGCCTTCACGACGGCATTGCTACCCCAGACGCCATCGACGGCATTATGACGCTTGGCTTCAATCATCCCATGGGGCCGCTAGCACTTGCCGATTTGATCGGTGTGGATGTGTGCCTGTTCATCATGGAGGTGCTGCATCGAGACTTCGGAGACGACAAATATCGCCCCTGCCCTCTCCTGCAGCAGATGGTCGACGCAGGGCAATTCGGCAAGAAATCGGGGAAGGGCTTCTACGACTATGGTTGAGGAGCAGTCATGAACCGTGCACCCCTTGCGTCGCACGCTCTGAAACTCAGAACTGCAGCGGCCAGGGCTCGGGTTGAAGCAGATTGGGACCCCGCTCAATGGCGGCCTTCAGTAATTTCCGCAAGTAGAGATCCAGCTGATTGGGTGAGAATTGATGCAGGAACTCCTCAGTGGCTGAGCGGTTCAAGCGCATGATGTGCTCGATCAATTCTGTCTTGCTCATTGGGCATCCTTCAGAAGAGGGTCGATCGCAGTGTTTTTCTTCGGCGTGAATGGCGTTCGGCTTGATGCTCGCTTGTTCGCCCAGCGGTTGGTTCCGCGCACGATCCGCGCGATGACCGGCAAACTGAGAACGCTTCGGCAGATCTGGAGCAGCGAGTTGAGCGCCGGGGTGGCATGTTCTGCGCGTTTTTTGTTCCCGATGCCTGCGAAATAGGCTACGACGTGTTCTCCAGGGCGGTTTGACCGGCAGTGGGTGGCGTATTACAACCTGCCTGGTAAGCCCGTTGGGGCCACACATGGGCTGCTCGATTGCTGCAGAACCAGCATGTTGGGACGCTTTGGTTTTTGGTAGGAATCCACACTATGGTCGTGCAGTTCAATTGCCCGGGGTGCGGTCAGCCGATCGAAGTCGATGGCGAGTGGGCAGAGAAAACCGTTGGGTGTCCGTTCTGCCAGCAGATGGTCACGGCGCCTGCGGCCTCGACCCTGGCCTCGGAAGACGCGGCCGGCGTCAACATGGCGCGGCCGACGATGGGACATTTGTCCGCTCCCGTTGTTGAGAAACGAAGCATATTGCCCACTGTCGGACTCATTCTCGCCCTGGGAGCAATCGTCGCCCTGATCATCGGTGGCGTGATATTCGCAGGATTCATGACCAGGAACCAACTCGATACGCTGTCGACCGACGAACTCGTCAAGAAGTTGCAATCCATGGTGACCGATCCCGCCAATGCGTCCACGTTCGCCGCGGTTGGCCTCTTGTACTTCCTGAGTTTCACTCTGTGGCTTGCGGGCCTGGTGGTCTCGATCGTGGTGCTCGTGCGTACCCGGCCCAAGCCGCTGGCCGCTGTCGCTGGCCTGGGGATCTCCACGATCCTGCCGATGTTCATGGTTCTGCCGCTGTTCCTGGGCGGATAGGCCGTTCGAATCGCAATAAAGGGTTCTCACGCATTTCCGGGATGGGCCTGCACACATGATCCTGTTGACGCACGCGTGGCGGAGCCCGCAGTCGGGTAGGACGTCCGGTCTCGCAAACCCGTGAAGAACAAAAAAAAACCGCCCCTAAGGACGGCTCTTCTTGATTCAGGCGCTGCGATGACTAACGGTCTTCAGCAGGAGCATCATCTTCAGCGATTTCACCACCGCCGGCAACGCCATCAAAGATGATCACATCGTCGACGAATTCAGTCAATTCGCTTAGCTCCAGGCTGCCGAGCACCGTTCCGGGCTCTGCCAGGGCGGCCTGCTGAATGTTGTATTCAGTAATCGCGTACACCATGTCATCCACGAATATGCCCCGCGTCCAGCCGTAATACACCGGAAAGTCGAATCCTTCGGGTGTCGTGGAGATCTGTCCGCGTAATGTGATCCCATCAGGCTCGGCAGAGATGTCGTACAACTGCAGACCCGCGAACGAGAATTCGCCCCAAGGTTGGTCGGCACGGTGCTGCTCGTACAACGTAACAGGAATGGCCAGGACGCCCTGCTGTGGATCGAAAGTAAAGGCTTTGTGGTTGTACTCTGCCTCCGATGACGTACTCGATGCTCCGATCTGCTTGGACACGACCAGTTGAGGATCGTCGAACGTACTGACATCGAAAATGGAAACCTGCAGCCCGAGCCTCTGCCCCTCCAGGTCTGCTGCACGTCCAAGCGTCAGCAGATGATCCTCGTCCATGATGTGGATGTACTCCGAAAACCCTGGGATCTTCAGTTCACCAGCGACCAAAGGGTCCTCGGGGCTCGCCAAGTCCAGGGTGAACAGCGGATCAACCTGACGGAAGGTCACCAGAAAACCCTTGTCGCCCATGAAGCGTGCTGAATAGATCCGTTCTCCAGGGGCCAAGTCGTTGATCGACCCGACGACATCGAGGGCTCCATCGGCCTCGCCCAGAACAAACAGATGATTGCGGCTGGTTCGCTCATCCCAGGCCCACGGCTCACCGGTTGTCGTAGCCACACGCAAGTACCCGTTGTGCTCGCCGAGGGCGAACTGGTTGACCAATCGCCCATCAACTGACCCGCTACCTGCATACTCCGTTCCATTCTTGTCAAATCGGAACTTGTGTATGTCGAGGCGCTCGCGGTACTTGTATGAGAAATCGTAGTCCGGGTCACTGATATAAAGCGCCGTGGTCGACGCGTAGATAACACCCGGATCCGCCATGATGCCAATTGAAGAGAAGTTTTCGCTGACCTGGTTGGCATCGAGCGACACGATTGTCGTGATGCCATAACCGTCGGGATCGACTGGCCGATAGAAATCTCGCCAACTCACCAGCAGCCCGGTAGACGAATCGCCGTTGCGGACCATCGTATAGGACGGGATGTAGTCTTCGATCTCTTCGGCGGTCAGCGTCTCGGGATCGAGATCATAAGGCACCATCGGGAACTCATTCAGAATCAGGTGGAGCGCACCGTCGATCATACGGCTCGAGACACTGCGACCATCGAATTCCCAGCGTGTTTCAATGACCGGCTCGAGACGATTCGAGATATCCACGATCGTCACGATCGTCGTATCAGAGAATTCGTAGGGTGCGAACACCGCGGCGATCCGTGGTTCTGAGACAACGACATCAACTGGAATCGGGCCGCCAGGAAAGGGCTCGGCAAAGAAACCATGTTCCATATTGACTACGACCATGCGGTCGCCAAACACGTACAGTTCACCGCCCCCGTAGCTTTCGACATCGAGATCGACTGTGGCGACCTCAACCAGGCCCCCAGCTTTTACGATCCGCACCTCGCCATCGACCATGACGTAGAAGTAGTCGCCATCGGTCTTAACCACATCCGACTCATCGACACCACTGACCTGTACGTTGGTCCCAGTGAACTCCGGGCCAGCAGCTCTCTCCCCATTTCCTGCTGCCCCACCGGAAGTCGCAGTATCTGCCGAGGGCGGTGCAGCCGGCGCAGCCAGAGCTCCATCGGATGACTCGAGTTGGATGAACCCGAGGTCCTCGTCGACCAGGATACGGTTGTCACGTTCCATCCGAGACGTGATTTGATCGCGGAAGTACTCAACCCAGGCATTCGCTGACGAAATGCGTTCCAGGCGAGCAACCCCGCTTTCGGTCCGCTGGGCCAGCGGTTCTCCATCACACCCGACGAGCAATGCTGCAGCCACTGTGGTGGCGATGATCAACATGACACGCACGACGTTGCCTCCAATCTTGGCGCGGCGACGACTCCGCACCTCTCAAAATGTACGTTAGGACGATGCGCCATCGCACAACTGTAACGAAGTATTATAGGCCCAACTGTCCAAACAAGGTCGCAGGTGGGCCCTGGCGACCTGCGTCGCCTCGCTCCGGCCACACTACAGCCTTCCGGCATATTGGTTCAGGGACGTCTCCCACTTTCGCCCGGTTCCAGAATTCTGCAAAAAAAAAGACCCGGCCCCTGCGCGGGGGCCGAGTCTGTAACGTTGAATGGGTTCCGACCGCCCAGTCAGGCCGCCAACCACTGCTGTTCAAGCGTATGGCGAATCTTATCGAGAGCCTTATTCTGAATCTGGCGCACACGCTCCTTGGTCACGCCGATCATCCGACCGACCTGTTCCAATGTCTTCGTACCCTGCTCGTCGACCACTGGACCGATGGCGAACCGCTCTTTGATAACGGTCCGCTCCACTTCAGTCAGGTCTGCCAGGTTCGCCGCCAGAATGTGCTTCAGCTCGTCCAAACAGTCTTCTTCGACACCCATGCGGCGCGTCTCGACATAGTCACTCCGTTCCAGATCGGTATTCAATTCGACTGGGAACAGGCCACGGTAACGACCGGCTTTCATCGCTACACGGGAGAAACTCTTGAGGATCGCCCGGCAAGCGTAGGTACTGAACTTGAATCCGCGCGAGACATCGAATTTGTCCACACTGCGCATGAGGGCAAAATTGCCTTCACTGACAAGGTCATTGAAATCAAGGCCGCTGAGCCGCGAACGCTTGGCCATCGAAAGCACCAATGGAAGGTTGAACTGAATGATCTGGGCTCGCAGTTCCTGAGCCAGCGTGCCCCACTCCAACAGCTCGCGACCTGCCTTTGCCGGAAGGCGCTTGCCCGCACAGCCCCGCACCACCTCGCACACCCGGTAGCGTGCATAGTTGTAGCGGCTGAACAACAACCGTTCCTGGGCAGCGTTGAGTGTCGGGATTGCAGAAGAGCTGCGCGCCGGCTTGATTTCCTCTGACTCGCTGAACAGCTCCCGCTCGAACGACTTCTTGTCGAATCCCTCGATCGGTACACAGCTCTGCGGCTCGCTCATGATGCGATCGAGCAACAACTTATCCTCTTTCGAAATGGTATCGAGGAAACGCTGCGTGGGTGGCTGCACCTTGGGTTCGACGGGATAGGCGTTGTTATTGGCGGAAGTTTGCGGCATCGTCGTGAGACTCCTTGGGCTCCGGGGCCAGCTGAACCCGACGACACGCCCTCGAGGCATGTTTCCGGGAGGTGTCACTTGGACACCTGTCTAAACGGGGATCTCACCCGCATTATTGTAGGCGCCTGCGCTGCACGCGGACGCACCTCAAGTCGAGGAAAATTCAGTCGGCAGCGCTGCGAAATGGCAGGTTGCCGAAGCCTGATTAATTGTATGCCGGGGGACAAGTGCGCTGATGCTGCTGTCGAAGTGAAATATAGCACGGATTTGGAGCGTAGCAAATACTTTAGAAAAATCTCATGGGACATTAGCCCTGGTACCGATAATTTCGTTGTTCAGGGAGTTTCGGGAACGCTGGCCTGCAAGAATCTCATTTGAATCAAATTTTTGCTGACTTCGCAAGATGGACCTGCACGGGTCTATTCGTAGCGTAGCGCCACGATGGGGTCCAACTGGGCCGCGCGAATCGCAGGGTACATGCCGAAGAATATCCCTACGATGACCGAGAGGCCGAAACTGACGAAAACCGTCCATGGATGGATAATCGTTTCCCAGTTTGCCCGCCAGTTGATGACTTCCGCACCAAGCCACCCGACGACGATCCCAAGAAGACCGCCGGCTGTCGAAAGGACAATTGTTTCCACGAGGAATTGCATGACGATGTGGCGCTGCTTGGCGCCCAGTGCCCGGCGTACGCCGATCTCACGGGTCCGTTCTGTTACGCTGGCCAGCATGATATTCATGATACCGATGCCACCTACCAACAGCGACACGGCCGCGATGATCCCGAGCACAATCTGTTTGTCTCTCTTCTTCTTCTGCGCTAATTGCAGACTGGCCAGTGGTACTCGAATGTCGTAGTCCTGCTCTTCGTGCGTTGCGTCGAACACGCGATGCACGGTCTCAGAAACCGGCAGCACATGATCGATATCGTCCACCACCACATACAGGCTGCTCAGCTCGATATCAATCCGTTCGCGACGTCCACTGCTGCGTTTGGTCAACAAATCGCCATATAAGGCGTTGGCGGTCGAGATCGGTATGAAGGCCTCGCGATTGAAATTGCGCTCCTGTGTTCCGCGGGCAGGGGCCCCGGCAGTCTTGATCGGCGCGATAACGCCGACGACGCGGTACGGAGTCGCATCGCCAGATCCGCCGGCCAACAACGTTTCGCCCAGCGGATCGGCCAACGGAAACAGCATCTTTGCCAACTCTGAACCAATCACGCACACCTGAGCCCTGGTCTCGACATCATGGGCCACCAGCGGGCGACCGCCATGCTCGATCTCGAGATTGATGTTGTGGAATAGAGCCTCCGTCGTTCCGACGACCTTGGTCTGGATCTTCTTGTCCTTGTTGGCCACCTCGAATGCGACTTCGCGCAATGGGATGACATCTTCTACATGATGGCCCAGTGTCTCCCGGATAATCTTGACGTCACGCCGCTTGATCCCGTAGCTGAGAACCCTGCTCTGCCCCTCGGATGTCTCCATCACTTCTTCTGGCTGAATGGATTGCACGATGATGTTGTTGGTCCCAAGCATCTCAATGAGCCGCATCTCGTCGGCGGCCGCGCCTTCACTGATCGAGAGCATGCAGATAACTGCTGCAACACCAAAGATGATGCCCAGTGCGGTCAGTAACGAGCGGAGCTTATGCAGGATCAGGCTGCTGATCCCCAAGCGAACCGTCGCAAACAGGAAACTGTCGAAGACCTTCATGGTCACATTCTAACTCGTTGAGGCACTTGAATCATCCTCGATCGACTCGAAAGTACACTCATCCACTGACCAAGCATGCGCCGATATAACTCCGTTATGTGTGTGCTCGAGGGAGTGCACGGCAGACGCCAGGGGCCACGGAACCAGGATCCAGCCATGCTGTTCATCACTACGACATTCTGGATGCTAGCCATTGTTTTTGTCGCGTACGGCATCTTTGAGCTGTGGGCGGGCATGGTCCGTCCGCGCATCATTAACCTTGTTCTGCTGCCGGGTACGATCGTGGCACAACTGGGCCACATCACCGGGGTGTTGATGACCGGCGGCACGATGGACGATGTCAAGAACCTGATCGCCACCGATATCGAGGGATCGCCAACTCAGAAAGAAAAAAAAGGGAGCTCGCTGCTGGTCTCGATCATTGTCGCGATGGTTCCCATGGTCGCCTGCGGCCTGGCCATCTACATGATCATGACCCTCAGTCACACCGGGTGGGCCATGTTGTCTGCAGCAGGAACGCACCTTGCGAGCGAGACCCTCCCGACTGACCTCCCAACCTTCTGGGCCTGGCTGCACGACAGCCTGAAGCTGGTCGAGGATGTCACGCAGGCGATCTTCAGTTCGGACTACAACCAGCTCGAAAGTTGGTTCTTCCTGTACCTGCTGACGTGCCTGACGGTACGACTCGCGCCTCTCCCTGGAACGCAGCGCGGAGCCGTGCTGGCTATTCTTATCCTTGGTACGTTCGCCGGCTTGATGGGTTTGTTCAGTGGCATGCCAGAAGAGACTATTCAGCGGGCCTGGCACCTCGGAAGCTTCCTCATCGCCACATTATTGTTTCTCATGATCGTGTCGTTGGCGTTCCGCGGTGGCGTAGGGTTGTACAAGATCCTGGCCAACAAGTAGGGACCCCATGGCTCACGCAGCGTTCGAGCTCTCCACTCAGGGCAACAACCACGTCATCGATATTACGGCACAAGTTGCCGAGGTCATCACTCACATGGGGACGCGTGACGGGATCGCGGCAGTATTCGTTGTCGGCTCGACGGCCGGAATCACGACGACCGAGTTCGAGCCCGGACTGGCCAACTACGATCTCGAAGCCGCGTTCGAAATCATTGCCCCTCAGGATGGCGCCTACGTCCATGAGCAAACCTGGAACGACGACAATGGGCACTCACATGTTCGCGCGTCTCTGATCGGCCCGACCCTGGTGCTGCCGGTCATCCTCGGGAAACTACCCTTGGGAACGTGGCAGCAGATTGTGCTGATTGACTTCGACACGCGCCCGCGCACGCGCCGGGTCATCGTGCAATTCATTGGCGGTTGAAATCTAGGTCACGTCGAACCGAGCAGGTGAATGCGGTTCTTTCCTTGCGCCTTCGCATCGAACAACGCTTTGTCAGCCCGCGCCAGCAGTTCTTCGGCGGTTGCGCCATGCCACGGGAAGGTCGCCAAGCCTCCGCTTATCGTCAATTTTCCGCTCGCATCCGGGCCAAGCCCTGTCATGTTGGTGCTCTTGAGCGCCTTGCGAAAACGCTCCATGACTGCCATTGCCGCCTGAGGATGCTCGGAGCCGGAGACCCGCGGACCCTCTGCATCCCAGAACACCACGACGAATTCATCTCCACCATAGCGCGCCACGACGTCGTCGGGCCGGCATGTTCGCCGCAAGAGCTGACCGATAGATCGAATGATTGTATCGCCGGCGGCGTGGCCGTAGGTGTCGTTGTAGTGCTTGAAGTCATCGACATCGAACATGCACACGGTCACTCGGAAACGCTCGCGTCCCGCACGCTCGAGGATCCGTTTCAAGAAAGTCCTCAGGTACCGGCGGTTGGGCAAATTGGTCAACTCATCGGTCATCGCCATGTGCCGCCACGTATTCTGGCGTTCGACCGTCTGAAGCATGTGACCGAATACTCGAGCGTAGTACCGCAACTTGTCGACGTCCGCAGAAGAATACGCCCCGTGGGCTGGAGGGCCCAACATGATTTCGCCGAGTTGACGGTCGTCTCGCACTATGGATTCGGATAACACGGTGGCGGCCGGGTCGCCGGCGCGGGCCTCGGTCACATCGGTTCGGACCCGGACACCCGTGGTCGGAAGGACGTCCAGCAACACCTCCGCCATGCGCCTGACGAGGCGGTGGGGCGCGTTGGCCATGTCCTCGACCAGCCCTGCAAGCGCTTTCAGTTCATCGGAATCGGTCGCGCGACTGGTGCGGTGCGGGTCGCTTGTGCCGTTTGCAGGTGTCAGAGTCAATAACCGATCAAGCTCTCCTGGATCTGGTGGACAGATCAGGTAGTCGGTCGCGCCGCTTGTCAGGGCCTTGCGACTCAAGGGCTCGGCGGCCGGATCACAACACAACACCAACGGAACTTCGTCACCTGCCGCAGCACGGAGTCCTGCAACCGAACGATTGAGCGAAGGAGCATCGGGGTCGACATAGGCAAGAATTGCATGCACGGGTCCCTGAGCCAGCTCCGCGATTCCGGACATGAAGGTTGGGGTCGTCGCCAGGGGAACCCGCGGGTAACGTTGCCGTACCATTTGGACCAGGCCGGCGTGTTCAGCAACGATGAGGACCCGGTTCACCAGCGGTGATTTGTCCGGCTCAATGCTCATTCCTGATCTTCTCCGAGCAGCGCCTCGAGTTCGTCATCGCTCAGCCGTGGCGGACTCTCGCCTGCCGGCGGTGGCGCCGGCGGGGGCTCGGTCCCAACCTCATCCGCTCGAGATGGAACGTGGGGAGGGGGCTCTTGCGTCGCATCGCCGAATGCGCTGCGCAGCACATGCACGTCAATGGGTCCCCGGGCGCCATGAAGCCGGGCGGTCTCGGTTGTCACTCCACCTGAGGACTGCCCATAGAAATACACCGGCGCACCCGGTGCCAGCTTGAACACCATGGGAAAGAACTCCTCTTCGCCCGTGGCAAGATCATTGAACCTCAAGATCACGCAATCAAAGTACGCACTGCCGCGACGGACCAGCTCCGCGAGCCCCATGTAGCAATCGGTCGCGACCTGGCTCTCCCAGCCCTGCTCTCTGAGGGTCTGTTCGAACTGCTCGCTCTCCGAATTGGACTGGCAGAATATGTGTAGAATTCGGTGAGTCACATTGGGGCTCCCTAGGCTAATCTACCGGCCACCAGGAGGACGGTCAATGCAAAACGATGCTCGCCGGTCGACTCTAATGCATGCCAGCATTAGACTTAACGCCACGGGCAACACGGAACCCTTGCCCTGTGCAGAGGAAACGCGCATCTCATGTGGGGCGTCAACCCTGTGAAGCGCACACGAGGACTCCCATGCGAATTGCATCATTGTTGGCCAGCGGAACAGAAATAGTATGCGGCCTGGAACTCGAGGATCACCTGGTGGCCATCAGCCACGAGTGCGATTATCCCGTCCGGGTCACCGACAGGCCGCGTGTTACACGGGCCCATGTCGACGATTGGGCCTCCAGTGCGGACATCGATCGACAGGTGAAAGCGCGGGCCGCCGAGGGGCAGCCACTCTATGACATCGATCGAGCGCAGTTGGCCGCGCTGCGTCCGGACATCATCATTACACAATCTCAGTGTGCCGTGTGTGCGGTCAGTCTCGACGATGTCAAGAGTATGGTGGCCACCACGCCAGCGCTAGATACGACCCGCATCGTCGACCTCAACCCACTTCGCTGGCGGCCGTCTATGAGGACATCCTTGTGGTGGGTCGGGCGTGTGGTCACACGCCACGCGCGGAGGCCTTCGTCGCCGCGCTAAAGCGGCGCGTGGAAGCCATCGCTCAGCGGACACGCGCTTTGAGCCGTGACGAGCGTATCGAGGTCGCCTGCCTTGAATGGACCGATCCGCCAATGATCGCAGGCAACTGGATGCCGGAATTGCTCACACTCGCCGGTGGCCGTTGTGCGATCGACCACGCGCGCAGGAATAGTCAGTTCGTTGAGTGGCAGGCCGTTTGCGACACCGGTCCGCAGGTCGTCGTGGTCATGCCCTGTGGCTTCAATCTGGCACGGGCGCAGAGCGAAGGATACGAGCTGGCCCGACAACCAGGGTGGTCCGATCTTCCGGCGGTCAAGGCCGGACGGGTCTACGCCGTCGATGGCAATGCTTACTTCAACCGTTCCGGACCGCGACTCGTGGACAGTCTCGAGATCCTCGCGCACCTCGTGCGGCCGGACCTGTTCGCGGCCCCTGATATTCCGGATGCGTTCGCTGCTGTCAGTTCGGGGTGTTGAACCGCGCAGTGGGTAACGCTTTCGGGGCCCAGGATTGACGTTACTCTGGCGGAGTCAATTCTTCGACTTGTGGGAGGTCTTCGAGTGATGCCAACCCGAATACTTCGAGGAACTGCTTGGTCGTTCCGTACAATATGGGGCGTCCGATGTCTTCGGCCCGGCCCACGATCTTGACGAGATTGGCTTCGCGCAGGCGATTCAGCATTTCGCCGCAGGATACACCGCGAATGGCTTCGACGTCGGCCCTCAGGATGGGCTGTTTGTAGGCGACGATGGCCAGCGTTTCGAGCCCGGCCTGCGACAGGCGTGATTCCTGACGAACCGCCAGCAGCTTACTGAGCCACTCGTTGTACTGCGGGAGCGTCAGCATCTGAAACCCTTCGGCGATTTCTTCAATGCGAAAGGCCGCGCCGGTCTGCTCATAGCCCTTGTTGAGTTGAGTGATGTACTTCTTGGCTTGCCTGACTCCGCGGAGGCCGGCGACTTCGGCGATCTTCGATGGCTTGAGGGGCGCCTCGGTCGCGAAGAGCACAGCCTCGACCACGGCGCGCATCGCCCGTTCGTCCTCGACATCTTCTGTGGCGGCTTCGTCGACAGGAAGCTGGTTCGCCGGATCGGTGTTCGCCGGATCGTCGGAGCCTGCAGTCGGTTCGGTTGGCTCTTGGGCAGATGAATCGGCCATCAGGTCTTCCGTCTCATCGGCGGTCGCCTCGATGAGGGTCTCTTTTTCTGAGGTATGCAGTTTCAAGTCTGGCACGTTGGTATTGGTCATCGTGGCCATATGATATCCCAAGATCCAGGTTGCCCGTCAACTCTTCCGGCCAGCAGACTGGCCGACCTCCGGGACCCGCGCTCGCGGCACGGATCCCGGGTTAACAATCGGCCAACTCGATACGGTTTCTTCACCGCGTGATCCGGATCACCATGATTACTGTATTGGCATCCCCAACGCTCGTCGGAACGGCCCCCAGAACCAGGTGGTCACCGATGGGTACGGTGGTCGTGGTTTCGATACCGAAATCAGAGTGATGCACCTCGGACTCTCCAGTATGGGGGTTGCGCCGGGTGACGGGGATGATCAGGCTGGCCCGGAAATCGACCTCCGCCGTCTGGCCATTGTCGTGCAGATAACCGGCACCGGACATCTCGACCTCTGAAGTCGTCTGGCCGCCGTCCATGGGCATGACGCCCCGGGCAGAAAACTCCGCGTTTTCGTTCAAACGAGCCAAGACGTGCCCGAGGTGGGAACAGCCGCCCACGCCATCCGCGGACAAGGCGTCGGATACGCCTCCAAGCTGCTTGGGGAGAATATTGGGGGCGGCACTGCCCAACGTGCCGAGAATCAGATCGACGGAGATCGTCATACTCGAAGAAACATTCTGAGCCGAGGCTCGAGAAGACTCAGTATCCAGGCTCTGGAGCATCATGACAGCAGCCCGCAGGGTGTCTTCATGGCCATTCAGCAACAACGTGCCGGTCGCCTCGTCGGAGGTCACGCGCAGGCGCTGCGGGAACGCACGCCCGAGGACATCGGCCACGTCATCTGCACTGCGGTATTGCAGGCGGTGCAGTTCACTGGGGGCGGCGCCCGAACCCGACTTGCGTGGAACATCGAGTTGCTCGAGCAGCACCTCGACCTGGGCCTGCTCGTCGCTCGTGCCCCGCACGATCAGCGCGTTGTGCCCTTCGTTGATACTGATGTCCCCCACGATGACATGGTGCACCACATTCAGAACCTCGCGGGCCTCCAGGTGCTGCAGCTTGTAGACCTGGATGTCCCGTTGTTGGGCACGACGCCCCTGTCGTTCGGAGCCTGCATCCTGGGCCATCACCGAACTTGCCGCACAACACAACAACACCATTACGGTACGTACTCTCCTGTACATCATTTTAACTCCTCTTTAAGAGTGGCTGGTTTTTTGTACTCCGAACCTCCGATGATTCTCGCGCAACGGTTCGATGGACCGGGTAAAGCCAGACCACGTGAACGCGTGGCGCGATCGGCTCGCGCCGAACGGCAATGAACCTGGCATCTGTCGCGGTCGATAGCTGCACATGGGCCTGTCGCGGAGCAGTCGGCGGTGTCGTCACCGTGGGGATTGGACGCGTCAGCCACAATGCTGACAGAGCGATCACGGCAGCCGCGGCCAGCACACGCCCCCACACCAACAACGACCTGACAGGTTGCGGCGGAACTTCGACTACGTCGTCGGTTCGGTGGGCCAACCACTCGAGCCCCGTCGCCACGGCGGACAGCTGGTCATACTCAAGGCGGCATGCCTGACAGGACACGATGTGTGCTGTCAATTGTTCACGACCATCTCGATCGAGTTCGTGATCCATTTCAAGATGCATGGCGGCACGTGCTTGTGAGCAATTCATGGTGTCCACTCCGGATGACGTGAAGTAAACAGGTTCCGCAGACCATCACGGCCCGCACGGACATGTGCCCGGGCGGTGCTCTCGGCGACGCCCAATGTGAGTGCGATATCCGGATAACTCATTTGCTCGAGGTGCCGCAGAGTGACGGCCGTGCGCTGTTGTTGCGGCAGAAGTTGGATCAAATTGCGCATGACCCGTCCCAACTCGGCCGAACACGAATCCGCTTCGGATGTTGCCGCTTGGCTGGTGAGAAGATCCGCATCGATCGATTGTTGTTTCCGCTGGCGACCGCGTAGATGACAATGCTGGATGACCACGCGACACAGCCAGGGCCAGCGCCGACGGCGATCCCGTAACTGGTCGGCTTTGCGGGTAGCCACGAGCAAGCCGGCCTGCAATGCCTCCTCGGCATCGTCGGTATTCCAGCAAAACCGGTACGCCAGCCGCAGGAGTCGGCCGCGATCTGCTTCGGAAATCTCGATTGGATTACGGGTCTCATGAGCCATCTGCCGCCATTCATTTACCCCACAGATGCGCAGGGGGGGGCACCCGACTAGGACGAATTGAAACTTTTTTTGCAAAATAGGCCCAGTAGACCGCCGCCCGAATGTATACGGAGTGAATCATGAGCATGGAACCGCCCAAGGGAGCCTTGACCATCGACGCCGTTGAGCGGCCGCTCGATGCGGTCGTTCGCCCTCCGGGATCCAAGAGCATCGCGGCCCGTGCCCTCATCGCGGCCGCCCTGGCCGAAGGTCGCTCCATCCTCGATGGTTTCGGATTCTGTGATGACACAGAGCGACTGATCGAAGGACTGGCTCATCTTGGCATACCGATTACCATCGACCGCAATGATGAACGGGTCGAGGTCACCGGCTGCGGTGGCCGACCACCCGCCATCGAAGCCGAAATCGACTGTGGTGAGTCGGGCACGATGTTGCGGTTCTGTACAGCCCTGTGTGCCCTGGGAATCGGAGACTTCAGACTGATTGGCGCCCCGCGTTTGGGCGTGCGCCCCCTGGAGCCACTGATTCGCGCGCTCCGACAACTCGGGGCCGTGATCGAGTGCCTGGAGCAAGAAGGGCACGCCCCCCTCGTCGTCCATGGTCGAGGTTTGATGGGTGGTGAAGCCGACATCGATGGATCGACCTCGAGCCAATATGCCAGTGCCCTGTTATTGTGCGGCCCGGTGATGCGTCGTGATTTGTTCCTGGAAATAACCGGGGAGGTCATCAGTCGGCCGTACATCGCCCTGACGACGGCCGTGATGCGCGAGTTTGGTGTTGAGCTGGTGGCCCGCGATAACACGCGCTTCGTTGTGCCCGCGCCGCAATTCTACACCGCGCGAAATTATCGCATAGAGCCCGATGCCTCGACCGCGAGCTATTTTCTGGCGGCGGCCGCGATATGTGGCGGACGTGTCCGGATCGAAGGTTTGGGAGCCTCCGCTCTGCAGGGGGACATCCGCGCCATCGAACTGCTCGCCGCAATGGGCTGCCAGACGCAGGTCCATGACGACCGTATCGAGCTGTCCCGCGAGCAGAACACCCAACTCCTGCCGCTCGTTGCCGATCTCGGCGACGTGCCCGACCTCGTCCCGACATTCAGTGTCTGTGCGTTGTTCGCCCACGGAACGACTCACCTCACGAACATCGCCCATCTCCAACACAAAGAATCCAAGCGCCTCGACGTACTTGCAGACGGGCTCCGTCAATTGGGGGCCACGGTTCACAGGGGCCCCGATCACCTGACGATCGAGCCTCCGGCATCATTCCGCAGTGCGGCAATTGCGACCGCAGGGGATCACCGCATGGCCATGGCTTTTGCACTGGCCGGACTCGGGCGTGGGCGTGTGGAAATTGACGATGCCGGATGCGTGGCCAAGAGCTGCCCGACCTACTTCTCGCTGCTCGGCCAGCTTGGGTGAGGGCCAGGAGCATGACACGGTCCCCGCCGGGACCGCCTGCGTCGGTGTCGGGCGGATTTCGACAATATCGACCTCGAACAAAAACTGTTGCCCCACAACTGCTTGCAGATCGGACCGGGGTGTCGTGCAGGGGATCGTGGATTGCTCGACGCCAATCTTTAAGTCCCTCCCGACTTGTTCCGATAAACAGCCTGTAGAGACATTGCGGCGGAGCCGCGCATCGAGATCTCGTTTGACCTATGTCTGAAATCCTTGACCAGGCTGAAGTTGATGCCCTGTTGGCCGCCGTGGACGCCGGCCAGATCGGGGAAGGCGATACGGGACACAATCCCCGTCCGACGCCCGCCGAGCCCGCGCTGTACACCAGCACGCCGGTGGCCGAGCATGACGTCCGCGATTACGACTTCAAGCGGCCCGAGCGCGTCAGCAAGGACCAGATGCGCTCTCTCCAGTCGCTCCACGAGGCCTTCGCCCGAAATCTCGGGGCCTCGCTGTCCGGTTTCCTCCGCACCATTATCGAAGTCCGGGTGGCCACGATCGAACAGCTGACCTTCAGCGAGTTCATTCATGCGCTGCCCAATCCGACGTGCTTCAATTTGCTCGAAGCCGCACCGCTGGAAGGCCAGATGTGCCTTGAATTGAGCCCCCTGATCATCTACCCCATCATGGACCGCCTGCTCGGCGGCTCGGATGCAGAAGTCTTCATCCCTCAGCGCCCCTTGACCGCCATCGAACTGCGGTTGGTCAAGCGGATCACCGACCGGGCCCTGGAATGCCTGACCGACACGTGGTCCGAGCTGGCTCAGGTTGAATTCTGCCTGGTGGATACCGAGAGCAACCCGCACCTGGTCCAGATCGTGGCGCCCAACGAAGTGGTGGTGGTCATTGGTTTCGAGATCAAGATGGGCAATCGTGCCGGAACGATGAGTCTGTGTATCCCGTTCAACGTCATTGAACCCGTCATTGGCAAGTTGGCCTCGCAGAACTGGTTCATGTATTCGCGCCATCGCCAGCGAGAATCCCGCACTTGCGACGTGCACCAATCCCTCAAGCATGCCCGTCTCGACCTGAGCTGCTTCCTGGCGGAAACCCAGATCACCGTCAATGATCTGCTCAACCTCCAGGTCGGAGACATCATCCAAACCAATAAGGCCGCCAACAAGGAACTGATCCTGCGCATCAAGGGCAAGAACAAGTTTGCCGGCCGTATCGGGCAGTTCAAAGGGGCTCGCGCCTTCAGGATTACCCGCCCAGCCCAGCCCGATGAACACCTGTGAACGGCGGCTTGCGCTTTCCTTGACCCGTCCAGATCAGCCCGGTACCATTTTGTAGTTCCACGGTGCCCTTGGGTTTAGGGACCCAGTTGGGACAAAGGTCGCAGGCCGGACACCACCTTCAGCGTGATCTGGTCCAGGCAACCAGGAGTAGGGTTGTCATTACCACACTTTGTCATTCACTCGTGATTGTGCACGGGGCCGTTTGCCGGCCTCCTGCCCGAGGAGCTCGAGATGTCTGATCCGAGCAACCACTTCTCCGTGATCAAGAGAGACGGTATTTGCGTCGCGGAGTTTGAAGATCGCAAGATCCTCGATGAGCTGTCCATTAACGAAATCGGGGAGCAACTGAACCATCTGGCTATCGAGAACAAGCCGGTCAACATGGTGCTCAATTTCCGCAATGTTCAGCATCTGTCGAGTGCCGCTCTGGGGATGCTCATCACGTTGCATAACACCGTCGGTGAGCAGAGTGGTCAATTGAAGCTTTCGGATATCAACCCTCAGATTTTCGAAGTCTTCAAGATCACCCAACTCCATAAAGTTTTCGATATTCACGAAAACGCGGCCCAGGCGATGGCCAGCTTCGCGAAATAGGGGGTTCATGGGCTGTGCATCAATCGCCGACCACGATCGTCATTCCCAGTGATCTCACTGAGGCGAAGAAGCCCGAGAGTGTGATTCTGCAGGAAGTCGAGCGCCTCGGCTACAGCTCCGAGTCCATCTTCGCGATCAAACTGACCATCGAAGAAGGCATCACCAACGCCATCAAGCACGGCAACAAGTCCGACAAGACCAAAAAGGTCACCGTACGGTACTCGGTCGACAAGAACGAAGTCTCCGTCAGTATTCGCGACGAAGGCCCGGGGTTCGACCCGGAAGGCGTGCCGGATCCAACCACTGAAGAGCGCCTGGCCCTGCCCAGTGGCCGAGGGATTCTTCTGATGCGCGCTTACATGGACGAGTTGATCTTCAGGCACAATGGAACAGAAGTGTTCTTCAGAAAGCTCAACCGATGACTGCCCCGGATTCTGGTCCAGATACCTCATCGCCACTCGGTATCGAATTGGATTCTCGGGGTGAAACGACGGTCGTCCGCGTGACCGGGGCCGCCGGCGCGGATGTTTCGGCCCAGATGAACCGCACGATCCAGGAGGCCGCCCAAACCGGGCCTGTTCTCCTGGCCATTGATCTGTCCGGGTTGTCTTTCATCAGTTCGACAGGGTTGGGTGGTCTGGTCGGTGCGCACGTCTCGATGGAGCGGGATGGTGTCACAATGTGCCTGGTCAACCCCCACAAGATGATCCGCGAGGTTCTTGAAGTAACACGCCTCAATACGCTGTTTCGTGTCGTCGACACACTGGAAGAAGCGGAGCAACTCGCCAGCCAGCGCCCCGCCGGGTGAAGCACGTGGCGATGGGGGGGGCACGCGACACGCAGCCGCAGGACAGGTCCATGAGTGAGCAACAACCTTCTACGGAACCGGCGATACGCCGCACAGTGTTCTTTTCTGGGAACGTGCAGGGCGTTGGATTCCGTTACTCAACGACCCAGATGGCTCACGATTTTGCGGTCAGCGGAACTGTTCGCAATCTGCTCGACGGCCGCGTCGAACTCGTTGTCGAAGGGCTCCCGGCCGAGGTTGACGATTTTGTCGCCAGAATCGAAGAGACCTTGCACAGCTACATCGAACACACGACGTGCAGCGACTCCACTGCCCGTGATGAATTCACGTCTTTCAGTGTTCGCTACTGAAGACCTTCGCAACGCCAGGCGTTTCCCGATGTAACAACCTCCGTGGTGCGGAACGATTCGACCGCACAGATTAAACTCCTGTCAAATTCCGGGGGCGGGCGACGTGCCACATCTTGTCATTTACAATAGACCTGTCACTGGCGGCAACCCCGGTTGCAATGTTGCGCGCGAAGAATGAGACACCATTATGGGGCACCTGGCAGATAATTTCATTCATGTTCGCGGAGCGCGCGAACACAACCTGTGTGGGGTCGACCTCGAGCTTCCCCACAACCAGTTGATTTGTTTCACGGGCGTGTCGGGCAGCGGCAAGAGTTCGCTCGCCTTCGACACTTTGTTCGCCGAAGGACAGCGGCGATACATTGAGTCACTCAGTGCCTACGCCCGCCAGTTCCTCGGCCAGCACAAGCGTCCTGACATCGACTTGATCAGTGGCCTGTCGCCATCCATTGCGATCCAGCAGAAGACTCAAAACCTCAATCCGCGCAGCACCGTCGGCACGATTACGCAAATCCACGACTTCCTGCGTGTACTGTTTGCCCGCCTCGGCACACAGCACTGTCCGAGGTGCGACCGCCCGATCACGGCGCAGTCGCGCGAACAGATTATCGCGCAGGTCTTGACCCTGCCGGCCGGCACCCGGGCGCTGGTCCTGGCCCCGGTCGTCCGCGGACAGAAGGGTGAGTTTCGCGACTTGTTCAGCGACCTGATGACCGCCGGGTACGCGCGTGTACGCGTCGACGGCACGTTGATTCGCCTCGCGGATGCCACACCGCTGGCGCGCAATAACCGTCACAATATCGAGGTCGTCGTCGATCGTCTGAAGATCGATGCCACCGAACGATCGCGTCTTGCCGAAGCGGTGGACGACGCGTTGCGCATGGGAGAGGGAACGGTCATCGTCAGCCCGCGCGAAGATGGGGCGGCTGAACACGATGTGCTGCTCTCCGCCCAATACGCCTGTACGTCCTGCAACATCTCTTTCGAGCCACCAACACCGCAGATGTTCAGTCCCAATTCACCACATGGAATGTGTGTGACCTGTGACGGGCTCGGTGAACATGTCACCTTCGATCCCGATCTCCTCGTGCCGGATGACAAGAAATCGTTCATGCAAATTGCGATCGCACCGATGCGCACGAAGATCGGGCGATGGCGCAAGCATCTTTACGAAGGCGTCGCCCAGCACGTCGGGTTTGATTTGCGCACCCCCTGGAAGGACCTGTCGACGAAGGCCCGCACCGCCCTGTTGTTTGGTACCGGCGATGAGCACATCACGTACTCGTGGCGCTGGCGCGGTGGAGTTTGGCGACACGGCGGCCCATTCGTCGGGATCATCGCGGACCTCGAAGAGAAGTATCGCAAAGCTTCGGCCCCCATGGTTCGGCGCTACTATGAAAAATTCATGCGCCGACAACCCTGTAACAACTGCGCTGGGACCCGACTGAACCAGCAAGCCTCGTCTGTCAGAATCGGAGGGGCGACGCTCCACGAGCTCCTGGACCGACCGATCGCCCAAACTGTCGACTTCTTCAACGGAATCGAATTGTCGGCGGTCCAACAACATATCGCCGAAGAGATCCTGAAGGAGATCCGCAGTCGACTGCAGTTTCTGCTCGACGTCGGCCTGCACTACCTGACTCTCGGGCGTTCAGCGCCCACGCTCAGCGGTGGCGAATCGCAACGTATCCGCCTGGCTTCGCAGATTGGCAGTGGCCTTACCGGCGTGCTGTACATTCTCGACGAACCGAGCATTGGCCTGCATCATCGCGACCACATGCGCCTGGTCGAATCACTCAGGCGCCTCTGTGACCTGGGCAACACGGTCGTCGTCGTCGAGCATGATGAAGACACTATGCGCGCCGCCGACCTTGTTGTCGATTTCGGACCAGGCCCCGGTGTTCGAGGCGGCCATGTCGTAGCATCCGGCAGCATTGCGCGCATCGCCAGCAACAAGGAGTCGTTGACTGGCGCCTATCTGGCCGGTCGCAGGAAAATCAGCATCCCCGCCGAACGCCGACCCGTCGAACACAAGACGCAACGCTGGCTCGAGGTCCACGGCGCAGCGCATAACAACCTGAAGGATATCGACGTCAAGTTGCCACTGGGCCGCTTCGTGTGTGTGACAGGGGTCAGTGGCTCCGGCAAGAGCTCGCTGGTACGTGACATCATCCGCGAGAAGCTGTCGCACGAGCTCAATGGTGCCGAGAAATGCAAGCCTGGCGAACACCGCACGATCACGGGCCAGAAAAACCTCGACAAGGTCATCGACATCGACCAGTCACCTATCGGCCGCACGCCGCGCAGCAACCCCGCCACGTACATCAAGCTGTTCGACCACATTCGCGACCTCTATGCCAGCATGCCGGACTCAAAAGTCCGGGGCTATCGCAAAGGGCGCTTCAGTTTCAATGTCGGCACCGGCAAACGGGGGGGCGGCCGCTGTGAATCATGCGAGGGCAACGGCAGCAATCGGATCGCGATGGAATTCCTTGCTGACGTGTGGGTTGATTGCCCGGTGTGCGGGGGACGGCGGTTTGGACGTGAAACACTCCAGATCCTTTATCGTGGCAAGAGTATCGCCGACGTGCTCGCCATGGACGTCCAGGAGGCGCTCGAGCACTTCGAGAACCAGCCACGTATTCGCCACATGCTGCAAACGCTGCATGATGTCGGGCTCGATTATCTCAAGCTCGGCCAGTCATCGACGACGCTATCGGGGGGCGAAGCCCAGCGCATCAAGCTCGCCCGCGAATTGGTCAAGAAGCCAACGGGCAAGACTCTGTATATTCTTGATGAGCCGACCACCGGGCTGCACTTCGAGGACGTTCGCCGCTTGCTGGAAGTGCTGCATGGTTTCGTCGAATCGGGCAACAGTGTCTTGGTCATCGAACACCATCTCGATGTCATCAAGACTGCTGATTGGCTGATTGACCTCGGCCCCGAAGGGGGGGCCGCGGGGGGCGAGGTCGTAGTCGCGGGCCCGCCCGAAGTTGTTGCCCGATCACGTGCGTCGCACACCGGCAGTGCCCTGCGTACGGTCTTGAGTCAGTCCAAACACAAGACGGTGACGACACGGCGGAAGAAAGCGACGCGCAAGTCGACACCGAAGGCCGACTACATCAACGTAGTTGGCGCAGCACAGCACAACCTCCGCAACGTCTCGACGCGGATCCCTCATCATCAGACCACGGTGTTCACCGGGCTGAGCGGCAGCGGCAAGAGTTCGCTGGCGCTCGACACGCTGTATACCGAGGGCCATCGGCGGTATGTCGAAAGCCTCAGTTCCTATGCGCGGCAGTTCCTCGGGCAATTACAGAAACCCAAGGTGGAACGTATCGAAGGTCTGCCGCCGGCAATCGCAATCGACCAGAAAGCGGCGAGCCATTCGCCGCGCAGCACCGTTGGCACGGTCACTGAAATTTATGATTACCTCCGGGTGCTGTACGCCCGCATTGGCCGACCACACTGCCCTGAGTGCGCCCGGCCGATCACCATAGAGACCTCGGAGACGATCACGAACACGCTGATGAATCATGATCCGGGCACGCGGATGCTGCTCATGGCCCCCGAGACCCGCGCCGAGAACGAAACCTGGGCGCACGCCTTCGAGCGGTTCAAGCAGAGCGGATTCAGCAGGGTGTGTATCGACGGCGTGGTTCACGAGCTCGCCGGCAACATCAAGGTGTCGGCGCGACGCCGGGCACCGATCGACGTCGTCATTGATCGCGTCATTGTTCGCCCTCAACAACACAGCCGAATCGCCGAGTCGGTCGAGCAGGCATTGACCCTGGGGAACGGATGTATGGTCGCGGCCACGGTCGACGATAAGGGCGCCGTCGTCGAGTCGAACAACTACTCCCGGCTCTTCGGCTGCGATCACTGCCAGTCGACCCACGAGGAGCTCACGCCCAACCATTTCTCGTTCAACAGCAGATTGGGCTGGTGCCCATCGTGCGAGGGACTCGGCACGCAACTCGGAGCCCCGGTCGACAACCTCGTCGCCGATCCACGCAAATCGATTCTCGATGGCGCAATCGCTGGTTGGCACAACATGGGACGCGGTACGTTAATGGCGAAGTGCCTCCGTGCACTCGGCAAACATATCGGGTTCGATGCCGAGAAACCGTGGCGCGATCTTGGCGAATTCCACCAGCGTATGATCTTGCACGGCCTCGAGGACAACACCTGGCTCGATGTTCAGGTGGCCCAATCACGCACGATACGAATTCATTGGAAAGGATTTTTCCCGGCCATAGACCAGGCCGCGAAGGCCAGTTGGTCATATCGACACAAGCTCAAGGAACTGGTCACCGATGTGCCGTGCCAGGCGTGTGGGGGGGCGCGGCTGCACGATCTCGCACGCTGTGTGCGTCTCGGTTCGGGGAAGAACGCACTCACCCTTCCACAACTGGCTGCCTTGCCGCTCGACGACGCGCTGGGGGCGCTCAAGAAGGTCAAGCTCGCCCCTCGTGAGCGGAAGATTGCGGGAGAACTGCTGCACGAAGCGAGCAACCGGCTGCGTTTCCTGGTCGACCTCGGGCTGTCTTATCTTGCGCTGCATCGCGGATCGCCCACACTGAGCGGCGGCGAAGCCCAACGTATTCGTCTGGCATCACAACTCGGCAGCGGCCTCACCGGTGTGCTCTATGTGCTCGATGAACCGACGATCGGCTTACATCCGCAGGACAACGATCGCCTGATCCAGGCTCTGAACAAACTGCGCGATTCCGGCAACACGCTCTGTATCGTTGAGCACGATCGTGAGGTCATCGACAGCGCGGACCGCGTCGTCGACTTCGGACCAGGCGCCGGCCGCGATGGTGGGCAGATCATCGCCGAACAATCCCCGGCCGCCATTAAGAAGAACCGCAAGTCTTTGACGGGGCGATATTTATCAGGAAAGATGGCGGTCCCGATCCCCGTCAGCCGGCGTCCCGTCGAAAGCGACATGGGTGAAGGTCAACTGGGATTGATCGACGTCTGGCATCACAACCTCAAGAACATTGATGTGCACTTCCCACTTGGACGGTTCACCGTCGTCACCGGCGTATCGGGCAGCGGGAAGAGTTCGCTGGTCAATGATGTCCTGGCCAACGGCCTCGCCCAGCGCATTCATCGGGCCCGCGTTACGCCGGGAGGGCACGGCGAAATCATCGGCGTTGAGCATGTCGACAAGGCCATCGTTGTCGACCAGTCACCACTCGGACAGTCCCCAAGCAGCAACGCCGCAACCTACACTGGATTGTTCGATACCATCCGCGAGCTGTTCACCCGCATGCCCGAAGCCAAGGTGCGGGGGTACACGCCGGGACGATTCAGTTTCAATCGGCCGGGTGGTCGGTGCGAGAATTGTGAGGGAATTGGACAGACCTGTGTCGAGATGCACTTTCTACCTGATGTGTGGATCAACTGTGAAACCTGCGGTGGGCGACGGTATAACGAGGAAACATTGGCCGTCACACACCGGGGCAAGAACATCGCCGATGTGTTGAACATGTCGGTGGCCGAAGCCGTGGAACACTTCGACAATGTTCCGAAGGTCAAAACCATGCTGCACATGCTGCTCGACGTCGGCCTGGGCTACCTGCCTCTCGGACAGTCGGCCACGACGCTCTCAGGCGGGGAAGCCCAACGCATCAAGCTGGCCGCCGAGCTGGGCAAGCCGTCGACGGGCAAGACGGTCTACGTCCTCGACGAGCCGACCACCGGCTTGCACTTCGAGGACCTGCGCAAACTCGTCGAGGTGTTGCAGCGACTCTGCGACTTGGGCAACACGGTTGTCTGTATCGAACACAACCTCGATCTCATCAAGTGTGCCGACTGGATTATTGAGCTCGGCCCCGGCGCCGGTGATGCCGGAGGGGACCTGGTCATCGAAGGAACGCCCGAACAGATTACCAAGTCCCGCCGTTCGCCAACCGGCAAACACCTCGCGTCAATCCTCGCAAAGAGCCCGCAAGAAGAACGCGAAACTTACAGCCTGGAAGCGGCGGCGGAGCGCCAAGCCCTCATCGGCGGCCGCCTCAAAGTCGAGAATGCCGAGGAGGTCGCCCTGCCGTGGGAGAAAGATGGCCGCCTGTGGCACACGACCCAATGCCTCAGCCAGGAAGGCACGCGACCGCAATGGGACCCGGAAGCATTGGCGTTCATCGTCGATCAGGCCGAAGAGGTCGGCAAGCTGCTGCCGGCCGATTGGAAGCATCGCAGTCGAATCGAACTGCGCGCCAAGAAGGGCAAAGCGCCGTGGTTTTGCCACATTCTCACGCGCGGGCACTGGCTGCTGGAGTGCACCTTCCGTATCCCCAAACGACGGTTCGACCCGCGGGCTTTGCTCGAGCAATTAGACCTCAAGGTGCTCGACGAACGTGAGGACCTGCCCATCTACGGACCCTGGAGTCGCGTACGTCGCCGTGTTCGGCGCGATCACGACGATATCACCATCTGGGTTCACGATCTGGCCGAGATCGACACCCCTGCGTTCAAGCGTTTTGTCAAGCAGGCCGTGAGCGCTCACTGTGAACTGGTCAAGTTGACGACAGATCCCGAAACGGCCGAACCGTGGAAGAAGAATGGTCGCGCCTGGCACATGGGCCAGAAGGCCATTCCGAATTTGCGGACGCGCTACTGGAAGCCCAAGGCGCTGGTTGAACTGGTCGGCCGCCTGAACAAGATCATGCCCAAGGTCGAGATCGATTGGAACAACAAGACCGCAGTAAGCCTGCGCCACCCCTTGATGAAGCGTGCATGGGGCAAAATATCTACAGCCAGCCGCCATGGATTGCGCGTCGAAATCACTGGCAAGGCCAATCAGTTCACACCCACCAAGATCGAACGACTCGGAGAAGACCCCGAGATCAAGCGTCGAAGCAATCGGGACGTCGTGACCTTCTGGGTCCGGGAAATGAAAGATGTCGACACGCGCCAACTGACTGCAGTGTTGAAAGAGGCTGAAGCGTCATTGATCGAGAGTATTTGACATGAACACGTTGATTCCCAATCGGCTGTTGATGAACTTTGAGTTTCCGCTGGCTTATCGCAAAAAGAGTGCCGCCGGGCTGAGTGGCACGCTACGCAGTTGGACCGACAAGGAATTGTTGCCCACCCTGGGAGAAATCGACGGCGAGACCCCGTTCGCCCCGGTGTGGGCCAGTTGGAACGAAGACGGACTGTACGTCGCCACGAAGGTGACCGGACGCTCCAGCCCCCTCAAGTGCGACACGAAGAAATTCTGGACGGGCGACAATCTCCGACTCATGATCGATCTCCGCGATACCCGGCGGATCAAACGGGCGACCCGTTTCTGTTACCACCTGTTCTTCCTGCCAACCGGCGGATCAGACGGGGCGGCGGTTGCGGGCAGCCATCCCGTCAAACGGGCCAAGGAAGATGCGCCGGCCATCCCCTCCGAAGCAATCACCAGCGCATCAAGAGTGCGACAAGACGGCTACGATCTCGAAGCCCACATCCCGGCGACGGCCCTGCGCGGCTTTGACCCGGCTCAGCACCCGCGGATCGGCTTCTATTACATGCTCGAGGACCGCGACCTCGGCCAACAGTCACTGACGATCGGGGATGATCTGCCGTGGAACATGGATCCGTCCCTGTGGGCCACCGCAGTCCTCAAGAAACGCTGATGGGGGCCGTGGGGCGACCACTCTTCGGGCGCATTCCACAGGTCCTGCAGTGGCTCGCGGAACGACCCCCAACAATCTGCGAACGTGTTGAACCCGGCTGCGGAACGTATTAGGATCCCGTGGGGCGTATTCTCAGGAGAATTGACATGATTGGTTATCTGCTTGGCGTTATTCCCGCTCTTCTCGGACAGATTCTGTTGCTGCTGATTTCGGAGATTGGTGCCGGTGTGCTGCCTGCGCTCCTCGAGACCACGACTGGGCCACTCGAGGACGCCGCCGCCGCACTGATGTAAATCTACCCCCTGCACATGGTGAAGAGGCTTTCCATGAAGGACATTTTGTCCGCACTGCACGTCGACGCTGATAACCCAGGGGCATTCGCCGGTGAATGGCTGGGCTCCGGGAACGAGCTGACCTCCTTTTCGCCTGTCGACGGCCAACCCATCGCCAAGGTCCGCCAGGCCAGCCGCGACGACTATGACAAGGTCATGGATCGGGCGCGGCAGGCATTCGAGACCTGGCGCATGGTTCCCGCCCCCAAGCGCGGCGAGGTCGTTCGTCAGCTCGGTAATGCATTGCGCGCCCGGAAGGATGCCCTCGGATCCCTGGTCAGCATCGAGATGGGCAAGATCAAAGCCGAAGGCGACGGCGAAGTCCAGGAGATGATCGACATCTGCGACTTCGCCACCGGCCTGTCCCGACAACTCTATGGGCTGACCATGCACTCGGAACGACCGCTGCATCGCATGTACGAGCAGTGGCATCCGCTCGGCGTGGTTGGCGTCATCAGTGCATTCAACTTCCCCGTGGCCGTATGGGCGTGGAATGCGGCTCTTGCTGCGGCGTGCGGTGACGTTGTCTTGTGGAAGCCATCGAGCAAGACCCCGCTGACCGCCATCGCCTGCACGCGGATCGCCGCCGAGGTGTGTCAAGCCAACGGTGTCGATCCTGCAGTATTCTCGTTGATCATCGGACGCGGTTCCGAGATCGGCGAAGCGCTGATCAACGACCGTAATATCCCACTGGTCTCGGCGACCGGCAGTTGCCGCATGGGTTACCACGTAGGCGAAGTCGTGGGCCAGCGCCTGGGCCGCACGATCCTCGAGCTTGGTGGCAATAACGCCATCGTCGTCACCCCGCACGCCGATCTCGACATGGCGTCACGGGCCATCCTGTTCGGCTCGGTTGGCACGGCCGGCCAACGCTGCACATCCACGCGCCGCATCATCGTCCACCAGGATGTGCGCGACAAACTGGTCAAGCAACTCATCGCAGCCTATGAACAGGTCAGCATCGGCAACCCTCTCGACGAGGGCACCCTCATGGGTCCGTTGATCGACAGTGGGGCGGTCGACGACATGCAGTCCGCGATCAAACGCATCACGGAAGAGGGCGGCGAGATCCTCTACGGCGGCGAAAAACTGGAAGGGCCGAACTACCCCGGCGGGTGCTACGTCAAGCCGTGCATCGCCGCGGCGAAGAACGCGTTCGCTATCGTTCAGGAAGAAACGTTCGCACCAATCCTGTACATCATCCCGTATTCAACACTCGACGAAGCCATCGCGCTGCACAACGGCGTGCCGCAAGGGCTATCCTCGGCGATCTTCACCTCGAACATGCTTGAATCAGAGCGCTTCCTCTCCGCCGTGGGCAGCGATTGCGGCATCGCCAACGTCAACATCGGCACATCCGGCGCCGAAATCGGCGGGGCGTTCGGCGGCGAGAAGGAGACGGGCGGCGGTCGCGAAAGTGGCTCCGACGCATGGAAGGCCTACATGCGCCGTCAGACCAACACGATCAACTGGAGTACCGAGCTCCCGCTTGCCCAGGGTATCGAGTTCGGTTAGCACCTCACACAATCCTGACGCACGTCACGCCCCGTGTGTGTGTGCGCCATTGCGTCCCCGTCTCTGCACCACCACGCCCGACATGTCCTGACATGCAAGGTTGACCCCACCGACGGCGCCCGTGTGTTCCACGGCATACGCCGGGTCCACATGTGCGATCCTTCCCCTGTGAACACCAGATCCAGATCTTTCTTGATTTCATCTGGAAGAACTACGCCAGTTTTGCGTATTGAGGGCGGCCAGGTTACCCGGTCCACAAATGTGGTAACCGGCCGACGCCTTTCCCTGTAAATGGGAAAGAACCCACCGGTCTCCTCTTGAGCGAGGGAGGAGGCCATCTCGCTCGCCCTGGCGCACCGCAGTGGTGTGTCGACATCCAAGCCCTCATTGCACACGGGAGATTCGTCCATGAAGACATTTGCGCCCGCGTTCTGCGCCCTCGGTCTGTGGTGTTCGGCCGTCTATGGTGTCGATGACCGCACGATGGTCTACACCATCCACGAAACGCCCTCCAATCCGTCCAGTGACGTCGAGTTCATTGTCAAGGTTCATCTGGAGGTCTACAGCGTCATCGAAAACAAGGGTGACGATGGCGGCACGGTATTCTGGAACGTTGAGATGATCGACCTCATCGAGGTGGTCAATGGCTCGAACAACCGCACCTGGCGTGAACTGGCGCCCGACGTCGACACCACCACCGGCCGGTGGCCGACGCTCCACGCGGATCTCGGCCACATCCTTGACAGTGAGTTCGACGAACCGCCGTTGATCTCCGGATTGGCCCCGGCGTACGGGCATACTGGAGATGACTTGGACTATGAGTTTGAGGCGGGTACGGCGGGTGGATCGCCGCCGTATGCGACGACGACGTGGGCGACGTGGGATTTCATTGAAGAGAATGGCCCCACTAGCCTATCACAAGGCGATTCGGATCCGATAGGAACTGACGACACCTAAGCGTCTATTCCCTGGGGGATTTCAAAGAAATCTGATCCTTGACGTTGCAACGATTCAGAATCGCTTGAACGTCTCGCGGCCTCGATTCCCACACGTCAGTCGGGGATACGAGGTCGCGAGCTATTTGGATATGCTGCTGCATAATGGGCGAGAAATCCGTCGTGTTCCATTGATGCCAGTCGGCTAGTTCCAAGTGGAGGCGCGCCAATATGACCGTGGAATCGGCACTGGGTTCTCCAATCTCTTCAAGCCTCGCAATCGCGTTGTCCAGGATCTCCTTAGTACCCGCGATGATGCCAATGTTGCGCATTGCTATCTGCTGATCGAGTTCGTTGCGCGCCAGATCCACGATCAGATTCTGATTTCCGGGATCGTTTTCGAGCTGTGCCACGATCTCTTCATGGGCTTCGCCAAGCGTCTCCATGTGCTCCGGATAGAACACGCGCCGCCGGTGATCCACCACCGCGCTCTTGACGTTGTTAACTCGCTCGGCTTCGAAGTTCAGCTTCAATTGCTCGACCACAGACTCCACCGACACGAGGAGTGACAGGACCTGGTCCTTCTTGTTTCGTGGGTCGGTCTTGATGATCATGCGCGACTTTTGGACATAGGCCTCTGCCAGCACGAGTTGTAGATCGGGCCGCGATACACGGCGATTCAATTGCTCAAGGATCGTGATCTGTTCCTCAATGGCAGCGGCGCTCTCCTCCTGCCTTCCGACGCTCTCCAGGCGGTATGCTCTGCGTTTCAGAGAGCCTGCGAGGTCCTGGTGGTACCTGTTCTTGTCAGGAAACCGAGCCAGAAGGTTCCGCCAATCCTCTATCGCCTGCCCGATGGCTATAAGCGCCTGCTCATGCAGTCCGCGGGCTTCCTCTCCACCTCGTTTGGCCTGCTTGAAGTATGCCAGATACTTCGTCGAGTTGATCTCCGCATGACGACGTCTCGCGTTTTCATCATGCGGGTCCAACTTCAGGCGCTCGTCAACCAGCTGAAGTGCCTCCTCGCAACGCTGCAGGGCTTCGTTGTTGCGCTCCGCGGAAATCAGAGCCCGGGCCAAGCCCTCGAGTGTTTCTTCCATTATCAGGGCGATGTGCGGGCTTGCGTGAGATTCTTGCTCCACGAGGTCGAGTGCCTCTTTGAAGTAGGCGATCGCATTGTCATAGTCTCCAGCTGCGTCATGGTAACGGGCGGATTGAATTCGCTCCGTTGCCTCGAGCATCTGCCTCGCTTCTTTGTTCCGTGCGCTCACGCTGCGGTACTGAGCAGCCACGCCGACACTCGTCATCAACAACAGAGACGTCGTGATGACCCAGCGATGCCTTTTGATCATCCTGCTCAGCACATACCGCGTATCGCCCGCACGAGCCGCTACGGCCTGGCCGCCCAGCCAGGCCCCGAGATCCTCTGCTAGGCCGGTGACTCCATGGTATCTCGCTTCTCGCTCCTTGCGCAAAGCCTTACTGATGATCGCCTGTAAGTCGCGCGTTACCTCTGTTGAGCTGCAGCGCTCATGGCCCGCCAGTCGCTTGCGGAGCGCCTGGGGCTCTGAGTTCGTGATCGTAAACAGCGCATGCTCTTTGCTGCCTGTAAGGTCGTATGGCAACTCGTCGCATATCATTTCGTACAGCAGGATGGCGAGCGAATAGACATCCGACCGCACGTCGAGCCGTTCTCCTCGCGCCTGTTCCGGACTCATGTACGGGATCGTCCCAACGACGTGCTGGGGCAGCGTGAGGTTCAATTCTTCGCGGCGCTCGTCCTCGGTCAGCAGTTTACCCAGGCCGAAGTCGAGCAGGTACGGATGCCCTTCATCGTTGACGATGATATTCGACGGTTTGATATCGCGGTGCATGATGCCCAGGCCATGGGCATAAGCGACGGCGTCGCAGATCGGTAGGAGCAGTTCGACGCATTGCCGCACATTCAGATTGTGGGTGAACACGTAGTCGGTGATCGACATCCCCTGGATGTGCTTCATGACATAATACGGGTACCCCTCGGTCTGCCCGTAGTCGTACATCGTGACGATATTCGGATGATCGAGCTGGGCGATCAGGTCGACTTCGTTGAGGAAGCGCTTGCGGTACCCCACGCCGACGATCGCCCCTTCGCGCAACAGCTTGATGACCACCGACCGCCCGGTCGAGCACTGCGTCACCAGATACACGGCCGCCTGCGCACCGTGCTCGAGACCGTCGATGATCTCGTAGTCCGGGAACAACTCCTGGATGCGCGCGATATCATCCTGCTGCATGACCATACGGGGCCCTCTGGGTCAGACTTGAAGCCCCCAGTATAACAGGTGGGCCCAGGACCTGATCGTCGTCTATTTTGCGTACGGCTTGCCTGGTGTGTCCTTGTAAGTGGGGGACTAAGAAACGGCGTACTGGAGCATCAAGGTGGTCTATGCGGTCTTCCGCGGCCCATGCCGTCGACGATCGCACGATGGTCTACACCATCCACGAAACGCCATCGAACCCCTCCAGTGACGTCGAGTTCATTGTCAAGGTTCATCTGGAGGTCTACAGCGTCATCGAAAACAAGGGTGACGATGGCGGCACGGTATTCTGGAACGTTGAGATGATCGACCTCATCGAGGTGGTCAATGGCTCGAACAACCGCACCTGGCGTGAACTGGCGCCCGACGTCGACACCACCACCGGCCGGTGGCCGACGCTCCACGCGGATCTCGGCCACATCCTTGACAGTGAGTTCGACGAACCGCCGTTGATCTCCGGATTGGCCCCGGCTTACGGGCATACTGGAGATGACTTGGACTATGAGTTTGAGGCGGGTACGGCGGGTGGATCGCCGCCGTACACGACGACGACCTGGGCCAGCTGGGATTTCATTGAGGACGGGGCCAGTCAGGCCCTGAGCACTGGCGTAGACGATCCGCTCGATACTGAGGACGATCAAGGCTGATTATCGACAAACCAGGAGTCTACGGGGAGCTATTTCTCGGGGTCGATCTTCAACAGATACATGAGCGCTTTCTTGGTGCGAAACAGCCGGCCATTGACCGCCGCGGGCGTGGTTGATCGACGTTCAGCGATATCGTGATGGGAGTACCCGCGCAACTGCTCGCGAAGCATACCGCGGTCATCGGTGGGCAACTTGCGCACGGCAGACTCGAGCTTCTTGTTGACTTCGCGAACCGCAGCTTCGCTGCTCGGACTTCGCCATTGACCCGTGACGACACTCCAGAACCGATTGATGATCGTCTCACCTGACGCCCGGCGCCGGGCATCGCGTTTCTGGGCGCGCTGGTGGCGGATGTGATGGACGATTTTGTTATGTACGGCTTTTCTCAGAAATGCATCGAGGCTATCGATTGACCGAAACGTCCGCTGCCCGGCGCTGAGATCGGCAAACACCTCATGCACAATATCTCGAGGCGCATACTCCTTGAGGAGGAGAGGAGTCATGGACCCACGCGCGACCTGCTCGAGCCACTCCACCTTGTCCTCGTACACCGCTCCGAGATCGAGGGGCTCTCCTGATTCGTCATGTTCAGTCATTTTGGTCATGGACGTGTCCAGATGCACATCATAGTCCATCTTGTGTCCGCACAACAAAGCGCCCCTACGCCTTACGGACGAGGCCGGCGGCCATATGTCTTTGTTTTGCAAACAGATCGGTTTTCTGTGAGCGCCACCCCTGCGGACTACTACCTAGGTGTTAGGCCGCTACGGCTGCGGAGGACCCTATCGTGACCATGTCAATACCGACAATGAACTGGAGCCGGGGTGTGAAGAACGGGAATGAACACCACCGATCCCCTCGACTGGATCGTGTCATCAACAGCTTCGAGCTCACCAAGCGCCAGAAATCGATCATGCTTCTTCTGGCTCTGGGCTACACGAGCGAGCAAATCTCAACCGAACTGGGCATTTCGGGTAACACGTTGCGCACGCATTTGCGAAACATGTTTACCCATCTGCGCGTCAGCGATCGCTCGAAACTGGTGGCGCTGGTGCTCGCCCGCCTCATCGAACAGCTGGATGAGTAGGGATCAGGTGGGCAGGACCGCCGCCACGGCCGCGATGGCTTGCTCCACGGCCGCTTCGCGGATGCCCGCGCGCCCGAGATCAGCCGACAATCTGAGCTCAACGATTCCCACACTGTCCGCGTGGGCCACCGCCAGATAGACCAGTCCCACTGGCTTCTGCGGTGTCCCACCGGACGGACCTGCGACTCCGGTCAGCGCGACGGCGATATCCGCCCGGGCCACACGCCGCCCCCCTGTTGCCATCGCCTCGGCGACTTGCGGGCTCACCGCCCCATGGTCCAGGATCAAATCGGCGGGGACTCCCAGGACGCGTTCTTTCACCTCATTCGAGTAGGCCACGATGCCGGCCTTGAAGCAGGTACTACTTCCCGGCACATCGGTGAGAACCTTGGCCACCCATCCACCTGTGCACGATTCGGCCGTAGCCAGTGTCAAACCTTGAACGCGGAGTGTCTCGATCAGTTGCTCGGCCAACAGGGACATGATGGGGCTCTCTGTTTATAATGTCGCACCATGAAATACACCGCTCTGATCACCGTCGTCCTGAGTATCACGGGGTGTCAGCCCAGTGCCAAGCTCAATCTCACCACGCCGGACACCACCACCGTCCGCCTGCGCAGTCAGTCCGCACACTATGACGTCCGGCCGGATGGACGAACTGTGGTGGTCATCAACGTACCGGGAGACCCCGATACGATCCCGTTATCCGTGTATCTGTCCTGGCCAACCGGAGATGGAACCTTCGTCTACGGGAGTGATGGTCACCTCGACGGATTCGTCGTCATGTTTGAAGGTGGCGACTGGACCCATCACGCCCTGGCCAGCGCCAGCCTCGACACGGCTCCATTCTGGCATGACCGCAAGGGTCAATTCGATGCAGTGTGTGCGGACGGCACGCTTATCGACGGCTCGTTTGTTGCACGGATGAGTTCACGCTATGTCCGTGAATTCGAAAACCGTTTCAACCGCTGACCAGCTTGTACACACCGTCGTAGAACAACACTTTCAATCCTGCGGACAATAGGGCTGCAATGTACAATTTGCGAAACAGCGCTTCACTGACATACGCCAACAGCCGTCGCCCCACCAGCGTCCCGGGAATGACCATGACGGACATCACGAGTATCAGGGTTCCCAGCGCCTTGTAGTCGACCAGGCCGATCGACAAAAACGCCGGGATCTTGAGCAGGTGCACACAGGCCTGGCAAGTGGCCTTGGTCGCAATCAATCTTTCCTTCACAAATCCACAACGCAAGAACAACGGCGCGATCAACGGCCCGATCGCCCCGACCGTCATTCCCACTACACCGGCAATGAAACCGAAGACGACGAACGCCATCATTCCCCGCCGTGGTGCATCGGGTACCACATCCGCACGACTGGGAGCGAATGTCACGACAAGGACATAGATTCCTATTGCACAATCGAGATAGGGCTCGGCAGCTGCCATGCGCTCACCACGGAGCAAGCCCAGCGCCACGGCCCCCAGGGCCGCCCCTGGCAGGGCACCACATACGAACCGCGCCAGATAAGACCAGTCCACGTGTCGCAGGTACGCGAGAATCCGCGTCCCGTTGCTGGTCAATTGCACGGCGCCGTGGACCGGAATGGTCTCAGCGTGGGGCAGGAAGCTGAGCATGACAGCCAGCAGAAGTACCCCGCCCCCCATTCCGATCACCGCCGACACGACGGCGGTCAGGAACGCGGCAATCGCTAGAATGAACAAAATGGGCATCGAGGAATCATACAGCAGCGACGCTGGGAATCTATTGCCGCGCCCATGGAGTGGACTGCCCGGTCGGCTCCGGTGGCGTCCCTCCGCGGAGGATGCCCGGCTCTACCGTGCTGTGGGGTCTGCGCGCACAGCTGACCGAACCCCCGACAACAAAGCCGGTCACTTCCACGATAGTTGTCGGGCCAGGTTGTAAAAAAGTGAGCACCTCGATCGAAACAGACGACCGAGGCGCTTCACCGGACACGGGGTGGATCGAAATCGACGATCAATCATCATCGAGTTGTGTGTAAGGGTGGACTCTGCGACGAGTCTAACGGAATGTAGTATTCGTAACCGCTTAGTCAAACGTGTGTTACAAGAAATCCACCTGGCGGATAATATCCTGTCTTACATTCCGGCAGGCGGGCCACCATCATCGTGATCGGACGCGCTCGGACTCATCCGTCGGCGCGCCGGCGCGATGTGCTCGACAATCACCGTCCGGGCCACCAGATCGCCCAGGCGCTGACGGTTCCGCGTGAATAGAATCAGTACCAGCGGTGGCAACCATTCGAATATTGGAAACAGTTCGACGTAGCGCAACAGGTTGCGCACCAGGATCTGCCCCATGGACGGCCGACCGGCGTTCTCGGAGAGAACACGGCACCCGACCAACCACTTGCCGGGTGTTGAACCGAAGGTTGCTTCACAGATGATGCAATAAAACACGTGAGCCGTACACACAATGAACCAACTGGCGATCACACCCTTGGAAAGAACCAGGGGCCGGGTCGCTTCAGTCTGCAGTGCTGAATACTGTTGCATCCAGTCGGACAACGGCTGATACCACGCGAATGGCAACGTCAACACGCTGGCGATCAAGAAATCGACCAGGAAGCTGACAAGCCGTCTGCCAAACCCCGCGACGCGATAGGACGCCGGTAGCTCAATTTCGACCATGACACTATCGTGGCGCCGCCAGAAGACGAACCCGAGCAGCAATGCCATGACTCCGAACGCACCGAAGCTGCGCAACCTGGGATGTGTGGCCACGGGTGTTCGCAGAGCCTCGACGTTCTCCCACGCGACCTTGGTCTGACCGTCGTCAGACCACACTCCCGCACTAACGACATCCTCGATCAGCGCGGCCATGTTAAGACCATCACTGAACATCGTGGCCACGACATCAGTCGTATTGTTCGCCCCCCCGGCCACAACACGCTCTTCGCTCCAGGCATCGTCAGTCAACCACCTGACCGTCACCTCCTCGTTTCGGGCGACCAGCCCGATGTGCGTACGGTCTCCAACGAATCCGACGAGGGTTGCTTCGGGCACGGGCGGTCCATCACGCCAGGCGCCCTCGTGGTAGATACGATGCTTCTTTCCGAGGTCGGATGATGTGATGATGTGCAGTACGCCGTCGCCATCGACGATGGCGTGAATCGCTGCGCCGGTATCGAATTCGCCCGGGAACACTGTGGTTACGTCCCACTGACCAGGTGTGTAACCCAGGACGACGTGCTGACAATCGACAAGTGTATCGTCGAGGGGCGCCGGCAATTCATCTGGAATGTCGTCGTCCTCAGTCTCTGTGCGAGCCGCGGTACGCCCCGTCTGGATTTCGCGCTGACGGATGAGTGTCTTGCGCGCGGTCGCACAACTGACGAGGGCGTACAGCATCCCACCGTGCGGATGACCGGCAACAGCAAGGGGTATGGGGGTGCCCTGCAGTGGCTGCTCGGAATGTAATCGCAGGCGTTGTTGTGTCACCGCATAGCGGCGATGGGATGTATCGTAAAACACATGGAGGTCGTCACCCACTGCGGCGGCCGCACGCACGGTTGCCTTGTTCAGGAATCGCAAATCCCGGGGCCCGACGAACACCTTCTGGTCTTTGAGGCGCAGGGCAAAGTTCAGGTAATGACCACCCTCTTCGCGAGGATGGTGCTCATACAGCCACAATACTTCCTCTCCAGCGTGGATACCCAGGCGGTGGCCTGGTGGCACGTCCTCCATGGCCATCACGGGTGCTCCGACCACAAGGAAGAGAATGAGTGTTGACATGGTAACTTGACGATCTGTCATGGATCAATCGAGTATGAAGATACGTTCGTCCGATGGCAGAGTAACCGGGAACTTCTGCTTGCGTCGAATGGGATCGAGCAGCGCCACACCTGGTTCGTCATATTGCCTGATTGTGCCCGTGAGCTTGAGCTTGAACTCCGCATCATCGAGTGGAAACCGGGCAACGATGGTTCGAGCCAAAAGTGGGCCACCCGGTTCGATCGGCTTATGGCCACTGATGTGAATGTCCGCAACAACACGGCCGTCGGCATTGCGGTGAACAACGCGCGTGATCAAGAAAGGTGGAAAGCGATCGAGCCACACTTCACGTTCGATCAACGCGTGGCCTGCGGTGTCAGATGCTACGAAAATGAGCTGGTGTGCTTCCGGGGTCACGCGGTAGACCGACTGGGTAGCGTGTTCCGGATGATCGAATCGTGCCAACCCCAATGCGTCGACAAGCATGCTCGGTCGCAACGGAATCGTTGAGCGCGCGGCGGATACTTTGTCGGGCGCGCCGACGTACAGCGCCTCCCGGTCGGCGGGGTACATCTGCCAGATCCACGCGTACTCCGCGTTACAACCCACCTCGAATGCGTCTGTACCCAGGGCCCGTCCTTTGACGCGTACGCTATCGGGAGCCCACGCGTCAAGAAAAAGCTTACCGTCGTAACTTTCCTCGTGGCCATTCTCGGTCCAGCGCGCACTCCATCGACCGCTGGTCTTGAACCGCAGATTAATGGCCGTGTTGTTCTGCCGGACCACGTCCTCTGCTTCCGCGCGCGACAACACCTGAGCCTCCGGCTTCACTGGCCCATTGCATCCGACAAGTAAGGCAACCGGCAAGACCCATGATCGAGCACGCGCCGCCGATGATCGCATCACGCTGGGCCCTCCGTTCCCGGCGCTTCGGCGACGGCCCCGGAATCAAGAGTGCCACTGTCGGAAGAACTCTCTGCATCCATGTCGTCGAACGCCGAGAGATCACCATGAAGGATGGCACCCAGTTCCTGGCTCACCCGTGTTGTTTGCTCATCGGTCAGGCGTGGGTTGAGCACGCGATAACTGGTCTTTTCTTTGACCAGACGCATGGCCCAGAACTCGGCTCCGTCATCGACGACCGTCTCTTCATACTTCAGAATGCGCTTGCGCATCAGAATGAGTGCCAGAACAAAGCGGAAGTGCAGTTTGATCTCTTCGGTGCTGTCTTCGAGACGCAGGAACAAGTTGATGATCACCTCATCATCAACAAAAAGCCTCTTCTTCTGTTCCTTGTGGGGCACACGTGCTCTCCAGAAACAGAAGTACCCCTCTGGTGGTTCCGTCCAGGCCGCAAGTGAGTATTCGCGCCGCTCGAGACCGTCGGCGGTCTCGAAGAGCACGGCATAGAACTCCTCTCCCTCCTCCATCTGTTTGTGGCTAATGGCACACACACCACTATGTGGCGCGATTTGATAGTCGCTCATGTGTTCCCCACCAACGCGTGCGCGCGGCGTCCTCTCTTAGTGATTCTGGTCGTCCTCGACAATCAGACCGAGTCGTTCACAGACCCGATCAAAATCGTCCAGTGAATTGTATTCGATGACGATGCGTCCGCGGCGGCGCGACTTGGATTCGTTGATCAGGACCTTGGTTGACAGCCTTTCCGAAAACTGTGATTCGAGGCTGCGGATCAAAGGCCGCTTCTTGCGCGGCCCGGGACCGCTCCGCCCCGCAGGTGTGCTGCCCCGTGCGGCCCTGACCAGGTCCTCTGTGGCCCGAACGGACAATCCGCCGGTCACGACCTGCCGCGCCAATTCTACCTGTGACGCCTCATCGGCAATGCCAAGTACAGCGCGGGCGTGCCCCATACTGATCAGGTTTTGAGCGACCATGTCACGGACCAGCGCGGGGAGTTCGAGCAGACGAAGATAATTCGTCACCGTCGTGCGATCTTCACCAACTCGTTTCGCAACGTCAGCCGGATTGAGATCGAAGCGGACCTTGAATTGCTCGTACGCTTTGGCCCGATCGATCGCATTGAGATCTTCGCGATGAATGTTCTCGACCAGCGCGAGTTCGAGCAGTTCAGCCTCATCCGCATCTCGGACCACCGCGGGAACCTCGACGAGGCCCGCAGCGCGTGCCGCACGCCATCGCCGCTCACCGGCCACCAATTCGTATTGCATTCTATTGTCTTGGGCGGCAACGGTTTGCGATTTTGCCGGACGAACGACGATGGGTTGTATCAAGCCGCTCCGACCGATGGATTCAGCCAGTTTGGCGATTCCAGATTCTTTGATGGTTCGTCGCGGCTGATCCGGATTTGGATGGACGCAATCCAGCGGCACCTTGAAAGGCACGTACCGCGGCGGTGTCTTCCCTGCACCCGATTCCAGCCCTTCGCGCGCTTCGTCCAGCTGGCTCGCCAACCGTGTGCCTTCTCCCGTCGAACCCATCAGGCTCGAAAGGCCTCTGCCGAGCCGCTTGGTAGGACCTGCCATCGAGCTACCTCCTGTGCACTTACGCGGATTTGGCCCGCCAGCCCAAGGCGCGGCGGTATTCCCCCATCCTAATCAATGGCTGCGTTATTACAAGGTCTTTGTTGTATTGGAGTTACGCCAACTCACGACAGCCCGAACGAACCGTGGTTCATCACTTGTTCCACGTGAAACATGCACCGGTCAATGGCTGTCCGAGCTCTCGGCCGTCACTTCAAAAGCCGCGATCTGCGGCGCCCTCGCAGGTGGGGATTGGCCCTGAGTTGCTGGATGGCGAAATGTAAACAGCCCCGGTGTATCACAGAGGTCGTCGTAGAACCGCTCATGATCATCGTCAACGACGACCCAGCGGGCTTCAAAATGTTCTCTGATGTCGGACATCTCGACCCGGACACTCACGCGCTCGACGTCACCCGTTTCACGTGGAACATCGACGCGAATGGTTCTGGGTGCGTTGCCACGGGTCAGCGTCTTGTACCGCTCCCAAAGCACCGGATCAATGGATGCGGTGAACTGTGGATCGAGCCCGCAAGCGTACGTGTTATGGTGGTTGTAGTAGAAGTATACCGGAAACACGTCCCAGTCATCGGTGAAGATCAGTTCACCCGGATCAGAGTTCTGTCGCACATAGTCCATCGCACGCTTAATCTTACGAATTGGGTACCGACATGTCGCCGACGAGCGGGCGTGGTCCAGTGTGACGCACGCAATGACCACGACACCCATGCACAACAACATTGGAAGCCGACGCAAGATAGCCAGAATGTGTGGAAAGGCTTTGAGTTCCCGCCCGATCGCCGCACATGTGCTCCCGAAACCAGCCCACATCACTGCGGAGCCAATCAAGCAGAAGACGGGCCAGTATTCGATGAACCGCTTGGCTCGCAGGCACAGCGCCAGAAATGCTATGTTGAGCAGGACGAGGGGCAGAACGTCACGGCTCAGCAGCCTGTTCCACGTGAAACGAAACACCAGAGACACCCCGGCAAGCGTCAAAACGAATGCCGACATCTGCAGCCAGTCATAGGGCGCGTAGGCCGACCATTCTGATCCAACGTCCTTGGGACCCGATGTCTGCAGGCCCGTTTCGAACACCTGCAGCTTGAGAAACTCGAACATGCTGGCGGAATAGGGATGCGAAAGCAGCGCCGCCCCCAGTCCCACAAAGGACGCCAGGACCAACCAGCCCAGATTCTTCCACTCGCCACCAACCACCAACCATACGGCTCCAAACGTGCCCACGAGCAGAGTTCCGAAAATGAACCCGCCCGCGTACAAGTGGCCATAACAAAACAGCCCGATGGCCAGCACGATGAACCGCCGGCCCAGACACGCGTAGAGAATGAGCAGCATCAAGACCAACGAGGCGGACGGGGCCCGTATATAGGCCATTCTCAGATAGAAATCGCCCGGCATCGCACCCAGGGCCAATATCCAGAACCACATGGGCCCCAGTTCCAAACGATGGATGATGAGTGAACACAGCAACGCGACGCAACCAAAGAGCAACACATTTAAAGCCTTGGCGCCCAAGATGTAGCGGTCGCTGTGCCAGGTTCTCAAGAATCGTTTGAACGTCCGCGTGCCCGTGCTTCTGGAGGAGGTCGAGGCCCACTGCACGACCGGCTCTGGAAGATGGTCAGCAATGAATGCCGACGCATGAACGAATGGCATCAACAGGACATGAAAGCCGTGGTGATGGCTGACAAAACGCTCCCGGTTGAAGATCGTGTGCCGCAACCACGGGAACGTGTCGGGGAAGCCCCCATCGGGGGTCGGCAGCAGGACCGCCATTTTGGTGTGATAGAACGAGTCGTGTCCCGCCGGCTCGTACGAGCCCGATTGCACGACTGCCATGGCGCTGCAGCCGAGCAGGAAAGCCAGGCTATGGCGGACACCGGGTCGATTCCACCATTTGCCCCCCGGGTGTGATGTCTGATCTGCGAGCGTCACGGGAACGCATGGTACCCATTGGGCGGGCGGGCAGCGAGGGGCGCTCATCCATGAGAGCGGGGGCTGCAGAGAGACTACGTCAGGCGGCGGGGCGGGACGAGCCCGTCAGCAGTCCACAGGAAACTCAGTGCTGCCCGGAGACGCCCGGGCAGGAACATGCATGCGGCCAACCGCACCACGCGACGCCCGAACACCGCACCCAATACGGTGCCCGTCAATTGGCATGCCGCCGATACAAGCAGTAGCTGGTCACCCCATGCGACGAGGTGGGGCGCATCGACGCGCCAGATCCAGCCCGCCACACCGGCCACGGCGCATGGCACCGTGATGGCAAGGAGGACGTAGGATGCACGTCGCCAGTGATGACACGCCACGGTGAGCAGTGTCATGAACGCGAATCCGGTCAGCAACGCGCCTCCCCGCATCACGCCCAGGATGATGTCGACTTCTTCCGGGAGGTCAACGACTCGCACCCATTCCTTACGCGTGTTATCGATCGGCCGGTGCCGCGTCAGCTCTTCAAGGGTCCCCAGGGAGAACGCGAATTGAGCGGCCACCAGCGCAACACAGAGTGCGGTCAGCACGATCATCCATGCAATGACTCCGCCCGTGGCCAGACGACTGAGCCAAGTCTGACCTGACGTCGTCATCGCGCCCGGAGTATGAACCGTGGCACACTCGGGGCACCGCGCAAGCAGTACATCGAACTCCGGCAAACGATGGACGTGCTGGTTGCGCATGTTGTATCCACATCGCCTGCAAAAATAATCGCACTCGATGAGGGCAACCGGTTGTCCGAGGTCACTTGGGTGGGCTGTGGTAGACAATTGTCGACATGTTACAGGCTGGCGCACCAACAGAGTCGATACGCCAGCCTGTGATGGACGGCATCAGCGTTGGGCTGCCTCGTATCGTTCCAGGGCCCGCTGCAGGTCACTGTCGTCGCCACCGTGTAGTTCGATGGCCTTGCGTTGCAGCTTGATCGCATCGTGCACCGCGCCTGCACGGAATTTTGCAAGGGCCAATGTATCGACGTACGCCCAATTGTCATATTTCGTTGCCTTGCAAGCCATCTCGGCCAGCTTGAGCGCTTCGTCGTCGTATGTGTTGTCATAGCTTTCTTCAGTCAACATCGACCACGCCAGGTTGTTCAGTGTCACCGGCTCACGCGACCCCATTTCTGCGATCTTCTTGAGACACTTTTTCGCCTGCGATCGATCGTGTTTGTGCAACGCCAACAATTCGAACAATTCTGTGTAGTGGCTGAGGTTGTGCGGATCTTCGGCGATCATGCGCTCCAGTGTCGAAGCCGCACCATCCCAGTCGTTGCTGCGCTGGGCGCTGCGAACCTGGCGACGACGCTGGTTACCGCGATGTTCGTGCTCGAGCATCTGTGACAACATCGGGCCGACTTTGGGTAATCCGCTGACCGTGACGGCAACGTGCAATTCTTCATCGGATTCATCGGTCATCGCCATGGCCACCAGGCTCGTCATCATCTCCCCGAACTGCTGGGCTTCGCGATAGTCACTCTCGCTCATGAACGGTCGCGCCACCTGCAGGCAGCGACCCGGGTGAACCCATAACGCCTTGCTCGTCTTTGAACTCAACCGTCCAAGGCTGGAGGCGAACGCCTTGTCATCGACGATGGACGAGCCACCCTCGAAAGCAGATATGGCCTGGCTGAGGGCTGAACGGGTCGTCGAGATCAACAACCGATCGTCCTTGATGGCCAGCCGGACTGCGACCTGAGGGAATTGATAGATTCGAGCGGTCACGCCCTCGATGCGTTCACCCTCACCATCCATGGTGGGCGCCCCGGCACACAAGCTGGCAATCCCCAGGATTTGAGTCCACAGCGCTTCCGACCGACTGGGATCCTGGACTCGAATCACCACGCCGATGTCGGGGACCATCGACCCCTCTTCGCTGCGACCATCCTTCTCGGGTGGTGTCACGAACGCAACAACGTCGATGATGTTGGAGAAGATCTCACGGCCGATGTCCAGGCCGGTGACCGATTTGATGTCCGACGATTTGGTCGATCCACCGGATTCTGACAGTGCTGCAGCCAGGAACGCGGCGCTGCCCTGTGGAACCGATGCGAACGCTTGCTTCGACAAGGGCGGTGTGCGAATGAGATTGTAGGCCAGGTTGTGGTGACCGCTGTCCAGGCGAACGCTGGCGTCCAGGAAAATGGCGTCTTCGCTGACCCCCACGCTCGCCGACACCGAACGTAAGCTCTTGATATCCAATAGAGTTGCGGCCATGTGCACGTCCGGGTCGTCGCCGGCCATCGCCAGGGCCATCGGGACGACAGCCCGCGCGTTGATGAAACACGACACCAGGGCATCCTCACGGGCGGCGACCATCTCAGCCAGTTCGTCATTGTCCGCTAAACTCTTGCCACCCTTTCCATTGAGCCTATTGACGACCTCTGTGAGCCGTTCGCGCTGTGGGCTGACGATGATCAAGCGCCCCGTCAGGCACACCAGCATCTCGTCCTCGATGTTGTAGACCGGGTAACCACCAACGGGCTCCTGTGGAAGCGCTGCTGCAGGCAAGCCTGTTTCGATCAATCCGCGAATGGCCTCCACACTCCCCGGGTGAAGCACGGCAACGCCCTGAGGCATCTCGGAGGACGGGTCGAACCCGGTTACGGCTACTGCGGCCCCACGGATGCCCAGCACGGCTTTGATGAGCCTTGGACTGACTGCGACCCGTGGGCCATCGGCGGGCGACTCTCCCTCGCCGATCGGCTCTCCGAGCAGCCCCACCATCTCGAGTAGCCGCTGGACCTGGTCACCCGGTTTATTGATCTCGAAATAGGCCAGGGTGTCGGCGGGCATCAGGCGCGCAAAGTCGCTGGTCGCCAACTCCTCACGGCATTCCGCCAGACGTCGCTTGGCCCGCTTACGCAACTTGCCGTCGGCTTTGCTGGCCACGTCCTCATACAGCTTGGCTGCGGCGGCATAGTCCCCGCGCTCGACCTCGAGGTAGTATGCTTCGAAGAATTTGTCCGAGGGGCTCTTAGCCTGGACGGCTCCGGCAGTCAGGGCCATCATCGCGGCAGCGAGTATCAACCGTTTGGGCAAGTGGGCTTCAACAATCATCGGATCCTCCAGGGATGGGTGCAGCAGGGTCGGACATCTCGAGTACAACATCGTTGGGATTGACGCATGAGGGGATTCTTGGGCCGCTTGTGAATATTCGCGCCCTGATTCCGGCGTGGTCATCCGGGCTCAACCGGAGAACGCGCGTAGTCCGCGGCAAGCTGGGCAAATTCCAGGACCTCCGTGCTGGAGCGGAAAACACCCTGGACCGGCACATCACGCCCCTGATGCCGGACCAGGCGGCACATGCGATCGTATCGTTGTGGGATGACCGCCACGACATCCTCCCACGGAATGAACCGGGTACTGAGTCTCTGAAGGCGTATGCGGACACCATCCGGGCCGACGCTGACATACGACCCCTGACGATACACGACCAGACACCAACACAACACACCCAGTCCGCAAGCGATCCATAGGACCAGAACGGCCCCACTCCACGGACCCCATGCGTTTCGACCGTTCACGACCATGGACACGGTCCCGACAGCGAATCCGCTCAATCCACCGAAGACCGAACGGGGAGCCAGCGGACGCCACACCCGTGTGGCGGTGTCGTAGCTGAAACCGCACTCAGGGCAGGCGTGGCATTCAGGCAACTCGCGAAGACTGTAGCGGCACTCCGGACAGGTGTTTAGTGAACGGCGGGCGGTGTATGCGTCCATGAGGATTGACTATTATAACCGTTCGGCTCGACGAACCCCTGGGGAATGACCGATGAATGAGCGCCCTTACGAAACCATGGCTCGCACAATTCGCCGGACCATCGGTTCCACGACCGCTACCACCGCGCGGATGCAGTGTGTCGTGGATACGCTGTGGGCCGGTCTGGCAGAACACGGTGTGAGCTGGGTCGGGTTTTATCTGATTGACAACGATCAGATGATCCTCGGTCCCCGCCGTGACAAGCCGGCGTGTTCGCCGATCGGCATGCACGGTGCATGTGGCCAGTGCTTCAGCAGTGCTGTGCCGCTGGTCGTTCGTGATGTCGCCGAACTCGGCGCCGGCTACATTGCCTGCGACCCACGCGATCTCTCCGAGATCGTGGTGCCCGTTTTCGACCGCGGCGCCGATCCCATTGGTGTACTCGATCTCGATAGTTTCGATCGTGGATCTTTCGACGATTCCGATGTCGTCGGGTTGACGGATATCCTCTATGCAGCCGGTCTCGGCAAGGCGGCCAACTGATGCAACATTCTCCCGGGTTCCTCGCGATCACCCGTGACGCCAGGCAGCGCATTCAGGAATGCACGGTCGACGATGTTCGTGGTTGGCGCGCCGCCGGCCGAGTCTTCCATCTCATCGATGTCCGCGAGGACAACGAATATGCCGCGGGGGGCATCGCGGGTGCGGTGCATTTGAGCAAAGGTATCATAGAACGTGATATTGAACAGGCGATTCCAGATCACAATGCAATGATCGTGGTCTATTGTGGTGGCGGCTATCGTTCGGCCATGGTGGCGGACAATCTGCAAAAAATGGGTTACACGAACGTGCTGTCCATGGATGGTGGAATCAAGGCCTGGCGTGACGCCGAGTAGGGCCGCTCGAAGGAAATACGGATGAGCAAGAAAGTATTGAGCGTGGGACAGTGTGCCGCGGACCAAGCATCGATCAGCACAGTACTTCGAGGCCTCGGTGCCGAAGTCGACGGGAGCGGGACAATTCAGGATGCCCTCGAAGTCTTGTCACAAGAACCGTACGACCTCGTATTGGTCAATCGCATTCTCGACGCGACTGACGACGAAGGTATTGAGCTGGTCAAGCGTATGCAGGATTCTCCCTATTTGCGCGATGTCCCAGTCATGGTCGTCAGTAACTTCGACAGCGCACAAATCGAAGCGGTTAGCATGGGAGCCGTGCAGGGCTTCGGCAAGGCCGCGCTCGATGAGCCGGCAACTGCGACCCTGTTGTCCAAATATCTGTCCTGAGGGTTCGAACACCGGCGCATGGCCCCAACCCCAGGACAGTCCGGTGAAGCAGGTACTGCGGCGCGCCAACGCCGTCTGACTGGTATCGTGCTGTGGATCGCGGCCCTCGGGCCTTCGGCCGCCGCTGTGTTGTATGTGTATGCGGCGTCCTCGCCCGGCGGCTTCCAGGCTATCTACTACACGAGCAAATTCGTTCTGTTCGCCTTGCCAGCCTTGTTCTGGGTTGCCATCGAACGTCGTGCACGATCGACACGGCGATTGCGCAGTCGTTCATCGGATCTCATGATCGGCCTCGGTAGTGGATTGGTCATTGGCGCCTTGATGGTCGGCGTTTACGTCCTGGGGTTTTCGCGCTGGATAGATCACTCGGCCGTTCGTCAGGTCGTTGACGACTTCGGAATTGGTGGACGGTTTCTGCTGTTCGCTTTTTTTATCTCGGTTATCAACTCGGCATGCGAAGAGTATTACTGGCGATGGTTCGTGTTCGGCCGACTGCGGCAGTTTGTGCACGTCGTGCCTGCCGCGCTGTTGAGCAGCGGGGCATTTGCCGCCCACCATTTCATCGTGCTGCAACACGCGCTTGATTCGACGCTCCTCGCGACGGTGTTCAGCATGGGCGTCGCCATCGGTGGGGTCATGTGGTCCATCCACTTCAACCGCACAGGCAGGTTGCTCGGAATCTGGCTCAGTCACTTTCTCATTGATGTCGCCGCCATGATCGCGATCTACGATATGATCGTTCCGTCTCCGTAGAAAACGAACGGACACGCGCCATGGCGTTGCGCAATGGCTAGCGCAAGAACGATTTGCCCATGAGTCGGCGCAGGGTGGCCAATTGCCCGCAATGGAATCCCTCGTGTCGAATCAAATGGCTGATCGCGCCTGCCTTGGTGTCGTAGTGCGGATGTTTCGCGCCATCTTTACCAAACGCGGGCTCGGCAAGAAGTGCATCGTCTAACTCGATGACAACGTCTTCTGTTCGTTTTTGCATCTCGGCCATCGTGGCCAGGACCGTTTGTGGTGCTGGCCATGTGTGTGCGGTTCCGGATTTCACTGCAGCCCCAATCGGAAAATGGGCCATGAACTCCGGGTCGAGTGTGGGACGATCGATGCAACGTTGGAAGAGCAGGAGCTCCTGGGCGCACGCAAGGTGGCCACACAACCACATTGCGTGTTGCACACCATCGGCGGGCTGAAAGAACCAGTCATCGCCCTCCACATCGTCGATCAACAAGAGAGTCCATTCGCGAGTGCGCCGAATCTGATCCGTAAGCAGTTCTGCAGTCGTCATCACGATTACCTCCCGGCGGCCGATGATGGCGGCCGGGTGCCGAAGATAGCGAACACACGTCCCCCGTCAACGCGCGCGAAGGACGCTTTTTTCGGACCTCGTCTGTGTGCACGTAACCCGGTGCCAAATCTCACACTCCCAGGACGTTGTGGTTGCTGCATCCTGCGATTAGCCCTATTCTCTACCGCATGTAACGGGCCGCGATTTCGACGTGCCCGGGCGATCTCCCACATGGGCTCCAGGACTCCCCACAAACAACGCGGACTCATTTGGTTCAGACGATCCTTGCGCTACCTGTGGCCGCAGCGCCGGCGTCTTGCGGTCGCGGTGATTTGTTCGTGCGCGGTAGCTCTGTCGTTCGCTGCAAGTATCAGCGCTATTGTTCCCGTACTGCGACTGATGGTTGGCGAGGACAGTCCACGCTCCGCGGTCCTGCGGTTCGCCGTCAGTCGCCAGGCACACATCGACCTCGTGACCTACGATCCAGAAGAGCATCCCACGCTGTCACCGGCTCCACCGATCGGTTCCTATTACGTCCGTAGTGTTGAACCCCGTGCTGTGTGGAATCAGGATCTTGGCCCTGGTGACGTCATTTATTTGCTGTCTGATCCGGATGACAAGTGGGCTTTGTTATCTGCCCTGTCTCGCGAAGCACCCGTGACCGTGGCGCTGACCACGCCGGATGGTGTGGTTCACGAGGTCGACCTCCCCGCGGTACAGTCCTCGACACTCGATCGTGTGGCGGCCGCAGCGGCCAACTGGGCTGCCTCGTGGCTGCCGCAAGATGAATCCATCGCAGCGCGGCGCCACACGTTGCTCATCGTCATGCTCGGAGTCCTGTGCATGGTCATTGTCAGCAGTGTCTTTCGCTTTTTTTCCGAATTCATGGTCATCATCTCGTCAAACCGTGCGGTCATGGACCTCCGCCGGCACATGTATCACACGGTGATGTACCTACCCATTACATGGTTTGGAAAACACCTGTCCGAAACCATGAGTCGCGTCGTTACCGACTTCAAGGACATCGAGCGCGGTTACCGTGCGATGTTCGGAAAACTGACCACTGAGCCGATCAAGGCTATCGTCCTGTTGGGCTGTGCCCTGGTCGTGGACTGGCGGATCACGGGGTTCGCTCTGATAGCGGGGTGTGGCGGCGGCGTCATCGTCTGGGTCCTGGGGAAGAAAATTCGCAAGGCCAACCGCAAACTCCTGGCCGGCTACGCAATGATGATGAGCGTGTTGAACGCCACCCTCAGCGGGATGAAAATCGTTCGCGCACACAACAACCAGACGTTCGAGCGGAGGCGTATGTGGCATGCAGAGCGTCAGCTGCTGACCCAGATTCTGCGTATCGGGCGCTGGGAAGCGATGACCGGGCCCGCTCTGGAAATCATGGGCGGCATCGTCGTGGTCTTTGGTGGGCTGTGGTTGGCTGGGCCCGTGCTCGAAAAGACACTCAAGCCTGACATGTTCGTGCTGCTGGTCGGATTCCTCGTCGCGATGTTCGACTCCATCCGTAAGATTTCAGCTATTTTCCCGCGCCTGGCCAAAGCCGATGGTGCGGCCCAGCGCGTCTTTGAATTCATGGACCGGCCCATCGAGAAAACTGCTCACACAAAACCGACGTTACCGCTGCTGAAGCGTCAAATCCGTTTCGAGAACGTGACTTTCACCTATCCTGAAGGTGCCGCACCTGCCTTGCGGGATGTCAGTTTCACGGCGCAAAAGGACCACAAGATCGCACTGGTCGGCCCCAACGGCAGTGGAAAAACGACGGCGATGGGACTCCTGGATCGCTTCTATTCGCCAGATGACGGCCGAATCCTCTTTGATGAGTTCGATGTGGTCGACTACAGCATTGCGTCACTGCGCGATCAAATCAGCCTGGTCACGCAGGATGCCGTCGTATTCGCGGTCTCCGTGTTCGACAACATCGCCTATGGCCTGCCCAACGCTCCACTCGACGACGTCGTAGAGGCCGCCAAGCGGGCCCACGCCCACGAGTTCATCGAGGCTCTGCCCAAGGGTTACGACACGCTCATGGGTGAATTTGGAGCCACTCTTTCCGGCGGCCAACGCCAACGTCTGGCCCTTGCTCGCGCGATCCTCCGTGACGCCCCGATCTTCATCTTCGACGAGGCCACCAGCCAGATCGACGTCGAGAGTGAGCAGAAGATCCAGGAGGCAACGCGATTGTTCATGACCGGGCGGACCTCCTTCGTCATCGCCCATCGCATTTCGACCATCACCGATGCCGACCACATCCTGGTCTTTGATGGTGGCCACATCATCGACGCCGGCCGGCACGATGAGTTGGTCAAACGATGCCCGCTCTACCGCACCCTGTACACGACCCACGCCGGCCCACAGTGACCGTATGGACGGCTCTGTTGGGGCCAACTATAATCGGCATTCCTGCAGGAACCCTATCGAACACGCCGATTTACGTCTTCTGTAGGTCCTGGCCGACAACATTGATTTCCGGTTTTCAACAGTGGTGAAAGAGTCATCTCATGCATCCTTACCGAACTCATACATGCAATGCGCTGCGCAGCGCAGACGTCGACAGTGAGGTCCGCATAAGCGGATGGCTGCACCGTAAGCGCGATTTCGGCGGCTTGTTGTTTCTCGACCTGCGTGACCACTACGGCATCACGCAGGTGGTCATTCAACCCGGAGCGCCGTTCTTCGACGACACCAGCCGGGCACGCTCGGAATCCGTCCTGACCGTCACCGGCAAAGTCGTCGCTCGATCTGCCGAGAACGTCAACGATAGCCTGGATACGGGAAAGATCGAGGTCGTCGCCCAGGATGTTCATATCGAATCACTGGCAGACGCCCTTCCTTTTCAAGTGTCAACCGAAGAAGACACCCCCGAGGACATGCGGCTCGAGTACCGTTTCCTGGATCTCCGTCGCGACAAGATGCACAAGAATATCCTGATGCGCAGTCGAGTGTGCCAGCACATCCGGCACTATCTCAGTGAACGACAATTCATCGAATTCCACACTCCCATTCTGACGAGTTCCTCTCCGGAAGGTGCACGGGATTACCTGGTCCCAAGTCGCCTGCATCCGGGAAAGTTTTACGCTTTGCCACAGGCGCCACAGATATTCAAGCAATTGCTCATGACTTCCGGTTTCGACCGCTACTTTCAGATCGCACCCTGTTTCCGCGATGAAGATGCTCGGGCCGACCGCAGTCCGGGAGAGTTCTATCAACTCGACCTCGAAATGGCATACGTCGAACAAGAGGACGTCTTCGCGGTCGTCGAAGCGCTGATGCTCGACTTGTTCCGATCCCTGTGCAGCAAGAAAATCCTGACCGACCCCTTTCCCCGTATTCCATACGCAACTGCAATAGACGAGTACGGCACCGATCAACCCGATCTGAGATTTGATCTCAAACTCATCGATGTCAGCAGCGTGTTCACGGATTCCAGCTTTCGCGTGTTCGCTGATGCTGTTTCGAGCGGCGGCGTGGTGCGGACCATTCGCGTCCCGAGCGGAGCCGACAGGCCACGTCGTTTCTTCGATCAATCTGAGAAGTTCGTCAAGGAGATCGGAGCCAAGGGCCTTGCGTGGATCACGTTGACCGACAATGGTGTGAAGGGCTCCATTGCGAAATTCATTGACGACGACACTCTCACTGCTTTGCGTTCTGCAACGGGTGCACAAGACGGGGATGCATTGTTGTTCGGGGCTGGTGAACGTGTCAGCACGAGCAAGATACTTGGCAAGTTGCGTGGACATGTCGCGACGGAACTTGGCCTCATGGACAACAATGAAGTCGCGTTCTGCTGGATCACCGACTACCCGATGTTCGAATACAACGAAGACGAGCAGCGTGTCGATTTCTCACACAATCCATTCTCGATGCCACAGGGTGGTCTCGATGCACTCGTGAACAAAGATCCGCTCGATATCCTGGCGTACCAGTACGACATCGTGTGCAACGGCATCGAGTTGTCCAGTGGCGCCATTCGTAACCACAAACCGGATATCATGATGCGGGCATTTGACATCGCCGGCTACCCGCGTGATATGGTCGAGCGGAAGTTCCCTGCACTGTGGAAGGCCTTCCACTACGGCGCCCCACCGCACGGTGGTCTCGCACCCGGCATCGATCGCATAACCATGTTGCTGTGTGATGAGCCGAACATTCGTGAAGTCATCTCGTTCCCGCTCAATCAGCGGGCTCAAGACTTGCTGATGAATGCTCCAAGTGATGTGACCGAACGCCAGCTCAAGGATGTCCACATTTCGATCGAGATGCCTGATGACATCAAAACCTGAGGGTCATCGGTAGCTGCACACCCACCCGCCACCGAATGCGACGATCTGTCAGAGGACCGCCTGGTGGGGCGTGACCGCGCGCGCCGAGGCCGGATAGCACGTCCCGCGCTCCTGGAACGTTCCGGGAACGATGACTTCGCGTGGATCGTCTCCCGGTGCCGCGTCAACGACCAGGCGAACAGCCCAATCGAGGATCACGCCCGTATCGATCTCGTAGCAGGTCAGCCCCATGGGCAAGTGTGTCTCATGCGGCAGGGCCATCGCAGCCATACTCGCACGCTGATCACTGGAGGCGCTGTCCAGGCGCAGCTTCAGCACACGTGCCTGCTCCGCCCCCAGACAAACAACCGCCCCTGGCCGCGTAGCATAGCTCAAGCCCCGATCGAGGGAGCCGTTGAGTGGTGCCAGGGGTTCGAGTCCGTACCGTTGCATCGCTGTCTGATAACCCCGTCTGAAGTCGTCCACGCAACGACCCGCCGAGTCGCTGACGGTGAGTTGGATTTGTTCGTGTCCCAGCTGAATGAGATGCTCGGTCAGCTCAAATGCCCCACGCGCATAGTCGGCGATGACCGCGTTGCACCTGATCTCCCGACTTGCCACATTGCACAGCACCGCCGGGATGTGACGCCGAGCCAGATCGGCCAGCAGTGCCGCACTGGGCACACTGCACATGATCAGAATGCCCGACAACTCGCGCAGCTGACTGATCGGCAGGCAACGCTCGGCCAATTCGCCGCTCGGCGCCGGCACGATCATGCGCAGGGCATGGTGGCCGCGCTGTTCTAACCTGTCCGATACCATTTCGAAGAGGGTCGTGAATCCCGAACGGTCCACGTGTTCCGAAGCCAGGCACGCGACACGTTGGCCCGGCCGACCTGTCGTACGGATCCCTGTCCCCGCGGTTTCGGCAACGAAGGTTCCACGTCCGACCTGTCGAACGAGCATGCCCTCCGAAGTCAGATCGGTCAGGGCTTTACTGATGGTCTTGGCGTTGGCTCCGAACCGTCGCGCGAGTTCGCGCTCCCCGGGCAGTTTGTGGGTCAACTCACCAGAGAGTATCGCGGTGCGGATCGCTTCGCGCAAGCGTTGAAACTTGTAACTGAGCTTTTCTGAATCGGGCATGACGGGGCAGCCCTCATGCTCTAATGGGAGGAGTACTGGTCCGGCGCAACGTCTCTGTTATAACGAACGTTTCCGAACATGGGTGAAGTCTTTGAGAACTTTAACCTCAATTCCCCCAAACAGTGATGGCTCCCTTGACCAGCCGCCGGGGCTGTGAGTTTCTTCAGTTCGGGGGGTGTGGAGCCGCTTCCTGATGGGGCGCTGGCGCTCTCGAAGCAGGTGGGGTCGGCGCATAAAAAAATGGAAGGTGCTGCCGTGGCGAAGAGCACCTCCCATTTGGTCCACCGAAGTGAACCACCCGTCGGCGAACCGACGAGCACATTCTTGTCGGCTTTACCTTCTCTTCTTGCGACGAGCGGCCTTCTTCTTCTTGCCAGTCTTCTTCGCCGTCTTCTTGCGAGTAGCCTTCTTCTTCTTCTTCTTGGCAGTCTTCTTCTTGGCCTTCTTCGCTGTCTTCTTGCGAGTCTTCTTGGCCTTCTTAGCCTTCTTCGCCGTCTTCTTCTTTGCCGTTCTCTTCTTCTTGGCAGCCTTCTTACGTTTCTTGGCCATGAAAGTCATCTCCTTCTGTGACGTTCTGAGAAACTACTTTCTCAATGTACTTAGACCGCTAACTTGCTCAAATATGAGCCGGTTATGTGATCGGAGAGATTTTACAGCCACCTTCACTATTCTTCACGCGCGAATTTGATCATACCGGGTATAGGGCAACATGTTGTACGCCCGAACCGCCTGTTTCCACCCCGGCGCGCGTGGATCATTTACCAATGCAGAAGTCGTTGAAGATGCGCTCTAGAAGATCGTCTGGAGTGACCTCTCCGAACAGCGCCGAAAGAGCATGGACCGCGTCATGAAGATCGGACGCTATGAATTCTGCGCTCCCTACAACATCGTCCGATTGCGCACACCACGATCGTGCGCGAATGAGCGATTCGAGTGCATCTGAAAGTGCATGTGCATGTACAGGCGCTATCGCAATACCATGATTACCAACATGTTTGGTTAGTCGACGCGCAATTTCGGCACCCAGCGTCGTAAGACCCGTATCATTGCGCGCGCTGATGGCAACAACGGTGCCATTCAATTGATCGGACCATCGCGCAAGCACTTTCTCGAGCTCATCTCGGCCAAGAAGATCGGCCTTGTTTGCCACCCATAGTACCCGGTCCCGCAGGTCGCGCGAGCCGTCCAGAACTTGCTCTTGAAGTGGTCGGTTGCCAAGCTCGAGCACGTGACAAATCAGGTCTGCGCGAGCCGTTTGACGCTCCAAAAAATTTTTTGCGTTTTTTTGTTTTTTTTGAATACTCACACCCATTCCGGGCGTGTCCAGCAGCTCAATCTCGTGTTGTCCGACTCGTGCGATCGCACTCAAGAAGTCTCGAGTCGAGCCGGAGATGGAGGAACATAAAGCGCGATCCATCCCACTCAGTCGATTGAGCAATGTACTCTTGCCGACATTCGGACGTCCGATCAGCAGAACGCGTGGCGGCGCTCCCGTGCGCTCGGCTTCCCGGATTTCGTGACGTAGGCGTTGGAGCACGGTGATGATCGCTTGCAGCTCCTCTTGCAGCCGCCTGGCGGTTATGAAGTCGATCGGTTCGTCCGAGAAGTCGATCTCTGCCTCCACCAGCGAACACAGTTGGATCAACGCGTCCCGTTGTAGAGCGACCTCGCTTCCAAGCCGGGCATCGATCCAGTCGTTGGCCGCTCTCAATTGCTGGTCCGAGCGTGCGTGAATCAGCGCCGCAATGCCCTGGACATCGTCGATCGACAACGCCCCGTTGTGAAACGCTCGCGCAGTAAACTCTCCTGGTCCAGCAAGTCTTACACCGCATGCACAGATTTGATCCATCAGCACAGCGAGCACTGCAGGGCTCCCTACGACGTGGAGTTCCGCGACATCCTGGCGTGTGTAGCTGCGTGGAGCCCTGAAGAGTAGAACCTCGGCTGGGAGCGTGTAGTGCTCGGGCTCGAGGGCAACGCGCCCGCGCACGCGCCGCGAGCGTGCCATATCAGAACGTGGCACCAGCGGTGGTTCACCTTGAAAGACGCGCTCGAGAACACGATGCGTCAGGGGGCCGCTGACCCGTATGACGCCACGCAGGCCCTTACCGGGTGGTGTCGCAACGGCCGCAATCGTGTCATCCATTGCAGGGTAGATCATCGCAATCAGTTCCGAGTCATCTTTTCCTATTATGAACAAATCGGGGCGGAGATGTGAAGGTTGGGGACATGAGATGGGCGGCAAGCGGAGCTTGCCCAGGCACGGACTTCAGGACAGCGTCAGATATCGAGGTTCTTGACGTTGACGGCATTGGACTCGATGAAGTCGCGTCGTGCTTCGACATCCCCACCCATGAGCAAGCTGAACGTGTGATCTGCCTCGCGACTGTCGATATCGAACTGTTCGATATTGTCGGGTTCATCGGAGATCGTCACCCGGCGAAGCGTACGGTTGTTGCGATCCATGGTCGTCTCCCACAGCTCGTCCGCATTCATTTCACCCAGGCCCTTGAACCGTTTGATGGATAGGCCGGCACGACCGAGATCACGAATTGCAGAAGCGACCCCGGCAAGATTATCCACCTCGAGCTCCTGTTCGCCGTGCAGGAGCTTGAACTTGGCCGCGGCCATCTCACCGGTAATCAGTTCCTCGCGACGAACGAAGTAGTCATCTGGCGTAAAACCCGCTTTCGCCAGGTCAGCAAAATAGCGGGCCAGGTGCGCGCACTCTGCAAGATCTGTTCGGACAATACGTTGGGCTTGACCATCGCCATTGCCGTTCTTGGACGAACCGCGATCATGCAGGCTATCGGCCACATCGACCGCGCCGTACTTTTGTTCGACCTGTTGTCGAAACGCGTCGAATTCTTCTTCTGTGTAGAAGAACTTTCGCTCAGAACGATTTTCGGCGACAAGTGTAACCATGATTCCAGGGAGCCCGCGCTCAACGTCGTGCCAGGTTGCCATCATCTCTTTGAAGACCAGCCCACGTACGCGGAGGATCTTGGCTTGCTCTTCGATCCGATCAAGCGTGGTGATGATTTTGCGCAACTTGGCGGCATCTGAATGGGGCTCGCCGTTGACGACCAGTGAGGTAGACTCGAGACCCCAATCCAGCAACTTGCTGTTGAGCACGGCGTCATCGATGACATAATCGACTTTCTTGCCCTTCTTCAACAAGTACAGAGGGGGCTGTGCGACGTACACGAACCCGCCTTCGATGAGCGGTCGCATATGCCGGAACAAAAACGTCAGTAATAGAGTCCGGATATGACTGCCGTCCACATCGGCATCGGTCATGATGATAATCTTGCCGTACTTTCGTTTGCTGACATCGAACTCATCGTGACCGACTCCACAACCGACCGTGATGATGATGTTCTTGATTTCCTCATGCGAAAGCATCTTGTCGATGCGAGCTTTCTCGACATTCAGGATCTTACCCTTCAGGGCCAAGATCGCCTGTGTCATCGCATCACGCCCCTGCTTGGCACTGCCACCGGCAGAGTCGCCTTCGACGAGGTACAGCTCGGTTTCGTCGACATTCTTGCTACGGCAGTCGGCCAGCTTTCCTGGCAATCCGCCAGAATTCATGGCCGACTTACGCGCCAGGTCACGAGCCTTGCGCGCCGCTTCGCGCGCCGCAGCTGCCTGGACCCCTTTTTGAACCAGGCGTTTGGCCTCGGTGGGGTTCTCTTCCATGTAACTGCTCAACCGCTCGTAAACGACCTGCTCGACGAATGTTCCGATTTCGGGATTGTTCAACCGGTTCTTCGTCTGGCTTTGAAACTGCGGGTTGGGCAATCTGACTGAAATCACCGACGTCAGACCTTCACGAAAGTCCTCGCCATTGATGCTCGTTGTTCCCTTGAGCAGGTTGGTCTTCTTGGCGTAATTGTTCATCACGCGGGTCAACGCTGTCTTGAGGCTGGACAAGTGCACGCCGCCGTCCATGGTGTGAATGTTGTTCGCGTAGGACAGCATGTTTTCCGTATAGGCGTCGGTCCATTGCAGCGCGACGTCGCATTGCGATTTCTGGTCCTCGGACTTGACTGAGAACATGACGACTTCTTTGTGTACGGGCTCGTTGCCACCGGCAAGGTACTTGACGAACTCACGCAAACCGTCCTCGAAGCAGAACTCTTTCTCCTTGCCCGTAAGCTCATCAATGACACGGATATTCAACCCGCTATTGAGATAGGCTAGTTCGCGCATTCGTGCGGCGATGGTTTCGTACTTGAACTCGATGACCGGAAAAATATCGGAGTCGGGTTTGAATGCAATACGCGTACCCGTCTTGTTGGTACTGCCTGCACCTCTGAGCGGAGTGACCACGTCACCCCGTTCAAAACGCATGGCGTGCTTCTTGCCTTCCTGGCGAACTTCCACTTCGAGCCATTCGGCCAAAGCGTTGACTACGCTCACACCGACACCGTGAAGACCAGCGGAGGTGCTGTAGGTCTTGTTGTCGAACTTGCCACCGGCATGGAGGATGGTCATGACGACTTCAACAGCCGGCTTCCCATCGAACTGCGGGTTCTCGTGTTTCATCGGCCCGATCGGAATACCGCGACCGTCATCGGTGACCGTACATCGTCCGTCGGCACCGAGCTTTACCGTAATGTTCTTGCAGAAACCGGCCATCGCCTCGTCGATCGCATTGTCCACGACCTCCCACACGAGGTGATGCAATCCTGCCTGGGACGTGTCGCCGATGTACATCGCTGGACGATGCCGAACTGCAGACAGTCCTTCCAGAACCTGGATGCTGTCCGCATCATAGTTCTCGGTCTGCGCTTCTTCGCCGACGCCATCATGCACGCTTGGATCTGTACTGTCCGACATTGGCCTATCAGTCCCTGGTGACGGTCCATTCGATATCCGCGACATGCAGATGCGGAACCGCTTCATCCAATCTCTGTCTAACGGCAAAAAGGTAACGCCGACGGCACATGTCCATCAGCACGGGATTACTCACGCCAACTGTCAATCGGCCACGTTCGAATGCGACACACCGGCAATGCCTGGCAAAGTCCTCGTGAATCGTTCCGGTCAGGACTTCGCGAATCTCCCGGAGTCCCCCATCGACTGCCCGTCGCAGTCGTTCGTGTTCACGACCAACCAGCGCCCCGATCGTTTGCGCCCGGCTGTAGGGCTGCTTCCGTTCGCCAATTCTGCGCCAGGTATCGTCACTGAGCATCACGCTTTGCTGGTCCTCAACTGCTCGCCGGCAGGTTCACTGGCATGACCACGTACATGAAATCCTCGCCATTGCGAAACAGTCCCGGTCTGTTCGATGCCTTCAGCTCGAGGCCGATTGTTTCCGTCTCGAGGACTTTCAGCAGGTCCACTAGAAACGCAGGATTGAACCCAATCTCGAGTGGCTCCTCGGTGTAATCGCAAGCCATCTGCACCGACGCCTCGCCTTCTTCAGGAGCGCGGCCCGTCAGCACCAGTTTGTTCTTCTCGAAACTCAAGCGAATGGCCTTGGACTCTTCGGAAGTCAGCAAGGCCGCCCGTCGGACAGCGCTCAGCAGCTCCTGAACATTGGCCTCCACCCGCTTGTCGCAATCCTTGGGGATGACGTCCTCGTACTTCGGGAAGTGCCCTTCGACCAGGACCGAGGACACGGTAACCCGAGGCGTTTTCATCAACACCTGGTTGGCCAGAAACTTGACGCCTACGCGTTGATCGCCGTCCAGGGTCACGCGCGACAGCAGGGATACCGCCTTGGACGGGACGATGACCTTGCCATCGGGTCCGTGTGCATTTTCGAGTGCACCACCCGCCACCGCAAGTCGTCGTCCATCGGTCGCCACGATACGCAGACGATCGCCCGTTTTCTCCCACAGCAGGCCGTCTATCGCATAGCGCGTGCTCTCCTTCGCTGCGGCAAACAATGTGCGGTCGATCAGCTTACGTACAAGCGTACCTTGAACTTCGAAATCCGCCGGCCCTTCGAGATTGGGAACCGGCGGGAACTCTCGAGGATCGGCAACGTAAACCCTGAACTGGCTGTCACTTCCGCGTATGTGCAGAACGTTGTTCTCGAGTTCCAGCTCGATCGTTTCATCGCGGCTTTCACGGACGATCTGAGTGATCTTGGATACCGGAACCAGGGCCTCCCCTTCGCTTTCGACCTCGACCTCCGTCAGGTTGTAGCGAATGCCATGCTCCAGATCGGTCGCCATGAGGAGCAGGGAGTCCTTGAGGGCCGTGATCAAGACGCCCTGGAGGGCGACCTTGGGTGTACGTGTCGCCGCAGCCCCGGCACACAGGCTCAGTGCCTCTTGCAAGGCGCTCGACGCAACAGTCACTTTCATCACACACGACCCTCTGTATTAATATTTAAGTTAACTTAATTAGTAGTATTAGTATGTCCCGTTGATTCTGTGAGCCGCGCGGTCGCCCAATCCCTAGCCCCATAGTATAACTGAAATTCGGGCGACAAGGGAGCCAATCGGGCCTGGGATAACCTGTTGGATTTCCGGTTCGGTCCCCCCCCATTCTTCAACAGGCTGCCTCGAGCCCTTGGGGGCAAGATGAGTTTCCGTGAGAAAAACAGCTGATTTCGCACAGGTTATTCATTTCGGTCGCTGGACCCCGTTGGCCAGCCTGACAGACAGCTCATCGAGAGTTACTGACAGGTCATGGTCTTCCTGGCGACGGTGATCGACGTGTCTGATGGCGTGCATGACCGTCGTGTGATCGCGTCCACCGAAACGGTTGCCGATCTCCTGCAGACTGAGCTCGGTGAGGTTGCGAGCCAAGTACATGCAAACCTGTCTGGGCAGTGCGATTGACTTGTGCCTGCGGCGTCCGAGTAGCTCGGCCTTGGTCACCGCGTACTGCGCGGCCACATCGTCCAGGATCGCTTGAACACTTACCCTATGGCGCACAGAGGGTTGTTCACCAATGGCTTCCCGTGCGGTCTCAATGTCGACTGGTCTGCCGTGTTGCTGACTGAGAGCATCCACCAGGGTGATGGCCCCCTCGAGTTCCCGGGTGTTGCTGTCGATACACGACGCCAGATGGTGCACCACGTCTTCCGGCAGGTCGACATTGCGATTGCGGGATTTCTTCTGAACGATGGCCATGCGCGTTTCGAGGCATGGCGTGTCGATCCTGGAGACCAGTCCCCAATTGAACCGTGAGGTCAGGCGGTCTTCGAGGCTGGGGATCTCTCGCGGACAGCAGTCCGCCGACAGCACAATCTGCTTCCGCTCCTGGTACAGCGTGTTGAAGGTATGGAAGAACTCCTCCTGGCTACGTTCCCGCGCCGAGAGGAACTGAATATCATCGATGAGCAGCACATCTACGTGGCGGTAGCGATAACGGAATCGCTCCAGGGCCCCCGCTTCAACGGCTTCGATGAAATGGTTGTTGAAGGTCTCGCATGACAAGAACAACATCTGGGCGTCGGGCCGGGTCATGCGCACATGATGGCAGATGGCTTGCAGCAGGTGCGTTTTGCCCAAGCCGACGCTGCCGTGGATGAATAGGGGGTTATAGGCTTCGCCGGGGTTCTCGCTGACCGCAATCGACGCTGCGTGGGCCAATCGATTGGACGGGCCAACCACGAAATTATCGAAGGTGTACTCGGGATTCAAAGTCGGCATCGAATCGTCGTCGAAAGATCCGGCAGGCGGTCGAGGCATGTGGCCATTGGCGTGGCCATTGACCGGCGCGGGGGCGACGATGAGGAAACGCACCGTGACCAGTCGACTGGTGAGAACCTGAGCCGCTTCGGTGAAGGCAACGATGCACTGTTCGGTCAGATAACGTTGCTGGGGAAGATTGGCACACCCGATTTCCAGGATTCCGTGGTCGAGCGCAGCGTCGCCCAGTTCGTCGAACCATTTGCGTACGACGTTGGCATGATTCTTGCGCACATACGCAAGCACGTCCTGCCACTCGCTGGAGGTGAGTGCAGCCATTGGTGATTCCGGTCGTTCTCGTATGAAAGCGCTGGTCGCGGCAGCGCGATGGAGGCTGAATAATGAACGACGGCGCCGGGTGCGGCGCAACTCGATCAAACGCGTCCGGAAGTTTACCCCATGGTTTCGATACTGACAACGGCATGGTGGTCCGAAACATCTTTCGATGACGTCAGCAATTGGGCGCCTTGAAGATCTGTTTTCATAAACCCGCTTGCCCAGTTGGCGCATCCTCAGATAATGGGTATGGTCACACTTCTATGGTGACCGAAGCCGCACCCCATGCCATCGAGCAGGATTTGGCCCGCGATCATGTCGAGGCCCTCAGAACTCTGCATCGCGTTCGATCGCTTCTCTTTTTCCTGCTGGTCCTCGCATTGCTCATGCCGTTCGTGGTCTACGCTTTGATACGTATGGGCATGGTCGATCCCGCAGCGCCGGATGCGACCTGGTATCGGTTTTCGACAATCGGGATGACCCTGGGATCATTCTGGTCGTTGTTCGCTGGTGCATTGCTCGTAGTGACTTACTATCTCAGCATCAATGTCTGTCTCGTCGGACGCCTGGGCAGCGCCGGGCAGCCGATCGTGGGTCTGATGTGGATGGTCGTCTTGATGTTGCTTCTGGTCGAGTGGCCCGGTCGCGATCACATTCATCTGCCCGGCGTGTTCTTCGACATCGCCGGACTGTTGGGCTCACCGCCCGAATCCGATGGTGGATGGCAGGCAAGTATCATGCATGGCGCTCGATTCCTCATCCTGCCGTTGGTCAGCCTGGTGGCCTCAGTTGCAGCCGACATGCGCTACGGCCGGGGATACCAACTGGCGATGCGTCGCGTCAAACAGAAGCTCGGCGTTACCGTGCACAGCTAATCCACCCAATGTAACGTCATGAAGAATCGTGTCGTCTCAACTGTTTCCGTTGTCGCCGTGATCGGGTTATGCGCAGTCGCCATGCTCATCTCGAACGACCTGCTCAAAGTTCACGGTGGCTCCGCGGCCCAGGGTACGGCGTTCGAAGGCAGCTGGTGGTCACAATTCTGCGGTGAAGATGATGGCGGGGGCGGCGGGTGTCAAAGTGTCGTGGCCAGCCGGCACGGTACACTGAACGTGCCGGGATTCGGTGCAGTACCGGTCGCTCTACTGGGGCAGTGGTTTTACACATTCATCGGCGTGTGGTTCCTGTTCGTCGGCGCTCCGCAGCGTTCCAAACGCATGTGGCATCTGGTGCCACTCGTGCTGGCGTTCGTGGCCAGCGGCGTCAGCGCCTACTACATATACATCATGTCCTCGGAATTGCACGAGTGGTGCACCCTGTGTTTGGTTCTCCACAGCATCGACTTCGTTCTCGTCGGCCTGATTCTGCTAATGTGGCTGTTCCCACTGACCCCCGGCTCTGTGATCGAACCCGATGGACTTGAACCGGACCCCGGCGACCGAGCCGATTCACGTTTTGCAGTGCCGGTCGAACGACTCGTGTTCAGTACACTGGCTTGTATCCTGGCGTGCTGTTTCGTGTCATATTTATGGTTCGGGTTTTCTTTGCGTGTCATGAACCATGCGAAGAGTACTGAAAAATACCAGCAATTGCTCAAGAGCATGTCGGAGGATCGCGCCGTAGTGTTCGGTACGTTCCTGGGTTCCATTCCGGTCGAAGTTCCCCAGCGGTCCGACGCGCCACAACTGGGGCCGACCGAAGCGAAGCATGAGTTGGTGATCTTCAGTGACCTTCAGTGCTCCAGTTGTCGTGCGTTCGAGTACACACTTCGTGAACAGGTCATGCCGAGCCTTGGCGAGCGCTTGCGCGTCGTGTTTAGACACTTTCCATTGTGCACCGACTGCAATCCGTCACAAACTCCCTCTGGACGACATCGGCGGGGGATTCATCCGCAGGCGTGTCAGGCATCGTACGCTGCAGAGGCCGCGCGCATGCAGGGGGGTAACAACGCGTTCTGGGAAATGCACGATCTCGTTTTCTCACGTCAGCAGGAGTTGTTCAAGCCGGAGTTCTCTCCCCTCAGCTTCGAAATCTATGCTCAGGAACTTGGTCTCGATGTAGAGCGCTTCCGTGCAGACATGTCAGGTGATCACGTGCGCCAGATCGTCAAAGGCGACGTAGATGCCGGTGTGGCACTGGGCGTCCGCGGCACGCCAACAGTTTTCCTCGATGGCAAGCGGATCCGTCCCATCCAGCGCGGTAGTGATGTATTCTGGCAGAGCATTATCGCCGATTTCCTCAAGGCGGAACCAGTGCCCGCTCCAGGTGACCAGCAGGGCTGACAGCGAATGGACGGCGCTTTCACCGCCATCGTTCCAACACATCGCAGAACCACCTTGCGATATGGGCTGTTTCACGTGACCCAGTACTGTTGATTGTGGCGATCCGGACACGCATCCCGCGTTCGATCTGATTACACGCGATCTACTTCGGAGAACGAGATCTTTTTGAGCTCCGATCGATTGCAAACAACCGGCGCGGCCAGTAGATTGCGGCGGGAGAATTTCCTTCCTAACCAACCGAGTTCTTGCCGCTACAGGGAGGTCGTGCGGTGCGCGTTATTACCGAACCTGAAGTGTATCTCGTCGGTCGCCAGACGGTCAGTGACACCGAAATCGATCGTTTTCTATCAGACCACGATGTCGATAGCTGGCAATCCGATACCGCTGTGGCCGGACAGAAGCTATGCGAGGTGGCGGGGCGCGTGTGCTACATGAGTTTTGCCAAGCCACGTCCCGGCGGTAACGAGCGCTACCTGAACCACATCCTCGGTGTCGGACATGGTTCAGTACTCGAACATGCGGTGTGGAACTTCATTTTCACCGGCGTATCCCGCAGTTTGACGCACGAGCTGATTCGCCATAGGGCAGGTTTCGGTTACTCGCAGTTGTCCCAGCGATACGTCGATGAATCACAAACGGACTTCGTCGAGCCGGCGATCATCGCCGATGATCCCGAGCTACACAGCGTGTGGCAAGCGGCCATGCAAGACAGCCTCGCTGCCTACCAGAAACTCGTCGCGGGCCTGGCTGCCAAGCTCGAGCATGTCGAGGACAAGACACTGCGGCGCAAGATCGCCCGTCAGGCAGCGCGATCGGTCTTGCCCAACGCCACAGAGACCAAGATATTTGTTACCGCCAACGCCCGCGCTCTGCGACACTTCATCGAACTGCGGTGCAACGAACACGCCGATACGGAGATCCGTTTGCTGGCGGCGAAGGTCTGCACCGTATTGCAAAGAGAAGCGCCCAATCTGTTCGGTGATTATGAATTGACCGAGCTCGAAGATGGAACCACGGCCGCGAGTACCGCGAGCAAGAAGGTCTAGGGTCGACGGGTTGGGGCCACACGGGCCGACACGGCGCGAATGGCATGACTTCTGCAGTGAAGCACGCCCCGGTTCTGATCTTGCGTGCCCGGTCCAACGACAGGGCTTCACGCCTATCGAACGAGTGTCGATTCGAGTCTCATCTTCGAGTTGAGCTGTTGCCCGAGGAGTCCAGTGCGCATTGAGTGGCTCTTGGATCGGCTGCAAAGAAACATGCGTATTGTGGATCTTTTCTTTGCGCAGTGATCAAGACAAGCCGTCTATGTTTTCAGGTTCAAACAGTAGTCAACTACCCCACCCTCTGGGTGGGGGGACGGTGGTGGGCGGAGTCTCGTGCAATGGCTTCAAATCTTGATTTCTGCGTAGGTCTTCGGCGTCTCCCACACCCGCACACGGTTGAGCACCGCCGGCGTGAACTGACCGTCGAGCTTGTCCCAAATCACCTGTGCGATGTTTTCAACCGAAGGATTCAGTTCCGCGAACTCCGGGCAATCGAGATTGAGATTCTTATGGTCGAAACGATCGATGACGAGTTCCTTGACCAACGCTTCGAAGACCGACAGCTCTACGACCAGCCCGGTGGTGGCATTGGGAGTGGCCGCAACAGTGACATCGATCCGGTAGTTATGACCATGCCCGTTGGGGTTGGAACACTTCCCGAAAACCTCCACATTGGCCGCGTCCGAGAGGTTCTTGCAGTACAATCGATGGGCTGCTGAAAACTCGAACGACTGCGTCATCGCGATCATGTCAGGCCCTTCTCGATCAATGGTGTAAGACAGGAAAGGTGTGGCGATCAGCCTCAGCTGCGCGAGCATCGCGCCATCGAAGTCCTGTGTGCACACCACCCCCCAGATGTCGCGCACAGCCCGTTCAAACAGCCCGCCTCCAGCCTCAGGTAACGCTGCCATGGCGGCAGCGCGTAAAGCTTTGTCGATTTGCCGGATATCGCACAAATACCCAGTCTCGAGATTCGGCTGCCCATCGACAACCGCCTGCAGCGTGATGTACGGCGCGATTCGCCAGGATTCGGGCCATCCCGCCCAACTGTTATGCATCTGGCCCTGCGGCTCCAACGCGCTCAACCGAATCTCACGCATGAGTCTCATGGCCAGGAATTGTAGACCGCGCATGTTCTCCCGACAACATGGCAGAGTATGGCCGCTGCACCCGTGTCCGCGCAATGGCCGTCTCGCACGGTGCACATTGGCCCATGCACTCAGGGTTTGTGGGTGCTGATCAAAGCGCTCCCAGAAGTCGCAGCGTGATCGCATAGGGATAGTGTCCAGTGAGTGCCTCATAGAGCATGATGCCCAGGGTACAAATATCACTGCGTGTATCGATGGCGTCAGGATCACCGTTGGTCTGTTCGGGCGACCCCCTCGGAGAGGAGCAGTGACGACAACCCTCGCAAATCATTGTGGGACAAAGAAGCGTTATTGGGGTTTGATCGGGCGATCAAAAAGTCGGAATTTTTCGCGACAGTCGGGGTACTCACTTGGCAATGGCCCACTGTGCTTCGGAATTGACATCAGATGTCGATCTGAGTTCCGTGGCCGAACGGCAAGGAGTTGAGTAATGAAGACCGCAATGACATTCGCGATGATGACCATGGCTGCTCTGGCCGCGAGTTCGACGCTGGCAATCGGAAGCATGACCTCGGCGGCTGGCGAACTGAATGATCTGTTCGATGCACTCGACAAAGCCGAAGAGATCCTGGCCGACCTCCAGGAAGATCAGCAGGAGCTGAGCTCGGAAATGCGTACACTGCGGCGAGACATCGCGATGCTCAAACAGGACTACCGCGACGCGTCGAACCCGCGTCCCATGGAGCCGTACCATCAAACGCCCGGCGACGTGCGCGATCAACTCGAGCAGGCCTACCAGGTCTTCGGCCAACTGGGTTTCGAGCGGACGATGCTGCAGTTGGAGATGGAACAGGTGCAGGCAGACATCGACGTCATCAATGCTCAGATCGAGTTGATCCTCGACGGATTCACGGTGTGCTCACGGGGTCAGCAAGTGTGTATCGAGTTGATCTATGATCCGGTCTGTGGAGCAGACGGCCAGGAATACGACAATAGTTGCTTTGCATGTGCTGCAGGTGCCAGGGGTTTCCGGGACTGCGCCGAGAACGATTCCCCAGTCGATAACGGTACGCATCGCAAATAGCCTGGTTGCTACATATCCCCGAACCCGGAAAGAGAGGCTCCAACGATGGCGCCTTCCTCCCCCTCGTTAATCTTCGGACAGCTCCGAATGGCTCGTGATGTTGGCACAACACATTGTGCGGTCAAAGCCGCGCGACCAGAGATTGCACGGCTGACAGAGATGCCCCACAGACCTCATCTCAGGCTGTAACATCCTGTCCCAATATTAATTAGAGCCGAAGCGACGGCCATTTTGCCAATCGGGATTAACATCCTGATGAACCGGACCGCCTGGCTGTCCGCTCCGTTCCCCGGTGTGGTAAAATGCCGTGGGTGACAGGTCCGGGTTCGTGATCAACCACAAGGGTGTTATCAATGATTCTCCATGTGCTCCTCGCATTGTCCGTGTATTGCGGCGGTATCAAGGACGTCTTGACCGACAAGGTCGACGAGGCCACGATCCGCCAGTATGCCACGGAGGCCGCCGGCGGCAATGCCGACGCGATGTTCAACCTCGGCGTAATCTATGCCAACGGCACAGGCTTGCCCAAGGACGAGGTCCTTGCCCTCGACTGGTACCTCAAGGCCGCCGCGCGTGGACACCGCGAAGCTTGTTTCAATCTCGGAGCCATGTATGCCGCCGGCCGGGGTATTGCGCAAGACGACATGGTCGCATTAGAGTGGTATCACAAAGCCGCTGCCGAAGGGCATGACATCGCCATGTTGAACATCGGATACATGCATGAGCATGGTCGCGGTGTACCCAGGAGCGACACCCGCGCCATTGAGTGGTACCGTAAAGCAGCCGACGCTGGAAATGCGGGCGCGATGTTCAATCTCGGGTCGATGTTCGAGGCGGGCCGCGGCGTGAGTCAGAGTGACAAACGCGCAGCCGAATGGTACACAATGGCGGTCAAAGGGCAGGATATTCGGGCGACCTACAACCTGGGCGTGCTCTATGCGGAGGGGCGCGGTGTGACTCAGGACGAACAGCGCGCAGTCCAGTTGTTCAAGGTTGCGGCGAAGAAGGGGCATTCGGCGGCGATGTTCAATCTGGGAGTGATGTACGCTCAGGGGCGCGGCATCGAGCAGGACAACTACGAGGCCTACACCTGGGTCAAGAAATCAGCAGATGCCGGATATCAACCAGCCATCGAGTTGGTCAAGAAGGGCAAGGAACTTGACGATCGGTGACTGAAGGTTGTCACGCCTCCGGTTCCAATGTAGGTGCCCTGCGACGAAGCAAGACGCTCACGCAGAGCAATCCTACCGCCGCCTGCACGGTCAACGTGTAAATCAAATCAAGCGTGGCTGTCCGCGGTCCCCAGCGCAAAGGCACGTGATCGGCGAGGCATAGCCACAATACGACCAGCCACATACTCCACAGCGTGGGCCGCGCTGCCGCCACCAGAGGAAGTAACAACAGGACCGCGAAATGGCCGTACGGCCAGGGTAGAAACGGGCTGCGCAGCTGTCCGAGTATGATGACCACGACGATCATCTGAACTTGGAGAAGGCGGTTCCACGCGCTGTCCGCTGTCGCCGCCCGCAGGCGACATCCGGCAACGACCAGCAGGACGAGGAGAGCCACGGTATATCCGGCCATCGTGATGCGCGCGATGTCGGGCGTTGCCCCTGCACTCAACAGGCCCAATTCCCGCAGCTTATAGGGGATGCCCATGATCGAACTGTTGACGACCAATGGCTTCAGGATCGTGAAGGCGAAACTGAACGCCTGCCCACTGGCCAGGCGGGGCATTTGCTCCGATCCAAAGGCCTCGAACGGATTCGGTCCAAAAACGACGAAGGTCACGACGGTCCACATCAACATCGCGAGCACCGTCGCGGTAGCGCTTCGCCACCTGCGGGCTGCCAGTAGGACGACGAGCAGGACTCCGGGAAAAACTTTTGCACAAATCACGTATCCCAGGACGAGGCCACCGATGACAGGGTGGTCGCGCTCGAGCGCGATCATTGCCAGTACACACAGGCAGACAATGATGAGATGGACGTTGCCCATTTGAAGGCTCAGTAACGTAGTCGACGCCAGTGTGACCACTGGCCACATCAGCCACAGTGGTCCAAATTGTCCATCGTTGACGTAGCGAACCACGGCGAAGAAGGTCACGGCGATGAGTGCCACGTTGAAGGCGAACCACAGCGTTCGAATTTTGAAGAAATCAAGGTTGCCGATCATCAGTGCGCGGGGCAGAAGCAGGAATTGGGGGGGATACTGATACGTGTCGATCGTGACTGATTTTCCGATAGCCATGTGAATATCAGTGGGTGTCTTCGTGTCGCGATACAGCTCACGATCATAGAGATTATCCACTCGGGCATCCGCAAGATGGGCCGCAATCACGTAGCATGTAAAACAATTGTGTTTGTCGAACGGACGCTCCATCGACGGATCATCCATTGGACGCAGCGGTGGGTCGATGGCATGGTCGTAGCGTTGAACATCGAGCATGAAGACGCCGAGGTGGGCGAGGCGGTAGCCACCCATCAGACTCAAGACCATCCAGACACCCAGTGCAATTCGAGGGGGTGCCGATACAGTTGTCTGCCGAGTGAGTACGATCACGGCAAAAACAAGCGTGACCACTCCAGCGATCGTCCCCGCGGTCACAATCGAGCAGCCCGCCGCGAGCAAGGGCAGGGTGAACACCGGAATGGTCAACGACACCAGAACGGTGAGCGTTGGCAGCACAGGCAAGCCAGGTGAATGCGAACTAAGAGTGGGGCGAATCATGACGATCCGCAGATCGTAACGCCTCGGCAGCCCAACGCCAATCATCCGGCGGGTCGATGATGAAACTCAGGTTGTTGTCCTGGTAGAAATGAGACATGCGTGGCGGTTGGCCGGGTGACAGGTAGTTGATCAGTCTTTGCCCGGCCTCGACTGAGATCGGCCGCTGCGGATGGGCAAACGTCAGCACGGCCACAACGCGGCCATCGGCGATGCGGACCGAGCGAACCGTGAGTCGAATCAGGCGAAACTGAAAACTCTCGGCCAGACCGGCGCTGATTGGATTGACGGCGGCGAGAAGGAAACGCGTTCGCAGTGATTCCGAAGGGTCGGCCGGGTGATCAAGCTCTTCCGCGAACACTGAGATCCCCACGACAGCGCCACGCTTGTCGAAGAGGGGGATCTTACGCGTGTGAACCAGGACGCGACGGCCCGAGTGGCGAACCGGCTCCACGATACTGACCTTCGGCTTTTTGGTGTGGATGACCTCGAGGTCGTCAGAGAAATAGTTCTCGGCATCGTGAGGATAGAACCGTTCCGTAGGTCCACGAATCGCTGCTATGGAATCCAGGCCCAGGCTGTCGGCAACCGCCTGGTTACAGTCGAGTTGATTGTTGTTCGTGTCTTTCAGCCACCACAACATGGCTGTCCCCAATGCTGTTTTCCGGTCGGACGGAGTGCAGATGACCCCTTCAGCTTACCCCGAAGCCCCTTGGCCGCAAAGGTAAATGATAAAACGAGTCAATCTGAACTAATCCATTTCGTTGATCCTGGCGATCAAACCTCGTCCAATTGTGGCGAGACGCGGGCCGTGCGTAGCGGTTTCTTACTTCCGAAGTGCATCGTTGAGGAATTCGACGAGGCGCTGCTCGTACGCCGGCCCTTCGATGAACAGGGTTTCGAGGTGCCCCGCACCGGGAACCTCGACGAGCGTACGGGGCGGCAGACAGGAATTGAACACTTTGCGGCCCTGGGCGACCGGAACGACGCGATCCATGGTGCCGTGCACGATCAGGACAGGCCGTGGAGAGATTTCGGCGGCAGCCTCCGCCGGGGACAGTGAGAACAGGTTGGCATCGGCCTCCAGGCTGGCCAATGCCGTGCCGGTCCAGTACAGCCACCAGGCGAGCCAATCATGCATGGGTTCGCCGATGTGCAGGGCCATGTCGGCTGTTGCTGCGTACGGTGCATCCACATGGATCGCTGCAATACGCGGATCCTCGGCCGCCGCCAGAATCATTGCCGCGGCCCCCATACTCCACGCGACTCCGACGACCTGCCTGCTGGCCTCTGGATGCATGGTCTCGAGGTAGTCCACCGCAGCCATGACATCGTCTTTCTCGCGCTCACCGTACGTGACCGTCCACCCAGCGCTGCGGCCGTGGCCGCGAAGGTCGAACATCAGAATATTGAAGCCAGCATCATGAAGTGGTTCTACGAAGTGCCGCATCCCGCCCTTGTGGTCCATCACACCGTGGACCAGTACGACCGAACGTTCGGAACCCGTAGCCGGGATGAACCATCCTTGGAGCCGCGTGCCATCAGCAGAGCGGAACGCCACATCGTCGTACACCAGCGCCGGGGTCATCGTGCCCGGATCAAAGTCACCATGCCAGCGGATTGGATGCACCTGCAGGTACGACATTGAGATCGGCATGATGAGCAAAGCCAACATGATGATCCACATGATGTAGTGGGTCGTGTGCAGCAGACGACCGTTGGGTTGCGGTGTACAGCGAGCCCACAATGTGTTGAACAATGCACGCGTGATCCCGAGTGCAGCAACCCAGCCTGCCACACACCAACCGACTCGCGCATACTCACCTGGCATGACGAAGGCGGGGCGCCCCCACACATCCATGACGGTGCCGCCAGCGCCGACGGTGACCACGGTGAGAACCAATGGTGAACGCCATCCCGCACCCAGGAACAACGCATCGAACAGGAACACGACAGGCCAGGCGAGATAGACACGTTCGCTGGGCGTCGGGGTGAGATAGCCAAGCAGAAGATAAAGCACTGCACCGAGGAGCACGTCTATGAGCCACCGGGGTGATAGCACTTGCTTTGTTTTTTTCTCCGTTTTTGCACGGTTTTGTTTGGACATTCTAAAAAGATGGTGTATATAGCTCTAGCCACTTCAATACGACACGCGCACAAAGGTGCCAACAGATGAACATGATTCAGACACAGTCATACATTACGCTCGACGCAAATCGACAATCGACGTCGATTGCATGGGCGGTGTACGGCTGCAGTTCCATCTGCTGATTCGTCGTCACTCACCCCCAAGAGCGTCCAACAAGAACCATGCGTTGCCATATTCGGAGGAATATCGCGTCGCGAGTGGTCTTGCCGGGGCTCTAAATCATTATTCGCCAGCGAGCGTGCTTGTCCACCCCGTGTTGGGCAGTTGTTCGCCGGCTCAGGCTTGCGCGATGACAACCGCGCCCCGTCGCGGACTGCGCAGGCTGCAACATTGTTGGGAATAGCCGATGGTCGCCGGCGGCATGACCGTGCACCCTTGCGGGTTCGTGGCGGTGTGTTCCGTGAACGGCATCGGAAAGCGTCGGTGGTAGCACATGTATTGCTCGGTTCCACCACAGTTAGCTCAATTGGAGAGCACGCGTTGTTAACCGCGAGGTTGCGAGTTCGATTCTCGCACTGTCGACCACTCAAGTATGCGACTTCTATCGCACCAGGGTGCAGTTTTGCGAAGGTAACATGGTCATGACTCGGCCGAGCACTCGTGCAGTTTCGCACGTGGGCTGGGCGACCACTGAACGGGCCAGTGGTCCGGTGGATACCGGCCACCACATGTCGTAACGGGACGGTCGTCACGTCTGGAGGGAGACGTGCGGCCGTGCCACTGCGGCCTCTGGGTGACCTCAAACCAGACCCCGCCCGCAACGCGGGAGTCACGACATGACCCTTCGCAGGCTGTGCTGAAGATGACGGCTCTCGAGAGCCTTGATTGATACACGAGCGACTCAGTCGCAAGAAAGGAGACTCACTATGTTCAAAGTCAGAATTCGTTCATTCGAGCGTGGGCTGCTCTTCAAGTTCGGCGAGTTCGTCGAACTCTTGAAGCCCGGGGTCCATACGTTGTGGAGCCAGCTATGGAATTCGGTCAACTCGGTCGTCACCGTTGTTGATACTCTGGAGACCAATTTCAAGCATCCACACCTCGATGTCATGTTGGACAACCACGGGTTGCGCGATGAACTGGAGGTCGTAGATCTGGTCGAAACGGAGCGGGCACTCGTATGGCGGGACGGCCGACTGGCCTATATCATCGGTCCGGGACGCCATGCGTTCTGGAAGACGCCCCACGCGATCAGCGTTGAGGTATTCGACAGCAATGTTCTGCGTTTCGAGCACCCTCAGATGGATGCCGTGCTGGCACCGGCCGGCTCCAGCCAGTGGCTGGCCAGTTACGAAGTCGCTGAACACGAACACGGGTTGCTGTTCAAGGACGGCGAGTTCATCGAGACCCTCGACAAGGGGCGCCACGTCTTCTGGACGCGTCGCGGACGCATCGTGGTCAAGACCATCGATCGTCGAGAACAGGTCTTCGATGTTGCCGGCCAGGAAATCATGACACGTGACAAGGTCACGTTGCGCGTCAATCTGGTGGTCAGCTACCTGGTTAGTGATGCCATCAGGGCCGTGACGGCAGTCAGTGACTACAGCCAGGCACTGTACCGTGAGGCCCAGCTTGCGTTGCGCACGGCTGTTGGTGTTCGGACGTTGGATGAACTGCTTGCCGACAAGGACAAGCTTGGCGAAGAAATCCGTGATACGCTCGCACAGCGCGCTGCTGATTTCGGAACCAACATGTGCAGCGTCGGGTTGCGGGATGTCATCCTGCCAGGCGAAATGAAGACGATCCTGAACAAGGTCATTGAGGCAGAAAAAGCTGCACAGGCGAACCTCATCAAGCGCCGTGAGGAGACCGCTGCGGCCCGCAGTCAGGCCAATACGGCCCGCCTGCTTGCCGAGAACCCGGTTTTGGCCCGCATGAAGGAACTGGAATTGCTGCAGGAGGTTCTGAATGGGGCCCGGGTCAGTTTCGTCCTCGGCCAGGGTGATATCGCCCAGCAGCTCCGAAACCTGACAGGAGACGACTCGAGTTGATGCAAGGCCGGTGAGGATGATCTCGCCGGCCTTCTTTTCGTTCGTTATTTCAGTTCAAGCGCCTGTGCATCGATCTTGAACCGCACATCAAAATCCTTCCGCAAATAGAAGCACTTGCCGCTAGCCTTCTGGCAAATATTGAACAAAGCATAGCCCGGTACGATAACTTCGCCGTTGTGCTTTGCCGACACGATCATCTCGAAGTCAATGACGCGCTCCTCGGTCGATTCAGTTGTTCCAGGGGGCGCGACGGACAACATGCCCTCACTGAGTCGAATGCCATCGGGCGGATCGAGGAACACGGTCAGCGGGGCGGCTTCGTTATTCCACACGGCCTTCTTGGGGTTGCTCAAGCGAAGTGAGATCTGTGCGCGGATGTGCTGCCCAGGTTGAACTCGGCGTGGTGTGACGCGTGTAAACGCCACCACATGTCCGGCGGCATCGCGGTTGATGCGCCCTTCCGGATCCGCTTTGACAGTGGGGTCAGCCTGGAGGTCACGTTCTGCCGCCGGCGAAAGGAGCTCTGAGCCGCGTGGTTCGGCGCTCAACGGAACCGGCGTTTGGCCGCTGGCGATAATGAAACGGCGGGCATCTCGGACCCACGAATAGAAATCATAAGGTTTGTCCAGGCGCGGACCGTACTGTTGGATTCGGCGGCGCCAGATGTATTGATTGGGGTTGGTCTCGAGCGCCTCGAGCCACATGTCCACTGCCGCCTGGGCATCTCGTGGTTGGCGGTCGGGGCTTTCACTGCGGCGCTGATAGGCCACGCCGAGTCGGAACATCGCAGGGCCGTTATCAGGGTCGGCGCACAAAGCATGGTCAAAGGCGGCGAGAGCTTCTGATACGCGGCCGTCGTGGAAGTGGGCGTCACCGTAGGCCATCCACCCCTGGGGGTCTGCGCAGGGGTCCGGGGGCCGAGGCACCGCGCGCTGCGCAATGCGATAGCCGGGTGGTCGCGGCGTCGCTGCGAACGTGTGTCCGAGAAACTCCTCCGTCAGCTGCTGCTGACGGAGCCCGCGATGATGAATGACGCCCGATTCATCGATCGTCAGGACCACGGGCACGACCGCAAGGCCCAGCGTGTTGAGCGCATCGACCGCGATCGGCCAGTCCAGTTTCTTCCACTGGCGATAGAGTGCGGCGCGGTCCGGGTGTTGTTCCTGGACCACACCGATGACCACGACATGGTTGTCGCGCACCCACGGCGCCACGGCGCGTTGCCACCCGGGCAACATACGGCGGCAGCCGGCTCACCACGATGCGAAATTGACCAGCAGCACTTTCTTGCCGAAGTAATCGGACAATCGTATGAAGCTGCCGTCGATCGTCGGAAGGATGAAGTCGGGATGGATGTTTCCAACCTCGGTGCCGATGGCCGGGGGGGGCGCTGCCAGGGCAGCGATCATCAAGGCGTATGGAATAAACATGAGGAGAAGTATGGTGCACGGGCGGTGCTGAATCAACTCGCGGCGGCAACGGCCTTGCGGCGTACGACAACGATCACCCCGCAGGCCAACATTCCGGTGGTCATCAAGAGGAGAGCCATGGTTGATGCGGCCGGCACCGGGGTTCCAGCGGAGGATCCCATGACCACGAAACGGAGAGCCTGGGTTGGAGGCAGGTCTTCCCACGCCCAACCGCTGTCCCGCTCGCGCCAGCGGAATAGAGACGCGCCAGGCAGTAACGTGTTGTTGGTCGGCATGTTGCCTGAGCAACACTCCTCGATCGTGGCCTCGAACAACCCACCGCCAAACAGCAATGCGTAGTCGCCGGCCTCGAGGTCAACGTTCAAATCGGCAAATGCATCGTTACTCGGGTACCCAGGGGCAAACGTGGTAAAGGCGAGCACTTCGTCCGGTTCCAATGGAGAGCCATGCGGTATTGCATCGGGCGAATCGAGCCGAATGACTGCAGCGAATACGGTGTCGTTGTTGTCAACCGCGAGATGGCCTCCCACCTGCGAGACATGTGCCGCCGTGTCCAGATGGAAGCGGGCCGCGACGATGCCGTTGGGATCGATCTGGCTCATCCCGTTCATGCCGATGCCGGTCTGTCCGAGTGTAGCAGATTCGTGAAGTACGACATCTGAAGCAAATGCACCGGTGCACGCCACGAGTGACACAAAACACGATCTACATATCACCATGGTTCTTGCTCCCGCGCGCGCACGGCCGGGCATCATCTGGATGATGCCCGGATCGGCTTGCGTTGTCGTGCGTGCCTCAGGTGTCGCCACGTTGCTTGCCGGTCGAGGGCACCGCGACAATATCGATGAGAACATCGTAACACGCCAGACCATTCATATTCACGGCAATGTCGATCAGGGGAAGATCCTGATTGTCCTCCCGATCGACCAACCCGCTATCGAACAACTCGGCCGGGTCGCCATTGAAACTGAGTTCCAGGATCATTTCGTGAACGGGCTGGTCATCGATGAACCCAGTGCGATAGACGCCACTACCCGTGATTTCAATGTCCTGTTGCAGGTGGAGTGTCCAGTTAACATTGCTGATCTCATACTGTGTCAATCCGGGAACCTCACTGGGGACCAGCGTCAACCCGAACGTGCCTTCAAAATCAAGCGCCAGTGACAGTGGGCACATGCACGAGAATCGCCCCGACGGGAAACACCCCTGCATATAAGACGCGTCTCCCGTAAGGCCATACAAGAGGCTTGGCGATTCTTCCAGGGCAGGCGTGTCGTCTCTGAGGTCGGCGGTTGGGCCTTGTAACTCGGTCTTGTGTCCGGGCTGGGTCTGCGCGTCTTGAGCAAACACGGGTGCTGGTGCGAATAATACGGCGACGATCAGAATACGTGTCATCGTGGGACTCCTGTTGTATTCGGCACGCCCATGAGAGGAGAAAGGGCTTTACTCCAAGCGGACCAATTGAATTATAATCGAAGCGTGCCGATCCGCGCCGTGGATCTTGCGGGCCAGCGTCACACATACAAGCGAATTCAAGGCGCGGATCCCGTCAATTATCTTCGTGTTTATCTAGAGCCTTGGGTCACACTGCAATGAATTCCCCGCAGCCACCGTTGGCACATCTTCTCGATCACAAAGGAAGCAATCCGCCCGGGCATCTTCATGAAGCGATTCCCATGCTTTACGAGGAATTGCGTTCGCTGGCCCAAGCCTATCTGGCGCGGGAGCGGCCCGATCATACATTGCAGCCAACCGCCCTGGTTCACGAAGCCTATATTCGCCTCCTGGGTAAAGAGGGTTTGCACTACCGCGGCCGCGCACAGTTCTTCAGCCTGATGTCCAAGGTCATGCGCCAGGTCCTGGTCGATCACGGCAAGGCGCGCCGTGCCGCGAAACGGGGTGGAGGTCACTCGCGTGTCGTTCTCGACGATGTCGTGTCTTTGTTCGGGGCACCGAGTATCGATATCGTGGCACTTGACGAGGCACTGTCAAAACTGGATCAGCTCGATCCACAACAGGGCCGGATCGTCGAACTGCGTTTCTTTGGCGGACTGACCATCAAGGAGATCGCTGATCTTCTGGGGGTGTCCCAGAGTACGGTCGAGCGTGACTGGAGACTGGCTCGTGCATGGTTGCGTTGCCAGATGGATCCCACATGAATGACCGTGCACAGCAGCAACGGTGGTTGATCGTCAAGGAGATATGGGCCGAGGCCATCGCTTTGCCTGCTGACGCCCGCGATGCATTCATTGACGCGCGTTGCGGTGCAGACCGGGCGTTAGTGGATGAGCTTCGACAGCTCCTGGACGCCGACCGCGCCGACGCTTTCTTAGATCCCCCCGATCCATCTTCGGTGGCGCGCACTCTTGTGCAGGAAGAACGCGATCCACTGCTCGGCGTCACGCTCGGCGCATACCGTGTGCAGGAACTACTCGCGTCGGGTGGCATGGGCAATGTCTACAAGGCCGGGCGCGACGACGCGCAGCTTCGTCAAGAAGTGGCGATCAAGGTCTTGAAGCGCGGACTGGATACCGAAGACATTCTTGACCGATTTCGCTACGAGCGGGACGTCCTCGCAGGCCTCAACCACCCTGGTATCGCCGGAATATTCGATGCCGGGAGTACACCCGACGGGCGACCGTACTTCGTCATGCCCTATGTGGCGGGATCGACACTGACGCAGTACTGTGATGCGCAACAGATGTCGGTGCCCGACAGAATCGCGCTGTTCATTCAATTGTGCGAAGCCGTACAATACGCTCACCACAAGGGCGTCATCCATCGCGATCTCAAGCCTGGAAATGTTCTGGTCGATTGCGATAGCGCGCCGCGGCCCGTGATTATTGATTTCGGTATTGCGCGCGCCGTCGAAGTCCCTCGGGGGCGAGAGCGGACTGTTCACGGCAGCACGCCCCTGGGCACACCGGCCTACATGAGTCCCGAACAAGCAGATCCTCTACGCGAGCGCGTCGACACACGCACCGACGTCTTTTCGTTGGGCATGATTCTGTACAAGCTTCTGATCGGCGTATTGCCCACCAGTTCCGGTCATCGCGCGGGTCCTCTGCCGCCGATGAGCACGAGATTTCAGTCGCTGCCCGACAAGGAACGTATTGCGGCATCGCGTTCGACCTCGGTACGAGATCTCCTCGCCAGCGTACGCGGAGAATTGGACTGGATCGGGTTGAAAGCGCTGGCCCATGATCCTGGTGAACGCTATTCGGCCGTGGCTGACCTGGTGACGGACCTGGCGGACGCAGCCATGGGGCGAGCAGTCAGCGTTGGGCCGCCGTCTCCCGCATATCGCATACGCAAATGGATCGGCTGTCACCAAACGATCGCGGCGTTACTGACTGTTCTGCTGATCGTCATGGTGGCCGGCGCGGCAGGGACGGCAATTGGATTGGTTCGGGCCCGTCGCGCCGAGAGCAGTGCTCGCCAGGAGGCGCGGATGGCACAAGCAATCAACGAATTCCTGCACGAGGCATTGGCTGCCGCCAATCCTTACGCAGGCAGCGCGGATGTGACCGTCCGCGATATGGTGGACGAAGCTGCCGCCCGCATCGACCAGAATCTTGCGGAGCATCCCGCGACCCAGGTTGCTGTTCGCCGGACGATTGCTCGCACCTACTCAGGACTCGGACTGTTCGAATCAGCCGCGCTTCACCTGCGCAAGGCACTCGCCCTGGGGATCGATCGCCATGCCGTAGCGGTTGATTTGGCGGAAGTCTTGCACCGCATGGGCAACGATACCGAGGCGGCGGAACTTGCGCGAAGCGTCCTGCCACACTACGAATCCAACGGCCCGCTTGCCGCCAGTGCTCGAACAGCGATCGTTCTTGGCGATGTCCTCACGACTCTCGGCCATCAGGACGAAGCCGAACAAATGTACAGGCAGGCGTTGCGTTGGCGGCGGCAGGTGCACAATCCCGCAGAATTATCCCACGTGCTGACACGATTGGGCCTCCAGCAACGTACGGTCGGCGACTACGCAGAAGCAGAAACGCTGCTCACAGAGGCAGTAGAGCTCTTGGGTGAACGCGGTGACCTCATCGAGGGGGAGACTTTGCGCCACCTTGGTTTCGTCATGTGCGACCAGGGCCGATTCTCCGATGCCACGCCGATGCTTCGACGGGCCCTGGATCTTCATCGGCGCGGACTACCCGCCCACCACGATACCCTCGCCCGGGTGCTGAATGATCTTGCAATGGTCGAAAAAAACAACGGCCACTATGCCGCGGCAGAGGAGCTGTATCGTGAAGCACTCGAGATTCACATCGATGCCCTGGGACCTGATCATCGCGAAGTGGCGATTACACGCAACAACCTCGCGGCAGTATTGGCTAGACAACACATGTTCGAAGAATCGTGTGCCCTGTACAGGCAAGCTCTGGGTGATATGAAACGTTTGTTTGGCGCAGACCATCTCTTCGTGGCAACGACCCAGCACAACCTCGGTGCTGTCTTCCTGGCGATGGGCGACGTGCGTGCGGCAGACATAGCATTGCAGAGTGCTTACGATCTACGGCGCGATCAACTGGACGCAGATCATCCACATGTCGCGATCAGTCTTGTGCGTCTTGCCGAACTTCGCGTCATGACTGGGGATCTTGCACAAGCAGAACATTTCGCGAGGCAGGCGCTGCGTATTCGGCAGCACAGTTTCTCATCCGCGCACTGGACCATTGGTGAAGCATTGGGAGTGCTCGGTGCCGTATTGCTCGTGCGCGGGCAACATCAGGATGGAGAACATGCACTGGTCGAAGCCTCGCAGATCCTGCATCAGGCGGTGGGCGCAGAGCATCCCGAGGCGCGCAAGGTCGACCGTCGTCTGGCGTTGTACTACGAGAGTCGAGCAGCAGCTGAGGTGGAGTCGCTCGAGCAGAATCAAGGACGAGAGCAGTAAGTGGGGCGGATGACGATGTGCGGGTTCTGAGCAACAAGTATGTCAGCGGCCCGGGCGAGCCAGAAAATCGACCACCGTGTCGACATCGTTGCGAATTTCGAAGAAGCGGTCCAGACCAGTGCTCTTGAATGCCGTGAAGACCGCCGGTGACAGCCCAACGAGGAACATACGCTGTCCGGCGCTCTTGCATTGCCTGAACAGGTCCACAAGCGCTCCCAGCACCATGCTCGAAACCGCATCGACAGAAGTCAGGTCAAGGATGACTGCTTTCTGAAAGGCCAAGTTTGCTGTGGACGTAGAGATCCTCTTGGCGCGATCGATGAGCATGTAGTCAATCTGGCCTGCAGAAAAGGCAATCTGGGTTGCCTCTTCGTGATGATGAACTTCGATTGGATCCGGCTTGCTCATGCGGCCTCCGTGCAACAATCGGCGTAGTGGCTGTATCGACCGGATGGCCACGGTGCTTGTCCTGATTATTGGGTGTGGCAGGCCTTGGGCTTGGGGCTACTTGAGCCCGGAAAACAGTTCTGTTGAGAAATAGCGTTCCATCCGGTCCGGAAAAACGGTCACGACGACGGCGCCAGCGGGCAGGTCCTGGACGGCCCGCTGCGCGGCCCAATAGTTCAGGCCCGAACTGGGGCCGACCGGAAAGCCCATGGCGATCAGTCGACGTGTACAATCGAGGGCGTCATCATCATCGACATCCAGTTCCTTCAGGCCGGGAAGGTTTGCGGTGTTATAGACAGTCGACAGTCCTTCGACGACACCAGGAATGCGCGTACTGAAGCTCGTGCACTCGACTTCCCTGTACGAATGACCAACGGGCCGAGCTGCGAATGGTCGCGGTGTACACCCATAGTCGAGACAGCCTTTGAACAGGCCCACGAGAGTCCCGCCCGTTCCGACCCCGCTCACTACGGCGTCGACGGATTGACCACACAATTGCGCCATGATTTCCCGACAGGTGTGGAACCGGTGGGCAGCGGCGTTGTCCGGATTGGAGAACTGTTGAGGCAGGAATGCGCGGCGCGATGGAGCCTCGCGCCGGGCCAGGTCGAGTGCGCCATGGATGCCTTTGTCCGCCGGCGAGAACACGACCTCACCCCCAAGGGCGCGAATCATCAGGCTCCGTTCGCTGCTGACGCCCTCAGGCATGACCGCCAGGAACTGCAGATTCAATTGCGCGCAGGCAAGGGCCATCGCGATGCTCGTCGAACCGCTCGAGGCCTCGACGACCCAGTCGCCCGGATGAATGTCTCCGCGGCGAAGTGCCTTGCCCAGTATGTAGCCGGCAATGCGGTCTTTGGTCGATCCGCTGGGATTGAAGTATTCGAGTTTGCACCAGATCCGAGGCCGCGCCGGGTCGATTTGCACTGCAACCAGCGGGGTCGATCCACAGTTATCGATGTACCGGTTCGGCACCATGCTGGTGTTATACCACGCCCGCCAAATCGGCTACAGACAACAATGACATTGGCGTCAGCTGCTCGATCGGATTCATCACGGAGCACAACATGGATTACGCCACGAAGCGGCGGCGGCGGCAGTGGGTGCTATCCGGGAGCGACCTTGGACCAGTCGAGGTCAAACCGCCCAAGATACTTTCGTAAGCGGTCGGCATCATTCGTGATTTTTCGCCGCTGCCGCGATACGGCAAACAATCGCCGCCCCGCGTCGGACAATGTCTGAGAAACCCGACAGACTCGAATGACGCCGGCAAGTTGTACCCGATCAAATTCATCCAGTTCGCCAGACTGTTCCCCGAGCACTTCCTTGAGCAGAATATCATCGTTCGAGTCGATCGACCCGCTCGAGCGGCCCCACGATTTTTGCAGGCGCCCAATTTCCCCATCGACGACCTCGCGCGTGATTCGGCCCGCCGGGGCCATGGTCGTCATGCGTGCGATGGCCGCGTTGAGGTCGCGGAAATTACCCGACCACCGTGCGGACGGTGACATGGCGAAATCGATGAAGCGATCAAACGCCTCCTTGTTGAAGCGAAAGGTACGACCCGTACGACTTGCGACCTGCGTCAATTCGAAGTGAATATTGGGTTCGATGTCCTCGCGGCGCTGTGCAATGCCCGGGAGTTCGAATGACCACATGTCGATCCGAGAAAGCAAGTCTTCCCTGAAACGTCCCCGTCGTACCGCGTCACCCAAATCACGGTTGGTTCCACAGATCAATTGAAAGTCACTGGTCACTTCGTGATCTGACCCGAGGGGGAGGAAGGCTTTTTCCTCGATAGCGCGCAACAGCATTGTCTGTTCATCCATACCGAGTTCGCCTACTTCATCAAGGAATAGCAGGCCGAGGTGCGCTTCACGCAACAAACCGTTCCGATCCTGGCTTGCTCCAGTAAAAGCGCCACGCTGATGGCCGAACAGTGTCGACATCGTCGCATCACCACGCAGTGTAGCGCAATTCACTTCGACGAATTGCCCCGTAATGCCATGCCGGTGTTTCTTGAGCTCGTGGATACGTCGTGCCAGGCTGGACTTTCCAGCACCCGTTGGGCCGGTCAGCAGGATGGGCGCCTCGGAGTGGATGGCAACGTGCTCGATGTCATCGATGAGTCGATTGAACGACTTGTTGCGCGTGGCGATACCGGCCTTCAGGTATTCCGTGGCCTCCTGTTGCTCGCGGGCGAACCGTTGTGCAATCCGATCGTACCTGGACAGATCCAGATCAATGATTGCATAGCGCCCCGGATGCCCCCGGTCAGCCCTGTGGGGCGGAGCGGTTTGAATCAGCTGAGCCGGGACGTGGCGCGACTCAGCCAGCAGGAACGTACAGATCTGGACCACATGCGTCCCGGTCGTCATGTGCACCAGGTACCGTTCGCGATCGGTATCAAAGGGGTATTTTCGCGCAAAATCATGCAGGCAGGCGTACACCCCCTCGAAGTCCCACGGGTCTTTCCAGGTCATATCATGGAGGCGGACTTCGGTCTCGGGGGCCACCGATCTGATGTCGTCTGCGACCTGGGTCGCGAGGCGCGTGGCATGGGGGCCGACGAGCAGCTCGAGGCGCGAGACGAGCAGGTCTTCCTGTTGACACAGCGCAACGGTGGGACGCCACGTTGACCAGCGGTCGGGGCCGTGGCCCGCATCGAGATTGATGCCCAGGGTGCCTATTACGACATATCCAGTCATGACTATCGAGTTTTATAGCAGACTATCCTCTTGAATACCTCCGTAGTACGCTACTCGCGGGCCCACAACCATAACTCCAGTTAGAACATATATTTATGATTTCCAGCAAGGTGGCACGGGGCTTGCCCCTAGTCCATCGAAGTGGCGTGGCGGTGCACGAGGGTGGCATCGCTCAACGGGGCGGCCCATAGGGCCGCCCCGGTCTTGATCTTCGAGGATAAACTGATGACACGTATGACTGAGCACACGTTGATCGCAACGGGCGAAGCGACGGCACACTTGCCGGTGGACAACGGCGCGCTGCGCCCGGTGACGGTCATCGGCACACCCGCCATTCGGGAGACTCTTGACCAGGGCTGTCTGCGTCAAGCGGTCAATTCACGCATGGCCCCCGGGGTCGATCAGGTGGTGCTGAATCCCGATGCCCACGTGGGCTACGGCGCTCCGGTGGGATGCGTCATGGCCTCGTCGTCGCACATCTATCCCGGTCCCGTGGGTGTTGATATCAAGTGCTCGATGAGCCTGCTTCAACTCGACTTGCCCTCCGAGGCCATCGCCGAGCGCAGGGTTCGGCGGGCGTTGATCGATGCGATTTGCGCGCGAACACCAACGGGGGCCGGACGGGGGCAGCGCAGTGTGCCCAAGAGTCGGCCGGTTGACGAGGCGCTCGGGCGGCGGGTCGCGATCGAGGGCGCTTCGGCGCGCGTATGTGCAGAACTGGGAATTCCTGTGCGCTGGGCCCAGCACTGTGAAGATGCTTTTCATGTCGGTCATGATGGATCCCGGGATACATTGGGCGCTCGACTCGACTGGTTGCTGCACGGCAACACGTTTCGTAATTTTCGTGACAAGGTCGCGCAGCTGGGTTCCTACGGAGGCGGTAACCATTTCGGCGAGTGCGAGATCGTCCATGTGGCGGATGACCGTCGAGCGCAACATTGTGCACGCGTGTTCGGGTTGCAAGATGGCCACGTCGCATTCTTGTCACACTGCGGATCACGTGGGTTTGGGCACAACCTGGCGACAGGGCAGTTCAAGGCATTGCAATACAAGTTCGACGAGTGGGGTATTCCGTTCCCCGGCGCAGACCGCCACCTGTGCTATGCCCCCCTGGGTACGCCGGAGGCTGATGCGTATCTCGACGACATGGCGCTCGGCGCCAATTTCGCGACAGTCAACCATCTTCTGATCAACGCGCTGGTGCTCGAGGCCTTCCAGGAGGTGATTCCAGGCTGTGCCGGAGAACTGGTGTATTTCATCAGCCACAACATTGCGCGAGAGGAGATTGTGGACAACCGCAAGACCTGGGTAATGCGTAAGGGGGCGACCCGTGCGTTTCCTGGCGGACATCATGAACTGGCAGGCACGCCGTTTGCAGCGACCGGCCATCCGATTCTGTTGCCCGGCGATCCGCAATCCGGTTCTGCCGTCATGGTCGCTGACCAGGGGGCCGTGTCGAGTTGCTATAGCGTGAACCACGGCGCGGGACGCCTCCTTGGGCGTCGGCACGCCATGCGGACACTGGATCAAGACACGATCGACGCGTCCTTCGAAGCGGGCGATATTCTGACGAATTGTCGGCGTTATCCGCGTGACGAGGCCCCTGATGCGTACAAGGACTTCGATGAAGTCCTGCGTTCGGTCAAGGCGGCCGGACTGGCAAGTGAGGTTGCTCGACTGCAGGCTCGTTTTGTGATCAAGGACGCCTCGGAGGCTGATGACTGATGGGTACCGAGTGTATCGCGATCGATGGGTCGACCGGTGAGGGAGGTGGGCAGATCCTGCGTTCATCATTGACGTTGTCCGCCCTGACCGGTCGACCTTGTCGCGTGAAGAACATTCGCGCGGGTCGCGACAAGCCAGGACTCATGCGCCAACATCTCACTGCCGTGCAAGCCATGGTGCACATCTGCGGTGCGCAGGTAGACGGAGCGCAAATCGGAAGCCAGGATCTATTGTTCGTTCCAGGTACGATCACCGCCGGAGAATACGAATTTCGTGTAGGCACTGCAGGCAGCACCACACTCGTATTGCAGACCATCATGCTACCGCTGGCGCTGGCCGATGGGCCGAGCCGGATCGTTATCGAGGGCGGCACACATAATCCGATGGCTCCGCCTTTCGATTTCCTGCTCCACAGTTATCTACCGTTACTGAACCGCCTGGGCCCGCGGGTGGATGCGCGGTTGAAGCATGCGGGATTCTTTCCCGCCGGGGGTGGACAAATCATCGTGGATATCGAGCCCGCCGAGCGTCTGGTCGGATTTGATCTGCTCGAACGCGGGGCAGTGCGTGAGCGCCGTGCGCGGGTTCTCGTGAGCAACCTGGCCAGGCGAATTGGTGAACGCGAGGCCAACGTTTTGCGAACGGCTTTGCAGTGGCCCGAATCAAGTATCGTGCTCGAGCACCCGGAGTCACGCGGGCCAGGGAACGTCGTGCTCATCGAGTATTCGTGTGATCATGTGACCGAAGTTTTTACCGGATTCGGTGAGATACGCCGGACGGCCGAGGCGGTGGCCAATCACGCCGTGCAACAGTGGCAGCGCTACCGCAGGAGCACGGCCGCCGTGGGTGAATACCTGGCCGACCAACTGCTCTTGCCACTGGCAATTGCCGGGCACGGTGCTTTTACGGCGCAGCGTATCACGCGTCATGCGGAAACCCACATAGACCTCATCCAACGATTCATGGACGTCCCAGTCACCACCACGGCACAAGAGAGGGCCTTTCTGGTGTGCGTGGGTTGACCGTGCCGCGGGTGTGCGACATATTTTTCGCAAGATTGGGGCCTGCAGTGTGCTGATACAATGAACCCCTGGTCCCCGAGGGCATTGTGCAGTCACTACATTCAGAACACCAGCTCATGCGTCTCGCCGGACGCGGCGATCGTGACGCATTCGAGACACTCGTCGTTGCCTATCAGCCGGTTGTGTCCCAATACATCCGCCACTATCTGGGAAACGCAGGATCGGATGTCGTCGACGATCTGACCCAGGACGTTTTTCTGTCAGCCTGGCGAGCCGCAGCGCGCTTCACGCCGCGTGGATCGGTGCGTGGCTGGTTGCTGCGCATGGCGACACACATTTGCCTGAATCATCGGCGATGGTCACGACTGCGGAAAATGCTGTCGCTCGATATGGCCGTACACGACCCGGCGCCAGCTGATACCGACACATCGACGCCACAGTCCCATGCAATCCATCAAGCCGTTCAAAGACTGTCGCCCCGGCAGCGCGCGGTCATCGTGTTGCGACATTACCACGACATGAGTTACGAGGACATGGCCGAGGTCATGGAGTTATCCATCCCCGCTATCGAATCGTTGCTGTCTCGGGGACGCGTCGCCTTGCGCGGACTATTGGGGCGGAGCACCCAAGAAATATCGCAAGATACTGCGGATTCGCGTGCTGGTCTTCTGGAGAGTCGATCATGAGTTGTCAAGAGATCATGAAGCTCGTATCCCGCTGTCTCGATCACGCTCTCAGTGCGACCGACCAGGCGCTACTGGACGCCCACATTGAATCTTGTGGTCACTGTCGGGCATTTGTCGGAGAGATGCAGTTTCTTCAGGGTAACCTGAAGGCCGAACCGTCGAGGCCGTGCCCGCAACTGACCGGACGTATCATGGACACACTCGCGTGCCACGATGGACCACCGTGGTTCGAAAAATGGTACCGCCCGCTGACCACAGGTGTCGCCGTGATGTTCTTTGGGTGTGGTGTTGTATTGGGCATGGCGATGATGAAAACGGCATCGCCTGCGGGGCCGCTGCCCATGTCCAACCCATTACAGACTCTCGCCGTTCAATTCGATGCATTCGATGAGAGCTCGCCGAGCGGCCGGCTACTCGCTCTTTGGACACCTATGGAGGATAAACCATGACCATGTGGGTACGACAACGAATGTTCTTGATTGTCCTGGTTGCGTCCCTCGCGTTGAACCTGGGTATCGGCGCGACATTCGGCGTGCGTTCACTGCACGCATCAGAGGAGATGCGCCGTGCCCATGCCTCGCTGCATGCCGCGCGCAGCCATGATGACGAGGGGGAAACCCATGCGTCACCCTTTGCCCCATTGAACCTGAACCCCGAGCAGGAAAAGTATATCTACGAGGCCCATCAAGAGATTTTTGAAAAGGCCCGCACGTTACAGCCCGAACTGGGGGCCATAAACGAACGCCTGACCGCGCTGATGCTCGCGGACGATCCCGACCGCGACGCGATCGAGAAGGAACTCGATGAGCTGATGGCAACACGGAAGGACACCGCGATGTTCTTGATGGAATTGCTGTTCGATTTCAGAACGATGCTGCAGGAGGATCAAGTCGAGGCATTCAAGATTGTTCTGCGCGATCACATGCTTTTCCCGATCTCGCACGGCATCCCTCCGGGTTCGCCTGAACTGCGGCACGGTTCCTACACGGGAGATGAAGGTTAGACCAGGGTACGCTGGTGTTCTCGAACTCTCATCCACGACTTACTGTATGGCATCACCGGTCGATTCGTCTTCTGTTGCCGGGGCCTCCGAAGGACGGTTCTTGACGTAACGCTCCAGCCAGTCAGTCATTTCCCAGGCCATGTGACCAATTGATTCGCGGGCACGGTACCCGTGGCTTTCGAGGGGTAGCATGACCAATCGCGCCGTAGCGCCGTGGCCCTTGAGGGCGGCATAATACCGCTCGGACTGCATGGGGAAAGTGCCGGAGTTGTTGTCCGCCGCACCGTGGATCAACAGAATAGGCTCATTCACGCGGTGCGCATGCGTAAAGGGTGACATCCGCATGTACACGTCCGGGGCCTCCCAGAACGTTCGTTCCTCGGATTGGAAACTGAACGGCGTCAAGGTTCTGTTGTATGCGCCACTTCGGGCAATTCCGGCACAGAACAGGTCAGAGTGTGCCAGCAGGTTCGCGGTCATGAACGCACCATAGGAATGTCCACCAATGGCGATGCGTCGGGGATCTGCCACGCCGCGACGAACGACCTCATCGACCGCTGCGCGGGCGCCGGCAACCAGTTGTTCGATATACGTGTCATTGGGTTCGTCATCGCCTTCTCCCACGATGGGCAGGCTTGGATCATCGAGCACGGCATAGCCCATCATGAGCCAGTGGAGTGGTGAGTGCGTGCTGACGCGGACGAATCGATACGGTGAATCAGTTACCTGCCCGGCAGCATCTGCGCTCTTGAACTCCTGTGGGTAGGCCCACATCAGCATCGGGAATGGGCCGTCCGTCGCTTTCTTGCCTGGTGGCAGGTACAACGTGGCGTTGAGTTTCACGCCATCCTCACGCTGATAGTGAATCATTTCCTTGTGGATGTTGACCATTTGCGGCATCGGGTGCGGAAAGTCTGTCAGGCGTGTCGTCTCTGTGCTGTCGATTGTGCGAATATAGTAGTTCGGCGGATCAGTCTGGGATTCTCGTCGCGTGATCAGTGTCAGGGTATTCGTATTGATGAGATCGATGACACTCTCGTAATAGGGCGACTCGGAGCGCCACAGACGTTCGGGTTTCAACGTGCTGAGGCTCAGTCGATCGAAGAACGGACGATTGCCCTCCGGAGAGGCGCCGGTACCGCTATAGAACAAATGCGTGCCCTGTTTGGTTGTAACGAGAACACGACGCCCGAACTCGTTTCTTTGGGTCATGGGGGATCCCGGGTCATTGTAGCGATCTTCGAACGAGCGATCGTGCAACAGGCGCGGTTCACTGCCTGGATTCGCGGGATCGATGATGAAGGTCTGTTCCTTGCGGGTGGACCACCACCAACTGTCGACCAGAGCCAGGTGGTCATGGCCCCAGGTTATTCCGCCATAGCGCAAAGGTGTCTTGACGAGTTCGACCGGTGCCCCGTCGAACGGGGCAGCCAGCGAGAATACCGCATCGCGATAGTCACTCTCTTTTCGCGGATCGCCCCCATCAAGGGCTTCCGCCCAATAGAGTGTTGCAGGTGTGTCTGCGCGCCACCCAACGGCCCGTCGCCCGGTGCGCACGGAACCGAATCCTATGGGGATTTCGTCTGCAAGTGGGACATCTGCGACCTGGTAAACGGGACGCCCTGTGATGGTCCATACGTCGATGGTCCGTGGAAACCGGGAAGCAGGAACGATATACGAGAAGGGCCGCTTCATGGTCTCGACCAGAAGATAGGCTCCATCGGGAGACGTGCTGGCGCGGCTGATCAGCCCGGCGCGTCCGATTGGGGCACTGGTACCGTTCATACTTACGTGCACCAGCTGACTCGTAACATAGTGCTCGAACAAACGGGCATCATGTTCGTTCTTCAACAAGTCCTGGTAAGTACGTGCCGGTGCCTTGCGCCCGGTGGTCTGTTGAATGACCGGGCCAACGGGAACCGCATGCGCCGCGGGTGCAGCGCTGCGCTGCGGAGGTACAATACGACATATCAGAGCGCTGCTATCCGGCATCCAGCTGAACGCAGAACCATAGCTGCCATTCAGGTGAAACGTACCAAGCCTGCGCGCGGTCGTGTCGTTGACACCGACAGCCCACAGTTCAAGACCAGTCGAGGTGGCGAGCATGAACGCAACACGCTGCCCATCAGGAGACCAGCCTGGTGATTGGATCCGTGCACGATCAGGCAATCCCTTCACGCGTTCCAGCTGGCCAGTCGCAATGTTCTGGAATGTCAATCCAGTCAGGAATGAACGGCGGCTTCTGCCATTCGTGGCAGGGTCTATTCGAAGACCTGCGAGGCGCAGTTCATCGGCGGCGAGCTCGCTGATGGGCGCAAGGCTGGGGCGATCCATCACCAGCATCCACACGCCGTGCGGACCAATGGAAACTGAGGGGGTTGGAGGGGCATCGATCAGGTCTGCAATCACTTGCGGCGGTGTCTGGTATCCGGTGTCCGTGGCCGACGAAGAGTTGGCGATCCCCACAAGGATTACGGCGGATGTGAGGATGCCAACTCGATTGAACTGCGTGGTCTTATACATGGGCGTGCTCCAATAAATGAGCAGAATCAATGGCGTGCAGGTTCCATCATAACGCCCAACCTGTTTGACTTCGAGGCTGGTGCATCCGTGGATCCGGGCTTAGTTCGTCGCCATTTTTCTTTGCGCGGAACCCGGTTTCCGCCGTCTTCCGTAATAGAACCAGCTGGTTCCGTAAGACCATGGGCCTGTGGCGCCAGGTAGGGGGCGTGTACGTCCTGATCGATTTGTGTCCCGACGGCGTGCGGAGGTGGTGGGTGGGGGCCCACCCAGTGGGCCGTCAGGATGAAATACAATCTCATCTCTCAGCCAGGAGGCGATGATGACTCTGTTGCGCTCGGCAATCCTGATCTTCGCGGTCGCATCGTGCGGGTGCGGTCCGCGGCATCCGCCGTGTTCCCGCGACAGGCCGTGGGCCAACAAACACCTCGTTCGCGCGTTCTACGAACAGATCGTCTCCACTGGCCACGTCGATCGAATCCCGGACTTTGTTTCCGTAAACTACACCGAGGTCCACCAGGGAACCCGGCATCTCTTAGGGATCAAGGGTGCCCGCGAGCATATTCTCAGCGTCCGTCGTACATACCCAGACTTGCACCTGACCGTCGAACGCCAGATCGCGGAGGGCGAGTGGGTCGCTTCGGTCGTGACGGCGCGGGGCACTCATCGTGGCGTGTGGTTGAACATGACCCCAACCGACAGGGTGATCGAGATCACGGCGGTCAATGTCGACCGCGTGGTCAACGGGCGCATCGTTGAGCACGGTGGCGCCGCCGACCTGTTCACTCCCTTCATGGCGGTCGGGGCCATCAAAATCGCCAACCCGGCTGACGAGATGGAGTCGAAGCAGTGAGCAGCAACGAGGTGGACGGAACGGAGCCAGGCCCGTAATCAGGATGACGACGAGGACGTGGCCTACTGCTCTGGTCGAGTATCGGGTTTGCCTTCACGTACTTCGTTGCACACACCCGTCCAGCGGGCTACGGGACCGTTTGATCCGGAGGCAAACCCCGCCGAGGCATCTGGAGAAAATTGAATTGCGTGAAAGCCAACATCGGAAACAGCTTTCCAATTGCGGCCATTGTCGGTCGAGACATCCGTTCCCGTGGGGCCAACGGCGACCCACAGAACCTCGCGTCCCATTGTTCTGGCAGCAACACCGCTTCGATAACCGCGCGGCGGGGTGCCGGTTGGAACGGTCCATGTCGCTCCACCGTCTGTCGTGATGGCGATATTCCCCTCGGATTGTTCCTGTTTCAAGTAATTACCGCCGACCGCAATGCCGGTGGACGAGTTGGCGAAGGCCATTGAAAAAATTCCACTGCTCGGGCTGCGCGGCATTGGAACAGTTGCACACGACCAGTTGTGCGCTCGGTCGTGTGAATACACAACGCGACTGGTTGGTTCTGCCTGACCTTCTTCGCCGCCCCCGAGGGCAACAAGAACACTCTGTGTCCCGATGACACACATATTGGTCCCACTGGCGGCGAATCCCGCTTCTCCCCGTCGCGTCCCGGGACACCGCTGACGTTCGATTTCGTTCCACGTCGAGCCGCCGTCGTGTGTTTCAATCAACAACACGCGCATGTCGACCGGGTCGCTCATGGCAATACCATGGCGCTCATCCCAGAACGAGAGCGCGTCAAAGAAAGACTCTGCATTCGGGTGTTCGTATCGCTGGGTCCAGGTCCGGCCACCATCTGTGGTTTGATATACCCGTGCAGGCTGTCCGGCACTGAGAATGACGGCGCGTGTGGAATCAAAGGCGTGGATATCTCTAAAATCCAACTCTTTCGCAGCGTTCACAGAAACATTTGTCCATGATTTTCCGGCATCCACTGTTCGAATCACGGTGCCGCCGCTGCCGCTGGCCCAGACGGTGCTGGCATCAACGACACACAGGCCGCGAAGACTGGCGTCGATGCCGGTTGACTGTGCGGCCCACGGTCGCATGTCATCCTGTGCCCACACAGGGGCGCTCCACAGCACACTCAGTAACACACACCGTACCGTCAAGGCCATGGTTCACCTCATGATCTCGAACACACGCACGACGATCGGATTCACATGTTGTCACATGCATGTCCCGGTCGCGCAGATTCGGCCGTCTCGCTCGGGAATGAAGATAGCACAGATACGGATGGTGCGGGTAACATATGTGCACAATCCACGAACAAGGAGACGGATATGAGTGACCACGTATACAAGATGATCGAACTTACCGGCACATCCAAGACATCCCAGGACGGGGCCATCCAGAACGCCGTCGCACGGGCGTCCAAGACGGTGCGCAACATGAAGTGGTTCGAAGTCATAGAGAGCAGAGGCCGCATCGACAACGGCAGCGTCGCAGAGTGGCAGGTTACACTGAAGATCGGCTTCGCCATGGATTCATGAGCCTGAAACAACCGTGCAGAGGCGCCGTGGCCGTCTACTGGGCAATCAGTGTGGCGGCCACATGGCAATTGACGACCGTTCGTGCGCGTGCTGTTTGAGTTGTTCCGGCTCAGCAGACTTCGATCTCGTTACGGACGATCTGCGCTCGAAACTTACGTACGGTACGGTCGGCCATGTCCTTCTGCCACGCATGCGGTACACAGCCGGACAGTGTCACGAGGTCGCCCGAGACAGCCACCCTGATGCTCGCATCAGTAAGTTCGATCAGGTCATTGAGTGCTGCCCGTATGGTCTGGCACAGACTCTCGTCTTCAATTTCTCTCGCCAGGTCGACCGTCAACATATTGTTTACGGATCGGGTACCTTGTGAGCTCAGGGCGACATCCTCAGCCAGCACCTTCTCTTGATGCGAGCCCACGTGTCCAAGCATGGTCACACGTCCCGCTTTGCAGTCAATGCCGATCACATCCTTGGTGATATTCGGGTGGTTGCCGAGCGCTTCACGGACGTGATTGGCGATGGTCTCGTCCGGCAACACGGGAGCTGGACGGACATTGATTTCATTGTGTACGCGGCCGCTACCTGCAATGGAGCTTGCGATTTCTTGGGCCACGAGCTTTCTGCGATGATTCTGGACGGCCCCTGCGAGGGTTACCGTGCCGCCATTGGCCCGCACCTGAATGCGTTGTTCTGCGAGCCGATCATCCTCGAGTAGAGCCTGTGCTACAGTGTGTTCAAGTGTGGAATCGGTCATCGTGTTCTCCTTGATTGTGTTCAAGAATCATCGGTGTCTTTCATGCCACGCGGCTCTCGGCACGCTTGTTCTCGACGACCGCGTCCTGGCGGTGTTTGAAAACCGCTTCGCCGTGGGCCAATTCACCGCCGAACCCCGTGTGCCGGTTGTCCAGATCCTGAATTGCGCGTCGGCTGCCGTTGGGCGCCCCACGGGCGGACACCGTCGTCGAGGTCCATGAACGCTCGTGGTCTCGAAAGGCCGGTCAGCGTGAGCGCGACGGATTAAGCGATCCTGCTGATGCCCTCGGCGTGAGCATCTCGGAGGGATCTGAGGCTGGCAACCGTGCGTTTGACGCCAGTCAGCTGCCGTCGGACAATCGAGTCCACCGGCAAGCGTCTGGTTAGCGCGGCGGCCGTGTCATACTGTCTGCACAGCGCGTCCTCGTGGCGCTCGAGTTCATGTAGCCGGTGGCGGTCATCAGTTCCGCTCAACGGCGTCCCCAGCACCATGAGCCAACGATTGGTGTCAGCTCGCTCGTATGTAGAGTCATCGGCCTCATACATGTCGATTTGATGGCTCAGCTCGTCAGCGAAACGCTGGTGGCGCGAAGCGAGATCGATGAGGTAATCGCACAGTTCCGCAGTTGTCATGAGGCGGGCTGCGGTCGAGAAGCGTTCGGCGTTGACGATATTCCCTTGCCGCAGTTCTCTTAGAACGAAGATCATCTCTGATTCCAGACAATTCATTGTGCTCATCGTGCTCCTCCGTTGTGGGTCCGCGCCGGCACACGTGATGCCACCGTGTCGATTTCCGTGTTCACCGTTTGGGCATAGAATCGTGATCGACAAATGCGGCAACGAGTGAGTCGGCCCACGCGGGTCGCCGCGATGCGCGTCAGAGACCCGCATGCCGGGCACGCACACAGGTGTCGCGTGTGTCGTCGGATCGAATTCTTGATCAAATGAAACATGGACAGCTCCTTTCACTGTCACAAGGGCACGTCCTGTGCCAGGCGGCCCGGTGACCCGGGATTCGCCCAGTGCGATCCCTGGCGGGTCAGAATGGACCGTGTTGCCCGCAAAAGGCGACAGGATGTCGCGGCTGTATCAGGCTACGACAAGTAGGTCTGGCAGGGGGTGACGCATGACGACGGGCGGCGACATCGGGTCAATCGTCAGTGTCTTCGGTCCATGACTTGAGCTTGCGCTGCAGCGTTCGAACTGAAATACCGAGGGACTCCGCAGCCCGGGTCTTGTTGCCATCATGGCGGTCCAGGGCTTGCTGTACGGCTTGCTTTTCCAGGTCAGCGATGGTTGCCCCGGCCGGAATCTGCGGAGAGTCCTCGGGCGTATGGTCGGGACTCTTGATGTGGGGCGGAACGTCCTCGACTCCGAGCTGTGTGTCCTTGGCCATCACGACCATGCTCTCGAGGCAATTGGCCAGCTGTCGTACATTTCCTGGCCAGGGGAAGTCCTGGAGGAACATCATCAGTTCCTCATCGGGCTGCATCATGGGTCGCGCATTGGTTTCACAGAGTTGGGTGAGCAGGTGGTTGACCAGCAATGGGATATCCGCGCGACGCTGGCGCAATGAGGGCAAGTGAATACGCACGACGCTGAGACGGTAATACAGATCCTCTCTGAATTGCTCACGAGTGCACAAGTCCTGCAGATCGCGTGAGGTGGCCGCTACGACACGCGTGTTGCACGTGACTTCCGTATTTCCCCCAACCGGTGTAATCACGCGGTTTTCCAGGACGCGCAGAAGCTTGGCTTGTGACTCCAGTGCAAAATCACCAATCTCGTCGATAAACAGAGTCCCGCCATCGGCTGCCTGAAACCGCCCGACACGGTTGGATGTAGCACCGGTAAATGCACCCTTGATGTGCCCAAACAACTCGCTCTCTACCAGACTTTGCGGTACAGCAGCCATGTTGACCGCAACGAACGGCCCTCCTTTACGATTGCTGTGGGCATGGATGGACTGAGCGACAAGTTCTTTTCCCGTTCCGGATTCACCCGTGACCAGGATCGTGCTTTCTGCCAGAGCGGCCCGGCGAATACGATCGAAGACTTCGAGCATCGCGGGAGAACGCCCAATGATATTGTCGAACGCGATGTCATCTCCGAGTTCATCATGCTGCGGAGGTTCTGCTGCCCGATTTTCATTGCCAATATATTGTCTGACCAGACCCAGAAGTTCCTGTGGGTTGACTGGTTTGGTCAAGAAATTGGACGCCCCTAACTTCATTGATTCCACCGCGGTTTCGATATCGCCATGAGCGGTCACGAGGATAAATGGCGTAAACGGGCGCTTGCATTTCCAGGCATGCAGAAGATCCATGCCGCTCTGCGGGCCCATCCGCAGGTCGGTTATTACCAGATCGATCGATTCCTCGATGTGGGCGAGTGCCTCCTCTGCTCCACCGACGGCAACGACTGCGAACTCCTCGAGGCGGAGGATTCGCGCCAGTGCGTTGCGTTCAGACCGCTCATCTTCGACGATCAGTATCTTCCGGTTCATGCTCACCCCACTGTACCTGAACTGGGTCTTGTTGTTCGTGGCATGCCGATCAAGAACGTTGTGCCATCCTCGGATGTTTCAAGATTGATGGCGCCGTCCGCTTCCTCGATGAAGCGTTTAACCAGAGCCAACCCGAGCCCACAACCTGATTCTTTGGTCGTGAAAAACGGATCGAAAATGCTGCCCAGCACGGCATCCGGCACTCCCGGGCCATTGTCCACCACGCGTATTTCAATCCAGGATTCGGACACACGCGTGCGAACTTCGATGATTCCGTGCGGTCCGGCGGCGTCTCGCGCATTGGACAACAAGTTAAGAATCGCCTGGCGGAACCGGTCGCGGTCCATACGGACGAACAGATCGTGATCGCCGAAACGGGTTTTTAGTTCGATGTCGTCATGTTCAACCACGCGCGCCATGAAGTCGAGTATGTTGCGAATCTCATCTCTGAGATCGAACACTTCGATGCGGGCTCGATCGGGCCGTGCATAGCCCAGGATCGTCTTGAGCAAATTCTCCAGGCGCTCGATTTCCTGATCTGACTCAGTGACGATGTGCTCGATCTCTTCGCGAGAGTGGTCAAGATCGAGGCCGGGTTTGACGTGGAGCTTGATCGCGTGCAGGTTCAGTCGGAGCGCATTCAGTGGATTACGCACCTCGTGGGCCAGGGCTCCAGCCAGGCGACCCAATTCAATGAATTGTTGCGTGCGGGCCATACCAAGGGCCTGCTGCAGGGCGGTGGTTCGGCGCGACAGAAAGAAGAGCGACAAGCCCGAGCCCAGCACGATCAGAATCGTAAGTCCGCCGATGACGAGCCAACGCCCGTATAGGTGACGGCGTTGTTTGGCCACAGCGTCATCCAGCCAGTTGACATCGAATCCTGAGTGGTATGAGCCGATGCGTGCGCCGTTGAATTTGATTGGAATTCTGATATCGAAGGCGAGTTGGCCGCCTGCGAGAATGGGGCTGGCCGTCATCACTACGTTGTCGCCGGCTTCAGGCAGGCTGTCGATGAACCACTGGTCATCAAGGCGTTTGCCCCGGTGTTGTTTCTCGGTGTGCCTGACAACCCGGCCGTCGACATCCAGCAAGGCGGCGTAGAGACGCTGTGCTTCGCGCGGTACGACCTCTTGCCAGAACCTGTCGAGCCACTTGGCCTCATGCAGTGCGGACAACTGGTTTGCATCAGGTCGATCTTCGAGATAGTACTCAATCCGTCCTACCGTTCTTTCGGCGTGAGAGCGCAAACGATTGACTTCGCTGAGCAACAGCGCCCGCCGGGCATCTGACATGTCGCGCCATGCACCCCAGCCAGTGACGCCCAATACCAGCGCTAGTGCGGCGCCGAGGCACAGATACGCGGCGATACTCGAGTTCACTTCTTTCACGGTCCCGGATCCTCACGCAAGTCTGTACCACGGAGCAAGCGTTGTGCCACGCCGGGGACGCGGAAACAAGACCTCCTGGCAGCGTCGGTACCCGGGCAACAGATGCGATCGTATTGCCGCTCAAGACATTAAGGATGCCACTGGCCTCGGGCAGTGGCGACAAATTGTCGCCCCCGGGTGGTACATCGGGACGACAGATTGACCCACGGGGTTCCCGTTAATGGTCGGGAAGTGGGTGGGGCGCGGTTGGAACGGCATGTGCCCATGGTCTCTGACATGCGCGACGACGCCACAGGTCAGATCACGAAGCGAACACTGGTGCGTTTGCCCACACCCCTGTTTGACGAGGTGCGTTCGCTGGCGGAACTGGAGCTACGGAGCATCAACAGCCAAATCATCTGCATGTTGCGTCGCAGTCTCGATGATCGCCGTGATCATGCACAGCAGCGCAAGGAAGATGGCCCGAGAAGTGGAGGACCCATAGTGATAGTATGCGAGAACACGAATATCGGCTCGAACTCACAAGCAGGCATGATCCAAGGCCCCTCGAGGTTCAATCGTGTCCGGAAATTCATTGGGCCATTCGAGGGCGATGCCAAGACCATGACGATGGGCATCGCGGCGAATGAGTTCCGCGGTGTCGTTTTGCAGGCTAGCAAGACGGCACCATCCTCGGAACGCAGAGTCAGGAGTACGTTGCCTTCGCGAAACATATCGGTTGATACGTTTCTTATCAGGCGACAGGCACCCGTCGCCTTGTTCCGTGACCCGGCGCGGACCACTCAATGACTTAGAACGACGCGCCCGGCAGGACTTGAACCTGCGACCTACGGTTTAGGAATCACCCCAGGCCAATTACAGCGCGTGCGACGGGACCTGTAACCTCTTGCACCACAAATATGACACAGAACAGGCAATTTGCAAACCATTGCGTTGATTTCGCTGCATTTCATCACAAAACGTATCAAGTATACGTTTTGCCTCGCGCGTACGCGCGAGGCCGTATCCAACGTACTATGTATATCGCAACGGGCGGCAAGTGTCAGTGACGGTCCAGGCGATGAGTCCAGCCGAAAACTTCAATCCCACTCCATATCCATTTGGCGTGTTGATTTGCGAAGATGAAGATTACACCTTGGGGACGCCGCTCTTTCCAACACCGGGAGGGCGTTGCGGTGATGCGGTTAGTCCTGCTGATCCAAGCGCTCGAATACCTCCGAGTAATTACATCATTCCATAATAAGTGGGTGTTATGATGGCACGCGAGTCTACAGCCAAGCGGCAACAGCACTTAGTCACCGAGCTCGGAGAATCCAAAATGCTCAGAATCGGCATCGTGGCGATCGCGATATTCTACTTCGCAGAGTTCTCCCGAGCGGGGGTACCGGCTCAGAACCAGAGGGGAGAAAGACGTGCTGAACGAGGCATTCCGCAACCGGATTCGCCGTATGATTCGATTAAGGCGTATGAGGCGGTTCTGCGCCTTGACGAAGGCGACCGTCGCGTGGCTCTTCGCCGCATCGTAAGTAGTGATGATATGATGTTCCGCGCGTCGGCGGCTAGCGAGTTGTTTCGATTAGGTCATCAAGAAGACGCGGCATTTGTCGTGCCCTGGGTTGCCGGTTGGCAGCCGCGTGAGCAGCTCGAGCTGCTACAGGGGCTGCCGCTTGTCGGGCCGACACGCGCGGAATCTGTGGCGCTGGCTCGAGAGATCCTGCGTGGCAGCGTGATACCACAGAACGAGGCTGTGCATCGACGTCATCCCAGCGCGTTGGGAGCAGCTGCAGTGTTTCTTGCATATCACACTGCAAATCGCAGCGAGGTCAAGCTGGTGGAGAATGTTATACGGCGCCACCCCGGGCATTATGGTTTGTGGATGGCATTGTCGCTGATGGGGCCGAGTGATGAGTTAACAGAGCTAGCCAAGGAACTTGCTGCCGACGACGGCAGGGAGCTAGAGGTTCGCATTGCTGCCGGCTTGACGCTTGGCCAGGATTCGCCCGAGCATGAATGGGCCAACAAGGCCCTACGGGAATTCATTGACCGATACAAGAACGTGGAATACCCGCCGCGATCTGATGCCGAGACTACACCGAACGGCAGTGTAAGAGAGTTTGCTGCACGAAAGAGAGTGGCAGGCCTAATTCAAGTATTGTGCAAGGAGGGACAAGGAGATTACACGCTGGAGCTACTGGCAGCCAGAAATGCTGTCATCCGAGATGTGGCAGGTATCGTGCTTGTGCTCCATGCTCCGGGGAAGCTACTGAATGATGCCGACCTTCAACTGAGTGGAAGGGACATTCAGAGGCTGGGGGTGTTAGTATCCGTGTCGCGCCCGGATCTGCGTCAGACGTTTGAACAGAAACTGATCGCGATCGAAGACAATCCGTATTATGAACAAATGGTTTTGAATCTAGGTCTGTTCGCGGACGCTGGTGGTGTGGTTGCCGGAAGGTGATCCGTATACGTGAGGGCACCGCAGATGTTCGGAAGCGGCGTGGTCGAACTGGGTAGGCAGGATTATAGTTCATCGGTTCTCGTACCGCACTCTGGGCAACGCGGATCGCGCAAGCCGCGAAGGGAGTAACCGCAATGTATACATTGTCCTGCGGCGATCTCTCTAGCAACAGCGAACGCCGAGAATACGACTCCTGCCAGCATTCCCAACATGAGAGCGAGCAGTGTACAAAGCAAGTCGGAGAGAAAGCCGCCATGTCGACTCAACGACACGACAACTATTGGGGCCGCTATCGAGACAATCAAGAACGGGAGGCTGGCAAGCCAGGGGAGTCTTCTGCAGCAGCTTCCGATCAAGCACCCTTCCCCGAATGCAATGCAAATAGCGAGAATGACAAAGAAATCTAGCATTGATCCGGCACCGGAGGCTTCTTGGGGGCGTAATGTTCAAGCAGACACATCTATCAGGAGCATATCGTTGCGGCTAATGTATGTGGAGCCCATTCTGAGGCTGCGAATACGCAAGGATCAATAGGGTGCGTGTATGTTCTTTGTTTGAGCCGTCATGTTGTGAGACGGCCCACGAGCAACCTAAGAGGAGAAAGCTGTGGTATTGCCGAGCAACAGAGCGTGTATTCTTGTCTTGCTCACGTTAGCCACGGGGCCTCAGGTTGACGGCCAATTACCGCATCTTGACGAGAGTTGGACAGTCACCGTCAACGGCCAAACCGTCCAGGTGAACCCTGACGGGAGTTTCCAGATCCCAAATATCGCGGCTCTCGATTCCACGGATGATGGGGTCAGCGATGATTTCTATCGGCTCGTTGCCAGAAGCGCGACCTCTGCGCACGGCACTCGGTACTTCGTGACTGATAGCGTCAGTCTGTTCCAGCTCGCAAACGATACGCTGACGCTCATACCTCCCCAAAGTCTGGTTAGTGTAGAGGCGCTTGATATTCCCGATCAGCTTGTGCTGTCCGGAGCGGACAGCGTGATTCACCTTGAAGATGCCGAACCACGTCTGCAGCTGACGGCTCTGGCGGAGTACTCGCAGAGCGGGTCGACTGATGTGACCGCGAGCCAGTGGGTGTTGTATCGGAGTAGCAACGAGGCAATAGCCACCGTATCGGTTGACGGGCTCGTGACCGGCGTGATGCCTGGGACTGTCGTCATCATGGCATCGCTCGAGGGCGTTGCGGCGACGAAGGTCATCACGATTCAACAGGCAGAGGTCTCGACCACGATCGAGGGCTATGTGTTTGATGCGAGCGGTCAACCGATCATTGGGGCAACCGTGAATGTGCAGGAGCCGCCGCTGGCGACAGTCAGTGACGCGGCCGGTTTCTTTGAATTCGTGGATGTGGCGATTGGCGCGACCGAGCCGTTCGTGACGTTGTCGGCTTCAACCATCAAGGGTGGCACGGGTATGGCGCCAGGCGTTGAGGTCATGGCAAATGGCCTGACCGATGCCGGGATCATCACCGTGTTGACGCCCATCGAGCATCCGTTGTTTCCCGGGCAGCGCTTCAAGGTGGCAGATGATACGAGGTCGATGGCTGTTGGGTACTTCGATAACGATGGGGCAGAAGACATTGTTGTGGCTAGTCGTGATAGTCTGGAGGTTTTGTGGGGGCAGGGAGATGGCACGTTTGTTGATGGCGTCGTGGAGCCGATTGCAGGTGTCGCCAGCTTGGTCTCGACTGTTGTCGTCGCCGATTTTGATGGCGACTCATTCGATGACATTGTCGTCGACTCGGATCTAAATATTGTCGTTATGTTGAGCAACGGCGATGGGACCTTCTCGCGATCTGACTATGTAGTCTCGACATCAAACGCTCTTGTAGATTGTGATGTGGCTGACGTGCAAGGTGATGGGTATCCGGATATCGTTACATTGAGTAAGTGGGATCAGAAGCTCTATGTGCTGCTGTACGATCCGCAAGGAGGACCTGGGCAGGAGTTTGTCTTGCAGGCCCCTGTGGACCTGTCGAGCACATTTGACATGCTTGCTGTCGGCAATCTGGATTCAGACCCATTTGGTGATGCGGTCGTAGGCAACACTTCAGGATTCGAAGTGCTTCGTAATACGGGGAGCGGAATCCCGGGCGTAGGACAGTGGTACGCAGAGCCTCTGTCGAATGGGGACTTCGCCGTAGGCGATGTGGACGGCGATGGTGATGCCGACGTTGTGGCTGGGGCCAATGGGATGACGATTTACAGCAGCGATGGGTCCGCAAGCCTGGTAGTCGAGCGTGGTCATGCAGACATCCAGACGGGCGTGTTCCCCGTAGAGTCCATTCGCGTCGTAAAGGACAATGGGCTGGGGGATGAGAGCATCGTAGTAGCTGGCGCGTCACAGTGTGCCGTTCTCGAACAGAGTGGAGGTGGGTGGGAGGCTGTCCAATTAGTTCAGTCTGGCGCGACTTCAAAGTCTGCGGCGCTTATTCAAGGCCATACGTCCGGATTGAAGTCCCTGGCGGTCGCCTCCGCAAGTACGGGCTGGGTCGGTGTATTCGAGCGCCCCGATGTGTTTACAACAGCATCGTATGTGTCGTTGGGCGGCGTTGAGAGAATCGATGCGGCGCTCTTCGATGCCGATAGCTTTGGGGACATTGTTGTTGCCGGGGCAGCTCAGTATCACATTCTGTTAAACAATGGCCTGGGAGGTTTAGGTCCGCCTCAATCGTTCTTTGCTGCCGGGTACATCAATGGCCTGGCTGCAGAGGAGTTGAATGGAGATGGCCTGCCGGATGTCGCGGTTCTGGCCCATGCCGACCATGACCCCAATGATAGGATAATCGTCCACTGGAACGATCTCCTCGCCCCCGGGCAGTTTGATCAGCTGAGTATGATCGATTTGGAGATGACTGAGCCACTGGCTCTTGCGGTTGGAGAGTTCAATTGTACTGCGCAGCTCGACATTGCGGTAGTAGGTCGAATCGAAGACAAAGCTCAATGGCAACGGGTGGAGCGTTTCTATAACGTGGCGGGTTCATTCAGTCCGGAGAATGCTGATCCAACTCTGTTGGCGGGGCTCCCCTCTGACTACAAGGCAGACGTTGCCGTAGTTAATCTCGATGGCGGAGCAGAGGATCTTCTTATGGTGACGACAGATGTGCTGTCGTTTGTAGACAATGCAAGCTGCCTGCTGTCAGAAGCCACGGCATTGAGCACTTGGGATCCAACAGTCGTCATTGCGGCGGGCGATTTGGATGCGGATGGTGAACCTGATGTGGCCGTGGCGGAAACGGCCAACATAACAGTAGCGTATGGCGATGGGGCCGGGTGGTTCGATGATGTCAACGCAGTACAGTATGGTACAGACTCCGCTTTTAGCGACATCCGACGGTTGCTCTTCGGAGACGTTAATGGCGATTCTCTCGACGACATAGTCTCAGTCAATTACGGAACGGACACCGTCAGCATACTTATTCAGGCGACTGGTGGTGGATTTCAGGATGCGGGGCATTACTATTGTGGAACAGATCCGACCGATGCCGCGTTGCTCGATGTCGAGAATGATGGTGACCTCGATCTGGTAGTGGTCCACCAGGATGGGATTGCAGTGCTGCGAAATAAGCGATTCTGAGCGAATCTGTCTCTGGTCAGTCCGGTGTCTGTGCTATGGCAAGGTAACAATGTCGAAGTATTATTCCGTAACCGTCCGGCCAACCCCACCCCTAACGAGCGTCCGTTCGGCGCGTGATTTGCTTGTGACGAAGGCTATTCTGCGGGTTTCTGCCAGCGGTCGGGCAGGAACTGGTCGATCTGGGTGTGTGGCGTGGCAGGCAGGCGTTTGAACACGTCGCGGAAGTAGGCGAACGGATCGACCGCGTGTCGCTTGCACGAGGCGATCAGGCTGATCAGGATAGCAGCGGTGCAACCACCCTGGTCGCTTCCGGCGAACAGCCAGTTACGCCGACCGACGACCACGTCGCGAAGGGCGCGCTCAGAGGCGTTGTTATCGATGTTCAAGTCGCCATCTTCCGTGTAGCGCTCGAACGCTGCCCAGTGGTTGGCCAGGTAACCGATGGCGTCGGCGATCGGGTTCTTGGGCAGCACGGCGAGTGATTGCGCCTGGACCCATTCTTTGATGTTGGCGAGCTGCGGCCTGGATTTCTCCTGGCGAAGTTGTCGGCGCTTGTCGGGCGTCCAGTCCCGCGCCTCACGCTCGACGTCATACAGTTTTCGAATCATGGTGATCGCGGTCAATGAGCGCGCGGGGTCGCTGCTCTGCGCTTCTTCGAACTTGCGGCGGGCATGCGCCCAGCACGCGACTTCCTTGACGCTGCCGTCCTCGAATACGCGATCGTATCCGAGATACGCATCGGCCTGCAGGTAACCCGTGAAGGGCTTGAGGAACGCCTGTGGCCACTGGCCTTCATGCGTCGGCGAGTACTCGTACACCGTGTACGGATGCGCGCCGTCACCTAGGTACACCCACAACCGCCCGCTCTTGGTCCTGGTCATCGGGTGATCCAGGACCGGCACGCTGGTATCGTCGGTGTGGATAATCTTCGACTCCAGGACCCGAGCCACCATCAGGCGATACAGCGGCATGATCAGTGCGGCACAGGCCGCCATCCAGTCGCACATCGTGGATCGCGAGATGTCACCACCGAGCCGGGCCAGGATACGTTCCAGTCGGTGCAGTGGTTGATGATCGCAGTACTTGCTCGTGGCCACGAACGACAGCAAGCCCGGGCCAGCAAGGCCCTTTTCAATGGGCTGGTGCGGCTTGTCTGCGACAATCACTTCGCCTTCGCATCGTTTGCACGCGTACTTCAGGCGGACGTGTTCGAGTGTGTACAGTTCAGCGGTCTCGTACTCGAGTTGCCGGCTGATGTCCTCGCCGATTTTCTCGCGAAGCCGGCCACAGCACGGACAGTTCAGGTCCTCTTGTGGTACATCATGGATCACGCGTTCAACACGCAGGTCGCGTTTCTTGCGACCATGGCCCTTGCGGCGGCGCTTGTGACCCGCGACTTCGACCGAGGCCTCCTCCTCGGTCGCACCGTCGGCCTGCGTTGCGGCAAGCTGCTCGGCGAACAGTGCCAACTGGCCGTCGTTGCCGTTGCTGGCGCGCCCCTGTTCGCGTCGCTGCAGAATGTGCTGAAGCTGAACTGCGAGACGTTGGTTCTTGTTGTATAGTTCGAGGATGATGTCGTGGCAGGTGTCGACATCTGTGGGTAGATCAGCGCGTGCCATCATGATGATCAATTAATAGCACGTCTTTTGCAAAGCGCAAGTGGATAAGGTGTGAATTAACAGTTTTTTTTTTGCCTCCTCAGCAGAATCTGTGGTCGAGTTTTGGTTGCGGCAGGTTTCCAAGTGCGTGATAAATGGCTACTTGCCCGTATTCGAGGCTTGAGAATCCATACGCTTTTCTGACTGTCAGTTTCACTTTGTAGTTGAGCCCCTCGACGATACCGCTTGAGAACTGTTTGCGTGCCCGAAACCAGTTGAGAATGAGCTCGCGATGTTGGCGAACGCTGCGGGCTACTTTCTTGACTGGTTCGAGGCGACTGCGCATGGCCCTGGTTACCCAGCGATCGAGGAACCATCCTGCCCAGTACGGAGAGCTGTAGTTCCATAACGCCTGGAAGCTTTCTTTGAGCAAGTAGGCTCTGACGGTCTTGAGGTCATACTGCAGGACATCGTCGAGCTTGACGTCTTGCCCTGTGGTGAGGTTCTCTGGTCGCTTGAGGAAGCACCACCGCGTCCGCTTGAGAATGGGCTCGTATCCTTCTCTGGCCAGACGCTTTGACTCTTCAGCCCGAACCTTGTCGAGCGCTCGATTGAGATTGGCGACAATGTGGTAGCGGTCGAGGATGTGAACGGCATGGGCAGCCTTCTTGGCAATCACCTTGACGTATCCACGCCACATGTCACTGCAAATGAAGGTCAACTCGCGCGTTCTGTCCTTGCTGAACCACTTGAAGAAGCGCAACAGCGTCTTCGATGTTCGGTTCTCGCCGATCCACAGCAATCGCCGACAATGTGAATCGATCTGATAGACCAGCGTCAAATACTTATGTCCCTTGCGGAATTGCACTTCGTCAACACCGATCGCCGTGATTCCCTCCAAATCGCGGTGTTTCAGGCCGTACTCGACGACCCACTGTACTGAGCGGAAGACGCTCTCCCAGCTCGTGCGGAAGATCTCGGCAACTTCCTTCCAACTCAGTCGACTCGCCCACCGTGCCAGGAATACAGCATAGGCTCGGGTCATCGGTCGCTTCCCGGTCGACCACGGCACCATCTCGACCTTGATGCCGCACGTCGGACACTTCACTCGTCGCATGGTGTAAAGGAGATATACGGGGATGGCCCACAACGGTACGAATGCGAACCTGCGTTCATCCAGATGGTCGTAGACCGGCCGACGTCGTCCGCAACCGGAGCAATACGGTCGGGAGCCCTGCCGTGGTCGCACAAGGACTTCCAGACGCTCCTCTGGCTCATCAGTGAGCAAATGCACCTTCTCGTAGACGAAACCCTTGACCGGGTGAACACGATTGAGGAGAGTCTTCAGTAGCATCGTTCGGGGTCTCCGCAGAACGTCGTTTTAGGCAACAACATTCTACGGGCTTCGAGCGATGCTTCTTTATCAACATGATCGACGATGAGCCCCTGGAGCTCCGTCGCCGTCAGCGTCGGTCGCGCCCGCCGCGGCCCGGAGGGCCCTTGGGCCGACGATGACGGGGGCGGGGCGCAAGGGGCACCCCTGGCAGCTCCAGAGTCAGAAGACGAGAGAGCTATTTATCTGCCACAGATTGTGCTGAAGAACCTTTTTTTTCAGGCGGGCTGACGCATGTAGCGCGCTTGCTGGCGTGAACCCGCCAGGTCGATGCCTTCGAGGATCAGCGAGAGTTGGACCGCGTCCACGGTGACACGACCGCTCGGGCTCTCGGGGAACCGAAATGTGCCCTTCTCGAGCCGCTTGTACCACAGCCAGTAGCCGGTGCGATCCCAGCACAGCACCTTGACCCGATCGCCGCGCTTGTTGCGGAACACGAACATGTGCCCGGACATCGGGTCCTCGCCGATGACTGCCGTAGTCGTCGCCGCCAGGCCGTCGAACGATCGCCGCATATCCGTCGGCCCGGTTGCCAGGTAGATCTTGACCGTCGGCGGGATCGTCAGCATGCGGTACGCTCCAATGCAGTGGCCAGCCGGCTGACGGCCTCTGAATCGACGCCGCCCGATACGCGCAGCACCCGGCCGTTGGTCAAGACGATTTCGATCTGCGCGCTGACGCCGGTGACATCCACTGGCACGAACGCCGCCTTGCACTGGCCGCGCTTCGATCGTCGACCCGGGAACAGCCGGTGTTTCCAGTCGCGAAACGTGCATACCGAGACGCCACGTTCCTTGCAGAACACCTCTTGAGTCAAGCCGCTCGACGCGCATTGCTCGATCAGGTCACGCCACTGGGCTTCGGTGAGTCGTTGTCGTTGAACACGCGGTGTAAGAGATTGATCCGTCATGGGTTCTCCTTCCACGACAGATCATCGGGGTGGGAATCCTAGCTTACAAGATGGGGTTCACCGGACGGGTACGGCGACAGGCACCCGTCGCCTTGTTCCGTGACCCGGCGCGGACCACTCAATGACTTAGAACGACGCGCCCGGCAGGACTTGAACCTGCGACCTACGGTTTAGGAAACCGTTGCTCTATCCAGCTGAGCTACGGGCGCTTGTGCAAGATAGTATAGGCAATAATAACTCAATTCACAGCCATGGTCTCGCCTCTTCGCCCCACCCTTGCCCTCCTTTCCGCCATCAAGTACCAGGCGTCACTCCGATCCTTTCTTGCGATGGCTCACGGTGATGTGTGTAGTTGTTTGAGTCAGTGGTGTGGGGGGCAAGGGAGTGTGGTCGAATCAGTTGAGTCGAATAGACGGGCGTGTCATATGGGAAATATCGTATTAACCCGTCCGTCTTGCTCTACTACACCGTAGGTGAACGCGCTGGTCAATTGACCCGGGCTGGCTCGACCGAATTGTTGGCCAACAGAAAGCAAAAGAGCAATGCGAAACACATCCGCGGCACTTCGCTGGACCCTGCTGGTTGCCCTGCTCGTCTCGCCCGGCGGTACGTGGGCGCAGACCGCGGCGGCCGCGGCACAAGACGATCACGCTGCGCGCGTGCAGCGGATCGAGCACGGGCTCCGCACGTTGGACCCGGAGGTGATGATCAAGGGCGATCCCACCTGGACCCTCGAGCAGCGGATGGAGCACTACGGCGTCCCAGGAGTCGGCATTGCGGTGATCCACGATGGCCAAGTCGTCTGGCACCGAACCTACGGGGTGACCGATCGGGAGACCGGCACACCGGTCAAGACCGACACGCTGTTCCAGGCCGGCTCGGTGAGCAAGCCGGTCGCGGCCTTCGGCGCGCTGAGGCTCGTGCAGGACGGCAAGCTGACGCTCGACGGGAACGTCAACGACACGTTGACAAGCTGGAAGCTACCGGACAACGCATTCACGAAAGGGAAGAAGGTGAACCTCACTCACCTGCTGAGTCACACCGGCGGATTGACCGTTCACGGATTTCCGGGGTATGCGGTCGGAACGCCGGTACCGAGCCTGGTGCAGGTGTTGGACGGCAGCGGCCCCGCCAACACCCCTCCGATCCGCGTCGACAAGGAGCCCGGTGGCTCATCCCGCTACTCCGGCGGTGGGTTCACCGTGGCCCAGCAGATGATGATCGACGTTTCTGGTAAGCCGTTTCCCGAATTGATGCAGACAGTGGTGCTCGGCCCGCTGGGGATGACACACAGCACGTACGAGAATCCACTGCCGCCTACCCTGTTGAAGCACGCGGCCGCCGGCTACCTCCCCGACCAGTCGCCGGTCGAGGGCAAGCGGCACACCTATCCGGAAATGGCCGCGGCCGGGTTGTGGACCACGGCCGAAGATCTCGCCCGGTTCGCCGTCGAGGTGCAGCAGGCACTCCACGGGAAAGGCCAGGTGCTGTCCGAGGCACTGGCGCACAAAATGGTCGAGCCAGTCGACGGGTCCGTCGGCCGCGGATTATTCATCGGCGAGCGCATGCAGCACGTCTATTTCTCGCATGGCGGCTGGGATGAGGGTTTTTGCGCCCAACTGACGGCGCATCGGGACGACGGCTACGGCGTCGCGGTGATGATTAACTCCAACCACCCGAGGTTCATCAGCGAGGTCATTCGCGCGGTCGCCGAGGAGTACCGCTGGGGCGGTTACCACGCCTACGAGAAGATGGCGATGCCGGACACAGCGCTCGAGACTTACCCGGGCCGTTACCGGTACAGCGCCGAACAGATGTTCACGATCGAACGCAGGGGGAACCGCCTGTTCATGGAGTATGCCGGCGGGAAACGGATGGAGATGGTGCATGTCGGGGACGGCCGCTTCGTGCGTCGCGAGAAAACGGCCCTGATCACGTTCGCCGACGAGAATGGTAAACCCGTCCTCCACTTTGCACTCGCCGATGGCAGCCATCAACGCCACGTGCAAATGCCGGATGACGAGTTGGCCCTGCGGGAGCTCGTACTCTTCGAGCCCTACGATCAGGCACTCGTCGCATACCGGGCCGCCCTGCAGGCGAGCCCGGACGAGGCGTCACTGTCCGAGCGCGAGCTCAACTCCTGGGGATTGAAGATGCTCGAACAAGACGAGTTCGACGGCGCGTTCGCGCTGTTGAAGATCAACGCGGAGCTGTATCCGGAATCGGCCAACACCTATGACAGCGTCGGCTACGCGTGCCGCCAACGGCGCCTGCACGACTCAGCCATGACGTGGTATCGCAAAGCACTCGAGGCCGATCCGGACTTCCCGAGCGCTGTAAGGGCCGTGGTCGAGTTGCAGGCTGAGCAGGCGGTGGGAACTGGCGTAGTAACATGTGGCGGAGAGAACAGTGCACACACTGTTACGATCAGGGCATTGATCGATGGCTCGGATGTCGTGAAGCTGCGCGGCGACACGTTGTGGTACGAGCACGTCGCCCATGCGCTGCCCGGCGCATGGGTGGGCAGTTCCGACGACGATGGTAACGAGCCGACCGTCGTCAACGGCGTCGAGTGGTTACCGCAGTGGGATGGAAGGTTCAGTACGGAACACACCGTATCGGGAGCGGGGTTGCCGGCCGAGGGGGCTGTTTCCGTTACGGCTGTCGCGGTCAGCGCCCGCGGCAGGATCGTTCTGCTCGAGCAGCCGTCCGAAGAGAACGACTACACGCTGTCGGTGCTGTTGGACGACAATCGGCAGGTCGGCGCGGCGTGGTACGAGGTGCAGCTCCGTTGGTAACGGCACCACGGGTGACGGTTGTCCTCCCCGGCCTTTCAACGGGCAGGCATCATACCAGGCAGCTCTATTCGCCCGCGCGCGTGAACTCGAACCGCTGGGGACGGCCGCCCTTCATGAAGCCGATCGAAGCGCTCAAGGTCCCCTCGGCCGAGAGTTCGTACACGATGCGTTGCGGGGAGTCGTGGCGGGGGTTGGCGAACACGGCGCGCTTGCTACTGAGCTCGGTGAGCACGAACTCGGTCGGCGGACGGCCGCCGGGTTGCGCGACATAGACCAGGCCGCCGTCGCGCTCGACGATGCGCAGGTACTCGAACGCGACCATCTTGTCGCCCTTGACTGTGCGCGACACGCCGAGCAGCGCACCGCCGAGCGGCGGCGTCCAACGCTCCTCGATCGACCTTGTGCTCCGCGTTCCAACCCACGCGCCGGCCAACCACGCCATGTCGCCGGCGGTGGCCTGCGCTGGCGTGGGCAGCGGGATGTCCTCCGGATGGCGGTAGAGCGCCACCGAGTCCTGCTTCGCGGGATCACCGAAGCCGACGCGCACCTCCAGTCCATCGGGCGTGATTCGAAACTGTCTGCGGATCAGCATGAGGACGGCCTTGTCCGACTCGTTCACCGTCTCGATCACGTATTCGAGCACGCCGTCCTTCCAGGCGCCGCGGTAGAATGTTGTCGCAGTGTCCTTGTCGACCTCGATGGCCGAGCCGTCGAGCGGGATGCGCTCTTCCCGGCCTCTGGAGCGCTCCAGGATGACCGCATCCTTCTCGATACGCAGCCCGAACGTCACCATCATGGGGGGACCTTGTTCCTCTGTGGGGCGGCCCTCGGTGCGGTCCTCGACGTAGAGCCACTGGCCGGAGAACGCGCGCAAGGTGTCATCCTGCGCCGAGCTTGCGCCTGGGGCACCGAACGTTGCGAGCAGCGCAAGCGTTGTTGTCATGCTGCGAGAATGCACTGTGGAGTCCTCTCTTACGAGCTCAAATGGACAGACGGGCCATATGCAAAACAGCACAGTATCAATGCGACTCATTCTACCACATCTCAAGTGGTTGCCGAGGCATTGTGTGGCTACTGGGAGTCAATAATGGTCCTGGCTGGCCGGACGCCAAGAAGATTGCCACGAACATCGGGCAAATTGCTGTTGCGGTTCGCAGAGCGTGCCAGTGTTGCCCCGTACGTGGGTCCGTAGTTACTCGGGTTCGAGCCTGTAAAGCGCAACCCAGAGCGAAAAGCTCACGGAGCTTGTGGTATTGGGGCGTGTTCATCGGTGGGAAGCCATAATAATAGATCCCTGCTGCCTGGCATAGAGCGCGAAGGGGAACACGTTTGTTTTCGGTCATGCGGGCGAGGCCGTATCACCGTCGACAGGGATCTGTCCCCGCTTCTACAAACGCAACCGTGGTCAGATCGGCTTCCGTGGCGGCGGATGAGTATCGAACGCCCGGCGTCGGTTCCAATGATCCCTCTTGTGCTATTGATTGTCGGGCAACCGAGAACGCCACGCGCGCGCTGTGGCGTCATGACCCTGGTCGGGGTGAGCGGTGTGCCAGGCGTCATACAGGGCAATCAGCTCTTTCTTGATGCGCGTCAAGCGCGGGCTATCTGGGCCGAACGCATTGACCATGATGTCGTAGGCAGCGAGAAAACGTTCCTCGGCCTCGGCGAAGCGTTTCATCGCCAGGAGGCACTGGCCATGGAACAGCTCGAAGTTCGATGGCCGCCAATGGTCCGCGGGATACGCGGCCCGTGCTTTTGGCATGTACGTCGCGAACATCGCTGCTGCCTTGTCGAGGTCACCCCTTGCCGCGGTCGTGCGGGCCAGGTGGATGGTGGTCTTCAATGTCACCTGATGATCATCCCCATGCACGCGTCGGTGCGTATCCAGGGCCAGTTCAATGAGTGGGTAGGCAGCATCGTATTCTCCCAGTTCATGAAGAACGAATGCGAGGTTGTCGCGGTAGTCGGCCACCAGCACGTGATCGTCACCCAGGGCCTGGATCGCCAGCGCCAGTGATTCACGACTCACCACTTCCGATTGTTTCCAGTCGCCGCGGGCTCCGTACAGCGTGGCCATGCGATCCAGTGCCCGGGCCAAATCGGCGTCATTGTTGCGGTCGTGGTAAATGGCCAGTGCTTCCTCGAGTGGCGGCTGGGCCGCGTCATAGCGCCCCTGGCGGATGTACATCAGGCCCAGGGCATTCAATGAGTTGGCTACTTCGATGTGATTGTTGCCCAGCAAATGGCGAAACATCGCCAGGGCTTCACGAATGAGCTGCTCGGATTCATCCAGCCTGCCGAGTTCCTCGAGCAGAATAGAGAGGTTGTGCAGGTTGTAGGCGATGTGCTCATGCTCATCCCCGAACAAACGTCGACGCATACTCAGGGCTTCGCGGTACAGAGGCTCTGCGGCCTGGGGGTTGCCTCGTTCGGCCAGCACCGTGGCCAGATCATCCAGGCTGTCGGCCATATCTCGATGATCGCCGGTGATCACGCGGCGGCGCATGGCCAGCGTCTTGCGGTACAGATCCTCGGCTTGCTCAAAATCACCCGTCATCATGAGCAGGCCCGCCAGGTTCGACATGCTGCTGGCGACCTGGAGGTGGTCATTGCCGTGGACGCGCTGCCGTATGGCCAGGGCGTCGCGGTACATTTTTTCCGCCGTGTCGTACTCGCCCAGAAAATCATGGGCCAGGGCAAGATTATTGAGACTGCTGGCGGCGGCCTCACTCGGGCCGTCCAGCTGTGCTCGCCGAGTGTCGTACGCGGACTGGTGCAGGGCCGCAGCGCGCTCATACAGCCCAAGTGCAAAGAAGTTCATTCCGACGGCGTCCTGGAGTGCTGCACGCGTCAGGGGTTGATCGTCGAAGTCCTGTTCGATCGTGTCGATGGCCCGATCCAAAATCTCATCGGCCAGGACATTGAGGGCCACTTCCGACGGGTTGACCCGGGCCACCAACTGATCGAACGAAGCCACCGCTTTATTGAGTTCATCCGGGTTCGTGTTGGCCCGACTCAGCCCATCTGCCAGTTCCTTTCGCAGATGCGCGATGGTCGTCTGGCCCATGCGCGCGATTTTGATGTTGGAGATCATCGAGCGCTGAAAATCAGTGACCCGGGCCAGCTCTTGTGATTTTTGTTGCTCCCCGGCGCGGGCCGTCTCCGCTTGGAAGTAGGAGTACGTGCTGGTGATCAAACCGATGATCAGCGCGGCCAAAGCGATGCCGGTACCCGCAGCCAGTGCCCGGTGTCGTCGGGCCAGTTTTTGAAGCTGATACAACACGGTGGGCGGACGCGCCAGGATGGGCTCGTCCCGCAGATGTCGACGGATGTCTTCGGCCAGGCCGGCGGCCGACTCGTAGCGCCGCTCTTTGTCCTTGGCCAGGGCCTTGCCGATAATGGTCTCGACATCGCCGCGAAACATGCTGTCGATGGCGCTGGCCTGTTGTGGTTCTTCTTCGCGAATGATCCGTGCCGCTTCGTGGATGACCTGGTTCTTGAGGTCATAGGGCATGTGCCCGGTCATCAGTTCATAGGCGATGACACCCAGGGCATACACATCACTGCGGGTGTCCAGCTGATCGGGGTCCGCGGCGACCTGTTCGGGGGACATGTATTGCAATGTGCCGATGAGCTGTCCGACGTCGGTGTTCATGGTGACGTGCAGGTCGGCATCCGTGGCCCGAGCCACGCCGAAGTCCAGGATCCTGGGCTGGCCCGATTCGTCGACGAGGATGTTGCCCGGTTTGAGGTCACGATGGATGACGCCCTTCTGGTGGGCGTGGTGTACCGCGTCGCAGATGTGGGCCAGCAGGTTCAAACGCTCACGAGGCGTGACGTTTTTTCCTGTGATGTAGGTTCGCAGATCGACGCCGCGGACATACTCCATGGCGAAATAGGGTACCTGGCCCAGGTCGGTATCGGCCGTGCCCGCCTGGTAGACCTGGGCGATGCCCGGATGCTGCAGGCGACCGAGGACTTGCGACTCCAACGCAAACCGCTTGAGCATTTCGGCCGACGCCACGCCTGGACGAATGACCTTGAGCGCCACGGTGCGTTTTGGATTGTCCTGCTCGGCTTCATAGACCGTGCCCATGCCGCCTTCGCCGATGATGCCTCGGATGGCAAATGGACCGATGCGCTCGGGCAGAGGCACGGTGCGGTCGGACACGTTCGGGTGAAGGGCGACGGTCTGTGGTGTGTCCGCATCGATGAGCCGCCGCTGATCGTCGATGCGTCTATCCGAGACCAATGAATGTTCAGCCATGGTGTCGTCGGCGACGGACAACAGGGCCTCCAATTCACGGCGCAGGTCTACATCATCTCCACAGTGCTCGGTGATCAGCTGTTCACGTTCGTCTGGCGGGAGGGGCAGGGCCAGCCTGAAGAGTTGACGCAATTTGTGGTACTGCGGCGTGTTCATCAGCGTGACAACGCATGATACAGGTCGGGGATCAACTGCGCGGGTCCTCTTGCCGCAGTTGCCTCCGTAACCAGATCCGTGCGAACGTCCAGTCCTCTTCGGCGGTCCGCTTGGACACGCCCAGTTCGTCCGCGATTTCCTGCATGGTCATCGAGCCGAGCAGCCGCATTTCCACGACGCGCAGGTGCCGCTCATAGAGATTGCCGAGTTCAGTGAGAGCCTGGTCCAAAGCGACGAGCTCGTGTTCGTTGCCGGTATCGACTGGCTGGGCGGGGACTGCGTTGTCGTGCAGCATGACCGTCTGCACGTCTCCGCCGCGCTTCTGACGCAGGGCAGCGCGGGCCCGGTCCGTCAGCACCTGGCGCATGGCCCGTGCGGCCACGGCCATGAAATGACGTCGCGATTCGAGCCGATCGACGTGCCCGGCCATCTTGAGCCACGCTTCGTGGACCAGGGCAGTCGGCTGCAGGGTGTGCGGTCCGCGCTGCGCCGCATGAATCGCCGCGGCCAGTCCGCGGAGTTCGTGATAGACCATGTCCAGCAGTTGCCCGTCAGCGCTTCCATCACCGTCGCGAATCCGGTTCAACAATGTCGTGACCTGGGTCTGAAGAGCTGCATCCACGGCCGTATCCTCTTGTCTGACATGATATACGACGTGAGGTCGAAGCAGAAGCCGTTGCTGCCGATTCTCTGAGATTACCCAATTCCTGCGGACTATCCGGGAAATGACGTCACTCCCCCATCAAGGACGGTGCCGGGTGGCATCGTCAGCTTTGTGAGTCGCTCAGCCGTGGTATCGGAGGCAGCGGCACGTTACGGGCTCAGGTCGAGCCACTCGCGAAAGGAATACGTTGTGATGAGGAACATCGGAATGACGAGAATCGGAACGGTTACTGTGGCACTCATGGCCGTGACCACAGCGACAATAGCTGGCGTTCCCGGAAACACGATCACGTACCAGGGGCTTCTGAAGGACAATGGGGCCCATTTCGACGGTCCTGCCAACCTGGAGTTCAGACTGTTCGACGATGAACTCGCCGGCAGCCAGATCGGCTCGACGGTGATGGCAACTGAAACGGTGACTGACGGTCTGTTCGCCGCCGATCTCGACTTCGGCGTGACGCCCTACGCGGGCACCGATCCGCTGTGGCTGGAAGTCACGGTTGAAGGGCAGGTACTCGCCCGCCAGGAAATCACGCCGGCGCCATTTTCGATGGCAACCCGTGGGATCGATGTGGACGCGAACGGGAGGGTTAGTATCGATACGGCTCCGACAGCAAACAGGTTGACCGTTGGCGGTGTTAATCCGATTCCAGAACCCCAACCTGGGGCCCTCAATGGATCAACGAACATTTCTGCCATGGCACTCGATGCAGTGATCGAGGTCGTGGGTGCGCAAGCCGGTAGCATCTCGGCAGGATTCGGACTTAAAGAACTGGCTATGGACGGCTCACACTTAAGCACGTGGAGCCTTGTACGCGAGACTGGTGTCAACGGTGCCCTGGTGATCCAGAATGGAACGGATCCCAATCCGTTTGGCAATACGGAGCGAATGCGAATCACTGCGACTGGCGACGTGGGCATTGGCGCAACAATGCCCGCGAGCGAACTGGATGTCGCGGGGACCGTGACCGCCACTGCCTTTGTCGGCGACGGTTCGGGCCTGACCGGCCTGCCGACGGGCTCCAGCGTGTGGGCAGAGGATGGGGCTGATATCAGCTATGAGACAGGCAACGTCGGCATCGGTACGACAACGCCGCAGGCGCCGCTTGATGTTCTGGGGCAGCTGAGGTTTGATCAAGTCGGCAATTCTCGCGGCATGTATCACAATGTGACGGGGAATCATTTCCAATTCACCTCGAACAACACGACCGAGATGGCCGGTGTCAATTTCCTGAGGATGAAGGTTGGCGGCGTCGACAAAGGCAAGGTCTCTGCGTCACAGTTCGAAATCACTAACGACCTGATTTGCGATGCCAACGTAGGTATTGGTACCACCACGCCGACCACCGAGCTGGACGTTGTGGGGACCGTGACCGCCACTGCCTTCGTCGGCGACGGTTCGGGCCTGACGGGCTTGCCGGTCTCCAGCGTGTGGGCAGAGGATGGGGCTGATATCAGCTATGAGACGGGCAACGTCGGTATCGGGACGGATGCCCCGGAATCAAAACTTCACCTCCATGACGGATCCCTGTGGATCAGTGGCGGGCATGGTGGCAACCTGCCAGCCAGTGCCGGTAAGGGCCTGCGCATTTTCCAGGAGGCTTCCCTGGAAATGCCTGTCATTCAGGGAATCGATTACTCGACATTGGCCGGCGTGGATGTGCTTCTTCAACCCGACGGTGGAAGCGTAGGGATTGGTACCGTCGCGCCGGGCTTCATGCTGCATGTTAACGGCAGCGCCGGCAAACCGGGCGGGGGTTCATGGTCGGTCGCCTCGGATGTCAGGCTGAAGAAGAACATTGCTGATGTGGACGGTGCCCTCGATACGCTCCTGGCGCTGCGTGGCGTGACCTTCGAGTACCACGACCCCGCTGCAATCAACGAACTCGCCGGTGTGCGCACAGGGTTCGTCGCCCAGGAAGTCGAGGCGGTCATCCCCGATTGGGTTGCTGAAGCACAGGACGGCTACAAGCGCGTCACAATTCGTGGATTCGAAGCACTGGCCGTTGAGGCGTTCCGTGAACTAGCCGCGGAGAACGACGCGCTCCGTGACGAGGTCTCGTCGTTGAATGATCGCCTGGCACGCCTCGAGCGCCTGTTGAGCGCCTCGGGTGGCAAGTAGCACGAACCCTTACTCATGGAGAAGAGAACCATGCCTATCAACATAACTAACTCAGTCATTCTGGGCTTCATGACCACGGCGGCGGCATTCGCGTCTCCTCCGAACCTGAGTATCGATTGGTACACCATCGATGGTGGAGGCGGTAAGAGCACCGGCGGGACCTACGAATTGTACGGAACGGTGGGTCAACCTGATGTTGGAAACGCCACAGGCGGCAACATCGAACTGGCAAGCGGTTTCTGGCAGACCGCTGGTCCAGGTGTGACACCGTGCACGACCCACGGCGATTGTGCCGACCTCGACGGCAACGATATCCGCGATAATAACTGCACGTTCTGGGCCTGTGAGGCCGGGGCGTGTGTAGCGACCGACATCGTGTTCGCCGACATGGGCGGCCAGTTCGGGCTATGTCCCGTCGACGGTACTGCCGACGGCAATGATCGTTTTCATGCCCTCAACTGCTTCGCCAACACCGACCCCAACGGGGGCCCGGGTGATGCATACACGTGCGAAGTGGCTGCACCGACAGCATTCAATGTCGATGCGGGCGGTTCATTCGGAAGCTGTGCACCCGACGGTGTATGCGATGGCAACGATGCCTTCGCGGCATTGAATGCCTTCGGTGGATCATCGAGCTGCAGTTGCCCGCTGGACGGCGCGCCGGCGCCGCTTGGCCCGCTCGGGTCCGACGTCGTTGAGCAAGTTGCGCTTCGGCTGCAGAGTGACACGAAGCGCGTTGAGGCAGGTCAGCTGTTCACGGTGGATGTGCGACTCGATAGCCCTGTCCACGACCTGCGCGGTTACCAGTTGCACGCGACGACGCTCGGTGGTGATCGCGGAGCGTTGGAATTGATCGACATCGCGATCGACGATGCCCGTCCGAGCGTCAAGGCATCGGCCGCGGCGCACGTGTTCAGTGGCCTGGGTTACTGGGATGCCTACAACCTGGCCACACGCCAGGTGGTCGTCGGCCTCGACGACGAAGGTGTACCGGGCGCGCGCGGTGACTACCTGGCCACGCTGACGTTCAAGGCCTCACCCAAGGCGGCCGGCACATTCGTGATCGACCTGCTGACCGATTCCACGGACGCAGCGCAGCGGAGCTTCCTGTTCCCGACACCGGCCTACGGACGCATCGATTTCATCGAGACGGTCCCGGCGACCATCATGGTGAGCCCATCGACCCGATGACATCGGGTGACATTCAAGCCTCGTACAAGCCGGCGTCCTCTCCAGGGGCGCCGGCTATTCTCATGGGTGGGCGTGCCCACTGGGGCTTAGCGACTTGACCACGCGGCCGGTATGTGGCGTAATCACGATTAGTTTGCCGAACGGAATACTGCGAGGATTACATGCTATACGAGGACATATTCAGGTCTTTGCAAGAGCGAGAGATCAAGTACCTGCTGATCGGCGGTATCGCGGTGAACCTACATGGCTTCTCCAGGGCAACATCTGACCTCGACCTGCTGTTGGCCATGGATGATGCAAATCTGGTGGCTTTCGTGCAGATACTTGAAGAAGGTGGATGGCAGCCTCGGGTCCCAGTTCCTCTTGCCCGACTTGCGGATCGTGATGCGCGAATAGATTGGATTGAGAACAAAGGCATGCGAGCCTTCACAGTATTGAATCCATCACGGCCCATGGAAGAGATCGATATCCTGCTCCATTCAGGAATAAACTTCGGCGAGGCGTTCCAGCGGCGTCAAGTTCTGTCGGCGGAGAACATAGAGATTTCGTTGATGGCGCTGGAAGACTTGATGACTATGAAAGAACAGGCCGGCCGGCCACGGGACTTGATCGACCTGCAAGCCCTCGAAGAGATTAAGAAGATCCATGGACAAAGAGACAGTTCATCCAGCTGAGGAGCCACTCGACACCGAGAGGATTCGCCGCTTCATGGCACTCGCGCCAGGCGAGAAGCTCCAACGCCTCGAAGCCTTGAACGATCTGCTGAGCAAGTTAACTCCCCCTGCGGCGAAGGAGGCATGGAAAGAACTCAGGAGGCGAGGGTGGTGAAAACGTGAACAAGGTCCTCCCTGTGAGCTCATCGACCTTCTGAAACCGGGCGATAATCAACTTCGTGCAAGCCGGCGGCCTCTCCAGGGGCGCCGGCTCTTTCTTTGGCTTCACGGGTTACCCGCCATCCGGTTCGGCTTCGTGCCAGGCGTCATACAGGTCTATAATATGGCCGACGACGCGTGACGAGTTCGTGTGTGTCGTTGAGTTGCTCAGTGAGTATACGGTGAGCCTCGTGCAGTGTGGCTTCGGCCTCATCGTAGTGGATGAGTATGTTCCAGTGCTGTTCCTGATGTATGATGGCCTGCCCTGTGAGATGACAACGCGCTGCTCATTCTTTTCGACTCACGAGGTAGGCTACGGGCATCTGTGACATTGCAACCGGAACAATTCCGACGGATCGAGAGTCTCTTCGAAGCCGCCATTGAGCTGCCCCCTTCCGAACGCGAGGATTATCTGGCCGCCCAGTGCAGGGATGATGAAGCCCTGCGCGTGCAGGTCGAGACGCTGTTGCGCGAAGACGCTCGACAGGCGAAGCCAGGTTCGGGCACCACGGTGTTCTCCGGATTCCATGGGCGCGCCAAGCTCATGTCCACTCCGCTGCCGGAGCGCATAGGACCCTTCAGAATCCTGGCCACGATCGGCGAGGGGGGCATGGGTACGGTCTACGAGGCCGAGCAGGACAGCCCGAGGCGAACGGTCGCCCTCAAGGTCATTCGCGCGGGACTCGCATCGTCGGCGCTGGTCAAGCGATTCGCCCTCGAGTCCCAGGTGCTGGGCCGTTTACAGCATCCGGGCATCGCCCAGGTGTACCAGGCGGGCACCGAGGAGACTGTGAGCGGGCGACTCCCGTACTTCGCGATGGAATACGTGCGCGGCGTTGACCTGTTGCAGCACGTCAATGAGAAAAAGCTCTCGCCGCGCGAGCGCCTCGAACTGCTCGCACGCCTGTGTGACGCGGTCGAGCATGCCCACCAGAAGGGTGTGATCCACCGCGATCTCAAACCCGGCAACATTCTGGTCGATGCATCCGGCCAGCCCAAGATCCTCGACTTCGGCGTGGCCCGGGCCACCGACTCAGACATGCAGGTTGCCACGATGCAGACCGATGTGGGTCAGATCATCGGCACGCTGCAGTACATGTCGCCCGAGCAGGCGGCGGCTGACCCCGGTGAACTGGACACGCGCAGCGATGTATATGCCCTGGGCGTCATCGCCTACGAATTGCTCACCGGACAGTCGCCCTACGATCTCAAAAACCGCAAGATTCACGAGGCCACTCGGATCATCTGCGAGGAGGAGCCGACGTGGGCCAGTTCGATCAATCGAGAATTTCGCGGCGACATCGAGACCATCGTGGCCAAGGCCCTGGAGAAAGACAAGACGCGGCGCTACCAGTCGGCTGCGGCCCTGGCCGAGGACATTCGGCGCTACCTCGGGGATGAGCCGATCCTGGCCCGCCCGCCGAGCGTGATGTATCAGCTGCGAAAATTTACCTTGCGTCACAAGGCCATCGTGACGGGCGTTACAGCGGTGTTCGTCGTGCTCCTGGTGGGCGTCATCGTGAGCACGCGCTCGGCAATACGGGAGCGCGAAGCAAAAGACGAAATATTGCGCCTGGCCGACCTCAAACGGTTGACCGATGCCCGTGCCGCGGCCGAGAACCTGTGGCCCGCCCACCCGGAGAGCATCCAGGCGATGGAAGCGTGGGTACGCGAGGAGGCTGGACCGCTGCGCGACAACCTGCCCAGGCATCAGGGCACGCTGGCGGCGCTGCGCGACCAGGCGCTGGCGTACGATCTGGAGCAGCAACGCCATGATCGCGAGACACATCCGCAGGCCGGTGAGCTGAACGAGACGAAGCAGGCACTGCTCAAGCTGCGCCAGCAGCTCGAGACGGTCCGTGAAGAGATGAACGAGGATGCAGAAACGCCGGTGAGGAAGATCGCAGAACTCGAGAAGGCGACCACGAAGGCCACTGAGCGTATCGCCGAGTTGGAGAAAACGGTCCAGCAGCGCCGCACGTGGCGTTTTGCCGACGACGAACGGCAGTGGCAGCACGACATGCTGGCCGGGCTTGTTGTGGACCTCGAAGCGTTCATGGACGACAACCCCAGGAAGGGTACGCTTGCCAGTGTCGAAGAGCGCCTGGCGGACGCGCGCACGATCGAGGAGCGCAGCATCACGGGCGTCGACGTGGGTGCCGCGTGGACCGAAGCCCTGGCCGACATCACTGATCTGGATGTCTATGGTGGCCTTCGCCTGCAACCACAGCTTGGGCTCGTGCCGCTGCGCCGTGACGCACGCTCCGGGCTGTGGGAGTTCTGGCACGTGCAGACCGGAGTACGGCCGGTGCCCAATCCCGATACGGCAGCTGTGAACCCGTGGATCCTGACAGGCGACACCGGCCTGGTCCTCGTGCTGATTCCTGGCGGATCATTCCAGATGGGCGCGCAAAGGGATCATCCAGGGGCGCTCAACTACGACCCCGGGGCCAAGGACCGCGAGAGCCCGGTGCACGAGATCACGCTCGATCCGTTCTTCATCTCGCGCTACGAGATGACCCAGGGACAATGGCTTCGCTTCACAGGCAACAATCCAAGCGGCTATCCGTTGGACTGGACGTACGCGGGCAAACCGCGGCCCGATGGCACATTCCATGAGAATACGGCGTGGAATCCTGTCGAGAAGGTTAGCTGGATCGAATGCACGGAAACCCTCGAGCATCTGGATCTGGTCCTTCCGACCGAGGCGCAGTGGGAATACGCAGCCCGCGCCGGAACCACGACGGTGTGGTGGACGGGCGATGACAAGACAACGATTGACACCCAACGCGCCGGCAATCTCGGTGATGCGTGGACACGGAGCCAGGGAGCGCCGTCCAGTTGGGACTTCGAAGACTGGGACGACGACTGGGCAGCCCACGCACCGGTGGGTAGTTTCCTGCCCAACGCGTTCGGGTTGCACGATACGATCGGCAACGTATGGGAGTGGACCCGGGACTGGCTGGGCAACTACGCCGCCGACGACGTGGAGCCGGGCAGTGGCTATCGCACAGTGTTCGGCGTCGGCGCTCGCGTCTACCGCGGCGGCAGCTTCAGCGTCGGTGCTGCCTTCGCCAGGTCCGCGTGCCGCTACGACGGTGCACCCGAGTACCGTTTCGGCTACCTTGGCGTGCGTCCCGCCAGGGACATTGATCCGTGACAGCCATACAACGCCGCAGCAAACCGCCAAGAACACGAGCACTGACAACAACAAGGCCCCGATTGATATGACCGAAGTCTCGGTGGTTCTTCCCGTGTTCAATGCCGAACAGACCATTGAACGAGCCGTGCGCTCGATTTTCGATCAGACGCTGCACAAGATCGAGCTGATTGTCGTAGACGACGGATCGACGGACGATACGGTTGCCGTCGTGCGCGACATCGACGATTCGCGGTTGAGACTAATAGGCTGTGAACACCGTGGTGTCGTGGCGGCCGCCGAAATGCGTGAAGACCAAGAAAAAGCTTCCTCCGGCCAGCCAGGAGCACCGCTCGTGCCGGTCCGTTTGGTATGTGACGCGCAGCCCGTCTCGGCGATGGAGTGGAACGTGGGGTAGGTGCAGTACTTAGCGACAACGCCCAGGGGCCCGTTGCCCGCATTCTGCGACGAAGTTTGCGCATGGACGGCGTGGATTCCGGCTGGTCGGTGTAGACTGATGGTTCGGGGCCATGAGGCCCAGGGCCGCAACAAATTTCAATCGACCCCAATATTCCGAGTTGACGTATGCCGGATGCGATTGGAGGAGCACTCTTGAATACCAAATCCAGAGTCTGTACTGCGCTGTTTTCGATCATTGTGCCACTGTGTTGCTTGAGCACCGCTTGCAGTCCGCAGTCAGCGGGAACTGTTGTAGCGGCGGAGGCGCTGAGCACGCACTACGTGCGCGTCGCATTCGATGGACCGGTTCCTGCGCTGGCCGGTGATCCGGCAGCGTACAGCATAGTCTCGTCCTCTGGCGATGTACTTGCCGTGTCAACGGCCGCGGTGGGCCCAGACGATCGGAGCGTTATCCTCACCACGGACCGGCAGAGCAGGGTGGACTATGCGATCAGCATAGGCACTCCGGTAGGCAATGGTGGTTCGTCGGACTCCGCCGCGCCTATCCGGTTCAATGGAAGCGACGAAGAAGAACCATTCCTGGAGAGAGCGAGTGCACTGTCCAGCCAGGAAATACTCCTGACGTTCAATCGCGGCATGGACATCGCAGCATTGGCCAGCGTATCCAACTACGAGGTCGCTCCGGCACTTGTCCCTGTCGAAGCCATCGTGACTCCGGATGGTCAGGCCGTGCGTCTGAGACTGCCCGCGCACGAATTCATGGTTCACGTGTCCTACACCGTGCGCGTCAAGAACTCGCTTACGGAACCGGCTCCGTTACTGGTTGATCCGACGCGTGCCGAAGTCGTGTTCGAAGGCATCGCCGCCGTTGACACCGCGGGGCCGAGTGTGAGTGTTGTGGAGTCACGAGACGCCAACACGGTTGTGGTGACATTCAGCGAGCCTGTCGCTGAGGGCACGGTTCTTCCGCAGAGCTTCGAGATCGACCCGCCTTTGGCAGTGATCAGCGCGGACGTGCAGTCGTTCGGGACCCAGGTTGTCTTGATTACCCAGACGCAAGTGGCGGATGTTCCTTACAGCCTGTCGGTATCGCGTGACATCGTAGACCTGGCCGGTAATGAGATCGTGAACAGAGCCGGTAAGTTTACGTTCGCGGGGCAACTGGCCCTTGCGGGTGTCGACGAACTCCCTCGCGTGGTCGGCGCGGTGTCCGCCGGCAACCTCTCCGTGATTGTCGCATTCAACAAGGTCATGGGAGAGGGCATCGACAATCCGGCGCATTACGAGATTGCGGGGAGCGATACGGCGTATCTGCTGGTTGTCGATGCGATTCCCAACGAACAGAACACCGCGGTGGAGCTGGTGACCCTCAGCCAGTCGTCCGACGAGTACACGGTGCACGTCGTCAATGTGCACGACGCCGTGGGTAACCCACTCACCGCGCCCGACGGCCTGTTGCCGCCACCCATCGGGTTTGATCCGACGCGTGCGACGTTCCGCGGAACGCCGCCGGTCATCAATTTCGAGGCCAGCCTGTACACCGTCGACAGCGCCACGGGCACGCTGGTCCTTGTTGATCCACGAACCGGAGTCGGCAGCGGTGTGGGTCCGTTGGGCGTGTCCGGAGTCCGCAGCCTTGCGTACAACGCCAACACCGGGGCCTTGTACGGCACAACCATCGCTCCCAACCAACTCGTCAGCATCGACATCGACTCCGGTGTGGCCCGTGTCATCGGATCGCTGGGTGATTTCGATGTGCGTGGACTCGCCTACGACGACAACAGGGACAGATTGTACGGAACGACCATCAACCCGAGCCGGCTCGTGCACATTGCCCCACAAAGCGCTGCGGTCAGCGTCATCGGCAGCCTCGACCAGAACATCTGGACGCTGGCCTTCGATGCGCACACCGACACGCTGCTGGCCGCCAATGATAAGACACTCATGACACTGGACCCGGTGACGGCCAATACCATGACGCGCGGCAACCTGATGTTCAACACCATTCAAGGCCTGGCAATGAACTCCGGATTTCGTGCCCTGTACGGAATGGATCGTGAGTCCGGTCAACTGCTGGTCATCGATCAGTACACCGGTGAGAGCACGGTGATTGGTCACATCGGCCTGAACCAGCCTTATGGATTGGCTGTTGGGCCGCTGCCGCTCAACGAGCAGGTGGATACGGACGGCGATGGTTTCGCCGACTGGTTCGAGGAGATCGGCTGGTTCGTGACCATCGAGTTCGACGACGGCACCACGAGTACCGCGCACGTCACCAGTGATCCGTTTAGTAGGGACACCGACGGCGACGGCATTTGGGACGGCGACGAAAACCGTCACAACTTCGATCCGAGGACCGACGACACAGATGCCGACCAGGTGTCCGATTTCGATGAATGGAACATCTGGTACAGCGATCCGCGCAAGCAGGACACCGACTACGACGGCATCAGCGATCTCTTCGAGGTCAACCTCTTCAAGACATCGCCGACGCTCGCGGACACTGACGGCGACCAGATGCCCGACAACGTGGAGCTGTTCGAGGCCAACCGCAACCCGCGAATTGCCGACCTGCCACTCCCACAAATCAAGATTGGTCAGATCAGCCTCGTTCTTGATGAGCGCGTCGAGTACACCGACGAAACCGGCGTGACCCAAACCGAGGAACGGTCGGCTACGACCACACTCTCACAAAGCCAGGAGCGCAGTTTCAGTACGTCCGACACCCAGACGCGCGAACTCACGGATACATTCAGTCAGGAAGCATCCCTTGAAGTGGGTTTCGACGACGGCTATGCCTGGAAATTCACCGCCACGGTCGGGTTTGAGCAAACACGATCGCGCGGCTACTCGGCCACGCTGGATCGTTCGTCAGTCGAGAGTGCTTCGGCCGAAGAGCAGGAATCATTGGCATTTGCCAACGAGGTCAGTAACAACAGGTCATTTACCCGGACGACCGAAGATGCGGACATGCGGGTCGATGTCACCGTCACGAACGACGGCGACGTGGCCTTCAACATCACCGATATGGAGCTCGTGGCCCTTGTGCGGGATCCAGCGACCAGGGCCAACATCCCGGTGGCCACGCTGCTGCCGGAGCGCACGTTGGCACTGGGCGAGGACATCGACCTCAACCTGGGACCGTTCGACCGCGACCGCGGGCCCTTCATCTTCAGAGACGTACAGATCTTTCCCGAAGTGGCCCGCCGACTGCGCGAATCACCGCAGGCCATCACCGTGGAGCTGTCCAACTTCAATGTCCGTTCGGAGGATGGGCGCCTGTTCGCGTTCTCATCTCAGGAAACGAACGATAGGACTGCCGGCATCGTGATTGATTACGGCCAGGTCTGCTGTCTGCCGAACGGCTCGTGCGAGAATCTCGACCCCGAGAGCTGCGACCTCCAGGGCGGCATCTCGGATGGCAGAGTTGAAACCTACCGCGTGGCCACCGCGGGTCGCTTCGACATCGCCACTGGCGCCCCGCTGGGCATCTCGATGCAGACCGCGTTGGAGGACATCATCGGCATCACCAGGTCGGACAACCCCAACAATCAACCGTTCGCAGATGACTTGAGCGGTGCGGACATTCAGAACTCGTACGGGACGTTTTATCAGGATCTGGATACGAATGACGATGGCGTGACCGATGTCACCGTCGAACAACTGATGCGCGTGCGCAGAGTGGAGACCGATCCGGAGATTCAGAGTCGGGCTCCGACGGCACGACGATTCTGGGTGGTGATCGTGCCGCCGGGAACACCGCCGTACACCCACTTCAGCGAACTGCGCCTATTGGGTGGACAGAACTACTCTATCTCATTCGAAGCGGACGACGACCAGGACGGTCTCTTTGCACGGGTCGAGGCCGTTTTCGGGAGTTCCGACCAGGAGTCGGACACCGATGGAGATGGAGTCGGTGACTACGAAGAAACGACCGAGGGATGGCTTGTCAACGTGGATGGCCAGCGGCGAAGAGTCTATTCGGATCCCGTGGACAGGGATTCCGATGACGACGGCATAGAGGACATGATCGAGCGGAACCTGGGTACGGATCCACGCAGGCGTGATACCGACGGTGACGGCATCACTGACCCGGCCGAATTGAATGGTTACGTGATCCTGCAGAGAGACAACGACTCTGATCCCAGCAACGATCCGCCTTTGGCAGTCGATCCCTATGTGGGTTCGATGCCAGGGTTGGTGGACCATAACGCTCTTGGAGCCGTTGCGTACGCTACCGATCCGCTGTCTGTTGACACGGACAATGACAGCATTCGCGATGGTCGCGAAGCATGGCTGGGATCCAATCCCAACGACCAAGACGATGCCCATACAGTGCGGGATACAGATCAGGACGGCTTGAGTGACCTCGAGGAAGAACAGGGTTGGTATGTGCTGACAGACACAACCCCCTCATTTTGTGTGGGCGGACCCGACGACGGGCTCCCGTGCACCAATTTCCTTACGGATTGCGGCTTCCCAGCCGGCGTGTGCGTCCCTGAAGCCATTCCCCCTTGTGCTATCGGGAATACACCAGGCTGTATCAGCTCCGACCCCAACAACCCGGATACCGACAATGACGGTTTACCCGATCTGCTTGAGAAGGTTCTCGGTTCACACCCACGACTCGCGGATACGGATGGCGATGGCTTGCTCGATGGGCATGAATTCGACTCCGACAACTATTTCACGGAGTACCCAGAGTTCCTGGGCCGCTGTGCGCTCTCTCCGAATCCGACCCAATGTGTCTATGTCGAGCCGGCCGCGACGATTGGTTCCGATCTTCTGGACACCGATACCGACGACGACGGACTGTCGGACGGTTTCGAGATCAACCAGTCGGTATGGCGAGTCCACGTGATCGGCGAACCGATATACACCGTGACTTCCAACCCGCTGCTGGCCGACTCCGACGGCGACGGTCTTGACGATGGCGTGGAGTACGATGGTAAAGACCTGGTTGACCCGGATGATTCCACGGACCCAAACAAGTACGACACCGATGGCGACTGCACTGTAACACCAGCTAACTGCAGCGATGGAGCCGAGTTTGTTTCTAGTCGTGACCCATTAAGGCAGGATCAGAACGTCACAATTCGGATCGATTCCTTCTTTATGGCAGACACTGATTGTAGTGGCGGCGAGATCAACGGAGGCTATTGGGAATGGAAAGACGCGACCTTTTTCACCCTTGGCCCGGGTGACACTGATGGGCGGATCCCGCTGTACCATCACGAGTGCCTTGGCGATTTTGTTGACGGCAATATCAACGCTAATTGCTTTCCCCCCACGAACGAGTTTTGGGAAAACTATTGCCAGTGGTTGATTCCAGAGGGCCAGGCCGTGCCCGCGAATCCACTCGGCTACGTGGCTCCCACTCCACGGGTCTATGAGGGGCTACACTCGGGACAGCAAGTTGTGTTTAGCAGTGATTGGATGTCGGAGAATGACGACGGCAACGGATGCGGTTGCCCGTGTGGGAGCCATGGCATCATGGAGTCCATCATTCTCATCTACCCCGTACAACCGATCTACAACGCCCAGTTCACGATTGGCGATATGGAGGCCGACCTTTGCGAAATGGTCGTTACGTACACCGTGATCGTCGACTAGTGCTTCGACACAGCTCGCCTCAGGTGTGGCCACGTCCGCGAGTGTATGCTCAGCACTAGTCCTGAGCCGATCTGTCGAAGTCTGCTACCCGTAGAATCCACCTTGTCGAAGGACTAGTCCCGTGCGGGGCCGTACGTGTAACGATATGATGAGGCAACAGCGACAACCACGCACATCACGCGGCCTGCTCGCCGCAGCGCTTCTGCTAGCTGGAAGCTGTTCGCCACCCGTGCCCGAGGGTGGCCCCTCGGATGCGGCCATCGGCGCGGGGGCGCCGCAGTTCGCCGGTGCCGGAATCGGATCAGGGCAAACTGGAGCGTGCTGTCTTTCGGGCGGATGTCAGCTGGTTTCGTCCGACACGTGCCTCCAACTGGCAGGCACATATCTGGGTGACGACGCCTTGTGTAGCGATTGTGGTGACACGCTGGCCCTGGCCCTGCTGCAGGCGATCGACAGCGACGGTGATGGTTGCTCCGACCTGGATGAGATCCTGGCCAGTACGGACTCACTTTCCGAAGGTGACTGCCTCGACATCGACGGGGACGGCGTTCCCAACAAGGAAGATCCTGACGTCGACGGGGATGGCCAACCCAACGGCGAGGACTTGGACGTCGACGGCGATGGGATTGACAACGATGACGACGACGACATCGACGGCGATGGCGAGAATAACGACGCAGATGACGACGACGACGGGGATGGCGAACCCGACGACGAAGACGAAGACGATGATGGCGACGGCATACCGGACGAAGACGACGAGGATTCCGATCCCGAATGCGAGGAAAACAGCGACTGCAAAGATGGCGAGTATTGTGACACACACGGCCGAGCCACTTGCCGCAATGCCGACTGTTCCGCAGGCGGTGACTTCGACTGCGAAGCGCGTGAGCTGTGTAACGACTACAACGAGTGTCAGAGGTTATGCAGGACAGATGACCAATGCGACGAGGGTCAAACGTGTGGAGAATTTGACGGGGCGTGCCGATGCGACAGCAGCACCAACGCCGGATGTCGCCCCGGTCACGAGTGCCAGAACAACCTCCGGTGCGTGCGAACGGACTTCAGTTGCAACACCAACAGGGATTGTCATGGTGGCGAGATATGCACAGTGGGTTTCCGGTGCGAGCGCATTACAGAATGCGAGCACCATAGCCAGTGTCGCGGCGGTGAACAATGTAATCGCACGACTGGCAAGTGCGAGCGATTCGCCTGCAATGGAGACATAGAGTGTCGTCCTGGCGAATACTGCGCGGCGCCCAGGTGTTTGCCGCGCCCGGGATGTGAGCGCGACATCGATTGCGGCCACACATTCCCCTATGACGGTCACGAACTGTGTAACCGCGCACTGGGGCGGTGTGAATTGAAGAGAGACTGCGCAGATTCCCGCGACTGCGACCTGGATCAACAGTGCAACCTGGACACATTCGAGTGTGACCGCAACCCCGAGTGCGAGGCGGGTGATACCGACGATCCATGTCCGGAGGGCCAGGACTGCAACCAGGAGACGGGCTTCTGCGAACGCGAATGCGATCCCCAGGACGGCTGTTGCGTTGACAGCGATTGTAGCAGCGATGAACTGTGCGACAGCAGCCGGGGTCAATGCGAAGAAAAATTCGATTGCGAAACCGAAGTGTGTCCCGATGAGCAGGTGTGCAGCGACGAGAACGTGTGCGAGCGCGAGGACGACGAGGATGAGGAATGAATAGCCTGGTCCTGGCTGGAGTGAAATCATGAAACGCCAATATGCAATCATGTTGCTGAGCACGCTGGCTGTGCTCGGTGCAGCCGTGAGTACGCCCGCGGACCCAGGGCTTAGAATCGGCGAACGCAGACGTCCCACATTGACCGCCCGGGGCGAAGTGGTTGACCGCGCCACTGAGACAACACCAGAGATTCGGCAAGAGGGCGAAACGAGCGCAGGTTCCGACTGCAACGACAACGGCATACCCGACGACCAGGACATCGCCGACGGCACCAGCCAGGACTGTGATGAGAACGACATCCCTGACGAATGCGAGGTGTCTATCCGTACCGACTACAGTTTCGAGGTGGATCCCCCGGAGCCAATCGTCGACGGGGTCACCATCAGCCGGTCCTTCAATGTTCCCAAGGGCGGCCGTGTTCTTGACATTGATCTCGGCGTGACACTGACCCACGAGTTCCTGGGCGACCTCATCATCACGCTGTCGCACGCCGGTACCTCCGTGGATGTGTACCGGTATGGTCCATGCGAGGCCTGTGCCGACATCTGCGGTTTCGACGACACGGTCTTTGACGACGAGGCGAACGATGAGCTTCCTTGTGTGGATCTGAACAATGGCCGTTACCTTCCCGCCGAAGCGCTCTCGGCGTTCGACGGCGTGGATGTTGCGGGCGACTGGACGCTGGAAATCTTCGACGGATTCATCGGCTACGGAGGCACGCTGGCCGCGTGGTCGCTGATCATCGAGTCCACGGTTGACGACTGCAATCTGAACGCGATCCCCGACGAATGTGATGTCGCTGACGGCACCAGCGAAGACTGCAATACCAACGGCGTCCCCGACGAATGCGACACGGACTGCAACGACAACGGTGTGCCAGACGACTGTGACGTCGTCGTCGACATCGATCAATGGGCATCGACCGTCTTGAGCTTCAGTTCGGAGTTCGCGCCCAGTCCCATGGCTCATTCGGCGGCCCAGGTGCTGGGCCCGCCCGACACTTTTGCCTATTGTGATTGTGGGTCCGCCTGGACACCATCACAGTTCGACGGGACGGTGGAGTTCATCTCGGTTGGCTTCGACCAGCCTGTGTTTACCGATGGCGTGACCATACGCGAGAACCAGGGCAACGGCTTCGTGACCCGGGTCGAACTGATCGACATGCACGGAGAGGTGCACACCGCCTGGGAAGGATTCGACCCCAGCCCGATCGGCGAGGTGGTGGACTATCACATCGACTGGCCGCGAACCGATTTTCTGGTGACCGGCGTGACTATCCACACCGACACCAACCTGCAGCTGAACACCTGGGAAGAGATCGACGCCATCCAACTGCACGGAGTGGTGGCGAGCAGCGCCGATTGCAACACCAATGGTGTTCCGGACGAATGCGACGTCGCTGCGGGCAGTACCGACTGCAACGCCAACGGCATTCCCGACGACTGCGACGTCGCCCCATTGGGCCCGATGATCGCTCAGTGGGCTTCGGAGGTCATCGAATTCAGTAGCCAGTTTGAAGGCCATCCAGAGGAAGTCGGCCTCGCTGCGCAGGCCTTGGGAATTCCGAACGGTATTGCTTGGGCGCCGTCTCAAGCCGACGGTTCGCTGGAGTTCATTACCGTCGGTTACTCGGAATCCGCGTACGCCACCGGAATCACCATCCGGGAAGTCGCAGGGCACGGGATGGTCTATCAAGTGGATGTTATGGACACCAACGATGTCCTGCATACGGTGTGGCAGGGGGTCGATCCGACGCCGATGGGATTAGATCCTGCAGACTTCGACGTGTCCTGGCCAATGACGAGTTTTGCCGTGAAGGGCGTCAAGGTCTATGTGGACACCGACCTCGCGCCGATCGTTTTTGAACAAATTGATGCGATCGAGCTGCATGGGCGGCTCGCCGCCGACTGCAACGACAACGGCCTGGTAGATTGGTGTGAGTTCGGCCTCACGGATTGTAATAACAACGGAATCCCCGACAATTGCGACTTGAATCCCCCGCACCACAATTGCTGTGAAATAGGAGGCTGCAGCGACGAGACTGTATATGCGTGCGTCTGTGAATTCTTACCACTGTGCTGCGTTGCTTGGAACCAGATTTGTGCCGGTCTCGTGGAGTCTCTCGGCTGCGGCACGTGTCAACCGATTGACGTCGACTGCAACGACAACGGCATTCCCGACGACTGCGACGTCGCCCCACTCGGCACAATGACCGACCAATGGGCGACGGAAGTGATCGGCTTCAGCAGCGAGGTCGCCGGTGCCGGCGCTGCCGTGAACGCCCTTGGAGAACCGGACGGCGGCGTCAGCTGGGGTCCATTCCCTGTTGACGGTTCCCTCGAGTTTCTGACCGTGGGTTACGCAACTCCCGTGTATGCCACCGGGGTCACGATTCGGGAGTACTTGAGCCCGGGCTTTGTCTATCAAGTGGACGTGGTGGACATGAACGATGAGTTACACACGGTGTGGCAGGGCGTCGATCCGGGTGGGGCTTGTTGTAATGGTGTGGATGTCGAGCTGGCCTGGCCGCTCATCAGCTATGAGGTCAAGGGCGTTAAGGTCTATGTGGACACCAACACCGGTTTGGAGGCTCGTGAGACGATCGACGCGATTCGGCTACACGGCCTGGCCGGCAGCGATTGCAACGCCAATGGCACGAACGACTGGTGCGAAGCCGACGCCGCCGACTGCAACGGCAACAGCATTCTTGATGCCTGCGAATTGGGCGACTTCAACGGCGACTTCGACATCGACCTGTTCGACCATTTCCTGTTTGCCGAATGCTTCGAGGGTCCTGATGTGATCGTGAGTGTCGACTGTGATCCGGGCGATTCCGATTGCGACCAGGATGTGGACTTGCGCGACTGGGCGCGGTTTCAGAATCAGTTTGAGTAGGATATGGTAGTTTCGTGATTGGCGGTTTCGGGATCAATCTGCACAGACCGCGCCGAGTCTCTGGTGGACTTGATGTCCATGAAGAGCAGGCCGGTGGACGAGAGGCCTGATCGCCCGGACAGCGCTCGAGCAGATCACAGATGAACAGACGGGCAAGCACACACGTGATGCGTATCGCCGTAGTGTTGTGCCACATGCACGTGGTCAGCGGTGGCGATACGGTGGCTCCGCAATTCGATGACGCCTCCGATCTTCTCGACATGCAGCATCTGACTCGGGCCAACGGTGGGTCGGGCATGGGCGGAGCAGCGTGGTTCGACTACGACGCTGATGGCTTGCTCGACTTGTTCCTGGCCAACGGCGTGTCGCGGCAGAGCCGTTTGTTTCGCAACACGGGCACGGGCGCCTTCGAGGATGTGACGTTGGCAGTTGGGCTGGTCGGGACCTCCGGGCACGCGGGGGTGGTGACGGCCGACATCGACAACGATGGCTATGTGGACCTCCTGCTGACAAGCGACACGGGCGTCGAGGCCGTGCAACGCGGTGATGTGACGTTGTTTCGCAATGTGGACGGCGTGGGGTTTGAGGATATCACTGATACAGCGGGCCTGGTCGGGCCCGAAACACCGCTCAGCGCGGCCTTCGGTGATATCGACAACGATGGATTTCTCGATCTTTTCGTGACCGCGACCGGCAGCCTGGCAACTTTCGAGCAGCACCACAACCGACTCTATCGTAACAATGGTGATTTGACATTCACGGACATAAGCGCTGGCTCAGGCGTTGATACGGCCCTTGGCGCATGCGCCGCGTTTTTTTCACACTTCGATGAAGATGGGCGCATCGATTTGTTGGTGGCCAACTGTAACGAGGTCCACTTCCGACCCGCGCCGCTTCAGTTGATGATGAACCAGGGCAATGGGCACTTTGAGGACGGCGCCTTGCGCGCCGGCCTGGCGGTCGACGGCTACTGGATGGGGGTTGGGCCTGCAGATTATGACAATGATGGGGACACCGATATTTTTGTGACCAATCTCGGCCGCGTTGGAGGCCCGATCCGTTTCAACCATGCACTGTATGAGCAAGGCTGTGCGGGGCGATTTTACGATAACGCCGCTGCAGCAGGTATGGCCACTCGTGAGTTTGGCTGGGGGGTGGCGCCGGCGGATTTTGATAACGACGGTTGGGCAGACATCTTCTTTGCGGGCAGCCTCGTGACAGAACGCGTTGAAATGCGCGGTCCCGGCCGGGGCAATCCCGGGACGCTGCTCATGAACAACAGAGACGGCACCTTCACCAATCACACCGCGGCGATTCCCGTCAACCTCGAGAATCAGCTGACGTCAGGTGTGGCCTATGGCGATTTTGATGGTGATGGTTTCAGTGACGTTGTTGTGGTAGTCGAAGGGCTCGACGGCGACCCGGGGCGTCCAGTTCTACTCAAGAGTGTGCCCAACGGTCACCATTGGTTAACGGTGAAACTCCGCGGAACGATCAGTAACCGCGACGCGGTCGGCGCGCGGGTCACGGTGTTTGCCGATGATCTCGTTCAGATGCGCGAGATCTACGCCGGCGCCAGTTTCTTGTCGTCGCACAGTCCATGGTTGACCTTCGGCCTGGCACGGCGCAACCATGTCGACCGGGTGGTCGTGCAGTGGCCGTCCGGCCTGCATGAGGAGTTCAGCGTCGAGGCCATCGACCGGAGCATAGAGCTGCTCGAGGGCCAGGGGGGCAGCGTTCAACCTGCAGAGCCGGTCACCTGTGTGGACAGCAGGACGGGCAGCAACTGCGGGGCGGGCGTCGGTGTCGTCGCGATGCTCATGACGTTGTCGCTGGTCGGCGTGCGCATACGCCGCTGCTTTGATCATGCAGGCATTTGCGGTTTTGAAACCAGGGCGGCCCATGGAGGATATCGATAGAGACGTGCAAGGAGCTTAGGGGCCGAGGTTGGTGACTGCGCGCGAGTCAATCTTGTCGTTGTTGAATTGAGTACGGCGCGCGGTCGTGCACAAGCGCCAGTCATCCGGGTGCGCACAACTGCCAAGTCGCGGCGGCAGCGTGTGCCGGTCCCAATCGTCTACTGGCCAGGATCCAGCGGATCAACCGCCGCGATTTCGATGCGGCGATTGCGGGATTTGTTCTCGGCCGAGTCGTTGGGTGCAACGGGGCGGTGCTCACCGCAACCACTGGCGATCAGTCGTGAGGAAGGAATGCCATGTGATTCGAGTACGCGGACGATGGCAATGGCGCGGGCGGCGGATAGTTCACGGTTGTCGAGCCAGGCCGTGCGCTTGATTGGATCAGCGTCGGTATGGCCGAACACGTAGACATCCTTGTTCTGGAAACGCGCTCGGAGGTCAGATGCCACCTGAGCCAGAATCTTGGGCGCGGATTCCATGAGTTTGGCCTGGCCGGAGTAGAACAGCGCGTTGCCATCGATGGTCAACATTGCGCCGCCTCGACAGGAACGCCATACGTCGGCAGGTACGGCCTGTGAGCTGTGCTCCTGAGCGGTGGCCTGCTGTGTGCGCAGACGGGCCACCTCACGTTCGAGCGCGGCGATACGCGTACTGTCCTGTTGACAGGCGTTGCTGATGAGCGGAAGCAAGCTTACGGCGAGAAGCAATCCGTTGCGATTCATCCTGATCCCTCCCTGGGAATGAAGCCAATGATGCGGAGGGGGTGGTCGAAATGCAACCTCTTTCCAGCCCGAAGCGGATCTGGCCACATACATTATTACTAATGCCCCCCTCCACCCCCCACCCAAATACCGGGTGGGGCTGGCGGCGCCGAATCATCCAAGATGAGAAGACGGCCGAGACGGTCTTCAGCGCAAGAGAAACCACAAAGACGACGGATTCTTACCCGTCTGCTTGCGGTACCGAACGATGACGGTTCTTGGAGCCTGCTGAGGGGGGCGCTGCCGACCTACGACAACGGCGGCCAGGTGTGGGGTCGGCCGCCGTCGCCGGGTCTCGACAGTGTCTGGAGCACGCACGCAGGCTGCTCGTTTGGGCAGTGACTCACAACGAGCGACCTTCTCGCAATGTGCGCCCTCGAGACGGGTCGAAGAATCGAGAAGAGTCAGGTCTATGTTCAGGAACCGAACAGGCGCGGGGCCTCATTGCTGGAGCGACTCAACCCGCGTCGCCTGCCGGATCGTGAAAACCAAATAGAAAGGCCGCCCCGCTGGCGGCCTTTCCGTGATATCGCGGCCCATGCGATCGATGCCTCGCGGCACGGTATTGCGGGGCATCATCGCCGAACCACCGCGGTGCAGGTCTTTCACGAGGCTCGGGCCGCGGTATCACGTTCATTGTTTGTCTTCCCCTCCGAGGCCGGGAGTCCGTCGGAGGCTCGTACATCAGGAGGTACCCACAGCCGTCGGTCATCTTTTGCGGGTTATTCAAAAGAATCTCGGGCGTTGCTGCCGCGACGCAAAAAGTATTGGCACGCAATGGATAACGCGACCAGAAGCCACAGCCCCCGGCCCGGTCTCGGGCGGGGCGACTTCTGGCTGGCGCCGTGGCATCACGTGCGGAGGGAATGCGGGCTGGCAGACGTCCACAGGAGTGCTTGTCGGAGTAGAGCCGGAAAGGCCGCCCCCGGTGGAGTACCGGGGACGGCCAGAGGCTGAAGCAAATCGGATCAGCGACTGCTGCGCGGTTTGACCTCCACAGTCGCTGGAGTAGTGGATCGGACCGTGATCTTGCCGTTCGCCGGCGTAGCGAACAGGTATGTCCGTTGGCCCGGATCGCGGTCGTCATGCATCAGGTTGATCATGAACCGTCCGCGCGCCTCAGGTGCGGCCTGGAACACGAATGTTGCCAGATAGACATCGCCGACGGCAATTCCGGCTGTGTCGAGACCGGCAACCATCTGTCCGGTACCGGCATTGAATGCGTCCCAGCGGGCCAGGCCGGCAAACGCAGCGTCCTTGCGTTCGTCGATGGCGATATCGACCAGGCGCAATCCCCCGCGACGGCCGCCTGTTGCGGCAACGTGCAACTGGTAGCCGCGCAGGTCGCCGGTTCCTCCGAACAGGTACACATCGACCTCGACCAACCCGCCGGGACGGATGGCACGTGCCCGCGGTGCGAGTACGACATCCACGGCATCCACAACGAGCGGTTCTACGTCGAACGCCGGCGCCGGCTCGCCATCGAGCGGGCAACTGCACGCGGTCGTACCTCCAAAGGCATTCAATGCCGCGAAGGCATCATTGCCATCGCACACCCCATCGGGGCTGCACGATCCGAACTGCCCACCCGCATCGACGTTGAACGCGGTGGGGGGATCCGTTTCGCAGGGGAAACCGCCCACGCTGTTCGGGTCGGTGTTGGCAAAGCAGTTGAGGGCGGCGAAGCGGTCGTTGCCATCGGCCGTGCCATCGGGCGGGCACGCCCCGAACTGGCCGCCCATATCGGCGAAGACCACGGCGGTGCCGACGCAGGCGCCGGGTTCACACGCCCACCACATACAGCCGTCGTCACGGACGTTATCCCCGTCGAGATCTGCACAGTCAGCGAACCCTTTGCATGGCGTGACCTCGCATTCATCGGGAACACCGCTGCGATCGTCGTCACTGGAGAAGCCCGAGTCGATGTCGCAGCTGTCGGGGACACCGTTGATATTGCAGTCCGGCACCAGCCCGTCGGCGACGGCGCACACATCACCAACGAGATCATCGTCGCAATCGGTCTGGTCGGCGTTGGGCAGGTTCGGGCAGTTGTCCACAGAAGAGCACACTGTGTCATTATCGGGGTCATCCGGGTTGTCCAGTGGGCAGGGGTCGCTGAGATCGCAGATGCCGTCGGCATCGGTGTCCAGCCCATCACTGGCGGCATCGTTATCCGGGAGCGGCCCGAAGCCGTCCACACCGACCGCACAATCGTCACAACCATCGCCGTCCGCGTCGGCACATGCGGCCGGGTCGAGCGGATCGAGGTCGACGTCATCATCGACGCCGTCGTTGTCATCATCCGCATCGCACCCATCGAGCGTACCATCGGCGTCGGTATCCGCCCCGCAGGCCGAGTCGAGGCCCAGAAATGCGCCGCCTGCCGCAGTACAGTCGGGTTCGGCCTGGGTATCGACGCAGCCGCTGTCAACCATGCAGCAGGCCCCGATGTCGGCCGGTTCGGCCGGTTCGATACCGCCGCCACCGACGGTGTCGACGATGTCGACGCCGCTTTCGGGATTGGTTGGGTCGGCGGGAATCGAGTTGACGTAATAGACATTCATCCCGGCGACATCGACGGTCACGCCCGGCTCGAGCACGAGGTTCTGGATGTAAACGGCCTCGCCGCCGGGGCCAGGCGAGTTGTCGAAGTTGTCGACGAACTGCACGGCTGTCGCCGTCGGGCCGATGATCAACTCGCCGATGACGAAGGCATCCGGGTCGAGCGGGTTGAACTCGGCGCCGGTATCGGCGCCCAGCAGTTCGATGGCCTGTGGCCCATCTTCGGGCAAGCCGACGAATTGCAACGTGGCCTGTGACAGGTCGAAGCGAGCGGGATCATCGATGGCCACGGCAAAATCGCCTCCGACTCGAAGAGTCCCATCGCCCATGTTCAACGTCGCCGAGGGACTGAGGCTAAGGTCTCCAAGGACAGCCAAGCCAGTTTCGGTGGGCGCCACGCCTGGAGGATCGGGCGCGGGGCCCGGATCACACAATCCGATTTCAGTGTCGCCGGTCAAGTTTCCGGTGGCCGTCAGGATGCCGTTCTGCAAGCATGTCGTGCCCGAATTGTGGTAATCGCCGACGATCACCGTGTCGGCCTGGATGGTCACCGCACCGTTGTTCGTAAAGTTGCCGTTGTACTGGCCGAAGCCCTGCCAGGCGCCCATATTGTCAAAGGCAATGGCGCCGACAGCGGCCCCCCACGAGGTGACTGCTCCGTAATTGACCAGCGGTTGTTGTTGGATGTCGACCACTGCGGCAGTATCAAACGTTGCGGTGCCGCCTGCGGCCACGGCGAGGCCGCTGCCCACAACAACGCGGTCGCCAAAATCGACCAGCAGGTCACCTTGGATGGTCAATGAGGCATTCGTGCTCGACAACAACGCCGACTCATCCGCAAGGACGTAGTTGCCACCGACGGGTTGAGTCAGTGGGCCGGTACTGCGTAGCGTGATTTCCTTGTTGGCGAAGTTGATACTGGACGATTCGCCAAAAGCATTGACGGAGGCGAGCAGTTCATCGCCATCGACTGCGTCGGAAATCGCCGCGGGGATGGTCATGTATGCGGTGCCTTGTGTAACGTTGAGTACTTCGGCAGCACCGCCATGGAACTCATACGCGCCCATGTCGATGGTCGACGTGCCGTTGCCATCAGCATCAGCCAATCGATCATTACCGTCGAGGTCTTTGGGGCCATCAGGAATTACACTCCCACCGATCTCAATACAGGGGGATAGTGCACTGAGTCTCAGGTTGTCGTCCGCTGTGCCGATGGTTCCATCCGCTCCAGCAGGGTCCACAAAGTGAGGGTCAAGGTTAATGTTGTTCGTTCCACTTGCCCCGCCCTTGATGTTGGAGTGTGTTACAGTCAAATTGCTGTTGATATTAACGATGCTCTCGCCAGACTGAGGCCAAACAATCGAATTGGACATAAACAGGTTCGCGCTCCCGCCGAATCCCCCAAGCGCCGTCATGTGGATGGCGATGGGTGTTGGGATACCAGGGCAGGTATTGGACCCGAACGTACTATTGAGTATGCGCGCATCGTCGGAACAGCACTGATTCTGGCCAACGGTATTGAAGAACACAGACTCCGCACAATTGTCAACAAACAGGCTGTTTTCGACACTCACGCTCGAGCCGACGTTGCAGATGGCCGCACCCAGTCCCGGGGCGGCCCCCTCCAGGGCGGCATTCCCCGTGAAGACACAACGATCAATAACAGGGACAGATGTCGAACCTTTAACATAAATGGCACCGCCGGCGCCGCCGTGACTGCCCGAGGCAAGATTGTTCTCAAAAGTACAGTCAATAACATAAGCGTTACTGTCATCCAAATGCAGTGCGCCACCGTACGCGAAATGAAGGAAGGAGCCAGATCCTTGTG
>CALODL010000023.1:0-45987 GCA_942492115.1 uncultured Planctomycetota bacterium
CCGTGCACGGGTTCTCATCATCACAGTCCACCGGCGTTCCGCTGCAGCTGCCGCCCGAGCACATATCGTTCTCCGTGCAGCCATCACCGTCGTCGCAGGAATCACTATTATTGTTGAATTGGCATGTACCACCCACGCAGCTGTCGTCGGTGCATTCGTTCTGATCGTTGCACACGATCGCTGACCCGCTGCACGCGCCGCCCGCGCAGGTGTCGTTCTCCGTACAGGCATCGCCATCATCGCAAGCGGCGTTGTTGTTGTTGAACTGGCACGCCCCGCCGACGCAAACATCATCGGTGCACATGTTACCGTCGTCACACACCACGGCCGAACCGCTGCACGCACCGTTCGAACAGACATCGTTTTCCTGCAGGCGTCGCCATCGTCGCACATGTCAGAGTTATTGGTGATTTCGCATGCGTTGTCGACGCACGCGTTATCCGTGCAAGCGTTGCCGTCATCGCAGTCGTCGTCGACGAGGCAGCAGTCGCCAATCAGGTTGTTCTGGCAACTGTCGCTGACGCAGATGTCTTCCGTGCAATCGTCGCCGTCGTCACAATCGGCGTCGTTGTTGCAACAGTCGGGATCCTGGGTCGGGGTGTTCTCACGGTCGCCCTGGACACAGGTGTCGATCGTACGGGCATCGCCGTCGGCACAGTCGGCGTCGACGATAACGCAGTTCTGACCGGGCGTGTTCACACAGGCCGTGTTGACGCAGGCATCAGCGGTACAGGCATCGTTGTCGTCACCGTCGCTGGTCATCACACGGGCACGGTTCGGCGAGCTCTGATAGGCAAAGGTGAACTGACTGCCCAGGCAGCTGAAGTCGGAATTCTGATTGACCGTCACAATGTACGGCGTCGGCCCCACCCGTTCTGCCAGAGAGGTATTCGGTGAAACAGAACCCCGTCAGGGTCATGGAGATTCTGTAGGTCCCTTCGAAGAGTTCCGCATTCCAGTTGCCCGTTGCGGGTGCCTGGCCTGAAGTCACCAGGTCGATGTCGGCCACCGTGCCGTTGATGCCCTCGATATGGACGGCCACGCCGTTGACGCCACTGAACAACGGATTGGATTCGTCATCGAAAACGATGCCGCCCACGGTGGCCGGACAATCGGCCAGGCAATGATCGGGTTCTCACCCACACACTGGCCATCGCCACAGACCTGGGCTAGAACCGGTGTCCCACAAGCCAGGGACAACAAGCCGACAATGCATACAGACCACAGTGGTTTGCGTACCATGATTCACTTCTCTGAAGTCGCCTCTGCAAGTGACCACCCCCGTCCAGATCGAGCCGCCGATCGCCGGTCTCACGTGTTGCAATCAAGAGCGGCCTCATCCTGGACACTGCCTCAGCTCCAAGACGCATTTGTGCTCGTGCCATCCTGGACAAGCTAAGCAAGCCGCGCTGCGGGCAGCTCAACGTCGATCAAGTTGTCGATGCGCTGGGAACAATCAAGAACGGTGAAGAGAGCCAGGTGGCGCCGTCCTCCGGATCGCTCCCAGCGAATTGCAATTCCACACCTTTCGGACAGTTGCATCGATTGCGTGACTATATCAGTCTGTTCGCGCAATTCATATCCCACCTCTCAAGCCCCCCGGCTGGTGGGAATCGCGCGACGGTCGATGCCGATCTTCGGTTCACCATTTTATCGGATGTTGGCCCGTCGATTCAAGCTAAAGCTGAGAAGTTCTAATGAGCGGGAACCAACCTCGCCTTCTGGGTCAGGGCGCGCGCCGTCGGAGCCGCATATATATGAAAGGGGGGGCCGGCCCAGTCAAGGCCGACCCCCGAAACAAGGATGACGCACCGTCGACTAGCGACGGGTCGTGCGGCGATTCCGCTTCAGCGTAATGTTCTGATTGAGCACCTCGTTGGACTTCTCAACCACGATACGCCGTGAGGTCTCCCCGCGTCACCGCCGCGGCCCAAGAGAACAACGGGAAGATGATCGCCTTCAGCCATTTTGTCCATGGTCCACAGCCCGAATTCGCGGGTCAGCGTGGTCTGAACGACCTTACCCTGATCATCGAACAATCGGACCTGGAAACCGCTGACGGCACTGCCCAGCGGATCGGCGTCCGCCGCATGCACCGCCCCTCCGATCAGGTGCGTACCGGTTGGGCTGGCGGCGGCCGCGGTCACGACCCCCACAAGGACCACCCCGAGCACACGCCATAGAACAGGCAATCGGTGAAACAGGCCAGATCACTGGCAATGGTGAAGAAGGCCGCTGCCATCACAATCACCACGACAGGTGCGGCCGGAGCCGGACAGACGGCCTCGTCGCAATCGCCGTTGAACAGGCAATTGATGAACGACGGCACGTCATATCCATCACCAGGCTGTCGCCGTTGAGTCCGTGAACCTCGAAACCAGGCTCCCCGACAAAGGCGAGATTCTGGTTATAGGCCATTCGCGGATCGTGCACGTCAACGGTCACCGGCGAACCAACCGCATAGTTGGCATCCTCACCGTAGCACACGAATGAGTTGCCGCAGGGGTAGTCCACCGTCACCGTGCAGTGACCACACGGTACGTTGTCCCCAGTCCACAAACCAGACGGATCGCACTGGACTGTCGACCGCCTGCGAGAACCGGAATCGGGACACCTCGACCGTAATGGTCGCACCCTCGATCCCCGAGCCCAGCGGATCGGCGATGTCGCCGCAGATCATGCCGCCTGTGAGGTAATTCGGATCGGAACACTGCATGATCGGAGGTGACACGACCAGATCGAAGCACTCGATCTCGCACACGTTGTTCGCACCGCACGACGACATGCAGCAATCACTCGGTGGCTGGCGTAGCGATCCGAGTTGAAGATCTCCTCGAGGATGAGCTGCAGGTCGTCGGCCTCGGGATCGTCATAAAAATGCGTGTCCTTGGGTTCGGATGCGATCTCCATCATCGTCGTCGTCGGTTGACTGGTCCCGAAGCGAACCGCGAAAATCTCGACGCCGTCGGCCTTGAGTGCATCGGCGGCGTGCCGCGTCTCCTTCTCGCGGTTCCCTGCGGCATTCGAACCATCGCAATCTCCGCCATCCGACATGAAAATGAGGATCTTACCCAGACCCGGGTCGGCGTTATTGAGTTCATCAGTGACCGCGGCGAGCCCCTCGGCAAAATGGGTTCCCAGGCTGCTCACCGAGGTGCTGATGATATCGATCGCCGAGTACAGATCGCCATCGAGGACCGCGTCGTCGTCACCGTAGGAATTGGTGAACTGCTCACGCGTGCGGCCCCACGGAAGCATACCCAGGTCTGCAGAGTTCGAGGCCGCGACGCACTGCTGGATACCCGGTCCCGCATCGGGCCACACCTGACCGGGCTGCGAGCATGCATCCAGTGGTGGTGGTTCCCCGGATCCTGCATCCTGATTCCCGCAGTTACATCCAAATGCGCTGAGGGGCCACCGGCGGCGGATCATGAGCCGTTGCAAAATCACGAATACGATGAACAGCTTTGCAGGGCATCGGCCTGAGCCATACGGGTGGCACTCGTCGTCTTGCTGCTGCGGTGGGGCAATCAGGTAGATGCTGGCATTCACCGTGTCACCGCAAATCTCGGGTGTTACGCAAACGTCGTTGCACGGATCGCAGATCTCGTCACCGGAGCACAGCTCTTCGACGACACATTCGCCGTCGTCGCATGACGCCGAATGCGGCAGATCGGTCGTGCACGTGTCGCAGCATGCGGGCCGCAGAGTCCGAATCCATCGCAGTACTTCAGCCCGGCTTACGCACGGGTTCCATTTGCAAAACGCACTCGCCGGTCCCCCCATCAGGTACAGACCTCCTCGCCGTTGCAGAACAGTCCGTCGTCCGCCGCAGTCGACCGGCGTATACTGACAGGTCCCATCGACGCACGCGTCGGTGGTGCACAGGTCGCTGTCATCACAGGCGGCTGTCGTCGCAGCACTGGTTAGCGCAGCTGGGCGCTGACCTCACAGCACACCTCGCCGTCACCGCACGGGTCGCCGCCGCCGACACACTCACCAGTCTGGTCGTCGCACGACTCGGGATCTTCGCAGAAGACGCACACGGTCCGGGCAGTCGAACGTGCGCTGGCAACAGGTGCCACCGACGCACGCATCGGTGGTGCACAGGTCGCCGTCATCACAGAGCGCTGTCATCACAGCACCTCACCGACGCAGCTGTCCGTCACCTCGCAGCACACCCGCCCGCCGCACAGGGATTACCGGCTATCCCTCGCACAACCCGTTGGAAGGATTCGCATGCGTCGGAAGCTTAGACAGAAGACGCCGTCGTCGTCACACACGACCGGATTCGCTGTGCAGCTGCCGCCGTCGCACGAATCGATCGTGCGCCGGTGATTGCCATCATCGCAATCTCCATCGTCGCAGCATTCTCGCACACGCCTTCGCAGTGCACCTTTCCATCTCGGCACTCGATGCCGCTGCTGCAGGCAAAGGCGTCACGGCAGCCCGCCACCCGCGCATCAGCGAGGTCCAGGCAGAACTCGCCTTCAGGTTTTTCCAGCCGCCATCGGCCACGTTTCGTGAACGCCAGGAACATGCAGACCGCCGGAGATTACGCCAGCTTTTTCTTCGGCCTGCAGGCTTCGAACGACTGGGAGGCTGGTCGCCGAAAAACTGTTCACATCGGCTCCAAGAAATACCCTCACCTCAAGGCAGCCAGCGTCGAAGGCAGAGAGACGGCACCGTCGGCCTCAGGGGAACCGCTGCACAGATTTTACTGGATCACCGTGCCTAGATCAAGGGCACCGTCACGAACCTGATCGGGCCGATTTCCGGGCATGAAGCCAACGCGACCGATGCAGCCTGCAGGGGGGGGGGGGGGGGGGGGGGGGGGGGGGGGGGGGGGGGGGGGGGGGGGGGGGGGGGGGGGGGGGGGGGGGGGGGGGGGGGGGGGCAGTGATTTTTGCAAAAACAGTCCAAAGCCATCTCTGAGGTCGGCTAAGACCGGCGGGCGACCATCGCCAAAACCTTGCAGATGTACGTTCCGACCCTTTGGGGCAGCGGCCTGGCTGGATCAATACGATCTGAACCAAATAGCAAGAACGGGTCAGCACTGCTGCGACCGCAGAAGAGCCAACCGCCATATCGGCATTTTACAACGAGATTTACCCTGTTCGCCAGCCCTGGACGTCGACCAGCCAAGAGGGTGCTGCGACAGGGTCACCAGCAGGCACCGACCTATCCATCGGCAAATTCGGTGCCTTCCCGAGGTGGTTCCTCAACTTCGAACTGGCTGGCTTTGCGCGCCGCCTGCAGCACGCCAAAAGCGCATCGGCGACGCCGAGCTGGCTTTTTTTGCTGGTACGTTTTTTCCTACACCGTGCTGAAAATGCCGACCGCTCTGGGGGCATCTCGCTCCTATCTGACGCGTATCAAAATGGGCACAAGAGAATGGGAGCGGCGTTTTCTCGGCGAGCCAGAGCGCGTCATCCAATCAGGACATCCAGTGCTGTTCCGGCAATCATGCTCAAGGCCTGGATGCCGGCCAGCCATTGCGGGCCAGTGGCCGCACGACGTCCGTCGAGACGACGAACGCTGGTCATCTTGTGCCACTGATCGACTGGTTCTTCTGCCGATGTGGGTCATTGTTGACGCTGATGGTCGTGGTGCTCCTGCCACCGTCGGGCCTGACGTTGTAGGTGCCATTTTCCAGACCTTCGACGACCCACACGCCAATGCGGTTGGTTTCGCCAGCAATCACGCCACCGTCGCATGTTGATGACATCGACACGAACACCCTCGATGCCTGAGTCGCCGGGCTGTCGGCATCGTCGAAGATGATACCACCGACGGTCGACGCTGCTGTTACAGTACACCAATGACTCCCGGAACGATTTCGGTGTGTCACCGCACTGGTCCGGGTGGCATTCGCCATTTGACGAGGCAGTCCGTCCAACACCACAGGTCACTGACGACACTGAAGATCTCGTCGTCGTTGCAGTCGTAGCGGCACTTGCAGAAGCCGACGGGCTGGTAGAGCCTGAGCCCTGGCCGGGCTACAGTGGAAAGGCTGCAAAGTGAAGAAACAGCCCCACTGACGGAGGAGCTTAGCGCTTCCAGCGACATGCTCGGGCGACCGACGTGGTCGAAGCACACGCAGCGCGCCGCCATCTGTCTTGCACGTTCGGCTGCTCATCAGGATGTCGTAGCCGTTGCTGGTCGCCACGATGTCGATGTTCTGCAGACAGGGCGACATGCCCAGGGCATTGGCCTTGTTGACATCGAAGTTGATCCATTCGACCTGCACCAGCCATGCCATCTTCACCACAGATCTTCGCGGCGAACATGTCCTCGCAGGTGTCCTTGTAGCGGAACGACAGGCCGCACAGACCACAGTAGCACGCGTTGTCGAAGCTTTCGAAGGCTCCGGGTGACCGTCGACCATCGCATTTTTCGGTCAGCTGATTGCCGGCAGCATTCTTGGCAGGTCACGTAGATGTCGATGTACGGAACGCCGTCGAAGAAATCGAGCCAAGCGGCGCAGCGGAAGTGGACGATGCCACCGATGAAGTAACCCACCAGCGGGTGGGTGGCTTCCATTTCGCCACAACCACAGACGCCCGGGGTGATCTTCATCGGATCATCCGGACACAGGTCGACGCAATCGAGCACGCCGTCGCCGTCGTTGTCGCCGGTGTCAGCAACACCGCATCCGCAGAGACCGGGCTCGGTCTTGTTGGGATCGTTGGGGCAGTTGTCGTGGTGGTCATAGGTGCCGTCGCCATCAGAATCGACGTCTGGCTCTTCATTAAATCACAGATGCCCTGGACGAGCTTGCTGGCATCGGTCGGGCAGTGGTTGCTCACAGGTGTCCTCAATGACACAGACGCGGTCGCCAAGAAGCAGGAGAGCCGAAGCCGCCACCCGAACCGCAATCGACGCAATCGCCGCCCGCACAGTCGGCGTCTGTGACGCACGTTTCATAGCCTGCACACGGGCAGTCATAGGTCCTGGCCGCCGTCGGTGTCGACATCGGCCCAGTTGCAGAGACCGCAGATCCCTGGCTGGGTCTTCAGGACCGTCCAGCGGGCAGTGATCGTGACAATCGAGGGTACAGTCGCCATCGTTGCTCAGCATCAAAACAATTCTGCAGCTGGCTGCAGTACTGGTCGATGTTATCGGGCAGATCGCCGAGTTGCGCACATTCCACGTCCTGCTTGAACGGGCTGGTTTCGGTGCAGAACGGACCCTCGGGTTCCTAGCATGAAGGATTTTCGACACAGAAGAATCCAGGGTGTCCAACCGGGCTTGCGACCCTGGCAGGTGCCCATGCCGTCACCGTCGCCGTCACCCACGGCACGCCGCAGGGGCCACCGAGGGGGATCGGGCAGGATTCGCCGCCAGAAATGGTTGGCCGGGCCGCAGTGGAGGTCACCCTCGTAATCGCAGCCGCACTCGCCGACACAGACGCGGCAGAATTCTGCCAGCACTCGGTCGGCACAGTTGGGCACGCCGTCGCCATCGTAATCACATTCGCTGTTCGGATCGCTGAGGATCAAACCAAACCAGGCGTTGGAACCACGAACGCAGCGGTCGATGACGCGGTCCTTGGTCGGGTTGTTCGGGCAGGCGTCGCAGCCGTCTGGCCGTACCGTCGCCATCGCTGTCGCCTTCATCGATCTGGAGAGAGCGGTGGGCGGACCCGCACTGAATTCCATCACGCCACCGGGCAGATGGAACACACCGTCGATGCGGGCGTACGAACTGTCGTGGGTCTGGCTGCAGACACCAGCGGGGCCTTCAGTGCCCTTGCAGTCCTGCTCGGCAACCAGCTTGACCCAATTTCGATGATGCCACCGGGCACATTCGGGGCCTGGGCAGTGGAATGGTGGCAACGACGTTCCTCACCTCTCCAGTAAGCTGAAGACAGGCGCCGCCGGCACTGTTGATCGGAAAGTCTTCGTCATCGACGCAAGCCGAGTTGTTGCAGTGGGAGTAGTACGAGTTTTCCGTCTGCAGCCATCCTGCGGACACCAGTCGGTGTTGCTGCAGCTGTTCGGGTTGCAGTGGTAAAACTGCAGATTCGTCGGGCTGTTCGTCCCATCCTGGAACTTCCAGGGTCGCACACCACCTGTTCGAGAGCGGATCATCCGCCCCGGTCGCGTTCGCCTGGATCCCGACTTCAATGGCAGCGCACTGCCATAGATTCGCGCCGGAAATCCCCGAGCTGTATGCCGTGTTGACGATCTGCTTTGCAGCTTGTGCAACACCGCAACACAAGCTGATTCCGACACCGGCTGCAACCAGCAGCCTTACGTGACTCTTTGACATTTCGTTAGTCCTCCGTTTTTTCTGACCGGGAGGGCGTTGGCCCTAGCCCTTTATGACGTTAAAGAACCGGCAGGGATACACGCCCTAGCCCATTTTCTCGATTCGAACTCATCCCAGATAGGCGCGAACAGGGGGACTGAGTGCGCCGGTAGTCACAAAGATCAGCCGCCAACACACGCGTGTGCGGCGTTAGTGAATGAATTGAGAATTGACTCTGGATGCGCCCAGCTCTCAGAGCGGATCATCAAGTTTTCTCTCTCTTCCCAAGGTTGAACAGCGTTATGGCTTTGCAAGCGCGCCAGTCGCTTCGAGACCGACCCCTCGGCCCGTACAGCAACACTTGAAACCCTTCAGCTGAATTGGATGCCAGCTCCTCCCTCAGGAGCTTGTTGCACGCCCGATTTGGAGGGCCCACACATCCTATCTTCAAGGATGGCTTTGTAAATCGCCATGCCCACCATGTCAAGCATCAACGATCCACTTTCGTCTTTTTTTTGGTTGAACACCGTTGACTCCGTTGGCCATACGCACAACACCCCACCGAACGAGCCCAGCTTAACGCCTAATTCAAACAAGGTATACGAGATCGTAAGCCTTTGAGTGCCAAGACCGGATCCTGAATTACCGCCGTCGTCGGTCCGGACGATCGCGAGATGCCCCATTTTCTTCAACAACCCAGACGATATTCTGGGCGTCCTGCAGCGCAGCTTCACTGACCAGCAGGCGCTGCGCGCGCCCGCCATCGACTTCGAAGACGTAGACCTTATTGGCTGGAAGTTCAGCACGCCACACGCCGAGTTCATCCGTGTAGGCCTCACCCACGTGTTCACCCGAGGCGTCTTCACGAATGGTGACCGCGATCCCGGACAGGCCGCTGCTGAGTGGACGGACGCGGTCACTGAAGACCATCCCGCCGGTCGTCAGAGCGTGCCCGGTCGTCGCCATCGGCTGAACGGCCCCCACGCACTCCTCACCCACCAGAGCCGGACAACCGTCGCCCGCCCCCACTGCGAACAGCCGGTCGACCGTGCATGGGACGTCACCGACGATACTGAGGAAGCCGTCGAGATTGCAGTCACCACGGCACACACAACCGGGTGCCGGGCAGTCACACGTGAACTCAGGCGGCAGCGGCAACCCATCGAACAGACAGGCCGCCAGTATCGGCAACTCATCGTTCACGGCCAGGAATCCATCACCGTTCATATCCGTGTGCACGAAATTGGCCACGATGTTGAGGTTCTGATTGATCATCTGGTTGAGGTCACCCACGACGATATCGATGCTGCTGGTCTCCTGGTTGTCACCGTCGACATAGAAATCAAAACCTGCGTTGCAGGCCGCCGCAGGGTGATCCACGCTGACGGTGCAGTTGCCACAAGGCACTTCGAAACCGTAGATGCCACTCGAGCAATCTGTCGTCGTCGCGTCACTGGCAATATCGCAATCGATACTGACGGGCAGGCCCGCGATAATATCACCTGCAAAGGGGTTGACCGGGTCGCAGGCCGGAATTGCTGCGCCGCCCACGAGATAGCTCTCGGCGCCGGACGTGGCGACACACGCACCGTTGTCGCATTCACTCACCGTACACGGGTTGCCATCGTCGCAGGCCAGACCGTTGGTCACCGCGATCGTCCCGCACGACCCGGGCTCGATGCAGACACCGATCAAACACTGGGTATCCAGGTGCCCGCACCCGATCGGGCTGCCCCCGGCACACGAACCTGACTGGCAGGTTTCCTGGCCGTTGCACCCCAGACCATCGCTGCACGACGTGCCATTGGCGACGGGCAGATTGACGCACACATCGTTGATACAGGACACCGCCGTACACGGATTGCCGTCCTCGACGCATGCCGGGTCACACCCTCCTCCGCCGCACGATTCACCACCGCATACGCCTGCGGTACAGACATCTGTGCACGTGTTGGGGTTGTTGTCGTCGCATGGCGTGTCGTTGGCCACGGGTGCCTGACCGCAGTCTCCGGCGTTACACACGGCAGTGGTACATGCGTTGCCGTCTGCGGGGCAATCACTGTCCATCGTGCACGGGTCGCCATTGAGCGCCAGGATCGTATTGAGATCATCGATGTCGTCAGGAAACGTCAGATTGGCAGGCAGCGCCGGACCGTCCTTCAACTGGAAACTGAAGCCGGCACGCGTCGCACTGAGCGTATATGTGCCGTTCGGTACACACATGAAGAATGCGCCACACAGCAGTCCGCCGGCCTTGCACGATGTGAACGAAATCACGTCATTGGCATTCTGCGTGTTCGTCAAAGTCAGCTCGACGCCGTTGACCGTCGTCAAGTTGCCGCCATCGAGAACGACGAAACCTTCGAAGACGTTGGTCCCACAGAACCCGGGGAGCGGGATGGCGCAAGTCGGCGTTTGTTCGTTGAGATAGCAGCTTTGTGCAAATGAAGCCATCGGCACGGAAAACAGAACGATTGCAGCTAAAAAACAGGAGCGCATGGCGATATTCCTCGTAGATATTTGAAGTGGGGGCAGAGACCGATCCGGACGGAGCGCAGGCGGCGCCAGGAGAAGGTTTGATGATGTCATCTCTCTCTCTCTCGTTAGGGCGGGCGCGACCGAACCCCTAACCCAACACAATCAACAGGCCCCAGCAACCCATTACAGCTTGGGCAGGTTCGACTTTGTACTACCTGGGGACAAAAATGTCAACCAGACTTTAGTCGATTTCCGTTACCCAGGTTATCAACAGGCGCGCGAGGGAGAATCAACGCCCACCGCCGGCCCGCGCTCCCGCCCGCGGCGGCTGTTCACGACATGAAACAGGGATTGGTTCTCGGCCTGGTTGACTGCGTTGACGTCCAGTGCGACGCCGCTGCGCGAGGAGGCATAATACACCCACACCGGGCCGTCGGCCAAACCGTCGACAGCCCAGACTCCGAGTTCATCCGTATGCACCACATAGCGGTACGCATCCTGATCGACGACGACAACACGTTGATCAGCCACGCCGGACGTCAATGGATGGACCTCGTCGGAATAGATGAGCCCGCCGATCGTATGACCGGTCAGTCCCTGATTCACGCGTGCCGGCGCGGGGGCCGCGCACACCCCAGGTTGGCAGGCGCCCGTGACCAGGCAATGGGACCAGCACCACAAGTCACTCACGATGCTGAAGAATCCGTCGCTGTTGCAATCCAGGCGACAGAAACAATCCACATCATAGGCGTCGCCGAAATCAGCATGGGCCGGACAGCAGGTGGCCACAGGCCCCCCCGCGAAGAAACACTCGGCGAGTGCCGGAAGCGTTTGAGTCAGCGGCAGACCATTGCGCTCCGCCATGCAATCCGGACGCGACGGATCACCGACGCTGAACTCCCGGCAGGCTTCGTTGAATCCAATGATGTCGAAGGTCCCCGTATAGGCCGTTGCTGCAACGGTCTGAAGGCACGGACTGTGCCCTGCTCCATGTGCGGCATTCACCACGATATCAACGTTTTCGCCGGCACCGACGCCTGCAGCCTGACCACAGGCCATGACATCGAAGTGGTCATCGCACGCGTCAACATACGCGAACTTGAGATGACACAAACCGCACGGGACATTGTCGAAGCTGAACGTCCCGACATGCGCCGCATCACAGGTCGTGACCGTCTGGTTGTACGGAAAATCGTCACAGAACAGCTGGACCGTCACGCCGGGAACTCCGGCCAGCAGGTTGCCCGGGATATGAACGATCCCCCCAACGGTGTATGACCGATCCGGCTCTCCGCAACCGCACATCCCTGCGGATGCGGATTTCTCGGGATCATCCGGACAGGCGTCGACACAGTCGATCACGCCATCGCCATCGTTGTCGTTGTCCGCGTCATCCGTAAAGCCGCAGCCGCACAGGCCCGGGACGACCTTGTCGGGGTCTGCCGGACACCAGTCGCCACAGCCATCTCCGATGACGCAGACGTGCTCATGGCCGCCACAGTCTCCGCCGATTCCACACGCCGCACACATGCCGTTGGGCCCGCAATCCTGATCATCCACGCACGGAACGGGCGTGTGCAGGCAGCCACAATCGAAAACACCATCTTCGTCGTCGTCAACGTCCGGGACCGAGCAGCCGCACTCGCCGGGCGCCGCTTTGTCGCCGTCGGTGGGGCACAGATCACCACAAAACTCCGTTACGCAAACGCTGCTGCCAGAGCCGGTGGCGCTGGGCAGACAATCACCGGTTGCACAGTCATCGGCGTCGAGACACGAGCAGACCCCGACCGGCTGCAGGCTCAGAACACATGTCCGGCCCGCCGCACAGTCATCATCGTTCAAGCACGTCGGCTGGAACGCGCAGACGCAGTCCGCAATACCGTCACCATCCGTGTCCTCGTCGGGTTTCCCACAGCCGCACTTGCCTGGCTCGGTCTTGTTCGGGTCATGCGGACAATTGTCCACACAGTCGGGAGTCCCGTCACCGTCGCTGTCTTTGGGCTCCGCATCACACATGCCGCCGAGACATTCACCCGAGTCCTCGAGACACGGATCATCGACACCACATGGCGTGCCATTGGCCACGTCCATCACGTCGGAGCAGTTACCCTCTGCACCTGCAGGATCGCACTCCGCGGTCATGCACTCGCCAACGGCAGTCGAACAGTCCACGGGCGTTCCCACACACGCACCATTGTCGCACGCCTCGTTCATGGTGCACGGGCCACCTTCATCGCACGGCATGCCCTGGTTGGTGGTGGTGTCGATGATGCTGCAGTTTCCCTCGTCGCCGCCTGGCGCGCAATCGAACAATTGGCAGGCCGTATTGTTGACCGAGCAATCCACGATGGCGGACGGCGTGCACGTCCCGCCCTGGCACGAATCGCCCAGCGTGCACGCATTGCCGTCTTGACACGGGGTGTCATCCGACACCGGTGTGACCGTATCGCAGTTGCCCTCGCCACCGGCGGGGTCACACTCGGCCGTTGCACATGAACCGCCGACACCAGAACAATCAGTCGCAGAGCCACCGCTGCACACGCCGCCGGAGCACACCTGGCCCTCGATACAGGCTTCACCTGGACAGGCTCCCCCCTCGTTGACGCTGGCAACCGCAGCGCAATTACCCTCTGCACCTCCGGGATCGCATGTCACCACGGCGCACGCAGTATTCAGCCCCGAGCAATCCACGGCCGTGCCGCTGCACAGCGCGTTGGCGCAGACATCACCTGTGGTGCAATTGTCCTGATCATCACACGCCTGACCGCTGTTGATGGGCAACGTGCCGCACTCGAATGTCGTCGTGTCGCAGAACCCCACTGCGCACAGGGTGTTCAGGAAACTGCAGTCGTTGTTGTCGGCGCAACTGTTCCCGGCCCGGGCCGCCGGAAGCGTCCACGAGGCACACACGATCGTCACAACACAGACAACACATTCACCGCCAGCGCGTGTTTTCATGACTTCAGCCCTCTTCCGAGATGTACGTGATGATGACATTGATTGGCTTGCTGGGCGGGACGTGCGACACTCTTGCCACATGACCTCGTCATCCCCACCCGGGCCGCAAGAGAGTACGGCCATCTCTCGTCCTCACACCGCCCCGGGCCCGCCGTCACGAGGACAGCACCTCGACGACCGGGCCACACGTGCGGCTAACCACGTTATCGGAACTTCCCCCACTGAATGTCCAAACGCTTTTTCGTGGCGCGCAAACACTTGCATGACATAAAAAAAGGCCCGAGGCGTGACGCCCCGGGCCCGTTACTCACAACTTTCGCTTCAGTTTCAACGGATCCGCGAGCGGGACCCGGTGCGATCGTGACGCCGCGATGGCGCGTCCTGACCCACGGCCGTGGCCGCATCCTTCGTCAACCACACGATGCTCTGGTTGTCGACTTCATTGCCACCTGCGACCTCGATGGTCTGCGAATTGCCCGGTTGCGGACGCGTCGCCCCACCGAACACCACCGTGTAGGTTCCGGCCGGCACGCCGTCAATCCGCCAGATACCGATGTCCCCGGTCGTCGTCCGGGCCTCGAAGCCGCCTGCGTCGAAAACGTACACGGCCACACCGGCCACGCCGCTGCCGAACGCATCGGCCGCGTCACCGAACACGGCCCCACCGATCGAGAAGCCATCGGTCGCTGCCACACCCTTGGGACCACGGTATCCACCGTGGCCGTCCTGGCAGCCACCGCACTCGCCTTTGAACACGCAATCCTTGAAGCACGGCACGTCGAAGGCGATGGTCAACAGCCCATCCGGGCCTCCGTCAGGGCCTCCACAGTCTGCGCGACAGGCACAATTGTCACGGCAATTCTCCGCTTCGTCGCACGGCATGGGCAGCATGCCCTCGGTCAAGACCGGGACAGGCATGTCACTCTTGCACAGCGCATCACCGGTGACGCCGGGACAACTGCACTGGTTCCAGTACACACACTCGACATACTCGGGCAGATCGCCGGAGTGCGACCAGTACCCGCTGCCGTCCATGTCGAACGGCTGGAAACGCTGCAGGAACTGGATGCTGAGCAACTCCTCTTCGTTGCCCGGAGCGACATCGACGACGACCATGTTGCCGCCATCTTCGTCATCGCCCACCTTGTACTCAAATGCATCCTCAGGACATGCCGGTGGCGGGACGACGGTGACCTTGCACGGACCGCACGGGGCGTCGGCGACATCCCAGAAACCCATACAGTCAGTTGTCGTCGTCGCCGTAAACGTCGGCTCGTCCGGCGGACAGGCCACGTCGATCGTCAAGTTGGCCACACCGCTCTTGAGCGGCTTGTCGCAGTCACTGTAGACCTGACCGCCCAGATGCAGCGGATCGACGTCGGCCCCGACACACGCTCCGGCGTCGCAGACGTCATCGACCGTGCACTCGTCGCCGTCGTCACAACGGCTGCCGTCGTTGACCGGCGTGGCTACGCAGTCACCGGAGTTCGTATCACAACTGCCGACGTTGCACGAATCGCTCAGATCCGAACAGTCCTTGTCCGTACCGGAGCACGTACCTGCCGTACACGCGTCGTTCTCGGTGCACACGAGGCCGTCGTCGCAAGCGCCGCCTTCATTGACCGGGGTCGCCTCGCACAGGCCGGTTCCCGCGTTACACGCACCTGCGTTACAGTCGTTATCCAGCCCGGAACAATCCTTTGCCGTGCCCGCACAGGTCCCACTGGTGCACACATCGTTGTCGGTACACAGCTCGTTGTCATCGCAACTATCACCCTCGTTGATCGGGTTGGCCTCGCAGGCACCCGTCGAGGGATTGCACACGCCATCGTTGCAGTCGTCATCCAGCCCCGAGCAGTCCTTCGCCGTGCCCGCACAGGTCCCGGCAGAGCACACATCGTTTTCGGTACACAGCTCGTTGTCATCGCAACTATCACCCTCGTTGATCGGGTTGGCTTCACACGCACCGGTCGAGGGATTGCACACACCGTCGTTGCAGTCGTCATCCAGCCCGGAACAATCCTTGGCCGATCCGGCACACACGCCGCCGGTACACACATCATTCTCAGTGCAGGCGTCGAGGTCGTCGCAACCGCCGCCCTCGTTGGCCGAACTGGTCTCGCATGCACCCGTGGAGGAGTTACACACGCCAACGTTGCACGCGTCATCCAGACCCGAGCAGTCCTTGTCCGTGCCGGCACACACGCCTGCGGTGCACACATCGTTCTCTGTGCAGTCGTCGCCGTCGTCGCAGGCGCCACCACCGTTGATCGGCTGAGCTTCGCACATGCCGGTCGAGGGGTTACACACGCCAACGTTGCACGCGTCATCCAGGCCCGAGCAGTCGATGGCCGTACCGGCACACGCGCCGCCGGTGCACGTGTCGTCGACCGTGCACAGGTCGCCGTCGTCGCACCCCCCGCCCTCGTTGTCGTCCTGGGCCTCGCAATCGCCGGTTGCTTCGTTGCACACGCCGACGTTGCAGTCGTCATTGAAGGACGTGCAGTCCTTCTCCGATCCGGCACACACACCGCTCGCGCACATATCGGCTACGGTGCACACGTCGGCGTCATCACACGCCTGGCCCTCATTGGCCGGCATGGGCTCGCACGCATCGTTGGTCTCGTTGCACACGCCGACATTACACTGATCGTCATCTGCACTGCAGTCGCGGGGGACTCCGCCGTCGCACTGGGCAAACACTGAACACGTCGTGTCGACCGTACAGTAATTGCCATCGTTGCAAGCGTTGCCGATGTTGATCGGCGCGAACTGACATGTACTGTCGCTCAGGCGACAGAAGATGACACGACATTCGGTGTTGAGGTTCGCATCACAGTTGGCCGTGGTCGTACACGGTCCGCCCTCGCCGGATTGGGCCATTGCAGAATTGGCCAGGCCCATGATACACAGCGCGGCAGCAGTCCAGGTTGCCAGGAATCCGTTCGTCCTACTCATCAGCTCTCGTCCTCATCTCTTGGGGTAGTGAGTCCAGCGCCCGGCTGTCCGTGTCCGGCGCGCGTATGTGCGTGCTGCACCCTCCAACGACCTGTCTATCGGAGGTCGCCCACGGCCGATCAAGTTAAGAATCACAGTGCACAAAAAGACGAAATGACATTCCGTACCATCATGTTACGCAATGGGGCGCAGGGTCACTCTGCGCAGCATGGGCGCGGAGGGCGTTTTCAACACTGAAATGAAATGGGGTGGCCCTCGGCCGAAGAAGGCTTGAAAACCTCGGGTTGCGCGGCGCGGCGGGGGGATCAGATGCCGATCCGACGCCGTCGCAACGCGACGGCCGTCAGACACATGAGGGCCATGACCGCAGGTCCGATGGCTCCGCAGGCGGTGGCGGGCGCACTGGAGTCGACCCCGGTAACCCCGATCGAACCGCACGCCATCAGGTTCTCACTGCAGGACTGGTCGTCCGCACACGGGCGCGGGCCATCCACGCAGCGGCCCGCGACGCAGGACTCGACACCATTGCAGAACAGATCATCCGCACAATCGCGGTCCGCGACACACTCAGGGGCCGATTGTCCAGGTTGGCAGACGCCATCGAGACATCCCTCGCCTTCCGCGCACTTCGGCACGGCGGCACAACGTCCGGCCGAACAGAAATCGTCGGTACACGGATCGCCATCGTCGCAATCTCGAGGATCGTTGACACACGTCCCCTCGACACAGCGGTCCGTGGTGCACGCGTCACCGTCAGTGCAGCTGATGACCAGGTGCGTACATACGCCCGCGCTGCATCCATCCTCGGTACAGGCGTTGCCGTCGTCACAGGTCTTCTGAGCACAATTGCAGCCAATCGCGTCTACCTGAAGAGTCGCGTTCGATCCGGGACACTGATCGTGGCAGTCCACGATGGAATCATCATCGGTGTCGAGATCACAGTCGTCGGATTCGACGACCACCTCGATAACGTCGCCCGGCGGAGTCGGCGCCTGCGGGTCAGACGAATCCGGCGGAACATCGTTCGGAGCGCAATGGGCGACCGGGAGGCCCTGGCACACGCCGGCCGAGCATCTGTCCGAATCAGTACACGCGTTGCCGTCATCACAACCGCCAGTCGTGGCCGGTACGAACTCGAGGCTCTCGTTGGCCGGACGGTTGTCATCGTTGACCACGATGACCACGGGCAAGAGCCCCTGTTCTGCGCCCTGTGAATAATGCTTGAAGCATTGACCGTTCACCGTCGGCATCACGGTGTAGGTGCCGGCCGGCACCCCGTCGATGGTCCACAGCCCGGGCACGAGTTCTCCAGCACCCCAGCTCACCGCCGAGCCCTCGAAACCGGCGCCGCGAATGGTCACCGTCACACCCCCGACGCCGCTGCTGAGCGGGTCGTCCGGATCCGCGAAGATCAAACCGCCAACGGTGTAGGTCTGGGCCGCAGCAGACGCCGCGCCGAACATAATACCAGCCACCACGCCACTCACGATCGCTGTTTGCTTCATCATTGCCCGAGCACTCCCCAGGAGCATCACGCCACCACGCCGACAGCCATTCTGTTCGGCGAGCATGTCTCATCGGCAGCTCCTGCGCTGCACTCCACAACATAAGAAAGGCCCTCGGTGCCATGGACATCGAGGGCCTCAGGGTATCAACAGAAATTCAGGAGTTGCGGATGGGCTGATCGACAGTGCCTTCAGCACCCGCGCCGTCGGCGGCCGCGGGCCGCGAGGCACAGCATCAGGCTGGCCAGCATACTGGCACCCATCGAACCGCACGAACTGGTGCCCGTGGAGTCCGGATCGTCGTCCGTCATGGCCGGGGTGTCTACGGGGCCGCCACCACCGCCACCGCCAGCGCTGCCACACGGCGTTGCAGTGCGGTCGGGATCATTGGGGCAGGCATCGACGCAATCCAGCGAACCGTCCTCGTCGGAATCCGTCTCGGCCACGCCACACCCGCAGACCAGTTCACGGGTCTTGTCCGGGTCCTGTGGACAGTCATCGACGCAGTCGGGCGTACGGTCGCCGTCGAAGTCGGCGTCAGACACGCCGCACCCGCAGACGCCCTCACGGGTCTTATTGGGGTCATTCGGACACTCGTCTTCGTCGCAGTTGGCTTCCTCTTCCTGCCCGCACCCACACAGTCCCGCGGAGACCTTTGCCGGATCATCCGGACATTCGTCGACAGTGTTGTTGGTGCCGTCGCCGTCGCGATCAGGATCGCATGCATCGCCAAGCGTGTCCCCGTCGCTGTCTTCCTGGCCCGTGCTGCACCGACCGCTGGCACCGGACTCCGGATCGTCACAGTCACGGTCCAACATACAGAGGCTCTCTCGACCGGTCACACATGTACCTTGCAGAGGGCCGTTGCGCACGGTGTTGCAGTTGTCCTCTTCATCCAGAACACCGTCCAGATCGAGATCGTCCGGCGCCTCGACCTGAAGGTCGCAAGCACTACCCGGGATGGGTGTATTGACGCAACCTCGAAAATCACACGTGTCAACGGTGCAATCGACGCCGTCGTCGCACTCACGATCACCGACCACACACACACCGCTGACGCAGCCGGCCTCCTGGCACGGATTAGGCGAACCGCACGCGGTGCCATTCGGTGCCGGCTGCAGAACACAGGTCCCGGCCTGACAGGTGCCTCCAGGCATACACTCGTTGATCGCCGTGCAAGCCATGCCGTCCCCATCCGGCTCGCCCGAGCACACGCCCGCAACGCATGTATCATTGGCTGTACATGGGTTGCCATCGTCACATTCACCCGACGGCCCTCCGAGGATGAACAGATTGCGATTGACCGACTGGTTGTCGCCACTGACTTCGATGGGAATGACCGCGCCGGTCTGGATCTCACCAAGCAGCGTCAACTGAAAGCAGAAGCCGTCCTGGGCAGCGCTCAGTTCGTACAGTCCGGCGGGTACATCTGAAATACTCCACAGGCCGGGCACGGTCGTTTCGTTGCCATCGCTGATGGTGCTGAACGTCCCATTGGCGCCATCCAGCTGAATCGTGACACCCCCAATCCCACTGAACAGCGGGTTCTCGATATTCGAGTACACGATCCCTTCGACCACGAAACTCTGTGCAGAGGCGGACGCCCCTCCCAATCCAAGAAAAGCGATGGCTGTGCAGAGCCAGACTCTAGGCGAGCAAATCATCCTCATACTCTCCAAAATACCGGTCGTGTCAGTGGGCAGCTCAAGAGCCCGGATGAGCTGGTGCGGACCACGCTTCACACTAACCCCCCGGAAGCGCAGGCCACGGGAATACCCAACATTATTGCGGTGCGGGCCTGGAAATGCTAGCCCCGAATGTCGGGGCGGGATCGGACACGCATGCGGATACGCATGGTCAGTAGAAACAGGAGGATTCCGGCGAGGGGCGGTGCGCCCGTCTGGCCGCAGCCAATGCCGCAGGCCCCGTCGTCAAAGGGCTCGTCGCCCTGCGGCACATCTGGCTGATCCACCGGCATGCCCGCGCCACCCGCGCAATCGGCGGAAGCATCCTCGGGACATGGATCGATGCAGTCGATGAGCCCGTCGGCATCGGTATCCACATCGACGTCATCGACGCCACAACCGCATGCGCCGGGAACCGTCTTGTCGGGGTCGTCGGGGCATTGATCGGTACAGTCGAATGTACCGTCAGCGTCGCGATCGTCATCCGCGACACCGCATCCGCAAATACCTGGATCGAGCTTGCTGCTATCCAAGGGGCACCCATCGATGCAATCTGGGGTGCCATCTTCGTCACTGTCGGCATCACTGACGCCACAGCCACACAAGCCTGGCGTCGTTTTGCTGGGATCATTCGGACAGTCATCGACGCAGTCCGGCGCTTCCACCACTCCACAGCCACAGGCCCCCGGCTCGTCCTTTGCGGGATCCATAGGGCAGCCGTCGGACTCGTTGAGCACCCCGTCACCGTCCCGATCAGGATCGCATGCGTCCCCCGCGCCGTCTGCGTCGAGATCTGCTTGCGCCACGCTGCAGCGGCCGCTCTCCGTCCCCGGACATCCCGCGTCACTGGTGCAAGTGCCCTCTGCACCACTCAGGCACGTACCGCGGATCGTTCCATTCGGCGAGTCGGGGCAGTTATCCGTAGAGTCGGGGGTGCCATCCGCATCGCGATCCTGGACTGTCGGACCACCGCCGCCACCGCCACCACCACTGCCGCCGCACCCCGGAACGGCGGTGCCGCTGCACACGCTGGCCACGCACATATCGCTTGCGGTGCACGGATTGCCATCGTCACACACCGTTGCATCGGCGGCGGCCGTGCCCAGGCAACTGCCATCATCCTGCAATGCGTCGCCCACGGTACAGGGGTTGCCATCATTACAAGAGGTTCCAGCGTCCTGCACCAGAAACGACACGCTGCCGATGTCGGCGCGCGTGGCTTCGGACACCTCGATCGTGGCCACGGCGTCAGGCAACACCTGACCGAACAACCAGCGCTGAAACTCGAACCCGTCGAGGACTGGCGTCACGGTATAGGTACCCGGGGGTACATCGTCGATGCGCCAAAAACCCGACCACACGCCCCCCAGCATGCTGGTCGACACCGTGAAGGTGCCCGATGGACCGCTGACGGTAATCTCGACTCCATCCACACCGCTGAATAACGGGTTACCGGGGTCGTCGAACACGGCGCCCCCGACGGTAAACGACTGGGCGTGAGCCACAGTCGCGCCGAGACACAGGGCGCACACGGTCATGATAAAGCCAGTTGATCTCATCTCTCCCGCCTCATTATTGCGCGAACCACGCAGCGAATCCAACCGCTCCCACAAGTGGCGATCCCGCGGATTCGACAGCGGTGGTTCACGTATTTATAGGACTCGTATGCACCGTAGCTTAGAGAAGCAACTTGCTGTTACTCACAAGCTGCGGTTCCCCCTGGTGGCGGCACGCCCGGAGCCTGGGGCCACCACGTTCCGCGTGACTTGCCCGTGGCGGACCGTCACGTCACGCACCGCGGACAAGTACTGCTGCGTCTCGGCACGAAATTCGGCCATTTCTTCTGGCGTGTAGTACCCCTCGACCTCGGTCCCGATGGTGTCGCGCATCTCGAGAAGGCGGTCCAGGTTATCGCTGAATTCCGGGTCGGCCAACTGGCATCCGCCGAGTATCCCCAGAACGGCGATGACGCTCCCCAACCTGCTGTGCCGGCTCTTCATGCCCGCCATCATCGACGATTTGCCCCCGCAGTCAAATCGTGCCCTCGATCACTCGTAACGCAGCGCGTCGATGGGTTGGACGATGGCCGCCTTGAACGCCGGAATCATTCCGAACACCACACCCACCGTCGCGCAGAACCCCAGCGCCGCCAGCAATACGACCCACACCGGCACGGTGATTTCGACCATGCTCGGATGCAGCGACGCGATCGAGCATATGGAACTGCCGAGCACGATGCCCAGTATCCCCCCGATGCTGCTGAGCATGACCGCCTCGATCAGAAACTGAAACATGATATCCCGCCGACGGGCGCCCAGGCTCTTGCGCAGGCCGATCTCGCGGGTTCGTTCGCTCACCGACACGAGCATGATGTTCATGATGCCGATCCCACCGACGACCAGCGAAATCCCGACGATGCCGGCCAGCACACTGGTGGCGATGATCTTCACGCTCTCGAGCTGGCGCAGAAACTGATCCTGGCGGAACATCCTGAAATCATTGGGTTGCTCCGGCTGAAGGTCATGCTGCAGCCGCAGCGTACGAGCCACCTGCAGAGCACACTCTTCGACATCCTCCTCGGAGGTTGCTTCGACCATGAACGCCATGAAGGCTGCCCATGATGGCATCATCTGCAATGCGGTCGTGTAAGGAATGAGCACCAGGTTGTCCTGGTTCTCGCCCATCATGTTGCCCTTTTCCTCGAGCACGCCCAGCACGCGGAAGCGTTGCTGGTTGATGAATACGTGATCCCCGACGATCGATTCATCACACTCCAGTTGGGTGAGAATATCGCGGCCCAATACGCAGACCTTGGCGCTGCGATCGACATCAATGGGACTGAAGCAGCGCCCGACCTCGACGGGGAAGTTGCGAATGGTCTGAAACTGCTCGGTGGCCCCACGCAGCTCGATGTCGCCCTGTTCGAGCACATCACGGCCATACTCGAGTGTTGCCCCGGTAAAGATCAATGGACTGATCCTGCGCACTTTGTCGCAGCGCGCGCCCACGGCGCGGATATCGTTGATCGTCAATTCGACTCGGCCGAGGCGGCGACCCTGCGCACCACCGGGACGCTGGGGGACGACCACGATCAGGTTGGTCCCGAAATTCCGCAGCATACCGGTCGCATAATTACCAAAACCTTCGACGAAAGACACCACTGTGATGGTCGAGGTCACGCCAATCACGATGCCCAGCGTAGTCAACAACGCCCGCGTGCGATTGGCCCAGATCTGGACCACGGCGGTCCAGATATTCTGCATCATCAGATCGCAGACACCGTCAAAACGCTGCCACAATCCCGCGGGCACTGCGGGAGGTCGAAGCGGGCGGGTCTCTGTGGCCGGCAATTCGGTCTGCATGGTCTACTCGTGTCGCAGGGCGTCGATCGGGTGCATGATCGCGGCCTTGGCCGCGGGGAAAATGCCAAAGACAATGCCGGTGGCTGCCGAGAATCCAAGAGCCAGGGCCACGGCCCATACCGGTACGCCCATTTCCAAGTCGCTGAGCAGCGGATGCATACCGGCGATGTGCGTAATACCATAGCCCAGCAGCACGCCGATGCATCCGCCGAAGGTACACAGCACGACAGCCTCGGTGAGGAACTGCAGCATGATGTCCCGCCGGCGTCCACCGATGCTCTTGCGCAACCCGATTTCACGGGTACGCTCGCTGACTGCGACGAGCATGACGTTCATGATGCCAATGCCTCCGACGAGTAACGAGATGCTGACAATTCCTGCGAGCGCGCCCGAGGCGTAACGTTTGATGGATTCAAACTCGGTCAGCACCTGATCCTGGCGGAATATCCCGAAGTCGTTCGGTTGATGAGGTTGTAGTCCGTGTTGTTGGCGCAGCACGCGGGTCATCTGTTCTTCGGCCAGCGGAATGTCCTCCTCGCTGGTCGACTCGGCCAGAAACCGTACGGAGGTGCTCAACTGTGGATACAACTTGAACGCCGTGGTGTACGGGATCATGACGGTCTTGTCCTGATCCTCGTTTCCGAAACTGCCCTTGGACTCGAGGAGTCCGACAACCTGAAAACGCAGAGCATCGATGCGAACATACTGGCCGATGATCGACTCATCGGTACGCAACAGCTCGAGAAGCGAGCGGCCGAGCACGACGACTTGTTTGGCTCCATCAATGTCGACCGGGCCAAAAAACCGGCCCGCGTCCGCCCGGAAATTGCGAATGGTCTGGTAGTGTTCACTGACTCCGCGGACAGGAATGTCCTCGGTCATTTCATCTCCAAACTCGATGTCACTCTGCTCGGCATAGACGAACGGGCTGATGCGTCGAACGTTGGGACATTCGGCAATCACGGCACGGATATCGTGGACGTCCATGGTCACGCGACCGATGCCCCGCCGATTCTCGCCGCGGATGCGCGCGGGATACACCACCATGTACTGCGTACCGATTCCGCGGAGCATATTGGTCATATAATTGCCGAAGCCCTCGACGAATGAGACCACGCTGATAATCGATGTGACGGCGATGATGATGCCGAGCGTCGTCAGCAGGGCCCGGCCCTTGTTGGCCCAGATCTGCACCAGCGCTGTAACGATATTCTGCAGCATGCGCTCGAGCGCCGCAGTGATGCCGATCAGAATGCGCTGAAGCATGCCAGGAGAAGGTTGCGTTGTGGGACCATCAGCCATCTGGCAGCGGTTCTCCTGGGGGCGCGCAGCGCCGCCGTCAGCGGGTCACATCCGAAGCGATCTGGCCATCTTTGAGCCGGATGACCCCGTCGACAACGTGATGCAATCTCCTCTTCGTGGGTCACGATGATGATGGTCTGACCCTCATCATGCAGAGCATCGAAGATGGACATGATCTCCTCACCCGTATTGCTGTCGAGGTTGCCGGTGGGTTCGTCGGCCATGATGATATCGGGGGCCTGGGCCAGCGCTCGGGCAATGGCCACGCGCTGTTTCTGCCCACCGGAAAGCTGGTTGGGGCGATGGTGGGCACGGTCGCTGAGCCCGACCCGATCGAGGGCGGCCAGGGCCCGCTTCTTCTTGTGCCTGGCTAGCGAGTACATCAACGGCAGTTGTACGTTCTTGAGGGCCGTCGTGCGCGGAAGCAGCTCGAAATTCTGAAACACGAATCCAATCTGGCGTCCACGGATGCGGGCGAGATGGGATTGCGACAGTTCAGAGACATCGCGGCCGGACAGAAAATAGCGGCCGTGCGTCGGGATATCGAGACAGCCGAGGATGTTCATCATCGTGCTCTTGCCCGATCCGCTTGGCCCCATGATCGCGACGTACTCGTTCTCATCGATTCGCAATGTGACTCCGCGGAGTGCGCGCACGAGTTCGGTACCCACGCGATAGATCTTGTGAATCTCGGACAGCTCAATAATGGCGTTGCGGGCGATCACGATTCTTGCTCAGCCTTCGTCATTGGCCTGTAGCGCATCACGCTGGGCGGCCTGCTGCCCGTCGTCGCCACCTGGCTCAGCCTGCTCGGCAGCCCCTTCTTTGTCCTTGTCCTTGAGCCGCGCGACCACTCGACCATCTTCGATCTGATCCAGACTGCGATACGGGCCAAAGATGATCTCGTCGTCAGCCTCGACCCCATCGATGATCTCGACCCGCCGGCTGTCCGAGATTCCCGTATCGACCAATCTGATCCGCGCCACCCCCTGATCCATGACGTACAGTACTTTGATGTACTGCGCCTGGCGGGCCCGTTCGGAAAGGTCGAAATCCTGCTGCCGTCGGTCGAACTCAGCCAAAATCTCGGGTGCCAATTCTTTCCGCAACCGGTGCACGACCGCTTCGATCGGTACGGTCACGGCATCCGCACTGTGTGCGACTTCGATTTCGACATTGGCGGTCATGCCCGGCCGGGCCCGTCCTTCGTCATCGATGACCTCGAGGAGTGTCTCGAACGTCACAACATCGCGTCCAGCTTGCTTGGAGCCCTTCGAGGCCACGCGAATGACCCGCGCCGGTACGGGGCGCGCCTGGTCGGATTGCAGGTAGATTCTGGCCTTCTGATCGGCTCTGACGCGCGGCACGTCGATCTCGTCGATACGCGCCCGCACCTGCATCCGTGACATATCACTGATCGACATGATGACCGTGCCCGGATTGTTCATCGTACCCGTCACCACGACCTCGCCCTGTTTGGCATTGAGTTTGGACACGACACCGGCGATGGGCGATTCGATAATCGTACGCTTGAGGTTTTCGCGAACTCGTTTGAGAAACGCGTTGGCCTCGATCAGTTCCTGACGTCTCATGGCCAGGGCCGCGGTCGCCCGTTTGAGAGCCACCTGCACATCGGCCATCTCTGTCACGGTGGTCGCGTTGTTCTCCGACAACCGGATCTGGCGGTTCATGTCACGATCGGCTTTTTCGAACTCTGCTTCGGCCTGCGTAATGGCCGCGGCAAGGCGCGCGACGCGCGCTTCCCCCGATTCGACCTCGGCCAGCAGATCATCGTCATCAAGGACGCACAAGCGCTGTCCGCGAACAACCCGGTCGCCTTCCTCGATGTACATCTCCTCGATCTTGGCTACGATCTCCGAGCTGATATCGACCTCGAGAACGGCTTCGACGTCACCGGGGGCCTGCACGACATGCACGACCTCGCGCCGGACAGGCTTGGTGACCTTGACATCGAGAGGCAACTCTTCTGCGACATGCACAAGTGGCTTGCTGTCGCCCGGCCGTCTGAACGTGCCGAGGAAGAAGATGGTCCCGCAGACCGCGGCCAGCAACACGAGCGTGAGTAATCCCTTCACATTCCCATCTCCATCTTTGCAAACGCGATCCCCGCGTCGAACGTCATTCCACACAGACACATCAGCACGCAGGCGAGCACGGCCATCCGCACACTCAATTGCCGGGTCGTCACCAGGCCCATGCCAACCAGGATCCAAAACCACACCCTGAACGGATCAGTCGCCGTCAACACGGCTGTCGCAGTCGGATAGCTCCGGGGATCGAGGATCATGCTGAAAGACGTGTCCACCTCGTGGGTCCTGTAGAAAATCATCATCGCGACGTGCAGCCCAAGCCCCACGAGCGGTATGTAGGCCGAAAGGGCAACAATGGACATGAGTGTGTGATATTCGGGCTTGCGCCCGCACAGAGCAACCACGGCATACAACACCGCTGCGATCAACAGCATGCTCACGAGCCAACTCAACGGGGCCAGGGCCACGGCATGCAGTCGGCGCAAGCGAATGTTGAATTCACCCGCATCCCGCAGACGTTCCATGGCGTCATTGAACCGGCGGCGATCGACAAGATTCAGTTGCTCCTCTTCCAACTGCGCCATCTGGCGGGCAGTTTGTTCGTGGGCCAAGCGGTCTATCAAACCGCTTTGGACCTGCAGGTAGCCGAGCCCGGCGATGGCCAGAAGCAGCAGCACGAGGGCCCATGCATACGCGCCGGTATCCTCGACGCGGCTGAACACGGCCCCGGGCGTGGTGAAAATCAACGGGACGTGACGCAGACTGAACGGGCTCCGAGGCACGTCGAGCGATTCCGAATAACTGTCCACAGACCCACCGGACAACGCAACTCCAATTGCCGCAATGACATAATCTCAAAGACGGTCATTGTATGGGAATTCGCGCTGGAAGGGTAATTATTCGACACCTGGACCGGGACCGCTTGAGAACGCCAGACCGTGCCCTGAGGCCCGCTCATCGACGGCACCCTATTCGCAGGGTGGCAGTGTGCGCCCGGACCAGGCCGTTCCACCACCGGCGCCGTTCAGCAGGTCGATGAGCATGAGGATATCGAGTGGTTCGCAGGTGCCAGAGCGATCGATGTCGCACGACCACGACGCGGGCTGCACGATCACGCCATTGAGCGTATCGATCAACGCGAGAATATCCAGCTGGTTGGCCAGGCCATTGGCGTCGACGTCGGCTGGCAGGTATCCCAACTCGATGCGGGCCCCGGATGGTTGATGGACGAACGTCGTACAGTGCCCCGGTGGAAGAGAACCATCCAGGACCAGGCGCGCAGCCGCACCATCGATCTGGATCCGTTCGATTTGCGGCACCTTACGGCTACTGGAGAGGATCAGGAAATCGCCCGAGTCGACACCCAGAGCAGCGCTGCTGAAGGTCATGGTGACGTCCGACCACCCCACCGGCAGGCCATCGAATGTGGGCCGGCGCGCATCAATGGCCCCGGTCGGCGGCGCGCTCCCCACAACAGCGGTTGGCTCGCAACTGTCGAGGACGCCATCGCCATCGACGTCGGCAGAGCCGCTGGCCAGGTCGCAGGCATCTGGAACACCATTGGTATCGCAATCAACTGCCGGATCCTCCGCGATCTGGCAGGCATCGATCGTATCATCACGGTCACAATCGGTCGCGCTGCCGTCTGCCAGCTCACAATCGTCAAGTTGCGCGTTGGCGTTGCAATCCGCAGCGCCGGCTGAGATGTCACACGAATCGAGGACTGCGTTGGAGTCGCAGTCGGTGGCGCTGCCATCGGCGACCTGGCAGGCATCGATTCGGCCGTCAGAATCGCAGTCGTCGGCGCCGTGAACGATGTCGCACAGGTCCGCGACCCCATTCGCATCACAGTCGGCCAGCAGTCCATCGGAGATCTCGCAGCTGTCGAGCACGCCACTGGCATCACAGTCGGTTTCCGCGGTGGCGTAGCCGAGGGTCACCTGAATATATGACGCACAGCCGGTGTCCGAGACACCGCTGGCCGGAACCAACCGCAATCGGGCCGTCTGGTCAGCGAGCAGACTATTGAACACTGCGGCCTCGAGCACGAGGTCATCCACGACGGGGTCCGCACCACAATCCTCGCCGTCGATCAGAACCTCGCCAACCACCTGGCCGTTCAATTCGATGGTCACGTGTTCGCCGGCACTCGCCAGATCGCCCGCGCCATCGACGTGGAGTGTGACCGGCCCCGAGGCCAGCGGAGCGTCCGGTACCGCATAGACCCAGTTCAGGTCGTGCACCAATGGCGCGAACCGTGGTGAGGTGGCTACGAAATCTGGATTGATCTGGCAGTTGTCGGGCACGCCATTTGCATCACAATCCTCCGCGCCGGCATTCACCTGACAGCTATCCAACAAACCGTCATCGTCGCAGTCCCCATCGTGTGGTTCAAAGGACAAGCTGATGAACGCCCGGTCGTCGGCACACTGTCCGCCACTGACGCCGGACGACGGCACCAGCGCCACCTCGGCCTCCCCCCTGGTGACCCAGGTATTGAACGCGGCCGCAGACCAGTAGAGATAATCGGAGTCAAGCCCCTCAGAACAATCCGAACCCAGATCCGTAAACACCGTCCCTGCGATATGACCGTTGACCGTGACGTCCATGTGTTCGTTCGTGCTGGCCAGATCACCGCTCGCGGCCACGTGCACGGTCACCATGGATGCGGCCTCCGGGACATCGACGAACCGGTGAGTCAGGACGGTATCGCGGTCCACGGGCATCATGGCCTGCGATTGCCGAACGAACGGCTGGCCACCTTCACAGCCGTCGAGAATTCCGTTGCTGTCGCAGTCTTCAGCGACCCCGTCATTCAGCTCACAACTATCGATCACGCCATTGTCATTGCAATCGATGCCCCGCTCCCCGGCGATATCCTCGACATCGGCCACGCCGTTGTCATCACAATCGAAGTCGGGTGGCGGAAAGCGCAGCAAGTACGTCGATGCGGATGTGCTGTCGAACTCATACGACGGCACCGCGAGGTGCACTTCGTACGTCCGATCGTTACGCGCGTAGAACTCCGCTCCGCCCAACCCGGTCGGGTGGGCAGCATGGACCGTGCCATCGGCGTCGAACGCGCGCCATGTCCAGTCGAGAAGCGGCGAAGAGGCCACGACGTCTTCGAGTGCATTGCGCACGGAAACGATCTGCTCGACACCCGCGTCGTCCACACGACGTTCGAGGATGTCGACATCGCGGAGCAACACGGGGGCACCCCCGGGCACGCCGATCCAGTTCACACCGGGATCAACGTTGGACAACATGACTTCGGCGCCGAATTCGAACACGCGAGGAAGACCGATGTACGACGTCAGGGCTTCGGCCCACGCGCGCACTGCCGGATCCTTCAACACAACGCGATAGCCGTTGCCGCTTCCGATGCCCTCGATCTCATCACGGGGGGCGCTGCCGGCATCGTGATCGTTGTCGTCCAACCACGTGATCAACGCTTCGGGCCGATTGACAGGAAAGCCCAGAGCAACCTCGGGCTTCTGATTGACCGGCGTCACCCCGGTCACGAGGTCGGTCGATGGGGCCGCAGGGTCCGGCAGTAACGCCCCGCCACCAGGACGTGCCACGACACGTGGTGCCGCGGTGACTTCCATCAACCACAGTGCTGCCGCGGTATTCTCCATGCAGGTCTCGAGAATCTGGTCTTCGGGCAGAGCGAATCCACCGGCCCCGAAAGTCTTGGGCCGCAGTTCGGGCGTCAGCGCCATCGTCCCGACCGCCGCGTACGCATAATCGTCAAAATCGCCATTGGTCAGGTAGATGGTGTAGCTGCTCTGGCCGGGTGCGTACACTTCACCGAACTGGGAAGCAACATCGATCGCATAACGGTTGGCCAGTGCGCGCATGGAGGTATAGCTTTCAGCGGTCACGTCAGTTGTGTGGCCCCACGCGTACAACACCAGCTGACTGTAGGCGTGATAACTGACGCCAAGGGCGAACTGCTGGTCTTGCAGCAGATTCTGAATAACCTGCGTCTCCGGTTCCGAAGCCGCGGCTGCGCCGCGATAGGTCTGACTACACGGCGACGGGCTCGATCCGGAGTGGGGTCCCCATCCATAATCGTAGTTCCGATTGATATCGACACCGTCACACTCGAGCCCTGGACGGCGGTTCTTGCGCCACATTCGCTCATTGGTCCAGCTGTACTCGAAGCCGTCCGGGTTGACCACCGAGACCAGCCACACTTCCGAGTGGTCTACAATGTCGGCAACCCGCTCATCGGTGCCATAGCGCGACGTCAAATACTCCGCCAGGTACAGCAGCATCTCGTGCGTGACCCACTCCCGGGCATGGGTGACGCCGGTGAACAGGATACGCTGCTCGTCAGCCTCGGACTCACCTGGCTTATCGGTAATACGCAATGCCAGCACATCACGCCCCTCGAGGGTCTGGCCAATGACGCGAAGGTCGGTGATGTCGGGATAGGTGTCAGCCAGATTGTGCAAGAAGCAGCGGCCTTCGGCCAGATTGTGGTATTCGTCGTAGGGTTGCAGTGAGGCGCCGACACCTGCACAGGGATCGGTGCCCGCTGCCTGGCGACCGGGCCCATCGTCAAGATACCTTTGAATCGACGGAATTGGTTTGTTACGGAGGGTTTTGCGCGGCGCAAAGCGTCGAATGTGCTCAGCCAGGGTACCCAGATGATCGTGGGCTACGCCCAGCTCGGCAGCCCGTTCGGCGGGCAGGATGAATACGGCCTTGCGCTGACCTGCAACATGCTCGATCGCGCAGTCGTCAATGTCTCCGCGCAAATCGAACGGGACGTCATCCAACGCAATGCGCACGACCACCCGGTCATCGATCGACGGGCTCTGCGCCGTGACCGCGGCAGGGGCCGGCGGCCTGACCAGCTGACCGTGGGCCGGCAATCCCTCCACAAACATGGCCGCCGCCACGATGACGCAACGCAGGATCATGGACATCTCCGAAACGAGTCAGGCAACTATCAATATGTATGTAGTATAGTGAACCGCCAGTGTCCATCCGGGAGCCGTGCTGCACATTAGAGCACTCCAACGCCTTGGGTCAGCCCCCAATGCCTGGAGCCCGACGCCGCACGACCACGCCACCCACCAGCCCGAGCCCGGCCGCCATGGCCAGAAGCCCCCATTCAGATACAGTGGGAACAGTCGCATCTGCAACGTAGACATACACCGTCGTCGCCGCGAAATCACGGACATACAGTTCACCGGTGATGTCGTTGAACTCGACGCTGAAGAAATTGAAGTCGTTGTCCGGGAGTGGATCGAGGTAACGGACCGCGGTCGGATCGGAGGCCTCGGCCGCGCCCCCCCCAGCCAGTGCGGTCGCAACGGCGGAGTTGCGCACGATCGCGATGGCGTCGGCATCCGGAACCGTGTCCCCACCACCGACCAGCAGGTGCGCTTCACTGTCGAATCGCAGAGGAGACGCGGACAGCACGTCGGCAACGAGTATGCCCGCCGACTCGAAATCGACGGCCATTCCTCCAGACAGCGCGGGCAACCAGTCCGCGGAATCGAATGCCTTGATCGCGCCCGTACCGCTCGGTCCCGGGCCGGTGAAACCGTTACCTGTGAACAAGCGCCCGGCACCATCGAACGACACGCCCGCGGATGCGCCACCGACATTGTTGATGATCGTGGGGTTGTCCGGATTAACGGGATCACCACTGGTCGTATCGAGCATGGTGACGAACGACGGGCTGCCGAAGTCACCCGCACTGAGCGCAACGTGCGTGTTGTCGAACCATGATGCCTGAAAGTGGCCGGCAACAAACCATGTTCCAGTCAATGTGCCGAAGTCGAACACGCCGACCTCGAAGTCAACGAAACTGCTCCCACCATTGTTGCCAACCGCAATGGACTGACCGTCGGGTGATACTCTCACGAATGCCGCCCCGAACGATGCGATGTCTGCTCCCGCGAGCACTCCGTACAGTATGAACGCGCGCGACCCCAGCGCAGATTCGATGTACACTTCGTCACCCATCACCGTGACCAGGCGACCGTCATCGAGAACATCATACGGCGCATCCCCATCCGGTAACTCGAACTGCCCGACGAGTGCGTAGGCCTCGAACGCGTCGGCGCGAACGACCGTCGCGTGCGCCGATACGACCATGAGAACGGAACAGGCCATCAACCGCGTCTTGAATGGAAACATCTATCACTCCTCATGCCCACGGCAATAGTCCACGTCGCAGTGGGCAAAAAAAATCCCGGCGCCCTTGAAGGGACACCGGGATCTCGATCAGCGTGGGTGATGCGCGGGACGCGCGCGCTGTGAGGTTGCCCCAGTTCCGAGAGCGCCATTCCTCAACCAGCGAACACGGCAGGTCTTCTGACTGACGGATCATCCTACTGACCGTGGCCTTCTCTGCACCCGGTGGCACAAATGGCATTGACACGGCGGTCGTCCCCGATCACAGCGGCGGGTCCGCGGTGGATTTGCACCACCTTCCCTCTTGGCCGATGACGGATCACCAGCACACCGCATTCGCGACATATGCAGTTATCAAATCGAGCCCATACCGGGCTCGAGTCGCGCATAATGGCGGGTCTGCACTACCCTGTCAATCAACAACCATACACAATACGCGCAATTCAAGCCGCTCATGGCCCCGCGAGCCCCCCCTGAGGCACTTTCCCCTCCGAAGCCAGCCAAACAGCTCAAATGCGTGGTGCCGCAGTGCCGATGAACCATCGGTGCCCGTGGCACCCGATCGCCGGCGCCCCCTCCCGCAATCAACCTTGACCCGACATGCCAATGGCGTAAGCATACGACAGGGCATATGTGGGGGCATATGCTGACCAGCGATTGATCAGGGGATTTCACATTGCACCATCGGGCAGCGATCGGGCCCACGATCAGGAGAACATCTATGACGACATCAAGCACGCGGACCCGTATCATGGCTACCACCCTTTGCGCCGCCCTGGCTGCGCCCCCTCTGGCCCTGGCTTGCGGAGGCTTTTTCTGCCAACTCGTGCCGATCAACCAGGCCGGTGAACAGATTATTTTTCACCAGAATGGCAACGACGTCACCGCCATCGTATTGATCCAGTACACCGGTGAAGCCGAAGAGTTCTCGTGGGTGGTACCCGTGCCGGGTGTTCCCGAGTTGTCAACCGGCAGTGACGCGCTGTTCCAGTCATTGGAACTGGCTACGCGTCCCCAGTTCAATCTCGAAATCAAGGGCAACGACTGTCCGCAACCGGTGTTCCTCGGCGGCGGCGGGACCGGTTCCCCAACGGCCGCGAACGAGTCGGCAGATGATGCCGATGGCGGAGTCGAGATCCTCGACAAAGGCATCGTGGGCCCCTTCGAAACGCAGGTTGTGTCCAGCGACGACCCCACTGCCATGGCCACATGGCTCGAGGACAACGGCTACGACCTCACGGATCGCGGCGCGGAACTCATCACTCCGTATGTCGAAGACGGCATGAACTTCGTCGCGTTGAAGCTGCAACAGGATCGCGGCGTCGGCGACATTCGCCCTTTGATCATGAAGTACCAGACCGAGTTGCCGATGATTCCAATTCGCCTGACGGCCGTGGCCGCGCAGGACGACATGGGTGTGCTTACATGGATCCTCGCATCGGGTCGGGCCATCCCGCGCAATTACCTGCACGTCATTCCGAACTACACGCTGCTCAATTGGTATCAGGGCACGCAGCAGGCCTACGCAAGCTATCAGGGGTTGATCACCAACGCCATGGACGAAGCGGGTGGCCAGGGGTTTGCAACCGACTATGCCGGGCGCGTGAATGATGACCTCATGCAGCAGTTGCCCCGTCAGGAAGACTATGACGCCGCACTCGCAGAACTGCGCGGTGCCGATGATGCCCGTGGTTTTCTGTCATCGCTGATCTTCGGCTTCGTGTTCCCGCAGGATACGATCACCGAAATCCTGCAGCGGCAGCTACCGCTGTCCGACGGCATCGACCCGTTCGTGTATAACGATCCGACGCTGCTGCTCGAGGCCGCCGGCACCGACGCGGTCGACGGCGCGCGCTCGCAAATCGTTGCCGAAATCGATGAAGGTCTCGTCCAACCTCTGGCCAACACGCTCGAAGTGTTCGACAACATGCCATATATGACCCGGATGTACACGACATTGTCGGCTGAGGAGATGACGCTCGATCCGATCTTCTCGTACAACGTCGACATGCCCGACCAACCCATGGCCCGCGAAGCCACACTGCAGATCAACTGCAACATGATCACCGGTGAGTCGTGGTCGCTGACCCTCGGCCCCGGCACCGAACGCGACGGCGAACGCGTGCTCGAGGGCACGGGCAACCCGCCATTCAACGCCCCGGCGATCGATCAACCGACCGTTCTGCGCGCCGAGTTCCTCAACGAGTCGCTGCCCGCCGACGTCCGCATCGACAACAACCCGGGAATCTTCCAGATTGGAGACCCGCGCTCGTGTGGTGCGGGTGCCGGGCTGTTCGCGAGCCTGTCACTGGTCGGCCTGACCCTTGGCATGGTCGCTCTGCGCCGCCGCAGGTAATGCCCCAACAACCCAACGGCTGCACACGTCCGTTCGCTCGAGCCGCCGACCACAGCGGGTTGAGCGAATGGCTCGTGCCCTGGATCCATCACCTGTTCCCGAAGCGCATGCTGTCGCGGGCCTGCTGGACTCGAGAGGCAATTGTAACTTGAATCTGGGGCGGCACGCTCAGCATCGCGCAACACCGCAATACGCGTCCGGCTATCCGAGAAAGTGTCTGACCCACTTCTCCCTGGTCTGCGGCGTAAGGGTCAGGAAGAACTCCAGGGGCGTGAGCTCGAACTTCTGGAATTCGTCGAGCAAGAGGTCCTCGGGATGGCCGGACATCACCGTGCGAAAGTCGTCGAGTGTGCATTGGCTCCAACGGGCAATCATGTGGGTAAACTGGTCAGCAGTCACGTCTGTGCAGTCCTGTTCCTGCCGCTTTGCAGCGTCCTGTCGAGCGGTTGAAATGAGGTCGCCGAGGGTCAGGCCGAAGGTCTTGGGGTCACCGTGGACGAGCCCCCCCCGTTTGTGGGCCAGTCCGTCACCTCCCTGCGGTGCGATCTTGTTGGGATCTTCCCGGGCCTCGTTACGCAGACGTTCTTTGTTCTGCCGCCGCCAGCAGCGGTTGGCTCGTTGACGCGTCCGCTTGTTCGATGACCAAATCTGGTGCTTGCCGGCCATGCTCTGATCATAGCGTATCCAGCCCAACGGTTCCCGTTCCAGCTTGTCCGCCGTCCCCTCGCATGTTAAACCGCCCCGAGTAAGGAGGCTCCCTGATGACCCTGACCGCCCAACGCCGGATCGTTCTCATCGCCTCCCTCGCACTGCTCGTGCTGCACAGCGATGACCTGCTGTTTGGCCACGCCACCGGCGTGCGTCCAGCGGTTCTGGGGTGGCTGCCGGCGGACATGGCTTATCACCTGGTGTGGACCGTCGCAGGGATCGGCGTGTGCTGGATGGCACTCAGTTGTACATGGGGGCGCTCGCGATGATCGTCGGCCTCGTAGCCCTCTTCTATCTCCTGATCCTCGTCGTCATCGGCGCGGTCAGCTCGCGCCGCGGAACCGCTTCCGCGGAAGACTACTTTCTGGCTGGCCGCAGCTTCGGCACTGTCGTGCTGTTCATGGCCCTGTTTGGAACAAACGTCACCGCTTTCGCCATGCTCGGACTTCCGGGGCTGGCCTACCACAAAGGGGTCAGCGTGTTCGGCTTCTTCGGAGCCGGGGCCGCGGTCTGGAGCCCGCTGGTCATGATCCTGCTGGGATACCCGATCTGGCGGATCGGACGGCGACATGGGTTCCTGACGCCAGGTCAGATGTTCCAGGCGCGGTGGTCGTCACCGACGATCGGCTACACCGTGTTCGGTCTGCTCATGGTTTACACCGTACCGTACATGATCATCGGCATCATGGGCGGTGCCATCGCATTGAGCAACCTCACTGAACACGCCCTGTCCTATTCGTGGGCCGCGATTCTCATGACGGCCGTGACGGTGCTGTATACCAGCCTCGGTGGGATGCGCGGCACGGCGTGGACCAACGTGTTCCAGGCCAGTGTGTTCATGGTCTTTCTGGGTGTGGCGTGCGTGGCCATCGGGCGGCACCTCGGCGGACCGGTCGCATTGCATGACCGCCTGGTCAACGAAGCCCCCTATCTACTCACACATCAGTTCTCCGCCGGACGCTGGGCCTCGGGCCTGTTCGTCGGCCCCCTCAGCATCATCGCATTTCCTCACATGTTCATTCGTTTGTTGACTGCCCGGGATGCACGAGCGCTCAAGCGGACCATGCAGATCTACCCGTTTGCATTGGTCGGGCTGTTCTGTGCAGTGACCTTCATCGGCACCTGGGGAGCTCTGGTCGTGCCCGGCCTGAAGGGGCAGGCCTCAGACAATATCCTGCCGCTGCTCGTCGAGGCCCATCTGCCAGCGTGGCTCAGTGCCGTTGGACTCGCGGCGATTCTGGCCGCGGTAATGTCGAGCCTCGACGCCCAGTTGTTGACGCTGTCAACCATGGTGGCGGTCGATGTCTTTCACCGGGCAAGTGAATCGAACGCCCGTCGACTCGGACGGCAGTGTGTCGTGGCCATCGCCATCATCGCACTCCTCGTCGCTCTGAAACGGCCCAATGCCATCTTCAACATCTCGGTGTTCGCGTTCAGCGGCTATTCACTGCTCGTTCCGCCGATGATCGCAGCGTTCTTCTGGCGCCGTTCCACGGCCGCAGGCATCGTCAGCTCTACGTTCGCAGCCCACACGCTCCTCGTGCTGTACACCGTCCCGGCCACAGCAGCGTACTTGCCCGTGTTCGATGCTTTTCCTGTTGCGCTGTGCTTCGGCATTGAATGCGTGGTACTCATCGTCGTCTCGCTGCTCACCGCTCCGCCACATCGCGAAGCGATCAACCGCTTTGCGCAGCCCTTCGCGACCACTCCAGCCCCGTGAGGGGCGGGCAGTCGTCCGCCGGTGGCCGCGGCGTTACAATACCGCCCACTCGATTTCACAAGGGAATGTCATGAGCACCATACTCACCGCCGTCATACCGGAACCCAACGCTGAAGTCAGCCTGCGCGAGGTCCCCGAACCCGAGCTTGCGCCGGACTCGGCACTCATGGACGTCACGTTCAGCGAAGTCTGCGGCACCGACGTGTACCTGCAACAGGGGCTCCTCGAAGGCGTGCCCTATCCGTTGATCCCGGGCCATGTTTCCGTCGGCAGGATGTCGAAAATTCGTGGGACCATGCTCGACATCGAAGGTCGGCCACTCAGCGAAGGCGACGCCGTGACCTTCCTCGATGTTCATCGCACGTGTCACGCCTGCTGGCATTGCCTCGTGGCCAAGGCATCGACACGCTGCCCCCACCGCAAGGTCTACGGGATCACCTACGGGTTCGATGACATCCTCGCCGGCGGTTGGGCCCAGGCGGTCTACCTGCGCCCCGGCACGCGGTGTATCCGTCTTGCCGGCGCCGATCCACGGCGGTTCATGGCCGGCGGTTGCGCCCTACCCACCGCCCTGCATGCCATCGAGCGTGCCGAGGTCGCCATCGGCCACACTGTCGTCGTCCTCGGAAGTGGCCCGGTCGGCTTATCCGCCGTCATCTGTGCGCATATCCAGGGGGCCCAGCGGGTGTTGTGCATCGGCGCGCCGGCTGACCGACTGGCCTGCGCGGCGGCCGCCGGGGCCAGCGCGACCCTCGATATCACCACGCACGAACCAGCCGCCCGCGAAGCGTGGGTCCTCGAGCACACAGCCGGACGCGGGGCGGACATCACCATCGAAGCCACGGGGCGCCCCGAGGCGGTCCGCCAGGCCTTCCGCATGACCCGCGATGCCGGTCGCGTCGTCATCGTCGGACAATACACCGATCATGGCGAAGTCAGCATCAACCCGCACACCGAACTCAATCGTAAACATCTCGACATCCGCGGCTGCTGGGGAAGTGATTTCTCTCACTTCTACCGCGGCGTTCAACTCATGGGCTCTTCACGCAGTGAGCATTGGAGCCACCTCGATCTGCAATCTTTCAGTCTTGGTGACGCTCAACAAGCCCTCGATGCCGTGCGCGAGGCCCGCGTCGTCAAAGCCCTGATCACCCCCTGATCTACTGCACACCGGGTACGTAAATCGGATCGCGCCCGGCGGCCTCGGTCAACGTCTCCACGAAATTGGGCGAGAGCTCGTAACAAGGCTTTTCGTCGCGCGGATGAAACAGCAGCACGACGATGCTCCATCCACACAACAACACCAGCAATATGAGGTAGACGGACCAGCGTTCATCGCTGGTCTTTTCAACATGACGGCGTTTCATGATGTGTCACCTGAATGGGAGGACCGTGGCACATCGCATGAACATATCATCCGATGCCTTGGTGCCTCCTGCGCATCCTGGATTCAAGCAGTACCTGTGTACCGACCGCTAAAAAGTACGATTCGCTCAGGCATGTGGGCAAGTGCAGATAGGAATTCAAGCACAGGTGAACACGACCACGTGGCACAATGGGCACAACCGGAACAAGCGGTCACACCGGTCTCGTCATGCGTCGGTGCCACCTTGCACCGATACGGTAGGCTGACGCGACGGCAAGGACCATCCATAACAGGTCGAACGGGCCGATCAACTCGCTCACAATCATACCGCATACCGAGGAGGCTTCGGCCATCAACGATACCCGCTCACGATGCGTGATCGAGACCGAAGTAGTCCAGCAGGAAAGTGCGAATATCGCCGCACTTGGCCAGGGTCACGGCATCCATCAGCCGCTTCAAGTCGTGTCTCTTCTTCTCGGCGAGCGCCTCCGGATCGATTTCTGCATGATCCAGTGGACGAACGAAGCGGTAGCGCCCGGCCTCGGAGGACGGCTCGATGACCCCGAGCTTTTCGAGGGTAATGAGGCAATACTCCGCTCGGCGATCACCACGATCCTTGTGAATGATCAACGAGCGAACATCATCGACATCGAAGTCGGCATGCTCATCATGCTCGACGACATCCGCCGCGTGAACCAGCAGATCCGCAGTCGGATTCATCCACTCGACGAACTGATGCTGGATGGCCAGATCGTCCTGGTTGTACAGCAGCACGCAGCGCGACGGCTGATCGTCCCGTCCGGCGCGGCCAACCTCCTGATAGTACGCTTCGACTGAGCCCGGGACCTGGGCATGAATGATGAAACGAATATCCGGCTTGTCCACGCCCATGCCAAAGGCGTTGGTCGCCAGCAGCACGAGGTGTTCGTTGGGGTGGGCATCAATGAACCGTTGATAAATACTGCGTTTCTGCTGGGGACTGAGCTTACGGTGATAGATCAGGATCTCGCCACCACATCCTTCGTCTGTCAGGTCGGCGGCAAAGCGTTCGAGATGTTTGATCAAAGCAAAGTAGACGATTCCCGTCCCTGGACAGTCTGCAGCGATCGTGCGGATCCATTCTCGTTTCTCGTCATCGTGCCACACCGGCACGACCTCGAACGACAGGTTCGGACGGTCGATGCCGGTCGCGTAGAGAGGCATGGAGTCCGGTGAACGGTCCAGCGTCGCCCAGATGTCATCACGCACCGCGGGTGTGGCGGTCGCAGTCAAAGCAACCGTCGGAGGCGCACCGAGCAGCGTGCGAAAGCGCCCGACCTCCTGATAGGCCGGCCGAAAGTCATGGCCCCACCGCGTGATGCAGTGCGCTTCGTCGATGGCCAGCAGCTTGACGCCGCCGGGGATGGCCGTCAGTGCCGCCTGGAACTCGGGCTTGTGCATCCGTTCGGGCGTGGCGTAAATCAATTCGTACGCCCCATCGGCCAGCTCGCGGTAGCGTTTCTTACGCTCATGGCGCCCGAGCGTGCTGTTGATATACTGCGCCCGGATGCCCCGCTTGCGCAGTGCACTGACCTGGTCCTCCATGAGAGCGATCAGTGGACTGAATACGAGCGTGACGCCGGCACCAGGCAGCGCCACTGCAGGCAACTGATAGCACAGACTCTTGCCGGAACCGGTCGGCAGCACGACCAGGGCATCGCCGCCACTCAACAGGCGATCAATAACCTGACTCTGGAGCGGATACAGGGCGTCGAAACCAAACCGCTGTTTCAGGATTGAAGCGAGATCAACCACCGTCACCCTGGCCGAAATTCTTCTCGTACCATTTCGTGTGAATGCGCACGCGGACTTCGCTGAACTCCAGGATTGCCGAGGTGTCCTTGCGGGCCTTGGCTGTATTCAGCGCCGCCTCGATTGCAGACATCGCGCGGTCCAGGTTGCCCTGCTTTTCGAGCAGCAGAGCCATGGACTGAGCATGACGTTGAGCCGAGGACAGGAGTCCCAAATCGTAGTAGATGAGGTGGGCCGTGCTGTGAGCCGTCACGGCCGCGGGGATGTCGCCGCTGGCTTCGTGTGCGAGGGCCACATCACCCCAGCCCATCGCCGTCCCCCACCAGTCCCCCAGCGGATGGGCCAGTTCAACACAGCGCTGCCCCGCGGCAAGGGCGGCCGTGTAGTCGCCGGCTTTCAGGGCCTCGCGCGACGCGCCGTGGGCCTTTTGACCGTTGCGGAAACGCGCCTGCTCAGCCGATTGCCAACCAATGAAACTCATCGCGTAGTCGGTGAAAATCACGCGACCGAACGCCGCATCGGCAGCCAGTGCACCGCGCCGAGCGCGGGCGCGCATTGCTTTCACTTCTTTGTCGTGTCTCGGACGGCCCTCTTCTATGAGCTTCAGGCTGCCCTCGAGGTCCGCATCGATCGTCGCCAGTACTGCGGCCGGGTGCTGGCGCCACAGCGCTTCGAGACCCGCTATGTCATTCTTCGTCGCGAGGTCCCGGTACGTCTTGCTGAGCGCCCCATCATCCTGAGCCACTACCAGGCCGGGACACACCAGAATAAATACGTACACGCCTGCTCTGAAAATCGCTTTCATGATGGAACTCCGCTGTCATCGTCGTGTTGTTGGAGGCCCCGCCGAGGCCCTACAGGTCGATACGGTGCCGTCGGCACGCGTACTGGCAACGAGTATCCCGAAGTTGGTTCACAAAGACAAGACGCGGTACAATCCGGCAATTCTATGGAAGGAGATTTTCCGTGGGCCATCCACTGTTCGATCAACATGAGTCAACTCTGAAAGACGCCCTGCAGGCCATCCGCCTGCGGACCTACTGGAGTGCCTACCCCGAGGTCCCCAGCGGCAAGATCTATGGCGAGACAGCCAAGGCTGATGGCCAGGCCGCTTTCGACGCCCGGTTGAACGCACCGTTTGCCATTGCCCAGCCCGCGGGGCGCGGGCAGGTGGGCAACGAACGGTCGCCGTATGGCATTGATCTGGGCGTGACTTACCCTGCACCGGATATCGACGCCCTCGTGGCGGCCGCGACAACGGCCCAGCATCATTGGCGGACGCTCGGTGTTGATGCGCGGACCGGCGTGTGCCTCGAGATCTTGGCGCGGCTCAACCGCCGCAGCTTCGAGATCGCCAATGCCGTCATGCATACCTCGGGACAGGGGTTCATGATGGCCTTTCAAGCAGGTGGTCCACACGCCCAGGACCGCGGGCTCGAGGCCGTGGCCTACGCTTATGAAGAGCAGACGCGGTGTCCGGCGCGAATTACCTGGGAAAAGAAAGTCTCCAAGACCGATGTCGTCCGGCTGGAAAAGGTCTTCCGCGTCATCCCCCGCGGCGTCGCCGTGGTCGTCGGTTGCTCCACATTCCCGACCTGGAACACTTATCCTGGCCTGTTCGCCAGCCTGGCCACTGGCAATGCCGTGATCATCAAGCCCCATCCCGGCGCCATCCTGCCACTGGCCATCACCGTCGAAATTGCCCGGGCCGTCCTCGAGGAACACGATTGTGACCCCAACCTCGTCACGCTAGCCGCAGACACGATCGAAGCGCCCATTACCAAAGAACTGGTCACCCATGAACGGGTGCGCATCATTGACTACACGGGCAGTCCGGCGTTTGGCACATGGATCGAAAGCAACGCGCCACAGGCGCAAGTGTACACCGAAAAGGCGGGTGTGAATTCAGTCGTGCTCGACAGCGTCGAGAACATCAAGGCCGTTGCGGGCAACCTCGCATTCTCGATCAGTCTGTACTCGGGACAGATGTGCACGTCCCCGCAGAACATCTTCATCCCGGCTGACGGAATCATGGCCGGCGGAGAGACGCTGTCGTTCGACGACACCGCCGCGGCGCTGATCAAGTCCATCGACGGACTGCTGGGTGATGATGCCCGGGCGGCTGAAGTTCTCGGTGCTATTCAGAATCAGCGGACCACGGATCGCGTGGACAGTGCGGTCAGCGAAGCCGGGCGCGTGCTGCGGCCTTCAGGCCAACTGACCAACGCGCAATACCCCCAGGCCACGGTCCGATCGCCGGCAGTCGTGCAGGTCGATGCGACCGACGAAGGGGCTTACATGCAGGAAGTCTTCGGACCGTTCGTCTACATCATCAAGACACGTGATACGGCTCATAGCATCGAACTCGCAGCCCGCACGGCAGTCACTTGTGGTGCAATCAGTGGCGCCATCTATTCGACGCAGGAAACGGTGCTGCAACAGGCCGAGGATGCCCTGGCCTATGCGGGTGTGCCGCTGTCCTGCAACCTGACGGGCCACATCTTCGTGAATCAGTCGGCGGCATTCAGTGACTTCCACGTCTCGGGCGCCAATCCCTCCGGCAGTGCCACCTTGTGCGATGCCGCGTTCGTGGCCAACCGCTTCCGGATCGTGCAGCGTCGCACACCGGTCTAGATCTTCGGCCGGCTCCACAGAGGAGCCGTTTCGCGGCCTGGCATGCACCCGTGAGATGCATCCACAGTGCCGGCACCGATCCACGCAATCGGTTGCCGGCACTCTGTGTTCTTCAGGCTCAGTCCATTGCCGCCCAACACCCTCTTGCCACGGGGTGCACTGGGTGAGGCATCCTGACCGATAAGATACGGGCGAGGATGCCATGCCCGATGAAGTCCTACTGATCACCCAGGACGAGCTCGTGCACCGCGCGGTTGCCGCCGTGTGTGCACGACTCGGGGTCGTGCTGCCACACCGACCATGCGCAGGATCTGTCGACCGCGCCCAGTGGGCTGGTCGTGTGTGATTACGCAAACTTCATGGTCCTTCAGAACCGCTGGCCCGCGGTGTGTGCCCTGCTCTACGCCGAAGCCGCTGACAGCACCCGAGCGATCGAAGCCCTCAAGGCCGGCGCTCTCGATTTTCTGCAAAAACCCCTGGATCCCGTGGGACTTGGCGAACACATTGAAGCCGGGCTGCGCATCAGTCGCGAAATCCACGCGCCCGGTCGACCGGACGCACCGCGGGAAAGGCCCATTGAGCACTTCGTTGGGCAGTCACCCGCCATGAAGGACGTGTACAAGCGCATTGGCCTCATCGCACCGCGTGACATCAACGTCCTGATTACGGGCGAGAGCGGAACCGGAAAAGAGTTGGTCGCCCGCGCCATCGTGCAACACAGCCAACGCGCAGCCACATCCTATCTCGCGGTCAATTGCGCGGCCATTCCAGAGACCCTCCTCGAGAGTGAATTGTTCGGCCACGAAAAGGGCGCATTCACCGGGGCCGAGAGTCGGCGCATTGGAACCTTCGAGCAATGTCACGGCGGCACACTGTTCCTCGACGAGGTCGGTGACATCCCATTGGCCACGCAGGCCAAGCTGCTGCGTGTCCTGCAGGAGAACACGATCCAGCGTCTGGGCAGCACGTCAACGGTAACCTGTGACGTGCGCATCCTCGCGGCCACGCATCAACCACTCGAACAGCGTATTGCGCAGGGATCGTTCCGACAGGACTTGTATTATCGCCTCAAGGTCGCAAGCATTCATTTACCACCGCTGCGTGAACGCGATATTGACGTCGTTCTGCTGGCGCACCAGTTCGTCCAGCGGTTCAACCGTCAGTTCGGCACCACTGTTCGATCGTTCGCACCCGAAACGCTTCCACTGCTGCTGAACTACGCGTGGCCGGGCAACGTTCGGGAGCTCGAGAATGCAATCAAGTCCGCCCTCGTCGTCGCCCGTGGTTCTGTTCTGCAACCCGAGTTTCTGCCGGAGCACCTGCTGAATGGCGCCGCCGGACCACGACCGCCGGGCCCTGCGATACCACCCTCGGATGCCCGCAACACCGCGGCACTGCGGAGCAGTGTCGAGCAGCTCCTGCGTCAGCCGCACCTTCGTGGCCGCGTGTTCCACACCGCGGTTGCCCAAACCGAACGCCACCTCATTCGCGCCGGCCTCGAGACCACCGGAGGCAAACTCAGCCACACCGCCGATCTCCTGGGTATCAGCCGCACGACGTTGCGCAAGAAAATGGGCGAGCTGGGTATCTCCACCACGGTCCAACTCGCCTCCTGAGGCCGCCCCACCGTGGCGCTGATCGGCGACCCGACGCTGCTCAGCGTGGCCAGACGCTGGCCACAGCGGCCACCCGCTGATCATTCCACACCGTCCCGGGCAAATGCCGGGTCTCACCATAATATCTTCCCACGGAATAACTTACGTGAACTTCAACGCATTGTTCGGGCGCGGCACGTCACGTGCCCTTGTCTTCACCAGCACGTCGAGCGGAGGTCGGGTGTCAACGAAACACGTCGGATCGTCCTGATCCCGCACAACGCCGGCCGCGCCGGCCCAACACGAGGAGGACATCAGAAACCAATGCCGGAATGGATCAAGTGGCAACATGCGTGGGCCCAATCGTGCAAATCGCGAATCCACGATCGCTCACCGCCTCGAGCCCGACGGCCATTCGAGGCCGTCGCCGAACGGACATTCGCTTTCGACACTTTTCTCAGACCACTACAATTCCTACCCTAGAGCCAAACAGAACCCCCGCGACGGCAGTATGAAAGATCGCCGATCACGGGGGTTCTGTTAGCTGTCCCAGCAATCACCTATGCACACAACCATGCGCGCCACGTGGTCCCCTTCCCGGGCCCTCGGCCGTACGAGAGGAGCGTTCAATCATGTTTCGCCGGCCCTGCCCTCCAGGCGTGATCCTGCTGTTGACCTCGTGCACCGTTTGGGCCGATGGGCCGCATTTTGCAGCCGACCGCCCGGTGGACTGCCAGCATATCCTCCTGACGCTCGAGGCCGACCTCGAGGCCCACCGCGCCAGCGGATCGGCCGTGTTGACCGTCCGAGCCTTGCGCGACGTCCGGTCGGTCACGCTAAACGCCGTCGATCTCGAGGTCCTCAATGTCGGCGCCACAGCAGACGGGAAGCCACTCGAAAGCACCTTCGTCAATGATGGTCGCGAACTTCAAGTGACCTTCGAGCCGCCGCTGCAGCATGACCAGACCGTGGACATCACCATCGATTACATCGTCGACCATCCCACCAGGGGACTCACTTTCTTCGGCCCCTCGGTCAACGCTCAGGATGTTCCATGGGTCATGTGGTCACAAGGCCAACCGATTTCGAACCGCCACTGGTTCCCC
>CALODL010000024.1:0-312672 GCA_942492115.1 uncultured Planctomycetota bacterium
TCTACCCATGTGAAACCGGCACACAGGCCGATCGTGATACTGGTATTTCGGATAAACCCCCCGGCACCCATTGCAAATGATATCACAGTGCGGGAAATTGGTTCAACACCACCTCAGCACCCTGGTTGCTGGAGGCCATCCAAAACCACAAAGTCTTGAAACACTTGCTGATTATAGTTGATTCAGCATGGTCAGGCAGAGTTTCCGTCAGGCGGCGATTGACCACTGCCTCCGCGGAGAGGGCCCCAATTCGCCTCATCGGGTAGCCCAGAAATCAGGCCTCGTCCGATATGATGCGGCCGTCCCGCAACGTCACGACCCGCTCGCAGCACGCCGCGACCTCATTGTCGTGCGTGACCATGATGAGCGTCTTGCCATCGCGGTGGAGCCGATCGAACAGATCGAGGACCATCTGCCCGGTCTGCGTATCGAGGTTACCCGTGGGCTCGTCGGCGAGGACCACGACCGGATCATTGACCAGCGCTCGGGCGATGGCAACACGCTGCTGCTGACCACCGGACAACTCGTTGGGTCGGTGCTGCACACGTTCCTCGAGCCCCACCAGGCTGATGAGCTCGAGTGCACGCTCCTCGCGAACCGTGGCGGAAACCCCTTGATAGAACAGTGGCACTTCGACATTCTGCAGCACCGAGAGCTGCGGAATGAGATTGAAACTCTGGAACACAAAACCCAAGCGCTGTCCGCGGATATCGGAGAGCTCGTCGTCGGACAGTGCGGAGACATCCACATTATCGAGGTAGTAGTGACCCGTTGTCGGACGGTCCAGGCAGCCCAGAATGTTCATCAAGGTGCTCTTGCCAGAACCGCTGGCGCCACACAGCGCAATGTACTGGCCGGAGAGAATATCCAGGTCGATTCCCCGTAGCGCGCTGACCGCCACGCTACTTCCCGGCTTGCGGTAGATCTTGGTCAACGCTTCGATGCGGGCCACTACGGGCCGGTCGGTTGGAGACGAGATCACGCGCGTGGCCCTCGCCCTGCGAGACGATTGAGGTAAGCTGCCCGTGACATGTCAGGGACGTGTGCCGCCACGACGCTTGCCGCCCTTGGGCGCTCGCTGGGCGGGCATTCCGGCCGCCTGCTCGTCCTTCTGCATCTCCGGCAGTTCGCGGCGGGCCTCATCCGACACGGCCAACATGATTGGGTCACCCGGAACGACGCCCTTCTTGACCTCGACGAAGGTATCGCTGGCCATGCCCAACTCGACCTCGACCGGTTTGGGCGAACCGCCGTCGTGACGAAAGACATAACTCCGTGCGCCACGGCGGTAGATCGTCTGAATGGGTACGGTGATGACGTCCGCGAGTTCATCGATGAGAATCGTCGCATGGGCGGTCGCCCCCGGTTTGAGTGCATGATCGCCCTCATCGAGGAGGATTTCGGTCTCGTATTCCTTGAGGTCCGGATTGAGCCAGCGGCTCTGCGAATCGGCCATCACGGCAATCTTGGAGATCTCGCCGCTGAATTCACGGCCCTCGATCCCTTCGACCGTCACGCGCGCCCGCTGCCCAACCTTGATGTTGGCCGTCTGGGCCTCGTGAATACGACATGCCACTTTCATGCGCGAGGTATCCGGCAGCCGCAGAAGGGTCTGCCGTTCGCGAACCTGTGCCCCCTCCTTGACCTGATCGTCGTCTCCCCACCTCCGTGAGTTGCTGCCACCATACACCACCAGGCCGGCGGACGGAGCCGTTATCTTGGTCTTGGCCATCTGCTCGCGGAGCTTGTCGAGTTGCTGGTCTTTCAGCACCAATTCCTGCCGCCGCGCTTGCAACTGCGCTTCCTGCTCGCTTTCTTTGGCCGAAGCCTCCTTGCGGATGCGCTCGAGTTCCTTCTCGGCCTCTGCGACATCAGACAATTTCTGCTTCTCGTCCATCTGGCAGGTGTATTCCTCCAGCAACCACAAGTCGCGTTTGGACTTCTCGACCTCTTTCTTTGCGCGGTATTCCTCAAACTTCTTCTGCTCGTACGTGCTCTTGGGAATGTACTTCTTTTCGTAGAGTTTGTAGTGCGACTCCCGCTCGTCGAACGCCCGAGCGAGCACTTCCTCGGCCTGCTCCACCTTCATGAGAGCATCTTCCATCTGGCTCTTGCGATCGCCCTGCTGATACTTGGTCAATGCCAATTGAGCGAGATCGAGTTTGAGTTCGGCCTTGCGAATATTACTGAGGTTCTGGTCTTTGAGGATATCGAACTGTTGTTCGGCAGAGGCGAGTGACGCCCTGGCGGCCGTAACCTGAATCTCCTGCTGCTGAACGCGATCAGCGATCTCTTCGCTGGCCAACTCGACCAGCAAGTCCCCCTCTTCGACTGCCGTGCCCTCCGGAATCAGCCAGATGATGGTCGCGCGGCCTTCCAGCTCGCACTTGACGTCAATGGACTCAGCCGCCCGCAGCTCCCCTTTCTCCTGCAGCGTGACGGAGAAAGTGCGGCGTCTGACCTCGTGCGTGTTGACCTGCTTGATGTCGCCATCGTCGGACACACTGGACACGCCCCACCAGCCAAGCAGTGTCAGGGGAATCAGCGAACAGGCAATCAGTACCTTCATGACGGGTCTCCAGGGGAAGCGATGCGGCCTCAGGGTGACGCACCGGACGACGCAAGCCCCTCATTATACTGACTGATCGACCTCTCCGCCACGACACGCATCGCGGCCCCAGAGCAATCTGCCTTGCAAGCCTTGAGTTTACGGCAGCTGCCGGCCCACGGCCGGGTCAGTTGAGCCAGAAGCCATCTTCCCGGATACGCAGTGTACCGGTCTCGAGCCGCAGGCGCAGGATCGCTTCACGCAAGGCTGCATCCGCGCTCGCATAGTCGTCGCGGGCGGTGCGCAGGTCGTTCTCCGCATCCACCACCGCCTGGTTCGTCTGCAATCCCAGAAAGAAATTCGTCCGCGCTGCATCGAGGCCGACGTCGGTGGTCCTGACGTTCTCACGCGAAATCACCAGGTTCAGCTGGGCCTGGCGGATGCGGCGCATGGCCAGGCGAACATCCCGTCGCACACGGTCCTCGGCCAGATCCACATCACGCTCCGACCGGCGCAGTAAAATGATCGATGCCCGCAGCTGGTTGCGTTCAGCCTTGCGATCGATCGGCACCTCGAGGTCGAGACCGACGCTCCACGCCCGCGTGTCCTCGCGGAGGTCCCACACGCTGTGGTGGTCCGGGTTGCTCGAATACTGCAGCGCACCCCGGAAATCGAGATCAGGCAGCATATTATTCCGCGCGATGGCCAACCCGCGCTGGGCATCCTCGACCTGATCGCGTGTCGTCAGCAGGTCCAGACGTAGACTCAGGGCTGTCTCGATCGCCTCAGACTCCACGACAGCCGGCTCGGAAAGTTCCATCTCCTCACGCTCGATGATATCAAGCGGAACCGTGGTCGGCATGCCGATCAGTATCTTGAAATTGTCCAAAGCACTCTCGAAAGCCTGCATGCGATCGATCACGCTGCTGCAACTGACCAGGTATTGCGAGCGGGCACGGTCCGATTCGACACGCTGAGCCTTCTCGGCTTCGAGAAAGGCCAGAGATCGCTCCAGTGTTTCACGGAAGCCGCTCCGACTGAGAATTGCATTCCGCAGGCTGGCACGCTGACTCTGCAACCTGAAGTAGGCCGACGCAACATCGACCACATAGTTCCTGCGAAACCGCTCGTAGGCCCGCACCTCGTAGATGAGGTCCCGCTCTGCGCGATAACGGCTCTCGTATGCCGCAGGCCCGGCGCCGCGCAGCAGAGGGATGTCGGCCTGAATGATGACGGAGCCCGATTCTGCGTTGGTCACGTGCTCCTCGACATCGCGGATCATCGAGGCCATGTACGTGGCGACGATTTGCCCACCGTAAGGCAGGCGCTGTTCGAGTGCCAGGTCGCCCATCAGTTCGAGTGTTTGATTGATGACCGACCCATTGCCGGTGTTGTCCTCGTCGCGGATGCGGGCGTCGCGGTAAGTCGAACTGATGCGGGACATGAAGCGTGGCGTCCACAAATGCCGTTCGAGCGTCAGGGCCAGCGCCTGCAGGTACAGGTCCTCCTTGGCAGCCTGCAAATCCCGCGAGTGGTCGTGGGCATACTGGATGACCTCGACGAGACCCATGGGCTGTCCAAGCTCGAGATCATCGATGACCAGGTTGCATGATCCACCCATCAATTCCTCAATGGTCGCCCCTTCTTCGTCCTCTGCAAACGCCCGATCGGTGAACTCGGGGGGGCCGAGGCTGTCCTCCTTCGCCGCATCGTCAACCCGCTCGTCCGGGCCCAGTTGGTCCTGGTCCGTCTCACCCGCGTCATCCGGGCGGCCCGCGTGCGGTGGCGCATCAGCTTCCGGCGCCTGGTGCTCGGGCGGCGGCTCCTCACCTTCGATCGAATGCTCGGTGCTGTCTTCGGGCACCTCCTCGATCGGCTGCGGTGGTCCGCCCGGCTCTTCGGCTTGCGGGCGGAAGCCCGGCCCCGCGGACGTCAGAAACTCCTCGGGGACTTCCGAGTCGATCGAACGCGGCGAGAAATCGTAGGCATCGGGGGAGACCTTGTCGCGTCCAGTCTCATCCCCAATATGCACATCCGAATCGGCACCGAGTGCCTCGAGTTGCGCGCGGCGGGTCAAGCGATAGACATCGCGATCGGCATCAGCGACATACAGTTCACACCCGCACAACCACGGAAGCTGAGCCAGAGCAGCAACCATCGTTTTGCGGAACGCATGGTGGTGTGGGATCATGGCCAACATGTTAGCGAGCGATCGCGAATCGATCGAGAAGGTTCGGGAACGGTTGGCGGTGGTGTCCAACGTCTGCTGTTTCACTGGAGCGGGGATGTCTGCCGAGAGCGGCATCCCGACCTTCCGCGGTGCCGGTGGCCTCTGGGCCGGGCACCGTGTTGAGACCGTAGCGACGCCGGAGGCCTTCGAGTCGGATCCCTTGCTGGTGTGGTCGTTCTATAACGCCCGCCGGGCAAACCTCCTAGAGTGCCGTCCCCACGCTGGTTATGAGGCTCTTGTCAAACTGGAAGGCCATTTTTGGAAATGGACGGTCATCACCCAGAATGTAGATGGACTCCACCGCCAGGCGGGCAGCACGCGCGTCATCGAAATCCACGGCAACATCTGGGTCGTGCGCTGCAGCGCCTGCGCGTCCGAGTTCGACCGTACCGGTGAGCGCCTCGATGACGATCCGCGCTGCCCGGCTTGCGGCGGCAGACTACGGCCCGGGGTCGTGTGGTTCGGCGAAATGCTGCCTGTGGACGCCTTTCACGCAGCGCGTGCGGCCGCAGAGGCCTGTGCAGCGATGCTGGTCATTGGTACGAGCGGTGCGGTCCAGCCCGCCGCATCCCTCGCCTTGTCGGCCAAATCCAGCGGGGCATATGTGGTCGAAATCGGTCCTGACTCCACGGAGTTGAGCACTGTTGCCGACGATGTTCTCCGGATGCCCGCCGGAACGGCCCTGCCTGCGCTCGCGGAACGCCTGATCGGTACCGAACCACCGTCGTGACATCGCCATGCGTCGTCGCGGTTCCATTCACGGTCGCTGATCTGGTGGCCCCACAACCCGCGTCCCACTACAATAATTGCCAACGTGCAATCGATGCACGTGGCACAGTCATTGAACCCGGAGTTTCCAATTTTGATTACGAACAGGAGTACATCATGATCCGCAACAGCTTTCTGGCACTGTCCGCCGTGGCCATCTTCTCGTGTCCGCTGGTCGCCTCAGCAGGCGAAGAGCATGATCATCCACATGCGAAGGTCGGCCACAAGGCTCCGCCGTTCACCCTCAAGGACACCCATGGTGAGATCCATGAACTGGCCAAATACACGGCCGATGGCAAAATCGTGGTCCTCGAATGGTTCAACCATGGCTGTCCCGTATGTGCGCACCACGCCGCTGAAGGCACGATCATCAAGATGGTCGAACAGTACAAGGACAAGGACGTGGTCTTTCTCGGCATCGACTCGACCCACTTCCACGATGGCAAAACTGAAGAGATCAACACGAAGATCAAGGAATGGAAGCTCAACTACACGATCCTCACCGACTTCGACGGCAAGGTCGGCCACATGATGAACGCCAAGACGACACCGCACATGTTCATCATCAACAAGGACGGGATTCTGGTCTATGATGGCGCAATCGATAACGCCAAGACCGGAGACGGGAAGACCAACCACGTTACCGTCGCCCTCGACCAGTTGCTCGCCGGCCAGACGGTCGAGACGTCCAAGACGGCGCCTTATGGCTGTAGCGTGAAGTACAAGAAGAAGTAAATCTCGTCGCGCATCACCGAATCTCTACGCGACGGCGGAAGGACCGCCGTCGCGTCTTTTTTTGCCTCCTCAGCAGAATCTATGGTCGAGTTTTCGGTGGGGCAGGTGTCCAAGTGCGTGATGAATGGCCACGAACGTGGTGTTTAGCAACAACATTCTAAGGGCTTCGAGCGATGCTTCATTCACGACACGAGCGCCGATGAGCCCCTGGAGCTCCGTCGCCGTCAGCGTCGGTCGCGCCCGCCGCGGCCCGGAGGGCCCATGGCCGACGATGACGGGGGCGGGGCGCAAGGGGCATCCCTTGGCCAGCTCCAGAGTCAGAAGCGAAGAGAGCTATCTGGCTTCCACAGATTTTGCTGAAGAGCCTTTCTTGTACTCTCGACAAGCCAGACCCGTCCTGCAGGCCGCTCCTGCCCGACCAGCGTGCCAAACGTGAGGAATGGGCCCCGGGTCGGTATAATGAACCGTTCTTTGAGATCAAGGCTCCTTTCACAGTGAGACCATCCTATGAGTGACCATCCGCACGGCAAGACCCATGATTCGGATTGCACCGTCCCTGAAGCGCTCGAAGACCTTCGAGCAGGTCGGCCGATCGTGCTCATCGACGACGAAGACCGCGAAAACGAAGGCGATCTGGTGGTCGCAGCCGAGATGATCACGCCCGAACTGATTAACTTCATGCTCAAGGAGGCGCGCGGCGTACTGTGTCTCGCGTTGACCAAATCGCGCTGCGAAATGCTCAACCTTCCACTGCAGTCCTCCGAAAACACGACCCAGTTCGGTACGGCCTTTACCGTTACGATCGATGCCCATTCGCGCTTCGGCGTGACCACCGGCGTGTCGATCGCCGATCGTCACCAAACGATTTGCCGTACGATTGCAGATGACGCCCAAGCCAAAGACCTCACACGTCCCGGCCACATCAATCCGCTGATGGCCCGCGACGGCGGCGTCCTCGTCCGCGCCGGACAGACCGAGGGATCAGTCGACCTGTGCCGAATCGCGGGGCTCAAGCCTGCGGCGGTCATCATCGAAATAATGAACGATGACGGCACCATGGCACGCGTCCCTGATCTCAGGACGTTTTGCGCACGCCACAAATTGAACATGTGCTCGATTGCTGACCTCGTTGAATACCGCATCCAGCGCGAAGTCTTTGTGGAGCGTGGCGAGTCCGTACGTCTGCCCACAGAGTTCGGCGAGTTCACTCTGATCGAATACACCACGCCAGTCGATCATGAGCCACACCTGGCTATTTGCTGCGGCGGCATCGGCGATCTCGACAAGGACGGCCGAGCTCGAGTCCACGAGGACGAAGTCATGATCCGGGTCGAATCCGAGTGCTTCACTGGCCATGTCCTCCGTTCACTCCGCTGTGATTGCGGCGCCCAGCTGCACTCGGCCATGAAACAGATTGCACACGCCGGCAAGGGCGCAGTTCTGTACCTTCGTCAAGAGGGCCGCGGGATCGGCCTGAGCAACAAACTGAAGGCCTATTCGCTGCAGGACCAGGGCTACGACACGGTTGAAGCCAACGAACGCCTCGGGTTCCGGGCAGACCGACGCGATTACGGTGTCGGCGCGCAGATTCTGCGCGACCTCGGCCTGCGATGCATCAAAGTCCTGACCAACAATCCTAAGAAAATCCAACGTTTGTCGGTCTATGGTCTCGAAGTCACGCAGCAATTGCCTATCGAGATCGAGTCCAACGAGCATAACCGCGATTACCTCCGGACAAAGAAGAACAAGATGGGGCATATGCTCGATCAGGTGTAGGCAGGGTCCCGCATGGATCACAATGCACGCAGCGCGTCTTTTTGCGCCAGCAGGATCTATGTCCTGATCACCGAGTCATTGTGTGCCAGGCCGTGGTTGGAGGTCGCAGAGGCCGCGCTCAACGGCGGAGCAACGGCCCTGCAATTGCGCGAGAAGAATCTTTCCCGAGAGGACTTCATCGCCCGCGGCAGCGCGCTGCGATCGTTGTGTGACGCCCACGACGCGCTGCTCATCATCAACGACGATCCATATGTCGCGTTAGCCTGCGCGGCCGATGGTGTGCATGTCGGTCAGGATGATCTGCCCGTCCCACGAGTCCGCGACATCATTGGCCCGGACTGTCTCATCGGACTCAGTACGCACAATATTCAACAGGTCAAGTCCGGACTGGCCGCTGGCCCGGACTACATCGCGGTCGGTCCGATGTTCCCGACGGCAACCAAGCCGCAAGCGCACATCGCCGGCCCGGTCACACTCGATGCGGCCAGAGCCTTGACCCCGCTCACGCTCGTGGCCATCGGCGGGATTAACCCTCAAAACGCATCTCTGCTACAATCTGCGAACACCCTTGCGGTGTGTGGTGCGGTCATTTCATCCGGGGACCCGGCGGCAGCGACTCACGAGTTGCTCAACGCGTGCGGCACGGCTGCATGAATCGCCACCACTTGTAACGCTTAACCACTGCTTCAGCTTGTACGGCGGAGGCCTGAATGACAGCCCGGGGTGCTACCAACGATCGCGCCGGATTACTGAATCAACTCGACCAGCGCGTGCTGATCGGGGACGGCGCCATGGGCACGGAACTGTACCGTCGAGGCGTCCCACTCACGGCTAATTTCGATGAGCTCAACCTCAGCCGCCCGGAAACGGTTCGCAGTGTCCACGCGGATTACGTGACCGCCGGATCGCAGCTCATTGAATCGAACACCTACGGCGCCAACCGCGGCCGGCTTCAAGGCTATGGTCTGAGCTCCAAGATCGTCGACATCAATTCGGCGGGTGTCCAACTCGCGCGTGAGGCTGCGGGTAAAAACGCTTATGTCGCCGGATCGATCGGCTCACTGCCCACCGGCGACAGTGCGGATGACACGGCAACGTGGACTCCCGAAGAACTCTATGACATTTTCCGGGAACAGGCCGTCATCCTCGCCGATGCCGGGGCCGACGCCATCCTGCTCGAAACGTTTTCCGATCTGGAACAATTGCAGATTGGTGTCCAGGCGACCCGTGATCACGTCGACCTGCCGATCATCGCCCAGCTGACCTTTCAACACCGCGCGGTGACCGCCAGTGGCGTAAACGTCTTCGCAGCTCTCGAGAGCCTGGTGGAGCGTGGTGCCGATATCGTCGGAACCAACTGCGGTCGCGGTGTGGCCAATGTCCTGCACATCGTCGAGGAATTCACCAGCCAGTCGCAGGCCCGTATGTCTGCATTTCCCAACGCCGGATTTCCCGAGGACGTCGGCGGGCGCATCATGTACCTTTCGAGCCCCCAATACCTCGCCAAGATGATCGAAAGAATGGTCGATGCTGGAGCCAACCTGGTGGGGGGCTGCTGCGGAACGAGCCCGCAATCCATCGAGTCGATCGCCGAACGCATCGGACGACGCAGACCCATCAAACGCACCTTGAGAGCAGTGCCGACAGCGATTGTCGAGCCTCCTCCGGCGCTGCCGCCGGCCCGCACGACATACCTGGACCGCGTCCGTGACCGGCCGTTGATCTTCGTCGAACTGGACCCGCCCTTCGGGCTGGATTTCGATCGCCTGATGACCGGTTGCCGCGTGCTCCATAACATGGGCGTCGATGCCATCACCATGGGTGACGCCCCGCTGGCGACTTTGCGCGTGAACAACATCGCGGCCGCGTCACTGATCCAGAACGAAGTCGGTATCGAGTGCATCATCCACATGACCTGCCGCGACCACAACATCATCGGCCTGCAGTCGATGCTCATGGGTGCGTGGGTCGAAGGTATCAAATCGGTCCTGGTCATAACCGGAGACCCGGCCAAACTGGGCAATCAGCCTGGCGCCTCGAGCGTTTACGACCTCAATAGCATCGGGTTGATCAAGATCGCAAGGACGCTCAACGAAGGGCACAACTACGCTGGTGCCAGCATCAAGAAAGCCACGGGCTTTAATATTGGTTGCGGGTTCAACCCCAATTTCAAGAACCTCCAGTTCGAGGTCGGCAAACTGAAGAAGAAGATCGATGCCGGTGCCATGTTCATCATGACCCAGTTGACCTTCGATCCAGGCCGCTACGCCGAAGCCGTGCACATGATCCGCGACGCGGGCATTACGGCCCCGATTTTCCCAGCTATTTTCCCGTTCCTCTCGGGACGCAACGCTGAGTTTCTGCACAACGAGTTGCCAGGCGTTCGCGTTCCGGAGAAAATCCTCGAGCGCATGGGCAAGACGGACAAAACGACCGGCCCCACCGAGGGCATGCGCATCGCTAAGGAATTGGTCGAGGAATTCTGGCAACACGCCGACGGGTTGTATATCGTGCCACCCTTCAACCGCTACGAAATGGCGGCCGAACTGGTCGAGCATGTTCAGTCACACTCTGGAGCACTCAGCCGCGGCAGCGGGATTTAGCCGCCCCACTCAACGACCTGCCATGAAGAAACCATTCCGCAAAACATTCATCAGCCCCGAAACCCTGTTTATTTCCGCCATTCTGGTCGTGGCCAACTCCGTGTTGCTGTTCCAGGTCGCCTTCATGCAGGACGCGTGGTGGCTCAAGGCCACGACCATCGCCGGGATGGTGTCCTTCATCGGGATGGTGTTCGTTGGTCGCAGCCCATCGTTGTCCCGCATCGGGTTCAATATCCTGCTCAACTTGACCCTGTTCAGCTTCTTCGGCTGGGGCTTTTCCCACGTCGGAAACCTGCTCGTGCTGCCCTTCGCGGTCGCCAAGTGGCTCAATCTTGGCCTGTACTATTTTCTTCTGTTCGGGTTGTTGATGGGGGCAGGGCTCCGCAGTTTGTTGCACAGCCTGGGTATCGAATCCAAGATGGCGGCGATCGGAACGGGCGCCATCGTCGCCGTGTTGTGCTGGATGTCAGCCTTGTCGTTGGAAGCCCGCTACGTCCCGGGGGACGCCTACGCCCATACAGCCGAGGCAATCCGTCGACTGCCGCCAGGGGTCAAGGTCGCTGACTTGCACAGAATGGTCAATGAACAGGCCCGCGAACAACTGGGCGCTTTCGCTCCAGGTGGTACGTTGGGGTACATGCGCTGGGCGTACAATGACGGCCTCATCAAGGCCAATATCCCGGGCCACGGTGAGACCATCACCTATATCATGCGGCAGCGTGGCCACTCGTTCGCTATCCGCGTCATGCTGTCCGTCGTGCTGTTGATCCTGGGCATCTGTTACATGGCAGCCCGCCGACGGTCTACCAAACGCCCGCGACCGATGTTCCCCGAAGCCGATGAGTGTACTGTCGGTGACAACGGTTTGCCACCTCACTCCCACTCGATGGTTGCGGGGGGCTTGGACGAAATGTCATAGGTCACGCGGTTGATCCCGGCGACTTCATTCATCACCCGATTCGAAATGCGCGACAGGACTTCGGGGTCGATGCGCACCCAATCTGCGGTCATGAAGTCCTCACTCTCGACCAGCCGCACCACCGCCACTTCGCTGCCCTCATAACTCCGCTGATCACCGAATACGCCCACGGCCGGAACCGGAAGCAACACGGCCAGAGCCTGGGCAATCTTGCGATACCATCCAGCGGCCCGGATCTCCTCGAGAACGATGGCATCCACATCCCGCAAGACGGCGAGCCGCTGCGGGGTCACTGCCCCGGACATGCGCACCGCCAGCCCGGGACCGGGAAACGGATGGCGCCACACGATCTCGTCGACAAGCCCAAGATGTTCACCAAGCAAGCGGACCTCGTCTTTGAACAAATCACGCAATGGCTCGATGAGCTCGAAGCCGAGCTCTTCGGGCAAGCCGCCGACATTGTGGTGAATCTTGATATTGGCCGACGGCCCCGAGGCACTGTGCCCCGATTCAATGACATCTGGATAGAGCGTACCTTGAGCCAGAAATCGCGCGTTCGGTATCGCGCGGGCCTCATCGCGAAACACTTCGATGAATTCGTGGCCGATGATCCGGCGCTTATCCTGTGGATCGACCACGCCCTGTAGCGCCTCCAGAAAACGAGCACTGGCATCAACGACACGCAAGTCGATGTGAAAATGATCGCGAAAGGTTGCCTCCACCAGATCACGCTCACGCTGCCTGAGCAGTCCGTTGTCCACGAATATGCATACCAGGCGGTCGCCAACAGCCTCTTGGAGCAATGTTGCAGCCACACTGCTGTCGACTCCGCCACTCAGACCACAGATGATGCGTTCATCGGGCCCGACCCGTTGGCGAGTCTCCGCAATAAGCCGCTCCTTGAGGTTACCCACCACCCAGCTACCCGTGCATGCGCAAATGTCATACAGGAAATTGCGCAGGATCTTGGACCCGTCCGGTGTGTGCGTCACCTCCGGATGAAACTGCAGGCCCCACAGCGGGAGATCGCGATGCCGAACGACGGCGCAGGGACAGTTGGTTGTGGAAGCAATGATGTCGAACTCATCGGGAGGGCGCTCGACAATGTCCCCGTGGCTCATCCACACGGGCACGCTCGGGGGTAAATGGGCCAGGAGGGGATCGTCGGCGTGGACGGTCAATTGTGCGCGACCGTACTCGTGGGCCTCGGCGTTATCGACCCTGCCTCCGAGCAAACGGCACGCCAGCTGCATTCCGTAGCAAATCCCAAGTACAGGCCATCCGGCGTTGAGCACATCGGGACTACACGTCGGAGCGTTGTCCGTGTAGCAACTCGCCGGCCCGCCAGACAAGATTACACCCACGACCCCCATGTCGCGCAGTTCTGTAATCGGCGTGTCCGGCTGCACGAGCACGCTGTGAACGTGGTTTTCGCGAACGCGCCGTGCAATCAACTGGGTGTATTGACTGCCGAAATCGAGGACCGCGATGGTTTGTTCGGTCGACATGTAATATCAGCTGGTGATGAAAGCGGGTCGTCCGGCCTCTACGGCAAGCGTGGAACGGCGGACAACGATATCAGCAAATCCTATTCGGTCAGGCGGACCAACATCATCATGAACCCGGTGGGCACGCCGGATCAGCGACGAACTGCCCACCACGACAGCGGCTGGCATCGTGAACGGCCAATCCCAGCGTCTGGCGGCTGACACGCCCGTCACTACAGAACACGACTCCGGGAGGATCGATGATGGCGCTGACAGGGAAGGCGAGCGTGTTGGCCACAAAACGCGTCGGGCAGTAGAACGCAGCGAAGTAGTCCTCGAAGGTCAGCGCGAACTGCTCATCGCGACTGCCCATATCCTCAACCGGATCCTGCCAGTAGAGCGACCAATGGGTCGCCGATTCGTTCTGTGTGTGGACTTTGATGGGCTCCCAACCGCGCTCCCGTTCGAGCGCAACGACCTGGGCGTCGAGAACACGTTCGGCCGACGGTGTGGTCACGATGCTCCGTCGCGCGTAGTCATCAACCCATGGGTTCACGAACTGGGTACACCCGCTCAGTAGCACAACACTCCCAAAGATGAGGCTGCCCAAACACATCGAACGCTTATATGACATCGCTTGACTCCATCCCGACATTGTAATTCGGTGCCTCTTTGGTGATGAACACATCATGCGGATGCGATTCCACCACACTCGCGGCACTGACCCGGTAGAATTGGGCCGTTGTTCGCAGGACCTCTGTCGAGGGTGCTCCGCAGTACCCCATCCCCGATCGTAATCCACCCACCAGATGATAGACCATATCGCTCAAACAACCACTGTATGGCACGCGTCCTTCGACGCCTTCGGCCACGAGCTTCTCACGCTCGGTCACCCCCGCCTGACCGTAGCGGTCAGCACTGCCCGAGCCCATGGCCCCGATCGAGCCCATTCCGCGATATTCTTTGAAACGACGGCCCTTGTAGATAACCGTGTGGCCAGGTGACTCATCAAGTCCGGCAAACAAGGATCCCATCATGACCGTGCTGGCCCCGGCAGCGATCGCTTTGACGATGTCGCCCGAGTGGCGGACTCCACCATCAGCGATGACCGGCACAGAGGCGTCCTCGGCCACTGCCATCGCGTTGAATATCGCCGTGATCTGGGGGACCCCCACGCCGGAAACAACCCGTGTTGTGCAAATCGACCCCGGGCCGATGCCTACTTTAATCGCATCCGCGCCTGCGGCAATGAGGTCGGCCGCGCCCTCCCGGGTTGCGACGTTGCCGGCCACGACATCGATGTCGAAGCGGCGCCGAATGTTACGTACAGTTTCGAGGACATTCTCGCTATGTCCATGAGCCGAATCGACACAGACCACATCGACTCCGGCCGCAACCAGGGCCTCGACCCGCTCGATGTCATGGACACCGACCGCCGCCCCCACGCGAAGTCGACCACGGGCATCCTTGCAGGTCTGCGGAAAATCACGAGTCCGCTCGATATCACGCATGGTGATCATCCCGGCAAGCCTGAAATCCCCATCGACCAACAGCAGTTTCTTGACCTTGGCATCGTGCAGAATGCGACGGGCTTCATCGAGCGTGGTCTGAGGGGATGCGGTGACCAGGTTCTCCGAAGTCATGACCTCGCGAATGGCTTGATCGTCGTTATCGAGAAACTTCAGATCACGGCCCGTCAGAACCCCCAACAACCTGCGGTCGCCATCGACGAGAGGGACGCCCGAGATATTGTGCAGGCGCATGACTTCGCGCGCCTTGGCGACGCTGTCGTTGGGGCACATGGTGATCGGATCGAGAATGATTCCGCTCTCCGACCGTTTGACCTTGTGCACTTCGCGACATTGAGCTTCGATCGACAGGTTCTTGTGGATGAAGCCGACCCCGCCTTCTTCGGCCAGTGCAATAGCCAGGCGTGACTCGGTCACGGTGTCCATCGGTGCGGAAATCAACGGGATGTTCAAGGTGATGTTCCGAGTCAGGCGCGCACTGACATCGGCGGCCCTGGGGACGACTGCGGAACGTCGTGGAATCAGCAGGACATCGTCGAAGGTGATTCCTTCACCGATGATCTTGTCGGCGGACATGTGGGGGCTCCGGATGGTTGAGCGAATACAGGTGCGACGCTCGGCAGCCTTTGGATGATGATCCCGCGCCGAGCCCAAAAGTCAAGGGCTGAAAGACTCTGCCACGCAAAGCGACTGGCGGGGCCTCCGCGCACACGCTATCATCGACTCCAGTTCGGCTCACAGAATCGCGAACGTGTTGGCGATCCAGTCGAGCGCCCATTCATGAGTGGACTTTACCATGGTTGCATTGCTCCTCAGCTTATTCAGCTCGCTCTTCCCGACCCTGCTCAGCCTTCTGTTTACCGGTTTGCTTGGCCCGGCAACGGTCCCCGTCTGAGCACACGCGGCGTCCTGAGCAGATCCATCTACACCTGCACCAGAACGAAGCGGCCTCACGAGGCCCGCTGACGTGTGTGCCGACTTACCGATACACGTCTTGCACCAGCACTCATATCCGTCCCGCTCTGCTTCGGCGTGGGCCGACTCCTGGACCACCGCACGACCACCGGTTTGCATGTTCGCGGATCGCATGGGTTCTCGTCCGTTCGAGTCGGAGCGGGTATCATCTTGCCGACTCATCGAGAGGAGATCATGACGACTCAACCGCCACGCAATCCGGAAATCGTGCTGATCTGGAAGTTCTTTGCGTTCTGCCTGCTGCTTCTGGTCGGTACGGTAGTCGCGGCCATCTGCTGGGTCATCGTGTTCAACGTGCTCAAGGGCATGGGCATGCGCAAGCCGGATTTCGCAGCGCTGGTTGCAATGTATGTCTTTGTGGCCATCAATGTCGTGATCGTCTCGGCTTTTCTTGTGCGGCAGTTCGACGGTCTGTCCCTGCGGGCCCTGGGCCTGGGATTCGACCGGCCCTGGTTGCGCCATATCGTGTGCGGTGGGGTAGCCGGCGGAGCCCTGGTCACCCTCACATGGATCGTGCAGTCGACCCAGGGTTGGGTCCACACCCAATTCAATGTCGATGTCTTTGACAGACTGCCTCATCTGATCCTCACGCTCGTGTTTTGTATTGCAATCGCGCTCTACGAGGAGGTCGTGTTCCGCGGTTACGTCTTTCAAGTAGCCGCTCGGCGCAACACGGTTCTGGCGGTCGTCGTCAGCGGACTGTTATTCGTCAGCATCCATCTGTGGCTCGCCGGCGGCCTCGAAATTCTGGCCATGGTCAACACCTTCGTAGTACATGTCCTGCTTGCCCTGTGCTACCTCAAGACGCGCAGCCTGTGGCTACCGATCGGTCTGCACAGCGCGTGGAATTTCACCGAGTGTTTCGTTTTCGGCATGCCCTTCAACGGGCACAAGCCAGTGGCCTCCATATTCCTGTCCGACCGTGTCGTCCTGAACAACTGGACCGGTTTCGACTATGGCCCTGATGGCGGCGGCGTGGTCACGATTGTCCTGAGTGCTGCACTGCTGATCGTGTTCTTCTTCGTCAAGCAGCGCACCCCGAGTCCTGACATCATGACCGCACACCGCGTCGATCCGGACGTCGCCAAGCCGGTCGCCACACCAGCTCCGACGGCGCCAGTGACCCCGGCCTTGCACGCCACCAGCCCGGTCAAGCGTGACCGGATTCTGGCCATCGACGTCCTCCGAGGCATCTCCATCCTGGGGATTCTTCCAATGAACATGCAGCTCTTTGCCCAAACCGCCGGCGGTTGCATGAACCCCTATGCGGGGGCGTTCGTTGACGACACCAACATCACCACGTTCGTCATCCTGCGCATCTTGATCGGCACGAAAGATCTTCTGGTCTTCAGCATGCTGTTTGGCGCCGGCGTGGTCATGCTCGACAACATGAAACGTACCGACGGGCAGAGTCAGGCCGCCCTGCATTTCCGGCGCATGGCCGTCATCCTGGCCTTCGGCCTGATCCACGCGTACGCCATCTGGTTCGGGGACATTCTGGTGACCTATGCGGTCTGCGGAAGTCTGATCTACCCACTGCGGAAGATCGGCCCCAAGCTGCAGATCAGCCTCGGCGTGTTCATTTTCATGATCCCCATGCTGGCGATTCTGGCGCTTCATTTCATCGTGCCGCAGCTTTCCGACAACATGATCGAAATCGCGCGCGTGATGTTCTATCCGTCAGTCGAAGAGCAGAATGCTTTCATCGACACGTACCGCCAGGGCTGGCTCGGCCAGATGCCTGCTCGTGCAGAAGGATCGCTGGTCAACCAGACGCTCGGCGTGTTGTTGTGCATGGGACCGATCGGTGCGGGCATGATGATCGTCGGCATGGGCATGTACAAGCTCGGCTACCTGACCGGCAAACGCACGGACCGCTCCTACTTCGCCATGATTGCCATCGCCCTGCTCGTTGGGTTTCCGATGCTGCTGTACGGGTTCTACTGGAGCTTCCAGCACAATTGGGCGCTCCCTGACGGTTACTTCCTGGGCTGGTTCTTCCGCGAAACCGCATATCCGATCATCGTCCTCGGATGGATTGGTGCGACCATGCTGATCTGCAAGTATGGCAAGCTCAAGCTGCTGACCCGCGCCCTGGCCGCGACGGGCCAGCTGGCATTGAGCAACTACCTCATGCAGTCGCTCGTCTGCTCGTTCATCTTCTACGGACACGGTCTCGGTCTCGTGGGGCGAGTCGATCATCTGCAGCAGATCTACATCACTCTGGCAATCTGGACGGTTCAGCTCTGCGTCTCACCACTGTGGCTCAAACGCTACCACATCGGCCCTGCCGAATGGCTGTGGCGTTCCCTGACGATTGGCGACTGGCAATGTTTTCGCAGACCCGCTGCCCGACCGAGCATGACGTGATGCCTGGTTGAGTGCTGCCGCGTCGATTCGCTACAATAGCAGGTCCCGGCTTGGTCTCACCACAGGCCGCAATCCGGTTGGGAGAGGGTATGTACACGTTCGTCACCATCGCACTCGCGGTATTCTGCGCCCGTGGTGCGCTGGCCGCCCCACCAGCCTTCGAGGACGCGACTGCTCGCGCTGGCGTGCAAGCCACACACAGCATCTCTTCCGTACTCCATGAGCAATATGTGAGCGGAGGGGCCGTCGGGGACTTCGATCGCGACGGCTGGCAGGACCTCCTGTGGCTCAGTGGAGGCGGTACCGGAGACACTCCGGACAAACTCTTCATGAACAATGGTGATGGAACATTCACCGACCGCGCCGCAGAGTGGGGCCTGACCGCCGTGCACCGTGGTAAGGGCGCTGCCGTCGGAGACTACAATAGTGATGGCTGGCTCGATATCTATGTCACCAGCAGTGGTCCGGTGGATGACCCGGGGCCGGGGCACCACAAGCTTTATCGCAACAACGGCATCTCGTTCACCGACGTCGCCGTGGAGGCGGGTGTGAATACTTCACACCCGACCACGGACAACGGCTTCGGCGCAACCTTCGGTGACTACGATCTTGACGGCGATCTCGATTTATTTGTCAGCGATTGGAGTATCGATTTTGCGGGCAGCCGCCTGTATCGGAACGACGGCGATGGTACGTTCACGGATGTGACGGTCGCCGCCGTATTATCATCGTCCAGCTTCTCGTTCGGGTTCTCGCCACGGTTCATTGATACGAACGGCGACTTTTTTCCCGAGCTGCTGCTCGTCTCGGATTTCGGCAGCAGCCGGTACTACATCAATAACCGCAATGGCACGTTCACACTGGCCAGACCCGAGTCCGGTGTCGGGCAGGAAGAGAACGGCATGGGCCAGGCCGTCGGTGACATCGATAACGACGGTCTCATAGACTGGTATGTCACCTCGATCATGGGCGGCGCACCAACGAATTCAGGCAACAAGCTGTATATCAATCAGGGCGACCACTCGTTTGACGAAGTTGCGGCCCACCGGGGTGTACACGACGGCGGCGTGGGGTGGGCGGCGCTCATGATCGACTTCAATCACGATGGTCTGCTGGATATCGCCGAAACCAACGGTACGACGGTGGGGCCCAGCCCCCGTTCATACCTTTGGATCCAGAAAGCCGATGGCACGTTCGACGAAGTGGGTATCACGGCGGGTTTCGACTATGCGGGGCAGGGCCGTGGCATGTCACGCTTCGACTACGACAACGACGGCGACCAGGACATCGTCATATTTGCACACAACGAGGACCTGGTACTGTTCGAGAACACGCTCTCCGGCGACGACACCGGGTGGTTGCGCGTTTTCCTAGATACGTCCGAGACATCAGGCCTCGCACCCAACGGCTACGGCGCCCGTGTTCAAATCACGATTGCTGATCGTCACTACACTCAGTGGATCAACAGCGGCGACCACTACCTGAGCCACAGCGAGCTCTCGGCCCACTTTGGCATCGGTGAGGCCAGGCGAATCGATCGACTGACCGTAACGTGGCCCGATGGCACCATGCTGCAACGTTTTGATCTTGCTGCCAACCAGACCATTGTGCTGGTTCCGCGCGACTGCACGACGCGTCCCGAGTTCCGTTGCCGCCAGGACCGCAACGCCCGCCGCTGACGTACCGCGCGTAGACTGAGATACCATGGTATGATCCGGTCATGGACCTGCGCTACGCCATTGTTGACGCCTTTGCAGCCGAGCCCTTCACGGGCAACCCCGCGGCTGTCGTGTTCGATGCCCACGAACTGAATTCTGATCTCCGCCAGCTTATCGCCCGTGAGTTCAATCTCTCGGAAACGGCTTTCGTGCGGCCCGCAGGCCCCGATGCCGCGATCGGGCTGACGTGGCACACCCCTGAGCTCGAGGTCGACTTGTGTGGCCACGCGACGATCGCGACGGTCCATGCACTCATCGAGGACGGCCAGTTCGCATCGATCGTTGCCGACAAGGGCACGATCCTCCCCATCCAGACCCCCAAACACCTCCTGACCGTTCGCTGTGAACAGCTCGGCGACAGTGCGCGCACGCTGATCGTATGGCTCGACCTGCCCACGCCGCAGCTGACCAAGTTCGCGTTTGGCCCATCGGTATGGGCCGAAGCCCTCGGCGTACCGCGCGATGCCTTCGACAACGGGCTTCCGGTCATGCGCACCGGAGATGATGACCTGCTCGTATTCGTCAACGCTCTCCCGGCCCTGCTGGGCGCACAGCCGAACTTCAGCGCCCTCGATTCTCTGACACGGCAACAGAAAATCCGCGGCGTGTGCCTGGCCACAACGCAGACGCTCAACGACACAACTCACGTGCAATCGCGCTTCTTCGCTCCGGCGGTAGGCATCAACGAGGACCCTGTTACGGGCAGCGTACATGGCCCCTTGGCCGCCTACCTCGTCAGCAGCGGCCATGTTCCCTCGATCGACGACTATGCCATGCTCAATTGCATACAGGCATACCCGGGACGTGCGGGCCTCGTGAGGGCAGTGGTCAAACGCGAAGAGGGCTCGGGTTTCAACGTGCGCATCGGTGGCCAGTGCGTGACCATGATGAAGGGCACGTTGACGATTTAGTGCTTTCAGATTGGCGTCCCACCCTGCACTTCGAGGTGGTTATAATGCCCGCAATGGCACGGCCGCTACCTGCCCATTCTCAAGCACGCTACTGCATGGGAGACGTCATAACCCGTTTCACGACGAGCATCGTTTCAACCGTCACGAGCTTGGTGTCGCGGTCACGGAGGGCCACCTCGCAACCTTCACGTTCAAAGCCACGGCAGATGCTGTCGGGACGTTCACGATCGAGTTATTGCGCGATCACGCAGATCATGCACAGCGAACGTTCCTGTTCGCCACCGCGGCAACAGCGCGCATCGTCGTGGAACCAGTGGTCCCGCTGATCATTTCAGTTGATTGAGGCGTCGCTGGCGCGGACCGTCAGGCCACACGGTACCGTGGGACCATGGTCAAATCCGCCTGACCCGATTCCGGGCAACCGTCTTGCGCCCGCTCTACCGGCGCTTCCTTCGCGTACGGAACTTACTGCCAAGCGTCTTGGCCGGGGCTGCGTCAGGCAGGTCGACCTGGCCAAACGTCGATTGGCTTGGGGCGGCGAGGGTTTGGTTGTAACGCGACTCCGGCGGTTCGGCAGGTGGTGGAAGGTCATCCGGCGGTGGACGGGGCACGAAGCCATCGTAGCTCATCGGGACCACTTCGCGATTAATGAGCTTTTCGATTTCGGTCAGACGCTCGCCTTCTTCACGCGTGACGAAGGTGATCGCCCGCCCAAAAGCCCCCATGCGGGCCGTACGGCCGATGCGATGGACGTACACTTCGGGATCGAGCGGCAAATCGTAATTGATGATATGGCTGATATTGTTGACGTCGATTCCGCGTGACGCCAGGTCAGTGGCCACCAGAACCTTGATCGCATGCCTGCGGAAACGATCCATGACCTGCTCGCGTTTTTTCTGCACGAGATCGCCGTGAATCTCTTTCACACTGACATCGATTGCATGCAGCTTCTTGGCCAGCTTGCGCGCAGCGTGCTTGGTGTTCGTAAAGATGATGACCAGCGAAGGGTCTTCTTTATTGAGTACGATCTTGAGCAAACGAAATTTGTCCCATGGATCGACCGAACAGTAGCCCTGCTCGACATGCTCGACGGTCAACTCGTCGCGTGAAACGTTGACCTCGACCGGATCGTGCAGGAACTGATTGGCCAGTCGTTTGACGTCGTCGTCGAGTGTCGCAGAAACGAAGACCGTCTGATGCGCGTTCCTGATCTGACTTAGGGTCTTACGGATATCGTCGATGAACCCGATATCCAGCATGCGGTCGACTTCATCGAGAACTGCGAAGCGAATGTGGCTGAAATCCACGATTCCGCGTCCGAGCATATCGAGCATGCGTCCGGGTGTAGCCACGATGATGTGCGTCTTGCGCCCGAGCATCTTGACCTGGTGCTTGATGGCCTGGCCACCATAAACGGGCACGATGTGTACGTCAGTGAATTCACCGAGTCGCCGCATCTCCGCGGTCACCTGTGTAGCCAATTCGCGGGTTGGCACGAGAATGACGCCCTGCAGCTTGCCGGACGGATCGACCATCTGCATCATCGGGAGACCGAATGCTGCGGTTTTCCCTGTTCCGGTGCGGGCCTGGCCCAACACATCGGATCCGCTCAGGAAGTGGGGAATGACCTCGCGCTGAATGTCACTCGGTTCTTTGAACTCGGCCTTCTGGAGGCCCTTCAGCAACGCCGTCTCGATACCCAGCTCGGCAAACGCAGCGGGTAGTTGTGGATGGTCCTTCATGGATTCTGTGTCACGTCCTTCCCTGGCTCCATGTGCAATGTGCCCGGGTGTGGTTGGTGCCATCTGTGCCCTGGATATTCGTTCGAGGGTCGGTCTGGCACGGGGCGTGTCCGTCGGTGGACACTATGGGGCCGTTGGCAGCGGCCCGGCGAGGGCTGACCTCTCAGCCAGCCACGATTCCTTCAATGATACTGCCCAACCGCCGCTTCCACCACCGCCTGGACTCTGTCGACGATTCGATCCGGCTGCAGGGCCGCATTCCGGGGCACGATGCACTGTCCGTGGCCCTCTGGGCAATGATTTCCGGTGGCCCCACACGGATTGCATCCCTCATGGGCCGTGAGAGCCAGAACTGTCGGGTATCCACCGGCCACGGCAGGGTCGGTGGCGGTGAACAACCCGATCGTCGGCCGCCGCAGGGCACCGGCGAGGTGCAGGAACAAACTGTCCGGGGTCACCACCGCGGTCATCTGGTCGAGCATGGCGCTGAGGGCGGAGATGTCCGGAGTCTTGTCGATCATGTTGCAGAGCCGCGGCGGCGCATCGGGCAGCACCGTCCCGACTTCTTGCCCAACCCCGAACAGGAATACCGCCATACCGCGTTCGATGAGTCCGCGCGCCAGCTGCAGGGTGTGGTCGATCGGGTAGGCGCGCATGTGCGTGCTGTGGGTCAGAGCCAGCCCGACCCGGGGAATGTTCGACTCAGGAAGGCGGCACACGGCGCGGACAGCGTCCGGAACGCTCAAGCCGACCGGTTCATCCGGCGGAGCCATACACATCCGCCGGGCAAACAGCGCAAGGTTGCTCTCACCCGTGACGCGCGGCAGGTCGTCCAGGCCTTCCAACGTGGTAAAATAGTCATACGCGCTCAACCCGTCGACCGTGGGTGGATAGGTGACGATGTTCAGACGGGCATCGACGATTTGTAGAATCGCCTGCACGACCGGTGGGCAGGCCACGTCGATCCTCAAATCGTCGTTCCGCACAGACAGCCCGTTCAAGCAGCTCGCCAGAACCACGGCATCACCCTGCCCGCCGATGAACGGGACCAGCAAGCGCCGGCCCCCCAGCGTCTGCCCCGCGTAGCGGGCCAATCGGGCAGTTAAATCGTCCACGATGGTAACGGCTCCTGCCGCGACGCCCGCGCCGGCCTCGCTGTCGCACAACGCAACTTCGCGCCCCGATTGCAGCTCGAATGCCACGCGTCCCTGCCGATCGAGGCTCCGTCCATCCTGGGTTGGCCGAACTATCTTCATACATTACTGTATCGGCTGCCCGGTCCACGAGACGGAGGACGGTGCAGGTCCGATAGTCGCTCGCTATAATCGCCAACATCATGCACGCAGAACTCACACTCGACGGCCCGATCGCACTTGCCAGCCTTGAGCAACTGGCCGACTGCCCCATTCAGGCGCAACTGAGCGATGCCGCACGGAAACGGCTGCATACTGGCTGCACCTGGGTCGATGGGGCCGTGCGCTCGGGCAAGCCGTGCTACGGCATCAACACCGGATTCGGCCACCTCAAGAACGCACGAATCGCCGAAGCTGATCTCGAACGGCTCCAGGAGAATCTCATTTTGTCTCACGCCGTCGGGACTGGTGATGCCGCAGCGGCCCAGACTGTGCGCTGGATGATCCTGTTCAAGATCCAGAGCCTCATCGCCGGCCACAGCGGCATCCGCCCGGCGACGGTCGATGGGCTGCTCGCATTGCTCAACGCCGACTGCCTGCCCGTCGTCCCGTCACGCGGGTCGCTTGGAGCCAGCGGCGACCTGGCTCCCCTGGCGCACCTGGTCCTACCCCTGATCGGCCGCGGCGAGGTCACGCTCGCCGGCCAGCGCATGCCCGCCGACGGTGCGCTGCAGAAGCTGGGCCTTGAGCCCATTCGACTCCAGGCCAAAGAAGGCCTTGCGCTGATCAACGGCACACAGTACATGGCCGCAATCGCCGCGGAAGTGGTCGTACGTGCCCGGCGCCTCGTGCGAATGGCTGACATCATCGCCAGCATGACGCTCGATGCGTGGCGCGGCAGCCTCGCCCCGTACGACAGACGGCTGCATGCCCTGCGCCCACACCCGGGCGCACAGGCCGTCGCCCGCAACATGCACACCCTTCTTGACGACAGCCAGATCATGGCGTCCCACGCACACTGCGACAAAGTCCAGGATCCATATTCGCTGCGCTGTTGCGCGCAGGTACACGGCGCGGCCCGTGATGCGCTGGCACACGCCGCAGCGGTCGTTGAAATCGAAATTAACAGCGTCACCGACAATCCACTGCTTTTTGACGGCGGCGACGTGATCAGCGGCGGCAATTTCCACGGCGAGTCCCTGGCCCTGGTCCTTGATTACATGGCCATTGCCGTCTCCGAACTGGCCAGCATCTCTGAACGCCGGACGTACTTGTTGATGTCGACGCCGGATGAGCTGCCGATCATGCTCATTCCGGATGCCGGTCTCAACACAGGGCTGATGATCGTGCAATACACGTCGGCCGCGCTGGTCAACGAGAACAAGGTATTGTCCACGCCAGCGTCGGTCGACACGATCCCGACATCGATGGGCCAGGAAGACCACGTCAGCATGGGTGCCACTTCGGCTAACAAGATTCTGGCTGTGCTGAGGAATACCGAAACGGTTCTCGCCGCCGAAGCGTTGTGTGCCGCACAGGGTCTCGATTTCCGCGCCCCGCTCCAGGCCGGTGCCGGACCACGTGCGGCCCACAGCGCATTGCGTAAAGTCATTCCGCATGTCGATGTCGATCGCTTGTTCGGCGAAGACCTCGAAACTGCTCGGCAAATGGTCCGTACCGGCGCGCTGCTCGAGGCCGTCGAGGACGTCATCGGACGACTTGAATAGACAACTGCAGGATTGGTGAAAGAAGAGGCTGACCATGGCAACCACGGCCCGTGAAATCCACGCCCCCCGCGGCACGACGATCTCGTGCAAGAGCTGGCTCACCGAGGCAGCCATGCGAATGATCATGAACAACCTCGACCCTGCGGTCGCCGAGGACCCGGACGAACTGATCGTTTACGGTGGATCGGGAAAGGCGGCGCGGACGTGGGCTGACTTCGACGCCATCGTCGCGACCCTGAAAGAACTCGGTCACGATGAAACCCTGCTCGTCCAATCAGGCCGCCCGGTCGGCGTCGCCACGACACACCCGGACGCCCCGCGCGTGCTCATCGCTAACTCCAATCTCGTACCCCACTGGGCGACCTGGGATGAGTTCAGGCGCCTCGAAGCCCTCGGCCTGACCATGTATGGGCAAATGACTGCTGGCAGTTGGATCTACATCGGCACCCAGGGCATTCTGCAAGGCACCTATGAAACATTTGGAGCACTCGCTCAGAAGTGCTTCGGTAGCGATCTGACGGGCAGATTGGTCGTGACCGCTGGACTCGGTGGCATGGGCGGCGCTCAACCTCTGTCGGTCACCATGAACAATGGTTGCGTGCTGGCCATCGAAGTCGATCGCCATCGTGCCCAGCGCCGAATCGATACGCGTTATTGCAATGAGATCACCGACGACCTCGATCTGGCACTGACCCAGCTCGATGCAGCCCGTGCCGCGGGCACCCCGCTCTCTGTCGCCCTCATTGCCAACGCAGCCGATGTGCTGCCCGAACTCGTCAGGCGGAACATCACTCCCGACGTTGTCACTGATCAGACGTCGGCCCACGATGCCCTGCAGGGCTACGTCCCCAACGGGATGTCTTTCGATGCGGCGGTGGGTCTGCGTCGGAGCGATCCCACCCAGTACATTGCCGAAAGCATGCGCAGCATGGGTGAGCACATGCAGGCGATGCTGGACCTGCAACAACGTGGAGCAATCACATTCGATTATGGCAACAACCTGCGTGGCCAGGCTGTGCAGGTCGGCGTGGCCAACGCCTTCGACGTTCCCGGTTTCGTGCCGGAATACATTCGCCCGTTGTTCTGCGAAGGCAAGGGCCCGTTCCGCTGGGTCGCACTGTCCGGCGACCCCGCCGATATCGCAGTGACCGACCAGGCCGTGCTCGAGACTTTCCCCCACGACGAACATTTGTGTCGCTGGATTCGTATGGCCGGCGAGCAGATCGAATTCCAGGGCTTGCCGGCGCGGATATGCTGGCTCGGCTACGGAGAACGCGCCAGGATGGGGCAGGTATTCAACGATCTCGTACGCAGCGGTAAGGTCTCAGCGCCGATCGTCATCGGCAGGGACCACCTTGATTGCGGAAGCGTGGCATCGCCCAACCGGGAAACCGAGGCCATGAAGGACGGTTCAGATGCCATCGCGGACTGGCCGATCCTCAACGCCATGATCAACACCGCCTGCGGCGCCACATGGGTCTCGGTGCATCACGGCGGTGGCGTTGGCATTGGCTACTCGCTGCACGCCGGCATGGTCATCGTCGCCGACGGCAGTACGGAAGCGGAAGCTCGGCTGCAGCGGGTCCTGACTGCTGATCCAGGAATGGGCGTGTTTCGTCACGTGGACGCCGGCTATGAGAGAGCCGACCAGATCGCCCGCGAACGTGGGGTCAAGATTCCAGGCAGGACCTGTTAGGCCACTTGAACCGGACACAGTCGCCACGCAAGGCGCCCTGTCTCCACAGGACGGAGTCAGGTCGGCAGGAACCTGGCAGCCTTCGGTTGCATGCCCGGCGCCAGGCATGCCGAAATAATGAGTAGTCTCGTATTGAGCGTCATCGTGGGATCATGCTGAAGATCATCAATAACATCGGTCGTCTGTACATCGTGCCGCGCGGGCCGGTCCCCGGCCCATCCATGCACCTGGTGGATGTGATCCAAAACGCTGTTGTGGTCATCGAAGACGGTCGCATCAAGTGGTTTGGCCCAGCCGGAGAACTGCCCTCCGAAGTTGCTGATGGCGAGACCATCGACGCGGGTGGAGGATGTGTCATCCCCGGGCTCATCGACTGTCACACCCACACGGTCTTCGCCGGAACACGAGAAGCCGATTTCGTTCGACGCATCGAAGGTCGCAGCTACGCAGAGATCGCCGCTGAGGGCGGGGGCATTCTCACGACCATGAAGCACGTCCGCGATGCCTCCAAGGAGGAGCTCATCGCCCTCGCCGGTCCGCGTCTGCAGCGCATGATGCAACTCGGCGTCACGACGTGCGAAATCAAGAGCGGATACGGGTTGACCGTGCCGGACGAATTGAAAACGCTCGAGGCGATCGCCGAACTCAACCTGCAAAGCCCCGTCGAGATCGTCGGCACTTACCTGGCCGCTCATTCCGTTCCACCGGAGTACAGCGGCGACCAGAGTGCGTACCTCGATACCGTGCTCAACGATCGTGTACTGTTCAGAATCTCAAGCGTGGCCCTTGCCGAGTTCTGTGACGTCTTCTGCGAAGTTTCGGCATTTGACGTCGAACACTCCCGGCGTGTCCTGACGACCTGCCGCAACCATGGCCTGCTCCCCAAGATCCATGCAGACCAGATTACCCAGATCGGTGCATCGCGAATGGCCGCCGGAATAGGAGCCATCAGCGCCGACCACCTCGAATGCGTCGACGATGCTGCCATCGCCGCCATGAAAAAGAGCGGCACCATCGCCGTACTCCTGCCGGCGTGCAGCTTCTTTCTCGGAGTCGAACAGGCCAATGCGCGCAAGATGTTGAAGGCCGGGCTGTCAGTCGCCGTCGCGACCGACTACAACCCGGGTTCGAGCATGGTCAATTCTCTGCCGTTGACTCTCAGCATCGCTTGCACGCAGATGCGCATGACCCCAATGGAGACCCTTGTCGCTGCCACAGCCAACGCAGCTGCCGCCATCAATCGCCACAACCGCCTCGGCGCAATCGCCCTCGGCTTCGAAGCCGATCTGGCCATCCTGGATACGCCGAACTTCGATCGTTTCCTGTACGAGGTCGGCCACTACCCGGTCAGAATGGTCATCAAGGCCGGCAAAGTCATCGCAGATAACAGATGACCCGGACACCTCGCCTATTGCGCACTTACGCAGGGTGACCCACCCGCCGATGACACACCACGGCCCCAGCAACGACAAGCAGCACCGTGAGCACGATCAGCCCCCATGCCGAAGCAGTCGGGACCGGTGCCCCACAGTCCGGTCCCCCCACGGCGCCCTCGTACCTGAAGAAATTCAACGTACTGATCACCCCACCACTGAGCAGCGCGGGTGACACGACGTCGGTCACCGGATCGATACTGAACAGATTGTTCGAGTTGGCCACGATGATCTCGCCATTCGGACCCGGGCCCATTCCGATGGGAAAGGCCAATGGAATGGTCGCGACGAAGGCTGCCGTATCGAGGTCATAGCGCCACACGGCGTTGTCGGACACGACATACACATCGTCGTTCGACCCGATCATCAGCCCGAACGTACTACCCGCCCCCAGCCCGTCGGTCGTGTCGGCGATCAGCGCATCGAACGCCCCGGTCGTGCCGTCGTAGGCGATGACGTTACCGCTGAAGCGCCCGGCGACATACCACCGCCCGTCCGGCCCGAAGGCAAAACCACTGGGCCCGTCGAGCACAGCGCGATTCGTCACGAACACATCGATGAACACACCGTCCGGCGTATAGCGCAGAATCTCGTCCGAGCCCTGGCTCGACACATACAGATTCCCATCCGGTCCATGCTGGATAGACACGGGGTTGTCGAGCCCGTCGGTGTTGTCGATGAACACATCGATGAACGCCCCGGTAGCGCGGTCGTAGCGTAACACCTGATCGGTGGCGAAGCTGCACACCAGGACATCAGCGCAACGCTCCAGGCTGCCGTGCGGTTCGTCCAATCCGCCGGACCCCGATGTTACGAACGTATCGATGAACACGCCGCTATCCGCGTCGTAGCGCAGCACAGCATCATCGTTCAGGCTACTGACATACACGACCTGCCCGGCCACCGACCCGCACAGCCCCATGACGCTCACGACACTGACAATCCCAGATTTGATCAACGGAAGCCCTCCTGCTCCGGCCATGACCCCGGTGGAGATAGCATACCCTATGTGAACGATAACGGGCGAAGGGGATTACGGCGCCCGCCGCAGGGGAACGCGCTCGGCCGTCTCGACCGCCGGGGAAAATGTGTCCGGGCTGAACTGCGGTGCCAGATCCCAGTCACTGAAGGTCGCGCTGTACCGCGGCGTCTGGTCACCTGTCTTGAAGATAATGGTCAGACGACGGGGCACCGGCGGGCCATTGGCCTGAATCCAGATCTGCCAGTCGGCCGCCGGGTGAACGAACAACAGGTGCTCGCACGGCAGACCGTCGATGGTTGCTCGACCGAGATAAAACCCGGCTTCGGCCCAGCTCGCCAACGTGGCGAACACATCGGCATACAGAAAATCGGTCAACGGCAGCGAGACCGTATAGGTGCTGGCCAGGAGATCGAGCATGTCATCGATCGTGGCCGGCGCGTCAACCGTACCATAGGTGTGGGTGGCTCGATCCAGTATCGTCACCGACGCGCCGTCATACCAGGCACGGCGGTCGATGCCGTCACCCGTGATATCGACATGCAGGCGATCAGGCCGCACGACCTGCACAGCGCCGCGGCTGCCCAGCTGAGCGACCCCTCCGGTCGACTGGGCCTCGTCGGCCTGATCGACGAACTTGAAACTGAACGCCGGCGTGCGCGTCAGCAGCGACCCCATCGCGTTCAGTACGCCATAGGGGTCAATGGGTGCGTCGGCGGACGGCTTCGGCGGCGCCGCAGCGGCCGGAGGCTCGACGACGACGAACACGCCTCGACCGGCCTGCTGTTCCTGCAGGTAGTACACGCTCCCATCGATATGATAAGTCTGCCCGGCCATCTCACGTGTGGAGCTATCCGATGACAGGCTCTCGATGGCCGCGCCCACGGGGGGCGCCCCGACCAGATACATCTCGACGCCACCGAACGACGCCCCCACGTAAAACTCCTGACCACAGTGATAGTAGGTCGTGCCGTCGTGCTCGAGCGGCGTGCACGGCTCGGGCAACGCACGCAGCGCCGAGCGTCCGTGTGGCCCGCGCAGGATCGGGCCCTGCCCATGGCGTGATCCCAGCATGAGGCTCGACGTGCCCGCGCGCGGACCGCGGATTCCCAGCGCCAGATCATGGGGCTCGGCCACGCTGCGTTGCACCGGGTTGGGCCGCGGCGGCGGTGCTGGCGGCTTGCTGCCGTCGGTCAACGGTACGCTGATGCCCCACCCGGGCCACGCGTTGTAGCGCCAGGCGCTGTAATAGTAGTAGTCGTTGCGCGCGTACTTGTGATAGCGATCGTACTCGCGGACCTTCGAGGGGCGTCGCAGATGGCCATCGTTGAAATAGCGCCCCGTCCGATGAAACCCACCGTGCGGCCAGCGGGCTGCGGCATCGGTCGTGGCCCACGCCACACCGAGCAGTGCAATCCCACCGGCGATCCATGTCGTGTGTCGTCGCGTCATTGTGGTTGATCCATTGATTTGAGTATCTCGGCCATGCCCACCTGGCGACTGCCGGCTGGCGGTGCAAACTCGACAGCACCGTCAGACCACGTCGCCTCCAGATCCCAGTCCTTGAACACCGCGGCACAGCGCGGACGCCCGGCGACCGCGTCGTGCTGGATGACGATCTGCCGTGGAATGATCGGTGGAACCCGACGGATCCACACCTGCCAACTGGCACCGGCCTGCTCGAACGCGAGGTGGTAACACTCGTCCCCATCGATACTGTGCGTTCCAACGTACCGCCCGCGCTGGACATCGGTCATGATCGCCGCGTACGGGTCGTCCGCCAACAGCTCGACCAGTGGCAGGACGACGTCGAATTCCTTCTGAGCAAATGAGAACATTTCTTCGATGTGATTCGGAGCCGCCACGCGCGCATGCGTCGCGCCCCCGACGTCTACGACCATCAACTCGGCCCCGTTGTAATGCATCCGATGATTGTGCGTCTCATCGATGGCATACAGCCGATCCGGCTTGCGGGCCCGCACGTCGTAGGTCGTGGTATACGATGCGATGTGCCCCCCTTCGATAACAAAGTCGACGGTCTCTTCGGTCGTGAAGCGGACATCGGTTGCCCCGGCCAGCGTGCGACTCATGGACCGCATGACCTGGTGTACGAGTTGCTCGACCTCGCGGCCCTGCGGCTGCGCGACCGGGGCCGGTCCTGGCGGCGGCGCGTCGCAGGCGGCGCCCGCGACGGCCACGCCCACGGCAAGCATCACGGTATATTTCATGTTCGAGTTCTCCACGGTGATCGATTCAGGGCCGTACTCTACGGGCAATGCCACCCTTCGGCCATACGCGCACCCGGGACGGAGTATGTCATCTACCGCTTCGTGTATCCGCCTCAGCATCATCCTTTTGGCGCAATACCCGGCGTCCGTGGCCGCCCCAACCGCCGGCAGCGTTCAGCCGCCCTCCTTGCCCGGCCGGATTGTGGTATCATGAGCTGTCACGTCGCACCTTTCGGAGGCCTACCCCATGATCAAGAGCTGCAAGTTCGCCGTCATCGCGCTGTGTGCATTGGGCTTACCGCTCGACGCGCTGGGCTCGACCGTGGTGTATGTTGACGCCTCGGCAACGGGCATGAACGACGGCTCCGATTGGGGCAACGCCTACGTTGATCTGCAGGACGCTCTTGATGACACCGACGGTCGGGCGTGCTGCGCCGGCGCCGGGTGCGAGGTGTGGGTGGCCGCCGGGACCTATACGCCGGACCGTGGCACGGGACAGCGCAGCGCCACGTTCGATCTGCGCGACTGTGTCGGGATCTATGGCGGGTTCGTCGGTGGCGAGACGCGGCGTAGCGCGCGCGACTGGAGCGAGAATGAAACGATCCTCAGCGGCGACCTGCTCGGCGACGACATCCCGGACCTGGTCGACGGCCTGAACTGTTTCACCGTGCAGGACGTCGAGGCGCCTCCACACTGCGCGGACTACGACGTCAACCAGGACGACATCGTGGACCGTCTCGACTATGGCACCACCGAGAACAGCTATCACGTGACGCGGGCGATCGACCTGGGCCCGGGGGTCGTCCTCGACGGGTTCACGATTTCTGCCGGAAACGGCGGGTACACCTATGGTGCCGGTCTGCACGTGACCAACGCCGCACCGACCGTGCGGAACTGCCGGTTCACCGGCAACTACGATGGCGGCGACGGCGGTGCCATTGCCGCGTCGGCCGCCCAACTGACGGTCGTGGCCTGCGCGTTCATGGGCAACCGCTCGGGCTATAACCGCGGCGGCGCCATCGCCGCCCAGGATCGCAGTACCCTCACGGTGATCGACTCCACATTTCTGGGCAATTGGGGCAACAACGGCGGCGCGCTGTACGTCGGCCTGAGTAGTGCCACGGTGATCAACAGTACGTTCTTTGGCAACCACAGCACGTGGAGCTGGGGCGGGGCGTTGTCGAGCGGCACCGCCGACATTCACGTCGGCAACTGTGCGTTCAGTGGCAACTCGTCGAATTCCGGCGGAGCCATCCAGAACTTTAACAGCACCATGACGCTGGCGAACTCAACACTGGTCAACAACCACATCGGCTCGAGTAATTCGGCCGGTGGTATTCCGCAGATCAACGGCGCCCTTGCGATCCATAACTCGATCCTGTGGGGCAACGTCGACAATGGCGGCAGTGACGAAACGGCCCAGGTCTCCATGAGTGGCGGCGCGCCGACCGTGAGCTACAGTTGCATCCAGGGCTGTGCGGCGCTGTGCGCCGGCGGACCGGGCAACACGAGCACCAACCCGCAACTGGTCGACGCACTCGGCCGGGATGCCACGGCCGGGACGGCCGATGACAACCTGCGGCTCTCCGCCGGCTCATCGTGCATCGATGCCGGCGACAACGGCGCAGTCCCCCTCGACGGCACGGACCTCGACGGCAACGGCGATTTCGATGAACCAATCCCCCTCGATCTGGATCGCCGATCCCGCTTCGTCGATGACCCCGACACGACCGACACGGGGAGCGGCCGCGCCCCGCTCGTCGACCGCGGCGCATTTGAATTCCAGGATCCCCCACCCCTCGAATGGCTGACCAGCGTACCCCCCGCTGGCGCCATCGATGCACGACAGCCGTCCGCTCCGGATGGCAGCGCGGTGACCGGCTGGTCAGAGATCGATCTGACCTTCAACGCCGACATGGCGTCCGCGGTGATCGACGACTTCGATGTACTCAGCGCCGGCGGCTCGCCCCCCGTCATCAACGAGTTGATGGTCACCGGTTCGACCGTCCGGCTGGTGCTCGACGGCCCACTTCCGGCCGGCAGTTGCACGACCGTCTGGCACACTCCGACTGCCGCCCGCATCACGTTCGGCTATCTGCCGGGCGATGCCAACAGCGACGGCGTAGCCGGCCCGCTCGACATTCTGGTACTCATCGACCACCTCAATGGCTCCCTGAAGCAGCCGCTCGCCTCATGGCAGTGCGACATCAACCACTCCGGCGCCTGCGAGCCCCAGGACATCCTGCGACTCATCGACCTGCTCAACGGTGCCGCCGAATACGACGCCTGGAACGGCGCCAAGCTACCGGCTTGTCCGGACTGATCGCGCCGACGATTCACACCGTCCGAGCACCATCCCCTTGGGCCGGAATAGGCTTGCGAGCCGGCCGCGAGGGGCGTACACTGCCACGCCATGCCCCGGGCCAGCGTAGTTTCCCTGAGGGAGAGAGGAACCGCGTTGGACTCACAAGGCTATGGGACTCGTTACTCCAACGAGTCTTTTTGGAGAGATGACCGAGTGGCTTAAGGTGCACGCTTGGAAAGCGTGTGTACGGCAACGTACCGGGGGTTCGAATCCCCCTCTCTCCGTAAACCCAAGCTTGAAAGGGCACTCCGTGCCCTTTTTTAGTGCGCGTCAAACAGAGAGGGGGATTCGAACCGAGCACAACGGCCGCGCAGGAGGCTCCAGTGGAGCGTCCGCAGCGGCAAGCCGGACACGATGTCCGGCTTAGTGGAGCGAGGCTGGCTGGAAGGAGCGAGCAGGAAGCGAGCGACTGGAAGCCGAATCCCCCTTTTCGATGAAGCGGTACTGGTTTGAACGGGCACGAACGTGCCCGTTTTCTATGCGCCCATCAAACACCGGAGAGAGGGGGATTCGAACCGAATGAGTGGCCCTGGAGACAGTCCGGCGGACTGTCGAAAGGGCAAGCCGGCCCGGATGGCCGGCTTAGCGAATGAGGCTGGCTGGAGGGAGCGAGCAGGAGGCGAGCGACTGGAAGCCGAATCCCCCTTTTCGACGAAGCGGTATTGATTTTGAAAGGGCACTCGGTGCCCTTTTTTAGTGCGCGTCAAACAGATAGGGGGATTCGAACCGAGCACAACGGCCGCGCAGGAGGCTCCAGTGGAGCGTCCGCAGCGGCAAGCCGGACACGACGTCCGGCTTAGTGGAGCGAGGCTGGCTGGAGGGAGCGAGCAGGAGGCGAGCGACTGGAAGCCGAATCCCCCTCTCTCCGGTTCACGAGGCCCACTTGTTTCAAGCGGTTTTTGCCTACTGTGCGTGGAGAGCTAAGCTCTCCCCCCCTCCCATCCCGGGACAAGAGCCTTGTGCTGCGGCAGTTTGCGTTCTTGACTAGGGCACTGTCACCGAACTGCCCCCGAATGTAGTATTCGGTGTGCTTGCGCTTCAGCGGAAACTCCCTAGACACTCGCTCGGCATGGCCAGGGTAACATGCTCCAATGGCATCCCCCTTCCTAGACATCCCGAAATCACGTTGGGTGGCGGAGAACGACTTGGCCTTCGCCATTCGCGACGGCTTTCCGGTCAGTCCGGGCCATACGCTGGTCATCCCGAAGCGCGAGGTGGCGACGTGGTTCGAAGCCAGTAACGTCGAGCAGCATGGCATTCTAGAACTGGTCGACCTGGTCAAGCGACAGTTGGACAAAGAGCTCGAGCCCGATGGCTACAACGTCGGATTCAATTCAGGGAGCGCGGCTGGGCAAACAGTATTTCACTTGCATGTCCACGTCATTCCTCGGTTCAACGGCGATGTAGCTGATCCGCGCGGAGGCGTCAGACACGTCATTCCAGGTAAAGGCAATTACCTCGTAGCGCAACCCCAGGTCCACGGCGACCAGACACTGCTCACGGGCGGCGATGATCGGATGCTACGTGCGCTGCTCGATGGGCTGCGCGCGTATGAGCGAATCGACATGGTCGTCAGCTTCATCCTGTTGTCGGGGCTCGAGTTGTTGGAGAGCGGATTGGAAGACGCTCTTGGCACGGGTGCTGTTGTTCGTGTCTTGACCACCGACTATTTGCACGTCACCGAGTCCACGGCGCTCGCGTGGCTGTTCGATAGGCAATCGGACTCTCAGCTCGAAACCAGGATCTATACAGGTGGGACACTCAGTTTTCATCCGAAGTCCTATGTGTTCTACGACGCATGTGGAACCAATGGGTGCGGGTTCGTTGGAAGTAGCAATGTCAGCCGATCCGGACTGGCCGGCGGAATCGAATGGAACCTCCAGGCGACGTCATGGGCGCCCCTGAGGGCGGCGTTCGATGAACTGTGGGTTGACGATCGCACTCTTCCCCTGACCGAGGCTTGGTTATCCAAGTACAGGCTGATCGCAGCAGGCGCCCACCGCAAGCTGAGTTCATCCCACCAGCGGAGCCACTGGCACCCACCGAACCTTGGGATGTGCAGCTACGGGCCTTGGACAGGTTGCGCCTGACACGGGAACAGGGACACTCAGCGGGACTGGTGGTCATGGCCACCGGGCTCGGCAAGACGTGGTTATCTGCTTTCGATGTCGCTCAGGCCCAATCCCAGCGGACGCTATTCGTCGCCCATCGCGAGGAGATTTTACGACAGAGCCGTGACGTGTTTCGGAAGATCCATCCTGATGCGTCACTCGGCATGTACACCGGCAAGCAGAAATCGCCTGAAGCAGATGTGCTATTCGCTGGCGTCCAAACGCTTTCACTCCATCTGGATGAGTTCGCCCGAGAAGAGTTCGACTACATCGTGATCGACGAATTCCATCATGCAGCAGCCCCTAGCTACCGCAAGATCATCGACTACTTCGAGCCCCATTTTCTGTTGGGCTTGACTGCCACACCGGAACGCCTCGACGGCGGGGACTTGTTGGGTCTGTGCAACGAGAACGAGGTATTCAACTGCAACCTCGTCCAAGGCATCGAGGAAGGCTTGCTGTGCCCATTCGACTACTGGGGAATCAAAGACTGCGTCGACTTCAAGCCGATTCCCTGGCGTGGCGGCAGATTTGATACAGCGGTGTTGACCAAGGCCGTTGAGACAGAGGCCCGCGCTCAACAGGCGTTCGAGCAATGGCAGCAGCGAGCCGGCAGTCGATCATTGGCTTTCTGTTGCACAATGACTCACGCCGATTACATGGCGCGCCACTTTGAGAGCAAGGGAGTCAAGGCCGTCGCAGTGCACAGCGGCTCCGGATCAGCTCCTCGGCACGAATCGATCGAGCTGCTCTCCGTGGGCGAACTGCAAGTCGTCTTTTGTGTCGATATCTTCAACGAGGGCCTCGATGTCCCCGAGATCGACACGGTCCTCATGCTGCGTCCAACCGAATCGCCAGTCATCTTCTTGCAGCAACTAGGTCGTGGCTTGCGCACGTCCCAGAACAAGGACAAACTGACGGTGATCGATTTCATAGGCAATCACAAGAGCTTCCTGATCAAGCCGGCCACGCTGCTCGCCTTGGCTCGGCCAGATGCTCGCATCGATAGCCGCGAGATCCTCGATGCAATGCTTGATGGCACGTTCGAACTGCCCTCTGGATGCAGCGTGGATTACGACCTCGAGGTCGTCGACATGCTGAAGCAGCTCGCCAGCATGCACCGTGACTCTGCCTTGGAGGGATTCTGCAGGCGATACTACGATCTACAAGACATAAGGCCCACGGCCGCTGAAGCGTTCCGCGCCGGATACAATCCCGGCGCTGCGCGAAAGAAGCACGGGAGTTGGTTCGAGTTTCTCGCAGACTTGCAGCTGCTGACGGAGGAAGAGAACGCTTGCCTGGCTAGTGCGGGCGATTTCCTTCGTGGGGTCGAGAAGGAACCCATCACTAAGTCTTACAAGATGGTGACGCTCCGTGCTTTGATTCGCCGCGGCGGGCTGTTCAGTGGCGTCCCACTAAGGGAGCTCTGCGAAACCTCACGTCATATTGCATCTGGTGATCCCCGACTTAGGCAGGATATAGAAGGCAAGGAAATCACGAATCTACTTGAGGTTGATCAGGATGCATGGTGTCGCTACTGGCGGAAATGGCCAATCGCGGCGTGGCTCGGGGAGTTGAGAGACAGCACCGCCCCAGTGTGGTTCACGTTAGAAGGCGACAACTTCGTGCCCGCTTTCACGATCAAGGACGAATACCGCTCCGTGTGCAGTGCAATGACCGCAGAATTGGTCGAGTATCGCTTGGCTCACTACTTGAGATCCAAGGCCAGTGTCGTCCATGGCGATGTCGCGTGCAAGATCAGCCATACGGATGGTAAACCCATACTCCGGTTCGACCGCAAGAAGTTCTCACATATCCCGACAGGGCCAACTGAAGTAGTGGTCGACGGAGAGCCGTATCGCTTCGATTTCCAGAAAATCGCCGTCAACGTTGCAACGAAAGCTGGCCGCCGGGGCAACGCGTTGCACGCGCTACTCCGTGGTTGGTTCGGCCCGGACGCCGGCTTGCCCGGCACGGACCACCGCGTGCTGCTGAGACACGTCGAGGGCGGGTGGACTCTGTTACGTGAATCGGGAGCACTCGTGCCGGGATCCGCCACTACGATACCCCTGTATCACAGCTATCGAATCGCTTGCGGTGCATTCGATCGTCAGTCAAGGGATGCCGGAACGTTCGAGCCGAGGTCACTCACGACCGGCGATTGCCTGTCTCGCGACCATCATTTCCTCGCATATGCCCAGGGCGACTCCATGGCTGGCGGGCCTGAGCCAGTACGGAGTGGAGACTTGTTGCTGTTCGAATGGGCGGACCGGGGCCACGTCGACCGGTACCGCAACGAGCGTGTCCTGGTCCAATACACGCGCGGAACGGATGACATCACCGCAGCCCTAAAACGCCTTGGCCCGGAGGGCGACTTGCTGCTCTCCGATGCCGGCGACCCGCCCATTGGCGCAGAATCTGGCATGGCGATCACTGCTAGACTGCTCCGCCGCGTTGACCAACGTGAATACAACGCCATTTGGAAGCACCGCTACGAGCGTCTCAAGCGCCAGCGGATCGCCGAAGTCTATGGCGACTCCTTCAATCCAGGAAAATGGAATAGTGGCCATGTGTCATTGGAGGGCCGTGTCGTACTGTTCGTGACGCTACATAAGAGCAAGCACATGAGAGATGGTGCACACTACGAGGATCGTCTACTCGGCGCCGACAGGCTACTGTGGAGCAGCCAAAGCAGCACGACTCGCTCGGGCAAGAAGGGCAAGGAGCTGTTGGGCTCTCCTCATAATGGGACAGAGATTCACCTGTGGATTCGCGCCCGCAAGACCGACGTCGAGTTCACGTACTGTGGCATAGGCGTCCCGGCCGCAGACAGTGGTGATGCCCCCATCGCAATCACTTGGCGACTACTTGACCCGTTGCCACCAGCCGTCGAAGCGGGGTTTGCAGTTTGAGGAACCTGAACCTTCGAGCGGAGCCCCACGCTGCCTCCAACGGGCAGGCCGGAGCAGCAATCAACTGCGCGAACCGTACGGAGCCACTTTTCGAAAGTTTTTCAAGTCTGTGAATGCTGAACGGCGGAGCACATGTACGCGGTTGCGACTAGGCCCTGACCAAGCGTGATTTGAAAGGATTTGTACAAAAAAAACTCGAAATGCTTGTTTCCTAGTGTAAGAGTGCAAGTGCTAAACCAAACATTCTTACGCAAGGAGGCATTTCGAGTGAGCCAGAGTAGAACACGCAAGCTCCGGAATCGCAAGCGCAAAATCGACAGCCGCCTTCGACTCCGCAACTGGTCGGATCAGCCGACTCCGATGCTGAAGGCCCGCAATATCCATTATGAACTGAGCGAACGGTCGTACGGTTTGTGGCCGGCGGCATCGGGGCGATGCACTTGCTGGCCAGGCGGACGGGCTTGATCGACGAGATCGACGCTCGGCTGCACCTGTTGAAGATTCACTTGCCATACCACGAGTCCGACCATGTGCTGAACATCGCGTACAACATCCTGAGCGGAGGCACGTGCCTGGAAGACATCGAGCTTCGTCGGAATGACGAAGTGTACATGGATGCTCTGGGTGCTCAGCGGATTCCCGATCCGACCACCGCAGGTGACTTCTGCCGTCGGTTCAGCCGGACAGATCTCCAGGCGTTGATGAACGTGATCAATGATGTGCGGGTCAATGTCTGGCAGCAACAACCCGAGTCGTTCTTTGACGAGGCGATCATCGACGTTGATGGCTCGGTGGCCTCAACGACAGGCGAGAGCAAGCAAGGCATGGGCCTGTCCTACAAGGGCGTGTGGGGCTATGCCCCGTTGATCGTATCTCTGGCCAACACCCAGGAGCCCTTGTACCTGGTCAACCGCAGCGGCAACCGGCCGTCGCACGATGGGGCCTCGTGGTACGTGAATCGCGCGGGCGTGTTGTGCGAGAAGGCCGGGTTCAGGCGTGTCCTCTTGCGCGGCGATACGGACTTCTCGCAAACCCGACACTTGGATGGTTGGGATAGGAGAGGTTGGAAGTTCATCTTCGGGTTCGACATCCGGTCCAACATTCAGGAGATTGCGAACAAACTCCCGGAAAGCCGCTGGAAACCGCTCGAACGCCCCGCCAAGTATGAAGTCCGCACCGAGCCCCGGCGGCGGCCGGACAACGTCAAAGAACGCATTGTCGTCGAACGTGAGTACAAGAATATCCGTCTGCAATCCGAAGATGTCGCGGAGTTTGAGTACCGTCCGACCTTCTGCGAGAAGACGTACCGCATGATCGTCGTCCGCAAGAATCTGTCCGTCGCACGTGGCGAAGCGGTGTTGTTCGACGATGTGCGCTACCTCTGTTACATCACGAACGACGAATCACAAACGCCGGAGGAAATCGTGTTCCTGGCGAACGATCGTTGTAACCAGGAGAATCTCATCGAGCAGTTGAAGAACGGCGTACGGGCCATGCAGATGCCCGTCGACAACCTGCTGAGCAACTGGGCATACATGGTCATGGCATCGTTAGCCTGGACACTAAAAGCCTGGTTCGCGCTGAGCCTGCCGGAGAAGGGACGTTGGGCTGATCGCCATCGCGATGAGAAGGATCGCGTCGTTCGCATGGAGTTCAAGAAGTTCCTGAATGCGTTCATGCTCGTGCCGGCCCAGATCACCAGAAGTGGGAGACGCATCATCTATCGCTTGCTGGCTTGGAACCCGTGGCAAACCGTGTTCCTGCGGGGAGTGGACGCGGCTGTCACGCCCGATGCGATGTTGAAAATACAGCTGACGCCGGGGTACGGATGTCCCGGTTCGCCGCAGCCTGGAGCAGAAACGCACGAGGCACTGATGAGTGAATGACAACCTGGCGAACCAAGGGCTGCCCGCGAGGCAGGCGGGTTCACAACGCCTCGTGCCAACTGGCCCGCGTGGGCTGGCCAGCAGGAAAACAGGCTTCAAAAGCTCGCTTGTTTAAGAACGTCCTGTGTGGGCAAGGACGTAGTTCTGTGGTACAGATCCTTTCGTTTCTCGTCCTGTCTCCTCGATGTCCGACCACGGCCTGGCCCTGTATAATTTATCTGCCGTTTAGCATGTGAGTTCGGCATGTAGCTGGCCTGATGCGTACGCGCTCGCAGGAGGGGGTATTGCTGTGCCGAATGGATCACCCGGTCCGATGACACAAAAGAACTCATATGAACCAAATAGCGATGGCGGCAGCGGATATGACAGGATTATACATACTGACGGCGGTCGAAGCTCCCAGCATGAACCAATATTCAACCGACCGATGTGGTGATCCGCTTAGTTGCGTCCGCACAAGCAGATACCTAAGACACGGGGAGTCTCCCTTTGACACATCTTCCCGAAAGCGGACAATACCCTGACCAGACAATCAGGCTGCGATTCCCGGCCGCTGTTTTTGGGTAGAATCTAAGCTATGGACGACTGGAGCCATCGTATGAGAACTAAGAAGAGAACCTCACCGGTACCAATGCTGCTGTTTGCCTGTTTCGCCCTGTCTTGCTCTGGATGCGCTCCAAAAACCCCTCTGTGTCACACTCTATGAGACACCCTGTTGATCGAGTTTAATGTAGGGCGGCTGGTGGATAGCGATGCTCAACAGATACCAGGCAGGAGCCCCGGTGACACAAGAAATCCAAGGTGACGGCTCGGATCGACCCGATCCAGAGGTTCCCGAGCGTGCCACGCGACGGCGGTTCACGGCGGAGTACAAGCTGCGGATCGTGCAGGAGGCTGAGGCGTGCCAGGACGGCGAGATCGGTGCGTTGCTGCGGCGTGAGGGCTTGTATTCATCCCATCTCGGCAAGTGGCGCGAGCAGTTTCGCAGCGGTGCTTTCAAGGGTCTGCAAGCCAAGAAGCGTGGGCCAGCGCCGAATCCTGACAAACGCATGGCCAAGGAAGTTGCGAAACTCGAACGCGAGGTCGAGCGGTTGCGCAAGCGTCTGCAACAGGCCGAGACGATCATCGACTTCCAAAAAAAAGTCTCGGAGATCCTGGGCATTCCACTGAAGGACAGTCCGAGCGACGAGAACGAATGATGCGGTCCTGTGATCAACTCGGTGGAACCGTGGGCAGGGCCCAAGCCTGCCGCGCCTTCGGCTTGCCACGAAGCGGTTTGTATCGCTGGCTGGCGCCAGCTTCGGATCCAACGCCGCGGCCTCGACCGCCGTGGTCGCTGTCGGACTCGGAGACGCAGGAGGTCAAGGACGTGCTGCACTCGAAGCGCTTCGCAGACCAGGCGCCGCGCGAGGTCTGGGCACAACTGCTCGACGACAAGCGCTACCTCTGCTCAGTAAGCACAATGTACCGAATCCTGCGGAAATCAGACCAAGTACGTGAGCGCCGTAATCAGCTGCGTCACCCGACCTATCGCAAGCCGGAGCTCCTGGCTACATCTCCGAACGAAGTGTGGTCGTGGGACATCACCAAGCTGATGGGACCGGCGAAGTGGTCCTACTTCCACCTCTATGTGATCCTGGACATCTTCAGTCGCTACGTGGTTGGCTGGACCGTTGCGTATCGTGAAAGCGCCAGCCTGGCCACACGCCTCCTGGAAGAAACGTACCACAAGCAGGAGATCCTGCCCGGGCGACTCACGGTCCACGCGGACCGTGGCCCATCGATGCGTTCCAAGGCCGTGGCGCATCTGCTCGGAGATCTGGGCGTGACCAAGACGCACAGCCGACCCCATGTCTCGAATGACAATCCGTTCTCGGAGAGTCAGTTCAAAACGCTCAAGTACCGACCGGCGTTCCCGGATCGCTTCGGTTCGATTCAGGATGCACGGGCATTCTGCCGGGTGTTCTTCGACTGGTACAACAATCAGCACCATCACAGCGGCATTGGCCTACTGACGCCTGAGACCGTGCACTACGGCGGAGCAGAGGACGTGCTCGAGAAACGGAGAGATGTGATGCTCGAGGCCTATCAGCGGAACCCACAACGCTTCCGGAAGCCGCCGGTCATACCGGCTCTTCCGCAGGCCGTATGGATCAATCCACCAGCGCCTGCTGCGCAGGCGCTGGAATTGATTGCTCCCTAAACTGAGTCGTTTAGGTGTCTCAAAAAGCTTGACACATTCCGAACCTTCATACGTTCGGCACCTGGTTGGAAAACAATCGAGTTGAACGATGCACTTGTGAACAACTATGACGAGGCATGGCAAAAGTCTGTCGATACGATCGCTCGAAACTGGGATATCGAGATCCTGGATAAAGACAGTGGGTACCTTCGTACGGCCTGGGTATATGGAATCAGCGGCGGACCTCAGCTTCGATACAGGGGGCGAATCACCGTCAAGTATCCCGAAATCAAGGCGCCGACAAAAGCAGAGGTTAAGACTGCTGCCGAATGGTGGTCTACTGGCAACGCTTATGCGCCAGTTTGGGTGCAGGGGTTCGATTCAGCGTTTCAACGTGATGTGTACAGCGAGTTGGGCGGACGGCTCGGGCGGACAGTTCCGACGGACTAAGGCGCTACCGAGGTGAACGAATTGCTTCCTTGCGCCCGCAGAGTGGGCCTGGCACCTAACACTTCATGAGGGATTCCGCGTCGTACGCTGCCCCCAAACTGCCCCCGTTTCGAGGTCACGAATGGTCGCGAAACGTAAGCAATCGCCACGCACCGCACTGACGCAACGCATTGCATAGCAGGGCCATATGCCCAAAATCGCCGTTGCCAGCTTCCTGGCGTAGATGGGCTTTCCAGAATCCCCCTCTCTCCGGTTCAAGAAACCGCTTGTTTCAAGCGGTTTCCGTTTCTTGTGCGTGGAGAGCCGTGCTCTCCTCCCCGCTCCCGGCCACAAACGAAAACCTTGCCCTGCGGCGGCTTGCGCTGCCGTCTGAGGGCGCTGTCCCCGAACTGCCCCTCTTTGCAGATTCTGGCAGCGACTGTCGGGGCACCCTGCCTTGGCCAAGCCCGGCCCTCCTAGCCGATTTCATTAAGACTTCGTATTTCAGCATCGCTGAAATATGCCGATTATAGTGAAAGCCGTTGACGGCAGTTTCACTCTTGTTGTATATTTCAGCGTTGCTGAAAACAGGGCCTGCTCGTGAAATCAGACCAACTACAGCGCGAAGCCAAGAAGGCCCTTCGGGCCTGCCTGGCGGAGGTTCCATTCCTCAAGGCGGATTGGACCATCAAGCTGCCGAAGCGAGCAGGCGTGCAGCCCGATCTCGTAGTCGGCCTGAAATGGCCAGGGGGCAAACAGACCCTCGTGGCTGAAGTCAGGAAGAGCGGACAACCCCGCCAGGTCCGTGAGGCGGTTGAGCAACTCAATGAGTATCGCGCGGTGCTCCCGAACTCCTGTGGGATATTCCTCGCCCCCTACATATCACCCAAGGCCAATGAACTCTGCAGGAAGCAGGCCATCGGCTATCTCGATCTGGCGGGTAATTGCCTGCTCAGCTTCGGCTCCGTCTACATCAGCAAGGAAGGCAGGGAAAACTCCCTGACTCGGAAGCGTGATTTACGCTCGCTTTATTCTCCAAAGGCCGAACGGATACTGCGCGTTTTGCTGAGTGATCCCAAAAAGCCCTGGAGGGTACAGGACATTGCATCAGAGGCTGGCGTCAGCTTGGGCCAGGCTTCCAACGTCAAGAAACTCCTGGCCGACCGTGAGTGGATTCGGACGGAATCAGATGGCTTTCGAATTCAGGAACCGGAAGCGCTGTTCAAGGAGTGGTCCGGGCGGTACGACGCCAGGCGGAGCCAGGCGAGCCACTACTACTCGATTCAGGATCCCGCTGACATCGAGAACGAGCTGGCCGGATATTGCAGGAAACAGAAGATCGAGTACGCCCTGACCGGATTCTCCGCTGCGGCACGTTTGGCTCCGATGGTGCGCTACCAGCGCGTCACCGCCTACGCGAGTTGTGACCTGAGCAAGCTGGCACGTGGCCTGAAACTGAAAGAGGTGAGCAGCGGCGCCAATGTGACTTTGCTGGAGCCCTATGATGACGGAATCTACTATGACGCCAGCGTCAACGATGGCATTCGAATCGTCTCTGCGCTGCAGGCGTGCCTCGATCTGCAAGTTGTGCGCGGGCGCGGAGAGGAAGCCGCCGAAGCAATCATGCAGGACATCAGGCCAAGATGGTAATCAAACGCACGGATTACACTGCTGACGCCGTGAACGCTGCACGGTCGGTGCTTCTCGAACTGGTGCGGCTGCTGGGTGAGTACCGGGACGACATCGCTGTCATCGGCGGCTGGGTGCCCACGCTCTTGCTGCCCCAGTCATCGGAACAGCATATCGGCAGCATCGACATCGACCTGGCTTTAAATCATCGCAAGCTGCAAGAGGCAGGATATCGTACGATTCGGCAGCTTCTCGAATCCCGAGGCTACAAGCAGGACGAACGGCAGCCGTTCATCTACAGACGAGCCGTCATCGTCGATAAACGAGAGATTCTGGTTGAGGTCGATCTGCTGGCCGGCGAATACGAGGGAACCGGGAAGAAACGACGCACGCAATCCGTGCAGGATGTTCGCCCGCGTAAGGCGCGAGCGTGCGACCTGGCATTCGAGATGTCGGAAGACGTCACAATCGAAGGAACACTGCCGGAAGGTGGCAAGGACTCCGCCACCGTCCAGGTCGCCTCGATCGTCCCATTCCTCGTCATGAAGGGCATGGCTCTGCACGACCGGCTCAAAGAGAAGGACACCTATGACATCTACTTCTGCTTGAAGAACTGCGCCGATGGCTTGGACGGTCTCATCGAATCGTTTCGACCGCATGTTAATCATGGATTGGTGCGCGAAGGACTAGAGAAGATTGCAGATAAGTTCTCTTCGCCCGAGCACTTTGGTCCAAGGTCTGTGGCTGCTTTCCTGGATGTGACCGATCCGGAAGACCGCGATTTGCTGATGCGCGATGCGTACGAACGCACAAGCCACCTCTTGCGGCAACTCGGAATCGAGAAGAGCTCATAGCCAGAGCGAGCACGCTGAGTCCCGGGAGCGACGGGAGACCGCTGTCGTGATGCCTTATCCAACGTGAGGTTCCTTGCCAATGCCCAGAATCACGGCTACTCAGGGCCGGTACTTATTGTTCATTCACGCATACATGGCGCGTCATGGTTGCGCTCCGGCAGAATCGGACATCGCGGCTGCGCTCTGTGTTACTCCACCCTCGGTCAACCAGATGATGCGCACATTGGAGAAGAAGGGCCTGATCCTGCGCGATCCCGGTGTGCCGCGTTCTATTCGACTGCTGGTTTCGGCCGAAGATATCCCCGGTGCGCGCCGCCCGCGCCCGGACAGTGCGTCTTCAAGCGGACCGGCTCGGGTTGGGCAGATGGCACCCTTAGAAATCGAGCGCCTGAGCCGGAAGGAGCGCCTGACCCTGATCGAACAGATCTGGAACAGCTTGACAGCCGAGGACCTCGGGCTCACCGCCACCCAGCATGAGGAACTTGCCAGGAGACTGGATGATGCTGCGCGCAATCCCGACCAAGCGATGTCCTGGAGCGAGGCGCAGCGCCATATCCGCCAGGGCAAGCCGTGAACGAGTCGATCCGGCTCGGAGAATTCAGAATCCCAACGAATTCACAGGTAAGGCCTTCCGCCGCAGGCGAACACGGCCCGATCTCCTGACGGGGGCGAGATGCCGCTTGGACTGCGTGACCTTCTTCCAATATGATGCCACAGTTGCTTTTCGGCCCATCCCTGGTCAAGCAACTTCAGGATCAGCACCCAACTACATATGAACCGCCAGCCTTTCCACTCTGATGCGACCGCAATGCACGCCGGCCATGACGCGAGCATTGATGCCTTTTGCTACGTGACCGCCGAGAAAGCATGGCTGTACCGCACGGTGATGCGGATCTTCGCGGAAGCCAAGGACCGCTTCGTGTTGCATCTTCGCAGCGCCGAAGTGCTCAAGTCACTTCACGACCGCGAAGTCGCACCGCAGCTTGACGTCGTCGAGCTCGAGCGCGCCCTGAACCAGCTGTGCGAGTGGGGCAACCTGCAGCGTCATTATGACACGTCCGAGGTCACTTCGCTCGAGGAGTTCAGCCGCCCGCGTTTCCTCTATCAAATCACGCACGAGGGACAGGCCGCGGAACAGGCCATCGGCCACTTCGTGCGGACCATCCGTCAGCCCGGAGAACTGCAGGCTGCAGCGCTGGGAGACATCCGCGATCTTCTGGGCGTGCTCGAGCGTCTGGCGCAGGACGAACGAATCGACGCCGGCAAATCATGGAGCACCTTGACCGAGATGGTGGGGCGCTTCGAACAACTGACGGCACGGGCCCAGACCTTCATCGCCAGCATCCAGCCCACCGCGGCGTTGCAGTCATCGACGATGGACGAGTTTGTTGCCTACAAGCGCATCCTGATCGATTACCTCGAACGGTTCATTCAAGATCTCGTCGTGCGCACCGCCGAGATCATTCGCAGCATCGAACGTATCGAAACCTGCGGAATCGAGCGCCTACTGGACAGCGCCTCGGACCGGGAACTCGTCGATGCCATGGAGGTCCGAGCCGAAGATCGGGCTGCCGCGCAGTCTGCGTGGCGCCAGCGATGGCGTGGGTTTTGCGGATGGTTCATCGGCGAGGCCGGACGGCGTTCGCAGGCCGAAGAGTTGCGGGCTCACGCCCGTATGGCAATCCCGGCCCTCCTGCGCGCCGTGTCTACCATCCACGATCGTCGCCTGCAGCGCAGTGACCGGGCCGCCGACCTCAAAACGCTGGCGCGGTGGTTCGCAGAGTGCCCCGATGACGGCGCCGCTGCAAGACTGTGGCGCTCTGCATTCGCGCTGAGCCCGGCGCGTCATCTCCGTGTGACCGAGGAGACGCTCGACGAATGGGATCAGCGTGCGGTGCGGGCATCGGTGAGCTGGCTCGACGCGCCGCCAATGCGCATCGCCGCACGCTTGCGGCGTACGGGACGCCATACGAGGCGTGGCCGGCCCGTCGGCGTAGTTGACCGCTCAGCGGCCCTGGCTAGCCTGGCCAAACTTGCTGCCGACCAGGCACGTGAGATTGCAGACGCCCGGGGGGCGATCATGACGTCCGGCCCGATCAGACTCTCGGACTTCGAGCGGCTGGACATCGGCGCCTTCAATTTGTTCCTCGAACTGCTCGGTGAGGCCCTGGCCCGCAAGACCCATGCGCAGGAGCCCGTGTCCGCAACATCCATCGACGGTGCGACGTGCATCGATCTCGAACCGCTGGCCGATGCCGTCGAGGTCACCCTCCATACGTCATGGGGGACATTCCGGGGACTCGATCACCGCATCCACATTTACTGCACTCAGCCCGCAGCGCCCACCGCTCCTGCGGTACAAGCCCCATCCCAACCGGACCACGAGGAGGCCGCAGCGTGAACTCGCCGGGCCGGGCACTGAGTCAGCGCTTGTTGGAGGCCGAGATCGACGAACGCCGGCGTGCACTCCGGGCACTGCTGCACCGTCCGCTGATCCGCGCCGCAGCCGGGGAGGTCCACGGATTGATTCGCAGGAACGCTGAATGGCTTCGACAGTGGTTGAACCATAATACGGGCTGGCATCTGCACGTGGACAGCGACCTCGCGCGATTGCACAAGGCGCCGGCAGACGCTGTAGATGACACTCGCGCCGCGGTGGATGGTCGCACGGGTGAAGCCTTCGACCGCCGGCGCGCGATGCTCGTGTGCCTGTGCCTGGCAGCACTGCAGGAGTTCGAGCGCCAGACGATCCTGGGCAAGATCGCTGAACGGGTCTGCGAGTTGGCGGGGGCGGATGAGGCCATCGTATCTGCGGACATGGTTCCCGATCTGCAAAGGCGTGACGATCGACGCCATCTCATACAGGCCGTGCGTTTGCTGATCGACTTCGGCGTTCTCATTCGAATCGACGGTGACGAAAACCAATTCCTCAAGAAGCGCGGTGACGTCCTGTACACCATAGACCGTGCTGTGCTGACGGCCATGCTCAGTGTGCGACGTGGACCATCAACGATTGCGGCGAACGGGCTGGAGCAGCGGATCTTCGAAATGGCCGCCGAACCACTGGTCGAAGGCGACGAGGCCCGCAACCGCCGATTGCGGTGGTCACTGATACGGCGACTATTGGATGATCCGGTGGTCTACTACGCGGACCTTTCCGACGATGAGCGCCAGTACCTGGCATCCCAGCGACCGCGGATCGTCAGCGAGATCGAGATGGCGACTGGGCTGGTGCCCGAAATCCGTGCGGAGGGCATCGCCTTCGTCGACCCGACCGGCACGTTGACCGACCTCGACATGCCTGAAGAAGGCACGGACGGACACGCCGGCTTACTCGTGGCCCAGTGGTTGGCCGAGCGGATACGCCTGCACCGCGACGCGTCGTGCTGTCAGGTCACCATGGCCGAATTGAGCGCCTACATTGGCGATCTGATTCACATCCACAGGCGGCAAAATCGGCACTGGCGAAGGGATGTCGAGGCCCCCGGATATGAGAAGATCATGGCCGAGCAGATCGTCCGGCGATTCGAAGCCCTGCGCCTGGTTCACAGGGACGGTAGTCGAATCGTCCCGAACGCGGCCATCGCCCGCTACGCCGCGCAAGAGCCGCAGGCGTCAGGGCCGGGCCCGGATAGGCTGTGGGCATGAGCGTCTCCGCCAATGGACAACAAGCTCCCGGGGTCGACTTGCCGCAGCCGATCCACGAGCGCTGGCAACCCTTGCGCAGCGGCCTGTTCAACGTCTATCGATATCAACTACAGGAGTTCTGGTTTGACCACGGTCGTCTGCTGCTGCGCGGCAACAACGGCACCGGTAAGTCCCGTGTTCTTGCACTACAGCTACCGCTGCTGCTCGATGGCGAAATGCTCCCGGCCCGCGTTGAGCCGGACGGGGACATGGCCAAGCGCATCGAGTGGAACCTGCTCATGGACAGGCACGAAGATCGCCTGGGGTACACGTGGCTAGAATTCGGGCGACAAGTCCCCAGTGGTAGCGCCCAGTTCTGGACCATCGGCATCGGCATGCACGCCCATGAAGGCCGCGGCGTGCCGAACCGTTGGTACTTCGTGACGTCGCAGAGAATAGGCCTCGATCTGCAACTCCTCAGCGAGCACGGCAACCTGCTGCCCCGCGATCGGCTGATCGAGGCTATTGCTGAACACGGCAGGGTCGTGCTTACGGCCCGCGACTATCGTCGTGAGCTCGACCGGGTCCTGTTTGGGCTGGGCCGCGAGCGATATGACGCGCTGATCGAGTTACTGCTGCAGCTCCGGCGTCCTCAGCTCTCGAGGGATCTCAACGAGGCGAATCTCTCTCGCGCCCTCAGCCTGGCGCTCCCGCCCGTCGAACAGAAGATCCTCGATGACGTGGCCGATGCGTTCCGCGGCCTCGATCGAGACCGCGAGGAACTCGACGGTTTCAAGACAGCCCAACAGGCCGTCGAGCAGTTCCTGGTCGAATACGAGCCGTACGCGCAGATGGCCGCGCGACGCCGGGCGGGCGAGGTTCGCAGCCGGCATTCTGCTTACGAGAAGGTCATGCGTCGTCTGCGTCAGGCCGAGCAAGATCGTGACGTTGCTGCGCAAGAGGTTCAGCGTCTGACCGATCATATGAAGGCCCTCGAATTGAAGCGCTGTGAAGCCGAGGCCCGAATCCAGCAGCTGCAAGACAGCCCGGCGATGAAGGACGCCTGGGAGCTGGACCGCCTGTGCCAACAGGCCCGTCGTCTTGCGGATGAGCTGCAGGAACGTAAAGACGACAGTGCTAAGGCGAATGATCAACTCCTGCGCGCGTGCTCGGAACTGGAATTGGCCGCCGACGATGCCGCCGAGGCGGCGCACCACTACACCAATGCTGCCGAAGCCGTCTCCTCGAGTGCCACTGCTGCGCGTTTGCCCGAACTGCACCTCGCAGTGCACGGAGAGGTTTCCGATGTGCCGCTGGCAGCAGAGGTAACCCAATCGCTTCATACCGACGCTCTGCAGCGGATCGACGACCGCCGCGCGCGGTACACCATCTCGGACAATTGCACAAGCACTGGGAACGCGCCGATCTAGAGCACCGCGAAGCCGATCGTCGCCGTGCCGAGAAGCAGGGCTTGCTGGAAGAAGCCTTGACCAGCCACGCTGCATCCCGCGCAGCTGTGGCGACCGAGGTTCGGGCCGCGATGACAGATTACGATGCCTGGCACGCCGCTTGCACGATTCTGGCCCCGGAGGAGCGCTCCATTCTCGCAGAGCCGCTAATGCTCTGGACCGAAGCCGATGAGGGTGACAGCCCGTTAGCGGAAGCCGTTGAGCGTGCCTATCTCGAGGTCCGTGGGGACCTCGCCCGGCGTGTGGCTCACGAGCTCGAACGGCTCGAGCGGCACGGCCGCGAGTTGGCCGAACTGGATCGGCAAATGACCGAGTTGCGCGACGGGGCTCATGTGCCGCCTCCGGTGCCCCACACGCGCGCCGCGGAGCGTGATAAGAGGACCGGCAGGCCCCTGTGGCAGTTGCTGGACTTCCGTGACCACGTTCCCGAAGCCGATCGCGCCGGGCTGGAAGCCGCCCTGGAGGCCGCGGGGCTGCTCGATGCTTGGGTGACGGGCGATGGCGTGGTGCGCACGGCCGATTGGCTCGACACCTTCATCGACGTTTCGGAAACCGAGCCCCTCGATCCAGCAGCCCATATTGGCAGCGTCCTTGCATGCGACGAAACGGCAGCGGACGGTGCCGTTGCCGTGCCGACCATCCAGGCCGTGATCGAACGCATCGGCCTGGGTCGCCAACGTGCAGTTGTGTGGATCGATGCGGATGGCGCCTGGGGCAACGGACCTCTGGCCGGTCGCTGGAAAAAGCAGCATGCCCAGCACGTCGGTGCTGCGGCCCGTGAGGCGCATCGGCTGCGAAGCCTTGGCCAGATGCAGGAGCAGCACGCTGCCCTTGAGCAGGTCGTCCTCGAGATCGAGAATAGCCTCGAAGCATTAGACCGACGTACAGCGACAGCTGACGCCGAGAAGCAAGGAGCGCCATCAGACGCTTCTGTTCGTGCGGCAATGGCCATGGTGCAGGCAGCGGCCTCGGAAGTCGTCCGCGTCCGGGAGCGTTTGGCTTCGGCGCAATCCGCGGCGACTGCCGCCGCCCAAGCGGTTCAGGTGGCGCGCCAGCGACTCGAATCAGATGCTGGCGACGTCGGTTTGTCCGACGAAGTCGACGATCTCGAATCCTATCGCGACCGCTTGTTGCTGCATCGTGAAGCCACCCTAATCTGGTTCAGCGCATGCGAGCGCTGGGGGATGAGCCATGACAATCTCATCGCCTCCAGGGTCCGGGAAGAGCAGGCTCGAGCAGCAGTTGATCGTTGCCAAGAGTCCGAAGACCGCGCTCAACGCGCCGCCCGCGAAGCGGAGGTTCGTCGCGACACGCTGGAACGCACGAAAGGCGCATCGATTGAGACCATCCAGAAAGAGCTCGACGCGGCACGGCGTGCACGACAGCAGATCGAGACAGCACTGGATCAGGACCGCGAAGCCCATAGCGCAGCGCGGGAGCAGCGAGCCGGGGCTGCCCAACGGGTTGAAAGCGAATCGAGCTTTCTCGATGAATGTGAGGAGGTGCGGGACCAGGCAATCGGACGCCTGCGCAGGCTGGTCGAAGCCGGATTGTTGAACATCGCTGTTGCCGAAATGGCAGACACGGTGGGCGATCTGTCCTCGACCACGGCTGCGGTTGCCTTGGCCCGACAGCTGGAACAGTGCCTTACAGAAACCTCGGATGACGACCCCACCTGGGAGCGCACGCACACGCGGCTACACCATTCCATTCAGACACTCGAACAGGCGTTGCTGCCGCACGACATTCGCCCGGAATCCAGCCAGCCGGGTGGCTTGTGGCAGGTCTCTGCCCCGTTCCGCGGCCAACGGATGGACCTGCACGATCTGCGCGGCGCACTTCACGATGAGGTTTCGCAACGCGATGCCCTGCTCGAACACAAAGAGCGGGAGGTCTTGGAAAACACGTTGGTTGGTGAGTTGGCCACACATCTGCATCAGCGCCTGCGTGACGGGGACCGCCTGGTTCAGGAGATGAACACCCAGATCGAGAGCCGCCCGATGAGCACCGGCATGAAGTTGCGGTTCAAATGGGAGCTCGACGACGATGGTCCAGAGGGGCTGCCGGAGGCCCGGCAGCGTCTTATCGGGACAGCAGGCACGTGGTCCGTCGAAGATCGCAGTGCCCTGGGCAGTTTCCTGCAAGCCCAGATCCAGCGCTCGAGACTCGAGGACGAAGCCGGAACATGGGAAGACCATCTCGCTCAGGCGCTGGACTATCGCATGTGGCATTCGTTCGCCGTACTACGTTACCAACAGGGCAAGTGGATGCGCCTGACGCGCCGCACGCACGGCACCGGTTCGGGTGGTGAAAAGGCGGTGGCCTTGACACTGCCTTTGTTCGCTGCGGCCGCTGCGCACTATGACTCGGCGAGACCCGATGCACCTCGCCTCGTCATGCTCGACGAGGCGTTCGTCGGAATCGATGCAGACATGCGCCGCAATTGCATGGGGCTTCTGGCGACCTTCGATCTGGATTTTGTGATCACGAGCGAGCGCGAGTGGGGTTGCTATGACACGTTGCCGGGCGTTGCGATCTACCAGCTGTCAGGACGGGAAGGAATCGATGCCGTCTTCGCCAGTCGATGGGTCTGGAACGGCCATGAGCGCGTGCAGGCCGACGTTCCCGATGGTACGGGAAACCTCCCGTGACAGTCGACGTTGCGAGCAGATATGGACGAATTGCCGCCCCAAGCTGAGGCGTCCAACGACTCGGACGCGATCATCGATCGCGAGCGCCTGGAACGAACGCTCGGCACAGCACCATTGCAGCCCCTGATCGACAGGCTAACAAGGCGATTCGAGGCCGGAAATACAGCCCCAATTGGGGTTGTCAGTCTTCGCGCGCCCACCGCCGCTGAGCGCGCGGCGATCGACAGTCTTCTCGGGCGGCCTCCCTCGACCGGCGATCCTCTCGCCATCCGGCTCGATCGACTCGATCGCATTGTTCGAACTGCTGGATTCGCGCCGAGCCTGTTCGCTGCCGTCGAGGCGCTTGTCGGTCCGATCGATGACAAGGCCGCACGGCGAGCTCTGGACGCGCAGGCCTGGCAACGTGTTTTTGACGATGCGAGCAGCCGATTGCAGGGCCGTTCCGAACTACATGGTTGGCTTGAGGACTTGCAACGGACTGGGCTTCTCAAGAAGCTCGTTCGTCGGGATCCTGCAAGCGGCGCGATGCTCCTGCAGCAGGCAATCGACGTGGCGTTGCTTCTGCCGCACAGCGGGACGACGCTGAATCAGCTCGCCGTAGCTGCGACGGGAGACGCCCATGCTCTGGATCGCGGATCACGGTTGATGTCCGCTGTGTCCGGTGCGCTGACGCGGCTGTCGGGGATCGCCGACGTGCGCTCGGCAGGACGATTCCTGCGTGCATGGGCGCGTGTTGGTGTGACTTGCGATGTGCTCAGCGCATCGGTTCTGGTACTTAATCTGGTGTGTGACGCCGACACGCTCACGGGCCGCCTTCTGGCGTGTTGTGCCGAGGCCGGCGAGCCGTGTCGCCTGGTGGCGCGGCAACTCTTGCACCACACGCCGGTCTGGAGCCACGTAACTGCGCCGGAAACGGTCTACGTTTGCGAGAACCCGGACGTCATCACGGCTGCGGCCGAGAGCGAGAAGACGACGATGCCGCTGGTGTGCGTTGAGGGCTGGCCCTCGAATGCCGTGCGCCTGCTGCTCGAGCGACTCGTGGCCGGGCAAGTACGCCTTTGCTACCACGGCGACTTTGACTGGCCGGGAATCATGATCGCCAACTACGTGATGCAGGAGTATTGCGCACAACCCTGGCGAATGAGCACGGCCGACTATGCGGCAGCGGCTCATGGCAGCAAGCTCCCGTTAGATGGGACGCCTGTAGATGCACGGTGGGACGCGGCGCTGCGCCCTCAAATGGAGCAGATTGGTCTCGCCGTGCACGAAGAACAGGTATTGGATGACCTGCTCGATGACCTCGGGCCTTAGTTACATGAGCCGCATTGAGTCGAGAGCCCACTGCCCCCGACCTGCCCCCATTCCCCGGTCGCGAATGGTCACGAATCGTAGGGAATCCCCGCCCACCGAACTCACGCAACGTATTGCATAGCGAGGCAACAAGACCAACAACGCCGTTTGCAGCTTCTGAGCGTAGATCGGCTATCCAGAATCCCCCTCCTCCGGTATGCCACAAATGCCCTCTTCTGCGGTTTCGCACGCCTTCGCGGGGAGCCTGGACCGAGGCGTTGAAGGCCGCGGTCGGTCAGTCGATTGACGTCGGATGCCTCGCCGGCCGATTCACGATACCGCTGACTTGGACCGCCGCCGTAACTGATTGCTCCGCGGTGCGTTACTGCCTGCTTAGATTTCTTTGCCCCTCTCCGCATCCGTTTGCATTTCCCTTGCTGTGGAGACGCGCCTGTTCGCCGAGAGGCGTACCGTGCCGCGTCCTGATGGCAATAGGTTGACAAAGAGAGGAGCGATGTCGTGAAGAAGTGGACTAACGTCAGGTGGATGCTCGTCTGTACCCTGCTGGCCTGTAGCGGTGGCACGATCACCAGAGCCGATGAGAACGAATCTGAAGAGGACGATGAACTGAAGCCGTCGTGGCCGCTGCCCCAATCACGCTGTGTGCATGACTTCCAGTGCATGGAGGGGCTAGTTTGCGACGTGCTGGACATCAGTGCCATGCCACCTGTGGAGATCCATGGTGGATCACCGCGCGACGGCGACACCGTGTGCCAGCCAGGTTGCCGGATCGACGGCGCCTTCTACTACCCCGACGTACGTGACGATTATCCGAACAACTGCCAGTCCTGCCAGCCGGGCGTCAGCACGACTGCGTGGGCAGCCGTCACGACGAACCTGGAGTGCCGGGCGGCAGCCGGGGTCTGTGATGTCGCGGATGTGTGCGACGGTGCCACGGGAAGCTGTCCGTCAGACACCAAGCGCGAGGCGACCCACGCATGCCGCGCCGCCACGGGCGATTGTGACGTCACGGACTATTGCGACGGCACGACTGACGACTGTCCAGCGGATGAAAAGCACGCAGCATCCCACGCTTGTCGCGATGCCGCGGGCGCTTGCGACCTCACGGACTACTGTGACGGCACGACGAACGACTGCACCGCAGACCTCAAGAGCACCGCTGAATGCCGCGCTGCCGCGGGTGATTGTGATGCGGCCGAGTTCTGTGACGGCGCGGCGGACGACTGTCCCTCTGACATCAAATTGGGAACCGATTTCGAATGCCGCGCGGCTGCAGGTGATTGCGATCTGGCAGATTCATGTGACGGCCTGAGCAACGACTGTCCCGATGCCAAGCGCCCGGCGAACGAAGAGTGCCGCGCAGCTGCGGGTGATTGCGACCTTGCAGATTCTTGCGATGGGATGACCAATGACTGCCCAGACGCCAGACGCGACACCAACTACGAATGCCGGGCGGCGGCATTTCCGTGTGACGCTGCTGAGTTCTGCGACGGCGGCATCACGTGTCCCGTGGCCGACGATTCGCCGTGCGCAGACGGAGCGCTTTGCGATGCCGACGAACAGTGCCAATCCGGCGCATGTATCAACGGCACCTGCGGCCCGGCTGCCGCGGTCAACGGTGTGTGCGACTCCGGTCCCGATTGTCAGGGCGAGCTGATCTGCGATGGTCAGGCCTGCAAGGTCGATCGTGACGGTGCATGTGCCGGCAACGAGTGCGCGGGTGGCCTGGCCTGCGATGGCACATCCAGCACCTGCAAGGTGGCGTCGGGCGGGACCTGCGTCGCCTCATCGGACTGCGCCAACGGTTCGACCTGCGACGGAGACCCTCCGACTTGTGGTTCGAGTTTGAATGGCACGTGCTTCCGTAGCGCGGACTGCGGCAGCGGGCTGATCTGTGCCTGCGACAACTTCAAGACCTTCTTGTGCATCCCCCCTGCCGAATGCGAGGAAGATCGCTGTGACACCGCTGGTGTTTGCAAGGTGCCCGTGGGCGGCATATGTGAGTCGCACGGGGACTGCGGGATTCAGAGGTCGATCGATCTGGGAGAGGAGTTCTATTGTCCCTCTGGAACATGCGTGCAGAAGCTGCCTCTCGGTACCGTGTGCCAGGCCGATCCGCCGGGTGAGAGTTGCGACCCGACATGCGACAACGTGGTACCACCATCGCCCAACGACGATGCCTGCGCCAGTGGCACGTGTTTCCTCGCCGTTGGTAGCGGCGGTGCGCCGTATACTGATCCTGCTGATTTTGTCTGCTGCAGCGACCTTGGCGAGGCGTGCGTCGTCGATGAAGACTGCTGCCTGGAGACTCGCCGCCGACAGCGCATCTGCTCGAACAATGTGTGTGTTCGGGTAGCGATTGCAGGCGAACCGTGCCAAACGACTTCGGATTGCGACGATTTTGCGCAAGGGGCCCCGACGGGTCTCGAGTGCAACGCCAACAATATCTGCGAGGTCCCCCCACCCGAGCCGGGAGATCTGCCGAACGGCAGCGCCTGCTCGGTCGCTGGAGACTGCATGTCGCTGCATTGTGCCGAAACGCGCGACGATGGCTTCAAGTGCCTGCCTGCAAATGAGCCTGGCAGCGCGAGCGCCGGATTCGGTGAGGCGTGCGACGGTGATGGCTTCCTGCTACGCGGTGATCCCAATGGTCGCCAGTGTACGGATGAAGGCGGAGAAATGGTGTGCTGTGCGGGCGGCCAGCTCGCCGCCTCAGGCCAGGAGGGCCGCTGCCGGCAGTGTTGCCGTTCCTGGGACAACGAGGATCCGATCGGCTGTGGACCGGCCCCGGGGCCCAATAGTATCGAAGTAAAGAAGTGTGTCGGCCAGAACGGCCCGACAATACAGACCTGTGCAAGCACGTCGGACTGTCCCGAGAGCCAGGAGTGCATCGTGGTCGACGACCCGCGCTGTTGCGGCGGCCGGTGCACGAACATCCTGCAGGATCCGGAAAACTGCGGAGAGTGTGGCAACGACTGCATCGGCATTGCCGATTCGAATCCATGCCTCGTCTTCGAGAGCTGTGGTGGCGGGACGACGCCGGGCGTGTGCGATCTCACTGTTCCGTGTGAAGGCGAAGTCGGCATGGGCCTGGGTTGTTATGACAGCCGTGAAGATGATTGCGCAACCGAGGGGTGTTCCCACTTCTGGCCACTGACTCAGGAGTGGCGGGATTGCGTCGCAGAACTCGATGACTGCTGGGAGACTCCCGGGGAGCCCGTGTGCTATACGTATGAAATCGACTCTCCAACGGCCTGCGAGAGCTGCAACGACAACGACGATTGCCTGTTCAATGAAATCTGTCGCTCCCGCTGTGGCGGCGCGTCAAGACAGGATGAATTGATCTGCTTCGACGGGTCGTATTGCGCCGAGAACGCAAACGATTGCAACGAGTAACGACAGCGGCTCGTGGAGATGGGGGACAGCCCACCTGTTCAAAGAGCAGGTGGCTGTCCCGCGATTCATCTACTCGACGCACGCGACGAGCGCGGCCAGCAGTTCCGTCGGGACACGGCTGTCGTCGTCGGCGAGCGATTGATACAGCTCCTGTGCACGGCGCAGCGATCTGCATCCTTCGGTCTTGTGCTGCAGGCTGCTGTCGGGGTCTGCATCCATCGCCCGAGCCAGTGCCAGGTGAGCCTCCCCACGGCGTTGGTGGGTGCCGGCGAGGAGTTCGCGCATGTCGGCGGTCATCTTGTCCTCGGGCATGGCCCGCTCCATTTCCTGGGTGCATGCGGTCAATTCGGACAGGGCGTCCGCGACGCGGTCGGCATCGAGCAACACTCGGCCCATCTCGCCGGACACCTCGGCGGCCCCGAGCCACGATGTGCTGTTGCTGGGGTCGGCCTCGGCCATACGCCGCAGAATGGCTCGGGCCGAACCATAAGCAGCCAGGGCATCATCTAAACGTTTCACGCGCGCAAGCCCGCGTCCCAGCGAGAAATGTCCGACAGCGAGGTCCATCGTGGCCCGCGCGTTGTCCGGTTGAGACCGGGCCCGATCCACGCGTCGTTGTAATGAGAGCTCATACCTTTCGACGGCTTCTTCAGGACGGTCCAGTTCTACGAGCACGTCAGCGACGCGCCCCAGGCTGACGGTGTAGGCCCGCTGCAGCTCGTCGCTGTCTGGTTGAGCTCGAGCCAGGTGCTTGCGGATCTCCAGGCTCGCGATGTACATGTCGTAGGCTTCGTCCCTGCGGTCCATCTTGCGGTAGACATCACCGAGCTTGTTGTAACTGAACGACACGTTGCGCTGGCCTCGCGGATCCTCGTCGGCAATGGCCAACTTGAGAGCGTGGCTGTTCTGGAACACCGCGAGCGCCCGGTCATAGTTCTGCTCCTGAAGATGCAGGTTGCCGGCCCGTTCAAGGCAAATGGCCAGGCTGCGCCGGAAGTCGATGTTGCTGGGATCGCGAGCGACCAGATCCTCCAGCATTTCGATGGCCTTCTGGTAGTTCTCAAGCGCTGCCTTGGGGTCTCCGACATTGAGGGCGTTGGGCAGCCCCATGACATCACCGATCTCGCTGTAGGCCAGGGCCAGGTCCTGGAGCAACTCCAGATCCAGGCCACGTGTGTCGCGCGCCATGTTGTCCAGGTAATGCTGCGTGGTCTTGGTCAGGAACTCCCTGGCCGCGGTCTGCCCTTTGGTCCGTTGCAGTCTCTTGTAATCGAAGATCACTTTGTGGGCGAAGCCGTGTAGATCTTCGAAGCGCTGCTCTGCTATGCGTTGGGCGGACCGGGCCTCAATGGCCTGCCACAGGGCAACGGTGCTTCCGGTGATCAACGCCAGCACCGCGACACCCAGGCCGACGACGATCCCACGATGCCGTCGGGCGAACTTGCGCAATTGATAGACCGAACTGGCCTTGCGGGCCACAATGGGTTCGTACTCCAGGTAGCGACGCAGGTCATCGGCCAGTTCCTTGGCGGACTGGTAACGCCGTGATTTGTCCTTGGCCATGGCCTTGGCCACAATGGTCTCAATATCGCCGCGCAGCGTGCTGTGCAGCTGGCCCAGGCTGGCCGGGTCGTCTTCCTGAATGATCCGCGCCGCCTCGGCGATCAAGCGGCGACTCAGGTCATGCGGCAGCCTCTTGCCAAGCAGTTCATAGAGCACGACGCCAAGGGCATAGACGTCGCTGCGCGTGTCGATGTCGCTCGACATGCCACTGACCTGCTCGGGGCTCATGTAGGGAATGGTGCCGACCACATGTCCAACGTCCGTTTGCAGGGTGGCCATTTGAACGTCGCCGTCGGTGGCTCGCGCCACGCCGAAGTCGAGGATCTTGGGATTGCCGGCCGTGTCGACCAGGATATTGCCCGGTTTGAGGTCGCGGTGAATGACCCCCTGCTGATGAGCATGCTGCACCGCGTCGCAGACCCTGGCAACGAGCCCCAGAACAGCCCGGATGTCGAGCTGCTCCTGTTCGACGAAGCGATTGAGCAGCATGCCGTCGACGTACTCCATGGCGAAGAACGACAGTTTGTCATCGCCGGTGCCCGTCGTGCCGGCTTCATAGATGTGCGCGATGCCGGCGTGCCGCAGGCGTCCGAGCACCTGCGCTTCGAACTCGAAACGCCGAGCCATCTCGCGCGACAGGACGCCTGGCCGTAGAACCTTCACGGCGATCTGCCGTCGGGGCTGGTTCTGCTCGGCGAGGTACACGATGCCCATCCCGCCGGCTCCGAGCCTGCGCAACACGCGGTATGGGCCGATGGCCTCAGGCAGGTCCACGCCGACGTCGTCCAACGCCGCCATAGCCGATCGCTGCACGTCGAGTTTGAATGGCTCGAGCGCCGTGTCAGCCGACTGGTCATCCTCGAGCAGACGCTCCACCGCACTGCGTAGCTCGCGGTCCTCGCCGCAGGCCTTGTCAAGATATTCCGAACACTCCGCCGCGCTCAGATCGCAGCAGGCCTCGAACAGCTCTGTCAGCTTGCGATATCGTTCCGGGTTCAGGAGCCCATTCCTTCCTGCAGCGTGGAGCGCAGCCAGGCCCTTGCCATGCGCCAGTCGAGCTTGACCGTGCGCGGCGACACGTCGAGCACTTCCGCGGTTTCTTCGACGGACAGCTCACCGAAGAAACGCAGCTCGACGACGCGTGCCTGCCGTTCGTGCAACGTGTGCAGTTGCGTGAGGGCTTCGTCGAGATCGAGCAGGTCCACCGGATGGTCATCATCGCCGGAGGGCGACGCCTGCGACAGCGTGATGCGTTGCCAGCCCCCACCCCGTTTGAGCGCCTTTCGCTTGCGCGCGTGCTGGACCAGGATCTGGCGCATTGCCAAGGCGGCCACGGCGTGAAAGTGGGCCCGATTGCGGTAATCCTGATTGGATTGATCGATAAGGTGAACGTACGCCTCGTGAACCAGTGCCGTCGGCTGCAGGGTTTGCCCGCGCCCCGCCCCCCGAAACCACCGCGCTGCAATGCACCGCAGCTCCGGGTAGATGGCCTGGTAGGCCTCTTCCGTAGCGGCCGTAGCGCCAGCGCCAAGGTGCCGGAGCAGTTTCGCGGTCTCGGGCTTGTTCGAATCGGACAAAAAGGGGGCTCCTAACCAAGGGGGGCTCCGTTTTGTTTCCCATGCCCGTGCCCTTTCCTTCGAGGACACGCCCACGGCTCTTCGATAGGACCTTGGTGCAATGCCTTTCTCATGATACTCCAATTCGCAGCGGCCGTAGGTTTTCGTGGTACAGTGTGACCTGCCGTCCCGCGGTGCATTGCGCGCCGGTCCGCTTGCGTCCGGGGGAGAACGAGGCTCTCCAAGTGCAACGCCTTGTTAGACCGCTGCACCTCTCCTAACTTGGCACCAACGCCAGGTACGCCCCCACCAGATCCTGCACCACCGCAGATGCGTACTCCCCGTCGTTCCCCCGTGTCGTCTTGATGATCTGACCCCCCTCCTCCTGTACTCGACGGACACTTTCGGCGAGGTCGCCAACGGGAAGGTAGATCAGCCAGACAGGCGGCAGACCCAGGTTTACACCGCGCGCATGGCAAATTCCCGCCGCCGGGTGTCCATCATCGCCGATCATGTTGTAATCGGCGTAACGCTCGCTCTCGTCCTCCATCTCGACGTCCAGTACCGACCAGCCAACGACCTGTCGATAGAAGTCACGGGTTGCCGAGGCGGCGGAGACCGTCAGGTCGAGCCAGGAGATGCAACCCACACGTGCCGCGGCACCGTCAGTCGGGGGAACCGCCTCCGAAGGAACAACCGGGGTGATCCCGAACGCCGCCCCATTCGGGTCGAGCAGCACCGCCCATTGACTCTTGCCATCGTCGTCTTTGGCATGCATGAGCTCGCTCCCGCCCAGATCGAGCGCACGCTTCACGCTGGCTGCGACATGGGCGACCTGAATGTGCGGCATCCATTGGAGCGGTAGGTTCGAATATTCCGCGCCACGCGGGCCCAAGCCGACGACCGGCATGCCCAGATTGTTCATCAGATCCTCGCGCCACAGCGGGTTCTCACCCGTGGTGAGCACGCGTGAGTAGAAGTGCACTTCACGTTCGTGTTCGGGAACAGCGATGTCGGCGCTGAGGATTCCGCCGACGCGCGGAATAAGGGGGTCACTCATGGTTGTCGTCCGGTCCGCTTCGGACCTGCTCCTATCTGTCTCAGATATTCCGGGATTGCCCAATTGACTCTTTCATCCTGTAGATCTTCGCTTTGAATTGTACCTCGCCAGGCTGTTCGGCAACAAAGACCATCAATGGGCACCTCTTGTCGTGCGTTGGAGGCACCAGAGGCGTGCTCTCTACCAGAGCAATGGGGCGTTGGCGCAATGGGTGCATTATCTGGCGCAACGCACTGCATGGAATGCTAAAACTCACCCGCCCCGAGATACTCATCTAACCACAACAGGGTCCTCTCTGACACGCCAGCCGCTCCGGATTCACACGCCGACCGAGCCTGGACGGTCGAGAAGCGCTGAGTATTCGCGCGGGCACTCACTGTCCCGGAGGTGGTTCCCACAGTTCGACCTTGTTGCCCTCCGGGTCCATGACCCACCCGAACTTCCCGTACTCGGAATCGTCGGTCTTCTCCAGAACCTGACATCCTTCATCCCGCAGCGCCTGAAGTAGAGCGGCCAGGTCTTCGACGCGATAGTTGATCATGAAGGTCGACGTGCTTGGTGCGAAGTGCTTACCATCTGCGGGGCCGATGGACCACACGGTCGTCCCCGCTGTCGGGCTGCCCGCTGCATCGGTCCAGGTGAACGCGGTGCCTCCCCATTCCTGAACGTCAATTCCGAGGTGCTGCTTGTACCACGCGCGCAGTGCGACCGGGTCGTTCGCGCTGAAGAAAACCCCTCCGATACCTGTGACTCTGCTCATGTGGACCTCCGAAACGGGTGACGATTGCGACAATGGTGGGACATGAGCGCCCATTCTACTCCGTAACGAACTGCAGGACAGCTCGAGCATGGGCCCATTCAACGGGCGAGACCAGAATGAGCCCACGCACTGGACTGGCGGCGCCCCTCCTGATTACGATGCCATGCGTGTGGCGATTTGTCGGCGCGCACTCCGCCGCGTCAGGCCCTGGATAATTCTCTTCCCCTCTACGGGAGCCCCCTATGATTCGCCTGTGCATCCTGCTTGCAGCGCTTGGTTTCGTGACACGCCAGTGTGTTGCCGACGTCATCACCTCTCCGGTGTTTGGTGACTCGATGGTCGTTCAGCGCGACATGCCGATCAAGATCTGGGGCTGGACGCGGCCGAATACCGCGGTGCGGGTCATGATGGCTGGACAGGAAGGCCAGACCACATCGGATGCCCGGGGGCGCTTCGACGTGTTCCTCGCGCCGCTGCCTGCCGGTGGGCCGCACGAACTGATCATTCAGGGCGACGAAACCAGAACTTTCAAGGACGTACTGGTTGGTGAAGTGTGGATGTGTTCGGGCCAGTCCAACATGGCATGGCCCGTGGCCAGGACGCGCGACGCGGACTTGGAATTACTGACGGCGAAGTATCCCAACATCCGCTTGCTCGCAGTACCGCAGGTTGGAACGCAGGAGCCCCAACAAGACTTCAATGGTCACTGGACCACCTGCACCCCCGAAACGGTTCGCGATTTCTCGGCCATCGGGTACTTCTTCGGACGCCAGCTTCATCAAATCCTTGATGTTCCCGTGGGTTTGATTGACAACGCGTGGAATGGCTCGACCGCCGAAGCCTGGGTCAGCCGCGCGGCCCTGGAAGCCGATGGCAAGTATGCGGCGCTGCTCGAGGAATGGGACAAACTGGCCAACGATCCAGCAGCCGCAGCCGCCAAATGGAACGACCGCGCCCCACGCCAACTCGCCGGCAATCATCGGCCGTCCAATATTTACAATGGTGTCCTGCACCCGACGATCGGCTACACCCTCCGTGGCGTGATCTGGTACCAGGGCGAATCCAACGTCGGACGGGCCGACCAGTACCGCGATCTATTCCCGTTATTGATCGAGAGTTGGCGACAGGCATGGGGCCAGGGAGACTTCCCGTTCTATTGGGTGCAACTGGCTGACTTCAGGCCAGAAGTGGCCACGCCGGGCGACAGCCAGTGGGCCGCATTGCGCGAGGCGCAAACGATGACGTTGTCGAGAGTGCCCAACACGGGAGAAGCCGTCATTATCGATCTGGGGGATGCGGCCGATATCCATCCGCGCAACAAACTGGATGTCGCGAAGCGCCTGGTCCGATGGGCATTGACGCACGATTACGGAATGCACAATCCGCTCTCGCCCGAGGGCGCGATCACCCACCACAGTCCGACGTACACGTCGATGACTATTGATGACTCCCGGGCCACCCTCCAGTTTCTTCACGTCAATGGTGGATTGAGCACCGTCGACGGCGCGGAGCCTGTCGGATTTGCCATTGCGGGAGACGATCGGATTTTCGTGAACGCCCAGGCGAAGATCACTGACCCGTGGGGCACGATTGAAGTCTGGAGCGACACGGTCAAGAACCCGGTCGCGGTCCGTTATGCCTGGGCGGACAACCCGGTGTGCAACGTGCGGAGTACCGGAGGTCTGCCCATGACGCCGTTTCGCACCGACGACTGGTAGATTGACGAGCCCGACAGGCCCGATCGACGGCGCATGGCCAACCCAACGACGAGTCATCATCACGCTCGACTGTTGCACGCTGACGTCGTGCGCCATGATGTGCTTGCGGTCACCACGTAGACCATCGTGCCGACTACCGTTGGCGGGGTCGACGAGCGCAGTTCGGCTTACGGACGGCCGCGAGACGATCTTCGATGCCGTCGCGCATGGCGGCGGCCAGGCCGTTCTCCATATTGGTCCGTGGTCTTTCCTGACTGTTCAACGCTCCGACCACACGGCCAACTCGTTGCCCTCGAGATCGGTAAAGTGGAACCGTCGACCGCCGGGGAATGAAAACGGCTCGGTGATGATCTGTCCGCCGGCCGCCTTGACCGCGTCGACGCTGGCCTCGAGGTCACTCGAGTACAGAATGACCAAGGGGCCGCCGCGCGTCACGGTGGTATCCAGGCGCATCCCGCCAACCTCACCGCCGCCCTGTTTCTGAATGCCCGCGTACTCGGGGCCGTAATCGTTGAACTGCCACCCGAACGCAGCGCCGTAGAACGTCTTGGCGCGGTCCATGTCGGTGACGGTGAATTCGATGTAGTTGATGGTGTGATGGACGAGGTCTTGACTCATCTCGTTCGATCCTTCCCGAGCGCCGCGGTCGGCACGCATGCACCCGCCCAGCATTGCGGCACACATGATTGTGCACATCCCGGCCCGACGGCACATCATGCGGTTGCGTGTCATGACGGCAGCCCCGCCAGCATTTCTTTCATGATGGGTCCCAGGTCGCGGCCCATGCCTTCGCCCACGGCCTGCACACACTTGCAGCCGTCCTCGAGCGCGCGGCGGGCGTCGTCGGTGCGCCCCAGCTTGATCAGCACCTGGCCCAAGAGGTGGTAGGTCGCCAGGTGGCCAGGGGCCGCTTTGTTGGCGAAGGTCAAGTGCTCGGCGGCCTCGGCCAGCACCGCATCGTCGCCAGCCTGGAGCAATGCCTGCCCGAGCGCGAAGCGGCTCAGTGGATCGTCCTCGTCAAGGGCGACCAGCTTCCGACACTTCTCGACGTCCATCGCCATGACAATCTTCCTTTGTTCAGAATCAAGGCCACAGTACCGCACGCTCAGGCATCGGCGGGCCGGACACAGAATACCCGGGGACCGCAACCGGACCAAGTCACGCCCCCCGGTACACGCCCGCATCGTCCGACGGGCTTGTCGCGATGCGGTGTTACGATCTGGTAACATGGTGTGCATGACCGACATGCTTTTGCGACTGATCCTCGGGCTGTGTTGCATCGGGTACGACCAGGCTACCTCAACCGGCGTGATTAACGCTGCGGATGGTCTTCGGATTGCGTACACTTCGGAAGGCCAGGGTAAGCCGGCCATCGTCTTCATCCATGGCTGGACGTGCGATCGCTCGCATTGGCGCTTCCAGCTGGCCGACTTGCGTACGTCGTATCGCGTCATCGCCATCGACCTGCCCGGACACGGCGAGTCGGGCGCGAATCGTGACGCGTGGTCGATCGATGGCCTGGGGGCGGATGTGGCCACCGTGGTACGCGGCTTGGAGCTGGATGATGTCGTCCTCGTGGGTCATTCCATGGGCGCGCCCGTCGCGTTGTCGGCCGCCCCCCGACTGAGCGGCGTCGTACGGGGGATCATAGCCGTCGACGCGTTGCACAACGTCGAATTCAAAGGGTCGCCCGCAGCAGCTCAACGCATGATCACGCGCTTCACGGATGATTTCGACGGGGCGCGGACGCGCTTCATGACGGGCTTCTTCACAGACAAGGACAGCCCCACACTGAAGTGGATCCTGGAGAAGACCGTCAAGCCCGAGCGAACGGCCGCCCTGGGTCTACTGGTCGACTACCATCGGTTCGACTTCAAGGCGGCCCTGTCCGCAGCCGGCGTGCCCGTATGGGCGATCAACGCGGCCGGCCCTTACCCGACGGCCGTTCACATCAACCAGAAGTACGCGGTGTTCGCCGCCGACACCATGTCAGGCGTGGGTCACTTCCTCATGCTCGAGAAGGCGGACGCCATGAACAGATTGTTGCGCAATGCGCTCGACACATTCCCCGAGAACTAGCATGCACCCGACAATCCGTTCATGGCTATTCGCGATCACACTGCTACTCTTGTGGCTGCCGGCCTGTCGCCCGAGGAGGTGGACGGGCGAAGTCACCCATGTTGGGGCCATGCGCACCGTGCTCGCCGAAGGGCACACACAGGGCCGCGTCGACTTGGCGGATATCGCCGGACGCCGTGGTGTGTATGCGCTGGGTGCACTGGCCGGGCTCGATGGCGAGGTCACTGTTCTGGCGGGACAGGTGTGGCTGTCGCGGGTCGGGGACAACGGGGCCATCATGACTGAGCGTATGAACGGTCATCTGCCACAGGCCACACTGCTGACCTCCACACATGTGCCCGGGTGGCGTCCGGTGGCCATCGGGCGTGACGTGCCGATGGACGACCTCGAAGACTTCATTCGCCACCGTGCCGCTGACGCGGGCATCGATACGACACGGCCGTTCCCGTTCCTGGTCATGGGCCCGGTGGGCAACCTTACCGGCCACGTGGTCAACGGCGCCTGTCCGCACGCGACGATCGCAGGCGCCGCGCCCGCGATCTTCGAACTCCCGACGGCCCCCACGGCCCAGCTCATCGGTTTCTTCGCCGAGGACGCGGCCGGGGTCATGACCCACCATGGCCAGCGGACGCACATGCATGTGTTCGTCCAGGCTGCCCATCCGATCGCCGGGCACGTTGATCGCGTGGACCTCGTGGCCGACGGTGTGCTGTGCTTCCCGATCCCCGCGCATGAGTAAAAGCAGGGGCCACGTCGACGCAGGTTGCTCAAGAATAAGGGAGCCCAAATCAGCAAGAACGGTCAAGCAGTGTCTGGAATCATCACATAGACTGCACGCATGAAGACCGTAACCCAACAGGACTACTACGAGCGCATCCTGCGGGTCCTCGTGCACATCCAAGCACATCTCGACGACCCGTTGGACCTGGACGATCTAGCTGCACTGGCCTGCTTTTCGCCGTATCATTTCCACAGAATTTTCCGTGGTGTAGTCGGTGAGCCTCTCAAAGAACACATCCGCCGCCTGCGGCTGGAACGGGCCGCCTATCAGCTCAAGACCACGGATCGAGCCATTACCCACATCGCCTTCGATGCAGGCTATGACGCCCACGAGGCGTTCACCCGCAGGTTCAAGGCACAGTTCAACAGTTCACCTGCGGACTTTCGCAAACAACACGCACTGCACGACTGGGGCAGCTCGTCGGGCGTGCACTACGTCGCGGACGGTCAGCTCGATTTCACACCACAGGAGAATGACATGGATACCCTCGAAGTCAACATCGTCCACCGTGATCCCGAACGCGTGATGTTCATGCGTCACGTCGGCCCGTACGATCAAGTCGGCAATACGTGGCAAGCGCTGATGGGGTTTGCTGCATCCAAACGGATGTTTGGAACCATGGCCCGCCCCCTGGCCATTGTCCATGACGATCCCGATGTCACGTCGCCCGACAAGCTGCGCTATGATGTGTGCCTCGTTGTCGGTGAAAACTTCCGGCCGGAGGGCCAGATCGGCGTGCAGGAGATCGCCGGTGGCGACTACGCCGTCGGGCTGCACAAGGGTCCCTATGATCAACTCGGCAAGACCTATGCGGCCGTGCTTGGACAATGGCTACCGGCACACGACCGCACCCCCGCGCTCAAACCATGCCTCGAGGTGTACCTGAATAACCCACAGGACACGCCCCCCGCAGACCTGCTCACGGAAGTCCACGTTCCACTCGCTTGATGCACTTGACCGCTTGGCCATGCAGTGGAAACGGGCAGTCGCGCGGCACGCCGGCAAGCGGGCCTTGCCGACAGAGAAAGAGGATGAGCAGGGTACACGCGTAAGCTGTTCTGCTCATTCTCTTTCTGTATACTATGCGTACGCTTGTTCCGCGGGAGATCCCTTTCAGCAGCATGAGTTTGCATTCTGGCAATCGCATTGGTCCTTACGATGTCACCGGTCTTCTCGGGACCGGAGGCATGGGTGAAGTATACGAAGCCACCGACACGCGGCTTGGACGGGCGGTAGCGATCAAGGTGCTCCCCGAGAAACTCAGTGACAACCCTGAACGCGTAGCGCGGTTCGAGCGCGAAGCGCGGGTCCTGGCTTCACTCAATCATCCCAACATCGCGGCTATCTACGGTCTCGAGGAGAGTGGCGCGCAACGCTACCTGGTACTCGAGCTCGTGGAAGGGATGACGCTGGCGGATCGGCTGGCCAGTGGACCGATCGCAGTCGATCAGGCACTGGAAATCGCCCGCGATATCGCCCACGCCGTCGACGCAGCCCACGACCAGGGCATCATCCATCGCGACCTCAAGCCGGCCAACATCAAGTTCACGCCGGACGGTCAGGTCAAGGTCCTCGATTTTGGCCTGGCCAAGGCCCTGTGGAAGCCGCGAGCCAGGTGCGGAGTGGGAGCCGACTGCCTGACCGCACAGTTCCCTCCGCGGGGGTCGTGCTCGGCTTTAGCTGCGGGTGTCACATGAGCCCCGAGCAGGCCCGGGGGCGCCCACTCGATAAGCGCACTGATATCTGGTCGTTCGGTTGCGTGGTCTACGAATGTCTCACGGGCAGCCGTCCGTTCGAGGGCGAGACGACCTCTGATCTCATCGCCCGCATCCTCGAACGCGATCCCGAGTTTGACGCTTTGCCAGGCAATACGCCGCCAACCGTCCGCAACCTGCTCGTCCGCTGTCTCGAGAAAGACCCGCGGCGTCGGTTGCGTGATATCGGCGATGCCCTGATCGAATTGGAGGAGGCCATCAACACGCGGGCGTGGTCGACCTCGGCGATTGCAGCTGCGCCCACCTATGCCCCACGGCGACGGGGTGGTTCACGTGTTCTGCTCGGCCTGCTGCTGTTCATCGCCGGCGCCCTGTCGATGCTGGCCGTTTACCGCGTGGGCTGGGCGACACCGCATGTACGGCAAACCACACCGCCCTCCCCCGTGACGGCACGCCTGACCATCGATCTGCCCACCGCGATCCATCCGCAGGCCTGGGCGTTGTCGCCCGATGGCCGGACCGTCGCATGGGCTGGCCGTGCGGTGACCGGCGATGGTTCCTCGCCCCGGCAAATCTACCTGCGCCGCATCGACGACTATGCTACCGCGCCACTCCCCGCGACCAGGGGAGTCGATACGTTCGTCTTCGCACCCGACAGCTCGGCGATCATATTTTCCGGAAACTACCTTGGCACGGCGCGCGAACGCATTGCCCGGGTTCCACTCGACGGCAGTGCGCCACCGACGACCTTGTGTGACTGGAATCCGCTTTGGCGGTCGTGGGGTGTACTGCGTGATGGTCGTATCGTGGCGTTCCAGCAGCGAGGCCGCTTCTATCAGGTGGTCCCCTCAGGAGGTGGCAGGCCCTCCGAGGCTAGACCCATCGACTTCGGCGATTATTCCGGGGGGCTGTCAGCGCAGAGCATACTGCCGACCGATGACGCACTACTCGTCAGCACCTACAGCTGGGAAAACGGTTTCCAGGAGGGTGTTGGCGTGGTCGATCTTGCTTCGGGCACACTCACGATCCTGACGGATGATGGTGATTTCCCGCGCTACCACGAAGGGACCGTGCTCTTTACGCGCAGCGACACGCTCTTCGCCGCGCCTTTCGACAGCGCAACAAAGCACTTCACCGCCGCGCCCCGCGCCGTCCTTGCCGGTATCCGCACGGCCAACGCATGGGACAACGGCGACTATGCCCTGAGTACCCATGGAACACTCGCCTATGCCCCGGGCGGCCAGATCGGCAGGCAACGGCGTGTGATCATCGTCGATCGCGAGGGACGAGTCGAGCCATGGAATGACGAGCGGCGCAGCTTCGAACCCAATGTCGCGGTTGCTCCAGATGGCAACAGTCTCGCAGTCGTACTCACCAACGTGCATAGTGCCAATTACGAACTGTGGATTACGGACAGCCGTGAGCGTTCTGTGTGGCGCTACTCCGAGCTGTCTTCAGCAGACTTCAGCAATCCAAGCTGGTCGCCGGACGGCGCGCGACTGACATTCCACCGTGAAGGACAGAATGAGGCCGATGGTCTGTACGTGGCCCCGGCCACCGACATTAACGCAGCTGTGCGTCTCATCGCGGCGTCCGACTCCACCATCGAATTCTCGACAATGTCGTGGTCCCCTGACGGCCGATATGTTCTGGCCTCGCCAGAGAGTGTCAACGACACGATTGAAATGAGACTGTTCGATACCACGCAGCCGAACGCTGAAGCCATGGCTGTTCCGCTTCCCGCCGCGACGCAGGCCGTCAAGCACTTCGCCGCCCGCTCTCCAGACGGTCGGTGGCTGGCCTATGGCTCCACCGACTCGGGAACCTTCGACATCAAGCTGTGTGCCTTTGACAAAACGGGACCAACGGGCCCCAGCGTCGTGGTGACGCGCGGCCACGCCGGGCGGGTGCGCTGGAGCAGAGACAGCGCTGCCCTGTACTGGCTCAACGGTGATCGTTTGTTCGAGGCCAAGTTGAGTACCGAACCGTCTCTGAATACCACCGAACCCGAGGCCATCCTCGATCTCGTCAAACTGCGCATAGCCAACAGCAGCGATCCCCTCATGTCGTTCGACGTCCTGCCCGATGGCCGTTTCATCCTCGTCCAGAAGGGGGACGATGAGACCGACATCACACAGTTGCGTATCATTTTGAATTGGACGAGAGAGCTGAAAAGGCGGATCGAGTAGGCTCATGGATCCCGATCGGCCTCTAGCCTCCGACCAGACGCAATCCCGTGATCAATTCTTCGACCAGTGGCCCGGCAAGAAGTTCGCTGCCAGATAATGATCCATCTGGTCTTTAGAATCGGGGCATGCGTCGAGTAGTTCATCCCCTGCGGCGCGCGTGTACACCGCAGATACTGAATCGATTTGCGAAGGAACTGCGACCTACTCTGGCCGCTCACACAGGCCAAAGAACAGGCAATCGACCCAGCACTGTACATCGCCGACGACACTCAGGAAGCCGTCGCCATTGCAGTCCACGCGACACAGGCAGTCGCCGGCAGGACAGCACTGCTCGACCTGGCTGAGGTCGCCGAAAATGCAATTGACCAGAACGGGGACATCGTTGACCACGTTGGCCAGGCCGTCACCATTGAGGTCGAACAATGCATCGACATAAACACACACGCCGCCCGTACAACCGTCCTCCGTGCAACTCAGTCCGTCGTCGCAGTCGGCGACGGTGCAGCATTCACTGACGCAGCTGTCGGTCTCTTCGCAACACAGTTGACCCGCCATGCATGCGTCGTCCGTGGACACGCACTGGCCATCGGCCGGATCGCACATTTCGGTACCGTTGCAGAACAGACCGTCGTCGGAACACTCAACCTGCACATGGCCGCACACGCCGTCGGCACAACTGTCCAGGGTACAGGCATCACCGTCATCGCAGGCCATTCTTACGCCACTGCACGCCCCGGCGGTGCACACGTCATTTTCAGTGCACGCCTGCCCATCGTCGCAGGAAGCCTGGTTGTTCACTGCGATGCACTCGCCGGCCACGCAATCATTGTCGGTGCATACGTTGCCATCGTCACATTGAAGAGGGATGCCCGCGCACACACCGTCACTGCAGACGTCATCGATGGCACACGGGTTACCGTCGTCGCACAGGACGCCATTGTTCGTGAAGACGCACACGTTATCCATGCACACATCGTCCGTGCACACGTTGGCATCATCGCACTCGGAATCCTGTGCACAGCAGCCCTCGATCGCATCATTTACACAGGTATTTCCAACGCACTCATCAGCAGTGCAGACACTGCCGTCGATACAGTCGGCAGCGCTGTTGCAGCACGTCGGGTCGCCACTCGGATCATGATGGCACACGCCGTTCTGACACGTATCTACGGTGCACGCGTCGGCATCCACGCATTGAATGTTCAGCACGCAGCAGGTCTCGTCGACAATATAAGCACATGCGCCCGACTGACACAGATCGAACGTGCAGTCATTGTTGTCGTCGCACTCGTCCACATCCGTGCACGGCTGGGCAGCGCAGGCCTCCGCGCTCGTGGCTGCGTAAATGAAAATATTGCCGATTTGCCCGAGCGTCTCGGGGGTGACATTGATCACAAACGGCGTGGGCGGTCCCTGCACGTAGTCCATGCCTTCAGAAGCTGTTCTGAAGAAACATGTATTGGGCTGGAAAAAACTGATGCGATAGCGCCCGGGGGACACGTACGCTTCAAATATGCCTGAGATGGGAACACCGCTGACGACCTGGAACGAATCGGGATTGCCGTTGATGCCCTCGAGGTGGACCGTCACTCCATCGATGCCGGAAAACAGCACATTGCCCAGGTTATCGAAGACCAACCCACCGACCAACAGGCAGTCTGCCGAGCAGCTGGCAGCATCCTCACCTGTCTCGCAGCTGCCATCCCCACAAATCTGTCCGCAAGCCACCCCGTAACTGGCGCAGACCACCAACCCCACACATCCCAGCTCCGTACGCCTCATCGCTCTCACTCCCGTGATGTCGGGCATCCTGGACATCTTGTCGAACCCGACTGCAACAAGCCTCCCAAAGTAACACCCCAGAGTCAAGTGAGACTGTAATGCGTGCCGTACTCGTCACTGTCTCGCGTGGGCGGGCCCTTTCTTGATGTGATGAAACCCCCAGGGACTTCGGACTTCTGTCGAATTAGGTGTTCATGGCCGAGCCGATGCCGCAGTACCATGGCGAACTGGAGGCGACCCACCAATGCTCGTTACGGCGACGCTCACTCTGGTCCTGACCTGCTGCGGCCCGACCGTGACCCCCGGCGACTGTGCGTCCTGCGTGACCGTTGCGGTCGACCTCGATCCGTCTACACCTGGATATCAAACGACCCTGTTCGTCGAACCCGGCACCACGGTCATCGAAGATGTCGCGATCTGGTTGTTCGATCCCAACGGCAGCGCGGCAATCGTCGGGATAGGCTATATCGGTGGACTGAATCGAGGCATCGCCTTCGGACACGTCAATAACCAGGCAAACCTCGGCCTGGTCAGCGGATTGACTGTCACGGCGGTCAACTCGGCCGCGCCGGGGCACGCGGGCGCCTTCGTCGACGGCGGCACGCAGCCGATGTTCGACGGACCCGAGGTCCAGTATTTTGAGGCCGGCGGTACTCCGGCGGTCATTCCGAGAAACCCGCCCATGCCGGTGTTGCAACTCGATATCGAGCTCAGCGGCGCGGTCGACGGTGATGCCTTTATCTTCCATCTGGGTGACATGACGGCGGCGTGGCTCGCCGGCGGTCAGGACGGCGGCGCCTTTTCGACCATCGACTTTGGCTCACTCGACGCCGGTGGCGATGCGTGTCCGGACGGCACGGCCACGCTCTATGGCCTCGACGCCGACCCGGCTGCCCCTGCACCGCCTGCGCCGTTCTGCGTCGATTATGTCGACGGCGGTGGCGCTACGATCGTCGTCAGCTCGGACATCCCGGCTCTTCGAACATGGGGGCTCATCGGCCTCGCTGCGGTCCTGTGCATAGCCGGCGTTTTGATCATTCGGCGGCAGTCCATGCCGTCTTGCTGATCGCACGCCGGCTGCCGTGCGTGGCCCGGAACTAATGTGAATATACTAGGCGTATTCTCCCGCACGTTGCAGAAGCCAAGCGCAAGCGCAACCATTTGCACAACTGTCGAGGCTGTCTTGACACGACGGTTAATACTTCGCGGGCACTCGGCGCGGGGGTGCCGCCGATGAGGCGGATGGGCAAGAGGAGGGGGATGGATTATCCGCACAGCCCATCGTAGTAATCGATGAAGATCTCCGAAAACACCCCCATCGAGGCATCACGCGTCACGCCTTCTTCGAAGCGGATGTCCGACAGTGCCCGGTGCGCGGCGGCGGCAATGATCATGGTCCGGGGATGATCGGGCGCTTCGTCGAAGATCTCTTCGACCTGGTCGATGCAATCCTGGAAATCGCCACTGAGATAGAGGCACTCCGCAAGCATGACACGAACATCGAGGCCGGCGCGGTCGGCATCGACAACATGTTCGAGGGTGTCGGCGGCAGCGCGGTAGCGTTTGAGTTGCATGAGTGAACTGGCGAGTTCAGTGCGGAGTGTCACGTTTTCCGGCCGGTCCTTGAGCTGACGGGTCAGCGAACGAACGGCCCGCCGTTCTTCAGATTCTTCAAACCCATTGTGGATGACTGCGGACTTCGCTGAAACTGCCATGTTGGGCCCCCCAATGAGCTCGTGACTCCGATCCAGAGCCTTTCCGTCCATTCGGGAAGTTAACCGGAAGACGCTCGCCCGTCAATAGTTCATTCATTAAATGAACAAAATAGTGAATGATTGTGCCTTTGAATGTTGACCGACCCTTCGTGGTGGCTTATGGTCGAATAACGTCACCCATGAGCAACCCTCCAGAAGACCACAAGCTGTTGCTGTACAAGAAGATGTCCGAGTACGTGGATCACGTGCGGCGGCACGCGGCACAGGAAGTCCAGGCTGCCCTGCGCGGTATCGACCTTCCTGCGCGCGATTTAGAGGTCATTCGGTTCCTGTACAAGCATCAAACCTCGGAGACGCGCTTCGGTGATGTCGTCGACCATCTCGAGAGATGGGCAGGTGAGAAGATCAATCGCAGCACGGTGTCTCAGGCCATTACTCGACTCGAGTACGACGACGGCCTGGTGAAGAAGCGAACGGTCAAGAAAGATCAGCGCAAGCCGATCGTCCTGCTGACCAGCAAGGGCCTTGCTCTCGGTGCCCGTCTTGCCGACGCCGAGGATATTGTCCCGATCAACGCCGGCACAAGCCTCGATCTCGATGCCACTGAGAGCCAGGCCTTGATCAAGAAACTCGAGCATAGCATGGTCAATTTCGACGTCCTGACCGAGAAGGTCGCCAGCAAAGCCGGGGTCTACGACTACCTGATTGGTGGAGCACACTACACACCACAGGATCGCGAGGTTGCCCGGCAGGTCTCGAAGCACCTGGCCGATGCTGGCGAATCGGCGCTGGCCAACCGCTCGTTCCTGCGTCGCGCCGTACGCTACCTCGCCGAACAGGGCATTACCCAGTTCATCGATATCGGTGCGGGCATGCCCACGACCGGCCACGTGCACCATGTGCTCGACCTCATGGGTGTGGGCTATGAGGTGGTGTACATCGACAACGATGCCACGGCGGTCAACAAATCGCGCGTCGTTCTCGAATCATTGCCGCGAACGCATATCGTTGAAGAGCACTTCGAGAATATGGACCGCGCATTGACGACTGATGCCTTCGCTGGTATTGATTTCGAGAAACCAGTTGCTGTCTTGCTCATTGCCCTGCTGCATTTCATCGAGAATGATGACGTCATCCTGAAGCAATTGGCCGCTATTCGCCAACGGCTGTGCCCTGGAAGCTACATAGCCATCTCGCATGGCACGTACGAATCCAAACGTCGCGCGGAGGCTGTGGCCGTACTCGAGTTCTACAGCAAGGTTGTCAGCACGGTCAGAATGCGTGGCCGGTCCGAGATCATGCCTTTTTTGGAAGCAATGAACGCCAAGCTGGTGCCCGCACAGGAGCACGGCACTCCGCAGCTGGTCTACGCACCGGCATGGCGTCCGGACATCGTAGACCCATTCTTGAAGGATCGTGAACTGCCCTTCGTCGACGATCCTGATATGTCGATGATCTGGGTCGGGGTCGGCGAGATCGGGGGTTCTTGAGCATGGCCTTTCAACAAGGTAGTTACATTCACATGAAGAAGGCTCTTTGTTGTGCACTCATTCTTCTCACCACAGCCTGCACCACGCGCCTGGTCACCCACTTGAACAGAGGTGTCGTGCTGCCTGCGAATCTGCCATTCAGCGAAGCAGTCCGCGTCGATGATACGCTGTATCTCTCCGGCATGATCGGCGTCATTCCCGGGACGCTTGAACTGGTGCAGGGTGGCTTGGAAGCTGAAACCCGTCAGACCCTCGACAACATCAGAATGATCCTCGAGGCCCACGGCGCCAGCATGAGCCACATCGTCAAGTGCACGGTCATGCTCGAGGACATCTCGGAATGGGGTGCCTTCAACGAGATTTACAAGACGTACTTCGACAGCTCGTATCCGGCCCGCAGTGCCTTCGGCGCAGACGGCCTGGCGCTTGGCGCCCGGGTCGAAGTCGAAGTGATCGCAGTACTGCGCTAAGCATAGCTGAAGTTGCCGTACGCTGTGCGCTCAGTTGCCGGTTGCGTTCAGAGTGAACCCTCTTCCGGATCACAACTGCTCGATACACGATACGGTGGTTTGATCGCATACCAGATTAGCCAAGAAGGACACGCTCATGCTGCCTCTACTGCTGCTCCCCCTGGCCTTCTCCCAGACCCCCACCTCTGTCGAACAGAACGACAACGGCTGGCAGCTGCTGCGCGGCGGCCAACCCTATTTCATCAAGGGCGCCGGTGGCCGCGGCAGAATGGAAGAATTGAAATCAGCCGGTGGGAACTCGATTCGCACCTGGCATTCTCGTGATATGGGCAAGACGCTCGACCGTGCGCATGCGCTGGGTCTGACGGTTACTATGGGCATATGGCTGGGCCACGAACGCCATGGATTTGATTACTCCGACGCAGCAGCCGTTGCGAAACAGAAAGAACATGTTCACAAGACCGTGCTCGAACACAAGGATCATCCGGCATTGTTGATGTGGGGCATCGGCAATGAGATGGAGGGCGACGGGCGCAATCCCCAGGTGTGGCGGGCGGTCAACGATATCGCCAGGATGATCAAGGAACTCGATCCCAATCATCCGACCATGACCGTGATCGCCGGGGTATGGCCGGACAAGATCACGCAGTTCAACCAGCACTGTCCCGACATCGACCTCGTCGGCATCAACGCCTATGGCGGGCTGATCGCCGTGCCGGACGAAGCGAAGAAGCAGGGCCTCACCCGGCCCTACGTCGTCACCGAATTCGGCCCCACCGGGTGGTGGGAATCGCCTAAGACACCATGGGATATCGCGCTCGAGCCCAGCAGTACCGCCAAGGCCGAGACCTATCACAAGAGCTACCAGATCGCTATCGCCAAACAACCAGGCTGGTGTCTGGGCTGTTACGCATTTCTGTGGGGGCACAAGCAGGAACATACCCGCACGTGGTTCGGCCTGTTCCTGCCCGAAGGCGAACGCACCGCTGCGATCGATGTGTTGACCAAAGAGTGGACCGGCCAATGGCCGCGCAACCGCTGCCCGAGACTCGAGCGGATCGAGGTGCAAACCACCTCAGGCCACTTGATGCCGGTCAAGCACCACAAAGCGACAGCCAATAGTGAATTGCAGTGGCACGTCGTCGCCAGTGACCCGGAGAACGATCCGTTGACCATCCGATGGGAAATCAGGCCCGAATCCACCGATAAGAAAAGCGGAGGCGACGCGGAACAAGCGCCGCAAGCCATAAGCGGCGCGGTGCTGTCGACGGGCGGCACGCACATGGTGGCCAGGATGCCTCCAGCAGGACAATACCGCGTCTTCGTCTACATCACCGACGGCCACGGCAATGCCGCAACGGGCAATGTGCCGGTGTTGGTGGAATGACATGCTCCAATGCGCCGCACAGTTATCGATGGTATTCGGGAGATGACAGTCCAACTGCAACGAATGAATAGGCGCTTCTGATCCAGGCAGGTAAGCTGGACTGACTTCTGGTTGGATGCGAGTGCATGCCTACGGGCAGCCCACCAAGGACTCGTTGGCCCATTTGCGATAAGCCCCTGCCCCGTTCAACAAGTCCACGACGCGGAGAATATCGTTGGGCTCACACTTCCCCGTTCGGTTGATATCACACTGATACTCACGAAGCGTCACTACCCCGTTGAGATGATCTATCAACGCCAGGAGATCCAACGGTCCGCTGGTCCCATCCCCATCCACGTCCCCTGGAAGGTACCCGATCGTAACCGCCGAACCACTGGGCGTATAGACCAGCGTCGTGCAGTTCCCAACCGGAATTGAATCTGTTAGCTGAACCACGACCTCCAGTCCAACAGCAACGACCTCATCAATGGCCGGCCCCGAACCTTGCGAATACTGCACCGCGAAGTCACGCGCAGTAACACCGGACGCATCGTCGCTGAATGTCACCGTCATCGTAGTCCAGCCGTCGGGTTCATTCCCATCGATGCTGGAAGGCTGCCGTGCATCGATGGCTCCACCCGCGGGTTCGCTGCTTATGATAGTGATGACCGGTTCCGGTTGGTACTCGTTCGCACCAACGTCGACGATCGGTGCCCGTCCACACTCCGCACCTGCCTGCGGGCAATCTGCCGTATCCGGATCATCTACGAACCGCGGACGCCCTCGGATGTCAGTACTCACTCCTGTCGATAGTGCCGAGTTCTGACCGCTGTCGATCGCCGGTGATCCAGCGGCCAGCTGCAGGTCATCATCTGCAGTACCCGGCGTGCCATCGGGGCCGATCGGATCCACGAACTGCGGATCAGATTCGAAGTTGCCGATGTCCGTCAACATGTCGAGCCCTTCGATCAGCGAAAACTGCACACTCAGCTTACTGCTGCCCAAGAATGCAACTTGGGCACTCTCGTCGTGCTCCTCGCCGATCATGTTGCCCCACAGAATCGTGTTGGTCACTAGACCATCCGCGCCGACTCCAACAAATCCGCCGCTCAATGCCGTACTGGAGTTTCTGAACACAGTACTGTTGGTGACGGTCACAGCGCCATCTGAGACGAACAAGCCGCCGCCCGCAGTCGCGTGGTTTCCGGCCCACTCGCATCCTTCGAATACCGTCCGAGCTTGGAACAGCTCCGCGCCACCACCACTGTTGGCAGTTCCATTAACAAACCGACTCTTGGTCACCGCTGCGAAGGTCCTATCAACGTATAATCCCCCGCCATTGGGCGCTTGATTGCCGTCGAATTCGCATGCGTCGATGCCGAGCTCACGGGCTGAGTGATAAATCGCACCGCCTTTGACACGGGCTGTGTTGCCACGGAATATGACATGATCGACGATGAGCCCTTCGCTTCCTGCGCAGAAGAGCGCTCCGCCGTCGTCGCCGAGTCCGTTGGCAATGGTCATGTCCCGAATCGCGATAGCCGCGCAGTTTGCTGTGATGTTGAACGCCCGAGCTGTACCGCCCAAATCAACCACGCAGTTGTCGGGACCATGCTCACAAGCGATGGTCAACGGTAAGGTGCCCAGCACCACTTCTTGATTGCCGGCGCCCGCATGCACCCCATCTGCCAGCAGGATCGTATGCCCGGCCCCGGCCGCATCGACGGCCGCCTGGATAGTTTTGAATTCCATCGGCACGCGCAGCTCGCACTCATCGGGTACGCCCGTCCAATCTTGATCGTCACTGGATCCGGAGGCGATGTCGCACGCGTCCGGAACATTGTTGTCGTTGCAGTCCAGTGCCATACCCGAGCGCAGAGCACAGACATCGAGTAGCCCATCCCGGTCGCAGTCAAGGCCCTCCTGGCACTCGTCCGGGACACCATCATGATCGCAATCCCTCTGCCCATTAGCCGCGATCTCGCACAAGTCCACCTCATCGTTGCGATTGCAGTCCTCGAGCCCGCCCCGTTCGCATTCATCAGGAACGCGATTGCCGTTGCAGTCCGTCGCACCGTTGGCGGTCTCGAGGTCGTCGAGAACACGATTGCCGTTACAATCGTGGGCGATCTTCAGAAAGTAGACATCCTGCTCGTCATTGTACGTGGCTGCATAGGCCAACATCGTGTAGCTCTCGTTCGCATACAGGTCTACGTAGTCACCTAGGCCGTCGCCCTGATGTGGACGGCCCACGCCTGCTTCGAAACTGGGCGCAATCGTGCGTACATCAGACCAGGTCCGGCCCCCATCATGCGAGCTCGTGAAGTGCACATCGGTCGTTACGGTCTCCAGCGCATCTGGCGAGTGGTACCACACCACATCAATCCGGCCGTTCGGGGCCACATCGATCGTCCCAAACCACCGCCAACTATGATCATTCACACCTCCATAGGGCATCACTGGAGCACTCCAGGTCATGCCGCCATCTTCGCTACGTGTGAACACCACATCACTCGCGATCCGGCTGGCCTGGCGCATGCTCACGAGAGCATATAGATTGCCGCGATTCGGCCCCGTTGAATGATCCGAGACGATCCAGGGTCTTCCGAGTCTCGGGTTGATCCACCCGCCATCCGAATCGACTTGAATGTCCAGAGTGGCAAGCTTCTCGAACGACATGGCCTCGTACAACTGCTCGGCGTTGGTCGAACGCCAGACCACATAGTCAGCGGAAGATGCCAGAACGACAAGGGTCCCGTCAGGACTTACCGCTGGATGCGTCATCGTGCCATACCGCATCTCTAGGGGTGGAGCCTGGTAACATACACCAGTCCCCGTTCGAGCCGCCCCAAATTCACTCCAGGTAGAATAAATTTGACCATGCCCGGGGCCCGAGGTCTGATCGATCACGATCCACTGGCTGTCCCAGCCCTCGGTCGCAGCCCCCCGTGTCCATGTCACGCCGCCATCAGCGGACTTGAACAGAACCATGGGCTCACCCAATCCCTGGTAGTAGAAGCTTCCATCTGGGGCTGCCGCGACCACCGGATCCGTGCGCCAAATGCCCGGATCGAGCAAGCCATCGACCGACCACGCCTGCCCTCCATCATGACTGTAGGCCACCCCGGCCTCACGGAAGTGCCCATCGACGTCCTTAAACACTCGCCAAACAACGACGACTTGGTTGTTATCCAGGGGACTGGCCGTAATCGATGGCTGATTGGCAGCGTCACCGACAACATTGTTGCCGTCCGAGTCAACGTTCAGCTGGACACTGACAAACTCCTGCCCTGCGGTCGTCACGGTCACACGACGACGCGGACTGGTGCCCAACACCATGTCCCCAAGAGCCTCATCCGAACTCATCCTGGGCCCGTCCGGCGGAGAAAGCTGTCCAGGTATGATCAGCAGGCACGAGCACAGAACATGAATCGGCAGCACCACGATATACTCCCATCAGGCCAGGCCAACATCGGCCCCAAGACATCAATGCCTCGGAGAACTCATTATGATATTATAAGCCATTCGAACGTACCCGGGGGAAGCCAATCCAGCACAGATGTAAATCGCTGCGCGGGCGTGTCAAACTGCATGCGGTGGTATTCACCACTCTTATGATCGCGGCGGCAACCGATGCGATCTCGTTGTCCGCAACAAGCACCACCACCGTGCCACATCACTCTGTAGAACGGCTGATCGGCCTGTTACGTGGAGCGCGACGACCTCAGCCGATCCCCCACCGCGCGACGCGTACCGTGCCGCAGGGCATGAGCACTGCGGTGACGCGGGGAAAAGCGGTGGGCGCAGCCTCGTCAACTCTGCTTTCAGAGGTCGGGCTCGGATGCCCGGCCTCGGCAATCACGCGCCCCCAATCCACGGCAAGGCCAGTCCGCTGTCCACGGCACCGCAGTGCTCATGCCCGGAGGCTGATGGCGGCCAGCGCTCGCTCGATCCCGCATCGCACTTTAACCCCGTTGCCATTTGAATGACGCCAGAGGTCGTCGTGGTGGCGCGCTCACGGCATGACCAGTGTGTCGGTGATGGCATTGGTGATCACGAGGCGCGGACGGAGGCGCACCTGCTGCCTTCGGGAGCGACGGCTCCCCTGAAATGCGCCGGCATCGGGGAGCGCTTCGTTGGCGACATCTGCATCGAGGAGCGGGTCCAATCCCGCAAGCGGTAAATCGTCACCCGCCGGCAGATGCGCATTGCCGGAGCTGTGCAAGGCGTCCCAGTCGATACCGGCCAGAGCGGGTCGGGTATCGGAGAGCGCGTCCTGGTCTTCATCACAGTCCGTGGTGTCGCAGACCATTTCGCAGGCGTAGTCCGATGCGCACACGAAACAGCCATAGCCGTTCACACAACAACCCCACGCTCCCTCCTCGTAGTGCTCGAGAAAGCCGTCAGCCTGGCCGTCACCGTCGTGGTCGCCCTCGCAGATGAGGCGCAACTCCTCACCGACAGGATCGGTGGCCATACCGGGATCGATGAGAATCTCAGGTTCTCCAGGTTCGGCGATGACCACCAGGCCATCGACGATACCCGACCCCTCATCCTGCAGTGGCGGCTCCACGTGGCCCCCACCTTCGATCATGTCTATGCCCGGATGGGCGACTGGCTCTTCTTCCACAGGGGGGATGTGCGTGACCGTGAAAATCGCCGCGTTGGACTCGATCGACGGAAGCACACCGGCGAGAGCCGGCGCGCGAGACTCATCATATGCAACTACGGGCGCGGCGATCCGGCCGTGTTGCTGGCGTACCACGAACATCCGCAGCCGGCACCACAGCGACTGGCACTCGGCGTTATCGCCGACTGGTTCAACGGATACTCCGCTGTTTGGCGCATCCACCAGCCGTCCAAGCACAAATGTCCGGCAGAGGCCGTCGGCGCAGAACACGACACCGTCTGCGAGTTCGCAGAGGCAGTACCCGTCATCGGGATCGCCTGTCGTGGCCCTGCCCTCGAAGTCTCCGCCGTACAATCCGCAAATGCACTGGAGGTACGCGCACGAGGATTCAAGATTCGCGCAGCCCAGTTCGCCGTTGATTTCGTCGGCAGCATGGGCCGCCGGAATCACCAGAAAGACCAAGCATGCGGCGCCCTGAAGCGTTCTATTGACCACTTGTTTCAGTCCGTGCTGTATCACGTCTCACTCTCCTTTACGGTACCACTCGGCTCCAGCACGCGCCATTCACGCGGACTGCCCGTGTCTGCGGAACAGGCCAAGAACGGGCGCATGTCCTTACAGAGGAGAGAGATATGCCTTTGTTACGAACTGATCATGACCCTGGGGGTGCGCACATGTCGCCACTGTGGTGCATTGGGTGTGGGTTGTATTGCGCCCTGTGGTGCTACAATGCCCGCATCCGAGTATTCCAACACCCCAGGACCCGTCCCATGATCAAGCACGCTGTCGCTCTTTGCCTTATTCTGGCCAGCCAGGCCGCCGCCGAAATCACGTTTGCGCCTGAATCGGTTGGACTGTCAGCAGTCGAGTTGGCCAGGATTCGGCCGGCGGTCAAGAGATTGATTGATAACAAGCAGATCGCTGGAGCGATTACGCTGGTGGCACGACACGGCCAGGTCGTCCATCTTGAAACGCATGGGATGATGGACGTGGCGTCGACGCGTCCGATGCAGCGCGATGCGATATTGCGGATCTATTCGATGTCCAAACCCATCACGACTGCAGCTGTGATGATTCTGGTGGATGAGGGCAAGTGTCGACTCGAGGATGCCGTCGACCAGTACATTCCGGAATTTGAAAAGCTCAAGGTCTTCGTCGAAGGCTCGACCGAAGACGCCCCCACCAGGCGGTCCATGACCATCAAAGATCTGGCACTGCACACCTCCGGGCTGACTTATGGCCTGTTCGGCACGAGCCCTGTCGACCAGAAGTACAATCGGATCGACGTGCTCAATTCCGAGACCACTCTGGCAGAAATGTGTACTAAGCTGTCCGGCATACCGTTACTTTATCAGCCGGGAACTCAGTGGAACTACAGTGTGTCAACCGATGTCCTCGGCCGCGTTGTCGAGATCGTGTCAGGCATGCCACTTGATCGCTTTTTGAAACAGCGCATCTTTGATCCACTGGGCATGGACGATACAGGCTTCGATGTACCGCAAGACAAGATAGGCCGTTTCGCCACCAATTACGGTTCGCAATTCGGCACACTCAAGGTCATCGATGGACCTACCGACAGTCGCTTTGTCCGTCCCGCCACGCTCTATTCGGGAGGCGGTGGCCTGGTTTCTACGGCTGAAGACTATCTGAAATTCGCTCAGATGCTGTGCAACAAGGGCGAGCTGAATGGTCGGCGGATTCTGAACACCACGACCGTCGAGATGATGATCCGCAATCACTTGCCTGGCGAAGTCTTACCGATCAGTATCAGTGGCGGCGTCATGAATGGCATCGGCTTCGGTCTGGGCTTCGCCGTCCGCATGGAAGAAACCGATGATTCGGCTGGTCGAGTGGGTGAGTATGGCTGGAGCGGAGCTGCATCGACTCATTTCTGGGTGTCACCCAAAGATGATCTGGTGGTCATCGCTCTATCTCAGGTCATGCCGTATTCCAATGCGTTGGCGGACGTGGTCAAGCCGATCGTCTATGACGCCCTGAAGTCGAATTGACTGAGAACGCGGCAGCCCTGCCGGCGATGCCACCTGACTGGCGAACCATCAATCCACATTGCTTGCTCGAGCACAAGAAATCCCCGGCACAGGCGTGGTGACCCACGCCCGTGCACGGCGACCTCTCGATTCGACAAGAGAGCGATGAAAATCCGCGACCTCGCCACGCCCCACTCGTCCGAACATGTGCACCTGATTGGCGTATCTCATGGCATGTCTTCGCGCTCACCTGTACCCGGGAAGCGCGGGTTATCGAGCTGCACATCGAACACTGCGCATAGCAGCCAGGGCGGCTGATCCAGGTCTGCCGGGCGCATGGAATGCCCCTCTTGGACACGGGTCGTATTTGTACATGCGTGATGACCGCCAGGTGGTATTGGACTGAAATCGAAAGAGTCTTTCGCGCAAGACAGGAATGTGCAATGCGCATTCTGGATTACATGGCCGGGCGTAGACCATTAAGCACGGCGCAACCAGGGGTGCTTCCAAGCCTTCAGTCAGGCAGTGGGTGCAGATCGGGCCCCAGAAATGTTTGCTTGGCGGCCGGTGAGAAAAGCAGTTCTCGAGAGTAGTACCGTTCCAGAACTCGTGCGCTCAACAAATCGGGATGTTGTTCTAGAAAAGTACCGGAATTGCCCGGATCTCCAGATTCCCTCAACGCTTCGGCGACCAGGGTCATGAAGGCGACGGTGATTGTCTCGTGATAACCCTGTGTTCGGGTGGATGGGACACCGTGGGCGTGGTTGTATGCCTGGATGAATCGTCGGACGCGATCAAGGGCGTCGGCAAAGGGGTGCTCCCGGAGATAGAGATAGGCGACGCGAACGTGCGTAGCGTGGGTCCATTGCTCGAACGGCAATGTCGCCTGTTCGAAAACAGTGAGCAACTCGGCGTCGGTCGTCGGCATGGTGCCAGGGGCAGTCATGTTGGACTCCAGTCAAGACAGCCACGCTGACACCTGGCAGTGACGTCAAGGTGAGTGGCCGAAGTCGTGCCCAACGGTATACGCAATTTCGCAGGGCTGCAACCGACCTCGACACATGGCCTTTTTCGCCTTCATTCCGATGGAATGTTTGAGACCAATTGCTGCTCCGATGATCAGTGCCTCCACAGTGGACAGAAATGCGATACAATGACTAAAGGAATCAAGACCCCGGCCGAGGACCGACGCAACAATGGCCGACAACGATACTCATTGCCGGGCCAAGATCATATTTCTTGATGCACTCGAGCAGGCTCCGGTACAACGCGCCTCATTCATCGACCGCGCGTGCGCCCACGACCCTGCGCTCCGTGCCATTGTCGACGATCTGCTGGCCGCACACGACGACGCCAGCAGTTCGCTCGATGCCCCCACAGTCGACATGGATCCCGATTCCGCGCTAGCCAGGCAGAAGTTTGCCGTGGCGAGGCCCGGCGATGTCATCGGGGTCTACACGCTCGTGCGCGAACTGGGCACGGGTGGATTCGGTGTCGTATTCGAAGCTGCACAAACCACGCCGGTGCGCCGACATGTGGCCCTCAAATTGATCAAAGCGGGCATGGATACGCACGAGGTCGTGTCGCGCTTCGAAATCGAACGCCAAGCTCTGGCCATCCTCGATCACCCGGGTATCGCCAAGGTGTTCGACGCGGGCGCCACCGAGCAGGGTCATCCGTATTTTGTGATGGAGTTCGTGCGCGGCGAACCGATCACTGCGTACTGCGATCGTGAGCGGTTGACCGTGGATCAGCGCCTGCAATTGTTCGAGCAGGTGTGCCTGGCCCTGCACCACGCGCATCAAAAAGGAGTCATCCATCGCGACATCAAACCCAACAATGTATTGATCACCGTCGTGGATGGGCAACCCTTGCCCAAGATCATCGACTTCGGCATCGCCAAGTGCACCGCACACGATATCGACAACCCGCATGCTCCACACGGCGGCGTTACCTTGACCGTCGAACATCAGTTGCTCGGGACGCCCGAGTACATGTCACCGGAGCAATTCACACCGGCACGAACGCCCGTCGATACACGCAGCGACCTCTACAGCCTGGGCGTTTTGCTGTACCGCCTGCTGGTGGGCGAAGGACCATACGATCCCGAGCGTTTGCGCAAGGCAAGCCTGTCGCAATTGGAGGCCATCATATGTCATGAAGAACCTCCTCGACCCTCGACGCGTCTGCAGAACAAGGTGGCCTCCGCCCGCCGTACGACCCATGTGCAGCTTCGCCGAGCATTGAGCGGCGAACTCGATTGGATCGTCATGCGCGCGATTGACAAAGATCCTGCGCGGCGTTATCCCACCGTGTTCGCATTCAGTGCCGACATCCGCCGGTATTTGAACAATCTTCCCGTCGAAGCCTGTCCGCCGGCTACGCTGTATCGTTTGTCCAAATTCGCCGCACGACATCGGCTCGCCCTGACGTTCGCTGGAACCGTCGCCATACTCCTGGTTCTCGTAACAGTGTTCAGCACAACTTTCGGTTTGCGTGCAGTGCGCGCGGAACAAGATGCCCGGACGCAGATGAAACGCTACGAATCGACCTCGGCGTTTCTGCGGAGCATCCTGGGCGGCATCGACCCGGCCGTTGCCCAGGGTGAAGACACCACACTGCTGAGGCACATCCTCGACGCCGCGGCGGAACGGGCCGGCGCAGAACTGGCCGACGATCCTGAAACCGAGATCTCGATTCGCGATACGCTTGGTTACTCCTATCTGCTCATCGCCGCTTTCGACGACGCCGAGATACAGCTCAAGCGGGCCCTCGACCTTGGCAAGTCCCACCTGAGCGAATTGCACAATGACAATTTGAATGCCATGGGCAATCTGGCAGAAGTCTACATCGAAGATGGCCGCTACGAAGAGGCCGAGGCCCTCTCGGCCCGGCTCGTCCAACTGACGCGCCGGGCCTTCGGAGAAGACGATCACCAGACGCTGCTGGCCATGGGTACACTGGCCCGTGTTTATCTCAACACGGTCCAATTCGACCGCGCCGAACCCATCCTGGACCGCATACTCGATGTCCGCCTGCGCACGGTCGGTGAACGAAACTTCGACACACTGTACGTCATGCACAGCCTGGCAGAAGTCTATCGTCGAACAGATCGCTTCGATGATGCCAAGGCCATGTACGAGCGCATGCTGCCGATCAACTCGGTGCTGATGGGACCCGAGCACCCCGATACGATCACGATCATCAACGGGCTGGGGGCTCTGCATCTCGACTTGCAGGAATTCGACAAAGCCGTTCCGCTCCTCGAACGGGTTGCAGAGGTCCGTCGTCGCATTCTCGAAACGGGCCATCCGCGCCAGCTCAGCGCCATGAACAACCTGGCCGTCGCTTATCGCCAGTCGGGGCAGCCGGACAAAGCGGAATCGCTCATTCTGGAAGCCCTGGCCATCAGCCGTGCGGCCCACGGGGACTCGGACCGTACGACCCTGATGTTGCTGAACAATCTCGGAGCACTCTATTCGAATCAAAAACGCTCGATCGATGCTGCCCCCGTGCTGGAAGAATGCCTGGCGGGCGCGCGACAGATCTTCGGTGACGAGCACCCCAATGTGCTCAGCGTCATGTCCAACCTGGCGGAAGCCTACACTGATATCGGTCAGTATGTTCAAGCCGAAGAACTCGCACGGACGTCAGTCGAAACCGGCCGCCGAGTATTGCCGAGCGATCATCACAAGCTGGCCAGCTACCTGATAAGACATGGGGTATGCCTGACGCGGATGAAACGCTACGACGACGCCGAAACTGCTTTGCTTGAAGCCTATCGCATCAACAATGCGACCTTCGGCCCCGATCAGCTAGCAACGCAGAGGGTCGTCAAGGCGTTGGAGCAGTTGTATGAGACATCGGGACAGACTGACAAGGCTGTGCCGCCAATACTGCATGCCGGTTCAGAGGAGCCTGGCGAGACATCTGATGACTGATACCGCTTGTAGCTTCAGTGTGAAGATACTGTCGTATGTCTTGCCCGACCAATCCTGACAACTTTAGCGCGCCCTGTTCATTCAGATGGAGTGCATCAACGAAATAGTCGTCGGGGTTGTTCAGTCCGAGGTTGGACCAGTTGTAGTTCCATAGCGGAATGCTCAGTTCTGCGGCCAATTCCTGCAGGCCTCGATCGAACGCGGAATTGACCCTCTCCATCATCGTGCCAGCCAGACGACGGTGGAACTCAGGATGTTCGGGCATGTCGGTCATGACCACACGCACCCCTGCATCCAGCAAGGCCTGGATGTCACGACGCAGCTGTTGCCACTTGGCGCCGCTGACGTTCGCCGTACCGAACCAGTTCCGACGATAGATGTCGATTTGGCGATCCCACTCGGCCGAGGGCAAAGGCATGTCCTTGTTGACGCCGTTTCCGCGGTACCCTCCATGGTCCACGACCTGGTCCGCGCCGCCCCCGAGCCAATCCATTGCCTTGTGCTTACACGCTCGATACAACGCACGTTCAGGCATGAACGTCGCCAGAGCTGCCCGGCTTGTGCCGGCAACCCTGTACCGATCGAGCAGATTGAGTGACCACAACAGTTCATCGGTCAGATACCATGTGGGGTTGGCCCCATCATTGCCGTAGGCCAACGACACGTTGAGTATCATGAGCGGACGGCGACTGAATCGACCGGCGAACTCGTTGTACAACGCTCGGGCAGTTGGTGTGGCGCTGCGTGGGGCCGCGATATTGACAACGGTCTTCGACGACACGCCCACCTGCTCGGCTACGACACGGGGAATCACCTGGCTGTGTGCTCGGGAATCACCAGCGACGAGAATGAGCGGTTCGGCGGCGGCTGCGGTCAATGTTCGCACGCGCTGACGCAAGTCGTCGCGGGCGATGGGACGCGGATAGAGGGCGGTGGCGCCGATATGAATCAGGACGATGAACACCACGCCCAGAATTGCACCGCTCGGCCAACCGTCAGAACTGGAAATAGATGAATGGGTTGTCGGCATGGACTCCAACCAGCACGATGCCATAAAACATGGTCGCATAGATCGCCCCGCGAGCCACGGCTGGCAGGCGCAGGATGACATTGAGATCATCACGGTAATACTGTAGAACCTGTACGATCAACAGCGGCAACCCGAACACCACGAGTGGCACAATCAAATCGGCGCCAGCCGGAATGGGCCTGACCAGGGCAGCGAGCAATTGGCCGACATGATGAATCGACTCGGCGCGAAAAACCAACCAACTCAGACAGATCACATGAAAGAACACGAGCATCGACACGGCCGATCGCCAGCGTGCGGCACGCCAACCACACGTCACTCGCTGCCAGGTCGGCTCGAGAACGCGATAGGCCACGAGCACACAGCCGTGCAGTGCGCCCCACAATACGAAGGTCCAGGCCGCACCGTGCCACAGCCCACCCAACAACATGGTCAGCAACAGATTGATGCATGTGCGCCGTGAGCCCTTTTTGTTGCCGCCGAGCGGAATGTACAAGTAATCACGCAACCATTGTGACAAGCTGATATGCCATCGCCGCCAGAAGTCGCTCGGGTTTCGTGCGAAGTAGGGCAAATTGAAATTGAGCGGCAGGTCGAATCCCAGAAACTTGGCGCATCCACGAGCTATATCGCAATAACCAGAGAAATCGCAGTAGATCTGAAACGCGAATGCATAGGTCCCGATCACGACCGTTCCGGCGCCGACCTCTGCCCCCGGATCGTAGGCCACTGCGACGACCCGCGCCAGATTGTCAGCGATGACCATTTTCTTGAACAAGCCCCACAGCACCAGGTAGCCGCCCTCGTAGAACTCGGCGCGCCTGATCCGCCGCGCCCGGGCGACCTGTGGTAGGAACTGGCTGGCGCGCAGAATCGGTCCTGCGACCAGTTGGGGAAAGAAGGCAACGAACACGCCGAACTGTAACAGGCTGCGATTGGCCCGAAGAGTTCCGCGATAGACATCGATGGTGTAGCTGAGGGTCTGAAAGGTATAGAACGAGATGCCGACCGGCAGTACAACATGCAGCAGCCGCGGTTCGAGTGGCAGGCCGATGGCCTCGAGCATGGTGGCACAGCTGCCGACGAAGAAATCGAAGTACTTGAAGAATCCGAGGATCCCCAGATTGGTGATCAGCGAGAGGCAGAGAATCGCCCGCCGCCACCTGCTGCCATAATAGTATGAATGTGGCACCCCGGCCGCACGATCCTGGCGCCTATCCAGAAGCAGCGCATAAACGTAGTCCGCCACGGTCGATACAGCGATCAGGCCCAGGAAGCGCCAGTCCCAGTAACCATAGAACAGGTAACTGGCGACCAGCAGCACGGAGTTCTGGGCCCGCAATGAGCGCGCGGACCCGAGGTATAGCGCGTAGAACGCTACAAAGAAGACAAGGAATTCGCTGCTGTTAAAGAGCATGCTGGATGACTCATCGGATCCGGGTTCGGAAGGCTGTACGTAGCGCCCCCACGCGAAACGGCGCGGGTCATTATCGGACCGCACGGGCTGGACCTCATGCGCGAGGTGCCGACTGCGTGTCCGACTATAACTCCTGTACCACCAAGTCCTTCCCCCTTGCGTCGCGCGCAGGGTGCCAGCGTGCTACAATGGTTTGCGGGGTTCTTTCGAGATATTGATGATGCGTACTCACGATTTATGCGCTGTTGTCTTAGCCGTGACTGTCGGCGTCATGTCGGGCTGTGGCGGGACGGGCTTCGTTGCGCCACCTGCAGCGCCGCCATCGACGGCAACACCACCACCCCCTCCGTCTCCGGATGACGCTTCGAGCGACGATTCAGGACCAGGCGGTTCGCCCAATGAAGTGACGCCCTCGAATCCGATTCGCCCTCAGGAACCCACCACTCCGATTGACCGCCCGAACGATGACCAGCAGGTCGACCTGATCGATACGCCCGCGACACCCGAAATCGAGGATGGGCCACACGTAGTAAACATCTCCATGAGCGCGACCACCTTCGATCGAGTGATCTATGCCGCACAAGGTGGTGTGATCGGTGTGGGTGGAATGTCGTTGGACATTCCCGCAGGTGCGCTGCCATTCGACATGGCGATCCGGGTTGAGCGCATCCCTCCTACATTGCTTCCTGCGGATGCGCTGCTCGGCGCGACCTTTGGGCCCGACACACTCGAGTTGCAGAGTCCGGCAACCTTGACCATTCCGCTCGTCGCGCCGTGGCCATTGACCTCCCCCCCCCTGATCGTGCGCATGGAAACAAGTGATCCGCGTTTCGCGTATGTCGCCGGCCCTGCAGCGACGTTGAATGACACGCGAACCGTCGCGACAGTGCCCGTGGAGCACTTCAGCGGGGCCTATCTGGCAGCCAATTGCCATGCCGGCGTGGGGGAATTGCTCGAAGCGACCTGGCTGATTCTCGGCTGTGACAGTGCCACTGTACTGTCGCGCATCCGGGCCAAGTATCCCGACTTGTTGCCCCCGCCAGGGTGCCTGACCGCCGGCCCATTGTTGAGCCAAACCGACATACAGGCCGTCCTCGACACGTTCTTCGAGGACGTCGGTGCATATGCACCGGATGTGCCGATTCCCCCCGATGTACTGGCCCGCATGGCCGACGCAGCGCGGGACAATCGCCATGTCGTCATGCTCTATCGCGCTACGGCATTCGGCCCGCGAAATCCTGCCAATTACGGATTCTACGACAACGTCATCCACAGCAATGTGCTCGATCTCATCGCTGGTGAGGTTCTCGTGCGCAACGCCCCGGCGGCACTCGACCCGGCACTGTCGGCCCTCCAGAATGGCTCCCCTGTGCTCTTTTTTCCGATGGAGCAGTTGAATGACTTCCGCACACAGCCGACCCATGCTGTTGCAGAGCTGGCGCGCTGCGGGCAGATTGGTTGCCTGGGATATGACCTGCGCGCCGAAACCACGGGTGGTGCCCTCTTCGAGGAATTCTTTGCAGAGCTCACACCTGACCTTCAGAACTTCAATCAACTCGAGGTCTCATTCGATTCGCGGCGCAGGGCACGGCGGCCCCTGCCCCCGGAGAATGAACGCCCGACCCCGTACGGTGCGGTGCGCATCTACATCGAACCGGTTGACAACGTTCCCTGTGCGCGGCTGGCTGGTTGCTGGGAGGTCACGCTCGAATCCGAGGATGAATCACTGACGTCCACACGCATCTATGAATTCGATGCTGCACAACAACTGGAACGCATGTGGACCATCGACTCTGTCACACAACACATTCATGAATGGGTGCGCTTCAACCGGCCCAACTCGCCCGCATGGCTCGAGTCCTTGGGGCTCGGCGACGAGCTCGAACGCAGCGCCGTTGTCGATGTGCCGCTGGAGCCGACTCATGTAACCATGGGCTGGAACCTGGCTTCGGCTGATGGGATGTTCCGCGAGGAGCTGCTGCCCGTGTCAGCAGCCTTGACGACCAACCAACCGGCAGAAGGGTTTGCCACCGCTGAAGGCACCATCGTCGAGATGACCCTCCAGCTGCCCGACACTGCGGAGCCGCCGACCTACCTCACGACCCCGATCCGCGGCACCCTCAGCGCCGAACGTGTCGCCTGTCCAGTACCGGACGGTGTCATGATTCAGACCCAGGAAGAACAAAGCGGGACCGGGCCGTGTTGCGGTACCCACGATTCGCCAGGCTGCGATGAACCGGTTTGCGAACGTGACGTCTGCGACCTGCTACCACAGTGTTGTACTGATCGGTGGTCCGAGGACTGCGTCGCCGTGGCTCAGGAATCAGGATTCTTTGGACCGCAGTGCTCCTGTCGCACGTGTGGAACTTCAGGAGACTGCTGCAGCCCGCACCTGACACCCGGATGCCGACAGGGCAATTGCTGCGAATTCGTTTGTCTCAAGCTGCCACACTGCTGCGCCGCAGACGGTCAATGGGATTCGGCGTGCGTTCTGTTGGCCAACTCCGGTGCCGAAGGCGAAGTGTGTGGTTGTGTCAGTGAACCGCTGTTCAATATCATCTGCAACAATATCTACCTGCCACCCGGCCGCCTCGGAGACGACATTCCGGATACCGACACGCGCTTCAACGGGCGCTGTGAAGACGGTGGTCCCGGCGCCGAATCGGCGTTGACCGAATACGGTTTCGACTGTGCGGATTGCGGCCCCCGACTCGTGGACGAAGGACCCTGAACATGCCGAGCGCTGGACGCCCACCTCCGGGTTGATCCGCTGTCGCTTCACACAGCAGCGAACACGCCCAACCCCGCGATGATTGTACCTGGGGCTTATCGTGGCCCCGGATACCTCGCGGCCAATCCCCTGCTCAGGGCCTGACGCATCCGCAGTCACCATCCTCGCCGAGCGGATCCTCGTCCCACGGGCTGGCCAGCAGGATCCCCATGATTTCGTCATAGAATGGATCGGTGTTCGGATCCATTTGTTCCGGATTGTTGACAACCGGAGGGTGCGCAGGATCGCAGGCACCAATCTCGACGACGTCGCACGCACGATCGAGTCGCGTCACCCACACACGGTTGCCCCTGCCATCATTGCAGTAGATGTTCACTTCGGTTCCCGGGATTGACCCGACACTGCGCTTCGACCTGCGCAGAAGATAAATGCGATTGGTCTTGCCTACACTATCGTACCTGAACGCAAAGGTCGTTCCTGACGCGGTTGCTTCGACCCAGCCGTCGCTGATCACGGCCGGTGGCCATGAACCACCCCACGATACAATCCACCCCTGCTTCAGCTGCAGTGAGCCAAGCTCGAATAGCGCATGTGGATTGCTGGAGGGGATCGGTCCAGCCAGTGCAAAGGTGTTGCCTGGATCTTCGAATTCGATGAACACGAAATCCGGTGTCTGGACGATCTCATTCTGGGGCAGGGGTTCTACCAGTTCCTTACTGTTGTTGATCTTGGTGTCGTCCAGATCAACGAATAGGTGCTCGTTGGTCCCCCGCTTTACAATACCCGTGATGTGGGCGTTGGTTCTTTCGATGGGAGGTTCTGGAATGGAGGGCGACAGGCAGCCGCCATTGAACAGTATGCAAGCACACACCCCTACCCATGTACGTTTCATGTTCATATCTCACTTGTTCTTGGAGCCCTGTTTTGACGCGACACTCGTGACTGTGCTCGGTGGCCAACGGGTGAGACACCGCGCTCCGCAATGCTCATCCGCGTGACACGACGAGCGGGCTACGGGGTCCAGGTCAGACCGCAGTCTTCTGAACCGTTCTTCGGTTCGTTCCAGCCTATTGCTCGAAGGTACTCTTTGAACTGATCGATTCTGGCATCTCCGCCGTTGCTGGTGTTCGTCGGGGGCGGAAACGGAGTACAGGCATCGAATTCCATCCATTGGCATTCCTCGGTAAGCGCGTACGTGTATGAGCCGCACTCGATATGCAACTCTGTAGTTGGAGAGGTCTTGCGGAGCAGGTACACGTAATGCTGACCGGTCGTACTGTCAAATCGGATCGCAAAGGTGGTTCCCGTCGCCGCGGCTTGCACGAGGCCAGTCTTGATCACTGGCGGCGGCCAGCTACCCGTTGCAATCGCCCAGCCGTTGTACAAGCGCAACGAACTCAAGGAAAATTGAACATCGGGCTCGACGGCCGAAAAGATCGGTCCGACGAGCACCAGATCGTCACCCACCGTATTGTCATCCTCAATGAGCACGACCACAAAGTCCTTCGATGTTACGGTCTCGTCGAGTTGCAACGGCTCGACCAGAGTCCGGGTCACATTGGTACCGATCTCGGTATCCTCGAGGTGCACGAATACGTGATCATTCGTCCCTTTCTTGACCACACCCACGATTTTTCCGTCTGGCGTGGAGGGCAACAGGCAACCTGATTCGCAGAGAAGAATGCCGACACATAAGATTGAGCAGGTAGATCTCATGACGGTCTCCCTATGCAGTGTCCAGCCGGTGGCTGATGTGAATGCGGCGAACGGCGGCTGCCAGTTCTGCCGCGACAATGACACCAAAAATGGCGACGAACGGGCTGAGAAGGTATTCACTCCGCGCATACAAGATTCCGCTGCACAGGAAACACCCAACGCTCACAACGACGATCAGCGCGCATCGTTTGCGCGATCTGGTTGCGGCCATCACGCCGACCATGCCGCCCAGCAAGGCAGCGAGGATGTGCACTGCGTATTCTCCTTCGACACGTGGATTGCAGATCGCGGTCAGCGGCAGGAGCCGGTCGATGACTGCAGCATGCGCATAGCACCCTGGAATCTCGCGCCCCCCCGCAGCCTCGTGCCGGTCAGTCCCCGGCCGGAGGTCGCCCACCACAACGACTTTGTCTTCGAACGACTCGCGCAACTGACTCTCATGCGCATCAAACACATCTTCGTAGGCAATAGTAGAAGCGGACAGGCAGGCGTCCGAGGGTAGCATGAAGTAGTAGTAGCCCAGCAAATCGCCTTCGTCGAGATTCAACGGAGCGGCATTTTCTTCGGTCGCAGGATAGATCTTGGACAGTTTCAAGGTCTCGGTCACTGTGATGGACCGCACAGCATCCAGTTTGGGATTCTGCTGATAGTAGATGACGTTCAGCGCTTGCTCGTCCAGGTCCAATTCGAATTCGGCTTCTTCTCCGGGGCGACGAGCGGCCACGACACCGGCCAGTGACAACGCCACCAGCGGATCATCGAGCCGTTGCCGGGCCACGAGGGCCGCGGTCGCGGGTGAGTCCATCAGCTGAACGGTGACCCCACCCCAGCGAACGCCTGCATTGACCAGCGTCTCGCTGACGGCCGGCACGCCATCCACCAGGCGCCAGTCGGGAACAGCCACGACAACTTCAATACCCGCACCGCGTAGCGCCGCCACGCCCTCGGCGAATTCCGCGTCGTATTCGGTCTCACCCTTGAAGGTGATATCCCATACGACCGCACGACACCGCGACGAGGCAAGATGTTTCATGAAGTGGCCGTGCAGCCGACGAAGGCTCTTGGGGACGGAACGCGTGATACCCGGCACGCCCTCCCGAACAGCGATCGCTTCCAGCTGAGCGTTGTCTGAGAATCCGACGACACGAACATCCTGCAAACTGGATCGAGTGCCTGGTGGCGCCGCCGACTGGCTGAGCCAGTTGTTCCAACTCCGCGTCAAGGGTGTCCACGCGATAACGAGCGGAGCGCCGATGAATCGGCTGATCAACACCGATGCCAACACCACCAGGGCGAATGACGTAATATGGTGGCGCTGCACCAGACGACGGCTGCGGGTGGTGAGAATGTAGCCCAGGCTGTCCCCACGGGCCACGATGGGTTCGCCGGCAAGGTAGCGGCGCAGATCGGCCTCGAGTTCGCCTGCGGTGGTGTAGCGTCGCTCGGGGTCCTTGGCCAGGGTCTTGAGAATGATCGTCTGGACATCATGATCAATGGGGCACGCATTGACGGATCCCGATCCGCGGCGCGCACGAACGCCCGAGTCGGGCGACCACATCCGCGTGGGCGGTGTCGGCGGCATGATTTCGACATTGCGCAGCACCTGATGTACTTCACCCGTTATCGGGTAAGGAAAGCGACCGGTCAGCAGATGATAGAGGTTAACGCCCAGCGAGTAGACATCGGTACGGTGATCGATGCCGTCGCGTCGTCCACTGGCCTGCTGGGGTGACAGGTAGCCGAGCGTGCCGACGACGCGGTTGGTCTGCGTGATCAGTGCCTCGGCCGGTTCATCGATCGCTTTCGCCAGACCGAAATCCAGAATGCGCGGTCGCCCCTCGTTGTCGACAAGGATGTTCGACGGTTTCAGATCTCGATGGATGATGCCATGCACATGGGCCGCCTGCACCGCCCCGCAGATGTCAGCAAACAGCGCAAGGACCTCTTCGAGACCCAGTTCATTCTGACGCACATAGACATCGAGCGGCAGACCGTGGACATAGTCCATGACGAAATAGGGCAGCCCTTCGTCGGTCAATCCGGATGTAAAGATTGAAATGATATTGGGATGCTGCAGTCCCGCAGCCACTTCGATCTCGCGTTGAAAGCGCCGATACTCTGTCCGCGATGTATGCCGGCCTGAGACCAGCACTTTGATGGCGACCTGCTGCTTGGTCGACTCCTGGATGGCGCCATAAACAACACCTTGCCCACCCTGGCTCACGATCCCCGCGATGTCATAGCCCTCGATCGTGACCTGAGCCGGTGCAGACTCGAGGTCTAGATCGATGGTCCGAGTCTGATCCATCGCTACGCGCAGTTTGTCGATCAAACTGTCATCAGGTTGGTCATGTAAGTCGGCAGAAGTGTCCTTCATCGTCCCGTGTACCGTCTATCATGCCCATTATTCCTGGCCAGAACAAGGTACACGTAAGAACGCGCGCTTGATTCACAATTCGGATGGACTAGTCTACATAGACTAGTATTCAGTTAGGCTTGAGTAATTGTCGGCTCGTGGATAACACGAGGTGTGGCAGAGCCGCGGTCCGCCCAGATGGCCGGGCTCATTCACCCGCGATCACGATTCCGACCCCCCATCGAGCCCAACCACGCGCGTAAGTGTCGATGTCAGTTGAGGCGGAGCAGAAACACCTCGGCCCCCAACATGAGTCTAAGGTGATATGACAAGAACGATCGGGGAGCCACAACCAGGTCAGCCACGATTTGATTCGGCCATCACTCTGTACCGCTCAACTCCGTGGGCCGGCTCACACTCTGAACTATACCCGCGCAAAGTGCGCACTTGGTTCTAGAAGCCTAATGCCGTCGCTTCACTCGAAATTGAAACTAGCAATGGTGTCGTTGACGAATTGTGCGCACATCCCTGCCGGGTCTTTCTCAATCTTTGGTAGTAGGTCCTCTTTCTCTTCTTCAATTGTATCGTAGGCCAACACATTGACTCGGCACATCTTAGAGGGCGTCAGTGACGAGAAAGGCCATGATTGTCCAAAACGCAGTCGAAAGAGTCGTTGCATGAGTACGAGAACGGGAAGGCGATCACGCCAGTACTGCCGCGATGCGTTGCACTCCAGTACCTCGCACGCCGCAAACGCGAATTCTGCAAAGAAAAACAGGTTCGCGCTATTCGGTCCAGCTGCCACGTCAGCAAACGGGCAAGCATGCTCCAGCTGCCCTGCCGCAAATAGTAGATATCCTTCCGCTTCGTCCTCAAAGCGCGCGTACACTCGAGACGTTGACGTGAATACACCATGAATCAGTGCTGATGCCTCGTATGGAACCGCAAACTTTTTGGATTCTCCAGCTCGCCTCTTTCGAAGCCTATGAAATAAGCACAACTGTAGGTCAGCGATCTTATTACGAACATCAGGGCACACCGAGAGAGCCGTTGCCTTCTCCAGTGCAAGAAAGAAGCTCCGTGCAGTACCAATTCGTCCCGGGACAGATGCGAATCTTCGCCGACACTCGACGATTTCCGCTGTGTCGCGCATTTGAGCATCTTTAAAATCGTCCGGAGCGTCGTCGAGCACACGCACGACGTCAGGAATCGGCGATTCACCCTCGTACGTCACACGCATTGTGAACCGCCCTGGGGGCTGAACCACTTTTGCAGGCAACCGAATGCGCGTCGCCCCAATCATGGGCTGAGCAAACAACTGGTTGTCGACTTCGACTCGTTGTATGCGGCCATGCACCACATTAAGAGCAAGGTCAATGACGGCCCGCCCTTCAGGCCAATCGACATTCACAGCCCACTCTCGAGTGACCATCACTTGATCTCCGTAACCTGAACACGCAGCTTGGCAACCATGGTGACCGTGCCCGAACCGCCCTTCTTGGTTACGGTGATCTGCCAGTCCGAACCGCTTTTCTTCAAATCATGAGCAATTTCATGCAGTCCACCAGTCCCCACCCACCAATCGCTGTTCGTCTTGTCAACTGTTATGGCCTGTCCGTATTCTGCATTGACCAGACCTACGACATTATCAAATGCTCCGTCTGGATCAGCTGCCGTGATCACGCGAGTATCAATGATTTTTGACACACGCTCAGGCACTTCGTTCGCAGCCTTCGTTGCGGCATCTTGCAAGTCCGCATCTCGCCCAGGATAGAAAATGATGACCGATCGACAATAGTATTTCTTCATGGTTGCCTCCTTTGTGTACTACCGAGTCACAGCCTATGGTTGACAGCAATCGTGGCTCACGGCGCAACGAAATCCAGTAATCAAGGACTTTCCGCGGATCGACCGCGTAGCGCTGCGGCTCAAGTCTCGAATGCCGGGTACATCGACCCATGAGCCACCTTTGGCAATTACGCGAGGGCCCTGCATGTAAATGATACTCTCCGTCATCTCAAGCGCATTGCCGAACGTATGCAGGAGCTGCAGAGCTCCAGGTCGTGGGTCCTCGTTCACTTGCTTCATGTTGTTGACATACGCGGAGTAGCCTAATTCCCAATCGGCTGATTGCGCCTTAGCTATCGATTCGGCGGTCGCATCCTGCCAATCGTCAGGCTTACCCCTCCCCCATGGCAGCAAGCGGTTGTCGGGATGACGAGAGGCGTATTCCCACTCGTGAGCGGTTGGCAACCGTTTGCCTGCCCAGCGCGCGTACGATTGTGCGTCTTCCCACGTGATGGCTACTATTGGCATTTGGGCCAGCTCGGGGTCAAAACCGAACCGACGCCAGTGCTCTGGAGTCGGGTGATTCGTCGCGTCGATGAATGCCTTGTAGTCCTCGTTCGACACCTCGTATTTGTCGATCCAGTAGGACGCAAGGCGTACGACGCGGGGTTCCTCGATATTTTCGCCCCCCTTGCGCCCGACCATACTCTCTGACGCCAACACAAACACCATGTTCGCGAAGAACTCTTCGTTGCGTGCGTCCAGGGCAACATGATATTCGGTGCTCACACCGGCCCGCGGCAAATACACATTCAGTTCAGCAAATCGATCATTGCCGGTCGTGATGCTGATTCGATACTGCCCTGGCTTGAGCAAGTATTGATCAATGGGGGCCGCTCCAAGCGAGACAGGCGGACCTAGGTCCAGGGTGGTCAGATCGAAGCGCTGAGCAAGGACTTGAGTATTCGTTGGCTCCGAGGTGATGGACAGCGAACATAGGGCATCCCTGCGCTTGTTGGCTGCATCATGAATAAACCATCCAACGATGGTGATCAGCAGGACTATCGAAGCTGCCATTACCTTCAGGTGATTCTGCCGCAACCACTCAACAAGCCGTCTCGCCACGCCTGGAGGCTGAGCGAGAATCGGTCTACCAGCGGCGAAGCATCGCAGATCCGCCGAAAGATGGCCTGCCGTCTGATACCGGCGCTGCTTCTGTTTCTCGAGAGCCTTGTGACATATAGTCTCCAGGTCTTTGAGCGCCTTCGGAACCACCGCTCGGAGACGGCGTGGATGTTTGGCAAGTATTTCGTTCAGAATATGGGCATTAGATCGCCCTTTGAACGGCGGTTGGAAAGTGATCCCCTCATACAGGGTTACACCGAGGGAGAATATGTCGGACCGATGGTCGATCTCGGTTGTCTCGGCGCGGGCCTGTTCCGGGCTCATGTACTTCGGTGTACCGGCAAGGGTTCCGGGGTGCGTGATATTGTTATCTCGCAAGTTCTTGGCAAGCCCAAAATCGGTCAGGTGCGGCTCCCCGTCTATATCCACCAGGATATTAGCCGGCTTAACATCGCGATGAACGATCTTGTGCTGATGGGCGTGTTCGAGCGCATCGGCTACCTTGGCCAATAGCGTCGCGAAGGTGCGATGCCATTTGCGGATGTCACTGCTCGTGGCAGTCTTGTCGTGACAGGTCCCTCTTGCCTCGACGATACGCTCGGCGAGCGTGATGCTTTCTACAAAGGCCATGGCGATGTAGTACACGCCCTCGTGTTCACCGAAACGGTAGATGGGCACGATATTCGGATGATCCAGCCTGGCAATCGCTTTGGCTTCATTGCGAAAACGTGCTTGTGCCCACTCGGACGCGGCATGTGGCGGCAGTATCTTCACGGCCACAAGCCGGTCAAGGACGGTCTCGCGAGCCAGGTATACGACTCCCATACCGCCCTTGCCCAGCTCGCGAACGATCTCAAAATCCCTTAGCTCCTCCCTCCATACAGGCATTGCAGTGACCGTCTCTGTCACAACTGGAGGTGTCATGCCGCCAACTTCATCGTAGAACTCTAGCAGCGTCTTAACCTCGGCAAGCAACTCTGAATCTTGGCAGTGTTGTTCCAGGTACCTGTCCCGCTCTTCCGCAGAAAGCTCCACGACACTCATGAAGAGGGTATGTGCGTCCTTATGGTTCGTCATGATGTCCACATAAGAGCTGTCACTTAAGCTCAAGCCCACCTGTCCTAAACTGCGGGGGACGGTACTAATCAGCTTTGCTCTTCACGCAAGACGATCTTATCGCATGATGGAGCCCATCCCACTTACGCCGAGCTTCGCAGCAGCATGCCGAAGAGCGAAAGACCTCACGAAATACTCCCTGGACGTGATCGGTTCGGTTGTTCATGGTGTCGAAACAAGGATGGCGGCGGCGCCCACAGATGGGCTCGGAGACGGTAGCCCGTATCACAGTCACACCAGGCCTGGATCTATGCCCATCCGATTATGGTATGCCACCATGAATCGATGAACAACTGTACCACTACTGGATTGAACGCCCACGCAACCGCCAGAAACCACGGCACATACCACATAGCGACTAGATCTAAATGTCGCCAGGATCCAGGCCCGTGGTGTGCGACTGGATGACCGTCATGGGGCTGAGGAAAGAGGAGCAGGCCTACTCGTAGGGCTATCATTCGGACCCAAGTGCTTATCGAACAGTTCTAGCATTGCCCTTCGGGTCTTGAGGTAGGTGTCATGATTCCGAATCGAATGCGCCTCCTCATCGAGGCGCATATATTGAACATCGACTCCCGCAGCCAACGCTTCCTGCACGAACAGGTCCGTCTGCGCCACTGGGATTTGCCTATCTCTGGCACCGTGTGTAATCAGTATGGGGACTTTGAGCGACTTGATGTGTGTGCGTGGCGACCACTTAGTCAGCAGTTCAATATCGGATTTCATCCCATACTCGTATTGCTTGTATGTCAACTCCGGTTGTTCTCTTGATGCAATATATGCGTTCAGGTCAGTAATCGGACTACCAGCGTACACGGCTGCAAACAGCCCAGGAGCTCTCGACGCGACAAGCAGCCCTGCGTATCCTCCGTAACTCTGGCCACAGAGCGCGATCTTACCGCGCTTAGCGAGCCCGCTCTTAATGAGCCACTCTGCTGCCTCGACGATATCAAGCATCGGCGCTTCCCTCCCCTCACCATTGTCCGCGTCCATGAACAAATCACCATACCCGCTGCTACCACGGTAGTTCATTGCTACAACGCCATAGCCCGCTGCGATGAATGCCAGAATGTCGCGATCAAACGACGGCAGGTGCTGAGAGAAAGGACCGCCATGCAAGTAGAGTACAAATGGTAACGGTGACTTCGCATTCGCCCGCCTGCACGCCGGCAAGTACACATATGTGGGTATGGCAGCCCCACCTGACGGATACATCGTAGACAGAACTATACCCGGTACCTTCGGACTCTCCACGGAAGCTCTTCGTTCAGGAGTTCCTTTTGATTGGCCCAAGTCCCAGACGTAGACAGAAATGGGACTATCCCACGTACTAAATGCAAATCCGACCTTGTTGTTTCGAATGACAGGCTTGCCATGTACCGCTCCAAGAGGAAGAATCGGTTCGCCAATTACGCGGCCAGACTTGGCATTCCACGCCTTGATCCCATGCCCGCCCCTCTTGTTAATTACACCAACGATCGTGTTTGAAGACGAATCATAACGGCTACGAGCACCATATCTCCGATCCAGACCAAGAAGGCCCTTGGTTATCCACTTCGCCTTGCCGGAATCTCTAGCTCTTCTAACGAACCCGTCGCTTCCGATCGTCTGCTTGCTTCGCGTTTCAAAAATGATGTGTGTATCATCGCTTGAGTAACCCAGGGCGTAATAGGGGCCTGCCTTCGACTTGCGTGGTAGTTGGCGCACAACTCCAGACGACAGTTCGATTTCGACTATCCTGGCCTGACTGGATTCTTCAACTAGCAAAACATCCCCTTTGTGGCTGAAGCATCTAGGCACCGCGACTGAGCTCACCACGGGAGAGTAAACTACTTGGCCAAGGTTCTTATCCAATTCCCATAGGGAGGCTCGCCCACGCTCGTCAACATACGCCAACCGATGGCCCGCTTGATCCCATATGACCTGATCACCTTTCAGTGGCACAGGAGCAACACAAGCTTCTAGAATATTGCAAACAAACCATTGCCCGGAGTGGTCTCTTATTGCCACACGCGTTTGGCATGGAGAGACTTCTGACTGAACATATCCGTCTGGAAAATGAGTCAACTGTGTTTCTTTCTGGCCGGGAGCGATTGACCACAGATTAAAAGCATCACCCTCTCTTCGGGAAACCAGTCCTAACCCTCCTGACAACTCAAGCATCTGAAACTCGTTTGGCCTAATCGAGAACACGGATTTCCCGTACTCTAGGCAGCACGGTTTCGCGCTTCTACGAATCGACACACTGTTGATGCTGTCTTGGTAGTACATCCGCCAAGGGGCCATCGCCTCATGCAGCGTAATCACTGCGGGATCAGTTGAATACGACAATGTAGCTACGATCGCCATGACGGAGAACATGGTGGCTCACTCCTGCCCTTCTTGGCGACGTTGATCAAAGTGTGACCGCTCTCTCACTCTTGGGTAGGTATCAAATATAACCTGAAACAATTCATCAATGTCAATCTCTCCACGAATTGTGCTCAATTCTGCCGCAGGATCTCTGCACAGGTCGTTATCTCCAAGTTGCAGATCACAAGGATCTAGCACCTCGTCCGGAAGAGAGGGATCGCCCGGGTTCGTATCCCTCGGCGGAATAGGTGCTTCAATATCATCGTCTGGGTCGTCCGGATCTTCCTCCTCCCAAGGAGGGTCAACTATGTCGAGACACTCAAACCAGAACCAATCGGGGCAGTCAAAATTCCAACAGAACCACATGCAGTCCACAGGCAGGCCCTGACGTTGTCTCTCATCATGAACTCTCTCTCCGGCATCAATTCCCTCTGGCCCTGATGTGATTGGATGAGACTCAGAGAGCTTTGCGCTGCCTGTTGCAGCGAACGCTAACAAGACTAGTAACATTGGATTCATCATAATCGCTCCTGATTTCGACCGATGAACACGAAATTTCCCCAATACTTTGGGTGTTGAAATGGCCGTTTCTGCGGCCCCACTGCGCGTATTCTTCGCTCTAGAAGCCGCGTGGCCTCCAGCTGGGAACCTTGAGCTCGACACCACTCCACAAGCTGCTTCAAGGTCATGGACTGCAAGTATATCTTGGCGCGCTGCAAAGCCCTGACAGGATCAACAACAGCCACGTTCTTATAGAACTGTTCCATAAGTACGGCGGTGGCGGCATCATCTGCATCCCATAGACTTGCCACAACGGCCTGAGCGCCTGCCTTGTAACACGCGTGAGCCATCCCCAACAGTCCTTCACGAGATCGGTAACGCCCAAGGCCTGTTCTGCAACCGCTCAAAACAACGACATCTGCACACATATCACTCTCCGACAACTCCTCCTGAGTCAGGCCGCCATCCTCAGGTGCACTCTTCAGGCTAATATATGAATTGGCAGGGAACATGTCGTCGACAATTGCATGACTTGCAAAATGGACAAACTGATACTGTGCAAGCTCACCAGTTCTGCTAAGGCTCAAGAACGCTGCCTTTGTTGCCGCTGCACCGACGAGTGCGCGCGATTCAGGTATCATGGAGGATATGGAACTCGCTTCATTGGGGGCAAATTGCAGGATGGATGACTCGACATTGCCCGAGGCCCCGGCAAACCCCATCGCGAGAACACCACGACTTGGTTTGCAACTTCGGGATGACTCGCACAACAGGAAACGTGCGCTTGGCGCATATTGCACCGCAAACATGTCGCCCAGCGTAGTCCAGCCATCCACCGGAAGTGTCTCAACGCTCACACCCTCCATTAGTGAGCCTGTAGGAACAACGATGACTCGCTCAATCCCAGCCAGCAAGGGCATTAGTGGCGCGAATCGCTGAGCGTAGAGCTCTCGTCCTATTTCTCGCCACTTGCCAAGGTCGTGCCCGCTTATGACCTCATCTAAGTACGTGATGGGTAGACGAGCATCAGTTTCTGTCCATTCGGAGCTTGGTGCTAATCGCCGCCATTGAACTGCACCTTCGTGGCGCACGACAATGCCCAGATGATCCGCTCGAGGCCGACCATCCCAGGTTCGATCGCGATCGTACCACGTCACCAGAGCCGTTCTTTGATCTAGTAGCCGACTCCGGATATCAGATAGTAAGCTTCTCTCGTTCGCTTCTGATACGCTCCGCTGGTCTGACATTAGGAAAGTCGACAAGCGTCCATTACCTTGATCTAGTCTAGCGAAGGCGGCGTCATAGAAGCCGCGCTCATATTTTATATACGCGCTTAGCGTGAACGGATTCCATTCGCGGTACGATGCCAAGTAGACTTGCGGGTATTTGCCGTGATTCACTTGATGCTCAAACATCTTAACTGATTCATCTAATAGCTTATCCGCCTTCTTGATTTCGCCTAACTCCCATAACTGTCGAGCCAAGAATGCCAACACCACACCACGACCTGAGATCTCTTCCCGGCTTCGACGGAGATCAGTTTCTAGGATCTGCATTGCTTCCACACGACGCCCTTGCCGAAAACAGACAGTTGCGAGAACAGCACGCGCCATGAAGTACTGCGTATTCAAAGGGTATTTCTTTAGCAACGCAATTGCTTGCCGAGCGCGATGCTCTGAAGACGACAAGGCGTTGCGACGAAGCGCAATTCTGGCGGCGCCGACTAGTGCTCTTGCCTTTGACTGAGAAGGGGATAATGCCCCGAAGGGAGATTCATATGACTTAAGGAAGTATTCAAGAGCCTCATTGTCTCGATTAAGTTCCATATAATAGTAGCCCAGCCGTGTACAGACGCTGTCATAGCGAGGCAAGGAATGTTCAATCGTCAGGCTCTCTGCGCGCAGCAAGAGGCTTTCGACATCAACCCATCGCTCATCCGCCCTGTAACACATTGACAACCCAACCAAAGCTTGGGCTACGTACGTGGGTGAACAACCATCGATTGAATCCGCCGCAGCTAACGCTCGCTCGTAATATTGAGCCGCCACGGATGCTTCACCAATTTCGTAGTGGGAAAATGCCAATCTCGCGTAGATGGGACTCCGTGCACATTCTCCCAATCCGAGCAACACAGCCTGTTCGAGAACGGATTGCAACGCAGAAATCGCGTCTCGGTGCCCCTTGCATTCAACTAGGGCTGCTGTGAGCTCCAGACTGCACGCGATACTCCAAGCACTGCTTTCACCGAAGGCTTCATCCAACTGCTTTGCAATGCGATCCAAAGCAGCGACTTGGTCGCACCCTCCCTCCAGATGTTGTACCGCACACCAGTCCTTCAGAGCAGCCGTTATTGCATTCTTCCGAGATGTTGTTCGAGTCGCTGCTCGACCGATACACTCAAGTTCGCATCGCAGAACTCGCGTATCTGGATGATCGCTCCCTTTATCCAGCTCAGCGTGTTGCAACAATCGGGAAACATGGTTCATCGCGAGCAGGAGCTCTCCATTGGCTACCCGATGACGCACTCGATGAAGGTCGACTTGGATACCTGAATGAGATGAAAATGGCGGCGCTGCGAGCAAACATTGCTGCACGATGAGTAGGGATATGTTGCCGTAGATGAGATGACCTAACCTCATCTCGAAGACTCCAGATTTGCGACCCAAGACGTGTAGCGGCAGCGTTCCCGATCGACGGGCAACAGCAATCTAGCACTGTTAATCTGTGATTACCAACAGGCAATCAGCCGTTCGTAACAAGACTTACAATAACAGGACGGATCAGTGAGCGATTAGCGCAGAGAATAGTCCAGGAATTCTAAAAAGCTTGGAAGCGAACACTCCTGATCCACGACCAAAGACCCTGTCACACTTTGGCCTGCATGCCGCCAACACTCTATTTCCCCATTCCTACCTAATTCACCCAAGGACGAGGATCCCCACCCTACACAACCCAACTTCCCGCGATCAACAAATGACATTGAAAATTGCGCATTGGATTATCTTGCCTATCCTTCGCTGGAGCCCCCTCATGAATCAGTCTTCACCGCCGTGTATTCACACCCATCCTTCTCGCAGACGGCGATCATGGGTGCGCCAAGTTTTTCGGGTGTCATAAACACCGTGGGCTTCCTGTCTCGCGACAAGAGTGTGATGTTGGCGTGGCGAGAACGGATGTTGGATTCTTGATGAGTATTGCCGCGCTGCCATTGCAGCCGAGATCTTGGTCGCGACCGACGACGATAGAGACATGCGTATGGCATGGTCGCTGCACCTTTGGGCGTCCCATGCACTACCTCCTCGTGACCTTCGAGAGCAGCTCAAATGGAACCGATGACTCTACCTTATCATGAACCGCACCATTCGCCTCGTGACAGGCCATGAAACACACCTCAAGGTCCCGTATCCTCCCTCGCTTTTTCGATACAATGTATCTGTCCATGCATCCTTGCGGAGACCGATCATGCACCGTTCTAGCGCTGTCCGATCACTGGCCATTACGCTACTGTCCACTGCCGCGGCCCCCGCCGCCGCGCAGCGCATTTACGTTGCGCTTGAGAGCGGATCACAAGCGGAGTGGGTCATCGAGCGCTACAACATCGACGGCCGTGGCAGTCAGACGGTGACGCCGCGTCCCGGGGCACGCCCGGATAGCGTGGTCATCGATGCGACGCGCAACCTGTTGATCTGGACCGGACAATCCGAGTTCAAGCTGCAAGCTCTGCCACTCGATGGACAGCCTGCCTGGGAATTCGGAATTGGCGGAGCGCAACTGGCGTTGGCCGTCGGGGGTGAGCATGTCTATGTCGGATCGTCAACGCAAATCCGGCGGGTGCTCATCGAACCGTCCGGCATGGACCAGGTCCTGGCAGCGGTCGACGGGTCGCGCGGGATCGCCGTCGACACCGCCGCGGGTTTCGTGTACTGGATCGAAGCGACGCACGTCGGGCGCATGACGCTCGAAGGTGCGAATGAAGAGACGCTGATCGACGGACTTGGCAATGCCAGTCGATTGGCGTTCGACGCGACCGAAGGGTGGCTGTACTGGTTCGACGCCGACACGGCAGCACTGTGGCGTGGCCGCGCCGATGGGAGTGCTGTCGAACTGTGGATGTCCACTGCCTTGACAGTAGCGTTCATCGCGGTCGACGAACCGGGCCGGCAGTTGTATTGGGGTGGCGTTGATGGTGCCGCTCGCAGTCACCTGATGCGCGCAGCAATCGACGGCAGCGCCATGACACGGCTGCGCTCGAACGAGGTGCCGTACGGCGACATAGCACTGGATACGCGGGAATGTGGTGGCCATGGCGTGCGCTTCGACCAGGACTGCTTCTGTGATGACGGCTGGTCAGGTACGCACTGTGAGTGTCCGGTTGAATCCTGCGCTGCCGATCGGGAGTGTTTCGGCACGGCATGCGTGTGCTTGCCGCAGCGCAGCGGCGATGACTGTCAGTACTACACTGAAGACTGTCAATTGCGGCTCAACGAACGCTCCGTGGCTGAGACCCGAGGCCTGCGCATCGTCGGTGCGGTAGACGGCGGTGGACTGGGCTTCGAGGTCGACGGTGCGGGCGACGTCAATGCGGACGGCTACGCGGATCTGATCATCGGGACCGGCTCGACTCTGCTGATGGCGGGTACCGACGCGCAGGGGAACGGGGCGGGCGAAGCGTACGTCGTGTTCGGTGGCCCTACCCGAGTGCCCGGCACGGTCATCGATGTCGCGGCCCTCGATGGGACCGACGGCTTTCGCATCATCGGAATGCAACCGAGCATGCGGCACGGTGTGGCCGTCGCCGGCATTGGCGACTTCAACGACGACGGCATCGATGATCTGGCTGTCGGCAACGCCGAGGAAAGCAGCCGGGCGCGCGCCCTGGTTGGTTACACGGGCGTGATCTTTGGAGCCCGAGATCTGGGGGCCGGTGGCACGATCCACACCGCCAGCCTGACTGGACCTGCCGGCATCATATTCGAAGGCATCGCGTCCGCGCGCGACGTCAGCGCCGCGGGCGATATCAATGACGATGGCATCACCGACCTGATCATCGGCGCCCCATCAGTCGAAATCGGCGCCGCTGATCCGGCGCAGTCGGCCTATGTCGTTTTTGGCGGCAGCGGCCAGTGGCCGGACGTGGTCAGCTTGACGTGGCTGGATGGATCCGGTGGCGACAACGGGACGCGTGGCGTGCGCCTGCGCGGCCCAGCAGATGCGTCGCACGAATCGTTCAACGGCTATGCATCACTGGTCGTCTCCAGCGTGGGCGATATCGATGCAGATGGCATCGATGACCTCGCCGTAGGGGACCCGTATCGCGTTATCGCAGAGAAGACCGAGAATGCCTTCGGCGCCGGATACGTGGTGCGCGGCCATGGGGGCGACTGGCCGGCCGAGGTCGACCTGACGACCCTCGACGGGACGCAGGGCTTTGAGATCACGTCGACCTTCCGTTTCGACGGCTTTCCAGTGGCGCCTGCGGGTGACGTGAACGGCGACGGAATCGCTGACATGTTGATGTCATCACCAACGGGGCAGGACGGCACGTCGTTGTCTGGGTGGAGTTACATCATCTTTGGCCGCGCTGGCCTTGGCGCAAACGGTGCCGTCACCCTGGATGCGCTCACAGCAGATGAAGTACTGCGCATGCACTATGATTCACTGGTCAATCCAATGTACTCGCGGGCGCTGGGATCAACACTCGACGCCGCTGGTGATGTCAACGGCGATGGCGTAGACGATGTCGTCGTCGGAACGGGGAACCTGCGTCTCGGAACGCCATGGGGAACGTTCATGCGTTTTCACGAGGCCTATGTCTTGTGGGGTACCGCCGACCTGACGACCATGGGCCGGCTACCGCTCAACGCCGCTCTCGGTGGCCCCGAGGGTCTGGCAGTGGTCCGCGACAATCCGTTAGACACGTCCGAGTTCAGCCGCAGCGTGGCCGGTATCGGTGACTTCAACAACGACGGATTCGACGATGTGGCCATCGGCGCGGCAGCAATTGAACCGGCTGGTGAGGTGGTGATCCTGTTCGGCGGACCGACGCCCGATGAGGATTGCAATCGCAATGGAACATTGGATTTCTGCGACATCGGTTCCGGTACGTCACTCGATGACAACGACGACGGCATACCTGACGAATGCCTGCCGTTTATCGTGGACACGCTTCCTTCTGATGGCCCCATCGATGCACGGCAGCCCGATGCGCCGGATGGGAAGGGGCCGGCAGGCTGGGACCACATCACGCTCCTGTTCAGTGGACCGGTCAACATCGTCGATGCCGCAGACTTTGAATTGACTACCACGTCCAAAGATGTGCCCGCAATCGATTTCATCTTGTATGATGGCCAGAAGGTCGTCTTGCGATTGGATGGACCGATCCCCCCAGGAGCATGCACGACAGTAGAGCATCTGCCGAGTAGAAGCACAGCGACAGTCGGCTTCCTGCCCGGCGACATCAATGGTAACGGGCAATCCAATCCACAGGACATCCTGGCTCTCGTTGATCATCTCAACGCTGTTGCGACACCAGTCCTCGGTATCCACCAGTGCGATACCGATCGCAGTGGCGCGTGCGCGCCGGCTGACCTCCTGCGGCTTGTCGATCTGCTGAATGGTGCGGGTCGATATGACTCATGGAACGGGGCAGAGTTGCCCGGTTGTCCTTGAGCGCGGGCCGTCGCTGCTTTGCCCGCCGATGTCAGCTGCCGGCTTGCGTTCGAACGGCCGATCCGCTGCACTCCGTCCGTCATCCTGCTATACTTTCGCGACATGGTTTCGCGCCCTAACCCATTGACCATCACCACCCCGCGTGGCCTCAAGCTATCGGCGATGCACTATCCGGCAAACTCCGACGCCATGATCGTGTTCTCGCATGGGTTCTGCGGTGACAAAGCGTCGAATGGCCGCTTCAAGCGAATCGCAATGGCGTTGCAGGGGATTGGGTTCGATTGCCTGGCCTATGATTTCGCCGGCTGCGGCCAGAGTGACGACGAGGCCTTGTCACTCGGTGCACAAGTCGAGGATCTGGGCGCCGTGCTCGACTTCGTCCGATCTCAGGGATTCGTCCGGCTGGGGCTATATGGCCACAGCCTCGGTGGCATGATCAGCATGCGGAACTGGGCCGACGACATCCGCACCATGGTGCTCTCCGGTCCAGTGACCGGAACCTGTGAATTCGACTGGGCGGTATTCTTCGACGCGGAGCAACTCGCGGCCATGGATGCGGGCAGCGCAGGGATCCATCGACCCGAAGAAGGCCCGCGCGAACAGATCCTGATTGATGGCAACATGATCCTTGATTTCAAAGCCATCGATCAGGGCAAAGTCATGAGACACGTGCAATGCCCGGTGCTCATCGTCCATGGTGACGTGGGCGAAGACGAACACATTCTGTGCGCCACCGCGCGCGAAGGCATGCAGTACCTTTCTCCGGCTTCACGGCTCGAGATCATTCCAGGTGCCGACCACACCTTCATGGACCATCTGCAAGTGTTGATCGACATGATGGTCGCGTGGTATCCGCGATTCATGTGACCATCTTGTTTGCCAGTCGTTGCGCACACTGTTCGACGACCCAAGAAGTAGTTGGTGACCGCATCGAATTCCTCCAAGTCTCGAGTCGGTGTTGTCTTGAGGGCACCGAAACCGTTCATCACCTTCGCCAGACCCAACAACCGACCTGATCGCGAAGGCCATCGACGACGTCCGGGAGCGCGATCCGCGCGGCCAGAATGTGTTCAGCGACCTGCGAAGGTTTGACCTGAGCGGCGCTCCTGCTGATTACCGACCGCACCGGCGATGTCCGAGTAAGCCGCGTGCCCATGCACCGCAAGATCTTGCTGCCGAAAAGGGCTCCTGACCCCTTTTTGGCAAGATGGGGAGGTGTCGCGGGGAACCAGGTTGACGCTTACACAAGGCATTGCTCAACTTGCACTTGTGCTCCAAGGATAGGACCGGAAGTCGTTTGGGCGCTAGCCCGTGACGTGGCATCCGCGATCGACATAGACTGTGTGTGCAGTCATCGACCGGGCAGTGGTGGATCGCGGCCCGCCGTCGGTCATCAGTCACCTGGATGCAGCATGGCAGACATCGAACCCCATCTGGACTCCGACAACGGGACCGCCGTCGCGCGCGGTGTTGCGCCCATAACGCGTGCGACGCCGTGCATGCAATGCGGATATGACCTGCGAGGCCTGAGAGTCGATTCCGAATGCCCGGAGTGCCGTTTGCCGGCCGCACGCTCGCATGGCGTCCCCCACCTGGTGAACACCGACCGCGCCTGGCTCATCACCCTGGAACGGGGCAGCAGATTCCTGATGGCCGCAGCCCTTGTTCTGTTCGCCCCGTCACTGATCGTGCTTCTGGGTATGCCAACCGTGTTCGGTTTCGCCGTAGTAGGGTGCACGCTGATCACGATCGTTCTGATCGCGTGTGGCATGTATCGACTCACCGCGCCGGAACCGGGCACGCCTGCCACCGAGGGCAACAACTCCGCGAGGGAGATCGCACGGTTCTGCGCGCTGGCCACCCCGTTCTCGATGGTCTGCATCTTTGTGCTACCTCCGCCGATCATCGCGATCATGACTGCCGTCGCCGTGGTGTTCCTGATATCGGCTCTTGCCGCCGGGCTGCACCTGCTCAGTCAGTTGTCCGAACGTCTCAGTGGACAGCTGGCGTTGTCGCGCGCCGCCCGCAGAGCACGCTACGGCCTGATCGCGTGCGGCCTGCTGGCAGTCGCCCTGACGCTGCTCATATTCACGTCCTGGAGCAACGGAACGCTGGCAGGGTTGGCCTGGCTGGCCTGCTACATCGTCATGCTGGTCAGCCTGGTGCAGTTCGGGCGCTTCGGCCAAGCGCTCACACCAGTCATTCGTGCGATGCCCGACTGACGCCTACAGTTGCTTTGCCATGTCCTGCATACGGGGTAAGCTGCACACATGATGGTACTGCACTCCACGGATACACCGGGCCCTGCTGGTCCGGACGATACCACGCGCTGCATCCGCTGTGGGTACAACTTGATCGGACAGCCCCACGACGGCCAGTGCCCTGAGTGCGCTACCCCTGTGGAGCGCTCCTTGACAACCAACGACCTGCGCCACGCGGATCGTGGTTGGCTCAGAGGGCTGAGCCGCGGCTGCCTTTTCCTGCTCACGTCCGTCGTACTGTTCGTCATAGCCATGCTCGTACCGTTTGGACTGATTTTCATGAACCTGGCCTCAGCCACGGCTGGACTGGCCATGGACTATCTCATGATGGGCACGATGGCCGCGGGATTCATCACTTTTATCCTCGGACTGTTCCTCATCACGACGCAGGAGCCGCGCGATACTCTGACCGAGGGTGATGTTTCCATCCGTCGGATCGTGCGCGTGTGCAGCCTGGCCATGCCGATCCTGTTCATGCTCGATGACGTGATTGATCCGCCGTGGGCGATATTGCTGCTCGCAGCGTTCTTCTTGACGATGATCGTCGGTTTGACCGGCGCACTTAGACGACTCTCGGGGCTTGCGCGGCGCCTTCCGGACAAGCACCTGGATACGCTCGCACACCGCAGTATGGTGCGCGTCGCCGTCCTGGGCACGGTCGCAGCGGCAGGCATGATCGCGGGCAAGTTCGCGACGTTCCCTTCATGGCTCAACGGCCTCATCTGGATGGTATTCCTGGTGGCCAGTTTTCGCGGGCTGGCTCTATTCGGACGCCTGCGCAACAGGGTCGTCGAGATACTGGGTCACGCCACACCCTAATCTAGTCATTTGGCTGCGGTCCTGAGTCACTCATCGGCCAGCGAGCTCACCGCGCCTCTGCAGAATGACGACCCCCGTCAAGAGTACCACCACACCCATCCCGATCATGCCCCACTGCGAGACCGTCGGCACAGTAACCAGCGTATAGTCGATTTCGAGCATGGGGCGACGTGCTGGAGACGAGTGCTCATGTGTGTCGAAACGCTTTGTCGTTGGGAAAACGGTCTCGACACCCTTCAGGATCCATCCAAAATTGAGTGATGGATCAGCACGCATACTTGCCACATCTGTCAGGAGCTCTGGCGAACTCCAGGTGTAGTATTCGTCTTCTCCCCCAACGATGACACTCGCAGAAGCATCTGCGACGTAGTCCCCTCCGAGGGTATCCCACATCCCCGTGTTGAAGAATGTGTGCAGCCAAGTCGCGTCATCGGTTTCGGCATCATCGCCGCCCCCTTCCTGACCCGAAGCATTACTCGTACCCTCGCCCCAGTCCGACGTGACGCGGTGCAGTGCCACAGCGTGATTCCCCGAGGACGTGCGTGACATGTACAGCGTCAAGCGCACATCCGTAATCACGACATCAGCGGGTAGTTGAGCGATATCTTCGAAGCGCACGAGCCCACGGCGTATGCTTCCGTTATCCGTTTGCCCGGCGAAAAAATGCTGGCCCATTCCGTTGCTGACATCGCTGGCACCCTCGTACAACGTATTGTCGCCCGAAGCCTGTATGGTCAACGTCTGCCCCATGGCTCCGGAAGTCATCAGGACACACATGTACAGTCCATATACACAACGCATCATTACTCGCCCTCGTTGTTGTTTGGAGTCAGGTCGCGGCCTCGACAGATTGTCTGGCATCACGCGGCCATAGAGAACTGGCGATGTTCGGGCCCGGGAACCGACACGAATAATCAGGGAACAACCCTCGAGTAAGCATCGGGGCCCATGGGCCCGCGCAACCTGCTCGCGGTGTCTCGGCGATCACCCACAACGTGCACTGTTCGCGAAGCGATCGTCAGGATCAGAAAGAATGGATGAGAACAGGCAGACCTGCGAATGATCTTTGGGCGCCCGACGCGCGATCGTGGCCTCTGGCGAGCTTAGTGCCCCATTTCACAATTCTTTGTAGGGTTTTCCGGACGCTTGCCGCCCTGGACTGTGTTGCTCGTCGTCAACGATGTCAGGCATCGCCTCCTCCTCGCGCCTTGCCCAACACGACAAGCGCCGCGGGAACCCCTACATCCAATTATGAAAGGGAGCACTTAGACTGTACGGAATAGCGCACAATGAACACGCGAGTCAATGCACAGCGTGCGGGTCGTGTGCTTGTGTGTTGCCTCTTGCGCGCGGTTCCACAGCCGCACAGCCAGGGAACACAAGGGGACCCAAACGGTTGCACATCTAGCGCTGATTGCCCCGGCACGACAGTGCAACCGTCGGGTCCCTATGGAGAAGAGGAGGGATGGATGAGTTATCGCTCAACGTTACACACTCCGCGTGTGGGCTTATGCGCCGAACGCCATGAATCTCGAAACCGTAAAGACTGGCATCACACAAGCCGGCATCGCGCGGTGTGATCTGTAACTCGATGGAGATCATGCGCCCCTGCAACAGCAAGTGCTGCATGATTCGCCTGGCCAAAGTTTCCGGGCTGATCCTCATCGCTTGCCTCGATTCAAAATGAGAGACAATATTAGAACGGCATCAATCTTGCCATTGGTTACACTGCGGAGTAGAACAAGAGTGTCGCATCCACAGTACCCAGTACTTGCCTGTGCACACCTGATACGCCAACAGTCGCGAAAGCGAACACGAGAAACGAAGCACGGAATCGACCACATGCCTGATGGGCGCAAGAGTGCAGCTGAATTGCTTCCGGCAGTTTATGACGAACTGCGGCGCATGGCCCGCAGCCAGCTGCACAAATCTGTCGGCCGCATCACGTTGGATTCGGCAGACCTGGCCAACGAGACCTGCCTGCATTTTCTGGCACACTCCGACCAAACCTGGCACGACTCGGCGATGTTCAGGGCCATCGCGCATCGCAAAATGTCTCAGATCCTCGTGGACTACCTCAAACGACGTAATTCCCAGAAACGAGGCGGAAGCGGGCGACGCGGCGGCGACGGTACGACGCGCGGCGTCGCGTGGCAACGCGTCCCCATCGAGGATGTCCGCGTCGAGTGGGGACCGCATCATTACAGTTTGCCCGACCTCTACGATGCGCTCGAGACCCTGCGGCGAACGGACAACAAGCTCGCCGGAGCTCTGGATCTCTACTGGTTTGCTGGATGCAGTACTCCGGAGATTGCCGAATTGCTCGATGTCACGCCGCAAACGATTCGTCGACGCCTGCATGCGGGAATCGAGTGGCTCGACACACATCTGCAGGGCACACCAAGCATCGTTGATGCAAACGCCGAGGCGGGTCTTTCAACGAACACCGCTACACAGGAAAACCCGTGGGTGGATGTTCCCCCTGTGACCGCGACGGCGTATCCGCACCGTATCGGGCCCTATCATGTGGTTCGGCCGATCGCAACCGGTGGTATGGGCGCGGTCTACCTGGTCACAAATGAAGACAAGTCCGCGCGCTTCGCTGCCAAAATCCCACTCGTCAAAGATGACAACGATCGCCTGACTCGGCGCCTGCGCCGCGAAGCCGGTATTCTGCGCGAGTTAGCCCATCCTGGGATTGGGCGGTTCGTTGAAATACGCGAAGAACGTGTTGCCGGGCGGGTGTGTCCCGTCATCATCACGGAATATATTTCGGGGACCCCGATCACGCACTACGCACGCAATCATCCACTCGATTTCAGGGGGCGCCTGATTCTGTTGATCAATGTGGCCCGCGCCATCCAGCACGCTCATGAACGCGGCATCGTGCACCTCGATCTCAAACCGAATAACATTCTGGTCACAACCGCCGGGCACCCCATGGTTATTGATTTTGGCCTCGCTGACCTCGAAGGCGTGCACCGATCGTTCGGGAGCCGCATGGGTACGCCGATCTACGCAAGCCCGGAACAACTGACCGGCGACACGGACCACGTCGGCGGCGCCTCCGATGTCTATGCGCTGGCAGTTATCGGCTACGAACTTCTGGCTGACGGCCTCGCAAGTGAACAAATCGATGAACACGTAGAGCTCCGCGCAACGCTCATGGCAACTTTGCGTGACGCTTCAGATCTCAACCCCGCCAAGCGCCCGCCGGATGCAGGCGCTCTGGCCAATGCTCTCGCTGCCGCGTTACCGGAAAATGACCGCCACGGGGTGATGCCGGCTCCGGACCAGTCAGCGCTCTCCAGCTCGCTCCGTCGCGTCGTGACCGCACGAATCAAGATGCGCGGCGACCGCGAAACGGAGTGAGTCCGCCAGCACAGAGGCGTTACGGTGCGCTGCCAGAATCATCGTCAGAAGGTTCCTTGGCTGCCGCCTCCATGTCGCGCCGAACTTCTTCAAGCTTGCGGCGCAGCACCTCGACACACTCATCGCGTTCCGTGGTCAATCCGAAAGCCCATTGGATCCACACTGGATCTCCCTCCAGACACTCTATCTTGATGCTGCGAAAGCGCCCCGGCTCGACCGCCTTGATGTTCTCCCAGGGAATACGGGCCTCATCCAAAGCTTGACGCACGGTGACGTATTGTGCGGAGATTCCAAGAGCCGCCGTCTCGCGATTGAGGTACCTGCGATACATGACCACGAGGCCAGCGACAACCACGGTCATGAAGAGAGCGAGATGGAGCAGCTCTTCCGGATCCGTACCATCCTGCACGACTGCCACAGCAATCGCCGTGAGCGTGAGTGCCAGAGGGATCACGCCACGCCAGGGGCGGCGTGCGGACCATACCCGGGCGTAGGCGTCGAACTCCGCACCACACTCCGGGCAACGGCCCGGAACCGGCAAGCCGCTCAGATTGTAGCGACAGGTGGCACAACAGTACTCGGTCATACCCGTCATGATAAATCCACAGAGCAGTCCCTGACCACCCTCGAAGTCGCGAACCATGATGCCGAACCAACCACGTTCCCGCCACGAGACCGGGCGCATGCTCACCTTTCATGGTATCCTGCTGCCCATGCCATCCCACTTCGAAGAACTCGACTACCAGAAAACACCTCTCGGTGAACTGACGCTCCGACGGCGCCGCTCGCCGGCCCTGGACGACGCCGAGGTCTACGAGGTCAAGATCGATGAAGCCATGCTCATGTCCAGCGTGGTCAACTCGGCCGAAATCGCACTGTCGGACCTCGCGCTGCGCAAGATGGACGGCCCGCTTGATATCGTGGTTGGCGGCCTCGGTCTGGGATACACGGCCCAGGCAGCACTGGACCACGTCACGGTCATGCGCGTGGTCGTCGTTGAACTCCTGCAGCCTGTCATCGACTGGCATTCACGCGGTCTCGTACCGCTCGGCGCGGCGATGACGGCGGACCCGCGGTGCCACATGGTTCAAGGAGATTTCTTCGAGTTGATGACTGCCGCACCCAACACCGCGACCGGCCCAACGGCCGGCCTGTTTCATGCCATGCTCATCGACATCGATCACTCACCAGCCTGCCCACTGACGCTCGAACACGTGCCGTACTACGAAGTGGAGAGTCTGAAACGCCTGGCCGCACGATTGCACCCCGACGGGGTGTTCGGCCTGTGGTCGGCTGACGCCCCCGAGGACACATTCCTGGCCAACCTGGCGGCAGTTTTTCGCGACGTCGAGACGCACGAAGTCCCCTTCGATAATCCGATGGTTGGCGAAAAGGACAGCAATACCATCTATGTTGCGCGGATGTAACTGAGCAGAATGCACTCGAGGCCGGCTATGCGGAATGTGCTAACGATACACACGGCACCGATGCGTCGCAGCCGATCGAGCGGGCGGAGGTTTCACACAAAGTCTAGCGACAGAAGTCGCCGAACACACACAATGCCCACAACGGCAGATCACTGACCACCGAAATGAATCCATCGGTGTTGCGATCGAGCCGACAGCGACAGTTCCCGGCAGAGCAGCAATCGTCGAGGTCATCGGTGTTACCGGCTGAACTGGTCATCAGACACCCCACCAACTCACCGATATCGCCGAAGAACGTCGTCACGCCGTCCCCATCGAGATCATAGGGATTGTTGATACACGCGTCCGCGATACACATGTCCGTGGTACAGGGATCGCCATCGTCGCACACCGCGTGGGTCACGCAGGCGACACCATCCTCGCCCGCGGTCGCGGCCCACATGATGCCGCCAAGCAGATGGGCACGAAAATCGACGTCTTCAAAGGTCTGACCAAGATGCCCCAGCCCCGTGTACCACACGCGGCCACCGTCGAATTCGTGAAACCATGCAATCGGATGATCCGTACCCATGGTACCACCGTCATAGGTGCTCTCGTCGATGTCGAGCAATACCGTCGCCACCGCCGACGGAGACGCCTGGAAGTTGTACCACTCATCCCTGAATGACCACGTGGCTGACAGGTGTTCGGTGGAGCCGTGGGGCGCGCCAGCCACGACCAGGTTGGCCTCCTGGATCGCGGGGTGCGAATGAAACCACGCTCCGTTGCCCAGCAATTCACCGTACCACGGCCAGTCGTACTCGCAGTCCGCCGCCGCGTGTACTCCGACGTACCCGCCGCCCACCTCGATGAACGACTCGAACGCTACCTGCTCCTCTTCATTCAGGACGTCACCGGTCGTGTTAAGCCAGACGACTACGGAATACTGCCCCAGCTCGAGAGTAGTGAAAGAGCTGGAATCAACTGCAACATCGACTTCGAAATCATTTTCGAGCCCGAGTTGCTGGACGGTCTCGACACCAGCCTCGATCGAGGCGTGCCGATAGCCTTGCGTTTCAGTGAATACGAGAACTTTGAACAGGCTCGCCCCGGCCGTGGAAGCGGAAAGAGAGATGACCAACAGGCAAATCAGTGAACGCGCGGTCAACACCATCAGGATCCCCTAGAATGTGCATTCATTGTAGAACCTGGACAGGTGTGAGCAAACAGTCGACATCCAGAACCACCCGCCCAGTCCTGTGATTTTACAAGAATCAACACCCCCGCAAAGAGGCCGACGTCATCCACCCGGCCCGTTCGGCGATCCAGCGGACACCCCGGCTCGACCGCCAAATCCCATGTGGTGCATGACGATTCAGCACCTGTATAATGATCGCTTGAATCAGAATCCCAAAATGCGAGGTCCACATCATGTTGAAGCGAGGATTGTGTTGTGCGTTTGTCGCGATCGTGTGGCCCGGTGGGCTCATAGCCGGCGACGCCGGGCTCGAAGCAGCGATCCACGAGACCGGCCGGGCCTACAAGAAGGCGTATGACGCGGGTGACGCGACAGCCCTGTCCGAGCTGTGGACCTCCCAGGGTGAACACGTCAGCAAGGACGGCGTCGTGGTCAAAGGCAGGAAGGCGATCGAGACCGCCTACTCGGCCTTCTTCGAGAAGGAGCCTCGAACCACGATGGAGATGATGTCCAGCACGCTGCGTATCGTTGCAGATACGACCGTCATCCAGGAGGGCGTCGTCACACGCACTTTCCCCAGTGCCGACATCGAGCTGCGTTCGCGGTACACGGCAATCTATTCCAAGGAAGATGACGCCTGGCGCATCGCCGGCGTGCGCGACTGGGGCGATCCGGATCCCGGGGCCAACCTGGCCTGGATCATCGGCCAGTGGACCGCAACCGCGGATACCGTCCGCATGGAAACGAAGTTCGAGTGGATACTCGACCACAGTTTCATCCGCAGAGAGTTCAAGGTCTACGATGGCCAGGACAAGATCTCCGAGGGCTTCGAGATCGTCACGGTCAATCGCGACGGTGGCCTGTCGAAGTCAGTGTCGTTCAGTTCGAATGGTTCAGCGGGAGAAAAAACATGGAACACCGCAGGTGACCAATGGTATATCCACGCCACGGGTACGACTGCCGATGGTGGCAAGACATCCGCATTCAATACCATCACCATCATTGACAAGAACAACATCACGTGGGAATCGCGCGAGCGCATGCTCAACGATGAACGCCTGCCCGACATCGAACCCATCACGTTGACCCGCTCGGGCACGTAGATCAGCCTACGGAACAGGAGCATGCCATGAAGACAGTCATAGCAATCATCGCCATCCCTTTCGCTTTGGTCGGGTTCATGATGACAGACGCGGGCGCCCAGCGGCGCGGCGGAGGAGGCGCCCGGGGCAGTGCGGCTCGACAAGGGAACGTTCAAGGCAGCGGCGTAGCCCAACAAGGCGGTACGCGCCCTGCCGGCGGTGGAGGGCGTGGTGGATTCGTCCCCGTTGATCAACGTGGCCCGGCATACTGGGAAGCACAGCGGCGCGGCACGCCGGCCCATTGGGACCTGGTGTATGGGACGCAACCAACCTACGGCAACCAGGGGTACTACGGCAGCGAGTGGGACCAGCGGAACCAGGGCAACAGCGGCGCCCCATCCCGGGAACCTGACCGCAATGACCGCAACGAGACGGCTGATACGCACAGCGCCCTCTCGAGCGGGTCAATGGTCACAGACAGTGGCATGGGGCATGTCAACGCCGCCCGCGACAGTACGCCGGCAGTCAAACGGCGTCGGCCATTACGCAAATGGACGCCAGGTGTCTACCGCTCGAAGGGCCGATCGGTACGTCGCGACTTCCGCGACTATGACGCGTTCACCGTGCCGTGGTACAAGCACCACGATGCATGGTTACCAGACGGCTGGACGGTACGGACGGCGTGGACCTGGGCCACTTGGGACCACATGGTCGCCTGGTATGACATCCAGGGCGAACCCTACCTCTACAACTACGGTGATAACGTCTACTACGATGCGGGAGAGGTATACGCTGACGGCGAGCTTGCTGGAACGGAAGACGAATACTACGAGCAGGCCAGCGCGCAGGCAGCGTCCGGTGACGGGGCCGATGCGGACGGAGAATGGAATTCATTCGGGGTCTATGGTGTCGTGCAGGGTGACCAGCGCACGGCCGACAAGATCATCCAGCTCGCCGGAAACAAGGACGGCGCCATTCGCGGCACGTATTATGATCTCGTGGCTGACGAGACGCACGACATCGCTGGGGCCATCGATGCACGAACACAACGGGTCACCTGGACCATCGGCAAGGCAAAAACAACCGTTTGCGAGACCGGCCTCGATAACCTGACGCGCGACGAGGGCCCTGTACTGGTCATGCGCGGGGCCGACAAACCGCAAAACTGGTTGATGATCCGTCTGGGGCCCGACGAGGAGTAGCCAGGCCGCCGGCTCGGGAACGCAACTGGGAAGGGTGTTGCGGCACACCCGGCTCGGCCATCAACGTCCGCACAAGCCACGTGCACCCTGCTTCCCCAGTCCGATTACCCTATAATCTTGCCTGCCGTCGCCCGGTATCGTAGCGCCGGCCGACCAGAATTGTCCTGGGCTACCCCCTCTGCATAGGATTGACCAATCCCCCCACAGCGCCATCCGGTACCGCCGGTCGCGCGACACGTGTCAGCCCGTGTTTGCGTTGCACAGTGCATCCGTGATTCTCACAGGAAAAGGATACGACATGATCCTCAAGACGACAGCCACGTTACTCATGGCCATCACGCTGCCGCTGCATTCGCTGGCTGCACAGGACGATCCGCGACGCGACACCACAGGAAACTTGCGTTGCTTCGACGACGCGGATTGTGCCGAGCTCGAGAATCCCGACGAGCCGTGTACGCAATTCGTCTGCGAGCTCGAAACGGGCAACCGAGGCTCTTGTGTGCCCTTCGAGACCACCTGTGACAATGGCGACATCTGTGATGGCGTCGAATCCTGCGCTCCCGACGGCGGATGCCTGCCCGGCACGCCGCTCGACTGCGATGACGGCGATGCCTGCAACGGCATCGAGACGTGCGATGGGAACAACGGTTGCCAGGCGGGCAGTGCTCCGCAATGCGACGATGGTCTGTTCTGCAATGGCGTAGAAACGTGCGTGGGCACCCGTGGGTGCATCCCCGGCACAAACCCGTGCACGAATCCGCAACTGCCGATCTGCAACGAATCCGAGAAGCGCTGTGAGGACACCGAGATCAACTGCTTCGTCCTGAGCTTCGAAGTCGAAGACGACTTCGCCACGCCCCTGGTCAACGGCCAGGGCCTGTCCACACCGCCGGAGTTTGGCAACCTCGTGGCCATCTCGACTTTGCCCGGCAATCATCTCGGTGCCGCGGTGTTCGACAGCAGCCCGACTGGCGCGAATGTCGGCGGCCCGGATTCGGACCTGCTCGTCGATTCGGGCAACTTGCTGATCCTGCAGGATGCTTCGCACCCGGGGCAGACCGTAGCCGGCGTTTTTGATACACCGGATGACGCGATCAACGGCGGTACGATCCGGCTGGACTTCCTGGTCCCCGGCGGTGTCTCTGCCCTGTCGCTCGTCGTCGTCGATTTCGAAGAGTTGCCGGTCGACTTCACACTGACCGATTCCTCCGGTCGTGAGCGGACAGTCGAGGTGCCGACGGGCTACACCAGTGATTCCCAGCTCGACACGCTCAGTCTGGTGAGTGCGAGCACGGCCAATGGTGTGACCTCCATCGTGGAGACCGACAGTAGCTTCGACCCACGCGCCGTCGTCCGCCTCGACGCCAACTTCCGGAGCTCTGGTGCAATCGATGATATCCTGCTGTGTCTCAACCCCGAGTGTGCCGGTGACGACGAGTGTGCTGATGAAGACCCATGCACGATCGACACCTGCGATTTCGAAAGCGGGGACTGCTCGAGTGTCGACGATCCCGATTGCTGCGAGACCACCGGGGATTGCGCGGGCGAAAAAACCTGCAATCCGACGAACAACCGCTGCGAGTGCGATGATACGCCCGGATGCTGTGAGATCGATGATGACTGTCAACAGGGGCGCGTATGCGAACCAACGGGTCGCTGTGTGTGTGACACACCCGAATGCTGCGAGATAGACGACGATTGTCCCGCTGACCGCTCCTGCGACCTGCACACCGGCAATTGCATCTGCGGTGACGCCGCCGACTGCTGCACGAATGATGGCGACTGCCCGGACAACAAGAGCTGCGACACCGACACCGGAATGTGTGTCTGCGGCGACGATCCGAACTGCTGTACGGTCGATGTCGATTGCCCCGAGGGCGAAGAATGCGATCCGGTCACCGACTCGTGCGTGTGCAGCAATCAACCCGGATGCTGTGAATCTGAGACAGACTGTGCCGGCAACAAGACCTGCGACCCATCCGGACGCTGCGTATGCGACGACCAGCCTGGATGCTGTGCCGTCGACCAGGATTGCCCGACCGGTCAAGTCTGCGGCCCCGAAGGTCGATGCGTATGCCACAACCAACCCGGATGCTGCGAGACCAACGAGGACTGTGCTGGCAACCGCTCATGCGACGCCACCGGTTCCTGCCTGTGCGACAACGAGCCCGGATGCTGCAGTTCTGACAGCGATTGCCCACCCGGCAAGTCATGCCTCCCTGACGGCCGCTGCGCGTGCGCCTCCAACGTCGCGGAGTGCTGTGAAGGCGATTCCGATTGCGGGAGCGGCAACACCTGCGACACCGAGACAGGAGCATGCAGGTGTGTCGACGGCCCGTGCAACGACGGTAACAGCTGTACGTCGAACGACACGTGCTCGGCCGGCGTCTGTGCCGGTCAATTCATCCCGGGCTGTGGTGGCGGAAGCGGCAGTGTCGATCAGGACGCTGACGGTATTCGCGACGGCGATGACAACTGCCCGGGCACGGCCAACGGCCCGCAGCTTGGCACGTGTGAGGACGGATCCAAATCTTGCCTGTTCGATTCGAATTGCGCAGACGGTGTCGCTTGCCAGAAGGATCAGGAAAATGGTGACGACGACGAGTTTGGTGACGTGTGCGACGCGTGTCCTGAGGATGAACTGAACGACCGTGACGGCGACGGTATCTGCGAGAACGCCGACGGCTGCCCAATGGATCCCGAGAAAGCGGAGCCCGGCGCGTGTGGTTGCAGTGTACCGGACCTCGACAGCGACGGGGATGGCACCGCCGATTGTGCCGAAGCCTGTCCTGACAATCCGGACAAGGACGTTGCCGGTGCATGCGGCTGCGACACACCGGACACCGACAGTGACGGTGATGGTATCGCCGACTGTAACGACCAGTGCCCACAGGATGGGGACAAGGCCGAACCGGGAATCTGCGGTTGCGGAGCACGGGACGTGGACACGGACAATGATGGCCAATGCGACGAACCGGAGGGACAGGGACAACCCACCGAACCGCAGGATGGCCCGCAGGAAGAACCGCCACTGCCGTCCGCCGAGTTCAACGGTGAGTTGCCTTGTGGCTGCGGCAGCTCCAGCCCACTACTGGGCATGGCGTTCATGCTCGGACTGGGCGCGATGAAGCTGCGTCTGCGCCGACGTCGTTGACCGTGGACCGAACGAAGCACTCATCGGCTCGATGAAGATAATTCGAGCAGGATTGCCTGTAGATGGGCGTTGAACTGATCGGGTTGCTCGAGCTGCAGATAGTGCCCCGCACCATCGATGAATCGCGCGTCGTAGTCACCATACTTGCGATTGATATCGATCGCGGTGGGCATGGCGACCGCGGAACGGGCGTTGATGCCGCGCATGGGTACGCCGGCGGCGGACATCATGGCCGGCTGATCGAGGTTGGGGAAGTCGCGCATGAGAGCGATGGCCGCCTTTTCGTCCGTCTGGCATGCCTGCACCACGACCCAGTTGACCAGGACCTCGTTGGCGTCAGGCGGGAACATGCTCCCGGCTCCCCTGCGCATCTGACCCTCAAAATCCTGCTCGAAGCCCTGGGTCCATTGGTTGGCCACTTCCGCTGGGAACTTGAATTCGACGTTGTGCAGCGTATCGACGAACACGATACCCAGCAGGCGGCCATCCAGCTGGGGTGCGGCTGCAAGGCTGACGGGCCCGCCCATGGAATGACCAACGAGAATGACTCTGTCCAGTTGCAACTCGTCGATGACCCGCACGACATCGTCACCCAATCCGGCGATGGACCACTCACTGCGGTTCGCCGATGACAAGCCGTGCCCGGGCAAATCGAAAGTCACAACCCGATAGTCTTCAGCGATGACGTCACGTTGCTGGTGCCAGAACAGTCGGTTGCACGCCCAGCAGTGAACGAAGACCACGGCCACGTCTCCGTTGCCTCGGACATCGTAGAACATGTCGACGCCATCGCCAGCAGAGAGCATCCCATTCATTCGTGATGGCGTCGTCGTGCATCCAGTCATACATACGAGCAGCATCACGCCAAGACATGTCTTCATCGCGGAATCCTCCGACTCCGCAGAATACACGGCTCTCCCGGCTGTGTCACGCACGACACATGGATCGTGATACACTAGGATCTGTCTGAACACTGCGGCTTGGCGAGATCGTCGGTTGGACTGGGACGGCCTGTGGCTGACAGGTCTCGAGGCAATGCAATGACACAACACCAGAAGAGACAAGGCGGGCTGGTCTACTCGACGGATCACGGGCGCATGTGCCCGGGTTGCCGCAACGCAGTTGAGGCGTGCACATGTGCGTCGACGGCCCACGTGCCGTCGCAGACCGGCTGCGTCCGGATCACCCGAGAAACCAAGGGTCGCAAAGGTAAAGGCGTAACCGTGATCACGGGCTTGCCGTTGCCCGCGGAACAACTGGCTGTGCTGGGCAAAGCCCTGAAGAAGCTATGCGGCTCCGGAGGCACAGTGAAAGATGGGCGCATTGAGATCCAGGGCGAGCAGACTGACAAGATCAAGACCGCTTTGCTCGAGCGCGGGTTCAAGGTGAAGTAGGTCCTGGGGATCGGTCCAGCGCCGTGGCTGACCGAGCAAATCTCACAGACACATACTCATGGCCTCTGGCTCAAGGTTTCTTGAACCTGGCGATCATTTCCTTGACTGCTTTGCGCAACAAGCGTTCGTTGTCAGCGGGAGTCCGCTCGAGATGCACTTCAGTTTCAGTCTGCGCACGCCAGATCATCCAGTTGTTCTCAGGATTCAGGAACGCGATGCGCAGGAAACCCGCCTCGTAACCTCGACGGGAACCCGAATCGGGAGGCAGGCCACCCACGTAGAACGTCATCGGACCGGGCGTCAGACCTCCGCCTTCCATACCGCCGATGCCGGTGGCGCGGCGCAGTGCCACGGTGTATCCGACCAGAAAATCAGGCGTGTCGGTGGCATTGCGCAACCCCTGACTCTCGAGTTCAGCTTGAATGATGCCGCGCAGACGCGCTTCCAGGTCCCTGCCCGCGAGCAACGGATCGTCAGCTCCTGAGAAATTGTCGTGTCGCCAATCCCACGTCCGCATGGCGTCGTAGTCGATGGGCGGATTGGAATCGACACGAATGTTGAGGTTGGAGCACCCCGTCGGCAGTAAGCCTGCGACCACACAGAGCAATTTGAAGACATTCATTCGGGATTTCCGTGTTCCTGTAGCGTCTCAAAACCGCTCACGAATAAGCACATCGCCAAGGGGCAACTGGCCGGGCTTGGGCCATGCATCCTTCGTGCCTCTGCCGAGTGCGATGAACATGCCAATCACGTGATCATCAGGCAGGTTGATCAGTGGAGCCACTTTGCCCGGTTCGAACCCGATCATCGGACACGTCTCATACCCCATGGACTTGGCGGCAAGCATGATGGTCTGGGCGGCAATGCCCACCGAGCGCATGGCCTCGTCGCGCTGCAACTCGTCCTTGCCCTCGTAGAACGGCACCATCCAGTTGCTCAGCATTTCGCCGACTTCGGCAGGCGCATTGATCCAGTACCGCTTGGGGTCTTTCTGCCAGGCCTTGAGGTCGGCACACACAACGATCAGGGCCGATGACTCTTCGACTTGTGCCTGATCGAATGACGCAGCCCGCAACTCCTTCCGCAATTTCTTGTCGGTCACGAAGACAAATCGCCAGTTCTGCATATTGAAAGACGACGGTGCTTGAATGGCCGCCTCCATCAACCGTGTGATTTCATCCTCACTCAGCTGATGATCAGGGTCGAAGTGCTTGATCGCCCGGCGCTGATAAATTGCATCGAATGTGTTCACTGCCGGGTCCTTGTTATGAGCATTGAGTGGGCTGTACAAACCTGACCATGAATAATAGGGCCTGCTGCCGTGTTCCGCCAGCACGACAGGCCCATCGAACGTTACGCTTCGGCACAGGCAAGAAACAACGCAGCCGTTTCACGGATCACAGTGCCGTTGGTCCAATAGCCGGTGTGGGCCGTGTTGGGCAAATCACCGCAATCGACCTGGACTTCACGGATGGTGTCGTTGGGATGGTATAGGTTGCGCGTCGGATAGCCCAGCGGGTCGTCGATGTCCCAGAAATTGACCCAGTGGGTCGTACCATCGCACGGAATGCCGATGACCGCGGGATCGAGGTGGGCCCCGTGGACACGTTCGATCAACCCCTGGTTGCGGAAGATCATCAACGGGAGTTGACTGGCAGCAGTAGCCAGAGCGCCAACGTGCAGCCGCGTGCCGGCGAGGCTGCGCCACTTGGCAAACAGAGCCGTCGCGCGCTCATCGTTGCTTTGGTCGAGAAAGCCCGGGTGATGGTTCGGCGCGAACAGCCCATACAGAAAATCATGAACCAGCGTGACACCCAGACTGTGCGCAAAGAAATACAATCGGATCCGGGAGTCGTCCCGGTAGGCCTCCAGAGTCTCCAGAATCGTGCGGTACACGTGCGTGCGCACGGCCCTTTCGCCGTCGGGAGAGAGATAGTAAAGGACGTCTGCCAGCCCGTGGATGAGCAGCCCCTCTCTGATCTTGATGACTTCATGGCGCAGCCCCGGAACGCCGACCTCACTGATCGTGACGTTGTTGGGGCCGGGTTGAGCCCGCACCCGATCGTACGATACCCAATCACTGATCACCTGCTGGGCACGGGTCAGCTGCTGGTCGGCCCGGAGGTCGGCTGCGGCGGCCAGGGCGGGCTCGTGGCCCCACTCGACATAGAGCGGCGACTCGAACGCCAACCCGGTCGCAGGCATGTGCCCACGCAACGCATGCCACAGGTCACCCATCTCCGGATGTTCACCCGCCCGGGTCCGGGGAATCATGCCATGAATAAAAACGGGAAGATGCTGAGTCGACATATTCGCCTCGCAATGGTCGCCCGGGACGGCGACCGGTTCAATACCGTGGCAGGCTCGGGTCAATCTCGACCGACCACGCGTCGATGCCCCCAGTCAGGCTGAGAACATTCGTAAACCCGTTGGATTTGAAGTACATCGCGGCCTCGAGGCTGCGGATACCGTGGTGACAATAACACACGATGGGCGTGTCTTTCGGCCAGGTGTCGAGGATGACCTGAACGAGTTCGCCATCGATCAACTGCGAATTCGGCAACTGAACAATGGCCCGCTCCTCGGGCTGACGGATATCGAGGAGCACGAGCTCTTCGGAACCGCGCAAGCGCTCATCCAGCTCTGGTCCGGTGATCCCCATATCATTCATCAAGCGGCTCCCGTTTCGGGAAGAATGCGTGTCGTCTCCGGCGGAATGACAATGGCATTGCCCACCGCCACATCCTCGCCCTGCTGGTTGACGCAGGCCACCATCAAGCGCACGCGCTTGGGATTGATGATCTCGACGACGCGGGCGGTCGCCGTCACCGTATCGCCGATGTACACGGGTTTCTTGAACTGGATCTCGAGCTGCACGAATATCGTGCCAACGCCCGGAATATCACCGCCAAGCACTGTCGAGATCAAGCCGGCGGTTAGAATTCCGTGGGCCACGCGCCGACCGAACACGCTACGGGCCGCATACTCTTCGTCGATGTGCAGAGGATTGAAATCGCCCGACGCATCGGCAAACTCGAAAACATCCTTCTCGCGGATTGTCTTTGAGAACGTGCCCTGGTCGCCCATCTTCAGCGTTGCACGCGTGCGGGGTGTCATGATACATCCTGTGCGGGCCTTGAGACGAATGCCCAATCACCTGGTCCCGAGGGGTGACGGCCGTCGATCGAATGGCTTGGGACCACCACATGCCGGACATGGACAGATGCGGGCCAGGTAATCCCATGAATAGATGCCGGTGTCATGTCCGTCCGACCACCGTACCTTGAATGCATAGTTGCCGACCAACCCGATGTCTTCGACCATGATGTCCTCGGGCACGGTTCCGGGATGCAGAATCCGCACGCCGGTTCGCTCGTCTACGCACTGTGCACACCCGCAGTGACAACGCAGGTACTTGAACGGAATCTCGGCCACATGCCGCGTGGTCCAGGTCAGCACCAGCATGCCCTCAGTCATTTGAGCCTTGATGTCCACGGGAGGTTCGGCCATGGCTCTACGATATACATGCCGCCGCCCGTGTCAAAGGCCTCTCCCCCTGTGCTCGACGATCACGTACAATCACGATCGTGAAAGGAGCCGCCTACCTATGAACCGCACACTCGTTACAGTCATCTCTGCGGCCATCGTCCCACTGTGCATCTCGGCAACCACCGCCGAACCGTCCGCACAACAACACATTGCCGCCATGACATTTCTCGCCGGGAACTGGTCAGGGCCAATGGGGGGCGGGACCTTCCACGCCTATTACACGACACCCGATGGCGGCAAGGTCATCAGCTACAGCAAATTGGTCAAGGATGGCACAGTTGCTTTCTGTGAGTTCGAGGTTTTCGAGCTCGATGGCGATGCAGTCGTGCTCCGCCCGTATCCGCGAGGCCAGCCGGCCACCCCCATGAAGATGGCCGCATGTAAACCCTCGGAACGTCAGGTGATCTTCGAGAATCCCGACAAGGATTATCCCACACGTATCGTCTATCACCGCAGCGCCGAGGATCGCCTGGCCATCACCCTGTCGGACCCCCACGGCGGCAGCGCCAAGACCGAAACGTTCGACCTCAAACGCAGGCCCTGACAGTCAAACCCCCAGCCCCGCACCCGCTGCGAGGAGGTCGTTGGGCAAGGTTGAGAACTGCCAGGATCTAGATTACAACGTGTGCCGGGCGGAGAGGGTCCGTCTGGGGCGCGTTTTGCGCCGATTCAGCATCTTTGATAAGGAAACTGCCATGCGTTCTGCCATGAAATCCGGCCTGCTGCCCCTCGTCCTGTTCCTGGGAGCCACAACCGCCCACGCGGACGATATCGAGACCATCGAGAAGTCCATCGAAAAGATGTGGTCCAAGTACAATTCCGTGTCGGCGGCCCTCAGTATGAACATGACCACGCCGATGGGTGCCGCCAAGTCGACTGGCAAAATGCTGTTCCTGCGCCAAGACAACAAAGAATTGTCGCGAACTGAAATGACCGTCGAGATGGATATGGGTGGCCAGAAAATGACGATGCCGCAGATCGTCATCAACGATGGCGAGTGGGTCTACACGATCGTCGAAATGATGGGGCAGAAAAACGCCCAGAAGAGTAAACCCAAGGGTATGGACGCCAGCCTCGGCGGCGCCGACATGTTCAAGCGGCTCAAAGAGAACCACACGCTCAAGATCCTGGACAGCGAGACGATCGATGGGCAGGACATGCACGTCATCGAAGCGGTCCCGAATACACCCGTCCAGATGGGCCCGGAGACCTTCAGGATGTACATCTCAAAGAAAGACGGTGTTCCGCGCAAGTACTCGGGCGTCGACTCCACGGGCAAAGAAACGCTGACGATGCTCATCAGCGATATCAAGCTCAACGAGAAACTGGATCCCGCCCAGTTCGTGCCGCCGGCTGACGTCACCTACACCCAAATGCCCGGGAGCTAGAGTTCGCAGGCCCGCGACGTCCTGCCGCGCAGGGCGACCGTAGCACGCGAGACATTCGTCAGGATTATGGCATCGTCCACACGACACCCTTGCAGCCGACGCTGGATCATCCAATTGATCTGTTTGGCTTATGCCAGCCATGCGGGCTGTATGGAACACCATGTCCTGCACGATATCCCCGATCCATTTGCCATCCATTCACCGGCGCGGGTCGCCCCCGCGCCGGTGCCTGCAAAACCAGTGATCCTCGAGCGCGCGCCTGAACCCGACCGAGTCGTCACCGTGGTCGTCGACGCAGGTCACGGCGGAAGGGATCCGGGCGCCCAGGCCCATGGCCTGACGGAAAAAGAGGTCAATCTCAGTATCTCGATGCGTCTGGCGCAGATCCTGCGAGCCCGAGGCGTGACCGTGACCACGACGCGTGACACCGATGTGTTCATCCCACTGGATGACCGCGCCGCTATGGCCGATCGCGTGTCGGCCGATGTGCTGGTGTCTATTCACGCCGACGCTGCCGAACGTCTCGAGGCATCCGGCACGACGGTGTTCATTTCGCGTCAAGCATCGGCTGAGAGCCGGGATCTTGCCGAACGAATCAATGCGGCTTTCGTAGAAAGCGGCATCGAAAGCCGCGGGGTCAGAACGGCCGGCTTCAGAGTCCTGGTGGCTCATTCCAAACCAGCCGTCTTGGTCGAGTGTGGCTTCCTGACCAACGAGTATGATGCGTCGCGCCTCGCGCGGGCAGACTACCGCCAGCGGTTGGCGCAGCTGATCGCCGATGCCGTAACGGATCACTTCGGAGTGTGAACGAGCGGGCTCCCGCCGGGCAGATCAAGGTTGCTGCGACCTGGATTCAATTCCCGAATACGGTTGTCCACAGCCTGCTCGAGTGGTAACCGATCCCGATCTTCGTATAGTTGGATCGCATGATGTTTGCACAGTGGCCGTCGCTGTTCATCCACGAATCGACGACCTGCGCAGGCGTCGCCTGGCCCCACGCAATGTTCTCACCCCATCCGCCCGAATAACCGGCCTTAGTCAGTCGCTGGCCCGGCCCTTCTCCATCGGGATTGGTATGACTGAAAAAATCACGGTCGAACATGTCCAGTGAATGTTTGCGGGCAGCACAACGCAAAGCTGATTCGGCAGTTAACTCACCGGCCGGAGAAAAATCACCCTGGTCGCCACATGATGCGCCAGCCGCCCGTCGCTGGTTGAGCAGCACCAGAACCTCTGCTTCAAATTCCATTTCGGCAGTCGACCACGACGCCACCGCCGAACAATACGCCGTGTCGGGTACGTCCATGGCGACGGTCGCCGTGTCATCCATCATCGTTTCTTCAGGTATCTCATCTTCAGTCGCCATGTCGTCGGGCGGCATCACCATGTCGTCGTCCATCATGTCATCCATGTTCAGCGGCGTGCCATCATCAAGCATGTCCGTCGGCATTTCATCAGTGTCCATCATGTCCAGGTCATCTGACATCATGTCATCCGGCGGCATCACCGTGTCTTCGCCCGACATCATGTCATCCGGCATGAAGTCGATGACTGCAGTCGTACCGCTGTCGCCGCCATCGTCCCGGAAAGGCGCACCGACATCACTCCCACACCCCGAGATCAACAACAGGACTGCCATCCCGCCGCGCGTGCCACTGAACTGATTGAATTGCATGCCAGCCCCCTGTTGCAAGAAAGCATATCCAACAAGCAGAAGAACAAATAACAGGGGTTACGACAAACAGTTAAGGAAGAATCATGTTATCGGAGTCGCAGGCTCGACGCAGATGGCCAAGCCCCCCGACCAGATTGTGCAGACGGGTCGGCAATAAGAGGTCGCTGTGGATCCGCCCGACGCCGGGTTATTCGCCTGCCGAATCATCTTGCCCAAGACAATAGCGTTTGAACCATGCCACGTCCCAAAGCATCTTGGCCTTGCGGTGCTTGTAGGTCGTCAGTCCGTGGCCCTCTCCGGGATAGATGACCAGCTCGGCGGGCACGTCCAGGTAGTGTTTGAGGCTGCGGTACAATGCCCGCGCATGTGCCGCGGGAACGCGGGCATCGTGCTCACCAACGTGTATGAGTGTCGGGGTCTTGACTTTGTCGACACCATACACCGGTGAGCCGTGCAGGTACGCTTGAGGATCTTTCCAAGGTAAAGATTGCATATAGTTGATGACGTGGCCGGGCGTATCCTCGATGGCCCACTGCATGGTCTGATCGAACACACCGGCGCCACTGCTGGCCGCCTTGAACATGTCGGTCTTGGTGATCAGGCAATTGGTCAGGAACCCACCGTTACTCCAACCCATGACCGCCATGCGCTCGGGATCGGCGATGCCGGCCTCGATCATGGCGTGAACCCCCTTGAGAATATCTTCGACTTCGATGTCATTCTCCCGACCGATCAGCTCGACCATGAACTTGTCGCCATAGCCGGTGGAGCCACGGTAATTCGGGCTGAGCAGAGCATAGCCTTGCGCGGGCATCAGCGCCCGGCCGTAAATCCAGAAGCGGAAATAGAACTGGGTGGCGGATGTCGGGCCGCCGTGAAGCTCAACGACCAACGGCAACCGTTGTCCCGGCTGGTAGTCCGGGGGCAGTTCGAGAATACCCTCCACCGTGTCACCATTGGCCCCCGTCCACGATACGATCTGCATCTGAGGAATCTTCCACGTGTCGACCTGCGGATTGACGCGCGTCAGACGGTAATAGCCCTCAACGAAGTCACCACGATGGCCGACTTCGACACGGAACAGGTCCGGTGGCTGTGTTGGGTCTGCGGCGATGACTATCAGCTCGCCACCTTGCGCCATGGCGTAGTCGGACACCACCACGTCTCCCGGAGTCAGTGCCGCCCAGCCCTCGTGTTGACCATCACGCACGGTCGCACGATAGACTCGCGCACGTGCGTGGTGCTCGCCGATGAAGCAGAGATCACGGGCAGCCGCATCCCCGCGGCCCCACTGCATGGTCCCGCCCACGACCGTCACATCGCCTTTGGGGCGGTCCAACTCAGCCAGAGCAACGGCCTCATCAGTCACCTCGATGGTGTACACACGTGTGGGATAGCCGTCGAACGAGATGGTAAATGCGACCGCTTCGCTGTCCCCCGACCACTGCAGGCCGTCGATCCAACCGAAGGGTGACGCGTGCCGCACACGCCAACCGTCCGGCGTACCGCAACGCGTCGCGTTACTGTCAACATCGTATATGTCGATCCGCGAGGCGCCTTCGTGAAATATCAACTCCTCATCAGGTGTCGTGAGCAACGCCACGCGCTGCCCGTTCGGCGCCACGCTCAGTGCACGTATCACCCGACCGTCCGCAAGCAGCTTGCGCGCCCGCCAGGTATGGAGATCCAGCCGCCAGAGTTCCGACACGCTCATTACGCCGTGACCGTACTTCAGGGACTTGTATTCCTCACGCAATGACTTCCATGCGTCATCGATGTGTTCGGTCGACACGAGATAGAAAATGGAGCGACCGTCGGCGGACAATTCGAAGCCATCGACGCCACCAGCAACTCGCGTCACGGGCATCAAGTCGGTCCCATCCGAACGCATGCGCCACACCTGGGTGCTGCCGTCGAAGGGTGGGTGGTCCTCACCGCTGCGTTTCCGCTGCGTGGTGAAGTAGACGAACATCCCGTCAGGACTCCATTGCGGCGCCCCTTCTGCTGCCGGGTCAAACGTCAGACGCTGGGAGATCAAACCATCTGTTGAAACAACCCACAGATCGTTGTTGCGGGCGTCACGCTCGGGTTCCCATCGCGACTCGACATAGGCTACGTGGCCACCGTCAGGCGACACACGACAACTCGATATGTTGGCAATCGTGAAGTAGTCCTCGACAGTCAGGTCGTGGTCGCGATCGGCGCGCGAGCACGCACGACGGTGGGAGTACAACCGCTCAACAATACGAGCAACGAAAAGACATAGCGCATGATCGAACTCCCCTGATGATGGGTGACAAGAAAGGACCATTGTCTTGATTGCTGCACAACCAGGCAAGTACGGCGATCTTGCAAGAAACCTTTGCGCTTTCTCGCAGTTGACCGTCTCTATGTATGGGCGTGGCCGCCTGCGGCGTCGGCATGACGGCCAGGTCTACTGACTTCTCATCGAGGACCTCGACGTGGACACGAAAATCCCTCTAGGAAACGTCGTCGTAACGCCCCGCGTTCAAGAGATCGTTGCCCCTGAAGACATCATGCACGCCATCGAACGTCATGCCGCAGGCGACTGGGGGGCGGTCAGCTCCACGGACCGCACCGCCAACAACCGAGCCATCGAAGACCGCACCCGTGTGCTCTCTGTCTACGTCACCGCGCAGGGGGTCCAGTTCTGGGTCATTACGGAGTCGGACCGCTCGGTCACGACGGTCCTGTTGCCCGAGGACTACTGAACCGGAAGCCCGACCCGCACTGCACCGCCCGCAGCGCCATCCCGCCGCTCCAGCCGCCCCGCACGAATCATATGTGCTTTATTGTCAGATAGTTAGGGAATAGTTGCACAATGATATAAATATGATATCATTTGCATATCAGGAGACCCAACTATGAAACATTCCAAGGAATTCGTCGTCACGAGGCTCAATGGATGGTTGATCGCCATACTCGAAGCCGTGGTGCTTCCAGGAATCGGCGCATGGCTGATCTATCACGTCGCGCAGCGCGGTGGAGAGCCGCCGTTGTGGTTCTTCCTCACGCTGATACCCCTGGTCATCTTCTGGATCTTCATGATGTGTGGCTTCTTCAAGCTCGAGCCGAACGTTGCGGCCGTTCTGCTGCTCTTCGGCCGGTACAAGGGCACCGTCCGCGAATGCGGGTTCTATTGGGCTAATCCGTTGTTGAGCAAGAAGAAGGTGTCGTTGAGGGCGCATAACTTCAATGGTGAGAAACTCAAGGTCAATGATCAGATGGGTAACCCCATCGAAATCGCCGCGGTGGTGGTGTGGCGGGTCCTGGATACTGCCGAGGCGGTGTTCGACGTCGAGGACTACCGTGAGTACGTCGAGGTCCAGAGCGAATCAGCTCTGCGCCAGTTGGCCAGCCATTACCCCTATGACACGATCGATGGAGGCAAGGTGTCGCTGCGCGGCAGCATAGATGAAGTCTCGAATGACCTGCAAACTCAGCTGGGCGAACGGCTGAACAAAGCGGGCGTGGAAGTCATCGAAGCCCGGCTCAGTCACCTGGCCTACGCCCCGGAGATCGCTGAAGCCATGCTCAAGCGTCAACAGGCCACGGCTATCGTGGCCGCCCGACGTACCCTCGTCGACGGTGCCGTCGGCATGGTCGAGATCGCACTGCAGCGCCTCAAGGACCACGGTACGCTGGAGCTGGATGAGGAACGCAAAGCCGTCATGGTAAGTAACCTGCTGGTCGTGCTGTGTGGTGATCACGCTGCCCAACCGGTGGTCAACGCAGGCTCACTCTACTAAGGCGGCTTGGTCACGTCATGGCGGCACGGAAGTCCTTTTTGCTGCGTCTCCCTCCGGACTTGTGGGAGGAAGTCAATCGCTGGGCGCAGGATGAGCTGCGCAGTGTGAACAGTCAAATCGAGTACATTCTCAGACAGGCCGTGCGCAAGCGACGGGGCGAGAAAGACGATCCGCAGACGGCTGATGATGCCGAGCGTTAGGCGACGAGCTCGGGGCGGGCGGTCTACCCGCCCCGCTCGTCAAGAAGAACACGTCACCCATCCTGCTCAGTCGTACGCAAGCGCTCCAGATCGAATCCGCGCTCCTCGAGACGCCCCAGGATCTCATCGAAAAGCATGTCATCCATTGTGGGCGTGCGGCTCAGGATCCACAGGAAGTTGCGTTGTGGCTCGGACACCACGGCGTAGCCGTAGTTGTTCTCGTCGCCCAACTCGATGATCCAATAGTCGCCGTCGAACACGAAGAACCGCACCTTGAGCTTGGCATTGTTGCTACCGTTCACGACGCGCGCAACGCCTTCGGCGACCTGCGCAGGGCCATCGAGTGATCCCGTGTAACATGTATTGAGTACAGCAATCGTGCCGTTATCGTTCAGAGAATAGTCCGCTGTCGTGCCCGTACAATTGCGCTGAAAACTGTTTGGGTAACTGGCGATCTCATACCATTTCCCCAAGTACCGATCCACCTCGACCTCCTCAACAACCGCTAGCGGCAACGGCTCGGGTCCGCAACCGGCTACACAACCCAATGCAAGGACGGTCAATAATACTCTACGCATGTGAATTCTCCGTCTGCCCCATGTTCATGTTTCGTTTCCTAAACTGCTGCACAATTTGCTGATGCCGGTACTTGAAAATGGCATCGAGATCACGGCGCACGAAGAGTCCGTTGAAGACTGGCTCTAGAAGCCAGCCCGGCACGGCGTAGTCGACCTGATCAATAATCACCGTGCCCCCATTGCTCGACTCAAAGGAATGCTCGTGAGACCATCGACGGTACGGACCGCGACGCTGTTCATCGACGAAGCGCTGTGGTGGCTCCCACACCGTAATCTCAGACGCCCAACGGATAGGCACACCTCGGATCCTCAAGCGGTAGTCGATCAGCGTCCCGCGCGCCATGGCAATGGGTTTCGGGGTCAGGATTTCGAACTCCAACCATGGGGGGGTGATCCTGTCGAGGTTGTGCGCATCTGCGAAGAATTCAAAGACATCCTCGAGGTGCTGCTCAACGAATAACTCTGTCCTGAGTCGACGCGTCTTCATGGGCAACTCACACTACGGCGGCTACGCAATGCGTGACTCAACTTGCCCAACGCGGTCATCTGGATTTGCCTGACGCGTTCACGGCTCAGGGCAATCATTCGCCCAATTGATTCAAGGGTCTCCGGCGACTCGCCCCGCTGTCGCAACCAGCGACGTTCAACCACGAAACGCTCCTGAGGAGTCAACTCGGCCGCATTGCGTGCGAGCACGTCCTTCAATGATTCGACCTGAAGCTGTACGTCCAACTTACGATCGTGCAGGTGGATGACCTCCGCCCCCTTCTGCCGTTCCTTGAGGACGTTGATGCGCCGAGCGATTTGCTGGTTCTTCCTGGCCAGCATGAGATAAGCCCGCAATAGACTGCGGCACGCGTAGGTGCTGAAGGCGAATCCCCGCCACGGATCGTAGGTCACAACCGACTGCAGCAGAGTCCACAACCCCTCGCTGTGCACATCGTCCGCATCCACGCTCGGATCGATGCGCACCCGGCGGCGCATGTCGTAAATGAGCCCGAGGTGACGGTTCACCAGATGGTCGACGATCAGCCGGCGGAGCCGCGTGTTGGCCTCGGTATGTTCACCCTCGTTCGCCGCCCAGGCACAGGCGTGAACCGACCTGAAAAGGATCAGTTCTTCTTTCTTGTCGATCCCGTCGGCGTGCCCGAGAAGCACTTCAGCCCTGGCGATCAGTTTCGCACGCCGACGGCGGGTGTTGATTTCGCTGTTTTCGATGTGTTTCAGACTGCTCATATCGAGTCCTCATCATAAAACGTTCAAAACGTTCATCCTGTGGTCAAATGATAGAGGACGGGGCTTCACGGGTCAACCCGAAAAACAGGTCCCCCGTGCCTCGGCCGGATATGATCATAACTAGCTGTCAATAATAAAGTTACATTAAACGACCTCGGACAATGACACTTGGTGGCTTCCCAGTCCGATTGCTGGCTCATGATGGGTGGGCTACTATCAAACGGTCAATTCATTCAGGACGACATAATGGAACAAACAGTCTCCCCCAAACAGGTCGCCTTGGCGATCGGCGTCAGCGAGGCATCCTTGAAACGCTGGTGCGACAAAGGCATCCTGCCCGTGACGCGGACTGCCGGCGGCCATAGACGCATCCCCATCCACGGCGTGCTCAGCTTCCTGCGTCAGACTGGACGCGAGCTGGTCAACCCGGAGGTCTTGTCCCTGCCTTCGAACACGAGCGGCGCGCGTTCGCCAATCGACCGCTCTCGAACCCTGCTGGCCGAAGCGCTGGCGGCCAGTGACGAATCACGGGTGCGGCGTATCGTGCTCAACCTCTTTCTGGCCAACCATACGGCCACCTCGATATGCGACCAGGTCATCGCACCGGCCTTTGAGGACATCGGCGACCGGTGGTCACATGGAAGTCTCGAGGTGTACCGTGAACGGCGAGGCTGCGAGATCATGTTGCGCGTGCTTCGGGAGCTCGACAGCGCGATCCCGCAGCCCGAATCCAGCGCCCCGCTCGCACTGGGAGGCACCCTCGAACAGGACATCTACGCTCTACCTACGACCATGGTCGCGTTGGCCTTGAAGGAAATGCGCTGGCGGGCCGAGTGCGTCGGTAACAACGTCCCGGCCAAATCGCTATGCAGGGCCCTGCACGAGCGTCAACCGCGCATGCTGTGGCTCAGCGTATCCTTCATTCACGACCTCGCCGCGTTCGTTGCTGACGCCGAAACGATTTACACGACTGCACGAGAAGTGAATGCCGTGTTCATCGTCGGCGGCCGAGCGCTGGATGCCGAGACGCGCAAACAGATTCAATTCACTGCTCACTGCGATGACTTGGCGCAAATGCAGAGTTTCGCGGCAAGCATCGTGCAGTCATGAGGCAAGTCGAGGGTGTGCAGGTCGACGTGCATACACAGGCGTGTTGCAAGTACTTCGAGGCGTCCTGGTTCGATCAGGAGGGGTTTCGCAGCTCATACACCGAATGGGCTGTCACGACTTCGCGCAACCCCGGCACACGGGTCAACAAGCCTGTTCCGCCAATGATCCACGGGCGGTTGAATCCTTTGCGTACGACGCGTTCGATGTGCAGTCCAATTCTGTGGCAACATCGTTCGAAGCGACCAATGGTCAGGCGGTTGACCTCGGGCAAAGCTTCGAGGTCCCGCCACTTGTTGGGCTTCTTGCATCCGTTGTCGTCCGTATCCCAATGCTTGATTGGATAGTCCGGCAGATCGTAGATGCGCGCGCACACGTTGACCAGGTTCCGCTCACGCATCAGCAGGTGACACCATGGGAGTGGGACGAGGCTGTCAATGTGGCCGCCGTAGGGATGTCCCCACGGTATCCACATGATCAGGACACGACCGCCCGGGCGCAGTACACGCCGCCACTCATGGAACATGTCCTCGTAGTGCATGAGGTGTTCAAGAACGTCGAAGCACAGCACGATATCAGTAGAGTTATCCGGTAGATCAACCGTCTGGCCATTGGATGCGGTGATGAACTGCGGCCGAACAGCACCTTCGAGCTCCGCCGCGCGACGTTGAGCAACCGCAACCCGTTGGGCATCGAGATCAATCCCGACGATGCTCTTGACACGGCGATGAGCCAGATACAGGGTCAAGTCCCCGTAGCCACACCCGAGATCAACGACATCGCATCCGGTAAGATCGAGATCGGAGAAGTAACGATCGAAATGACCACGGAGTTCGGAGCTTCGCCAGTCGGCGTAGGCTTCTGCGCTGAGTGTCGCCGGATTGCTCCCGCGCCCACCGGGCCGACGACGCCGAATGCGTTGTTTGGCCATTTGATAGCACAACCAACTACTGGCACTCATGACTGCCCCAATACGGTCAGGCTGTGCGGCCCTGCTGTTGGCACGCGTGGCGTCGCGGTGACCTGGCCAACCTGCCGGACGATTGCAGCCAGCACATCCTCGACGGTTACCGCCCCCATGCACGGTACCGCCTCACAACCAGCGTCGAAACTGGACTTGTAGCAACCCAGACATGACAACTGCGGCTCGAGCACCTCACCCAGGCCATAGAGATGAAACTCGTGGCGATTGAAAATATTATTGAGCAACACGACCCTGCGACCTGCCCCGATCGCCATGTGTAATGCCATCGTCACCGACGTAACGACGACTGTACACTGCTCGACAATGCTCAAGAACTGGCGCAACGGACGAACACCGCAGTACAAAGCTCCAGTTCGTTGCCGCAGACGCGTATTGAGGTCGTGCTCGTCCGGTCCTCCAAGCAGCATCACCTGGAAACCCGAATCTTGTAAGCGCTCGGCCAGTGCCGCGAAGTGGTCTTCGGGCCAGATCCGTGTCGGCCACACGGGCCCAGCGCCCGTATTGAGGCCAATGAGTGGCCGGCCCGACTGAATCGGATCGCCCGCAAACGGAACGCTCGGGGGCAGAACGTAGTGTTCACCAGCAAAGCGCCAGCCGCACATTTCGAAGACTTCGTCGATATAGTGGCGTCTATTGGCCATCATCAAATCGTCAAAGACTCCCGTTCGAAACTTGTGCGTGGCATCCTGGTCCGCCGGTGCGATGTTGCCGTTTGGATCGAGAGTGAAACCCTTGAGCCGTGCAGTATTCATTTGTGCAGCGACTGCACAGGCGCCGCGCTCCTTGTCGAGACTGTAGACCGTGTCCCACAGTTGGGCCTTGAGCCATTCGACCTGCTCCCAGTCAAAGGGCACGATGCGATCGACCCACTCCTCCGGCACCAGCTCGCGGAACCGCGTCACCCACACGATCTCGGCAGCGGGATGATGGGCACGCAGGTACCTGAGGATCGGCGTACAACGGATCACCTCGCCGGCGGCACCGAGCTTGATGATCAGGATACGCGCCGTGACCGGGTCATACTGCATGCACGCTGCACAATGTGTCCCCGTCTCTTTGTGCGGAGTGCACGGCTTGTAACCATCGAAGTGTCGGCAGTCCGTGTTGATTGTCATGCCGTAGCACCTGCGGGGATTCCTGGGGGCTTCTCGGTCGCACATGCGGGCTGTCCGATTAGTTCGTGGCACATGACGTCCAAGCGCGCGGCCGCGGCCTCCCAACTGCAATGATCCTCGGCCGTTCGTCGCCCGGCCGCGCCCATGCGGGTACATTCCGCCGCATCATCGAGCAGGGCACACACCCCCTCGGCCAGCGCCTGCGGGCTGCGTCCGACCCACACATTTTCGCGATGGGTCCCCGGAAGGTCACCCAGGGCACGCCGGGTACACACCACGGGCTTGCCCATGGCCCAGGCTTCCATGATCTTGTTCTTGATCCCCGCCCCACTGCGCATCGGAACCACGGCAACCGTCGCCCGGGCGACGTGTGGACGAATATCCTCTACGAACCCCAGCCACTCGACGCCTGCCATCGTCTTGACGTGTTCAAGCTGCGGCGCGTCACCGGGCCCCATGATCGTCCATCGCGCCTGCGGCCTGCGGGCGCGCACCAGCGGCCATACCTGTTCCGCAAAGAACAAGATGGCGCCTATGTTGGGACCAAAGCCCAGGCCGCCCCAGAAAACGATACGATCCGGTTCGGTGCGCTCGGGTTCGGGGGCATATTGCGAACAATCGACGCCGTGGGGCAATACTTCGAGACGCGGATGCCGGGTTACGAGGCGGCACACACGACGATCGGCACGTGCATTGAGGGCAATCATGTCGATGTTGGGTGCGTGCTGACGTTGATAGGCGATGCTGCCCATCAGCCCTTTGATGCCGTGCCTGAAGGAATGAGCGCGGCCGTGGAGTAACTCGAGCAGCATGTGCAGCGTGTCGTCATCCTGAAGATCACACAATGTCGGGACGTCCTGTATGCGGCTGAGGTAGGACATCGATTGGTAGTTCATGCCGATCATCACATCGGGTTGCCAGTGATGAGCAGCCTTGTGCACGTCGCGACAGAACAACATGCTGATACCAAAGAACCGCTCAACCCGACTGGCGACGAACCCTTCGGCAACGAGGTCGACATCGTCGTCGAATAGGCGATCGGATTGCGCCACCCAACATTCGAAATTGAACGAATGGTCGGCTGATTCGCCCGGACGCTGGGCCACCAGCAGGACCTCGTGTTCGACGGCCAGCCGCCGGCACAGCTCAAAGCAGCGCAGGCGCCCGCCGTAGCACAGCGGCCAGGGTGGCTCGTTGCGAATGACCATGATCTTCATCGTGCACTCCAGAACGCTTCGCCCTGTGGTGTTTATCGGCTCATTCCGAGCCCGTATGAAGGTATCGGACACCCTCGGCCGTCACCGCAACTCTTTGCATTGCAATATTATGCACCCAGGGGCGGCCTGTTTTTCTGCGAGAGTGATGTGGAACCCCCGGGCGTGGGTCGCATCGAAGGCCCCAACGCGTGCGTACTATTCAGTGGGAATCCATGTCCGGCCGTTGATGGGAGATCGTCATGAACACGACGCAGCGTATCGAGGACGTTCGCATCGCCGCCCCCTGCCCTATGTCATGGAACGACATGGAGGGTGACGACCACGTTCGGGTCTGCCGTCAGTGCGACAAGAAGGTTTACGACTTTACGACCCTGTCACCGGCGGAGGTCCTCGACCTCCTCGACGTTCACGAAGGCAACCTCTGTGCCCACATGTACGGGCGTCCCGACGGCACCATGATCGTCGATAACTGTCCAGTTGGACTGGCTGCGGTGCGCCGAAGGGCGCGCCGTCTGATGGGCGGGCTGGCCGCTGTGGTGGTGCTCCTGATCACCAGCGTCGCTGCACTCGGTTTGCGTCGCGCCAGTCGACTCGAGCGGGCCCAGCCATTTCGGGCGATCATCGAAAAGTTTGATCCCCCACGCCTCCGCCTCGCGGGGAGCATCTGCATCCCCTCCACGAAAACCGCATCTCCGCGCACACCCGCACCCCCAGGCACGGTCATCCCTCTGACGATCAACGGTGAATCACGATGACGCGGATGAATCACAATACGCTGGCGCTGACCATGGGCCAGGCACTCGTATGGACCGTACTGTGGCTGACGGGGATGGCCCTGTCTCGATCACCCGACCATGGTCTGGCGCTATTTATGTTGATCGTGATCGTGCCGACTGGAACGGCATGGGGCTGCGCAGCGCTGATCCACACATGGCGTCCCAGAAAGTTGCTGAACGTCGAGCCACGTAAAGCGTTGTGCACGACCGCAGGCGTGCTCTCCGGAATGATGGCGGCAACACTTGCCGTTCTGTCCATCTGGTACTTCAGTTTTCCGCTGGCCGATTCACTGAGCCTGGCCTGCGCACCGGCCATGACCACTGCAGTCGTCCTGCTGCTGTGCTCAGGCCCGGTGCGGCCCGGTCGATGCGGGCACTGCGATTATGACGTGCGGGCCTCGTGGTCTTCGGGCACCTGTCCGGAATGCGGACGGCCTCTGCGCCAGCCGAAAACGAAGGCGAGGATGAGTACGACCACGCAGGACCACGGAAATAAGTCACCGATTCGTGTGTAGAGCGTAATGTGTTCGAACAGCGGCACCTCGGCCACGAGTACTTCGGGGTTCTGAATGGCTAAGCGCTTGGACACGGCCCCCGTCGGAAGGATGGCACAGGTCGTACCGGTCATGGTACACCGCAGCAGGCTTCGACGGTTTTCGATGGCCCGAAACCGCGCGATCTGTGCATGACTGTCCAGTGCCATCGAAGTGCCGAACCAGTAGTCATTGGTCAGATTAGCCAGAATATTGGCGCCGGCCTTGACCGTCTCCCGCGCCAGACTCGCGACGACGTCTTCGTAACAGATGAGCACACCGATGCGCGCGCCATTGGCTGCATTGAGCGGCTCCGCTGATGTGCCGGCCAGCAACCATCCAGGAAATGGCCACAGCCCATGCAACACGGGGAACAACCCCTGGAAGGGGATGTATTCGCCGAAAGGAATGAGCGCCTGCTTGTGGTACATACCGACGAGACGCTCGCTCGGATCCATGAGGAAGGCCGTGTTGTAGAACTCAGGGTTTTGAGGATCGACCACGGGCATGACCACGCTGGTCCCCCCGAACAGGAAATGGCAGGGTGGATTCGGGAAGGGCCGCGCCTCGGGCAGCACGCCCACATCGGCCAGTCCTTCTGGCGTAAACGACTCGATATCCAGCGGATACGCACCCACCGAGGACTCCGGCCACAGAATCAGCGTCACCGGTTCGACGATGTCGCGAGACAACAGCCGACAGGGTGCCAACCTTCTGGCCGGCTCGTGTCCGTCGTCCGGGTTGACCTCGCCGGGTTGAACCATGGCCACACTGATCTTCGGGCTATCGACCATTCGACGCTCGACCGACGACAGGCGTTGAACACCGATACAGATGGTCGCGGCGAGCACGACCAGAGCGATCCACGGCTCCATCGCCCTGGACGCGTCATCGTGTTTCGAGGCCACGATGCGATAAGCGAGTTCGGTTACCGCAGCCGCGGACCACATGATGATGAAACTGACGGCATGGACTCCGAACCACTCGGCCACCTGCACGATTGCCGACCATTCGATCATGGTGTCGGCCAATCGCCAGAGAAACACCTTGGGCCAGGCAAACTCGAGCGTCACCCAACACAGGGCGACGATCCAAGTGCCCCTGCAGTTCCAACGCCGCAACTGTGCGGAGAGCATGCAGAAGAGGCCAAGCTGAATCGATTCGGCACAGCAAAACAGCCCGTGCAAAGACATGGAGATCTCGGGACCAAAACCCGAATAGTCTTTGAGGGTCTGGGTCAGCCAGTAGAACGCCGATGCGTGCAAGCCGATGCCGGCGACCCAACCATACCACATGGCTCTGCGCGGCAGCTCCAGTCGGGAGATCCACACCAGCACGAAAATCGGAATCCAGCACACCCAACCCCAGACCGGAGCCAGCCAGCCAACGGACAACACAACGCCGGCGAGGGCCGCTGCGAGGGTCCATCCAATTGTTCTGAGCCACGACATAAGCTGCCCGCGTATGGGTCAAAAGATGAATGAGGCCACTGTGGCCGGAGTCAGGCGAGGCCCGGTTGTTCTGAAACCGGTTTGGCCTCGGAAGGAGGATAGAAACAGGCTGCGCAGCGCGATTCGAACGCTTCCGATCCACCTACCAGATTGTCATCGGTCAAGGGTTGCGTTCGCTGCGTCCGATCGGCCGGCGCGCCACAGGCCTTGCAGGTGCCGAGCATGACGGTCTTTCGCCCCAACGCTGCCAACTGGAAAACGTGCTCGAACGGATCACCCCACATATCCCGATCGAGTCCACAGCATATGATCCGCCGGCCGCTGTCGATCAGCGCGACGAAGATGTCGATGATCGTCGGGGGAAAGAAGTGAATTTCATCAACAGCCACGATCGTGGCCCCCGTATCCTCGGCAATCTGCCGGACCTCCGCTGCCGACCGGACGGTCCTGGCCTCGAGGCGCTGCCCGTCGTGGGTCACGATATCCGTTCTGGAGTAGCGATCGTCGATCTCGGGCTTGAGGCAGACCACGGTGTCCTCGTACCCGCTCAACGCCTCCACCCGCTGAATCAACAGGGTCGTCTTGCCACTGAACATGCATCCGCAGATGACTTCGAGATGATCTGGATTCACTGCGTTCCCTTCAAGCGACTGGGCCACAGCATACAGATCCAAATGGCCGGTGTCACGAAGGATGGAACGAATCGCACGGCCGAAAGCGGCGCTATTGCGGGGACTTCTGTTGATTCTCGGATTCGAGGAATTCACTCAGTGATGTCGGAGGCTCACGGCTCTCGAGTTCGACGAATGACAGCGTTGCCCTTCCGCCCGTGGCGTCCTCGAAAGTGAGAGGTGTGAATGTCGGCGGGAAGCCGCTCGCTCCGATGGGCGTGATGGTTGGACATTCCGCGCTGCCGTCCGCACACGCCAGCGCCTCTTCATATGTGGACCACTCTTCGTCTGTCAGCAGGTGATCGGTGATGATCATCACGGCGAGCTCGAGGTGACGCGGTGACGCGTCCGCCGCTGGGAACCGCGCGCCGTTGGCGGTGATGATGTCCTCGATGGTCACGAGCTCGATGCGCTCGGCACTGAAATCAGCGCAGTCCCCTCTCAGGACTTCGAGCACCGGGTTTACGGCAACCTCGATCGGTGGCACTTCCTCAGGGGGCACCAGGCCCATCAAATACAGTTCGAGTGGCGCATAGGGCACGGAGTTGCCCGCATACCCAGCCGGCGAGAACACCTCGAGCCCCGTTGGACCGCAGGCGCGATAGACCCCCGCGCCCAGATCGACAAGCGTGTCGGGGTCCCACCCGCCCAGCGCACCACCGACCGAAGTAAATCCCCAGTGACTGAGCGGTTCTGTCTCGAGCTGCGCCGCGAGACTCGGCGGGCCCGTCAAGTAGGCCGCCCAGGAGTGTGCCAGCTCATGCAGCAATGGACCGGCAACCAGCGTATCACTGGCCCCCAGAACGGTGTAGCTGCGCATGCTGGGTGGACCAACGGGGTTGAAGATCGGCCTGCGGACCTCACCAAGGCCACGTTCGAATATGCGTTGGGCGGAGGTGAAATTGGCAATCGATCGCGTGGATGACGTGGCCAGAAATTCATCGGAAGGAATGTCCAGGACCATCACCAGCACATCGAAATCGTTAGCAAAGGAAGCACTGAAGCGCTCGACCAGACAGTTGAAGCTGACATGCCGGTCAACCTGCTGTAACCAGGTGAATGCCGAATCGAATGCCGAGGAATCCATGTACGCCGTGGCCCGCCCGGATGGCGACAACTGAAAAATGCCGTCGTCGGAATTCTCGACACAATCAGATTGACTGCAGGCTGGACTGAGAATCAGGAGGACCGCTGCAACCGCCATCCCCTGAACGGCGCGCAGTGCGGCGGTAGACCAGACGTGTAATATGACGGCCTTCACGGCAATACTTGATCTGGAAATTCGTAGGAACGAGATCCACCCCCTCTGTCCCATTCTCGGAATCCGAGTGTGTCCTTTCAAGTGCCTCGTGAGCGTCCAGGACGGCCTTGATAACCCCGAAATACTCGCGGTGATCCGTCTGGGCCGAGACGGTGCCCCCATCGTGGAGAATCCGGACCAGGGTCTCGACGAAGTCGGGTTGGAAGAGCCGCCGCTTGTGGTGGCGAGCCTTCGGCCACGGATCGGGATGATACACGTGAACTGCGGCCAATGACGCGGTCGGGATGTAGTTCGGTACGAAATGGGCAGCGTCCACCCGGCTGAGGCGGACATTGTGGACCCCCCAGCGGACCATGCGCTGTGCGGCATACTTGAAGTACTTGTTGGCCCACTCCAGGCCGAGGAAGTTACGCTCCGGATGGGCCCGTGCCTGCTCTAAGATGAAGCCACCCTTGCCGCTGCCAATCTCCAATTCGACCGGCTGATCGCAGGTGAAGAGCTCGGACCACAAAATCATCCTTGGCTCGACGGGTGGAGTGTAGATAATGTCATCAACTGTCAAAGGCATTCGTTTCATCATTTCAAATGGGCACGACCCAGTCAACCAGGCAGTCCGACGGCCACGCCAGCCCCACAGCACGGCGGAACCGTCTAAGGGACAACATCGAGCGCACGCGCGAACGGGTGGCCCGGGCTGCCGAACAGTCGGGCCGGTCAGCCGATGATGTGCGCCTCATCGCCGTGACGAAGAAAGTCGAAGTGGACATCATCCGCATGGCCCTCGACCTCGGGCTCACCGATCTTGGCGAGAACCGTGTGCAATCCCTGAGCCGCCGTGCCGCCATGGCCTACGAAACATTCAAGCGCAAACGAACCCTCGCGGAAGACAGTCCGGCGCGGGCCACCTGGCACATGATCGGCCACCTTCAACGCAACAAGGTCCGTGCAGCGATCGAATGGTCGCAGATCATCCACTCGGTCGACAGCCTGCGTCTCGCCGAGCAGATCAGCACGGACGCTGCGGCACGCGACCTCGATATCGACATTTTTCTCCAGATCAATGTCGCAGGCGAGAAAACCAAGCATGGCGCTGCGGTTGGAGCCATCAATCTGCTCGTCGAAGAAATCAGCCCCCTGCCCAACGTGAACCTCGTCGGCCTGATGACCATGGCTCCCTTCATCGACGACGAGGCACGCTTGCGCAGCACCTTTGCCCGTCTGCGCGAATTGGCCGACGATCTGAGAACGCGCGGCACCGTCACGGACCGCTTTACTCAGCTATCGATGGGCATGAGTCACGATTTCGAATATGCCATTCAGGAAGGTGCGACCATGGTCCGGGTGGGCAGTGCGTTGTTCGAGGGTCTGCACGAGGACTGACTGGTCCCCGCCAAACCCACCGACCTGCTCGAAACCTGGAGTTCCGCGTTGTGCGGATTTCGCAGATGGTGCGGCGATCAGGTGTGCGCTTCTGATGCCATGACCACAGGCTCCAACTCCGGGCGGGCATCGACCGCCTGCCTCAAAGCGGCGACGCTGATTGGGATGTTGCCGGCTTCGACGGACTCGAGTGCAGCCATCGTGTTGCCCAGATAGGCCGCCTGGACCGGGTTGGCCCCGACTGCAAGGGCCAGACTCGCACCCGCAAGCAGCGCATCGCCACATCCGAGCACATCGACAGGGTGGTCACACAGTGCCTGGATATACTCGCTGCGTAAGCGCCCCACCCACTCGGAGGAGTCAGGATCCTGCGACTGACGCTGAAACGCCACCAGGCCACGACGACCCAGCGTGGTCATCAAGTGCCGCGCATTGGTGGTATCCATTAATTGCCACGCGACCTGTGCCAGCCCCTGATCAAAATCATGCAACGTCGTGCGCAATTCGCGTTCGTTGGGACACAGCAAGTCGACATCACGAAACAACTTCAGATTACCACGTGGCCCGCTGACATCGGCCGACACCGTCGGCACCAGCTGGCGCACCGGACGCAACACCGTGTCCAGTAACCCCTGGGTGATCATGCCGTAGCCAAAATCACAGAATACAAGGCCGTCCGCGCCGGCAGCGCGACTCACGATCGTATCACTGGTCAAACGGCAGCACTGCGAATCGAGCGGGAGCGGCCGACCGCTATCGACCTTGAACAACTTGGTATCCTCGACGACGAATCGGCTCTTGATGACGAGGTCCATCTCATCATCAACCGAATGCAGCTCGATTCCGTCACGTTGCAACTGGCCGCGCACCCACTGGTGGGGATCCCGGCCAGGCACACGAGCGATCAACACCACGTCAGCGCCGAGGGCGGCGAGATGCCGGGCCACGATGGCCGCACCACCGACATAACTGCGCTCTTCAATCTCGTTGAGCGACAGCATGGGGGCCTCGCCAGCGATTTCCACTGGGTCGCACACGACGTAGCGATCAATGATGACATCACCGACGACGACGAAACGCCGGCCTGCAAATGCGCTGATGAGCCCATGCATCGCACCACGATCAATCGCGTGCCGCTGGCACACGAACTGCAGCCGCTTGAATTCGATACCGCTGTCTCGACCGAGCCGCCGGATCAATTCGGTCGAACTGAAGACGATGTCTCCACTGGAAAACACCACCCGCCCGCCCTGAGCCTCAACGATGCTTTGTTCTTCGAGGAAACGGGCGTCACGGAGTTTCTGGTACTCTTCCCCCTTGACGTAGACATCGGGCCGCACTGCACGGAGCACATCTGCTGCCGTGTCGTGGTCGTCGATATACACCAGATCGACGAGTTCGAGGGCGGCGAGGTTTTCTGCCCGAAGTTCCTCGGGAATGTAGGGTCGATCAGAATCCTTGTCGATCGCCGCATCACCCGTAATCGAAACGATGAGGATGTCGCCGTGCCTGCGAGCAAACTCCAGGTGTCGAATGTGCCCGGGATGCACGATATCGAAGCACCCGTGGCACAAAACGATGGATTGGCTTTCGTCGCGCACGGCCGCAATGCGCCGGCTCAGTTCCGCTGCATCGACAATCTTGTCAAAGTGGTTTCTGGACACCGCCATCCGTGGACGTTCCACCTGTGCTGCCTTGACCGCCTAATGGGTGCCTGATATCGTTTTTCCGGCGAATACGACACCAAACAAGCACAGGAGCTGAATCATGGGCTTTGAACTTCCCAGTCTGCCATACGCCTACGATGCGTTGGCCCACACCATCGATGCCCAGACCATGGAGATCCACCATGGCAAGCATCACAATGCATACGTCACCAATCTCAACAAGGCGCTCGAAGGTCACGCGGACCTGGCCAGCAAGAGTATCGGTGAACTGCTTGGCAGCGTTGGGAGTATACCCGACAGCATCCGCCAGGCGGTAATCAATAACGGTGGTGGACATGCCAATCACTCGCTGTTCTGGCAAACCATGGCCCCTGGCAAGGGCGGCGAACCAGGCGGCGATCTCGCTAGTGTTCTCGCGAGCACCTTCGGCGGATTCGACGCCTTCAAGACCAAGTTCGAGACGGCCGCCAAAACCCGATTCGGTTCAGGCTGGGCCTGGCTCGCGGTCAAGAACGGCAAAGTCGAGGTGTTCAGCACCGCAAACCAGGATTCGCCAATCATGGACGGTTATACGCCGATTCTGGGTCTGGATGTCTGGGAACACGCCTACTACCTGAAGTACCAGAATCGCCGCCCGGACTACGTTTCCGCGTTCTGGAACGTGGTGAACTGGGATGCCGTGGCCGATTTCTACTCCGCGGTCAAGTAATCGACGACTTCGAGTGGCTCAAGTGCCTGTACCATGGCCTGCGACCGGCGGGTCATGGTACAATTCTTGTACTGGGGCCGCGTGCAGGCCCTGACCGCGAGGAGACCTGCCATGAAGACCATCACGCGTTGTTTGGGGCTCGCCATGGGCCTGACGTGCGCCGTAGCCTGTGCCGAAACGGCCAGCGAGATCTTCGAACGCCTCGAAGGCCGCTGGGACGTCACCGAGGAGTATCCAGCCAGCGCCGACTTTCCCGCCGCCACCGGCAAGGGACGCTGTGTCTTCGAGAAGGAACTCGATGGTCGTTTTCTGGTCGGGAATTACGACAGCAAGAGCCGGGATCTTCAAATGTCCCTCGAAGGCCGGGTCATGCTGACCTACGACAACGACTTGAGACAATACCGTTACTGGTGGTTCGCCAACCTCGGATCGCCCAAGGAATTTCGCGGCCAGTTCGATTCTGCGCGCAACGCCCTGACCATGCATTACATGGATGACACGGGCATCATGATGCGTCAGACGTACACGTTCGAGTCCGAGCACAAGATCGTATTCACGATGGAAACACAGGATGGTCCTGACGCATGGGTACTGGACCTGACGACCACGTATGAGCGCAGCACGGGCGGCGGCGTCAAGATGTCGCAGGGCAACCCGAGCAACAGCACCACCAAGCCCTCGACCCGCAAGCCTTCGAAGCCCAACCCGATACCCACGACGCCGCCACCGACGCCGCGCAAGAAGCCGCGACGCAGAGCGGGTTAGTAACAGGCTATGGCCACTGGATCACGCATCCTGCACACACTGTCGACCGCTGTTCCGCGCCAGGCGGTCATCGTGTGCATCCGGGTGTACCAATGCTGCATTCGCCCGTTACTCGTTGGGCACTGTCGGTTCTATCCCAGTTGCAGTGAATATGGCCTGGAGGCGGTGGAACGGCATGGCCCATGGCGTGGCGGCTGGCTGACTTGCAGACGCATCTGCAGGTGTCATCCATTGTCTGCAGGCGGCGTGGACCCGGTTCCCCCCACGAAGCCCTCATGCTGACAATCACGCCGATACGAACGCCGGGATGCAGGACAAGGCTTACTCTTCGAATGTCAGCCGATCGAGCACGGTCACGGTCTTGACTGCCCGGACCTCCTCGTTGGCGCTCGTGGTGATGATGGCCTCGATACGATGCTGACCTGGCGTAGACAGTGACTTCTGGCCTGAAATGCCCTCGGAGATGGGCTCGCCGTTGTCATACCACACGACACGAGCTCCGTTCATCATCGCGGAGGGGATTTGAACCGTATAGCTGACCAGCATCGGCGCGATACCGATGTAGGCACTGAGCCTGACGATGAGCGGACTATTCGCTGGCGACGCCGGACGCCGAATCACCGGTGGTGCCGGTGTATCCTGGCCCAGGCGTCGTGCCTTGGCCGGGCGTGGCGACGGCCGGTCGCTCGACGACGAAGGTCGGCGGCTCACGCCCCATTCGGCAGGCACAGGATTCGACACGTCCGTGTTGGCCGAGGCCAGCGCCCTGCTGCCCAGGGAGTCATCGGGTACCTGACGTGGTGGAGCGGATTGTCGCGTGTCGCGACGGGCCACCACCTGTTCGCGTCGGGGCGGCCGGGCGGCCGTCTTGCGCTTGTCGGCTACCGCGGTCACGTCGGAGGTTGCCAGCGTCTCGTGCCCGGCAGCGCTGTTCTTGGTAATCCGCATGGAGAGCTGCGTAGGCGGTGTCTTGGGTTCCGCCCCGCACGTCATGGCGAAGAACGCAGCAGCCGTCTCAGGAGTTCGTTCGTGACCCAGGTGGTCGATCATGCCACTGGTGATATCAAAACCCCTGTCGGTGTACCACGACACGGCCTGCTTGGACTCACGCTTGCAGATCGCAAAATCATTCTTGGTGTTGAATACGGCGACCTTCGTATCGCGGTACGCTGGAACATTGGCCTGATTGAGGATTTCGGCCGAGAAATTGGATTGCCGCACGGCCAGACAGCTGAAGCGATCTGGATGGCGATTGAGCATGTAATGTGCGAGGTACCCGCCCATCGACCAACTGGTTGACAACACATGGTTGGGATCGATGTCATAGTGTGTCGTCAGCTCGTCGAGAATGGCGAGGGTATCGCGCTCGTCAGCCTTGAGACTGCGGCTGACCCGCTTGATGGGGAGAGAACCCAGCAGGTCCGAAACACGGGTGGTCGGAGCAATCACGACGTAGCCATAGCGGTCGGCCTCTTGCTGCCACTCCATGATTTGAGCGCCGGCACTGTCCCACGGCCGCATTCCGTGGAAACTGACCACGACGGGCCATTTCTGATTCTCCGGACGGCGTCCCTCGGATTCGACATAATCCTGGGGCAGATACAGATAGTACCCAGCACCGGTTCGCGCCTCATGGCGATAGCTCATCTCGCCCTGGCCTCGAGGTTGCGGCACGGCGCAACCGGAAGCCCATATCGTCAAACCAATCGATGCCCAGGCGAGTCTCGTCAAACTGATTGCTGTTCCACGTTGTTTCATGGTTATGTCACATTGCTCCACCGGGCCGCCTGCGCAGCGTCAGTGGGATATCCCGAATCTATTCAGCCAAAATGCCCCCCCGCTGAGGACTGCAACACCCGGGTCTTATACTAACATCGGACAGACGGACCACCAAAGACCGGTGCTATTCCACTATCGTTTATTAACACCCCTGGCCCACTAACTGTACTGAAAACCGGCTTTCGGACGTGCCGCGTGTGTTTTCTGCGCCTCTCACATCACCCGCCTCCGCGAGTTACGTCCGGACCGTTGCATCGCCCCGTCACGGCCCATAGGATCGGCGCGGGCACGGCCCGGACCCGTGAGGCAATCAGGGTCGGGTTGACGACGGAATGTCCCGTGCCAAGACACCACCAGCGAGCCAGGATGACGCCACCATGTCCACCAGCGACTTCGTTCACCTGCATTTGCACACCCACTACAGCCTTCTCGATGGTGCCACCGAGATCAACCGTCTGATCAAACGGGCCAGCGAACTCGAGATGCCCGCAGTCGCCATCACCGACCATGGCAACATGTTTGCGGCCATCGAATTCTACGAGAAAGCGTCCAGGGCCGGGATCAAGCCCATCATCGGCATGGAGGCGTACCTGGCCCCTGATCGGCGCGACAATAAACAGGCTAAGTGCATCGGCGGAGACAACAGCTATCACCTGCTGTTGCTGGCGCAGAACCTCACCGGGTATCACAATCTCCTGAAGCTGGCATCGATCGGCTACCTCGAGGGGTTCTACTACAAACCGCGGATCGACAAAGAAGTGCTTCGCGAACTCAGCGAGGGCATCATCTGCACGTCGACATGTCTGGGCGCAGAGCTGCCACAGATGCTCATGCACCGCGATATGCCCGAAGCCAAGGCAGCGGCGGAAACCTACCTGGATATCTTCGGCCCGGAGCGGTTCTTCATCGAGGTTCAGGACCACGGCCTCCCTGAGCAGAAGCAAACCAACCCCGCGCTGTTCGACATCGCCCAGCAGCTGGGACTCGGCGTCATCGCGACCAACGACGTCCACTACCTCATGCCTGACGACACCGAGGCCCACGACGTTCTGTTGTGCATCTGTACGAACAGCCTGGTGGCTGATGAGGAACGGTTCCGGTTCCCTTCCGACCAGTTTTACCTCAAGGCTCAATCAGAGATGGCGGCCCTGTTCCCTGATCGTCCCGACGTCGTCAGCAATACCAAGCTCATCGCGGACATGTGCAACGTCGAACTCGATTTCACCAAGCGCCACGCCCCGGTGTACAAGGCTCCCGAAAAAAAGAGCGACAACGACTACCTCCGGGAACTCGTTTATCAGGGCGCCGCAGAACGATATGACGAAATCACTGAGGAACTTCGCGAACGCATTGACTACGAACTCTCCGTCATCTCGAGCAAAGGTTTTTCCAGTTACTTCCTGATCGTGTGGGACTTTGTGCGCTACGCCCGCGAGAACGGCATTCCCTGCGGGGCCCGCGGCTCAGGCTGCAGCTCGGTCATCGCGTTTTGCCTGTATCTGTCTTCGCCCGACCCCATGCGCTACGGGTTGTACTTCGAACGCTTCATGGATCCGGATCGTGACGAAATGCCGGATATCGATATCGACATCTGCCAGGACAGTCGGCAGCACCTCATCGACCACGTCCGTGAGAAGTACGGACATGTGGCCCAGATCATCACTTTCGGAACCCTGAAGGCCCGCGCAGCCGTCAAGGACGTATGCCGCGTCATGGGAGTCGATTTCGAGCGGGCCAACAAGATCAGCCAGTTGATCCCCGCCGAACTCAAGATGACCATCGAGAGAGCCAAGGAGCAGGAACCCGAGCTGGTCAAGCTGATCAGCGAGGATGAGACCATCGCCAAGGTCGTCGACATCAGCCAGCGCATTGAGGGACTGGCGCGTCATGCTGGCATCCACGCAGCCGGCGTGGTTGTCGCCGACAAGCCGCTCGACAATTTTCTCCCCTTGTATCGTTCCGCGTCGAGCAACGATTCCAATCAAGTGGTGACGCAGTTCGACGGCCCGACGGTCGAGAAGATCGGCCTGCTGAAGATGGATTTCCTCGGTCTGCGCACGCTCTCGACACTGGAGCGTGCTCGACAACTGGCAGAACGGATGCATGGAGTCTCGATCAACCTCGAGAAACTCGACCTCACCGACCAGAAGGTCTATCAGTGCTTCGCGCGCGGTGACACCAAGGGCATTTTCCAGTTTGAATCAGACGGAATGCGCGACGTCTGCCGCAAGATGAAACCGGACCGCATCGAAGACCTCATCGCCGCCAACGCACTTTACCGACCGGGCCCGATGGTCAACATTGACGCTTACGTTGCTCGCAAACACGGCGAACAGTGGACCACACCACACACCATCATGACCGAAGTCCTTGAAGAGACCTTTGGGATCATGGTTTATCAGGAACAGGTCTCGCGCCTGGTGAATCGGCTTGGCGGCATTGAACTCAAGCGCGCATTCCGCCTGGCCAAGGCCATCAGCAAGAAGAAGACCGACTTCATCGAAGCCATGCGTAAGCCGTTCATGGATGGGTGTATCGAAAAGGGCCTGCCCGGCGAAACTGCGACCCAGACCTTTGAAGAGATCTTGCGCTTCGGCGGCTACGCATTCAACAAAGCCCACTCGACCGGCTATGCCATCGTGGCCTACCAGACTGCGTACATGAAGACGTACTTCCCTGTGGAGTTCATGGCCGCCCTGCTGACATTCGAGATGGGCGACTCAGACAAGATCACGGAGTACATCGAGGCGTGCAGGGCCATGGACATCCAGGTGCGACCTCCCGACATCAACTCGTCGGATCATGACTTCACCCCGATCCGCCTGGGCGACGACAGTCAGTGCCTGCGGTTCGGTCTGGGCGCCATCAAGGGGCTCGGGGGCAAGGCCGTCCAGGCCATCGTCAAAGCGCGTCAGGAGGGCGGAGCGTACGCTCACCTGTTCGATTTCTGTGAACGCGTTGATCTCTCAGCGGTGAACCGCGGATCCATGGAAGCCCTGATCAAGGCTGGTGCGTTCGATTCGACAGGCGCGATGCGCAAAGCCCTTATCAAAGTCCTCGACGCTGCCATCGAAGGCGGTGCCCAGGTCCAGCGTGACCGCGTCAGCGGACAGATGTCCATGCTCGATGCCTTTGCGGCTGGCGGTGAAGCACCCGACGTACAGTACCCGACCATTCCCGCGGACGAACAATGGAGTGAAGCAGAACTCCTGGCCAACGAGAAAGAAGTCCTCGGTTTCTATATCACCAACCATCCGCTGGCGATTTGCCAGGATGAAATCAAGCGGTACGCCACCGCAGAGCTCAGTGCCATGAAGAACATGCGCGATGGTGACGAAGTCGTGCTGGGCTGCCTGATCACGAAACTTCGCACGGTGGCCACGAAGACTGGCCGCAACGCGGGTTCGCGCATGGGCATCGTGGCGCTCGAAGATACGAGTGGCTCGATCGAGGGAATTCTGTTCCCTGCAGACCTGGATCGTTTTCGCCCGTTGCTCGGACTGGACTCGATCGCGTTCTTCGTCGGCGAAGTCGATCGCCGTCGGGATGACCCGGCCCTGCGCGTCAAGGACATCATTCCGCTGGATCAGGCTCGCGAGAAACTGACCGAGGCCATCCTCATCAATCTTTCGAGCACCACCCACGCTCCCGAAATCATGGACGAACTCCACGAGGTCCTCGAGCGTTATCCTGGCGACAAGCAGATCATTCTGCGAATCAAGACAACCGACGAACTGGTGGCCGCAGTTCGACTGACTGCCACGAGCGTGTGCCCGTCGGACAGCTTCTGCCAGGATATCGATTCCCTGCTCGGTGCGAACTCAGTCGAGTTCCGCGGCCCCGGTGGCTTGAACCGCGTCGCCTAGTGCCCTGATTCGTGACCCTGCGGCCTTGCCAACGGCTCCCTCGCTCAATCTCACTCGACCGGAGTTTTCAGACCGAGCCTAGTCCACGACAACGACGGTCGCCCCCGTGCTCTCCACCGTGATACGGCCATTTGGTTTCGTTGGAAACATGAAGGTTCGTTGGGCGGAGTCCTCATCATCGTGCAAGACACTGATATGAAATGTTCCTGACGCGAAGCGCGGAACGCGATAGGTAAAGGTCGCCAGGTGGGCGTTGGCTTGAACACCCACACCGGGACCGTCACGACCAACAACAACTTGCGCGGTCGTGAGATTGAACGCCTGCCAGGTCGCATCGGCGGCGTACGTTGGTTCAAGAATCGAGAAGCGCGGTGACGGCGGGCGGTTATCCGAATCAGAGCGTTTGTCGCTCACCCTGCCAGGTCTCGGCATTGATGCCTCGACCGTCTGTCCGCGACTTCCCGATTGGAGCCCGGTCCTTCGTAAGCACGCCCAACGAAGGAACCGAGATATCCACAAGTTGAAGATCACCACGACGTCCACCTGTGACGCCGAGATGCAGTTGAAACCCGCGGAGGTCGGCGAGATCACTGCCGAGGTACACCTCAACCTCAAGCAGGTCTCCCGGCCCGACCTCCGCGCGGTCGGCTCGAAGCCATAAGGAAGCATGCCCGACGGTGACCGGCGACCCAATCACCGGCGCGGGACCACCATCAGCAGGACAACTGCATGATGTAAGTCCACCAAATGCGTTCAGGGCGGCGAAGGCATCGTTGCCGTCGCACACACCATCGGGATTGCAATCCCCGAACTGTCCGCCGGCATCCACATTGAAAGCGACCGGTGGGGCGCTCTCGCACATGTAGGATCCCCCCAGAGGATCCATGTCGGCGAAACAGTTCAGGGCGTGAAAACGATCGTTGCCATCGGCAGTGCCGTCTGGCGGACAGGCACCGAATTGCCCACCCATGTCGGCGAACACGACATCGGTTCCCGCGCATGCGCCGTCCGTGCATGCCCACCATGTACAGTTGTCATCCCGGATGCCGTTACTATCGAGATCGGCGCAATCGGCCAGCATATCGCACGCCGCACATGGCAAAGCCACGATGGACACATCGTCGATCGCCGCTTCTGGAATGGCAACGTTCGGGCAGTCGACGATTGTGAAACGCAAGCGTACCGACCCCGTCGGCGGAATGACTTCGCTGACTCGAAAGCTGTGTTCGACCCACTGGGCCCCGCTGCTGTGCACGGTTTCGGCAACCGCCCACGACGAACCGCCGTCCCCGGAGACCTCGACCTGCATCACGGACTCGGCACCTGCTGAGAACAGGATGCTGTAGAACCATCTGGCGTAGCTGATCTCGACATCCGCACCGCCGGTTACGACGATGGGTGACAGCAATTGGAACGGGCCTCCGTCAATGTCGGCAGTGAACCACGTGCCCCCCACCGGACCCTGGCCACTCACGTAACAGCTGCTCCCGCCGGGCGTATGATCGTCTTCCGGAGCGAAGGCGGTACCCAGCGGATCGACGCGTTGCCACGCACCGGTCGCCGTGCCATCGAAACACGCCTGGCTGAGCACGGTCCAACCCGATGATGCTTCGAAGTCGTCTTCGAACAACACAGTGCGGCCCGAAGCCACGTCGGCGCGATACGCAGTAAGCGGCGCGCCGGGCGGGTCCACAACGGTCAAGCCGGTCACTGTTTCGATCTCGACGTAGTAAGACACCGTCGAACCGCAATCCGCAACCGGAATGGACGCTTCGTACAGATTGCCGCCGAGTGCAACCATCGGCAAACCAACGAATGAACCGCCATCCGCGACGTCGACACCGACGTACAATGTCGCCGTGCGTTCGACCGGCATGTCACACTGTGCATCAATGTGGACCGTCACGATGGCCCCGGCGTCGATGTCGATATAATCCGGCCGGCCATTGGGATAATTGAAGGTCAGTCGTTCTTCGACCGTCCGAATGACGTGCAGACCGCTGTTGATGTCGCTGATTACGACAATTCCGTCATCGCGAAACGGATAAACACCCCAGGCACCCACGAATGAACCGAATGGAGTGTTATAGTAGCTGTTATACGACCCGACCTCGATCAATCGGGCGCCTGCAGTATCGATATCAAAAATTCGCAAACCGGCTTCATGCCACGTTGCGTAGACCCGTTCGCCGTCGACGACGACATGATGAGCGCTGATGGCGGTCGTCGTAGGCAGAGCCACGGTTTGGCGCAACACGACGTCGACACCACCGCCATCGGGCACGATCTCATACAGTTGCACAGGGCCACCCGAACGCAACTCGGTGGCGACAACCCATTGCCCGTCTGCAGTCGGCCACACACTGTGCGTCGCGGCCTGGGGTGGCCCGGCCCCGAGCAACACGGGCGGCGTGTTGGCAATATCACTGACATCAAATATCCAGACCCCATCGTTCCCCGCCGCAACATAGGCGACGCCGTCCGCGACGACGACATCCTCGACGAAACTGGAACCGGCGTTGACGGTCCACAGGGCCGAAGAGATCGCCGCCGGGGCAGCGTCCGGGTCAAAGGTGGAGAGATCGACGACGGCCAGATCAGCCGTAGTGCCGTTGGCCAGGTACAGGTATTCGTTGTCAATGAACAGATTACGCACGTCGTTGAAGCCCGGCACGGTCACCCATGTCAAGTGGACCGGACTCGCTGGATCACGGACATCGACGATTTCAACACCATCGAAACCGTCGAGATGCAGAGCAATGAACAGCAGGCCGTTCGCGACTTTGACATCCTCGGTCGAGGCGCCCATATTGGGCGCAGGAACGCTCCACTCCAGAAAACGCTGCGGATCGAATGGGTCACTGATGTCAAAGAAGTGAACTTTGTTGTCCAGCACCTGCCCCTGATAGACGATGTCTCCATCGACCCACACATCTGCGAACGAACCATTCTCCGTGTACGTCCCGGCATCGACATCCCAATGACCCACGGGAGCGCTCGACACCGCGGCCCCTGCGGGGAAAGCATCGAGCGAGACCGTCAGTTGACCGGTCCCGACGATCCCATTCCAGCCCGCCACACGAATGTAGTAGCAGTGGCCCTGCTCGACCGGAATCGTGACCGTCCCAGGCCCGCCTCCAATTCCGCACGTGTCATCGCCACAGGCCAGCAATGTTGAACTGTCGGTCGGGCAACTGCAGCTTGCGCCGCCATCGTAGACGGCCAGGACACCATCGTAGAGCGTTCCGGTGCATTGACTGACCGTAAGGAATCCGCACGACGGCGACGTGTAAGAAAACCACTGGTCTGCACCAACGGGAATGGCCCCGGCCTCGCAGGTCTCGGAGGCCGGTCCATCGGTCGTGGCACACGTGTTGTCAGTGGGCACGGCGACTTGTTCGAGATCCGGCAACACCTCGGCCGTCGAGCAGTCGTCGTTGCTCAATGCGACACAGGGTACGTCGACACAAGCTGTCATGGCGCCTGAAAACGTTCCGCCCGATCCGCCACAGTCGCCTGCGAGCGTCTCAACGCACGTTCCGCACACACAGCATGCGCCAATGCATTCGTCCGGTACACCGTCGATGTCATCATCGTCGGAGGTGCCCGCTGCGATGTCACACTCATCGGGCACGCCGTTCATGTTGCAGTCAAAGCTGATTCCGCCGGCGGCGACATCGCAACCGTCGATGATGCCATTGCTGTTACAGTCGTCCCCCAATTCGCATTCGTCGGGCACGTCGTTCCGATCGCAATCAACGCTGGTTCCAGAACCAATATCACAGATGTCCTGAATTCCGTTGGCATTACAATCCGCGTCGGACTCGCACTCGTCGGGAACCAGGTTGGTGTTGCAATCGTCGCTGGTCAGTGCCGCAACGTCACAAATATCCTGAACAGCATTGGTGTTGCAGTCGAGATCTGGTTCGCACTCGTCGGGAATGCCGTTGATATTGCAGTCACCGCTGGTCGCGGCCGTAATGTCGGCATCGTCGCCTACGCCGTTCGAATTGCAGTCGGAGGTCAGGCGAACGAAGTAGACGTCCTGCTCACCATTGAAGGTCGCTGCGTACGCCAGATAGGCGCCGTCGTTGAACGACACCATGTCATAGTAATCGCCCAGCTTGTTCTGCTGTGGATAGCCGAGAAAGTGATTGAACGCCGGGGTCACGACTTCCGGAGACGCCCAGGTCATCCCGGCATCGAGTGAATACGTGTAGAACAACTCAGAGAACGTCGGCGTAGCAGGGGTTGCATCGTTGCGCGTATCGTTCCATACAACATCGATGCGACCATTCGGCGCCACCGCGATCGTGCCGAACCACTGGTAGCCACCCAGGGCATCCTGATTGAGACGCTGCGGTGCCTCGAAACTGATGGCCCGCGTGGTGCTACGGGCAAACATTACATCGCTCGGGTCGCTCACACTCAAACGCCCCAGAGACCCCAGGACGTATACGTTGCCCCGTGAAGGACCCGTGGAGTGATCCACGGCAACCTGGACCTGCCCGATGAGTCCGCCCGGGTTGGGCCCGGCGGAAAAGCCGCGGAACCCGTCGAGGTCAACCTCAGTCGTGACCTCGAAGAACGGCGCGGGATCGGACGGACTGCTCGAGCGCGCCACGAAGATTCTCTGCGGAAAGCCGGCAAAGAATTCGTTGCCGACGGTATAGACCTCTCCGTCGGGGCCGACATCGAGCGTACCCGCGAATTGGTCGACAGGCAGTTGCACCGGTGGCAACCATGTCAAGCCGCCGTCGGTCGAGTGCGTGAAGGTCGCCGGCGCGCAGCATCCAGCCTGTGGATTGGGGCTCCACTGTATGTAGATCGTGCCATCAGCAGGACCGCCCGTGCGGTCGATGGCCACCCAGGCCTTGTCGCCCCCCGTCCCGTAGACATCCTGAGGCCAGGTCATACCGCCATCGGTCGACTTGTACATGTAGCAGGCAAACAACCCGGGGCCACGGTTGGGCTGAAGTGAGTAATAATAGAAGTTGCCCGCACTGTCGGCCTCGAGCACCGGATCACTGGCAAACTCCCCTGGACGGATGACACCCGGAAACGTCCAGGTCTCCCCCCGATCCGTGCTGTGTGCGACGCCGGACTGGCGGAAGGCGTTGGTCACCGTGCTGAAGTCACGCCACCCGATGGCCATGATCGCAGTATTCGTCGGATCGACAGCAATCGATGGCTCGTTGGCCGCATCGCCCAGGATATTGACCCCGAAGTTGTCCACGTTCACCTGGTAACTGACAAACCGCCCGTGAACGATCGCCGCCGGGCCGCCACCGGCCGCCGCCGGGGCTTCGGGAATGACTTCAGGCGGAGGTACCGCCTCCTCGAAGTGGCCCGGGTTCTGACGGATGTCTTCGCCACTGACCGCCGTCGTGCAAATCGCAATCAAGGCCAGCAGCCTTGAACATCTCATCATTAGAAAACTCCCACCAGCCAGCCCGCGCGCACGAATCCCTGCCGTTGGTTTTTTCAGAACGGCTTCGAGACGATCGACTTAGGTAGCGATTAAAAGCCCCACGGACTCTCTAATATACGGACGTTGTGTCCGTTTCAGTCTTGTCCCGTCATGACCACACCGCGAGAATGCAATTTGAAACCCGACAAAGAGAATCAAAAAATAAGAGTCCACCGTGCAACCACTCGCTCAACCCAATCAATTGCTCGACGCCGTCCGCAGCGGAGCGCGCAGTTCCGTCGATGAACTGTGGCCAATGGTCTACAGCCAGCTCCGCCAACGGGCCGCCGACTTCCTGCGCGGAGAGCGTGCCGATCACACCCTGGATCCAACAGCCCTCGTCCATGAGGCGTATGTCCGACTGATCGATCAGCGCTCCCTGGGTTGCGATCGGGCCGAGTTCTTTGCAGTGGCATCCAAAATCATGCGACGGGTCCTGGTGGATCACGCCCGGCGCAAGCGTGCACGCAAACGCAGCGGTCAGCGATCATCACTCGACATCACACTTGCTGCATTCGAAGAGCAGGTCGACCTGGTCGCCCTCGATGACGCGTTGCAACAGCTGGCCGAAATCGACGAGCGGAAAGCCCGGCTGGTCGAAATGAGGTTCTTCTCAGGCCTGACCTTCGTGGAAATCGCGCGACTGTGGAACGTCTCATCACGGACCATCGAACGCGAGTGGACGCTCGCCCGCGCCTGGCTTCGACGAAAGGTCGGTCATCCATAGGACACCCTGCGTGGTACGTAAACCCGGACCATCCGAGCACTGGCAACGCGTTGAGACACTGTTTCACCAAGCCCTCGATCGTCCACGAGCCGACCGCCAGTCCTACCTCGAGGACATGTGCTCGAACGAGCCATTGCTCCTCGCCGAAGTCGGAGCCTTACTCGAAGCCCACGCCGCCGACGGGTCATTCATCGAGCCGCCGACTGTTGCCATCGCCGCTGAACGGCGGATCGAGAACCATCAACTCCCCGACAGCGTTGGCGGATTCCGCATCATCCGGCAAGTGGCCTCGGGGGGCATGGGTACGGTCTACGAGGCCGAGCAGCTCGAGCCACGCCGCACGGTAGCCCTGAAGGTCCTGCGCAATCTCGGTCCATCAACTGAGAGCCTGCGGCGTTTTCGTCACGAATGCCAGATTCTCGCCCGTCTCAAACACCCGGGGATTGCTCAGATTTACGCGGCGGGAACCGCGCGCGAAGGCGGGCGGGCGCTGCCCTATTTCGCGATGGAGTACATCCCCGGCGCGCAGGCCATCGACGCGTACGCCAACGATCGCCGGGTTTCTACGCGGGATCGCCTCAACCTGTTCATTACCGCGTGTGATGCGGTGCAGTATGGTCATCAGCTCGGGATCATCCATCGTGATCTCAAGCCAGCCAATATTCTCGTAGGTGATTCCGGACGCCCCAAGGTCATCGACTTCGGTGTTGCACGGGTCACTGCACCTGATGCGGCTCAAACAACCCTGCATACCCAAACGGGCCAGCTCATCGGAACGCTGACCTATATGAGTCCCGAACAATGCGATCCACACGCTCAGGCCATTGATACGCGCAGTGATGTGTATGCCCTCGGTATCGTACTGTACAAGCTGTTGTGTGATGAGTTGCCCTACGACGTGCGGCAACAATCGCTGCTGGAAGCCACGCGCATCATCAAGCACGTGCCTCCGCGCAAGCCATCCCTCGTAGACAACGCCCTGCGTGGTGATCTCGAGACCATCATGCTCAAAGCTCTGGCCAAGGACCCGGCAGAGCGATACCAGACGGTCGCCGATCTCGCGCGTGATCTGCGGTGCTTCCTGAATCGCGAACCGATTCAGGCGCGGCCAGCGAGCATGACCTACCATTTGCGCATGTTCGCTCGGCGCAATCGCACGATGGTCGCGGCAATGGCCATCGCCGCGGCGACACTCGTGCTGGGCGCGGCATTCAGCACCCTGTTCGCCGTACGGGCCATGCGCGCTGCCCATGGCGAATCACTCCATCGCGCCAAGGCTGAACAAATCAAGGACTTCCTGCAGGATGTCATGATTTCAGCCAGCCCCTACCGCACGGGGCAGAACGTCACCATCATGGATTTGCTCGAGGAAGCATCACGGCGTGCCCGGCTCGAACTGCGAGATCAACCGGAAGCCGAGGCTGATGTGCGCTATACCATCGCACGGACCTACGCTGGATTGTGGATGTGGGATCGTGTTGATCACGAAGTACGCCAGGCCCTCGAACTGTACCGCCACCACACCGAGACCACGCCAGACAAACTGGCTGCCAGTCTGACCCTGCTGGGCCGGGCATGTTCGTTCTTGAACAAGCCCGAATCGCGCTCTCTGCATCTCGAAGCCATCGGCCTGCTGCGCAGAGAACATGGCGATGTGCATCCCAAGATTGCCGAGGCGACCGGCAACCTTGCTTTTGCCCACTGGGACGGCAGTCGCCGAAACGAGTGGACCACGGCGGATGCGCTCTACCGCCAGGCCATCGATCTGTATGACCGCAGCGACAGCCTGCTGTCGCGCGATGCCGCGCGCAACTACTACAGTTATGCAGCCATGCTCACGGCACGACGGCGCTACGATGAAGCGGAGAAGTGGCTCCGTCGCTCCCTCGATATCTATCGCCGACTGCCCCCCGGAACGGATTCCTACATGTTCGAGGCGACCAACAACCTGGGCCGGCTGTTAATGGAACGCGGCAAGGTGGCCGAGGCTGAAGCGCTCATGCGCGAAGCCGTGGCCATGAACCCCGAGGGCTTCAAACCCCTCCGGGTCAGTGACACGTACTGGAAACTCGCTGGATTGTGCCACGGCCGCTACGAGCACACGGAAGCCAACGCGTTCTACCGCCAGGCCCTCGCGGCCGAATGTCGCGGTCGTGCGCTGCATCAGCCGGAGCAGGCCGATGAACTCAACGCAATTGCCGACTCATTGACCTCGGACGTCATCGCCGATTGCGTCGGGCGCCCCTACGCCCAGGCCCTGGGCCTGTTGCATCACAGCGGACATCAGGATGTCAGATGGAAAGTACTGGCGCACAACATCGCTGATATGCTGTACTACGAAGACCCCGCAGCGGCAGCCCAGGTCAGCTATTACGCCCTGACGATCGAGGATACGCGGCCGCGCGCCGCCGCCCTGCACGCGGACACGATGCACATCCTCGGAGCCAGTCTGTCGGCCACTGGCGAATGGGAAGAGGGCGAAGGCCTGATGCTCGAGAGTTATCCAGTCATCGAGTGCGAGCATGGCTCGGATAGTGCTTACGCCGCCGACGCGCGCCAGCGGCTGGCCGCCCACTACACGCGTCGTGGCATGCCAGAAATGGCCAGCGATTGGATCTGGGACTGAGATCTCGCCAAGCCGTCCTGTTCAGACAGAGCCGAGAACGGAACACAACGGCTCCGGTGCGTCAGTGGGGTTCGACGACGCTGACTGCGGCCAGCCACATGAGCGCCCATACGGCGCCGATGACCGCGCTCACGAATACGGCCCCATAGACATGGACGCTCGCCGCGGAAACAGGTCGTGGGCGATGCCCGACATGCATCAACTGCCGTGATACGCTGCACACCCACCTCCAATGCAGTGCGACGTGCACGCCGACCAGCGCCACCAGCCCCGCAGCCAACCCTGTGTGCACGTCACCCCACCCATGCCGCGTCAGCCCCCACAGGGTCTTACCCGGGCACCCGCCGAGACGCCCCCCGCTACCGGCTGGCAGAATGAAGCGTGTCATCATGCCCGTACACACCAAACCGAACAGCGCCGCGAGCGACACCACATCGATCCAGAAATTAATCGTGCTACGCCTCATGTCGTGCTCCAGTGCGCAAACAGCGAAACCCCCTCGAATACAAGCAGACGCCGTGCCACACCCGCAGCCCAGCCGACCGCGCGACGTCGCTGCGAACAAATACCCAGCAACTGAGGCAGACTGCGCCCACGGTGAGAATTGCACCGGACTTGTGCCGATGCCACCGCTTCCTCGCCCGCGAATCTCATACCTGATATGTTTAATACCGCACTCCATGCTCATCGAAACGTCTTGGGATGGAGCACCCATGACAAGGAGACCGGATGACTCCGGAGCAGTTTGAACAGATCGAACGACTCTTCGAGGAAGCCAGCGCCCTGGCGGCATCCCAACGGAGTGCTTTTCTCGACCGTGCGTGTCAGGATGCGGTCGTTCGGCGCGAAGTTGAAGCCCTGCTGGGCGAAGATGACCTCATTCAGGCCAAGACCGAGACGCTCGGCCACAAGATCGATGCCGCGCGACAGGCATGGGACCGGCCTGCTCAGGATGTTGCGCCACCGCAACTCGAGCACTACACCGTGTTGGGCCAGCTTGGCGAGGGCGGTTTCGGGACCGTGTACCGTGCTCGGCAGGAACACCCGATTCGCCGCGACGTGGCGCTCAAGATCATCAAACTGGGCATGGACACGCGCCAGGTCATCGCCCGATTCGAGGCCGAACGCCAGGCCCTGGCAATGATGGACCACCCTGGAATCGCCAAGGTGCTCGATGCCGGCGCCACGGATACGGGCCGGCCTTACTTCGTCATGGAACTGGTCGGCGGAGCCCCGATCACCACCTATTGCGATCGCCACAACCTGGCCATGGCCGAGCGCCTGGAGTTGTTCACCCAGGTCTGCCACGCGGTCCAACACGCCCACCAGAAAGGCATCATTCACCGAGACATCAAACCCAGTAATGTGCTGGTCACAGAGCAGGATGGCAGGCCTGTTCCCAAAGTCATTGATTTCGGCATCGCCAAAGCGACCGCCCAACGACTGACCGAGCATGCGGTCTTCACGGAACAGGGCGTGTTCATTGGAACGCCCGAATACATGAGCCCTGAACAGGCCGCACGGACCGAAGTCGACATCGACACGCGCAGCGACATCTACTCACTCGGCGTGTTACTGTACGAACTGTTGACCGGCACGACGCCTTTCGATGGTCGCCGATTGCGCAGCGCTGCCTACGGAGAGATTCAGCGAATCATTCGCGAGGAGGAGCCCCCGCGGCCCTCCACACGTCTGTCCACGCTCGGAGCCGACGCAGGTGCGGTCGCCCGGCGTCGTCAGGTCGATGTCCACCGCTTGCGCAAGTCCATGCGGGGCGACCTGGACTGGATCATCATGAAGTGCCTCGAGAAAGACCGCGCGCGCCGATACGAAAGTGCCAGCGGTCTGGCCGAAGACCTCGCCCGGCACCTCCACGACGAACCGGTGCTGGCCTCACCGCCGAGCGCATCGTATCGCATGCGCAAAATGATCCGGCGGCACCGCGGGGCCTTCATCGCAACATCCTTGATTCTCAGCGTTCTGGTCCTGGGCATGGCCGGTACCCTCACCGGCTGGGTGCGCGCCACGTCGGCCAGAACAGAGGCCGTCCGACAGCGTGAACGCGCCGACAGCGCAGCGCGGCAGGCACAGGAGGACGCCCAAACCGCACGGCGCATCACTGACTTTCTCGTGGGGCTGTTCGAAGCTTCTGATCCCAAGATCGCGGCGGGCGAAACGGTGACGGCCCGTGATCTGCTCGACAAGGGTGCGGTCGATGTCGAAGCGCTCGACGATGAGCCGCACATTCAAGTCGAGCTACGCGAAACCATCGGTTGGATCTTTCTATTACTGGGTCAATACGACGCCGCACGCCCCCTGCTGGACAAAGCCCACTCGTATCGCCTGGATCATCCCGACAATGAACTGGCCCTCGCTGCCAGCCTGCATCGGATGGCCAATCTGCACGATGCCGTGGGCAGCTACGACGCAGCCGAGCCCCTTGCCGCGCGCTCCGTCGAGATCCGGCGCCGACTTCTTGGCGACTCACGCGAGCTTGCTGAAAGCCTCAACACGCTGGGAAACGTGGTCTGGCATCAGGGACGTCTGGACGAGGCCGAGACCATCCATCGCGCAGCGCTGGCGATCCGGGAGAACATTCTGCCGGCCGATCACGACGACATCGCCAAGAGCCTGCACAATATTGGCGCGCTGCGCTATTTTGCGTCGGACTATGCGGCTGCTGAAGACCTGTACAAACGTTCGATTGATATTGAGCGACAACACGGAGAGGACAACTACCATCTGGCGACGAGTATGCACGTCCTGGCTATCGTCTATCAGGATCAGGGCAAGTACTCCGACGCGCTACGCCTCGAAACGCGTTCACTGCAGATCAGAGAACATGTTCTCGGCCCCCAGCACACGCACGTTGCCCTCAGCCTCACCACACTGGGCAATATTTACAAGCTGATCGATCAGCCCGAAAAAGCCGTCCCGTACATCGAGCGCGCCGTGACCATTGCGGAAGAAGCATGGGGGCCGGACCATGGTGAGCTGTGGTGGATGAAGCGCAGCCTGGCCCGGGCGTTGATCGATGCCGGCCACATCGATCGAGCGCACGCGACCCTGGAAGAACTCATTGGCACCATCGAGGCGGCCGAGAAGCCGCACTCTCTGCCATACAACCTGAACACACTCGCAACCCTGGCTCTCGAACGAAACGACCTCGCGGAAGCTGAACGGTTGTATTCTCGATCCAACGAAATCAACGCGGCCGAGATCGAACAGGGCAGTGCCGGAGCAATGCTCGGTGTCGCCGGCATGGCCCGGGTACGGCACGCGCAAGGTCGGCTGGATGACGCATACGCCGACTTCATGCGGGCGCTTCCGCCCATGACCGCCGCATGGGGGCCACAGGACCGCGATACGCTCGAGACGCGCACGCACTATGCAGCTCTACTGGACGATCGGGGCGACCTCGAAGCCGCCGTCGCCGAAGCCCGTGCGATCATTGCCATCCGCCAGGCACAGGCCGATACGCCGCAGACGACGGCCCACGCTCTGGACCAGACCGCGCGGACACTGTTGACCATCCGTCCCGCAACCGTGCGCGATGCACAGGCTGCCCTGACCTATGCCCTGCGCGCCACCACCGCAGAGCGGACCAATCCACGGTACCTGGCCACGCTGGCCCGGGCTCAGGCCGCGACGGCCGATCTCTCAGCGGCCTCCACGACGCAGCAACGAGCCATTGATGCGTTGCCTGCAGGCTCGCCACTACGGCCCATCTACCAGGCCACGCTCGAGACGTATCACGGCCAGTTACGTTCTCCGCCCTGACGACGCGCTCCGGTGGACGCTGCGTTTATTCAACTGTACGATCACGTGCGCATCAGCCAGGTGGAGCAGGACCCATGACCCCGACGAACGACGTGCCCGGAATCGAAGTCACTCCAGCGCATGACGACAACGAGGTTCGGACATTTCTGAACATCGTCAGCAACGCCCTGAACTTCGGCGATGCCGATCTCGACGTGTGGATCGAGCGCGAGGGTGCCGAGAATGCCCGTGTCGTGCGCGTCGATGGCCACATCGCCGGCGGCATGACTTACCAACCGCTTGGCCAGTGGTTTGGTGGACGGGTCGTATCCATGGGTGGAGTCCGTGCAGTCGGTATCGCACCCGAGCACCGTGCAGCCGGCGTCGCGTCGACGATGATCGCAGCGGTCCTGAGTGAGATGCGCGAACGCGGAATGCCTCTGGCGACCCTGTACCCTTCGACCCAGAAAGTCTATCGCAACGCGGGGTTCGAGAAAGCGGGCGTGCGTCGCCAGTACCGCATGTCCACACATCGCATCGATGTCCGTGACCGCACACTCGACATCCGGCCCATCGTACCCGCTGACCGGGAGCTGCTCGAAGCACTGTACACCACGTGCGCACGGCGCACGGCTGGCCATGTGGCACGCAACCCGTGGATGTGGCAACGCACGCTCGACCCCGCGCCCTGGATGAAGCCCATACAAGGCTATGTGGCCCTGCATCAGGGCGTCCCCGAAGGGTACATGACGTTGAGCAGCACGCTTGCTGCCCCGCCCCATGACTATGTGATGGACGTCCAGGAATTCGTCGCCACGACTCCGGCAGCAGGTCGCAGGCTGTGGACGCTCCTGGCGGATCACCGCTCGATGGCCAACCACGTGACGTGGTTCGGTCCACCGGCCGACCCGCTGCTGTATCTGCTCAACGATCAGGCCTTCACCATGGGCCTGGCCATTGACTGGATGATGCGCATCGTCGATGTGCCTGCAGCCCTGCAGGCGCGCGGCTATCCCGCCGGGCTCACTGGTGAACTGCACCTCGATATCCATGATGATGTCCTGGAACACAACAACCGGCGGTTTGTGGTCCACGTCGATCAGGGCCGTGCCCACGTCGAGGCGGGCGGCCGCGGTGATGTTGCCCTCGACATCCGTGGTCTTGCTCCGCTCTACAGCGGTCACTTGTCCGCACGGGAATTGATCTCCACCGGCTACCTCGACGCCGCAAGTGTGGATGAGCACGATGCGTTGGACCTGGCCACGGCCGCGTTCGCCGGGCCGCCCCCCTGGATGCCGGACATGTTCTGACGCCAGCCGCCGGGACGGTCAGGCACCCTGTGTAGTGCCCGCTTTCGAACACGCTGGTTGTGCAACTCATAATCAAGTGCCCCACTGCACATCGTGGTCAACGGTCCACTTGTCGGTTGACCTCACCCTTGCGCCGGCCCACAATGAAATCTCCGAGGGCGCAGGTGTCGACGTCAGGCACATCGTGGGGGTATCGATGAATTCGACAAGGTGGATGAAGCCTGTTGGGCGGGCCCTGCTGATCGCGGGTTGCAATGCAGCGATCGTGTGTGGATCGGGACCCGTGACACCGTCACCGAACTGGAGTGCTACGTTCCAGTTTCCAGATGATCCCTTTGCCGTCATCAACTACGACAATCAGCAGCCCGGCTGGATCAAGTTTGCCATCCTCACCTGTGATCCGGGTACGGTGTACTTTCAGAACAGTGTCCTCTACCCCTTCCACTACGATTTCGCCTCCGCCGAGATGGATCCGTTCGTTGGGTTGACTCCAGCACAATTCGATGCGCTCACGCTGTTTGCAGATGGGCAGGAGGCTGTACTTGGCGCGGTGCTTGTTCCCCCGATGGTCGGGTTCGCCCACGCCATTCCCGAGTACGGTATCCAGTTCGTCAGGCACGACGCGTACTCTGCCCAGGACGTCATTGATCTGTTCAATGCGGTCACGACCAGTATCGTCGCCAGTCCCGAGGTCACTGCGTACTACTTCCCCACATTCGAACAGCAGGCTGCCGCCGAAGCCCATCGCGAGGTACTCGAAGCCGCCGGCGTCACCGTGAGCTCAACCGCACGGTGGACGCTGGGTAACAGTTGCTACGCCTCGGGTTGGGCACTGGGCCGTTTGCGCTACGTTGCTGCGGAAGACATTACCGCAGCCTACCTCGCCGGCACGCTGCAACCCGATGACATCCTGTTGACCGATGGGATCCCGGCCGAATTGCCGTTTGTGTCCGGCATCATCTCGCTGGCTCCGTCGACACCCAACTCCCACGTCGCCATTCTCGCAGCATCCTACGGCGTCCCCTTCGTTCATCTCGCCGACCCCCACGATGCCGACAAGGCCCTCGGATTGCTCGACCGCACGATCGTCCTGCGCGCATACGGCGATCCGATCTTCGGGTGCGCGGCCCGGACCATCGATGCGTCTGCGCTGACGCAGGACACCGTCGACAGTCTGCTCGACCTCCGCGCCCTCCCCCCGCTCGCGATCGCACCCGTGGCCCCCTATGGTGCGTCATCTGCCTCGGTTGCGGGGCTGGTGCCCGCTGACATTCAATACTTTGGAGGCAAGGCGGCCAATTTCGGTTTTCTGCGCCGTGCGATTCCCGCGGCCTCACCAGTCGCCACAGGGCTGTCGTTCGACGTGTGGACAGCATTCCTCGACCAGACGCTGGGGTCAGGGGTCACGTTGCGCAGTCACATCACTGCCCGGTTGAGTGATTACACCTATCCCCCGAACATGACCGCCCTCACCGCCGACCTCGAAGCCCTGAGGGACCTCATCAAGGACGATGCTCAGACCTCCTTCGACCCGCTCACCCGCGCCGACATCATTGCCGCGCTGCAAGACCCGCAATTTGGTTTCGACCCAGATCTCAAGATCCGCTTTCGCAGCTCGACCAATGTCGAGGACAGCGACCAGTTCGTCGGAGCCGGGTTGTACGACAGCAAGAGCGGTTGCCTGGCCGACGACCTTGACGGTGATACGCTTGGCCCGAGTCATTGCGATCCGACCGATGCAGATGAACGTGGCGTATTCCGCGCCATCCGCCGGGTCTTCGCCAGCTTCTACAACGACAATGCTTTCCTGGAACGCCTGCGGCGCGGGGTCAACGAGGCCGACGTCGGGATGGCCGTTCTGGCACACCATTCGTTCCCCGATCCCATCGAGCTGGCCAACGGCGTGGCCACCTACCGGCATGGTCCCGGGAGCTTCACATCGGCGTATCTCGTCACCCAGGCAGGTGATGTGTCGGTCACCAATCCGGACGGCAGCGCTACGCCGGAAGAAGTCGACGTATACATCTCCAGCGGCGGTTCGATCTGGCCCATCGTGCTCCAGCATTCGAACCTCGTCCAGCTCGGCGACACGGTCCTCGACGATCCGGATGACTATGTCGCGCTGACCCAACTGCTCATCGACGTGGCCACCGAGTTCGGCAACCACACTGGCCTCGCCCAATTCGTGCTGGAGTTCGAGTACAAGAAAATGGCACCGGGCGGAGGCGCGGTTCCGAGTGGAGGCCTGGTCGTAAAGCAGGTTCGTCAATTGCCGCAACCAGATGAGACACCCAACATCGTACCATTCTTGATCAGCGAGCCGACGGAGCTGTGCGTGTTCCAGGGTGAGACCGGTGATGTGTATGGCAATCATCGGGTCAAGTCGCAGTGGTTGGCCAACACGCGCAATACCTGGCTCGACGCGGACGCGTTGGATACATCGCTATTCGACACGGTGTCCATGACTTACGCCGAAGGCTGCCAGTTGTTCGATATCGCTGCCCCGCTGGACAACTGGCCGAACCATGAACACACCATTGCTGGCGACACCTCGACCGATACGTGGTTCTTCGATCATCTGCAGAACCCACGGCACTTCGCATTGCAGGTCGGACCGATTCCGGAGTTCGTCTCCGCCGCCGACAGTCCCATCGTCGTGCTCGGCGATTTCGGTTTTCCGTATGACTTCAGCAACAACGCGTGCTTTTTCGTCACCGTCGATTACGACACGCCCGTCCCTGGCTGGGACTGGACGGGGCCCATCATGACCACGACGGACTATGCCACGCTGTGCACCTGCCCGCACCCGCGCGTTGGAGACGTCCTCAAGAGCCGCGTGTTCATCGATCCCGGCGTGGCCACGTACGACATCTCGTTCTACTGGCCCCCCGATCCGGGCGCTGCCGCCGGCTACACCGCCCCGCTGGTCCGCTGGGTCGAGACCATCATCACCGGCCTGACCACCGAGCCGCTCGTCTTGACTGACACGTACGCCCAGACCTACCGCCCCGAGCATCACAACTTCTCAGAACATTTCATCTTCGAACCGGCGCTCGATCCCGGCCTGACCCCTGAGCAAAGACAGGAGCTGGCCGCCGCCGACATCCGCGCCATCCACGTCCACGGCGGTTTCTCCGAAGCACTGTTCGTTTACTACAGCGACGCCGAGTGGGGCTCGACCTGCAACGCCTGTTTCGACCGCGGCGACATCGACATCAACGGCACGACCGATCTCGACGACATTTTGTGTGTCGTCAGTGCGGCCATCGATGTCGCGTGCTCTGGCGCCGACATTCTACCGTGCACGCCTGACGGCACGGTCGACTCGACCGACGTCATTGGAATACTCGACGCGTTCGCCGGCGCGAAGCTGTGTGAACCCACGTGTTATTGAGCCCGCCCTTCTGCGGCGGTGTCCCATACTAAGCACTCTCCTTGCGGAACGAGTGCCCGGTCTTCAAACCGGCAACGAACAGCACCAGCGCCACGGCTCCCAGGAAGAAGATCGTGTCGCCCGGCACGCGCATCCACCGCAGGTTCTGCATCAGGGGTGACTGCATGAATTCGCTGCTGCGGGCAAACCAGTAACCATGTTCGACCGACGCCCAGGTCTGCATCAGGCCGACGGGCAGCAGACTCAGCACACACATGGCCATGAGTCCGCCGTTCAGCGACCAGAACGAGAACCGCAGCAAGCCATTCTTCCATTCACGGCCGGGAATCAAGACCCGCAAACAGACCAGCATCAGTCCAATACCCAGCATGCCATACACTCCAAACAGGGCCGCATGGCCGTGCAGCGGTGTCGTATTGAGACCCTGCATGTAGTACAGCGCGATCGGCGGATTGATCATGAACCCAAACAAGCCTGCACCGATCATGTTCCAGAAAGCAACGGCGATGAAGAAATAGATCGGCCATTTGTAGCGCTGCACCCACGGCGAGCTTCTCGACCGCCGCAGGTCTTCCATGGCATCGAACCCGACCAGACACAGAGGCACGACCTCCAGAGCGCTGAACACCGATCCCCACGCAAGAGCCACTGTCGGCGTGCCGGAGAAATACAGGTGGTGGCACGTCCCGATGATCCCGCCCGACAGGAATATGGTTGCCGACAGCAATGCTGCGGCCGCTGCAACGCCTGGCCGAACCAGGTTCAGACGCATGAATATGAATGCGATGACCGTCGTGGCAAAGACCTCGAAGAAGCCCTCGACCCACAGGTGCACGACCCACCAACGCCAGTACTCTACGATTGTCAGGTGCGAGTGCTGTCCCCAGGTCAGACCCGCACCATAGAACAGCGCGATCGCCCCTGTTGAAACCGCCAGCAGCCCAACGAGCTGTTTCTGCTCACCCTGTTGGCGTAAGGCCGGGCGAAGGACGCGCAGCATCAGGAACAGCCACAGCAGCAGACCCGCAAACAAGGCAATCTGCCACGCCCGCCCCAGATCGACGTACTCGTAGCCCTGATGGCCGAAGTAGAACGAGACCGTGTCGGACATCTTGTTCTGGATACTCATCCACTCGCCCGTCAGGGAGCCGACCACGACGAGAAGCAAGGCAACGAACAACACGTTGACGCCGAGGCGTTGCCCTGTGGGCTCCTGCTCGCTGACCAACGGACCAATGAACAGCCCGGCCGCAAGCCATGCCGTCGCAATCCAGAACAAGCCCATCTGGATATGCCACGTCCGGGTCACGCTGTACGGTAGCCACTCGGACAATGGAAACCCGTAGAACCCGTCCCCCTCGACCCCATAGTGCGCCGTGATGACGCCCAGGAGCATCTGCACGAGAATCAGCGCCGACACGACCCAGAAGTACTTGACCGTTGCCCGCTGCGACGGTGTCGCGTCCCATTGGCCCAGGGGATCGACCTGGGGTGGGACGGGCTCGTCCTCTTCGCTGCGGCGCGACGCATACCACCATGCCATTCCCGAAATCCCGGCCAGCAGCATGATGATGCTCACGCCCGTCCAGACAACAGAATCCCCCGTTGCGCGATTCCCAACCAGGGGCTCATAAGGCCAGTTGTTGGTGTATGTGACGTGATCGTCTGGACGGTTCGTCGACGCCGCCCAGGATGTCCAGAAGAAAAATGCCGCCAGCTGGTGGAGTCGATCAGGATCCGTCACGGCTCCGGCCGGGATCGCGTAGTCGGTCCGGCCGTTGGAAAATATGTCGGAGTAATGAGCACAGTTGGCCGCGAAGGCCTCAGCTCGAATTGGATCTAGCGCAATGGACTGCGTCACTGGATCATAGGTGTTCGTCCGCATCACCTTGGACAATCGACCGCACAGTTGGGCCTGCTGCTCTTCATCGAGTTGCTCGAAGTCGGAACCGAATCCTGTGGTTGCCCAACGCTCGAGGATGAACATGGCCTCGCGGTGCAGCCAGTCCGCTGTCCAATCCGGAGCGACGTAGCTGCCGTGTCCCCAGATAGAGCCCACCTCCATGCCACCCAGCGATTGCCAGACGTTCTGCCCCGCCTCAATCTCACCTTCATCAATGACAACGGTCCCATCGACAGTCAGCACCCGGTCTACAATGGGCGGCACTTCCTGATAGATGCGCACACCAATCCACCCGAGCACCACGAACGACACCACCATCACGGCCGCAAAGGCCATCCACAACCGCTTCATCACATTCCTCAACTATTTTCGGGGTTCGTCATCACGGCGTTCTGCGCCGTTTGTCAATGCCGTGCAAAAGCGGGCATTCGCCGACGGAATCCTGGGATTCGCATTGCATGAGGACCTTCTTCAACGACCGCTTCATCTTCTGCAGCGAGCTTATCTTCTGCTCGATGTCCGCGATCTTCTGCTCAGCCCGCTCACGGACATGTTTGCACCGGGTGTCGTCATCGACCCACAGCGCGATCAACTCCTTGATCTCAGCGAGCGTGAATCCCAGTTCCTTGGCGCGCCGAATGAACTGCAGTCGTTCGACGACCGACTCGTCGTATTGCCGATAGCCGGATGGGCGGCGTTCAGGTTCGGCCAGCACACCCTCGCGCTCGTAGTAGCGGATAGTCTCGATTCCAACGCCAGACCGCTTGGCAACTTCTCCAATTTTCATCACCGCTCGAGATCTCCCAATCCGATGGACGCCGATTGTACACTCTGTACTATACTACAGAGTCAAGGGGTATGGATTGGGGCAGGTCATGACCGGTTGCGTGATTTCAGGCATCGGAGCCCGCTCGAGCGATATGACCACCGTATGGCCGAAGGCCAAGGGGGACAGCAGTGCCGAGCACAGTCCGCGGCCCGCAGCGGAAGATGACTGCCCCCTGGAGGCAGAGGTGTCATGAGTGGGTGCTTAAGACGACCGTCGACCGACGACAGGCGACCATCGACAGACGATTGGGCGCCCAGCGCGATTCGGAGGAGTCTACTTGAGCAACCTCGGGCAGTATCGCCGGGTCTCGTCGCGCGCGGCGCGCTGCGCGTGGCGCGCCCTGCGCCTCGGGTAACGCGCCTCGCGCTACGCGCCCCGCGCCGATCGCGGGTCGTTGGTCGTTGGTCGAGGGTCGAGGGTCGCATGGATCTGAGCGTCGCGCGGCGACGCGAAGATGGTTGGGGTGGGAGCATGATCAAGGCGTGTCCAGGAGAGAGCTGCAGGGTGGGACGTTCCATTTATTTTTCTGTGTGCGAGTATCCAGCCGGAAGGGGGTAGTCGGCTGGAGCTGCGGGGAAAGCGGTGGCGCAGGCTTGTTCGGCATAAGGATGATCGGGGAGGGGTCGGATCGCCGACCCTCGGTTGTCGACAGAAGTCAAGCCGAGCACATGCCGCGGCCCGCAGCGGAAGATGACTGCCGCCTGGAGGCAGAGGTATCAGAGTCGTGATTCAAACGACTGTCGATAGTCGACCGACGACAATCGCGCGGCGCGCTGCGCGCCACGCGCCGCGCGCCCTGCGCCACGCGCTGGTCGACGGTCGAGGGTCGCTGGTCGCATGGTGCGCAGGCTGATTCGACGACCGTATTTTCGCGGCGGGGTCGGATCGCCGACGCCCGGTTAAGCGACAGGAATCTGGCCGAGCACATTCCGCGGCCCGCAGCGGAGGATGACTGCCCCCTGGAGGCAGCGGTGTCATGAGTGGTGATTCAAACGACTGTCGACCGGCGACAGACGATTGGCGCGATGCGCGCCACGCGACGCGCGCATCGAAGGCTTCTGGACAGTGCACAATCGGGCAGTATCGTCAGGTCTCGTCGCGCGCCTTGCGCCTCGGGTAACGCGCCTCGCGCTGCGCGCCCCGCGCCGATCGCGGGTCGTTGGTCGAGGGTCGAGGGTCGCCTGGATCTGAGCGTCGCGTAGCGACGCGAAGATGATTGGGGCGGGCGCATAGATCAACGCGTATCTCGAAGCGAGCTGCAGGGCGGGACGTTCCATTTATTTTTCTGTGTGCGAGTATCCAGCCGGAAGGGGGTAGTCGTCTGGAGCTGCGGGGAAAGCGGTGGCGCAGGCTTGTTCGGCATAAGGATGATCGGGGAGGGGTCGGATCGCCGACCCTCGGTTGTCGACAGAAGTCAAGCCGAGTACATGCCGCGGCCCGCAGCGGAAGATGACTGCCGCCTGGAGGCAGAGGTATCAGAGTCGTGATTCAAACGACTGTCGATAGTCGACCGACGACAATCGCGCGCGCGCTGCGCGCTGCGCGCCACGCGCCGCGCGCCCTGCGCCACGCGCTGGTCGACGGTCGAGGGTCGCTGGTCGCATGGTGCGCAGGCTGATTCGACGACCGTATTTTCGCGGCGGGGTCGGATCGCCGACGCCCGGTTAAGCGACAGGAATCTGGCCGAGCACATTCCGCGGCCCGCAGCGGAGGATGACTGCCCCCTGGAGGCAGAGGTGTCATGAGTGGTGATTCAGACGACTGTCGACCGACGACAGGCGACCATCGACGGACGATTGGGCACGCAGCGCGATTCAGAGGAGTCTACTTGAGCAACCTCGGGCAGTATCGCCGGGTCTCGTCTCGCGCGGCGCGCTTCGCGTGGCGCGCGTTGCGCTGCGCGCCCCGCGCCGATCGAGGGTCGCCGCGCGCTGGTCGAGGGTCGAGGGTCGCCTGGATCTGAGCTGCTACGGAAAAACCAGATCTGCACCCTACCGACATCGAAGAAGTCGTCGATGCTCTGATGGCACCCGACCTGCGACGTTGTCTGAGGTACCTGGGGGTTCTCATGGAGCAGCTCCTGCGAACCCAAACGTATAACGTATACGTTTCGGGTGTCGTTCGAACCGCTCCACCGAACGTTCGGCGGGTGCCTTAATCCAAAGATTCGGTGTGACTTGTGGAGAATGGAGCCAGAGGGACTCGAACCCTCGACCTCTTGCATGCCATGCAAGCGCGCTCCCAACTGCGCCATGGCCCCGTTTGGGTTACGACCGAAACCTGGGGTCCGGCCGAATTGAGATCAGATAGTAGAACGAAAGTGGGGTCGGAAGTCAAACGACTGTCCGGCCGAGGGGTGTGGGTTCCCGCGCACAGGTGGACTGGGGAGAAATCATTGATATAAGTAATGCTGTTCGAGATTCCCAGGCGACGTCGCCTGATGTGCGGAACCTCAATCGACTCCCGGAGCCTATCCGAGAACTCACGTGCAATCATTACGGCCCGCCCGGCTCCACGGTGCCGCGATTGCCGGTTCATTGAAGGAAATAACACCATGTGTGCTACGCATCGCACTCGATTCGTCCGCTTGTTGCTGGCTCTGACCCTAGCTGCTCCACTGCTGAGCACCGGGTGCGCAACGACGCCGAAGATGAAGGATCGCCCCAAGGTCATCAGTGAGAGCAAGACCACGGTTGCCTGGTTCGAGCGCCACGTCGGCGGCCTGCGCAACCAGCTGGCAGCGTCCAGCGGCTACATTTCATTCCCGAACATCGGCCAGTACGGCATTCTCATCAGCGGCAGCAAGTTCGGCCGCGGAGTCGTCTATGATGGCAGCGGCACCCAGACTGGCTGGGCCTACGTCAACACCCTGACCGGCGGCTTGCAGGTCGGCATCCAGGGATTCATGATGCTGATCGTGATCGAAGACGACGCGACGATGGCCAAGTTCAAGGATAACAAATTGTCGGGCCAGGTTTCGGCCACTGCTGTCGCCGCTTCGGAAGGTGGATCGAAACAGGGAGACTTCTCCAACGGTGTTGCGGTTTACCAGGGCCACGCCAAGGGCCTGATGGTCGGCGCCAGCGTTGGACTCGAGTATGTTCGTTTTGAACCGCTCGGGGCAAAGTAGCGCCACGACATCGGGCCACATCACACCGGGCCCGTGCGGATTTCACATGGGATATCATTGAACTCTGCGCGGGCCCGAACTGCATCCAGACCGTGCATCATACGCAGGTCGCGTCGCACCCGGCCGCGCGCGGCCGTCGCGCCAACACACGCCTCCCGTTCACCCATGGCCCCATTCATGAGAGAAGATCTAGAACTCTCAGGATCCTGCCGCTAGACTCTCCGTGTCAGGAGAATCAAGAAACACGCTCTGTTCAGGGAGGATAGCTGTGAAGAAACTGATGTCTTGTTGCGTTCTTGGAATCGCCGGATGTGGCGGCCAGATGGAACCGGCCGCTTCGGAAGAACCGCCGATCACTGCAGTGTACGAGGCCTGCGGAGCCGAAGATGCCACCGACCGCCAGATCCTCGACGAGTTTATTTCCAACATCACCGAGAATCAGCGTAATGGTGAATCGCGCACTGACGTACTCGATGCATTGATCGAAGATACGGAATCGACCACTGACTGGCCGACACTGACCGAGGAAGAGCAACAGAGCACACTGCTGTGCCTGGAGTTGTCTGTCGACCTGGTCTACGGTACGCGCTGATTCCCGACGCAGTTTGTGGGTCGAGTGATCGACTGAATCGGTTGCTTACGGCTCATGGCGCACGAAAGAACCCACATCCGCAGCAGACACATGGCATTGTCGGCAGTTGGTTCGTTCAGGGTGACTGCACAGCAGTTCCGCGCGCGCGGCCGGTCCACTGTGACACGCAGCACAGTTCTCGCGCATGAGTATGCCGTGCGGGATCACCGGCGGCGCCCCATTGAAGAGACGTGAGCCGCGACGCAAGTCCTGTGGCATGCCGACGAAACGGTTCTCGACGAACAACTCCTCCGTCTGGCGGAACACATGGCACTGCTTGCAGTTCGATGCAGCGCTCATGCCAGGGGTCTCGTCGTGCGGCGATGGCGGCGCGAAACCGACGTTGGGAATCGCGGTGCCGGTGCCGGTGTGACAGGATACACACGCCATGCCGAAGCTGTCATGGGGAATGACCGGTGGCGCACCGTTGTAGGCCCGCCTCGTGGCCCGGCCGACCGCGGTGGTCTTGGTCACACCTGCGGGCGCATCGGAGGACTCCTGGCGACACGCGCTGGTCCCGCCCACGACCACAACAACCCCGCACAAAACGAGGCTCAGATTCTTTCGACGCGTACCGCACATTTCTTGTAGTCCGGTTCCTTGCTGATACTGTCCATTGCATCGAGCGTCAGCTCGTTGATGCGAATGTTCTCATCGAAAAACGGCACGAAGACGAGACCGCGGGGTGCCTGGCCTCGTCCATCGATACGCGCGCGCAGTTCGACGCTCCCCCGCCGACTGACGAGCCGCACACGGTCCCCTGACTTGATGCTCAACGCCACGGCATCGGCGCGGTTGATTTCGACATACGCCTCGGGCATGGCCTGGTGGAGTTCACGGACCCGCCTGGTCATCGATCCGGTGTGCCAGTGCTCGAGCACACGGCCCGTGCACAACCACAATGGATACTCGGAGTCCGGAACCTCGGCCGGTGGATGATACGGCCGGACCCAGAACGCGGCCCGTTCGCCATAGCCCTTGGCCTTGTAGAAATGCACGCCGGTCTTTTTCTTGACGTAGGGATCGTGAGCAGCACTGTAGCGGTAGGTCGTTTCGCGTCCATCGACTACCGGCCACAGCATGCCCCGTGTGTTGCGTAGTTGTTCGTAGGACGCCAGGTCCTTGCCGGTCCCGAGGGTAAACGCGCGGTATTCCTCGAACATCGGTTCATGCCAGTTGTCGTCCGGCCACGGAAACAGATGCCCCATGCCCATGCGCTTGGCGACCTCGACGATTTGCCACGCATCCTCGCGGGCCTCGCCGGGCGGCTCGACGAGCTGATTCCACTGTTGCGTCCGCCGCTCCGAGTTCCCAAATGCACCCTCGCGCTCGACCCATGCTGCCGACGGCAGTATGAGGTCTGCCACATCCGTAGTCGGCGTGGGGTAGATGTCGCTGACGACCACGAAGCGGCCATCTCCTGGCTTGCGCTTGAAACGATGGAGGTTGGGCAGTGTGACCCACGGGTTGGTCACCTGGATCCACATGGCTTTGACGTCACCCCGTGACAGGGCGCGGAACATGTCGACGGCATGGTATCCTGGTTTTGCGGGAATCGTACCGGGCTCGAGCTTCCACAGTTCCTCGGCGCGCTGACGATGGGCTTCCTTGGTCACCAGCATATCGGCCGGCAAACGATTGCTCAGTGTTCCGACCTCACGGACCGTTCCACACGCGGAAGGCTGGCCCGTCAGGCTGAACGGGTTATTGCCCGGGCGACTGATCTTGCCCGTGAGCAGGTGCAGATCAGTGATGAGATTGTTCATCCACGTGCCGCGGGTGTGTTGATTGACGCCCATGCACCACAAACTGACCGTCCCGCGCCCGCTGTCAGCGTAGACATCTGCCAGGATCCGCAGGTGCGCAGCGGACACACCGGTGAGTTGACTGACACGTTCCGGGGTGTAGTCGGCCAGGAATGCCTTGACGTCCTCGAACGAGATATCGTGACCTGTGTCCTTGAACGTATAGCGCTCGGCTTGTTCACCATAGCAACCATAGCCGATAGCCTCGAGGTCCTCGATGCCGCGACGGAAGACGAGGTTCTCTTCGATGAACGACCGGTTGACGCGCCCGCTCTCGACCAGAAGATGCAGGATGCCGTTGGCCAGGGCCAGGTCGCTTCCAGGAATGAACTGCACGTACAGATCGGCAAAGTCCGAGGTCGGTGTGCGACGGGTGGCGAGGTCGATGATGCGGACACCCGGTCGCCGCCGCTTGTTCTCGAGAATACGGCTGAACAGCACTGGGTGCATTTCGGCCATGTTGGCGCCCCACAACACGAAGTCGTCCCCCGCCTCGAAGTCGGCATAGTTGCCCATGGGTTCGTCGCTCTGGAACTGCGTGACGAAACCCATGACGGCGCTGGCCATGCACAACCGCGCGTTGGGGTCGAGATTGTTGCTGCGCATTCCGCCCTTCACCCACTTCAGCGCGGCGTAGCCATCAAAGATGGTCCACTGCCCCGACCCGTAGACCGCAACGGCCTCTGGACCATGAGCGGCGAGCGTGTCGCCGAAGTGCTTGGCGATGAGATCAAGCGCTGCGTCCCACGTGATGCGTTCGAGTTCACCGCTGGCGGTCCGGCGCATGGGATGACGCAGTCGATCCTTGCCATACAGCATCGCTGGCAGGTGATAGCCCTTGACGCACAGCAGCCCGCGGTTGACCGGGCTGGCGGCGTCGCCACGAACCGCTTTGACTCGTCCGTCGTGCACGCCGACTTCGACACCACAGCCTGTCCCGCAGTAACGACACGGGGCTTTGCCCCATGTGAGCTGTGATGTCGGCACGTCCCCGTCGGCCTCATCTAGCAGCGTCCGTGCAGTGCTCTGATCGCCGAGCGAAAAAGCCACGACGCTACCGAGCCCGGCGCCGAGCGACTGCATGAAGGTACGACGTTCGAGCTGTGGCAGTTGGATGTCGATCATGGGTCCGTCTTCCTTACTTGGGATCGCCCGTCTTGCCATAGCGCTTGTCCATTGCCTCACGGATGGCCTTCGCCTGGTCCTCCGCACCGGTGACGTACCACGCGTGTTCAGGACGTGCCAGGATGCCATCGATGACCGCGGTCACGGCTTGTGCATCGTGACCTTCAGACGTCGCGTGGTTGACCAGTTCGCGGGCCTGCGGGATCAACTCCATGTAGAACCGCTCGGCGACCTCGAACATGCCGTGCCAGTGCGTGTAGTCCGGAGCCATCATGCTGGCGCCGTGCCGGGCGCGGCGACCCTCGTGATGCCACAGCATGAACCACGTCCATTCGATCTCATCGTCGAACTGCGTTGAACTGATCAATTCAGCTTTGCGCAGGGCATCCATGATGGCTTGCCCGGGCTTGGCAAATTTCTCGTTGAATAGCACGACGAGATCGTCGTACTGTTGATAAAACCCATTGATGTAATCGGGCGTGTGACAGTGCGAACACACGTCCTGCATGCGGCCGCGCTTGGCATCGCCCGTGTCGTGCACCAATGACGCCCGCACTGTCGGGTCGGTCTCCGTCACAATGCGATGCTGGATGTCCGTATCCATCCACTTGCTGACCGGTGGACGGTTGTTCCACGAGATCCGTTCACCCGGATCGTGCGTCACGCGGCCACCGTTGCGCATGTGCCCGGACATGTGACAGGTCGCACAGGTCGGCGCCGCCGAATAGTCCTGTCCCAGGACCCACGTGTGGCTGTCGAGGTTCATCTCATCGCGCAGGTCGCGATAGGCCACGCCATGCTTGGATTCCTCATAAATTTCCTTCTGCGGATGATCGGGCCCGAGGTGACACTTGCCGCAGTTCTCCGGCTGCCGAGCGCGACGTGGTGAGAAATCATGTCGACTGTGACACGCCGAACATGAGCCGCGCGAACCGTCGAGGTTCAGACGACCGATTCCCGTGTTGGGCCACGTACCGGCATGATAGAGCGGACGACCGTCAGCGTTCTTGACCACCCGACCGAGGGCTTCGAGGTCAGTTGGTTTGCCGTTGGCATCGGGCTTGAGGTCATCGACGGTGATCATTCCACCATCAGTCGATACCAATCCCACCTTGCTGCCGTGACATTGCAGACATCCGGAGAAGGCGCTGGCCATGCCGTTGACCATATCGATGGCCCGACCCGGAGTCGGCGAATGCGGATTGAATGACATCCGCGATCCCTCGACCGTTTCTGCGAGGAAATTGTCGAGCGAAGCCAGAATGTTCCCGGCTGACGAGTGGTGGCTGGCCGCAAACTCCGCAGCCTCCGTCGGATGGCATGCCGAGCAATCGCGCGGCGTGACCACGGTTGCGATCAGTGCACCGTAATGTTCAAAGCCGTCGACATCGCCTGCTCTGGCCTGATGGCACTCGACGCATGCGACGCCCTTGTGGGCGTGGGTACTCGACTTCCAATGGTCGACGATCCCGGGATTGACCTGGCTGTGGCACTCGATGCAGGTGTGGCTGCTCTCAGGCACCATGGTCATGAGCGTCGACATCGGCATGTCGGATGGCGACATATGCCGGCGCGATTCGAGCTCGGCGACCATGATCAGCGAGGCACACAGGGCGATACCCAGCACGAAGACTACGATGCGCTTCGTGTTCAATGACATTGATCAACTCCTTGAGACGAGGCGGTCAGGCCACGGCCTCCCAAACGGTCAGTATCAGAACCGCGATGAATCCGACGATACCGATGTACACGCCGACATCGCGCGTGGCGCAATTCGTTCGAGTACGGCATCCACCCACGGCCACAGCAGAACGAGCCCGCCCAATGCGCCGGTCAGCAGCACCGCAGCATTGAGGCCCATGATCTTCAACAATCTGAACTGGAAAAAGAAATACCACTCCGGCTTGATGTGCTCGGGGGTATGCAACGGATCAGCCTTGGGCCCCATTTCCGCAGGAAAGACGATGCTGAGCAGAGTCAAAAGGAACAGCAGCAATGTACCGATCATCACCTCGGTGATGATGTGATCCGGGAAAAAGTTGAACGGCTTGTCTTTGCCCGAGCCTTCAACGAAGCGTTCGTGACGCGCACCGGCGTAGACCACGGTGACCGCCAGAAACACCGCCCCGCCGATCCACAAGCCGGCGTTGGGCGCTTCGTTGTTGACCAGATCAAAGATCAGCTTGGACATCGCGAGCAACCCGACGACCAGCCAGATCATCAGACCGTAGAGATGCCCACGGAAGAGCAAGACTGCCGTGGTGCCCCCCACCGTTCCGAGGATCATCCAGAACAATCGGCTACTTTGCGGTGTCAGCCGGTGGGCAATCAAACTGACCTGAATGGGATTCAATGCCGCCGCAACCATGCAGCCCAGTGAAAGCAGCGCGACAAAGAGGGCCAGCAATCGTACACCTGGAAGCTCGTACGCCAGGCGCCGATGAGTGGCGATGCTTTCTGCCCGTGGATCCTTGAATGAGAGGTCAGACACGCCATGAAGCCGCAAGACTGCGACGTGCAAACCGATGAGCACGATCATCGCCACAGGTAGGATACTGACGTGCAAATTGTACATCCGCGTGAGGGTATTCGGCCCGACCTCGTGCCCGCCACGCATGAAATGGGCCAGGGTATCGCCAACGAACGGCGTCAGGGCCGTCAGTTCGGATGCTACCGTGATCCCCCAGTAACTGAGCTGCTCGTAGATCAACGAATAGCCCGTAAAACCGAGAACCAGTGTCGACAGGAGCAAGCCGCAGCCCACGACCCAGTTGAATTGACGCGGATGGCGAAACGCACAGGAGAAGAACACACGACTCATGTGCAGAAGTACTGTAATGATCATCAGGTTCGCGGCCCACTTGTGAACGCTGCGCACGAACCAGCCAAACGGTACCTCGTGCGTAATGCGGCTGACACTTTCATAAGCGTGGTCAACCGACGGCACGTAGTAAAACGTCAGCAAAATGCCTGTCGTAATCTGGATGAAGAACAGGTAGGCCGGCGTGCCACCGAGGGCAAACCACCAGCGTTTGATGTGACCCGGAACCGGTTCATTGGTCACCTCTTGAACACGGCCCCAATCGACCGGCAACAGCTGCCACAATCGACCGCTCGTAGATGTCGTGTGCGTACCGTGGGGTGCAGGATCAGGCATGCCGATCTTCCTCCGGTATCACGACGAAGACCCACCCATTGCGTGCGTCGACACGCACGGGGTAAGTCGGCAAATCCTTACCCTCGGCCGCCGGCGGGCCAGACACGGCTGCGCCCTGCGGATCGAACACTCCGTTGTGACACGGGCAGTAGAAGCACTCGCGCCCTGCCTCCCAATGGACTTTGCATCCCAGATGTGGACAGGTGCTCGACAGGGCTTTGAAGCCCTCCGCGGGGTTCTCTGCGACCTCGGCAAGGCGCACGAGATTGATCTTCGCTCCACGGTTCCCGGTCACGGACACCGTGGACCCCACGCGTAAGCTGTCGAGCGTACCGGCGAACATCTCGCGTGTACGTCGCTTGCCTGGAGGCACGAGAAACTTGAAGAAATGGCTCAGGCCGAGACCATATCCGGCGACGATCCCAAGGACCATCAGGGTCGTAGTCAAGAACGACCTCCGTCCGCTCTCGGGCGGCGAACCGCTGGTATCCTGCATGTGAAGCTGCCTTCCTCAAACACCGCGCGACGTCCCGGCCGCGCGGCGCAGGGTATGTTCGTTCAATCCGGACACGGTGCACGCTCAGGGCTGAGCAGGATCACACCGTGATCGCGGAGTTTGCGTTCGATGGTCGAATAATAGTCCGCGCCGGTGCGAATGAACAGCACGGGCTCGTCGCCGTCGGTGCGCAAACGCGCGGCGACCATGCACGTGATGTTGTCGTCGCTGCCGAGAACCCGCAAGACGGCCGCGATGTCATCCAGCCCGTGGGGCAGCGCGACCTCGACTCGACGACCCGGCTGATCCAATCCCAACAAGTGATGAAATGCTCTCAGCACATCCTGCTTGGTGATAATGCCGACGACCCGGCCATGTTGGACCACCGGCAACGCATTGAACGATGCCGACGACAGGATGTCGAGGGCATCCTCCAGGGTATCCGCGAGCCCGACCGTTCTAGGCTCACAGGTCATGATCTCCTCGACCTTGAGGTCGGTCCGGTTTGACCGCTCGTAGCCGATGGCCGAGCGTACGTCGCGGTCTGTCACGATGCCGACGAGGCGTCCGCCCTCATCGATCACGGGCAATTGGTGTACGCGGTGGGTGTCCATCGCCTCTGCGGCCGCACTCACGGCGGTGTCGGGCGTCGTCGTCACCGTCCGTTCCGTCATGTGGTTCTGTACGAACATCGTCATGTCCTCATTGGCTTGGATGATCGGTGGCGTCGTCGGCGATTGACCGATCGTCGGTCCGTGCGGGCTGATTAGCATGATGGATGCCAATCGATCTCCGGCATAGCCCCACTGGCGCCCGTCCCAGTCACTTGCCCTCACCGCCCGAGCCCTGGAGCGAGCATTCGCTCAAGTTCTGCGGATTTTCACGCACTCCGTGATGTGTGATAATGAGGGGTCAGGGCACGCTGGGGACGCCAGCCCGCCGGCACATACGCTGGAATGAGAAATGCTATGCAGCAACCATCGCAACCAGGGGCTCCAAGGTCGTACGCACCGCCAATGAACTTGACGCATTTCGAACAACTGAAGCGTTGGATGGGACTGACGCCTGAGGTCGAAAAAAGCCTCTACGACGTGGCCACGCTGATGCCCCCGCAGGCACCGCTCATCGTAGACCGATTTTACGAACGTTTGATGGCCGAACCCGAGGCGCGTGTCGTCATGGGCACCGGCGATCAAGTTGACCGGCTGCGGCCCCGACTTGCTGCCTGGCTGCTCGATTTGTTTCAGGGACCGTACGACGAGAGCTATCTGCAGAAACGGTCGATCATCGGTCGCACGCATGTTCTCGTGGCCCTGCCCCAACAATTCATGTTCGCCGGCATGTCCGTACTCCGCTCAGAGCTCACCCGGATGATCGGAGCATCGAACCTGTCAGAGCGTGCAATGAAAATCGAAGCCATGCACCACCTGTTGGATCTCGAGCTCGCGATCATGCTCGACACGTATCGCGACAGTTACGTTCAGAAGATTCGAGAAGCAGACCGCCTGCTGGTCAAGCAGGAAATGGCCGAGATGAAACACATGGCCCACATCGGGCAACTCGCGGCCTCGCTGGCTCATGAGATCAAGAATCCACTGGCTGGCATCAGTGGCGCGCCGTTCAGGTCCTCTCGCAGGAAATGGATGCCATGCATCCAAGGCATCAGATCATGCAGGAGATCCTGCGGCAGATCGACCGGCTGGACAACGCGGTCAAGGATTTACTGACTTACGCCCGCCCGACTCCCCCAAAACTGCGCGTCCACGATGTCGGTGCGGTCATTCGGCGGGCGCTGACCGTCTTATCCGAGGACCCTGCGGTCAAGGCCATCACGGTGGTCTGCACCGGTTTCGACCATGGCGTCGAAGGCCTTCTGGACGCGACGCAGTTCGAACATGTCGTATCGAATCTAGTGATCAACGCCGCCCAGGCATGCAACGGTGCAGGCCAGGTCACGCTCAGTGTCGCGCGGCATCGCAAAAACGTCGAGGTGCGCATCAAGGACAATGGCGAGGGAATGCCCGAAGAAACAGCCGAACGGGCCCTCGAGCCATTTTTCACCACCAAGACACGCGGCACAGGCCTCGGGCTCTCGATTTGCAAGCGCATCATCGATGAGCACCGCGGCACGCTGATGATCGAATCGCGGCCTCAACACGGCACCACCGTCACCTTGACGCTCCCCAGAGGCAAGGACACCGAGTCATGAGTAGAACACGCGTGCTCATTATCGAAGACGAACAGCTCATTCGCTGGTCACTCAAGCAGCGCTTCGAAAGCGAGGGCTACACCGCCGTCGAGGCCGCGGATGCCCGCGAAGGCATCAAGCACTTCGAAGCCATGTCTTACGATCTGGTGATGCTCGACTACAAACTGCCTGATGTCACCGGAATTGATGTGCTGCGGCGCATTCGGCAACTCGACGAGGAAGTCGTTGTCATCATGATGACGGCTTACGGCAAGATCGAAACTGCCGTCGAAGCCATGAAACTGGGGGCTTACGACTTCGTCAGCAAACCGTTCCAGATCGACGAACTCATGCGCATGGTCGAACGTGGCCTGGAGACGACACGACTCAAGCGCCAAGTCCGTGACTACCGTGAGAAAATGCAGGGCGAATTTGGTTTCTCCAAGATCGTCGGAGCCAGCCCAGCGATGCGCGAGATGTTCGATGTGGTCAAGAATATCGCCGAGAGCGGTGCGCCGACGATCCTGCTACTTGGTGAAACGGGCACGGGAAAAGACCTTCTGGCCAAGACGATCCACTACAACTCGGACCGCGCTGCGGCACCATTCGTCAACATTACGTGCACGGCCATCACCGAGACGCTTCTCGAAAGTGAACTATTTGGGCACGAAAAAGGCGCCTTCACTGACGCCAAGGTCCACAAAGAAGGCTTGCTCGAGATGGCCGATGGCGGCACGGTCTATCTCGACGAAATCGGCGACATGCCGCCGTCACTGCAGGCCAAGCTGTTACGTTTTCTCGAAGAACGCACTTTTCGCCGAGTCGGGAGCGTCAAGGATGTGTCAGTCGATGTCCGAGTCATTGCCGCCACCAACTGCGACCTGCGCAAAGCCATTGCAGAAGGCAAGTTTCGCGAAGACCTGTTTCACCGCCTCAATGTCATCTCGCTCGAACTGCCTCCACTGCGTGAACGAGACGGAGACCTCGAACTGCTGACGCGCTATTTCGTCGACGAGTACCGCCGAGCCTACCGCAAAACCATCACATCGATCGAAGACCCGGGCTATGAGAAGATCCGCGCCTACCCCTGGCCGGGCAACGTTCGAGAACTACGCAACTCCATCGAACGGGCGGTCATTCTGTCCAAGTCAGATAAGCTCAGTGCCAGTGACTTCGTCACCGGCAAGCAGGAGGAGCACAGCTCTACGGGGATCGACGGTCTGCACCTCCCCCCCGACGGGGTCAATCTCAAGGAAGTCGAGGCCCAACTGGTCCACCAGGCTCTCGAACGCACAAACGGTAACCAGACCCAGGCCGCGAAACTCCTCTCACTCTCGCGCGATCAGCTGCGCTATCGTATGGAGAAACTGGGGCTGTTGTAGAGCCTTCGGACTCTCCTATCGCACGGAGACGGCTGAGCCCGCGCACAGATATTCGCCACCTGTTCCGCGGCGTTGGATCCCCAACGCTACGCCTGTTCTCTCACGCCATGAGTGTTTTGCCGCACCTCCGCGCCATCAACTCTGATCTTTGTGCATATCCTGCCAGATCCCGCAGTCAGTGGCACGACTCTTGCCCCCTGATCAGTAGTGGTCAAACTCGGAGGATCATCGATGAACCGGATCGCAGAACAGGCACTTGAAGCCCACCGTCAGCTGGATGAAGAAATCGAAGAACTGCGGGCCGCTATGGATGCGGAGATCGGCGAACGTTCGAACGCCTGGTTGGCTCAAGCTGTTGAGTCATTCAGGCGGTTCCACACGAATCTCCGCCGGCATATCGAGATCGAGGAATCCGGGGGTTTCCTGGAGCCGGTCGTGCAGCGTCGCCCAACTCTGACCCCACAAGTCGACCAACTCATGCACGAACATCGTGAGATGGTCGAATGCTGCGAGGGACTCGAGCACGACATGCACAGCGCGGACAAGGTGGAACCGGCGGATGTGGATGCCTTGCGGGGCCGCGTGCACGATCTGCTCGTGGCCCTGCAGAAACATGAGCACACGGAAAATGCCATAGTCCAGGATGTATTCAGCCAGGACATCGGGACCGGTGACTGAGAGTTTATCATGTATATCTGTGAAGTTAGCGCTTTCGATGCCCTGCTGGCAGCGCTGCGCAGTCGCGGATACGAGTTGATCGGACCGACGGTCCGCGATGGTGCAATCGTTTATGACCACATCGATTCGTCCACCGATCTGCCATGTGGCGTCACGGACGAACAAACCGCGGGACACTACCGCCTCAAACCGCGTCATGACAACGCCTTGTTCGGTTATTCAGTAGGCCCGCACTCATGGAAGCAGTTCCTGTTTCCGCCGTCGACGAGATTGTGGTCTGCTCAACGGTCCCCATCCGAAATGACAATCGACAGCACGGCGGAACCAGCGCCCAAACGTGCTCTCATCGGTGTGCGGCCATGTGAATTGGCCGCCCTGGATATCCAGGACCGCGTCTTCTGTGGCGGAGACTTCAAGGATCCGCATTACGCTGCCCATCGCGAGAACCTGTTCATCCTTGCAGCGAATTGCACCGAGCCCGGCCACACATGTTTTTGCACGTCCATGGGAACAGGCCCGCAGGCGGTCACGCACTTCGATCTGGCAGTGACCGAGATGCCGGACGGTGTGACCCATGACTTCGTGATCGAAGTCGGCAGTGCACTCGGAGCCGAGGTCCTCGCCGACATACCACACCGTCAGGCGAATAGTGGTGAGGCGGAGGCCGCAACGACGGCTGTGCAGGATGCGGCAGGCCGCATGGGTCGACAGCTGGATACTGCCGGGATCAAGGAGTTGCTCTATGCCAATCACGATCACCCACGTTGGTCCGCGGTGGCCGAGCAGTGCCTGGCCTGTGCCAACTGCACGATGGTCTGTCCAACGTGCTTCTGTTCGCGCGTGGAGGACGTGACCGACCTCGCCGGCGACCATGCAGAACGGTGGCGCCACTGGGACTCGTGTTTCAATCTCGACTTCAGCTACATCCACGGCGGCAGCGTGCGTCCGTCGATTTCATCGCGTTACAGACAGTGGCTGACCCACAAGATGGCCTCATGGCAGGACCAGTTCGACACGTTGGGCTGCGTGGGTTGCGGACGCTGTATCACGTGGTGCCCGGTGGGCATTGATCTGACCGACGAGGTCCGCGGCATCCGATCCGAGGATGCACGCCGTACCAGGGAGACCAACCATGGCTGAATCTGACCCCGCACAGCTCGGCAGTATCGCATTCTTCGACGACCTGACGGCCCACGATATCAAGCTACTCGCGCCCCTCGCTCAGCAGCTCAATTACCAGGAAGATCAGGTGATCTTCCACGCCCACGAGCACGCCAGTGTGTTTCACGTCCTGGTGACAGGCAGCGTGGCGCTCAAGGTCCACGTGCCGCATCTGGGCCCTATTCCTGTGCAGACTCTCAAGTCCGGTGATGCATTGGGCTGGTCCTGGCTGGTTCCGCCCTATCACTGGCATTTCGATGCCCGCGCGATCGAGCCGGTCACAGCGATTGCTTTCGATGCTCGCGCGCTACGGCACTTAATGGATGACCACAGCGACATGGGTTACCGGCTTCTACGCAGAATCACGAGCGTGATGGCGCAGCGGCTACAGTCCACGCGCCTGCAACTTCTTGATGTCTATGAAACGCGCACCTGATGGTGAGTATTATGGAAGCGACTGCACAAACACGATGCTCCAGTGATCCGATGGTGCCGATGCCCTATCGCATTACGCGGATCATCCCAGAGACATCTGATACGTTCACATGTGAATTGTCCTCGGTGGACGGAACGCCCATGACTTTTCTGCCGGGGCAGTTCAACATGCTGTATGTGTTCGGCGTCGGCGAGATCCCGATTTCAATCAGTGGCGACCCCGGTGCCCCTGACGTCCTCGTACACACGACGCGCGCGGTGGGCGCCGTAACCGGGGCGCTCAGTCGCCTGGTAGTCGGCGACGTCATTGGCGTTCGCGGACCCTTCGGAACGCCGTGGCCACTGGATATTGCCCGCACTCAAAACCTGGTGATTATCGCCGGCGGAATTGGTCTAGCGCCCTTGCGGCCTGTGATCTACTCCGCCCTGGCCGACCGCTCCGCGTTCGATCGCATCAGCCTGCTCTATGGCGCACGTACGCCAGAGGACATGCTCTACGCCGATGAACTGCGTGAATGGGGTGGGCGCTTCGATATCGAAGCGTACACGACGGTCGACCGCAGTACCGGCGACTGGCGCGGCAATGTCGGTGTCGTGACGCACCTCGTGCCCCATGCACCGTGCGATCCACACAAGACCATCGCAATGGTCTGTGGCCCCGAAATCATGATGCGTTTTGCAGTCATGGCACTGCAGGCACGAGGGGTCGCCAACGAGAGCATCCATGTGTCCATGGAGCGGAATATGCAATGTGCAGTTGGCTTTTGTGGCCATTGTCAGTTTGGTCCCGAATTTGTATGCAAAGACGGCCCCGTGTTCGCCTACCCGCGTGTCGAGAGGCTCCTGGGCCAGAAGGAAGCATGACGCCGTGACCTCCGAGACAACATTACTGGATGAAGCGCCGCAACCACGTACCCCGCCCGAGCGCAAGCCCAAGCTTGCAGTTTGGAAATTCGCGTCGTGCGACGGTTGCCAGTTGAGCCTGCTCGACTGTGAAGACGACCTCCTGGCCGTGACTGACGCCGTGGATATCGCCTATTTTCCCGAAGCCACCCGTACCGTGCTGCCCGGACCCTATGACGTATCACTGGTCGAAGGGTCAATCACGACAGCACATGATGCCGAACGCATCCTCGATATCCGCAAGCAATCCAAAGTGCTCATCACCATAGGTGCCTGTGCCACCTCGGGTGGCATACAGGCTTTGAGGAACTTCCAGGATGTCGACAGTTTTGTGCGGACGGTGTACGCCTCGCCCGAGTACATCAGCACGCTGGCGACGTCGACACCGATCGCCAACCACGTATTCGTCGACTTTGAACTGCGTGGTTGCCCGATCAACAAGACCCAACTCATTGAGGTGATCAACGCCCACCTCAACGGCCGTCGCCCCAATGTTCCCACACATGACGTCTGCGTGGAATGCAAACTGCGCGGCCTTGTGTGCGTCATGGTCGCCCACGGCACGCCGTGCCTTGGGCCGGTGACGCAGGCGGGTTGTGGCGCCCTGTGCCCGGCCTATGCACGCGGATGCTACGGTTGCTTCGGGCCTCGAGAATCAGCGAACACGGCAGCCCTGGCCGCGTGGTGGCAGCACCCACTCGGAGCAACGCGCAACGAGGTACTGCTCGCGCTGCGCACCTACAACGCAGGGGCTGAGGCCTTTAGAGAAGAGAGCTGTCGTCATGAAGAAAAAGAGTAGGACAATCGAGGTGGACTACCTTGCCCGGGTCGAGGGTGAAGGCGCCATGTTCATCAAGATCAATGATGGCATACTCGAAGAAGTCAAACTCAAGATCTTTGAGCCACCACGGTTCTTCGAAGCGTTCCTCCGCGGACGTGACTTCCGTGAAGCACCCGATATCACAGCGCGCATTTGCGGTATCTGCCCGGTGGCCTACCTCATGGGGGCCTGCCACGCCATGGAAGACATTTGTGGTGCCGAGGTTGGGGGCAGCCTGCGCGCCTTGCGACGATTACTGTACTGCGGCGAGTGGATCGAAAGCCATGTCTTGCACATGTTCATGCTGCATGCCCCCGACTTTCTCGGCTACCCCGATGCGATTACGATGGCCAAAGACCATCCGGATGCGGTCAAGCAGGCACTGCGCATCAAGAAGATCGGCAACGATATCATGACGCTACTGGGTGGCCGCGAAATCCACCCCATCAATGTCCGCGTCGGCGGGTTTTACAAGGTTCCAACCCGTGCGGAGCTTCAGACGCTGCGGCCGGACCTGGAGTGGGCTCTCGAACAATCCATCGACAATGTCGGCTTCGTCTCCAACTTTCCCATGCAGGAATTCGACCAGGACTACGAGTTCATCGCCTTGCGGCATCCCGACGAGTATCCGTTCAACGAAGGGCGCTTGATTTCGAACAAAGGCATCGATGTACCGATCAGCCAATACGATGACGTACTCACAGAACAGCACGTTGAGTACTCGACTGCCCTGCACACCAGCGTCGTGGGACGTGGTTGCTGCCAGGCGGGTCCCCTGGCACGTTTCAGTCTCAATTACGAACAGCTGACACCCCGTGCCCGGAAAGCCGCACAGGATTCCGGACTCGGCCCACAGTGTTTCAATCCGTTCAAGAGCATCATCGTCCGTGGAGTCGAGGTGGTCTTCGCGTTAGAAGAAGCCTTGCGCATCATCGAAGAATACGATCCTCCGGCTCGCCCCGCCGTTGATGTCACCCCGCAAGCCGGAACCGGTTACGGTTGCACGGAAGCCCCACGCGGCATTTGCTACCATCGTTACACCATTGACGATGCGGGCGTCATCCAGGATGCCAAGATCGTTTCTCCTACGGCGCTGAATCAGAAATCCATCGAGAAAGATCTGTGGCACTACGTCGAGCCCAATATCGACCGTCCCGACGATGAATTGCAGCTCGAGTGCGAGCAAGCCATCCGCAATTACGATCCATGTATTTCGTGCTCGACGCACTTTCTGAAACTCGAGGTTGAACGCTCATGACGACACACCTGGTCATCGGTATTGGCAACCGCTATCGCCGTGATGACGGCATTGGACCATACGTTGCTGATACGCTAGCGCAGCATGGCCACGATGGCGAGATCATTGAACACTGCGGCGAAGGGGCCTCCTTAATGGACATGTGGCGCACATATGATCACGTCGTGCTGATCGACGCCGCCCACAGCGGCGCGCCGACGGGGACCATCCATCGTTTCGCAGCTCACTGCCAGCGTATTCCTTCGCGTTTCTTCAATTACTCGACCCATGCATTCAGTGTGGCCGAGGCCATCGAGATGGCTCGAGCGTTGGACACGCTACCGGCTGAACTCTATCTGTTCGGTATCGAAGGACAGGACTTTTCCAGCGGCCAGGAACTGACTCCGGTGGTTCGTGCTGCCGCGGACCGCGTGATCCATGTTATCGAAACCACCCTTGGCGCTCCATGTAAGGAGGACATGCCGTGCACGAAATGTCATTGATCGCAGATTTGATGCGCAAGATCGAGGGCGTCCGGATCGAACAGCACGCCAACCGGGTGCTCAACGTGCGCGTCCGTCTTGGAGCACTCGCGCACATCTCGGCCCACCACTTTCGTGACCACTTCGAACAGGGAACACGGGGGACATCCGCGGAACGTGCCCATCTCGAGATCGAGGTCTCAGATGATATCGAGGATCCGCATGCTCAAGACATCATGCTCCAAACTGTTGAAGTGGGTGACTGATCATGAGTTCGATTGTTGATCAGCGTTGCATCCGAGCCACGCCGGCCTATCGCCGGAACCACCTGGCCGTGCGCGGCGCTGTCCAGGGTGTCGGCTTCCGGCCGTTCGTTTACCGCCTGGCCACCGACCTCCAACTCAACGGCCATGTGTGCAACACACCGGGGGGTGTCATCATCGAAATCGAGGGGCCATCGGCCAACGTCGAGGCGTTCAACACCCGTTTGACTGCGGACAAGCCGCCGCTGTCGATCATCGACGATTGTACGATCCGTACACTCCCACTCCAGAACACCGCAGGATTCACCATTGTCGACAGCATCGAGAACGGGCGCTGCCAGGCCCTCGTGCTCCCGGATATTGCTACATGCATTGATTGCTTACGCGACATTTTCGATCCGTGCAATCGGCGTTTCATGTACCCGCTGACCAATTGCACGCACTGCGGGCCACGCTATTCGATTATCCAGCGCCTGCCCTACGACCGCAGCAAGACGACTATGTCGCAATTCGAGATGTGTCTCGATTGCCAGCGCGAATACGATGACCCGCGTGACCGACGGTTCCACGCCCAACCCAACGCGTGTCCACGTTGCGGTCCACAACTGGCATTGTGGGATGCTGGCGGCAAGGTACTGTGCCAACGCCAGGATGCACTGGACACGACGGTCCGCGCACTCAACGACGGCCTGATCGTCGCAGTCAAAGGCCTCGGCGGGTTCCACTTGATGGTCGATCCACGTCAGGACCGCACGGTCGACGAACTCCGCCGCCGTAAACACCGCGACGAGAAGCCGCTCGCTCTCATGTATCCCACAATCGATCATGTCGCGTTGGACTGTGTCACGCCCCAGGCGGCAGCCGACACGCTGCGGTCTCCCGCCGCGCCGATCGTATTGCTCGAGCGCCTCCCGGGGCGGGACGAGATCTCCAGCCTGGTCGCGCCCGGCTACCCTGAGCTGGGAGTCATGCTGCCATATACACCGCTGCACCACTTGCTCATGCATGCGTTGGACCGACCCATGGTAGCCACCAGCGGCAACCTGTCGGATGAACCCATGTGCTTCGATGAACACGATGCCCTCGACCGCCTGCGGGACATCGCTGATGTATTTCTCGTGCACGACCGCCCGATCCATCGGCATGTCGACGATTCTGTGGTTCGCCTGGTCCACGGAAGTCCGGTTGTATTGCGGCGGGCCCGCGGGTATGCCCCGCTGCCGGTGGCTTCGGTCCCGACCGACCACCCGGCTGTTCTGGCTGTCGGCGGGCACCTCAAGAACACCATTGCACTGGCCACCGAGAGACGCGTATTCATCAGCCAGCATATCGGCGATCTCGAGACCGTTCCGGCACAAGATGCGTTCGAACACACCGCAGTTGCGCTAGCAGAACTGTATGACACCGCACCCGAAATCATCGCCTGTGATGAACACCCGGATTATGTGTCCACACACTACGCTCGGTCTCACGGATCGCACGTTGTAGCCGTCCAACATCACCACGCTCATATCGCCGCATGCATGGCTGAACATGGACTGCATGATGCAGTGTGTGGAATCGCCTGGGACGGCACAGGCTATGGCTCGGATGGTACCGTATGGGGTGGGGAATTCATGGCCTGCACGCGCCGAGACTACCGTCGCACCGGACACCTGCGACAGTTCGGCTTGCCCGGCGGTGATCGGGCGGCCGTGGAACCCCGCCGGTGTGCCGTGGGTGTGCTCTACGAAATCTTTGGTACTCAGGTGGCGCACATGGATCACTTGCCATGCGTGTGGTCCTTTACCGCTCAGCAACGCACAACGCTGCTGACCGCGCTGCACCGCGGCATCAATGCTCCACGGACGTCAAGCATGGGTCGGCTCTTCGATGCAATCGCAGCACTCATCGGCCTGCAGCAGACCACTGCATTCGAAGGCCAGGCGGCCATGCGTCTGCAGTACTGCGCGGCCGACAGTTCAGACCAGCGCATCTACTCTGCACCCGTACTGGAGCCTTCTGGGACGCAGCACCCTGCAATCATCGACTGGGAGCCGATGATCCGCGGCATCCTCAGCGATATCGCCCACGGAGCATGCCGAGCCGATGTGGCGGCGCGATTCCATAACACCTTGATCGGTATCGTGGTCCTCATGGCCCAACGGTCCGGCCTGCAGGACGTCGTGCTTTCGGGCGGCTGTTTCCAAAACACCCTGTTACTCGGTGGCGCCATCGACGCGTTGGTCCGAGAGGGCTTCAGAGTCCACTGGCCGCAACGGGTTCCTGCGGGAGACGGCGGCATCGCATTGGGCCAGGCCACCGTGGCGCTGGCCCGCCTGGCCGCGGCCCCCCCATTGGAGGATACACCATGTGCCTCGCCATTCCCGGCCAGGTCCTGAGTGTCGCAGGGCAGGATTCGCACCTGCGTACAGGACAGGTCAGCTTCGGCGGGATCACCAAGCGGGTCTCGCTCGCATGCGTCCCTGATGCACGCCCAGGTGACTATGTCCTCGTCCACGTTGGCCTTGCCATCAGCACGATCGATGAGCACGAGGCGCAACGGGTGTTTGAGTACTTGAATGAGATGGATGAACTGGCAGAACTCGAGGACGTCTCCGAATGAAGTTCATCGACGAATACCGCAACGGGCCCGCCGCACAGCGTCTGGCGGCTGCGATCGCGCGCATGACCACACGGGATCATGTGCTCATGGAGATTTGCGGTGGTCAGACCCATACCATCGTCAAGTTTGGCATCGATACGCTGCTGCCCGAACGCATCACGCTGATACATGGCCCGGGATGTCCCGTTTGCGTAACTCCCGTAGCGGTCATCGACAAAGCGATCGCCCTTGCGCAGCAGCCACAGATCACCCTGTGCTCATTCGGAGACATGCTCCGCGTGCCGGGCAGCACGAGCGACCTTCTCAGAGTCAAAGCCGCCGGTGGTGATGTGCGCATGGTCTATTCGCCACTTGACGCCGTGGACATCGCCGAGCGTCTGCCCGATCGAGAAGTTGTATTTCTTGCAGTGGGGTTCGAAACAACAGCGCCGGCCAACGCCATGGCCGTGCGCATGGCTGCCGTGCGCAAGATCGAGAACTTCTCCATCCTCGTGTCACACGTACTCGTTCCTCCCGCAATGGAGTCCATCCTGTCATCGCCGGACAATCGTGTGCAGGGTTTTCTAGCGGCCGGCCATGTCTGTGCGATCATGGGCTACACCGAGTACGTACCCATCGCGAAGCGTTACAACGTGCCCGTCGTCGTCACGGGTTTCGAGCCACTCGACATCCTTCAGGGTGTCGCCATGTGCATCAAGCAACTCGAAGAAGGGCGTGCTGAAGTCGAGAACCAATACAGCCGCGCAGTGCGACGCAGGGGCAACATCGACGCCCAGGCGTTGATGCGCGATGTGTTCGCCGTCGTGTCACGTGACTGGCGTGGCCTGGGCACGATTCCACACAGCGGCCTGGGTCTTGCTCAGAATTACGCGCGCTTCGATGCCGAAAAGAAATTCAATATCGCTGCCTGCGGAGGTCAGGAATCGCCCCTGTGCCTCAGTGGCATGATACTGCAAGGGCACAAGAAACCTCATGATTGTGCCGCCTTTGGTGTCGAGTGTACGCCGGAGCATCCCCTTGGTGCGCCCATGGTGTCGTCAGAAGGCGCCTGTGCCGCCTACTACAGATATCGCGACCATGATGTCCGCACGACTGCGGTCTGAGGAGGTTAGCCATGTCGAACGTCACCCGCGCCTGCCCGGTCACGATGAACTCAGAGCAACAGGTCCTCATGGCCCATGGCGGCGGTGGCACACTGATGCACGGCCTCATCGAGACCATGTTCCGCGCCAAGTTCAGCAACCCGCTGCTCGATCAGGGGCATGACGGTGCGGTCCTCGAACTTGGCGGGCAACGTCTGGCCATGAGTACTGACTCATTCGTCGTTTCGCCGCTGATCTTCCCTGGAGGAGACATTGGATCATTGGCGGTACACGGGACGGTCAACGATCTCGCGATGTGTGGTGCGACGCCACTCTTTCTCTCGGTTGGCTTCATCATCGAAGAAGGGTTAGCGATGAACACTCTCGACGTCATCACCACGTCGATGCATCGTGCAGCCCGGGACGCCGGCGTGCGCATCATCACCGGCGACACCAAGGTCGTCGACCATGGTAAGGGCGACGGGTTGTTCATCAACACGGCGGGAATCGGTTCCGTCTCACCCGGTATCGACATTGGCCCACACCGCGTCCAGGCCGGCGACGTGGTCATCGTCAACGGAGACATTGGCCGCCATGGCGTGGCGATCATGGCCCAGCGTGAGGGCCTGGAGTTCGAGAGTACGATCGAAAGCGATGCCGCATCCCTGAATCACCTGGTGCACGAGCTCCTCGATGCAAACCTGCGTATCCACTGCATGCGTGACTTGACCCGGGGCGGGCTGATCAGCGCCCTGAATGAAATTGCCAGCGCTTCCCGACTGACCATCGATATCGAGGAATCCGCCACGGTCATCAACGACGACGTCCGTGGCGCCTGTGAACTCCTCGGGCTCGATCCGCTGGGGGTCGCCTGCGAAGGACGCTGCGTGATGTTCTGCCCCCAGGATTCGGCGGCGGAGGTGCTCGACATCCTGCGCCGCGACCCGCTGGGCCGTGGCGCGACCCGGATTGGCACCGTGACCTCGGAACCGGGAGCCCGCGTTACGCTGACCAGCACAATCGGGCCTCGGCGTGTGCTCCAGATGCTCAGCGGCGAGCAGCTGCCGCGTATCTGCTGAACCCTGGCACAGACTTGCGGAAAATAACGCACACCATGAGGCGCCAGCCTCGCGGATGGCCGAACACTCGCCCACGATCAGCCTGCCAGGACGCCTGGCACGGTGCGTGCAAATCCACTCGTCATGAACGCAGCAGCCCCCGAAACGAACCGGGACCCCAGCCGCCAGCACGCTGTGATGGACGGTAATGAAGCCGCCGCATCCGTGGCCTATCGGCTCAACGAGGTCATCGCAATCTATCCCATCACGCCCTCGTCTCCGATGGGCGAACTGTCAGATGAGTGGGCCGCCCGCGACCTGCCCAACATCTGGGGCAACCGGCCCGAAGTCGTCGAAATGCAGTCCGAGGGTGGAGCCGCCGGCGCCATCCATGGTGCCCTGCAGGCCGGGGCTCTGGCGACGACGTTCACCGCTTCGCAGGGCCTGCTACTCATGATCCCGAACATGTACAAGATCGCCGGCGAACAGACGGCGATGTGCATGCATGTGGCGGCCCGCACTCTGGCGACCCATGCCCTGTCGATTTTCGGCGACCATTCAGACGTTATGGCCTGCCGTCAAACGGGTTTCGCAATGCTGGCATCCAATACCGTTCAGCAGGCGCATGACATGGCATGTATCGGCCAGGCCTCGGCCCTGGCCAGCCGGGTCCCCTGCCTGCATTTCTTCGACGGGTTTAGAACGTCCCATGAAGTCAACAAGATCGAGATGCTCTCGGACGACGATCTGCGTTCGATGATCGACGCCGACGATGTGCAAGCTCATCACGACCGCGCGCTCACCCCCGACCATCCGGTTCTCCGCGGTAGCGCCCAGAACCCTGATGTGTTCTTCCAGGCACGGGAAGCTGCAAACCCGTTGTACCTCGAATGCCCTAATGTCATCGAGGAGTTCATGCGCCGTTTTGAACGGCTCACGGGTCGCGGGTACCAGCTCTTCGAATACCATGGTGATCCCGAGCCTGACCGCGTCATCATGCTGATGGGTTCGGCAGTTGAAACCGCACGTGCGACGGTGGATGCACTCAACGCACGAGGTCAGCGCGTCGGCGTCGTCGCCGTCCATCTGTATCGCCCGTTCTCGACCGCCCACCTCGTGGCTGCGCTACCGGACAGCGTGAAATCGCTCGCCGTGTTGGATCGGACCAAGGAGCCGGGCGCCGTCGGCGACCCACTCTATCTTGACACCGTGGCCGCGCTACAGCAGCACGGTCGCGGAAACATCCGCGTCATTGGCGGACGTTACGGATTGTCGAGCAAGGAGTTCACGCCAGCCATGGTTGCTTCGGTGTTTGACGAACTGCACAAGTCCGCCCCCAAGCCCCAATTCACGGTCGGCATCGTCGACGATGTCACGCATTTGGCACTTCCGCTCGATACAACGCTCGAATTGCAGCCGGCCGATGCCGTTCAGGCTGTGTTCTACGGACTCGGATCAGACGGCACCGTCGGGGCCAATAAGAGCAGCATCAAGATCATCGGCGCCCTCCCGAACCGCCACGCTCAGGGCTACTTCGTCTATGACTCAAAGAAGTCGGGCGCTATGACGGTGTCACACTTACGTTTTGGACCTTCACCGATCGCCGCTCCCTACCTCATCGACCGGGCGGACTTTGTCGCGTGCAGCCAGTCGACGCTGCTTGATCGTGTCGATGTTTTGGAGCGTGCCGCCGAAGGGGCGAACTTCCTACTCAACACCACCGCTGATCCCGAGCATGCGTTTGATACGCTGACTCGTGAGATGCAGGAACAGATCATTGAACGCAAACTCTCGTTCCACGTCATCGACGCCAGTCGCGTTGCCCGTGAGTGTGGCATCGCCGGTCGAACCAATATGGTCATGCAGACCTGCTTCTTTGCCTTGTCTGGAGTCCTGCCGCGCGACGAGGCCCTCGAGCAGATCAAATCCTCGATTCGCAAGACCTACGCCAAGAAAGGCAGCGACATCATCCAGCGCAACTGTGGCGCCGTCGACATGGCCCTCGATTTCCTGAGGAAGGTCGTTGTGCCTTCCACTGCCCGTTCTACGCGGACGAAGCCCCCCATCGTCCCGGACCACGCGCCCGATTTCGTCAAACGGGTCACCGGGGTGATGATGTCCGGGCATGGCGATTTGCTCCCGGTGAGCGCCTTCCCCGTCGACGGGACCTGGCCGGTGGGCACGGCACGGTGGGAAAAACGTGGCATCGCCGAGAAAGTCCCCACATGGGACCCGAAGATCTGCATCCAGTGCAACAAGTGCGCCATGGTCTGTCCCCATGCGGCCATTCGGGCCAAGGCGTACGACGGTGATCTGCTGGCTTCGGCGCCGGCGAGTTTTCTATCGAACGACTACAAGGCCAGGGACTTCCGTGGGATGAAGTATACGATCCAGGTCGCGCCCGAGGACTGCACCGGGTGCAACCTGTGTGTCAATATTTGTCCTGCAAAGGACAAGGCCAATCCGCGGCACAAAGCGATCGACATGACCCCGCTGGCTGAGGTGCTCGACCGCGAACGGAGTCATTTCGAGTTCTTCCTCGACCTGCCCGAGACCGATCGCGCCGCGGTTGTCAAGCTTGACGTGAAGGGTTCGCAGTTGTTGCAACCGTTATTCGAATACTCCGGGGCGTGCGCCGGATGCGGCGAGACCCCTTATATCAAACTCATGACGCAGTTATTTGGCGATCGTGTGTTGATTGCCAACGCAACGGGCTGCTCGAGTATCTACGGGGGCAATCTGCCCACCACGCCGTTCACGACGAACTGTGACGGACGCGGGCCAACATGGTCCAACTCGCTCTTTGAGGACAACGCTGAGTTTGGCCTGGGGCTGCGACTGGGCGTCAACAGTCAGGCAACCCACGCACACAATCTTCTGATGACCCTGTCCGAGCACATCGACAGTGCGACGCTGGCACAACTGCGCAATCCGATGCCGACCGATGAAGTGCACATTGGTGAACGCCGTGAGGCGGTGGCCCGACTACGGGACGCGCTGTCCCGACTCGACTTGCCGGCAGCTCGACGAATGATACGACTTGCCGACTACCTCGTGCACAAGAGTGTGTGGCTCGTCGGCGGGGATGGCTGGGCGTATGACATCGGATACGGCGGCCTCGACCACGTGCTGTCCATGCAACACAATGTCAATGTCCTGGTTCTGGACACAGAGGTGTATTCCAACACCGGTGGTCAGTCATCGAAGGCGACGCCTCTCGGTGCGGCCGCCAAATTCGCAGCGCGGGGCAAGGAAATCGACAAAAAGGATCTTGGCCTGATGGCCATGCAGTACGGGCACGTTTACGTCGCCAGTGTCGCTTTTGGTGCCAAGGACAACCATACCGTACAGGTGATGCGTGAAGCCGAAAGCTATGACGGGCCGTCACTCATCATTGCATACAGTCATTGTATCGCCCATGGCTACGATATGCAGTTCGGCCTGGACCAACAGAAGCGGGCCGTGGATTGCGGGATCTGGCCGCTGTTTCGCTACGATCCGCGCCGGGTTGATGAGGGGTTGCCGCCGCTGGTCATGGATGCACCAACGGGGCGCTCACAAGTCCTGGATTACATGCGCAATGAGATGCGCTTCCGCATGGTCGAGCGCATGGATCCCGACCGCTTCAAGCGCTTGTCACATCAAGCTCAAGTATCCGCCGAAAGGCGGGTCGCGACCTATCGTCATTTTGCAGAGCTGCGCATGCCCCGTCCACCACAAGGCCAGGGTGAAGATGAGCCGGCGTGCGCCGTACCGGCCGCTGGGAGTGAATCATGAATCTATCCACGACTTATCTGGGACTGCCGCTTCCTCATCCCTTCATTGCTGGCGCCTCACCGCTGGCCGACAGCCTGGACAGCATCCGCCGCTTCGAAGACGTAGGACTCGCGGCCGTGGTGGTACGCTCTCTATTTCAGGAGCAACTCGATAACGAGGCACTGGCAGCACATCATGCGACCGAAGCCCATGCCCACTCATATGGTGAAGCCACGACGTACTTGCCCGAGCACGATGACTACGTCCTCGGTCCTGAGGAATATCTCGCGCACTTGAGCCGCCTCAAGTCGGCTCTCGATATTCCAATCATCGCCTCGCTGAACGGCTCGTCGAGCGGCGGTTGGCTGACGTACGCCAAGATGATCGAGCAGACCGGCGTAGATGCCTTGGAACTGAACGTCTATGACGTGGTCGTCGATTTCGATCGCAGTAGTGCTGAGATCGAACAGGATGCCCTGGACATGGTGCGTGCCATACGTGCGAATATCGATATCCCGATCGCTGTCAAATTGGGGCCATTCTACACGGCTCTGCCCCACTTCGCCCGGGGACTGATCAATGCCGGAGCGAACGGCCTCGTGTTGTTCAATCGGTTCTTCGCGCCTGATGTCGATTTGGAAGAACTCGAACTCCATCCACGCCTGCAGCTTTCCGACTCGTCTGAACTTCCGCTGCGCTTGCGCTGGCTGGCCATCCTCAGCGAACGGATCGATGCATCACTGGCAGTATCGGGTGGCGTACATTCGCCGCAAGATGCAATCAAGGCAGTGATGTGTGGGGCCCACGCCGTCCAGATGGTGTCGGCATTCCTCAAAGAGGGGCCGCTCTATCTATCACGTATTTGTCACACGATTCAAGCCTGGCTTCAGGACGAAGAATACGAATCGCTTGAACAGATGCACGGCAGCATGGGCTGGACCAGGTGTCCCAATCCACAGGCATTGTCACGCGTCAACTACATGCATCTGCTCAAGACGTGGAAGCCCGAGGAATGAACTTCTCTCTACAGAACCACGTGGATCGCAGTTTTTCGGCTTGCACCGACGCGCACAATGAGTGCATCGGCCGCAGGTTGTAGATGTAATGAACCGGGCTACGCCTGTGAGTTTAATGATCCTCGACACTGTCACGCCGGCACACTACATTATCTGGCGTGGTTCACTCAACGGCACAACAACCGCCTCCCCTGGCGAGCCTGCAGTATCTCGCGCGCGATATGGTGTCCGCAGAGCGTGTGCAGCTGGCCAATGGTACGGCCATGGTATTCTCGACACGCGCAGTCGACAAAGCCACTGCCAACGAGGACGCCGCCTCGATCATCCAGATCAACGATCAGTGTGCCGTACTCATGGTCTGCGACGGGGTAGGCGGGAGTCGCGCGGGAGATGCGGCCGCACGGACGACTATCGAACGCCTGAGCATCGCATTGGAAGCTGGTGGGAACGACGTCCGCGGCGCCATTCTGGATGGCATCGAACAGGCCAACCGTGCCGTGCGCCAGCTTGAAACCGGCGCGGCCACGACTTTGTCCCTTGCCGAGATTGACGGCGAACGCACCCGTTCCTACCACATTGGGGATTCGCAACTTCTACAAGTAGGGCAACGTGGCAAGATCAAACAGCTCACGGTGTCTCATTCGCCAGTGGGCTTTGCTGTCGAAGCGGGGCTGATCGACAACACCGAAGCCATGCACCACGAGGCACGTCACCTTGTCTCCAATGTCATTGGAACTGCCGACATGAGAATCGAGGTCGGTTCACGATGCAAGATGGCTTCCCGCGACACACTCATACTCGCCAGCGACGGACTGTTCGATAATCTGCACATTGATGAAATTGTCGAAACCATTCGCAAAGGCCGGATCGAAGCGGTAGCACAGGCACTGATCACGGCGACCCATAGCCGCATGACCACCGTGTCACCGGACGTACCATCCAAGCCTGATGACCTTACGTTCATCGTCTTCCGGAGACACGGCTGATCTATTCCACGGTCACGAGCACAGGTCGCACACGCGCGATCATGATCCGATCAGTGGGTTCTGTAACAAACAGATACGTCCGTTGTGCGGAATCGGCGTCATCGCTCAGGAGTTCGATGGTGAAGGTACCGCGCGCCTCGGCTGACGCCTGGAAGCTGAAGGTTGCCAGATAGCCACGACCGATATCGACCCCTGAACTCGCTAACCCTGCAACCATCTGTCCCGTCACGGTGTTATAGGCGTCCCAAAACGGCCACTCGGCGAAGACATGCTCGAGGGCAGATCGTGTATCATTCCGATCATGACGCCCAACAACGGGCTCGACGGAGCCCTGATGAATGCTGATATCGATCAACGTCAGCTCGCCGAGCGCCCCACCGCCAGACTGCATGTGTAGTTGATAACCGCGCAGCTGCTCGACCGGCCCCTCGAGATACACGTCGACCGTGATGATTCCATGAGGCTCGAGCCACTCGCGGTCTGCTGCCAGTACCAGGTCAACAGTGCCAACAGTCCGTGGCATGACCAGCGGGGCTGGCCCGCCATCTCCGGAACACGCGCAGGTGGTCATGTTACCAAACACGTTGAGCGCAGCGAACACGTCGTTCCCGTCGCACACGCCATCCGGAGCACAACTTCCGAATCGACCGCCGGTGTCGACGTTGAACGCCACGGGGGCATTGTCTTCGCACAGGTACCCGGGCGTGTCGGGCGGATCGATATCTGCGAAGCAATTCAGTGCATGGAACCGATCGTTGCCGTCCGCCGCGCCATCGGGTCGACAGTCGGCGAACGGACCACCCATGTCGGCAAAAATCACGGCAGTCGGCTCACATACCTCGTGCACACATGCCCACCACACACAACCGTCGTCACGCACGCCATCAACATTCAGATCCGCGCAGTCGGCAAGAACCGTGCAGCAATCTGCCTCGCATTCACTGGGTACACCGTTTCTGTTGCAATCCAACGAATCGCCGAAGGGCGGCAAGTCGCATTCATCCGGCAAGCCGTTACCATTGCAATCCAGGCTGCCCGACGCAAACGCGCACGCGTCGCCGATGCCGTCATCGTCGCAGTCTTCTTGTTCCGGATTGGCAACGCTGATGCAGTTGTCGCAATTATTGGGAATGCCATCGTTGTCATCGTCAAGGATGCCCGAACACCCCTTGCCGTCGCCGCATATCCCATCGCCATCTGGATCGTCGGGATTGTCCAACGGGCAGGGATCCCCCACGTCACAAGCTCCATCACCATCGGTATCCTGACCATCATTGGTCACATCGCCATCTGGTAGCGGGCCCAGTCCATCGACCCCTATGGTGCAGTCGTCACACTCATCCTCGTCGAGATCACCACAGAGAAACGGATCGTGCCTGAATGGATCCGAGGTGTCCACGACTCCGTCGTTGTCATCGTCAGGGTCACCTACGTTGCATTGTCCATCCTCATCTGTATCAAGGCCGTCATTGCCGGGGCTTCCGTCAGGCAGCGGTCCCAATCCATCGACTCCGATGGTGCAGTCATCGCATTGATCAATGTCGGTATCGCCGCAGACGGATGGATCAAGTCGATCGGGATCTGCTTCGTCGGCTACACCGTCATTGTCATCGTCAGGGTCACCCGCATCACAGATCCCATCATTGTCGTTGTCGCTCCCATCGGCCAACACGTCGGCGTCAGGTCGCGGTCCAAAACCGTCGGTACCCACCGCACAATCATCACATTGATCTTCGTCCGTATCGCCGCAGCTGAAGGGATCCGTAGGCGAGATGTCGCGGGCGTCAGCAACCCCGTCATTGTCGTCGTCGACATCACCAGCGTCACACAGTCCGTCGCCATCCGTGTCGAGACCATCGTTGGCGGCGTCCACATCTGATAGCGGTCCAAACCCGTCATGACCGAAGGTGCAGTCGTCGCACTCATCCGCGTCCAGGTCGCCGCACACGGTCGGATCGAATGGCGCCGGATCGAACGAGTCGCTCACCCCGTCATTATCATCGTCCTCGTCCCCGGCATCACACAGCCCATCGCCATCCGTATCGAGGCCGTCGTTTCCGGGATTTGAATCGCGCAAGGGCCCGACGCCGTCGGTACCGATTACGCAGTCGTCACACAAATCATCATCGACGTCGCCGCACACAGCTGGATCGAACGGTGCCGGATCGAACATATCCGCAACACCGTCGTTGTCATCGTCGCCATCGCCTGCATCGCACAACCCGTCGACGTCAAAGTCGGGGCCGTCGTTGTCGACATCCTGATCAGGCAGCGGCCCGAAGCCGTCGACCCCCAGAGCACAATCGTCACAATCATCACCATCGAGGTCACCGCACACCGATGGATCCTCGGGCATGGGGTCGAATTCGTCAGCCACGCCGTCATTGTCATCATCATCATCACCGGCATCGCACAGGCCGTCCTCATCCAGATCAGGCCCATCGGCGGTTGGCATTCCATCGGGCAACGGCCCCAACCCATCGGTGCCGATGACACAGTCATCGCAACTGTCGCCATCGATGTCTCCGCACACGGACGGATCGATTGGCTGTGGATCGAGGGCATCGATCACACCATCGTTGTCATCGTCATGATCGCCTGCATCACACTGCCCATCCCCGTCCGTATCGGGGCCGTCGTTCGCCGGGTCTGAATCAGCCAGCTCGCCAAAGCCATCGAGCCCTATCGAGCAATCATCACAGTCGTCCGCATCGCTGTCACCACACACAGCGGGATCGACCTGCGCCGGGTCGTTTTCATCGGCTACGCCATCATTGTCGTCATCGCCATCCCCGGCATCACAGGCCCCGTCCGAATCGGTGTCGAGCCCGTCGTTGTCAGTATCGGCGTCGGGCTGTGGGCCCAAGCCATCCACCCCCACAGAGCAGTCATCGCACTGGTCACCGTCGACGTCACCACATACGGTCGGCACCAGCGGGGCCGGATCGATATCGTCGGGCACGCCGTCGTTATCATCGTCAGCGTCACCGCTATCGCAAACTCCATCGCTATCCGTATCAGTCCCGTCGTTCGCTGGGTCAGCGTCCGGCAATGGTCCTGGACCATCCGTTCCAACGGCGCAGTCATCACAGCCATCTTCATCGGTATCGCCGCACACGCTGGAATCTGTTGCCTGTGGATCGTCACGGTCACTCACCCCGTCATTGTCATCATCATCATCGCCGAGATCACACAAACCATCCCCGTCACTGTCGAGGCCATCGTCGCCGGGATCGGCATCGGTCAACGGACCAAACCCATCACCGCCTCCGGCGCAATCATCACAGCTGTCCAGGTCGATGTCGCCACACACCGTTGGATCGGTTACAGCGGGATCGATCTCATCGGCCACACCGTCGTTGTCATCGTCGGGATCACCTACATCACAGAGTCCATCCCCATCCGTGTCGATACCATCGTTGAACGTATCTCCATCAGGACGCGGCCCGAGGCCATCCGTACCCACGACACAATCGTCGCACTGGTCATCATCGAGATCACCGCACACGCTGGGATCGAGTGGGGACGGATCGAACTGATCGGCCACGCCATCGGCATCGTCATCACCGTCGCCGGCGTCGCAGGCACCATCGCTGTCGGTGTCCGTTCCGTCATTGGCCGTGTCGCGATCAGACAAGGGTCCGAAGCCATCCGTACCGACCGAGCAATCATCACACTGATCCCCATCGGCATCACCGCACACGCTCGGATCTTCACCGGCAGGATCGAATTCGTCGGCTACGCCATCGTTGTCATCGTCGGAATCGCCACTGTCGCACGATCCATCCCCGTCGGTGTCTGGACCGTCATTCAACACGTTGCTGTCAGTGAGAGGCCCAAAGCCGTCGGTTCCGATCGAGCAATCGTCGCAGCCATCGCCATCCGCGTCGCCACAGACCATCGGGTCCTGGCGGGCCGGATCGAAACCGTCGACGACGCCATCGTTATCGTCGTCGCTATCGCCAGCGTTGCACAGACCGTCGCTATCGGTGTCCAAGCCATCATTCAGAGGATCCGCATCAGGCAGTGGCCCAAAGCCATCCACGCCCGCGGAGCAATCGTCACACAGATCGGCATCGAGATCACCACACACTGCCGGATTCAGCGGTCCGGGATCCAGTCGGTCGGCAACACCGTCGTTGTCGTCGTCCGGGTCGCAGATGTCGACCGCGCCGTCACCGTCGGTATCTGCGAGGACCTGGCACTCATCTGGTACGCCACCAAGATCACAATCCTCGGATGTGCCGTCAGCGATATCGCATTCATCAGGAACCTCGTTGAGGTTGCAGTCCAGGCTGCTCCCCTCTGCGATATCGACGCCATCTGCGACGCCGTTGTCGTTGCAGTCGGGCAAGAACTCAAAAGCACCACAATCGACTGCAGTCCCGAAAATGCGAACGCTGCCCTCGATATCAGAGTCGAGTGTCACGACATCATCGAAACCGGCATCGATACAAGGAGACCCAGCTTGCAAACGAAGGTTGGCACTCGTCGCATTGACGAAGAGTGGGTTTTGATCGATGATGCCTGTACCACCGCTCCCGCTCCATCCACCCTGTATGCAACTGTAGTCGAGGATCACCTCACCACCGGCAACGGTAATCTGAGCCATCTGGCCGCCGCCGGTTCCGTCGCTGTTGCCCCACAAAATGTTGTTGGTCGCAAGCATGACGCCAGCCTGGTTGTAGACCGCACCACCGCTGCCCGCGAAGTTCAGGCTGAAGGAGCAATTGAGCAGCGTCGGTTCACTCGCGCCGGTGCTCAACAGAGCACCCCCTTGTCCCACCGGCGGAGCCGCGACGTTCGCGGCGAAGAGACAGTTGACGATTGTTGGGCTGCCGTTCTCGTTGTATATCCCGGCACCAAACTGAGCACGATTACCAAAGAAGGCACAGTTGGCCACGGTCACATCGCCATTGATGCACTGCAGGCCGCCGCCCAGGTGACCAAGCGGCGGCAGGTCGGCATGACCTGCGATGATCGTAAAGCCGTCGAGACGTGCCAGGCTATCGGTGAAATTGGCAGAGACCACATGTCTCGAGTTGTCCGAATTACCAACGACACCGTCATCCTGGTTGAGATCTCCGGTGAGGATCGTCTGGTTGAACGCAAGGGGGCGCTCTTCAAGCACCGACTCGGTACCAAGAAAGCCGCCATAGACGGCCAATCCCGAGCGCATATGGAAGCTGGCCGAACGATCGCCCCCCGGGGGTGCGGGTGCATAGATCCCCGATGCCACCCAAATCTCGCACACAGACCCGTTGATCACTCCAGGATTGCTCAGGGCATCCTGGAGGTCGTTGTACGCATTGCCCCAATCGGATCCGTTATCGAGGCCGGGGGCATCGGCATCGACGTATAGCGGAATGTGGCGCCCGTCATTGTCGATATTGAACGAACAGGCCGACGCAACGCCACAGGAATCCACGTAGCTGCACGACACGCTGGTCCGCCCGGGTGGAAACGCACCACCACCATCCAGCAGAGCCGCAAGATCAATGCCTTTGGGAACCTCGGGAGTTGAACACACGTTGTTGACGCAGGACACGGCACAGTCATCGTCGTCGAAGCACGCCGGATAGTAACTCAGCGTGCACAAGTCCTCGTTGGCCGGCGGATCGGGATCGCACGTCGTAACCGCAATCGGTGGAAACAGCACAGTCCTTGTGTCGCCGGGACAATCGGCATGCCCCGAGCTGCTCGCCGGACAAGCCCATTCTGCTGGCGCGCGCACCGTAAGATGATCTGAGCCCGACGGCAGCAGATCACCATTGCACCCGGTCAGGGTCAGGGACCCGGTCGGGCCGCCGATACCCGACGGCGGAACGACGTCACGAAACGTGACCCCCGCACCCTTGCACACTGTCGTTTGAGCCTGGAACACCACGCGCAGAAGTGTCGCGCCGCCCAGAATGCCCGTAGAGGCATTACACCCAACTGCCCCCGGCAAAGCCAGTGCCACGTCGAGTTCACCGGCCAGAGGATCGACCGATTCGATCAAGACCATCCACGGGCCGCCACCCGAATCGGTCTCGCCCTCGGGATCGATCGTATAGCCCAGGAACACCAACTCGTCAGGATCCCAACCCACGAACAACTGAGCCGCACACGCGGGTGAAAGCGTCGGCCCCAGCTCCACATCGGCGATGAGCTGATCGCCAACTTCGTAGCAGGCCTGATCAACACAGATCCCGCCATCCAGCGGGTTGAGGTTGTTATCCGTACACTGGAACACGCCGTCAGGTTCGGGGCCGGACTGACAACCACTGTCTTCGGCGACGCAGGCACCCTGCGAATTGACCGCGTTCACACCGCGGAGGTCGATGCACAGCGAATCTACGGGATTGAGGTTGGCAAGCCCCCCAGCCAGAGCTGGAACGGCGCACACCGCACTCATGCACATCGCGATCGTAGTAGGCTTCTTCATGCGCTTCTTCCCCTGCTCGTGTGCCAGTCGTCAAGAGATATGATCCGGGACAACGACTGCGGAACATTCGTGTCATCCAGAAGGAGCAGGAATTACGTATTTCAGATTAACACAAACCTCGCATGAATGCAGCGCCGAACAAAACGCTACAAGCTGTGAAATGACAGGGGATTATGAGAGATCCAATCCAGGCATGGACCGTTGGACCCGGGTAGGAGCAGGCACCGCGAGCATTTGCTGGCGCAGGACGCAGCCCCCGAGGTTCAAGGTTGGGGACGGACACGGATCACGGCGGGCCTGCTGTGGGTCGCAATGCGCTGTCCGGCGGCGCCAGGGAACAGGAAAGTGCGTCCGTCGGGATCATGCTGGACATCGACCTCGAAGACGCCCAATGCGTCGGACGTTGCCGACAATGTAAAGGTCGCCAGGTAGCCCGGGTCGACAGCCCGAGCAGGCCCATCCATGCCGGCAACCATCTGCGCCGTGGAGGTGTTGAAGGCACTCCACACATTGGTTCGAACGGAATCCCGCCGCGAGGTCGGGTTGTGGTCCAGGATCGTATCTTCAAGCATCGCAATGTCTACGATCTCGAGCGTCCCCCTGCGGCCCCCGGACACGCCGAGATGCAGCTGATAACCTCGCAAGTCGTCAAGCGGGGTTTCCAGAAATACTTCTATTTCGAACATGACGCCAGGCTCGATCTCCTGCTCTGGACCACTCACGTGAAGATGGGCCCTGGCGATCGTCACCGGGGTTTTGGTGATGATCGGTGCAGGACCGCCGTCGATGGGGCAAGCGCACGATGAGGTCCCAGCAAAAGCGTTGAGCGCGGCAAACGCATCATGACCATCGCACACGCCATCTGGCATGCAGCCACCAAACGCCCCACCAGTATCCACGTTGAATGCCGCGGGCGGCCGGTCCTCGCAGGCATATTGTCCGCCCCCCACTGAGGTGTTGGCAAAGCAATTCAGCGCGTGAAAACGATCGTTACCATCCGCGGTCCCATCCGGAACACACTCGCCAAATGCCCCGCCCATATCTCCAAACGGAACTTCGGTGGCGCTGCATTCGCCAGCAACGCATGCCCACCACGTGCATCCGTCGTCGCGTATGCCGTCGTTATTGACGTCGGCGCAGTCTCCCAGCGCCGTGCACGACGACGGGATGTTGTAATCCCATATCCCCCGACCGTAAGTCCCGAAACGGATCGTCTGGCCGTCATTGACAACCTCGGCGGACCAGTACAGCGTGATGGGGGCCTCGTTAGACATGATGTTGAACCACGCGCTCGCCGAACGCTTCCACCTAAATGCGCCGGCTTCGGTCGCTGCATACAGGTCACCGCTGCCATCTTCAGCATAGACCAACTCATAGACCATGGTCTGCGGTAAGCCGGTCACCTGCGGCACCCAGGTCTGCCCGCCATCGATTGAACGAACGACCCCCGGTGTGCTGTATCCCGAACCGCCAACCGCTACCTCGAGTGGATCCGTCGGATGAACCGTCACAGTGCTGCCGTAGAAGTAGTGTTGTGATGGTGCCAGCCCAGCGCTGTTGACCCAGCTCTGTCCATGGTCAGTCGAGTAGAACAGTCTGCCGGTGTTATTGACGGCATAGGCGAAATCGGGATCAGACGGCGCAAAGGCCAATCCCGAAATGTAGGCCCCTCCACCCACCTGGAAGTCGTGCGGGCTGTGCACCGCGAGGAACCAATCTCCGCCGTTCGGCGTGAACCGATAGAGCTTATCGCCACAGAAGTAAAACGATCCGATCAGAAGAGGATCGGCCACAACGGGCGGCAACCACGAATGGTCGGCACCTTCGGGAAAGTCAATGAAACCCAACGAGGGGTTGATCGCACCCGATTGGGTCAAAATGAATCCGGGATACGTTGATACGACCAGATCGTGCGTTCCGTCACTTGAAGTCAAATGGCCGTAGTCCCCGCTGATCAGTTGATCAAGGGGCGTCGACGGGCCGGAGCCAGCCGGCTCCTGACGTGTACCATGCTGGTAGCCTTGATCCTGAGCCCCGGCCGCGATCAGATCCCAGTTCGAGCTCGAGGACAACGTGGAGTAGTACTGCCCGACGCCAAGACCATCCAGTGACTGGTTCATCACCGTCAATCCACCGTTCGTGCTCAGATACAACCCGCCATCGGTCGACACGAACCACACCTCGGACTCGTTGTGATCAGGATCCAGCCAGCAGTGCAGGCCTGGAATATCGGCGTGCAGACGATTGGCTGGATCGCCATAGTAGTCACCCCAGTTATTGATCTTGATGAAGCTGTCGCCACCCGTCGTCGAACGGTAGCACTCCACGCCACCGTAGAACACGGTGTCGGACGAGAGGATCGACGCAGACATGGTCTGCCAGAAATCACTGATATCGTGGGAATGTTGCCAATCGACGCCGCCGTCATCGGAGCGATGTAATTGCCACTGACCTCCAATGTCCAGCGCTGCATACAGAGTCGGCGCACCGGCCTCGGAACCCGCCAATACACCCCGATTTGCGCTGCCGTCGATGACGCTGACCAGTGGGCAGGTCTGGCCGCCGTCTGTTGAGCGGCGGAGGGCGCCCTCGTGCATCACATAAACATCCTGGCCCGCACCAGGCCCCACTCGAGGAATCCACATCCATCCATCCCAGGACTGTGTCGTCTGCCAGCGACTCTGAAAGGTACGACCATAGTCGGTTGAGGCCAGAATCGTCGGATCGTAGCCCGTCGATGGCCCTCGCGCATAAATGAGGATGGTCCGGGCCATATCGTCCAGAACCCCGACACCGCGAATCCACCACAAATCGCCAATGCCGGAGGGCGTCTCCCAGGTCAATCCTTCATCCCGGGTCACGTGCACCAGTCCACCATCGGTCATGGCCACGAGCACATCTGGATCGCCATCGTTCTCGCCTGGCAGAATCAGCAGCTCATGGGCACCACCGTAAAGGTTGTCACCCAGCGGTTCCCATGCTCCACCCAACCACGGGCGCCGCCACACCCCCCCCAGCGCCGACCCTGCATACAGAGTCTCTCCATCTGGGCTGAGCGCCGCACAATGCATCCGCCCGGCCTGATTGCGGCTCCCGATCTCCTGCCATGCTGCACCGCTGGCAGTCATCCGGCGCGCACCGATCGCGTTGCGTCGCGCCTGCTCACGTTGACCGTTGGCCTTCTCGAACGCACGCCAATTCACTCCCGGCGCGGTGCGGTGCATCTCGTCGATCCACGCTCGTCTCCTGCTCTTGTTCCGCGCTTCCGCCGCCGCGTCGAGTCGATGCTCCGTCGGTACCGGCAAGTCATCCACGCTCAGCATGCGTGCGCGCTGCACACGGGCAGGTTGGCACCCGCCAAGTATGGAGGCCGATACAACCAACACCACGATGAACACACGCGACGGCAACATGGACTCTCCTCACGAGGGAACCGAGCAGAACAAGCCAGGTCGTTTCATGATAGAAAACAGTGAGCCCGACAACAAATCTGAAATAGATGAAGCCTGATCCGGACATTCCGTCAGCGAACGGAACCGCTATTTGGCTCGTGACATGAATCCGACACTGGATGCGAACAGGCGGTCCGGGTAGTCGCCGGCCACGTGCCCTTCTTCTTCCAGTTTGAGATCTTCGAGGTTGGCTACACACATTGGGCAACCGACGACATCGAGGTGAAACTGCGTATAACTCAGCCAGGGGTCTTCGATCACGCCCAGAAGAAACTGCCCGAGTGTGCTGCGTTTGAGGCAGGTGATGCGGTTCTCTCGCCACACGGTGCTGACGCTGGCGTCGGCCTCGACGCCAATCATGGCTTCGCGCAAAGCAGGATCCATGTCGTCGAGATAGCGCTGAACTTTTTGGATAGCACGAAATTTCACGCCTGCAACATGCTTCTCGTCGACTTCGAGCAATTCCCCGATGGCATTGTTCCGTCGTCCACCATAGAACAGCAACTCAATGATCTGCAGGTCCTGGAAGGCGCCCCGATCACGGAGATCGCCAATCAGGCGACGCAGAAGATCAACGAGCAATTGTTCCTGAGCCGCAGCACTCTCGACATGCTGGGCCACTCCGCTTGGCGACTCCGTTCTTCCCGGCGTGGCTTCCTCCCACCAGTCGTCGGCCTGCGACATCAAGGCGCGCGACCCTGAACTCTGAGCCCGCAGGTAGTCGGTGATCTTGTAGCGCAATATGGTAAACAGATAGGTCTCGAGCGACCGTCGGTCGTCGAATCGTGACAGACTCTGGAGAAACCCGATGAAGGCATCCTGAACGGTGTCTTCAGCGTCGGCATTGGACGCGATGCGCGACTTGGCAAACGCCAGGAGTCGTCCCTGATAACGGTCGATCAACTGCTGCCACGCCCTTTGGCTACCGGCGCGAATTTGATCCACCAGGAATTTATCAGCCTGATCAATAGCCATCGGCTAAAGCCTATCGCAAAAAGTGGATCGTTGCGAGATCGCACGTGCGATGGCTGCCAGTGGTCCACCGCCGGTCGGCACCAGGCTGGCCTTCACCTGCGTCACGGTTCCTGCATCGACTCGCTACTTGCGCGCCCCGGGAGAGACGACAAAGTCGCTACGCGACACTTCCGGTTCGAGATCCTCGGACTCCGCTCCTGCCACGACGGGCGCGCCAAGACGGCTGGACGTCAGCCAACGCCACACCGGCAGACCCAGCAGGAACAGAAATATGAAACCACTGACAGTCGCGACGAGGCCACAGAGGACCATCTCCTCGGTGTGATGCGCGACGAGCCCCATGCCCAATCCACCGGCGGCGGCTCCCGTGCCGCTGACCACACGCAGAGCCGGGACGCCCCATTCCGCCCACCATGTCGGTTTTCGCCAGCGCCCCATCTTGGGGGCGAGAGTCAGAAAGGCCAGACCGAGCCCAACGATGGCGCTGATGGCGAGGACTCTCTCTTCATCATGGCGAACTTCTGTTCCGAGAATGACACTGGTCGCGACGATGCCTACGCCAGTTACAAAGGTCAAGAAAGCACTGGTAACCCGGGCAAACCGGCCCCGCTGGCCCGGGCTACGGCGGCGACCACTGGCAACAGCAGCCCCGTGACCGTGATTGGGGGTGCCGTGGTAATCTGCAGGTTTGAACCGTGCAGCCGGTTCGCGATCAGCCATGCGCTGACGTGACGCGGAACTTGGTGGCGGTGCGTACTGCGTTTCCTGCAGCGATGATCCCGAACCGGATGGGGATTCGTGCGCCCCGGCGTCGTCATGATGATCATGGGCAACGCGCGGATTACGGACCAGCGCCCAGGCAAACACCTGTGCTGCAAGTGAAGTACCCGCGCCCAGTGTGGCACAGAAGAACATGAACCGTGAGTCCCCATCGCTGAATATCGCGGCGGCGATGAACGCCAGCAGCCCGGCAGCGAAGGCCTCCCACCAACCAAACTCACCACTCTGACCAAGCCGGATGCGTTCGCGCCAGTTGCACAACGCCAGGATAGCCAGCAGGGGCATGAAGCTATATTCGACACCTTTGAAGACACGGATGGGACCATCCTCGACGCCCGCGAACATGATTCCCAGGGCGGGCACACCCGCGCCAACGATGAGCAGTCGCCGAATCAAGACCGGATGATCAGGACCAAGGTACTTGGCCATGCGGTAGCCAATACCGATCCCCAGAACGGCCACAACCATCACGAGCATTGAGAATGCACCGGCTTCTGCATCGCGTGCGGCGAAGCCGACGACCGTTGCTGCGCCGCCGACGGTGACCACGGCGGCAAACATTCGCGCCAACCGCTGACCGATGCTCAGGCGGTACTCAGATACAACGCGTCCATCATCGTGATCGACACCCAGTAATTCCGCCCGCTCCTGTCGCTTGCGACGACGCTTGGCCTCACGCTGTTCCTTGCGTGTCAAACGGGCATCGAGTCCCGCTGTGCGCTCGACGAAACGCTGGCTGAAGGCATCTCCAGCCCCCTGATTGCGCCCCCCCATGATGCGCTGCGGCGCCGGCGGAATGGGCATCGGATTGTCCGACGGATGCGGCGATGGCGGCACGTTCATGGCCGCGCGGGCCGCGAGTGTACTCAGGCTCGATGGCTCAAGTCCCAGCACGCTCTTGCGAATGTCTTCGGCACCAAAGATCGCCTCAACCATCTCGTTTACGGTCTGAAAGCGTTCATTGGGATCTTTGGCAAGCGCCTTGGCGATAACATCGGGAAACGGCGCGGGCAAACCGGCCACTTCCGGCTGGCCAGTCAAATGCTTCATCAACACTTCGCCCATGCTCGCCCCCTCGTAGGGGACACGGCCCAGCAGCATTTCGTAGAGCACGACTCCGAGCGCGTAGATATCGATCGTTCGTGAGTAGTTACCGCTGCCAACTTCAGGGGCCATGTAGTGCACCGTACCCACGCTGGCCGTTTGTGCACTATGGCGGGACACTGCAATGTACTTGCTCAACCCGTAATCACAGATCTTGACGTAGCCATCTTCATAGAAAATGTTGCCAGGCTTGAGATCTCGATGAACGATACCCCGGTCGTGCAAGTAGCCCAATCCGCGGGCGATCTCGCGCGTGAAGTATGCAGCTTTCTCATGCCCCAGGCCGTGCGGTTCCGCGATGAGCAATTCGCGCAACGAGGGCCCACTGACATACTCCATGATGACGAAATACTCGCCAGCCGCGTTCTGCTTGACATCGAATATGCTGACCAGGTGGGGGCTCTTGAGGTTGATGCACGAGGCAATCCCGCGCAACTCGACCTCGGGGTTCTCGCGCAGGTACTTCAGTGCCACTTCGCGACCACCGTCGCTGATGGCGTAGTACACTTCGCCGAATCCGCCTCGGCCGACGCCACGCTGGATCTCGTAGCCATCGAGGGGACGATCACCGTGTTTGTACGTGAATGCCACTACTACACCCTCAGTCTTTGACTGCCTGTTGAGACGCCGTTGCTTCGGCGTCATGGACCCATAGCCCGGCAGCAACAACACCGCCACGCACCTCGAACACTGGCGAAACAGACGTCTTCGGCAACGCCACCGACAACGTCTCGTCTGGTCGAACATGAACAACATAGGTTGACGCGACGAGATCATGCAGTGCGCGCTTGCGGTGCGTGATTCCGGCCATCACAAAACCAAACATCATCGTCAGAAAAGAAAGGCATTTTGATGCCTCGCGCGCCACGACGTGGGAGAATCCCATCGGATCCCCCTTCTCGGTCACGACACGAATCCCGCACACGCGTTTACCAAGCGTCTGCCCCTCGAAACAGCTCATCGCCACTACGCTGTACACGATATAGACCAACCACGTCACCGAAAATAAGGGATACAGCACGGCTGCAGGAATGCTGACAATGCACCAGTCAATAAGCATGGCCACCATCCGCACCCAGAATCCTGCGAAACGAACATCCAGCGATCCGCGGGTAGGCTGAGCGACGGCAACCGCCTGATCGGTATCCGATGGGGCAACGGATCGTTCTGCAACAGGCTTGATCCGGCGAACAACGTCCCCTGCCATGCGCGTCAACCGAGTCGCATCAAACACGGCAAGGCTGTCGCGAACATGATCCACACCGAGGGCATCCGCGGCCATTTCGCCGACCGTCTGGTAGCGTTCCACCGGGTCCTTGACGAGGGCCTTACGAATCACGGCGGCAAAAGGTTCAGGCAGCGATGACACTTCGGGCTGCTCGACCAGATGCTTCATCAGCACTTCGCCCGTGCTCTGGCCTTCGAACGGCACACGGCCCACGAGAAGCTCATAGAGAATGACTCCAAGAGCGTAAATATCGATCGTCCTGGAATAGTTGCCGCTGCCGACTTCGGGAGCCATATACGCTACCGTCCCGATACTGATCGTGTTGGCACCGGAAGCGGACTGGGCCATGAACTTGCTCAACCCGTAGTCTGCAATCTTGATGTAGCCCTCTTCATAGAAAATATTCGCCGGCTTGAGATCACGGTGCACAATGCCATGGTCGTGCAGCTGAGCAAGTCCTTTCATGAGCCCGTCGAGTATGAACGTAGCCTCCTCGACGCCGAGCCCACTCGGGTTGTCCTCAAGCAGGTCGCGCAGACTTGGACCGTGGACATACTCCATGATGATGAAGGGCTCGCCAGCCTCGTTGTGCACGACGTCGAAGGTGTCCACGAGATAAGGACTCTTGAGGTTCATACACTGGCGTACGCCGCGCAGCTCGATCTGAGCGTTGGAATGGACGTACTTCAGGGCCACCTCGCGACCGCCGTCGCTGATGGCATAGTACACCTCCCCGAATCCGCCGCGGCCGACACCACGCTGAATCTCGTAGCCCTCGAGAGGTCGATCGCCGTGTTTAAAGGTAAAGGCCATCCCGCTTCGTCTTCCATTCTTCAAAAACCAGGCTCACGCCGGCCATTTCGACCGGACGATCCATGACGATTTCCACGGGCGTCTCATTCGCCGCTGCCGCTTGATGCCGCAGCCACAGTTTGCCGTCGCGTTCGAACAGCACCAGGCCCTCGGCCGCAGTTGGGGCCACGATGTGAGCCCGCGACGCACGGCTGATTGTCGCGAGCCGATCGAACAGAATGACGCGTCGCACATCGTTCGGCAACCGCGAAGAGCCCGCAAGGTCGATGATTGCCGATGTCGTCTTACGACTTGGCAATTTGAACATCAGACGGGCTCTGTTGCCGAGTATAATCCGATCGTTGTCCTGTAAGAGAGCCTGCCGCACGTCTTCACCGCCCACGTTGACTTCGCGGGTCGCGTACATGAAATAATCATCCTCGACCCGGCGAATCTCGGCATGCCTCTCGGACAGATCCGAGACCAGTGGGATATCCGCCGGAACCTGAGTCGCTGCCCGACCGATCGTAGCACGATCCTGACGGAGAATGAGAAAACTGCCGGCGCCATCCACCCAAGCCAGAATGCGCTGGGGCAAGCCACCTGTCGTTGGACGACCGGCACTGCACGCCAGGTCGGTCGAGCCTGCGGCCTGCTCCGACTTGCCGGGGGTCGCAGGGTCGACGTGACCAAGCGGACCGGCATGCACACGCGTCAAACGGTCGTCGACATGCTTGAGGTCTTCACACGCAGACTTGATCCATCCCGCCTTGGGCAGCAACTGCTGAGCCGACAACAGCGCCTGCCGCGCCGCATCGTAATCGGAGCTGGCGAGCATCCTCGACGCACGGCGCATCTGATCGAGAATCGCGGTCACGTCACGCTTGGCCGTGTGTCCGTCCCCGATGCCATGCAACGCACTTAGCTCATCGATGGCCAGGTCCAAACGCCCCTCGCGCAGCGCCTTGAGTGCCTGATCGACACCGTGAGTCACCAGTTGCTTTTCCAGCCGCACCGCCTCAGGTGCCTTGGGATGCAATCGGCGACCATCGCGAAATCGCTCGCGTGCTGCAGCCCAATAGCCCTCGGTGGCGTAACGGTGGGCCTCCTCGTAGAGCGCTGCTGCCCGCCCGGCCTGCTGCTCAACGCGGGCCCTCAACGCCTCGGTCTGGTCATCGGACTCACCATCACGATCGAGTATGTCGCGAGCGGCCCGCAGGCTACCGTCAGCAATGCGGGCCTGGGCGGCGTCGACCCGCGCCCGACGCTCGTGTTCCTGGCGACGGCGGTCCTGACTGGCGTTGGCAATGATCTCACGAAAATCGGAGATTCGCGGAGCGGAGCCTCCGGCCTGTTGGGCTCGATCGAGATCAGCTCCCGCCTCGTGATACCGCTCGGCAGCAAAGTGGGCTTCGGCGCGAGCAAACAAGGCTTTGGCGACATGCGCCATCAGCTTCTGAACACGAACGTGATGAGCCAGATCCGGAGCCGTGGCAAGCCGGAATGCTTCGTCGATGCGCCCGACCTCCAGGGCCTTTTCCGCGGCCTTGATTCGTGCGGAAACCAATCCACCCAGCATCACGATAGCCCTCATGGAAACAGAGACATGCCAGCTTTCATCCTACCCTGATGACGATGGTGCTGGCGATAACATTGAGGATTCGCATGGACCCGGAAAGTATTCGGAGAATGGCCACGAAAGCCGGCCTGGCACCAAGGCAAACAACCCCATGTGCACAAACAGGTTACCGAATCCGCGAGGCGCCTTCGCCAAGTGCAGGCCGCCAGCCGGTGGACCTCGAGCAAACCTGCAGTCCGCCCACAAAAAAACGCCGCGGCCCCGAAAGAGGCCGCGGCGTGCTGGTGTTCATGCATGATGTCGCTAGAAGCGCTTGGCTCTCTCGCGTTTTTCGGCCTCCGGGATCTCAATGTCCGGCATCTCGGCTTCTTCCTGTGCCCGCTTCTTGCGTGGGGTGCGGCGACTCTTGCGTCCCTTCTTCTTCTTTTTCTTGCTCGGCTCGAGGTCGTCCTCGGGAGCCTCCTGCGCCTGGCTGCTGGTCAACCGCCCCGACCCGCTGGATTGACTGGACGTTGGAGCGTCCCGTTCAACCACCTTGGGCGTCTCCTTCACCTCACCAGTGGTTGGCACGTTGCTGGTGACGCGCGGCGTCGTGGTCGTGCCACGATCACCGGTGTCATCACCGCCCGTCAAGAAAACGGCTGCGAGCGCCACGACGCCAACGGCAGCCCCTGCTCCGATGTACATTTTTTTCTTATCCATGGTCCTGCCTTCTGTGGCTCGGAGGCCGAAGCCTCCGATCGTTCACTTACCAGGTCACGCTCTCCGATTGCACGGGAGGTGACGGCTGACAGTGATTCTGCCAGCCCGGTCCACCGACCAGAAGATGATCCCAAGCGCCAAGGTCATCCCCGGGCGGAAGGTTGTATTCGAGACTGAGAACGGTCCCACCGCGTAGGGTGAAGTTACCGCTGTGTTCAACACGGTTGCCTGTGGTGATGACTGCATCATCACGTACCTCATAAAGCACTGCACCGGCGTGGCCGTCGGCAAACGACACCTGATGTTCACGCAGGGTCCCGTGGTTACCCATCGTATAGGCTACTTCGTCACCGAAAGCGCGATCGTTCCAGAAACAGGCATAGAAACCCTTGCCTTCGACATAGGCGGTGACCTTGCTCGGATTCGGGATCATCGAGTACTTTCGGAAGTAGGGTCCCCAGGCGACAGACCCGCCGTTGTCACCACCAGTGGTCAACACGGCGTCCGTCGCGTAACTGTTACCCATCGCGTCATACAGTGGCAAATCCAGTTTGTAGCCACGTTGTTGAGGGGTTGACCCCCCGTACCCGAAAATCACGTCGTCGCTGTCGCCGTCAAGGGCTGAATTGAATCCGGTGTCCGACGGGCACTGGAATACGGAGAAGTCAGTCTGCTCTTCTGCGATTGCGACGCTTTCATCCAGTGCTGCAATCGCATCGAGGCTGCGGGCCTCTCCAAGATTCTTGTAAATGAAGCGATTCAGAGGACGCTGCCCTGGACCGAAACCGTTCTTGGTCGACCACATTCCGTACGTGCCACCGTACCACGTCTGGTGCTCGGCATACTGCGAGCTGTCAAAACGGTGCGTTCCACTCTTGCCCCCGAATGCGCGCCGACTTGCGCTGACATAGGAACCGTCGCGTAAGGTGGGCAGGACTGGAATCATGTAGCCACTGGGATCGTCGTTGGCGTACCCGATCGAAGACAGGGCGATGTCCCGCATGTTGGCCAGGCATTTGACTTTCTTGGCTTCTTCACGAGCCTTCGCCAGTGACGGCAGGAGAATTGAAACCAATAGAGCAATAATCGCGATGACCACGAGCAACTCAACCAGAGTAAATGCGTTGTGCCTGTTTCGACGACAGCGTGCCAATATCATGACTCAGACCTTTCAATGCCCAAGAGGTTCCCAGCTCCAGGCGAGAAACCAGGAAAAAGTACGGTGTGAGGAACACAGGCCTTGTTAGGTTGCGACCCAGCGCTGTGCTAATAGATATGTTAGTGGTGGCGCCTGACCGGGTCAATGCCCATTTGAGCCCCACCGGCCTCCCCGCACACACCGGCCATAGAACACAACTAATTGTTCCGCAACTGATTAGATTCCTCAGCAATTGATAGCTCAAGCCTGATCCAGGGTGCGTCGACGTACCAGAGATTGAATCATGATCACACTCTCAGGCACTCGTCGTCCGCCCGTCCTCCTGCTCTCGGCATGCGGGGTGATCGCTGCGGCGTTTATCGGACTGTGCTTCGCAGCGGGCTGGACGACGTTCTCGTTCTCCCCCGACGGCCGCGTGTACGTCGACGTGGCCCGGCATACGGTCGCCGGGGACGGCATGCAGCGCTCGTGGACGCACTGGGACGACCCGCGCGAAACCGCACCGATGGTGCACTATGCGCCCGCGTACCCCTTGGCACTTGCCGCGTTCAGCGTGTTGAGCGGTTCCGACCCCGCTGCGTGTGCCCCGATCCTCAATGCCTTGCTCCTCGGCCTGACCACCTTCCTCGCGGGTTGGCTGATATGGTCCATCACTGGCCGCTACGGTCCGTGTGTGATGGGCATGGGCGCCGTATCCTGCCTGGAGGGCGTCTGGGTCTGCCACACACAAGCGTTGAGCGAGCCGCTCTTCCTGGCGCTGTTTCTGTTCGTGTTGATCATGCTTTTGCGCTACGCCGACACGCGCGGCTGGGGTATCCTGCTGATCGCCGCCGCAGGTGCCGGACTGTGCGTGGTGGCAAGATACCAGGGCGTTTTTCTGCTTCCTGTCGGCGCGTTGTGGATCTGGTGCACGACGGCCCCATCGACCGATCAGCGCCTGCGCCACACCACTTCATGGATCGCCGTCGCCGTCGTGCCCATCGGCTGCTGGCAGCTTCGGAACCTGATCGTCGCGGTCGATCAGCCCGTCCGCGAGGCCGGGATCCACTGGCCTGGTCATGAAGCATGGTGGTCGCTGCACGCCACGGTCACCGGGTGGTTCTCCACCACGGGATGGCCGGACTGGATCCGGCTGGCGCTGCCCCTTGCGGCCGCGGGTCTGACCATCAGAATTCTGTGGCATCACGGACAACGGCGGTGGCTCGTCCTGGGCCTGTTGGTCTGCGGTGGGCAGTTCGTCTTCCTGCTCATCGTGCGAACGTTCTTCGATGCGGCCATGCCATTCGATGACCGCATCATGTCTTCCATCGGCGTCGTGGTGGTGCTGTCGATGATCGTCGCTCTGGCCACGTGCTCATGGCGACACACGCTGGGCCGCCCACTGGCCGTGGTGCTGAGCCTCGCACTGATCACGAATATCGACAATGTGCTCCGCCTGGCCCCGGCTGCCCCCCACGCCACAGCTCAACCACCCTGGCTGGTCGAGCTGTCCGAGCTCGGACCGGAACGCACGGTGTACACCAATCGGGCCGGCGAAATCATCTGGCATGCACGCCAGCCGGCCAAGTTTCTTCCCGAAGGGACTTCGCTCGAGCTGGCCGACGCTCTGGTCCGGCGACTGCAGGACACCGCGGGTATCGTCGTCTACTTCCATGCGACATCCGGCCGGGAGCACCTCATCAGCCTGAACGCTCTGGAGGGCCGGGCAGATCTCGAGGTGCACACGACGCCCCACGCAACCTTGCTGACGCCACGTCCGTTACACAAATCAGCGCAGCGCGCACCTGCGAAATAGAGCGCATACTCACCCCAGGTCGATTGAAATGGAACGTCGGACGGCGGGCGGGGTTCAGCCAGTTTTCATGGCGTTGAGCTGCTTCTGCAGACGTGACTTTCTGCGCGCAGCCCGGTTGCGATGGATCGTACCGTTGGCCGCGGTCTGATCGAGGCGACTCGTCAGCTCCTTGAAGAGCTTCTCGGCTTCCGAAACATTCTTGTCATGCATGGCATCAGCAAGCTTGCGGGCCTGACTCTTGACAGCACTCTTGCGTACGATGTTGATCGCACGGCGCTTTTCGTTCTGGCGGATACGCTTCTTGGCGGAAAGTGAATGAGCCACGCTTACAGTACTCCTGTCAGCCTTCAAGTTCAGACAGCCTCGATCGGGCGTCCTTGAAATTGTAATCCCACTGAATGACTTGGCCGTAGGCTGCCTTGGCCTCGTCGGTATTGCCCGCTTCCTCGCAGGACCGACCAAGCCAGTAGTGTAGCTCTTTTGCAAGGTCGTCGCCAGTCATCTCGCTACCGGAAATCGCCTGATTGTAGGTCGTAATCGCCTGTGAAAAATATCCTTTTTCGAAGAAGCATCGACCGATTAAACTCATGCACGCCAAGCGATTCTTGGCATCGCTGCGGGCATCCTGGAGCACCGGAATGGCATCATCGAACTTCCGAGCCTTGACGAGCATTCGGCCGTAGTGAAACTTGATCTTGTTGTCTGTCGGGTATTGTTCAATCCGCTCTTTGAATGACGTAAGCTCAAGCCTCAGAAGGGAAATCGCCGCCTTCTTGGCAGCATCAGGGTCCTTCGCATCAGTTGCCTGACGGACCTTGCGCCGGAGGCGCTTCAGGCGAATGTCGTCAGCTCTCAGCTTGAATCGGTAGTCTTCGGTGGATTCGTACTCTGCCAGGAGGAGCTCGATGGCTTCCTTCTCACGCGCGTCATCCTCCTTGCGGCACATCAACTCGACCAGAGTCATGAGTTTGCCGCTCACACTCCGGTCGGCCTCCCAGGCCTTGCGGGCCGCATCGATCAGGCCCCCGAGACGATCTTGATCAACGACCAGACGCTCACGGTCCTGGATGTCTTTCTGGGAATCGGCGTCCTTCATGCTGCTGCGGAAGTCGTCGCCGGAATCATACTTGCCCTTCATGATCGTAATCTTCGTGGCCATGTCCTGCAGTTCTTTTGAAAACTGCTGATTCTGGCCACTGAGATTGTTGAGCACCTGTAGAACGGTGAAGCACCCCTGGAAAAAGTTGAGGGCCTTCTCGAAATCGCCCCGCTCCTCGCAACGGGCACCCAGGTCGGCGTAGGCCGTCTTCAGCAACAGAAAGCGCTCCCTGGACAGCTTTTTCTCGTTCTTGCAGGCCTCGAAATAGATCGGTCCCATCCACAGGAGTACATCTTCGTAACCGGCCTTGTGGACGTTCTTGATCATGCCCTCCATATAGGCGACGTTGCTGGGTTCGTGGGACCACAGCCAGGCGGCATTGAGCATGGCCACATGGGGGTCCTTGCCGGACATCGATCGTTTCATCGACTCGAACGTGCCAGGTTTTTTGCCGCCCTTGTCCGTACGTGCGACCGCAGCCACCCGCAGAAGCTGATGTCCCTCTTCGACGGCTTCGGGCCACAGCTTCAAGCCTTCCAGGTAGCTTTCGATCGCGTAATCGTAGTTGCGGTCGTCGAATAGTTTCCTGCCCTGGGCAAACCATTTGCGCGCGTTGTCCTGATCCTTCTTGCTGAGCTCACGACGGCCATTCTCTGGTGTCTCCCCTGCGGTAGACGGAGCCGCATCGCTTGCTGTTGGAGCTGCGGACTTAGCTTCTTTGTTCTTCTTCTTTCCAAACAACGCCATGTTGAGTCCTTGGTCGATCAGCGCATTGCAAGCGACTGACCGCGCCGGCGAGGGGATGCTTCACAAGAGGTAAACCCTTAGCTATTATACTCTTACCAGGCTAGCAGGTCGAGACGAGCTGTCAAAGAAAGAGGACCCCGGGCCCGCCTGGAAGAGTCCTCGACAAAGTCATTATCGGCCAGTCGTTGCGCGGATCCGAGCCCTGCTGTCCCGGGGCCCCGAACTCTCTCGCAGCACCTTCAGTCCCGACATCACAAGGCAGACACGCATGACCGCAGACCGGCCCCGCAACGTACATCTGACGCAAGACCAGATCACTCCGGTCGACATCAAAGTCAGCCTCCAGCAGCAGGCCATGACCATTTCCTGGCAGGACAGCCACACCAGCACGTTCAGTTTCAAGCAGCTGCGTCGCGCGTGCCCATGTGCGGCGTGCCGTCAGGAACGCAACACGCCCGCGCCCCGGGGCAGCCTGCCAATCCTCAATATCCCGGCCGGTGTCGAGCGCATCGAAGTGACGGATGCCCGGCTGATGGGCTTGTATGCGATCAATCTGATCTGGTCGGATGGCCACAATACGGGCATCTTCGACTATACGTATTTAAGAACGCTCGATTCTTCCGAGTCCCCGGAGAGCAGTCGATAAACTGTTCTCTACCCTGCGACCGGTTTCTTCTCGAGCCTGACCGTTGCAAGGCTGCGGGAACTCCTCAGCGTTCACCGCGGACCAGGTCCTCGTACGTTTCTCGTTGGCGAATCACGCGCACATCATCACCATCGACAAGCACTTCGGGCGGCCGTGGACGTGAGTTGTACTGACTGGCCATCACAAAACCGTAGGCTCCTGCAGCAAAAAGCGCGACCAGATCACCCCGGTTGACGGGCGGCAGGCGCCGACCGGTCGCCAGAAAATCACTGCTCTCACAGACGGGCCCCACGATATCGACGGGCCGGACATCGGGCAGGTCTGCGTCCGGGCCACGCACCGCGGGCACATGTTCGGGGCGCACGACCACTGGCCAGGCAAAATGGTAGGCCTCGTAGAGCGCAGGTCGCAGCAATTCGGTCATGGCCGCATCGATGATGACGAACTGTTTGTCACCGGAATCCTTGAGATACTGAACGCTGGCCACCAGCAGACCACTGTTGGCGGTCAACGAACGCCCCGGCTCGAGCACGATGGTCAATCCCTGATCGCGCAAGAGTGGCACGAGAGCATCCGCATAGTCCGCGGCCGGGGGGGCCTCCCCATCACGGTAATGGGCCCCATACCCACCCCCGACATCGAGCATGTTGACCACGAACCCCGCAGCGCGCAATTCGCTGATCAGAACCAGGGCCCGGCTGACCGCATCGACGAACGGCTGGATGGTGTTGACGGGAGAGCCGATGTGCAGATGGATGCCATCGAGTCTGACCGCGTCGTCGCGTCCGTAAGTCTCGAAGAAGCGGCGCGCACGCTCCAGGTCGACACCGAACTTGGACTCGCGCTTACCTGTGGAGGTGTACCGATGGGTCAGGGGGTCGACGTCAGGATTGACGCGCAAGGCCGCATGAACCTCGGTCCCGCGGCCCCTGGCCAGTACGGTGAGGTTCTCCATCTCTGCCTCGGATTCGACGTTGAACCATCCAATCCCGGCATCGATGGCCTCGAGTATCTCACGATCGGTTTTGCCTACACCTGCGAACACGATTTTGGCTGGATCACCGCCGGCTTTGAGTGCCCGAAACAACTCACCACCGCTGACGACATCGAACCCGGAGTGCTCGGCCGCCATCAACCTGCAGATTTCAAGATTCTGACAACTCTTGATCGAGTAGCAAATGAGCGGATCGAGCGGCGAAAACGCCGCAGCAAACCGTCGATAATGCTCGCGGAGTGTGTTTGCAGAATACAAGTACAGCGGCGTCCCGAACTCCGCGGCCAACTCACGCACGGTCCGTCGTTCGCACCACAGTTCACCATTGCGATACTCGAAATGATCCATCAGCTCTTCACCAGTGTTTTCATCGTGCGCAGGGCCTTGCCCAGGCCGCTATTCTTGAGCTTGAGCACCAGGTTCAGCAGATCGTGCATGTCGCTCAGGAACTCCTGCATGCTGGCCAGTCGGCGACGGTAGACTTCGACATCAGGGGAATCTTCGACCGCGCCCGGGCCAACCATCTTGGTGCATTGACTGATCGTGTCGACCACGGGTTGCAATTCGCGCCGGCGCCGCTCGCGGGTAATCGTCTCGAAGATCTGCCACACGTCAGTCTCCGCGACGTAGTACTCTTTACGATCCTTGCGCAGGTGGACCTTTGAAATCAGCCCCCAGTCGCCGAGCTGCCGCAGGTTCATACTTGCACTGCCGCGCGACACCTGCAACTCACCCATCACGTCGTCGGTGCACAGGGGCTCTGAAGCAATGTAAAGCAGCGCGTGGATTTCGGCCATGGTCCGGCTGATGCCCCACGTGGCCCCCATTTCACCCCAGCGGCGAATGAACAACGATTTCGAGCATTCCATTCCGGACAATGCCCCCGGGATCACGCTCATGTTCCTGTCGTGCTCAACCATGATTTATCCAATTTCTTCAATAGAGATTGAAACTATTGTAATTATAGTCCTTTCCAGGACAAGTGTGCGGTCGCCTGGGACCTGGCAGGCGCAGACGTGGCTCCTCGAAATCGCCACCTGCCACCCCACCGGGCGGCGGGAGCCGATCGACGTCGGCCGCGCGGGTGCGTGGCCCGGGGATGTACGATTTGGAACGAGAAACGGGCGTCATGCGTCGGCAGGTTGCAGCCCGGCTCCATTTATGAGATAGGGGTCAGTCGCTGCACACGGTTCGTTTCGAATGGAGGCGCAAATGAACTGTCTCGCCCTGATGCTGGCCTGGACCGCGCTGGAGCCCCCGGCCGACAACGACATTCGCGCCCTCTACGAAGCCGGCCAGTTGCGCCAGGTCGTTGCCATCTGCGAACAGGCGATTCTCGCGGATCCTGCCGATCGCGCGGCACAGCACTATCTGGGCCGTGCCCTGGTCGACCTCGAGTACAACTTGCAGACCCGCGAGGCCATCGACCACCTCGAGGTCTCGATGCGTGGCCTGCCCGCTGATCATTGGATGCTGGGCTGGTCGCACGTCTACATCGGACACGCCTACCGCATGGGTGGCCAGCCCCAACAGGCGATCGACCGTTACGAACTGGCCCTCGCTCTGGACGTCGATCCCGAGTGTGCTGCGGCGGCCTCCACCGCGCTGCTCGAACTTGGACGCGGCGCACTTCAGCCGCTCGTCGAGGAACTCACGGCGCTCTACGACGGCAAGCGCTATGCGGCGGTCATTCGCAAGGCCGAGGCCGCGTTGCGGAGTGACCCGCGTGGTGGCACCGTCTCCCGCGTCCTCGATCCGGCGTTCTATCACTACCTCGGACGCGCCCGGGTTGACCTCGACGATCCCAGGCAGATCGACAAGGCGATTCAAGACTTGCACCGCGCACTCGATCTCGCCGACGACCGCTCGGGACTCGTGGTATGGAATCACTTCTATCTGGGCATGGCTCACGAACGGGCCGGTCGACTGGAGGACGCCCGCCGGCACTATGATCGTGTGCTGATCAACGATGTCGATCCCGAGTGCGCCACCCGTGCCCGCTTTCGTCTGCTGCACCTGGGCAAGACGCCCTACAAGGACTGGGGCGAATACGCCAGCGCCTATGTGGTCCTGCACTATCCGCCGGACCTGCCGCTCGGTCGCAATCCCGGTCCCTACGCCCGGACCCTGGACCGCTCATGCAGTACGATCAGTCGCGAACTGGCTGTCGATCCCACCCGACGGGTCGACGTGTATGTGTACAAAGACCCGGAACAGGGTCGCCACATGCTGGGCCGCGAACTGGCCTGGTGCGACGGTGTGCGCCAAGCGGTCCACGTGCATGCCGACATGGATGCTGGCCGTGTCCTCGTAGAGTGCTTGAGTCATCGCATCGCACCGCTGCCGTACTGCGACAGCCTCGTGATGCGCACCGGACTGGCCGAAGCCCTGGGCGGGGAGCCCGATGATCCGCACACCGAGGCACTCCAGGCGTTGACTGTCAACGCCTTGCCCAGCTTCACTGAACTTGAACTCAGTTTTCACGCTCGCGAGGAAGCGTCTGCCCTCGCCGGCTCTTTCGTGCATTTTCTTCTCGACGCCTATAGCCGCGACCAGTTTCTCGCGACGTGGCGCGATGCCGGCAACGGCCAGTACGCCATGGCCTTCAAACGACACTACCAGCAATCACCCGACCAACTGAGTGAGGCCTGGAAGTTATACTTGCGTTCCAAGGACTAGCAGCCTGGTGCACCTCGTTACAGGCGGTGCACTGTGCTCGCGAGGTGTCGTTGCCAGGGCTCCTGAGCTGGCTGATCAATGAGCGGAGTGGACATGAATCATACAGTATCGGTTTTGATGGGTTCCGATTCGGACTGGCCGATCGTGCGCGGCGCTGCGGAAACGCTGGAACGTTTCGGCATCACGGTCGACGTACAGGTATTGTCGGCGCATCGCACACCACAGGACGTGCATGATTACGTGACGCGGAAAACGGCTGACGGCACCAGCGTGTTCATCGCTGCGGCAGGCATGTCGGCCGCCCTGGCTGGAACCGTCGCAGCATTGACCACGCGCCCAGTCATTGGCATTCCCATCGATGCCGGTGGGTTGGGCGGCATCGATGCCCTGCTGTCCACTGCGCAGATGCCACCGGGCGTGCCTGTTGCCGCCATGGCCATCGGCGCGGCCGGAGCTCAAAACGCGGCACTCCTCGCCGTGCAGATCATGGCTGTCGCTGATGACACGCTGCATGAGCGCCTCGTGGCGTTCAAAGCGGAACAGCGCGCGAAGGTCCTGGCGAAGAACGAAACACTTCGTGAGCGCCGCGTCGAGAAGTGATCACGCGCTCCGGCATCGCCGAACCACTGTGAGCTAACCAAGCGTTCGTGCAATGTTCTCGGTCGTCACCGGGTCAATGAGACCACGGTCGGTCACGATACCTTTGATGAATTTGGCCGGAGTCACATCGAATGCCGGGTTGTACACGCTGATGTCGGCCGGAGCTGTTGCCCGACCCGCAACGTGCCGAACTTCGTCCGCATCCCGTAATTCAATGGGGATTTGACTGCCATCGGTGCAGGCCAGATCGAACGTGCTGGCGGGCGCCGCAACATAGAACGGAATATCATGGGCCCGAGCCAAGACGGCCACGCCATAGGTCCCGATCTTGTTGGCCGTATCACCGTTGGCTGCGATGCGATCCGCTCCGGTCACCACGCACTGCACCCGGCCCTCCTTCATGACCTGCGCAGCCATGTTGTCGCAGATCGTCACGACGTCAATGCCCTCCTGAGCCAACTCCCAAGCCGTCAACCGTGACCCCTGAAGCAAGGGCCGGGTCTCGTCGGCAAACACCGAGAATGACTTGCCCTGCTCATGGGCCGCGTACATCAGGGCCAACGCCGTCCCGTAGTCGCCGGTTGCCAGGCCACCCGCATTACAGTGGGTCAGCACGCCGCCCCCTTCAGGGATCAACACGGCACCACACTGCCCGATGGCCCGACAGCTGGCTGCGTCTTCCGCCTGAATCAGCATGGCCTCCTCGAGCAGTACCTGCTTGATCGCCTGCGGGTCGTCGGTCGATTGCGCCCGCGCAACGCCGACCATACGGTCGAGCGCCCAGAACAGGTTCACGGCTGTCGGCCGGCTGCTCGCAAGGTATTCACGGCTGCCATCGATGGCCTCGAGCAACGAAGCTTTGTCACCCACGACGCTGCGGATACCGAGGACCAACCCGTAGGCTGCTGCGATACCGATCGCCGGCGCACCACGTACGCTGAGCACCTTGATCGCTTGCCACATCGTCTCGGCATCGTGGCACTGCAACATGACCAGATCACCGGGTAAGCGTGTCTGATCGATCAATTGCGCATACCCCGTGTTGACGTCACCAATCCATTCGATCGTCTTCGGCCTCTTGTTCATCATGGAACCTCTGTGTTACGCGCAACAGATGATGTCATTGCCACGCCGCGAATTGCTGACCACGCAGCCTGTTTTTCTAATAATCGACTCGACTTTCGTCCACGCGCTGCATACAAACTAGTTAGTCAGGTCCGGGTCCCATCGAACGCATTGATCAACTGAATACCAGGTACCGCGATGTACACGATCCAGTTGATCTTGCACATGACTCGTCGGTCGACAGATGACCCTCTGTATGGCCGACCATCTCTGCTCGTACGCACCACGACATAATCCGGGGGAATGAAGCGCGCTCGGAGGGGTGGAACGGCACCCTGAGGAGGATGACGTGAGGTGCACTGTTGTGAGATCCTCCTCAGGGTCGCTCGTTTGACGAGCGCCAGTCCAACTGCTTGCGCGACTTCCATGGGTGTCACGCGCGCCAAGCTCTGTCTGACAACTGCACATGCCGCGATCGACTGCGACGCATGAGCGCGCCCACGCGTAGTCTTCAGACGGCGCCTAGTGCGTCAAAGCGTCTTCTTTGTGTGGCTGCCCTGCCAGCACCCCTTCCAACGTAAACTCCGCTCCGCATTCCGGACAGCGCAGTTCGCGCAGCCCCGTCAAATTGTAACCGCAGACGGGACAACTCAACGTATCCACGCCCAGCGTTGCCACACGCTCACGCCGTTCACCGGCATTCTCGCGCCATACGAGCACGGTCAGAAACAGCCATACCAGGGGAACGCCGCCGCCCGTCAGCATCAGGATGCCCACCCAGTCCGGCCCGTTGTTGCCGAATCCGAAAGTGTACTCCAGAAACACCGATACCAGGCCCCCGGCAGCCAGTGCCGCAACGGCTGACAGCAGGGTCAGCAGAGCGCGTCCCGCCGTCCAGCGCACGACGTCGCGCCACAATAGAATCCAATAGATCGCAATGAACGCGTACACGAAACCCCAGGTCACGAGCACCATGGGTACCGATGGACCGCTGTTGGGCGTCAGAATCAGAAACGTCAAAATGACCAGCGCCGCACTCAGTGGCAGCAATAACATGGACAACAGCAGCCTGGCAACGAGGGAACTCATGGTGTCGACGCATCCTAACGGGAGCGGGTCGGGGTTGTCTATTTGGACTACGGTTGGAGAGACTGGCCGGTTCAGTCCCTGCAAGCGCACCCGATCGTTGGTTTCCAGGCTTCTGGATGCACGTCCAGAACGGACAGGCCTCAGTGAGACGCGCCAAGAAAAAAGCCGCCCCGAATAGCTGTGATTCGGAGCGGCCAAGAATCTGATCCGATAGCCGAGCTGGGCGCAGTCTGAGCTGGCGGAGTCTTCAGACAGCGCTAATTCGGGCTGGTCGGCAGGTAGGGCTCGCGGACGCTGTAGGTGATCGTCGGACGCAAGTTGGTATTCCTGGGATCAAGCAGCAGGTTGCTGCGGTCCATTCCGACCTCGAAACGGATGGCCGTCTCGTTCGACTCCGTGACGTCCCCCCCTGTCCGCACGGTCCCGTACAACGTATAGGAGTGACCCTTGACCGTGAGCCACGAATCGTTGAGGGCCACGAGCGGAGCGATTGCAAACAAGTAATTCGGCGTGTTGGAGAATTCACGGTTCTGTCCATTGTCCATATCGAACAACGCGCTGTACGACGCTGGCACACCGGAGCCGTTTCCGCGCACATTCGCCAGTTCGCCGACGGTCAGGAAACCCGCCAGATTGCGTTGGTTGACCTTCTCCCACCCGGGCGTCGCATCGGCATTGCCATTGGCGCGGGCCCGGAAACTCCGGGGATCTTTGAACCCACCGGACAGGTCGTAACCTTGCAATGGATCGAAGCTGTAGTTCGCTGCCGTCACGAGGCTGGACGGGTGGTCTTCGATCGCGCGCATCTCGCGATAGGCCGTCATGGCCCGCGCCCGGTCACGTCCGAGCTGTTCGACGAACGGGTACGGCGCCGCCAGGTCCGCCACGGGACCGGTGGTTACGGGTGTCAGGGCCCGACGTGTGTCGGGGAAACCATTGGGATAGACCAGATTCTCACCCAGACCCGGTGATCCGCCGGGAATGAGCATGCGGGCCCATACCACTTCGCCCGGAGCCATGACGTGCGGTGACGTGTCCGCGATATCGAACAGGTGCGGCATGTCGCGGTAGAGCGGCAGCATCCATGGCGAGAACACGGGCAGACCCTCGAGGACTTTCCATGATGCGGCATTGAGGTTGATCCGGCCCTTCACGATCATGCCGCTGGCTTCGACCGTCGGTTGATTGGCCCGCAGAAAGCCCACGAATCCGCGGTCCCCGGGAACCCCATCGCCATCCTGGTCTCCGAAAGAGCCGGCACCGCCACTCTGTTCGGGCTGATTGCCCGGCGGCAACGGCGAGGTCACCAGATAGCTCGTCGGATCGAAGCGGTTCTCGAACGGCAGCGCCGTGAAGTAATCGTAGATCAACTGGCCCCACGGGACGTTCAGCCGGTCGACACCGTAGAGTCCTGCCGACCCTGCAATGGCCCGTTCGGGATCGATCAGTTGCTGAGCGACCTGCGTGAGGTCGAACACGGGCATGTGACCGTTGTCGACGTTGTTCTTGCCCGCACGAAGCTTCTTGGTGAATGCGTCGATCCGATGACTGTCTGACGCGCCTTCAGCATATACCGGGCAGGCGTAACGCATCAGAAGGAGCATGGAACCGACGTTCGGATAAGACCCCTCGAGCCCCTCGTTGGCCACCGTGGCATGAACCGGGGCCACGTTGGTAACGATGTCCATGCCGGCCGCATCGACATTGTGGCCCGCGGTAAACTGGATGCCGCCCTGGACGAGCACATGCTCGGGCACGACACAGCGCCAGCCCCCGTCACTCACCGTATCACGGCGAAACGCGTGTGGGTTTGCCGGCGGCGTCGGCGGATCGAGCTCGAGTTCGTCGATGATGGCGAAGTAGTCGTCGGTCGTGTTCGGGACGGGCACCTTGCGCAACAACTGGACGTACGCCGGGTAAGTCGTGATATCAGCCAATCGATCGTGCAGCGCTATCGGATCGTCTACGTGGCCACCGAAGATCCTGACGAAGCGCTGTGTGGGCGACATCTGGCCGGCCGGATCACCATCCGTAATTCGGATCTCCGAAGTGGGGTTCGCATGATTGTTATCAAGAACACGAACGTAATAGTCGGTCACCCGGGCCGCGCCCTTACCGTGCGGGAAGAACAGCTTGATCCCCACCTTGGGGTCATCGATGTTCCCCGGATCGGCATCGTCGGCAGGGTCCCCCGAGGATCCGAGGTACACCTCGCTGATGAACGGATAGTTCTCGATACCGGCAAACTTCGGCGCTCCGGCAGGGACGACGACCGGCGTATCGACGGTATCAGCGAAATCGATCAGGTTGGCGGTCAACTGCAGCGCCTGGGCGCCAATCGATGTAGTGTACCGTCCCCGGCAACCAGCAGGATCCGGGTCTATGTCGCAAGCAGAATCGACATTGGCCAGCAGGGCCAGGAAGTAGGCCCGCACCGTCTCCTGTTCACGCAGGGTCGTGTTGTCGATGTTGCCAATCGAGTGCAGCCAGAACTGCATGTTCCCGAAACGCAGGTCACGCGTACCGGATCCATCGGCCGGCACGCCGAAGACGACTGAACCACTCGAATCATCGGCCGCCAGACGCAGCGGCACCTTGGGCCGCGGCGTGACCATCCCATTGCTGTCCGTGGTCACCTCGATGAACGAGAGGTCGCCGACGGGCATCGGGGGAGGCCCGGTCACCTGACCGAAATTGGCCAGCGCCACCGGATCATAGCCAGGATACAGATCCAGCGCGGTTGGCTGACCATCCGCGAAATAGGGGTTGCCGTTGAGATCCAGTATCGTGCTGACATCGAACGGCTGCAGCGCACGGGGGAAGTCCCCCGCCCAGATATCAGCGTATTCACCGTCGTCGTTACCATCATACCCATTCAGGTGACCGTCCGGAGCGCTGCGTTGAGCGGCACCACGCCGCAGCAGGTCATCGGTGCTGACGACGGTCAGCAGCCGGCGGATGTCGTAGTTCACGCCGGTACCGAGGCCGGCGGAATCAGCAGGGTCGTTCCAGCTGAACGGGTCGAACCAGCGTCCGGCCACATCCGTGTCGAAGCGGTTGGGCTGCGGGCCATAGACGACCCCTGGTTCGTCGGTGATGGGATACCACTGCACCCCGGTGCCACTCGGCGTCGCGAGCGCCCCGACGATCATCGAATAGAGGCCGCGCGGGTCGGTGGAATCGCGATCGGTGATCATGTCCCGACCCAGGCCAATGGTCGTGTCCAGATCACGCGGCGGCAGCAGGTGGCGGCGCCGCAGCCACTGTTCCGTCGACGTACCATAGGGCATGTTCTGCATTGAAAACGCCACGGGATCGCCCTGCGGGCCGAGGCCCAGGACGTTGTCGACCAGATTGAGGTGCGAATCGTTGAGGTTGACCATGCCGCCGTTCTGGATCATGCGCAACGACACGAACAGGTCCTCGTCGCTCTGATCGTCGGGCACATCGTCCCGGTCCTGCAACAGCTGGGACACGATGCGGCGGCGCATGAAAGACGGGTAGGCCGTGCCGTCATCGATCTCGTTGTTCCCGCCATGATCGCAGGGCAACGGGGTGAACACGTCGACGCGCCCCGTCGTAACGGCCGGCGGACCGGCCCAGAACTCGGAGGTCCCCGTCGGGACTGACGACGCGCAGCCGACATCCCCATCCGTCGAAATACCCTGCCCCTCTTCTCCGGCAAAGCGCGGGATGAAGTCGAATTCGCCCCCGCCCAGACCGGTCAGCGACACGGCTCGGGAATCGACGAGACCGTCGCCGTCACCATCGGTCAGCGAACCATGGAACAACTGCGTATCATCCGTGCGATCCCATATGTACGTGTCGGTTGACAATGCGGGATCCTTCGCGCGGAGACGCACGGGCCGCCCGCCAGGCTGCAACGGATACACGATGCCGTTCAGGCCCGAGGTGTCACGCGCGACGTCGGGCATGCCATCGGCCGCCCTGGCAAACTGCGTTTCGCCGAAGTACTCCAGGTTGCTCGCGCGATCAGCAAAATACCCCGATGAATACGGGGTCGCGGACGCAACCCACGGGTGCACACCCGGAATCTCTGCAAAATGATCCATGACATCCGGGTTCAACGGCATTTCGAATGACGGGCCGGTCGTCGATGTCCACACGTCCTGGCCCGTCGGATTGGGCCAATCCATCGAATAGGGGATACCGTCGCGGCCGAACAGCGTATCGCGCCGCGCGACCAGGGCATCATCGATGACCGTATCGAGAACCGCACTCAGGTTTCGTTCCTGGAGTTCACCCGACAGGCTGAGTCGATCCACGCGCATGACGGCCAGGAAACCCATCGAGGTCGCAAACAGTGAGCCGAGGATGAAAATCACGAACAACATGATGTTCGCGCGCCGCCGTGTGGAGTGGTGTATCTTGTGCTTCATGACGCTGGTCTCGTTATGCATGGCTACAAAGGCCTTCTATCCGATCTTCTGATTCAGATCGCCCTGGGGTCCGACGGGCATGATGAACACATGCCGCACGGGCCGGTCGAAAGAACCATTGTCGTCGTACATGTCAACGGTGATGCGCAGTGCCCGCGGCCACTGCGCCCCGGGCAGATCCGTGGTTCGAAACAATCCGTCTTCGACGGAGAGGTCCCGGGCATACCACGAGTGTGTGTTCCCCTGAGCGCCCTGCATCGCGGGATCGAGGTCGACGACATCCGGCCGGTTCCCGGTATCCCAGTTGAGCGCGAACCGCGGACGGAGATCGTTGTAGGCCTGGAGGAGTTTGGAAGCCGCTGAAAAATCAGGGTGGTCCCACAACTCTTCACCAGCGGCCGCAGAAGTTGTCCGCACTTTCTGAGCAATGATATTGAACTCGTCCAGATGGGCCGGCCCGATGGGCCCGAGGTTGGCCTGATTGAACCGGGTCGAGTCCGTGGGCTTGTAGGGATCGATCCATACGATCTCCGGCAGGCCAGACTGGTCGATGCGCACGTCATTGGGCGTCCACTCGACCTTGAAGGATGCACAATTGGGCACCCAGAATCCCGGCCGACGGTGGGCCCGCGCCACGGGCGGGTTGGGATCGATGAGACTGCGGGCCATCCAGAACGCGGGAACGGGACCCCGCGAGTAGCCCGCAGAGCCGGCGCCGACGACCCCGGGGATACCGGCGTCGATCACCAACCAGTCGAGGCTGTCGCCTGGTTGGGGGGCACCGGTGGGCCGCGGCCCGCCGAAGTACCGCCGGGCGACTTCGTATTCGAATACGAAATCCTGGATCTGCGGCGGCTTGTGGCGCGCCGAGGTGCGGTTCGGATTGATCCGCTCCACCGGAGAGACGACATCCATGGCGCCGCTGAGGATCCAGTTGAGGTAGTGCACTTCGTACTGCTGAGGAATACCGGGGACGCCAGTTTGGTCGAGGTAACCCGCCTCGGCGTTTCCGGCAGGATTCGTCGGGGACAAGACGTGGGCAAAGCGATCACGCCCCTGTGGCAACTCTTCGAGTGGATCAGGCTGGTTCTTGAGCAGCACGGCACGCCGGACCAGGTACCAGTCCCGCGCGGCCAGCTCTTCGAGCGGACGCGGAAGGACCAGCCAGTCTTCCGTGGAGTCGTTGTCACACAGCGGAATGGTGGAGTCCGTTCCCGGCTGGCACGCCTGGCTGACGGCCACTCGACTCTTCGAACCATCGAGCGTGCCCTGCTCGGCGTGGTTGTAGACGAACATCACCGGGCCGTCACTGGTCACATCGGTATTGACGTTGCTCTTGAACCCCGGCATGTTGGCGACGAACATGAGAATGTCGGCACGAGGCAACTGTGGGACGCTATCGTCCGCCGGGATGGAATCGAAGATGCCGTCGGAGTCGGCATCCAGTGGGTCGGATCCCAGAGTCGGATTCTCGCGGGTCGGATCGAACGACGAGGCGCCATTGCCCAGACCATCGGCAGGATCGCCGTTGTCAGCGGCCTGCTGTTCAGCAGTCCAGTAGGTCTCGATCGCATTCCCCTGAATGGCCATGATGCTGCGCCGGGGATCCACTGCGGCCAGTTCGCGCGCCAGACTGTTCTTCAGAGCACGAATGCCGCGATCGATTTCACTCTGCTGGGTCAACCGCCCGGTGGCCTCGAGCGAGATTTTGAAGACCGTGCCAGCCATGCCCATGAGGATGAGGAGCAGGGCCACGGCCACCAGCATCTCGACGAGAGTGAATGCCTGACGTCGGGTTGTTTGATTCCGTACGTGTGTCATGATCACGAGTCCCGCTGGAACGGTACCGAACTTAAAGGTTCTAATGATAACGAGTTACGACCTGCGGGGCCCGAGCGTGGTGACCCGCAAGTCTCTGGCCCGCACAACCATTATCGCCCGCGCCAAATGTCCAGACCACACCCATTCGGGCTTGGAGCAGAAAACGTAATTAACTGAAAATAAAGGATTTAGCGATTCAGGGAACGATCGTTAGAGGTTCGACGCGGATATTGATCACCGGGTTGAACGCCTTGAAGACGACTTCCTCGCCGGATGAGCGCTCGGTGGGTTGAACAGGGGGTGGGAAAACCCACACGTTACGTACCGTCGTATCTGAACTGAGTGGTGCCAGATCGAGATCGGCCGGCAGAATGGACTGGTCGAGGGTCAACCGGGCCGCCGTGGCCTCGGCATTGATGAACTCGCGCTGGGTGACCCGCGCGACGAGACCGTTGTACTCATCGATGAACCACGCGCCGGGCACGAACATGTCAGCCACGTTGCAGCGATTCGGATCGACGGGCGCGGGCAGGCCCGGCCCGACGTTGGCGATCGAGGGTACGCCCGTCGCATTCGGCAAGATCTGAATCGGAACACGCCATGCAATCGGAAAACGGACATCGTCGACCGAGCCGAGGGCGAATGGTGCCTCGTCGGGAGGAAGTGCGGAGCCGCCCTGTCGCGCGTAGCGGTTGCTCGAATCGCCCCGTCGCAGCGTGACGTAGTAGCACAAGAAATGGCGCGCGTCGGCCGGCGAACGGGGCACACGCAGTATCCGGTGGAAGACGGCCCATGCGATCTTGCGCTCGTCGAGGATTCGACGCCACTGAGAATCCACGTCGACCGAGGGCGCCAGCGCCGTAGGAATCTGCGGAAACAGTCGATCGCGCAGACCCACGACGGGCACGCCGACCTGCTGCAGGACACCGAATGAACCCGAGTTGGTCTCGATCGACAACGGAACACCGACACCGACGCCGGTCAAGGTGTCGATCAGACTCGGCGCCTCGGGTACGAGCAGGCTCCGTTCATCGGAAACGAACTGCGAGTCCTCATCGACCGCCCAGTTCTCCATCGACAACGCGTGGACCAGTTGGTTCGAGTCGGCATAGTTGGCATCGCACGGCGCATTGGGAGTGTTCGTGTCGGATGGGTTGAGAAAATAATCCCCGATGAAACTGTAGCTCGCGGCGAAACACTGCCCCCCGATGTCCGACGCGTTGTCGGGCCCGTCTCCCCCGCCCAGCGGTGAGAACGTCGCGTTGCCGAACAGGTCCCGGCCGCCCATGACCCGGGCCTGGGCCTGCATGAAATACTTGGCTGCCTCGGTCGCGCCATCCGCACGCGTCTGAGCGGCGGTCTCGATCGAACTGTTCCATGCGATGGGCAACACGGCTCCGATCATGAGCAGGCCCAATCCCAGGATGATCGTGCCAATCATCAGCTCGACCAGACTGAAGCCACGACGATGGAATGTGTACCGGGGGCCTATCATCAGTCACTCGCCCTGTCTTTGCTGATGCGGCCCGACCCCTCAATGGTAAAGGAGATGCCTTCGCGGGCCAGGAACTTCCGATGATCATCGTTGTAGTCGGTGTCGTCGGCCTGCGGCAATGACGTAAAGTCGTCGTTCCGATAGACAATAACGCCCGTCGTCGGGGCAAACAGAATGGGTTGATCTTCCTCGTTGATCACGCCGTTTTCATAGTCGAGGTTCACTGGCAGATTCGGCGTCCTTTTGACCACGAGTCCCGTCTTCCATCCGGGCTCCTGAACGGACGGCATGACGCCTTCCGGATCGGTGTCCCAGATCCATGCGCGACGCTGCGTGCTCAGATTGCCGTTCTTGTCGAAGATGATCACGAAGAAATTGCGGTGGAACTGGGTTCCATCGTCCTGCCAGCCATCGGTGATGTCGTACGGCGGAGCAGGTGCCGGCGTGTCGGGCAACCCCAGTATGTCGACCAGGCGGACGTCGTTCTTGACCAGCTGCAGCGGAGACCAGTACCGGGCGGATTGCCCAAGCAGTTCGTCGCTGGTCTTGAGTACTTCCGGCGGAACGACGCGGATAGACTGCGGCAACTTGATGGGATCACTGTCGCGCAAGCGGAACCGCTCCGCGGTGGCTTCTGGGGATTTCAGGTCGAAGGCCGGCTCGATAGACCGGATACATTGGTTGCCCGTTCTGGGATCGATGTAGAAGAACAGTCCGATTTCCTTGTTCGAACTCATCGCAGCAGACTGCGCTGAACGCAACAGGCCGGACATTTGATTGACGGCGTTACGGATCTGACCTGACTCCCACACCTCGAATGCAGGAAGGCTCAGCCCGAAAATGACGACCACGACACCGACCACGACCAGCATCTCGGTCAAGGTGACGGCTCGCCGCGCGAACATGAGTTGTCGGTTGATCAGTTTCATGGGTCCAATCACGGAACGGTCACGGTCGCCAAACGATCATTGATGGCGGGGTTGCTGTACAGGTTGTCCAGCTGGAACGTGCTCTGGAACACCTGCTCATTCGTCGTCCCTGCGCCCCCGCACGCCGGCACGCGCAGTACGCATTCGTCCTCGAGGGTCTCGTCGGCCGCGAGCTGGTCCGCCCCGTCAAGACCATACGACACGATGACCGACTGACCGGCATTGATCTTGACCAGTTCGCGAGACACCCAGGCATGGCTGGTCGGGTCCTCGGTTCCGGTGGCACCGCCGAACACACGCACGTTGTAGTAGCTGAGCGGTTGTCCCCAACCGTCGACCAGATACTCGACCTGCTGATCGACCAGCGCCTCGAACATACCGTTGTCATCCATATCGAAGAACTCGATATCCGGAGAGACGACTTTGCGAAAACGGTCTGATATGCCGTTGTACAACTCGCGGCTCTCGGGCACCTGCCGCAATGCCCAGCACAGCGCCTTGATATCGCCATCACGGACGTAATCCTGGCTGCCGAGATGATCGCTGACGTCCTGGTCATCGAAGAAGTAAGTCCCCTGGCCCCCCGGCATCAGGTTCGGCATACCGATGTCGGCCGCACCCTGTCCGTACTCGGGATCGGTCATATAGGCCATGAGGTCATCCGGAGGCGAACTGCCGTAACGTTCCCGTGCGACCTTGACCTTCTTGTACGGGTGGGCGTTGGAGAACGCATCGATCGCCGCATCGAGTTGCGTCAGCATGACGCGCGTGTCCTTTTCCTGCGCGGTCGACAGGACGCTGCGTCCCGCCATGAGGACGATACCAATCAGGACCGAAATGATCCCGACCACGACCAGCATCTCGACAAGCGTGAAGGCTGTCCGCGAGGAACTCCGCAACATGACTGATGGACGCCGCATGGTTATTGCTTTTCGAAATTCGTGATGTCGTCCTCGGTACCCCACTGGGCATCGGGCCCGGCGCTGAAGAGCACGTAGGAGTCCGGATTGACCGCCGTATACCTGACCTGCACGCGACGATCCCAGACATGCCAGGCAAACGGGACATAATTGGCCGAATAGTCCGCCAGCGCATCCAGTTCGTTGTCTCGAGGATCGATGGAGGGCAGGGCGCTCCAGTCGTAGTAATCCATGTAGTGCCGCGAGCCGGCGCCGAGGTCCAACCCGCCGTTCACACCGACCAGGTTGTCCTGGCCGCCGGTGTACAGGGCGTTGTCGCCCTGGCTGTACACGCCAAGTTTGATGTCGTTGCTGTTTTCGTTCGTGATCATCTGCTTGGCCTTGGCGGCCCGGTAGTACAGGATGGGAAATCCGAAGCCATCTTTCATGACGACCTGATCCCTGTAGCTCTGTGCATTCCCCGACGGCAAGGGCAACTGATCTGACAACGCACCGTTGCGTGGATAGAGCGATTCGAGACCCAGCTCATCCATGGTCACGATGTCGCCCTTGCCCATGTCGATATACGGGCCATAGCGCTTGCGCTTGGGCTCGCGGTTAGCGTCCAGTTCATAGAGCCCATCGGCCAGGTTGGAGGAATCGTCCCACCAGCCTTCATTTCCACCAAGATCCTTGAAGCCGGGTGTCCCGATCAGATCGGCGCCCGCGAGGGCCCAGACCATCAGATTGGCGCCGGCGACATAGATGGTCGATGCTCCGCCGATGACAGAGTTGTCGTTGAACGGACTCTCGACGCTCCAGCGATCGGCGACGTTCAGCGCGTCGGTGCTCGAAGGCGGATAGAGGGTCGTGTCCAGATCATTGCGGAATGTCTCGAGCCCCGTCGAAATGGCCGTGAACTTGGCCTTGGTATCGAGTTTCTTGCTGTTGGTCCTCACCGACGACAACGCCGGAAGGAGTGCCGCAACGAGAATCCCAATGATCCCGACGACGACCAGGAGTTCGACGAGCGTGAAACCTGCTTTGCTTTGACCCGCACGCATGGCGAGGCTCCTTAAATGCTGATTGGTCATTCCCGATCGAAGTTCTTGATGTCGTCATTCGTGCCGTACATGCCGTCGTGACCGGCCGAGATCAGCATGTAGGTATCCGTATTCATCGGCCGGGCGTTACCCTGGTGATTCTCGCCAGACGCTGCACCTTCGATGTGGCCGATGCGATGATCGTGAATGTAAGAGGAGAACGTCGCCTTCTCACCACCGGCGTTGGTGTTGCCCGACAGATCATCCGGCTCGTCAGGATCACCGAGAAACCCCAGCGCATGCGGCATGGTTCCGAAACGCCAACCCGGCGTACCATTCGGCCGGTCATTGCCGGTGAACAACTCATTGTCGAGCAGGTTGTAGTACGGCACGGGGCCTCCGGTCACGGCGAAGCCATCGCTATCGGCGGCGCCGTCACACAAGACCTTGTTACGGCCCTTCGGGTTGGCCCTGTAATAGAGGATCGGCCGATCGAAGTCGTCGATCATCAGGTATGTGTTGAACAGGTTCGGATTTGCGGTCATTTCCGGCGGACGCCGCCCACCGATGACATCCATGGTCTTGACGACGCGATCGGCATTCTCCGAGAAATACAGCAGCTCTCGAGGAAACTCGCTGTAGTACTCTGACCCGGGGGTGAGGACATCGTCGTACCACCACGCAGGATTGTTGTCCACGGCACGGTACTTGCGTGCCCGCCGCGGCGTGACATAGCCCTTGAGATCGCGGCCCATCAAGCCCAGAACCAGGGACTGAGCGCCATAGAGCACCGAGTCATCCAGATTGACACCGGCCGGCGCCGATTGCCCGCTGCGGCGGGTCTCGTCGTAGCGCTTGCTCGAATCAGGGTATTCGCCCACGTCATTGTTGAACATTTCGAGGCCATCGCCGAGCGACTTGAGTTGCAACTTGATATTGGAGTTTCGGGCCGAAATGCGCGCACCATTGAGCGATGGCAGCAGAATCCCGATCAGCAACGCAATGATCGCTACGACCACGAGTAACTCGACCAGCGTGAATGCGTGGTGTGTGAGGCGCCGGCGCATGAGTGTCTCCTTTGCCGCGTTCCGCGTCGAACGCTGAATGTAATGCTCGAGGTTGATGACAACTCTCCGTGATCGTCCGGTTCGCGACACTGCGCGAAACGCTAGATACCGCCCGACACCGACTGGATCAGCGTCACCAGCGGGGCGAACAGGGCAACGACGATGAATCCGACGATACCGCCGAGCACGACGACCATCACCGGTTCGAGAATACTGACCAGCGAGGCCACGGCGACCTCGACTTCTTCGTCGTAGTTGTCGGCGACTTTGATGAGCATCTTGTCGAGCTCACCGGTCTCCTCGCCGACGTCGATCATGTTGACCACGATGCCGTCGACAACCCGCGCCTGACGCAGCGGGGTGGCGAAGGTCTCGCCTTCGCGAATCGAGTCGTGGACCTTGACGAGCGCGCGGGCATACACCTCGTTACCCGAGGTGTCGCGCGTGATATTGATGGCTTCCAGAATGGGCACGCCAGCATTGATCAGGGTGCCGAGAGTTCGGGTGAACCGGGCCACGGCGCTCTTACGCAGCAGCGAGCCCATGATCGGAATGGTCATATAGACGCGGTCGAGGAAATAGCGCCCGCCCTTGCTCTGCTTGAGCAGCTTGATGACCATGATGATGGCAATCGGACTGATGGCGACGACCGCCCATCCCGGCGGCTTGCCGCTGGCGAACCACTTCGAGGAGCCCATGAGGGCTTTGGTGATGGCGGGAAGCTCGGTATCGAACTCGGAGAAAATCTCCTCGAACTTCGGCACGACGGTCACCATGATGAACGCGACGATGGCAACCGCGAAACTGATGACGACGATCGGATAGATCATCGCACCGACGACCTTCCTCTTGAGCTTCTGGGCCTTTTCCATGAACTCGGCCAGACGCTGGAGGATGACGTCGAGCACACCACCGGTTTCGCCGGCGGCGACCATGTTCGAGTACAGACGATCGAACGCTTTGGGATGCTTGGCCATGGCTTCGGACAGGGTCGCACCGCCCTCGACATCATCGCCCACCGCACGGAGAACGGCCTTGAGCAACCCGGGCTTCTGTTGTTCCTCCAGAATCCGCAGACTGCGCAGAATCGGAAGACCGGCGTCCTGGAGGGTCGAGAGCTGGCGGGTGAACTGGACGATGGCCTTGGTCGAGACCCCGCCCAGCGCCATCGGCATTTTCGTCTTCTTCTTGCCGGCGCCTGCCTTCTTCTTGCCGCCCTTCTCTCGAATCCGAGTGGGGAAGTACCCCATGGTCCGGATCTTGGCCAATGCCTCCTCGGAATTGGGGGCTTCGACCTCGTCCTTGACCTCCTGCCCGGCCTGATTCATGGCTTCGAACTGGAATGTCGGCATAGCTGTCGCTCTCAGTCAGTCAGAGATTCGTTAGACAATAATAAGCAGCCGGGTGCCCGCATCAACCTTCGTCGAACACCGTTTCCTTCACGATTTCTTCGAGCGTCGTCAAGCCGTTGAAGATGCCCTTCAACCCTGACTCGCGGAGTAAGACCATGCCCTGCTTGACGGCTTCTGCACGGATCAGGTTACTCGAGGCACGACGCATGACCAGTTCACGCAGCTCGTCAGTCATGACCATGATTTCGAAAATACCCAACCGACCCTTGTACCCGGTGTGGTTGCAGTAGTCACAACCCTTGCCGTAGTACAGCTGCTTACCCGAAATGTCCTCCGGCCGCAGCCCCAACTCCATGAGCATCTCTTCCGTTGGTTGGAACTCGGCCTTGCAGTTCTTGCAGATGCGCCGCACGAGACGTTGAGCCACCACGGCCTCGAGGACGGCGGTGATCAGAAACGGCTCCAGTCCCAGATCGACGAGTCGAGCGATGGCTGAAGGCGCATCATTCGTATGAAGGGTCGTGAACACCAGGTGTCCCGTCAATGAGGCCTGCACGGCAACCTGGGCCGTTTCGAGGTCGCGGACTTCACCGACGAGGATGATATCCGGATCCTGACGCAGGAAGCTCCTGAGGCACTTACCGAACGTAAGTCCAACCTCTGTATTGACTTGGCATTGGACGAGGCCGTCGATGTCGTATTCGACCGGATCCTCGGCGGTCAGGATCTTGACGTCGGGTTCATTGAGGTAATTCAAGGCCGCATAAAGGGTTGTGGTCTTTCCTGAACCCGTCGGACCGGTGTTGATGATGATCCCATTGGGCTTCTTGATCAGCTGATGGATCATACTGAGGTCGTCCGGGTTGAACCCGATCTTGTCCAGATCGAGCGAGACGTTGCCACGGTCGAGGACACGCAGCACGACACTCTCCCCGTGCATGGTGGGCAGAACACTGACACGCAAATCGATCGGGTTACCTGCGACGGTCAGCTCGATACGCCCATCCTGTGGCATCCGCCGCTCGGCGATATCGAGGTTGGCCATGACTTTGATGCGCGAGGACAGTGCGATCGAGATGTGCTTGCCCGGAGCCACCATTTCATAGAGCACACCGTCGATGCGGTAGCGCATCTTGAAATCGTCTTCGAACGGTTCGAAGTGGATATCCGATGCCTTGTCCTTGATCGCCTGCAGCAATACGAGATTGAGCAGCTTGACGACTGGCGCCGAATCCATCATGTCACGGAGGTCGTCGAGATCGATCGACTGGCCGCGCCCCTCGAACGACGTCAAGCTGTCATCGGAATTGATTTCATCCAGCAGTCCGGTGATCGAATCGGCCGCATCCTCGGGATAGAAGCGGGCGAGGGCGTCTTCGATCGCATCCCGGTTGCTCAGCAACGCCTTGACGTTGACCCCCAGCATGCGTTGAAGATCATCCGTGGCCTGGAAATTGTCCGGCGTGGCCACGGCGATACTGAGACTGTTGCCCGCTGGATCGAATTCGATCGGAATCACTTTGTAAGTCTGGGCCATCTGGGCCGTCATTCTCGCGATCACTTCGGGAGCAATTTCGATGTCCTCGAGATCGATGAAGGCCATGCCAACCTGGGCCCCCAGAGCCATCTGCAAGTCGTCCTCGTTGATGTATCCGAGTTCAACGAGTATCTGGCCAATCGGCCCGCGCTTGGATTTTTGAATCTCGAGCGCCTCATGCACCTGTGCCCGCGTCAGCTTGTGCATCTTGATGAAGATGCGGCCCAACTGGCGGCCTTTGAGTTGTTCGATCGGGGGCATCTCAGCCATAACGTGGCTCCGTGTAATAAGCAGCATCCAGACGCTGGAACCAGTATCTCAGCTCGTTCTGATCTGAACGTTATCGTCGCCTTCTTCGAGGTCCTGATCCATCAGCGCCTGACTGCGTTGGAAGGCATCGATCTTGTCTTGCAGCTCTCCTGGATTCACCGCCTTGTCGACGGCCTCCTCTGCCGGAATAACGCCGTCGGAGAACAGGGTCCACAGGTGCTCGTCGAGCAACTGCATACCGAATTTCTTGCCGGTCTGGATACTGGAGTTCACGCGATAGACCTTGTTCTCGCGAATCAGGTTGGCGATGGCACTGGTCACGACCATGAACTCATACGCTGCGACACGCCCCTTGCCAACCTTGCGACACAGGGCCTGCGACAGCACAGCGATCAACGACACTGATAACTGCACGCGAATCTGCTCCTGCTGGTTCGTTGGGAATGCATCGATGATGCGGTTGACCGTACCCTGACACCCCGTGGGGTGCAGCGTGCCAAACACGAGGTGGCCCGTTTCAGCGGAAGTGATCGCGGCCTCGATGGTCTCGAGGTCACGCAATTCACCGACGAGGATGACATCGGGATCCTGACGCAGTACGCGCCGCAGGGCCTCGGAAAAACTCGGGACGTCGGACCCCACCTCGCGCTGATTGACCACGCTCTTGTGGTGCTTGTGGTAATACTCGATCGGATCTTCAATGGTCACGATGTGTCGATCGAGCTGCAGATTGATGAAATTGATCATCGACGCGAGGGTCGTCGTCTTACCCGATCCGGTTGGCCCGGTGACGAGGAACAGACCACGTGGACGCCGGCACAGTGCCTTGCAGATCTTGGGCAGGCCAATCTGATCGAGATCGAGCAACCGATACGGAATCTGTCGCAGAACCAGCGCGATGTTGCCTTTCTGACGAAACACCGAAACACGGAAACGCGCCTTGTCACCGAATGCGAAACCAAAGTCGGTCCCGCCTTCTTCCTGGATCTCCTGCTGGTTGCGGTCCGGCGTAATTGATTTCATCAGCGCAACGGTGTCGTCGGGCTCGAGCACCTTGGTCTGCAGTGACCGCAGGCCACCGTCCATGCGAATGGTCGGCGGACGCCCAACGGTTAGGTGCAAATCGCTGGCGTCGCGTTTGACAACGGTTTCGAGCAGACGATCAATGTGAATCGTGGCCATGCGTTAACTACTCCTCATCCATTCCGACAAGACCCTCGGCCTGGGCCACACGTGCAATCTCTTCCATCGTCGTCAGCCCGTTGAGAATCTTTCGCTTGCCGTCTTCGAGGAGCGGCCGCATGCCGCCCTCCCTCGCCGCCTTACGCAACTGACTGGCGCTGGCGCGATTGAATGCCAACTCTCGGACCTCATTGTTCATCTGCAGGAATTCGAAAATGCCCTTACGACCACGGTAGCCGGTGCCGTTGCACTTGTTGCATCCGACGGCGCGATTGAGCGTATGGTTCTTGACCACGGCTGGGTCGAGGTCCATCATTTTCATCAGCCGCGTGTCGGGATCGTTATCAGGCGCTTTGCAATCCTTGCACAGTGTCCTGATGAGACGCTGGGCCAGAATGGCCTGAATCGAACTGGCCACGAGAAACGGCTTGATCCCCATATCGATCAAACGGGTCACTGCCGACGGCGCGTCATTGGTGTGCAGTGTGCTGAAGACAAGGTGACCCGTGAGGGCCGCCTGGATGGCAACGTCACCAACCTCGCGGTCACGAATCTCACCCACGAGAATGATATTCGGAGCCTGACGCAGCATCGCCCGCAGAATCAGCGCAAACGACAGTCCGATCTCTTCATTGATCTGGCATTGATTCATACCCGTGAAGTTATACTCCACGGGGTCCTCGGCAGTGATGATCTTCTTGTCGGGGCGGTTGAGTTCCTGCAATGCGGAATACAACGTCGTCGTCTTCCCTGAACCCGTAGGGCCCGTGACCAGAAACATGCCGTTGGGTTTCTTGATGATCTTCTGGAAGACCTCGTAATCATCCTGCTCGAACCCGAGCTGCTGAATGCCCACACGCACAGCGTCCGGACGCAAAATACGCAGAACGATGCTCTCACCGTGGTACGCGGGACATGAGCTGACGCGAAAATCGATATCGTCGTTACCAACGGCCAGCTTGATACGGCCGTCCTGTGGGATCCTGCGCTCGGCAATGTCGATACCCGCCATAATCTTCAGACGGGTGGTCACCGGCCCCTGCATGGACTTCGGCACGTCATCACGCACGACGCAGACACCGTCGACGCGATAACGTACACGCACGCGGTCGGACATCGGCTCAATGTGAATATCGCTGGCCCTGCCACGGACGGCCTCGGCGATCATCATGTTGATGAGTTTGATGATCGGCGCTTCATCACCAGCCGCATCGACCATCTGGCCGAGGTCAGCACCGGCTTCGTCGATGCTGACGCTGACACTCATGCTCTTGATGCTTTCCTTGAGCTCGTCGCTCATCGGATCGATGAAGTTGTCGATGAATTGCTTGACTTTCGTCGGAGCCGACAACACCGTTTCGATGTCTGCATTGAGCCGGAAGCGGAGCACGTCGATGGTCTCGAGATCGAGCGGATCGGTGATGACGACCTTGATTTTCTTGCCCTCTTTGGAAATGGGCATGACCATGTGGCGGCGAATCAGGTCTTGCGGAACCATCTCCATGACCGTCTGATCCACGCTGTCATTGGTCAGATCGATATAGGGCATGTCGAACTGGGCGGCCAACGCCTTGTAGACATCTTCCTCGGTGCACTGCTCGAGCTCGATCAGTGCCTCGCCGAGGCGCTTGCCGTTGTTGGCCGCATATTCGAGGCCATCAGCCAGGCCATTGGCGGTCAACGACCCCCAATCGGTCAGCAAATCGCCGAGCCTCTTTCTCTTGCTTGCCATGAGTTACCCCGGGCCGTTCGGTCGGCACCTTTCATATCTTCATAAGAGCCTTCGCCCCGAGGTCTCTCGAGAGCGGCGCGGAAACGAGTTTATCAGGGTCAGGAGATTAAGATCCCGTCGTGTAGTCGCGGATCCATACACTCTGAATGTACTGACTAAGCATAGCCGCAGAAGGCCCGTGTTGTCAGGCCCAGTCGAGCGCGGTGGCTTAGTGGGTCAGACAGCGTCTAATGTCCCTGTGGGGTGGATCGCGGAACACGGGATTCGATGCGTGTCCTGCAGCGTTCCGCTTCGAAACCGTCGCTCATTTTAAGCGAGTCGCAGCGCCGACTTCAAGCCGTTTGAGTTGCTGGAGTTAGGGCAACGATCATGGATCGCGCTATCGCCAGAGATCATTAGAGCTCTAATGTCCACCACATCGGTGCTTGATGCCCATTGGTACCGCCTCTATACTTGGTTCGTTCAAGCAGCTTGCGTTCCCCACCGGCAGCTGCTCAACCGATGGGAAGAAGGGAATCAAATGAAAAAGCGCTTGTTCAGGCTCCTCGCCCTGATGCTGTGTGGCGGGTTTGTTTTTGGCAACTCCAACTCAGGATGTGCCCGTATTGCTGGCGATACGACGTTGACCGCGGTCAATGCATGTTTCATCTTCGATTGCCAGAACGGCATTCTGGGCGGTCTCATCGACCCCTGTGTTCCTGGGCAGGAATTGTTCATCGATTGCTTCGCCCAAGTTCCTTAGTCAACGAGGCCGGTGCGTAATCCGGTCATTCCAATACTGGAGCGTGACATGAAGACACCCAAGCTCAAGCGACTCAGCCGCGCAGCAGCGTTGGTGGTCTCGGGCGTGGTGGTGTTTCAGTTCGGCCTCGGTACGTGCGTGAGCCTATCCAACTGGTTTAACCCGTGTCAAACGGTGTTAACGGGCGCGACGTGCCAGCAACAGACGCTGGATTTTCTGAATTCCGACATTCCGAATTTCAGCTATGATCCGAGCTGCACCATCCCAGGCGCCTGCGGCGACCTGCCGTTCGCTGACTTCAGCGGCGGTCTGTTCGGTACGGGACCGGGCGTCCGGCCCCCATAACGAACCGACGACTCAAGACCCAGGCCCCTGCCTCGTTCGAGGCAGGGGCTTTTTTTTTGGTTCTCCACGCATTTCCGGGATGGGCCTGCACACATGACCCTGTTGACGCACGCGTGGCGGAGGGTTCGAGGCATGGGCGCATCCATCACACACCTCTTGCCGCCAACCGCAACTCGACCGCAGCGTGCTGCAGAACCACTTTTTCGCCGACGCCTGACCGGGGCTATCGCTGCATTGTCGTTCCCGGTAACGTAATCATCTTCGGACCCAGGGAGTCGTCAGATGACTCGAACGATGAACCATGCAGCCCGACTGATCGCCAGCGCGGTCGTTCTGCAATTCGTGCTGTGTTTCGCAGGCAGTGGTGGTGCGACAGTGGGCTCCGGTGCGGCGTCGGCCGGATCGCCACCCGTCACGACCTGCTCCGCGCTGCCGTTCGCCGGATTCAGCGGTGGACTGTGCGGAACCGGACCCGGCGTCCGGCCGCCCTAGGCAGTGCGGGATCAAGATGACTTCGGGCCACGGCTGTGGAGGACATCGCGCTCACGCGCAACGCTGATGCTGAGCATGACTGTTTTCGAGCGTACGGATGCCTTTGTGCTCGCATCCCTCGCGATAGGACTTGCAGGTTTTGAAAGGGATTTCTGATGCGTCAGAACAGAACAAGGACTGTTCATTGGGTGCTCGGGATCGGCAGCGGGTCGGTGCTTCTACAACTCGGAGGCTGCGTCGGATTGACCGGCTTCTCCTTCGCCAGCGCAGGAATCAATCTCATCGCCCCGCTGGTCATCGCTCTGCTCACCGGCAGCATCACTGGCGCTCCCGCAGTCTGAACCTCGCTGCTCACGCGTCGCGTCCAGCTCGGCCATGAGGGCCCGGGTCTCGCGTTCGAGCGCGTCAACCGTCGCCTGCAGGCTGGCCCGTGAGTCGTCTACCGAGGGCTCGGGAAGCTCCGGCACGGGCGGCGGACCATGCAGCGTTGCGTTCGGCCAGGTGTCCGGCATCTGGGTCTGCATCAAGCTGCCAAATGCATTGAGTGCCTGCTCACGATCTGTGACCGCCTGCTCGTTCTTGCACAAGGCCTGCCAGCGGCGATCAAGCTCTTCGCGATAGCGCTCCAGCTCGAGCTGCCGTTCCGAGATCGTGCGCCCACGATCACCGAGCTGAGATTCTGCCTGCTCCATGGACCGCAGACGACGATGAATCTCGTCCTCAGCGCGGCGCAGTTCGGATTCCCGCGTTACCATACGCGCCGCGTGGTCTTCCAGGTCTTTCTGGAGCTTCCTGGCCATTTCGCGATCGCGTTCAGCATAATTGCGGTCACGCTCGACTGCATCACGCAGTGACTGCAGTTCTTCGCGCTTGCCTTCAAAGTCAACTGCGAAACTCTCGATCTCGCGTTCGCGCACCTCGAGTTCACGGGCCAGACGCCCCAGTTCGGCAATGCGCGACTCCAGGGTCGATTCGCGACGGGCACTGCTGGCAGCGCCGTGATCGAGCATCAGCTTGTCGTCGTCGACATCGAGCTGCTGTTGCTTCAGCCGTTCGTTGTGCACGGCGATTTCAGCAGCCCGGCGCTCGAGGTCTTCAGCCATCTGGCTCAGAAGCTTCTCTTTGTTGTCGAGGTCCTGCTTCCGCACGGCAAGATCACTCTGTTCTGCGACCAGACGCTTGCGCCAGGCGTTGAGTTCCTGCCAATTGCCAGCCAGGTCATCCTGCAAGCGTGAAATCTCGCTCTCGATCTGGCCCAGAGCCCGTTCTGGCAGGTCGGTCATGCTGGAAGGCGGGGGTGGCGGGTCATGACTGGGCTGCGGGAAGAAAGCGCTGGACCACCCGTGACGTGGGCCATCATCCGGCGCGGCGGGCCACTCCGCAGCCTTGTGATCGATCCCGTCGTTCTCTGGTGCTGGATGTTCCTGGTCGCTCACTGGTCCAAACCCTTCTGCGCTGCTCAGGCACCCGTCGTGCCCCGCCGTCGATCTTTGGTGGTTACCGGGCGTACAGGTATATTGGTCGACCGAAAGCCGGGCCCAATCAAGCTAAATACGGCCCCTGAGCCTCACACATAACCTTTTGAGTGCGTTGGGCCTCGAACTTCGGACCTCACGCAGGAGCGTCACGTGAATATCCTGATCAGCAACGACGACGGCTATGGTGCCGAAGGGCTCTGCGCCCTCTACGAGGTGGCCAGCCGCTACGGCTCGGTCGCCATCGTCGCACCCGATCGCCAGCACAGCATGAAGAGCCACGCGATCTCTGGCGACGTCCTGACGGTTGTCAAGGACCCCGGGCTGGCGCACGCCTATCACTGCACCGGCACGCCGGCAGACTGCGTACGACTGGGCCTGAACCATTTGCCGATCGGTACGGTGGACGTGGTCATCGCCGGCATCAACCACGGTGGGAATCTGGGTGTTGATGTTTTCTACTCCGGAACACTGGCCGCCGCGCGCGAGGCGGCTCTGCTCGGCGTGCCGGCGATCGCCATGTCGCAAATGTGCCGCGGTACGGCGACGGAGAACTGGGAGCGTGCGCGGGCACTGGCCGCCGAGGCCCTCGAGCATGTCCTCGGCCATCGCACTCCCGCAAGGCTGCCCCGACTGACGAATATCAATCTGCCGTGCTTCACGGTCGCCGAGACGCCCCATGGCATCAAGCAATGCCCCATGACGGTTGCGCCGATGGGCATGGAATTCGACGAAGTCGAGCCGTTGCGTTTCAAGTATGCCGCTAGCTACTTCGGTCGCCCAGCTCCGCAAGGCAGCGATGTGTTCTACGCCATGAACGGCTGGATCACAGTCACCGAGCTCAATCTCGATCAGAACTAGAAATGGGTGGTCGCAGACACTTGCCGTACCAACGACACCGGAACACAGACCGGGTCGAGGAGCGTCGTGCGGACAAATAGGGTGCTCAACGCTATGCGTTTGGCGGGCGGATTTTGATACCCTCGACGCACTCGGGCACCTTGAAGTTGTGCGGATGACCGGTAATCACCGCGCCGTCCGTACGGACGAACTCCGGCACGATGCGGATTTCCTTGGCACACAAGTCGGAATCGCCCCAGTCCAGTTGGAACATGTACGGCCAGCCGAGGAACTTGCTCTTACGGCCAACACGCCATTGCTGGGCTGCATCGTAGTCGAATTCCCAGGTCTTGACGTGCTCGCCGTAGGCCTCACCGCTCGCCTCGCGATCAATGGTGTACAGCTTGATTCGAATCGTGCCATCGGCATTGACGCCCTTATTCGTACGGGCCGAGACGGCGTAGTACACGAAGCGGAACCCCTCGGGGTTGGGGTCCCCTGCCGGGTCCAGTGAAACGAAGGGATTGTTCTTCCAGTACGTGACCACCTGGATGACATCGGTTTCTTTCGGAGCGTGCAACGCCCGCTGGCGGCTGAAACTGCGCTGAGCACCATGGCTGCATCCGCAGAGCGCAACCAGGGCACCACATACCATCCAGATTGTCACGTGTCGGACAGTCATAGCCACCGCCTAGGATGGAGATCCGATCGATACGCGCCGACGCTGGCGCTGTCCATTGTCGGCCGGAGCGGCGTCCTCACGGAGTCCCAGTTCCTGTGGGACCACCGGGCCGTAGGCGCCCGGTTCCGGGCCGTAAGCTTCGTCGATCGGCTTCCGCAGCATCTCGCGATCCTGGATCGGCGGAACACCGGGACGCACCTGCAGTTTCTTGAGCAACGGGCTGGCCTTGGTCTTGTCCGGAATGATGTCGGTCAGGTCACGCTGCTCGATGGACATGCGGTAGCTGTCCTCTTCGTTGCGAATAATGGTCGCGGTCATGACCACGAGCAGTTCGCGGCGCGATGAGCTGTCGCCATCGGTGCGGAACATCGCGCCGATCAGCGGGATGTCACCGACGATGGGTACCTTCTGTTCGTTCTGGCGACTGATGGTCTCGATGAGGCCACCGATGATGACCGTCTCGCCATCCTTGATGGTCACGGTCGTGGTCAACTCGGTACCCTGGATACTCACCGAGGAGGTATCACCGACCTGTACCTGGGGGCCGACATTGTTGACCGTCGAGTCGAGTTCCAATTGTATGAAACCGTCCGGATTGATGTGCGGCGTGACCTCGAGCGTGATCCCCGTGTCGACGTAGTTGACGTTGGTGATCGGGTTACCGGCGTTGTCGCTGCCCTGGGCTTCGAGTGTCGGCACCTGGTTGAGGATCGCGATACGGGCATCTTCAGCGTTGTCCTCGGCCACGAGGCTCGGACGCGAGATGAGCTCGGCGCGGCCGGCAGTCTGCAGCGCGTGGAACAGGAAGGCGAAGTCCTCACCGGTGACGGTGAAGGAGAACCCGCCACCGCTGCCCAGGGCACCAAGGTCGGTCCCGACGACGAAGTCCTTATTGGGCCCCTGGATCGTACCGTTCGGCCCCTGGACCGCCTTCTCACTGAACAGCAGATCCTGCCAGGTCCACTCCATACCCAACTCGAAGGTGTCTTCGAGTGACACTTCGATGAGCATGAACTCGATGAGCACCTGTTCCGGTGCACGATCGAGCTCCTTCACGATGTCCATGTACTGTTTGCGATAGCGCGGGCTGACCGAGACGAGAACCGAGTTGGTCCCCTCGTCGGGCACCACGGTGATCGCCTGATCGGCCAGCTGGTACACTGAACGGGTCTCATCCAGCCCGGCCAGCCGTGCGTTTTCCTGTTCGTTGAAATCCTGCAGCGCGGTGGCCACGACATCGGCCGTCGTGTTGTTCAGCCGCACCGTCTCGATGAAGCGTTCTTCAGCAGCCTGGCCGTCGAGCTTGTCGATCATGTCGCGCACGACCTCGATGTACTGCTCGTTGCCAGCAACGATCACCGAATTGGTCCGGGTGTCCGGGGCAAAGGTCAGGGCCTGACGAAGACCGCTGACATTGGCGCCGGCGACGCCACTGACGCCTTCGATCATGACCTCCGGTCCGTCTTCGCTTCCACCCTCGGACTGCTCGAACACCTGTTGCAGCGTCTCGATCATCTGCTCCGCATTGGCGTTGGTCAGGGGAAAGACCTCGACGATCGCGGTCAACGGCGGAATGTCATCCAATTGCCTGATCAGACTGTGGAGCATATCGACGCTCTCGGGCGGGGCCATGACCATGAGTGAATTGGTCTGCAGGTAAGGCACGATGCTGATATCCTGGCGGAGCAACTTGCGCAGCTCACGACTGCCACCGTCCATATCCTCGAAGAACGACAGGATCAGAGCCGTCTCGTCGGCCGCATCCTCAACGGCGAATGCTTCCTCGACCGCCGTCGCCAGGTCTTCGGCCATTGCCGTCTTGAGCTGGATGACCTCGAAACGCATTTCACGTGTGGGCTTGTTGGCGTCGAGCTTTGAAACCATCCGCTCGATGTCTTCCATCTGGCCGGCCGAGGCCCATACGAGTAATGAATTGGTCCACAACACCGGCTGCACGGCGATCGCGGCAGCACTGCCGTCAGAGCCCTCTGTCTGTGACTGGAACAGATCGCTGAGGACCTGCGAAGCCTGTTCCGCGTCTGCGATGTTGAGATTAAAAATCTTGAGTTGTTGATTGAGGCTCGACTTGATGTCGAGCATCTCGATCAGCTCACTCAGAATATGGTGGTCCTCGGCGCTGGCGCTGCACAGCAGGCTGTTGGAGCTCTCGACCGGTGTCATGGTCATCGGTGTGCGCTCACCGTCGGCGCCCTGATTGCGTTCCTCGAACATCTGCTGTATACGCGGCGCGAGCTTGACGGCCGAAGCATGCTTGAGTGTGTAGACCTCGAACTGCGCAGACGGTGTCGTGCTCTCCTGATCCATGCTCTTGAGCAGTTCTTCGGTGCGGGCCATGGCGTCGCGTGAGCCGGTCACGATCACCGCGTTGGACACCTCGACCGGAATGAAGGTCGGCTTGACGAAGACGTCGGCACTGTCCGAAGGCATACTCGACTCGAGGCCATCGAACACCTGCTGCATGATGCCGGCCACCTTGAGGGCGTCAGCGTGGACCAACTGGAAGATGCGCGCCGAACCGAAGTCGATCGTATCGTCGCGATCCATCTCTTTGATCAACTGCTCGATGATGGCCATGTTCGGCTTGGATGCACTGACCATGATCGCGTTGGACCGGGTGTCGGAAATCAGGGCCACGTGGTCGCGTTCTTCCGACAGGTCACTGTTACCGGCGCCCTTGCCCGGTTGATAGAGCCCCTGCTCGACGACCAGTTCACGCACCTTGCCGGCGACATTGGCCGCGTCGGCGTTCTCCAGCACGAACGTCTGGACGATTCCGGCCAGCTCGGGAATGACATCGAGCTTGGCGACGATGTTTTGAATCTCTTCGAAATTCTCGACGCTCGAAGCCACGAGCATGGTGTTGGTGGCGGCGTCCGATGAAATCGCCACCTTATCCGAGTTGTCCTCTTCCGACCCCTGGCGCTGCTCGCGTCGTTCATCGAACAACTGCTTGAGCATCTCGCCGAGCTGCTCAGCGTCGTTGTTTTCGAGCTCGATCATGCGGATCATGGCCATCGGGGCCAGTTCCTGGGATTCAAGGTCCTCGACGAGCTTTTTGATACCGTTGTAATCTTCGATACTCGAGGCAATGACCAGTGCATTGCTGCGGGCGTCGGCGACAACCACCGGCAGATCCGGCGGCAACTCCTGACGCTCGCGTAGCTCGCCCTTGCGCGCCCACAATTCACCAATCTTGTCGGCGATATTGGCGGCGCTGGTCTTTTCGAGCTTGACCAGGCGGACCTCGTTGAGGAACGACTCATCGACCTCGTCGAGCTTGCGTGCCAGGTTGGACAGCTCTTCGAACTTGCTCTCGGTGGCCATGACGATCAGCGCATTGGCCCGCAGGTCCGAAAGGACCAACGCCTTTTCCTGTTCGATGGCCACGGTTCCCGCATCACGCTCACTCAGCGTTTCGACCTGGGCCGTGTTGAGGTCGGTGAGAACCTTGGCCACGCGCTCGGCGTCGGTGTTTTCGAGGTACAGGAACTGGGTCTTGGGAAAAAACTGTCGGCCCTCGATATCGAGCTGCTCGACGACTTTGAACGCCACGGCAAGTTGCGCCGGACGACCGGAAACGACTACTGTATTGGATCGTTTGTCGGCGTGGATACCAACGTTGTACACGAACGCTTCACCCGGAACGCCGGCTGGCACGGCATCCTTGACCTTGTCGCCCGGCGTTGCGGGGAGCTCCTTGCCGGCGTCGAACATCTCGTTGAGCACCTGCGCGACGCGTTCGGCATCCGCAAATTTGAGCGGGAAGAACTCAATGCCCATCTGCGGTGCGATCGGCACGTTGTCCAGCAGCTTGACGATCTCCTGGATGGCGACCGCGTTCTGGTCGTGCGTGGCGATGATCAGTGCGTTGGTCCCGGGCTCCGGAACGATCTTGAGCGGCTTTTCGAGATCGAGTTCGGGCAGTTCTTCGGTCTGGCCATCGACCCCGACCTTGGTGAAGCGCAAGCGCAGGATCTTCTCTTTCAGGTCCTCGGCCTGCTGGCCCTGAACCGTCAACATCTCGGTCAGGGCGTCGGCCAGATCCGCGGCGTTGGACATGACCAGCGGAATGTACAACAGCTTGGCGCGTGACAGCCCCTCGGGCTCGACGTCGTATACGGCGATGAGCTGCTTGATCTGTGCAATGTATTCCTTGGGCGCGGTGACCGTCACACTCTGGTTACGATCGAGGGCGATGACTTCGATCTTCTCGAGGATCTTGTCGCCGCCGGGGCGCTGCTTGACCATCTGCTCGAGGGCCTTCTGAATGTATTCGGCGGCCTCGCTGGCCGGGATGTACTGCAGTTTGACCGTCTCGTACTCGAGTTCCAGAGGCGGCGTCTGGTCGTCGAGGTCCCTGGCCAGCTGCTTGATCTCGTCGAGCAGGTCCTCGGGACCGGCGATGATCAGCGTGTTGGAGGCGTTGTCGGCAACCACGGTGAACTCGTCGTTGGGGTAGACCGCAGTGAAGATTTCCTGCACCTGAGCACTGAGCTCACTGGCCGTCGCGTTCGTCAACGACAGGATGGTGAACGCCTGGCGGTCGGTTTCCTGATCGATTTTGGCAATCAGAGCCTGGAGGATGTCGAGATCGCTTTCGATGCCCTCGAGCAGGATGGTGCCATCATTGAGGATCTCGTAACCGATATCGTTGCCGGACAGCTCGCTCGAGCCCGCCTTGGCTTCTTCGGTTTGTGTATCTGGACCGGGCGCCGTGTCGCTCGACGGTGTGTCAGCCGGGGGGGCAGCAGGTGGTTCGGACGCGTCCTGCGGCGCCGGACCTGCGGCCGTTTCCTGCGGCATGTTCTGCTGAGCGACGACCGCCGATCCTCCGATCAACAACGTCACCAGTGTCACGATCAGTCCAACGTTCATCCAACGTCGTGTCATGTCAATCAACCCTTTCCGCGGTTCATATACAGCCGCGGGGTGCCGGGGGTGGCACACGCTTCTCTCCAAGGTCCCATTTCACACAGCGATGCTTCGTTCGCCGCGCTATCAGCAACCGGGCCGGCCGACTACCGACGCCGGCGACCACCGCCACCGCGGCGGTTGGTACTACCACCGCCACGACGACTGCTGCTGTTGCTCGACCGCTCCTCGATCACCTGATCGAGAACGGTCTTGATCTGCTCAGCGCTGGTGTTGTCGAGCTTGACAACCCGCACGCTCGAAGTGCCCGTTGGCTTGATTGTCTCCAGTTGGCGGACCAGCTGCTCGACCTCGTGGAATTGAGCCATTGAGCCGGTCACCAGCAACGTATTCGTTCTGGCATCCGAGCCAATGGCCACGTACTTGGGCTTGTAATCCTTGTCCAGCTTCTTCTTGTTGTCCTCGCCATCCTTGATGGTCTGAGACAGCTCGTTAGCCAGATCGACCACATCGAGCCCCTGAGCGACCTGAAGGATGCGCAGCCCGAGCGGACCGCCATCTTCATTCTCCACGTCTAACTCTTCGACCATCTTGACGATTTCTTGGAAGTCCTTCTCGCTGGCCCGCACGATCAGGGAGTTGCTGTTGTCATCGGGCAGGATGATCGGGATCAGCTTCTGCCCGGTGCTCCCCCCACCCCGGCCACCACGACCGCCGCGTCCACCGCTCTGGCGGGCCGGCTCGGTGAAGATCTGTGTCAGAAGTTCTGACAGCTGTGCAGGGTCGGCGTGTTCGAGCACAAGTCTTTGGGGCGTATTGGCTGATGAGTCCTCGACGTTCATCGACTCGATCAGCGGCATGAAACTGTCGACCTCACCCTGGCTGGCATAAAGCACCAGTGAGTTGGTCGTCGGATCCGATGTCACCGTCGGCTTGGTCTGGCCGCGCTGGCTGCGTTCGGCGTTGATCACCTGATTCAGTGTACTGGCGACCTCCGAAGCGTCCCCACCATCCAGCTTGATGACCTTGAAACTCCGGGTGCTCTCGGATTCGGTGTCGATCTCCGTCATCAGCGCCGTGATTTCCTTGTGTTTCTCTTCGCTGGCCCGGATCAGGAGGGTCCCGGTCTCCCAGTCGAGGGCCGCATCGACGCGATCCTGCTCCTTGATCCCGCGAACGTTGAAGGATTTGTTGATCGCATCGGCAATGGACCACAGGTTGGCGTACTTGGCCCGATAGACGCTGGTAAAGCGACCGCTGTTGGCCTCTGGCTCCTCGTCGAGCCGGGCGATCATCGTCTTGATGTTGTCGACCTTGTCCTGTGGACCGCTCACGATCAGGGTGTTGGTGCTCTCACTGGCCACCACCGCCACGGGCAGGGTGCCGCGCGACGTGCGCGGCTGACTCTGCTGCAACCAGGCGTTGATCGTGTCGGCCATGGTTGTCGCCTGGGCATTCTCGACGACGACCAGTTCGCGGACCTCCTGCGCACCGGTCCCGACGTCGAGCTCGGTAATCAGGGCCGCGATGCGCTCCATGTGGGTGGCTCCGGCGGTGACGATGACCGACTTGGTGCCCTGCTCGGCCACTGCGGTCACCTGGTCCTTCTCGGCGACTTTGCCCTTCTTGCCCATGGCCTGGTTGATGGCATTGGCCACCTGGCCGGGATCGGCGTACTTGAGCTGATAGACCTTCGTATCACGGGTCTCCTGGATCGGAGCCAGTTTCTCGAGGTCAGCGATCGCCGCTTCGACGCGTTCGATCTGGCGCTTGGTACCCGACACGAGGACGGCGTTGGACGCCTCATTGGCCTCGACGACCGGCGGATCGACACCGTCGTTGCCCTTGGCGAACAATCGAGTGATATTCTGGGCGACTTCGCGGGCATCGCCGCGGACCAGCTGAATCGTGCGCGTGTCCTGGGCAGTGGTGTCCGGCGGAGCCTTGTCGAGGTCCATGATCGCCTTCTCGACGAACATGAACGTCTTGGGGTTGCCGAAGACGATGATCGAGTTCGTCCGGGGGTCGTCCATGACCGCGAACAACCCCATGTCGAGGTCCTCACCGCCGCCGCCGCCGATCGTGGCGGCCTGGATGAGCATCTTGACCGTATCGACCATGCGATCCTTGACGTCGGTCGCATTGGCATGCTTGAGCGGATATGTTCTGCTCAACAACGCCTCGGAGCCTGCAACGTCCATGCCCGCAGCTATGTCTTTGATCTGGATCATGACCTCCTCGGGCGCCTGCACGAACAACTGGTTGGTCTTCTTGTCGCCGACGATCTGGATCTTCTTCCTGCCCTTGCCAGCGGTGTGCGACGCATAGACCTCGTTGAGCTTGGCGGCGATGGATTCGGCATCACCGTTCATGATCTTGATGACCGTGGGCCGGGAGAGCTTGGCTGCTTCGTCATCAGCCTGACCGATCGTCGCGATGATCTCGTCCTTCAAGTGCGGTGGGGCCAGCACGTAGAGTGTGTTGGTCGACGGCTCGGACGTGATGACCACGGCCTTGCTCTCGCCGCTGGCACCGCTGGCGTACGCATCCGTCAGCGTCTCCGCAAGGCTGTCTGCGTCGGCATTGGTCAGGATGAACTTGTCGACCTTCGTATCGGAGGCCGCTCCTTGATCAAGTTCCTCGATGATGGTCACGATCTGCTCGCGGGCTGCTTTCGGACCAACGATGACGACTGAGTTGCGTTCGGGCAGACTCGAGATCCGCACATCGCTCTTGCTGAAGCTCTGGCCGGCGCCGAGGCTGATTTCGTCGTCCATGGTCTGCTGGGCAAGCTGCTGGGCCTGGCTGGCACGGTTACCGCCGCGCTGATTCCGCTGGTTGCGCTGCGGCTGCCGACGGTTGGGCGTTCTCCGCGTCGGCGTGGCCGCACTACCGATGCCCAGCAGTTGCTCGACCATGGTCTTGGCCTGTTCGGCATCGATGTGCTTGAGCAGGACGATCTCGGCGTCCCGCGAGTTGTCCACGGGCCGATCGATCTTGTTGATGAGCTGGATGATGTCCGGGAAGTCCTCGGTGCGGGCACGAATGATGAGCGAATTCTGGCCCTTGTTGGCCACGACGCGGATGCGTTCCTCGTCCGTCAGCTTGTTGATGGCCGCGGTCACCTCGGCGTTGTCCCCGCCCCCGAACATATCGCCCATGAAGTCAGCCATGCTGTTCCGCTCGGGCTCCTCGGGCTCCGGCGGTGGCTGGCGTCCGCGATTGGCCGGCTGTCCGCCGCGTTGCGGTGTACGGCGGTTGTTGGCCCGAGCGGTCTGCCGCACCTGATCGTTGAACATTTCCTGCAGCAGCTGCGCTGCGAAGTTGACATCGACATGGACCAGCTGGAAGACACGGATGTCCTTCGGCGCCTTGCGCGTCTCCGCGAAGTTTTTGACGAACTCCTCATACAGAAAGTTGAAGCGCTCGACTTCCTGCTCGTCCCCTTCGACGATGAGGAAACCGTGCTGATCGAAGCGCACCGACAGCTCCGGCTTCGTTGGGGCGGGCGTGGTGTCGAGGGGTGTCGTATCTGCAGCCGTCGTCTCCGCGGGGGCTTGCTCCAGTTCCGCATCCTGCGGAAAGGCCCAGGCTGTCAGGGCCAGGGCCAGCATCAACATCATGGAATGCATCTTGGGTACCTTTCAATCGTAGTCGGCGGCTCGTCCTCCATGACTTCTAAGCCGCCGTTGCATTCAACCCGACCCGCCGGATCGAGCGTGCGAACACAACGCTTGCTGACGGGCCAGCAGAATGTTCGCTCAAGGCGTCTGTGTTACGATTTCCTTGACCAGACCGTTGGCGTTCTCGCCCGGCTGCGGCATATCCTGGATGTCGATCCTCACGTCATCCATGTTGTTCTGGATGAACTTGAAGACCTGCTCAGGTGGCATCGCCGCCGGGATGTTGAAGTAGTCGATCTTCGTACGCCGAACCAGTGCGTCTTCGGTATCGACGTGCTTGCGAATCGTATCCTTGACGAACTGATAGAGTTGACGCCTGCCCTTGATCACCATGGTGTCTTCGGTGAAGAAATCGATGGTCACCGGGCGGTCAAAGCCCAACAGCTTGTCGAGAATGCGATCGCCCTTCTCGACGGCGTCGAAGGCATTGACGTACTGCAGCTCCAGCAAGTCGTATGGAGCCGGCTCAACGACGACCTCGCCGCCACCATCTTCGGTGTTGGGGTTGGCCATGTCCTCGAACTGTTGAATCAGCGCTGCAGCGGCAACCATTTTCTCTGGCGGCGCAACGACGATCAGTGTCCGGGTCTCATAGTTCGGCAGCACACGCATGTCCTTGCCGATCTTGGGACCGGTATCCTGGACCCAGAAATCGTCCTCTTCGGTTTTGGGCGCGCCCCGAGCCGGCTGGTCGAGCATGTCGATGAGCCAGTCCGCGACGTCGTCGACGTCGGCGTACATCAGACGGAACTTACGTGTTTCCTTCTCGCCCGATTTCGACCGCATGTCGATCTCTTCGGCCTGGATCAGAACCTTATCGAGTATCTCCTGCGAGTAGGCGATGACGTTGATCGCCTGGTCGCCGGGCAACGCGATGATCTCGACATCGTCACCCGTGTGCACCTTTGGACGGGCGCCGGGACCACGGCGGGCCCTGGGACCCTTGGCGGCACTGGGCGCCGGCGTCGGGGCGGTCGCATCGCCGAACACCGCCACCAGGATCCCGGCCAGTTCGGAAGCGCTGGCATTGACGCAATCGTAGATCGCCGTCAGTTGTTTGTGCTCCTCCTCGAGGGGCACATCGAGCTCGGTCAGGACGTCTGCGGCATAGTCGATCAGTTTCTGGGGAGCACTGACCAGCAGGCTGCCGGTCCGCCCGTCGGCCTGCACGTTGAACTTGGTGTCGGACTTGCGTGCCTTGCCACTCGGATCGCGGCCTTCGACCTCGGCCATCTTGAGTTCGAGCAGCGGCTGAAGCTGGATGGCCAACTCGTTGATGTCAGCGTGATGAATGGCGAAGCGCTCGAGCACGATGGTCTCAACCGACGTGGGCACATCCATCATGGTGATGATCTGCTCGATCTCCTCGAACTTGTCCGGAATCGTATCGACGATCAGGCCCGTATCGGTCACGACGACGGCGAGTGCTTCACCTTCGTCAGTGGTGGCCTTGGAGCCCTGGCGACGTTTGGCGCCTTTGGCGCGGGGCGTGCTGACTTTGGTGGCCAGCAATGCGAGGATGGCATCGCGCACTTCGATCGGGTCGGCATGCTGCAGCTCGAACTGTCGTGTGACGGTGCCTTCGGTAAAGTCATCGGGATCGACATCGAGAACCTTGATGGTGTCCTCGATGCTGGTCATCATCGCGGGCGACACGTTGCCGGCCACGATCAACCCCTGCGGTGCGACGACGAAGGTCGGACCGGTTGCCTCTTTGCCCTTGCGCGCCGGCGGGTGAATCGCAGTCAAGACTGCGATCACTTCTGCGGCGTCGGCGTGGTCGAGCTGAACGAGCCGACCGGTGCCCTCGGAACGCTTGGCCGTACTGTCGATCTTTTGGATCATCGGGAGGATGTCACCTTCCCACTCACGCTGCGTGCCCGTGAAATAGATCATGCCCGCGACGTCGTCGGCGAAAAAGCGGTTGCCTCCGCCGCGGCGGGCCTTGCCCTTGCCTCCGCCTTCGGCCTTCGTGGTGTCGAAACTCTGAAGGATCTCGATGACGAACGAGGGTTCCGCACGTTCGAGCTCGACAACGAAGGTTGTTACGGCATCGACGTCGGGCACATCGAGCTCGGAGATCAAAGCAGCGGCCTGGTCCATCTCGGAGCGATCGCCGACGAACACCAGGCTGTTGCCGACCACCTCGATCTGGAACTGGTCTTCGCCCTTCTTGGGACGCCCCTGCGCACCCGTGATCATGCTCTTGATGACCGCCTGGAGCTCCACCGGATCGCGATTGGAGATGGGTACGCGGCGAAAGCTGCGAATGTCTTCGGCTGGCAGGTCGATGACTTCAGCGATGAATTCCCTGGCAAAGGTGATCAGCTCATCCGGGCCCTGCAGAATGAGCGCGTTGCTCCGCGGTGCGGGGATGATCTCGAGTGTTTCATCCTCGGCGGGCGCGGACGCCGCGACCGTCTTTCCCCGGGGCTTTGCCCTCTTGCGCGCCGCTTTGGCCCCACCCTTGCCCTCCTGACCGTTGACCACCTGGTTGAGTAGCTCGGCGGCGTCCTCGGCTTGAACATTTTCCAGCACGACCACGACCGGGTCACTCGGGACTTCCACCGGCTCGTCGGGAATATCGATGGCTTTGAGGATATTGCGGATCTCGTTGATCTTGTACGCCAGGCCCTTGACCAGAAGTGAGTTATGGGCGTCATCGGGGATGACGATGACGTACTCACTTTCCGGCGTCAGGGCGTCCTTGTTGCCACCGCGACGGTTGGCACCGCCGCGCGGAGCGACGACTGCCTCACTGACCACGTTTTCGACCATGGTCGAAATCTGCACCGAAGCATCGGATGGGGTAATGTGGTTGAGCGCGATGCGCTCGAGTTGCCCCTCGCTGGTAAACAGATGCTTGAACTTGAGCAGGTACTCCAGCATCTTCTCGAGCTCGTCGACGCGGCCGTAGTAGTCGATGTAGCCCGAGTCATCAAGGCTCGCAAGTGTATGGTCGTCCTTGACCATCGAGACGAGCTTGTTGAACACTTCCATGTCCGACGCACTCTCGGGCAGGAAGAACACACGAATGATATCCGAGCCGCGAAGGCTGGCATCGCGCACCGCAGCAAGCGTTACGAACACGCGATGCTCGGGCAACTGCGAACGCAACTCCTTGATGGCATAGAGCTCCAGACGCGGTTGCTTGCCCGGCTCTTCCTCGAGATAGAGATACAACGGTGGACGCACCTGTGAGTACAAGACGTCATTGATTTGATCGAGGGCATCATGAAAACTGAGGTCGTCGGGACTGGTAAAGTTGATCACTCCTTCGAAGCTCTCATCGAGCGGCGTGACGTGGTCGAGCAGTGACAGTCCGGAACGGCGGCTGATGAATTCGACCAATTCCTGGTAGGTCCCGTTGTACAGACCGAAACCGTAGGGTCGTTTATCGAAAGGTGCGAGAATCATCGCGTCGGAAATGGCTCCGGACACCAGTGGCTGTTGATTTGGCGTAGTGGACGGAGTTGTTCGTGGCTGATTACGCGAAGTTGCCGGCTGCTTCGGTGCACTCTTGTTTGGATTACGCCGATCGGCAGCAGACGGGCGCTGGGGTGTCGTGCGCGGCGGATTGACGTTGGGCACTTCGACGCGACCACCACGCCGAACGGGTTGCTTGGGAGTGTCCTTGCCCTGGTCATCTTCACCGGGCTCAGCGCCAGTCTCCTTGTTCTTCTCGAGGTCGCGACGCAGGTTCTGCTGCATCTTCTTGATGAGATCGCGCCGGCGTTTCTGCTCGGCAGGAGTCAACTCGGTCACCGGCCGGGCAATGAACTCGCGCTCCTCTTCGGTCAAGCCGTGGCTGATTTCTTCACCTTCATTGTCGTCGCCTTCGTCTTCCTCGGGCTTCTGCTGCCCGGCGACTGGCGGCTGGTCGTCCTCGGCCTTCTGCCCCCAGCCCGGCGCAGCCACCAACGCGGTGATGACGACAAACAGGAGTGACAGCGTCGCCCCCCGACTACACCGGAGGAACGCAAACAAACGGCTGATCAGTGTCATGGGTACGGCGTCAGTTTGTCGGGAGCGCATGTTTACTTACCTCGCGAACGCTTCGTTCTGCCGGATCGCCTGGGGGTCTTCCCGGTCTTGCCGGCCGGCTGAGAGCGTGGTGCATCGGGTTCTGAAGTCTCTGTGTCGTCCTCGTCCGGCGGATGTGCCGCAGGGTCCGGGTCCTGATTGGGGGCCTCACCGGCATGGTCGGCCGGCACGTCGTCGCCAGACTCTGAGGATGCTTCCAGGTCATGAGCCGGGGATCGGGGCGGGTCCATTTCCAGTGCCAGCTGCACTTCGCGATACCCGCTGGTCGACAGCAGCTGGGCATCGGTCATGGACTCGCCGTAGCGGATGAACCACAGCTCGTTGTCCTTCTTACTCACGACCACCCCAAGGCGATGCACCTTTACGAGGACTCCGTCGCCGAATTCTTCGCCGAGCCGCACATAACGGGACGATGGCCCCTCGGGCTGAGCCGGAGCCTTGTTGCGGTTTCCGCTCCGACCGGCTCGGCTGCTGCTGCCAAGGCGCTGGTTGGTGCGCCCACCACGCCGGGTCGTCGACGCAGGTTGTTGCTCGCCACGGACAATAAGTACTTCTTGAAATACTCCGCTGACGAAACCCTTGACGATCCAGTTAAGATCTGGCGGAGGTGGGCCCGTATCCTTGGGTTCCCGGTCTGCGGGCTTGGGTTTGGGCTTCGAGTCCTTGGGTTTCGGTTTCGGCTTGGTGTCCTTGGGCTTCGGTTTCGGATCCTTGGGCGGTGCCTGCACGACCTGCTGCACGTACTGGTCGAACGCCGCCCATTGCACCAGTTCGTTGTATTTGAACTCGGCCATGGCCAGGCGGGTGGGACGCACAGCCTGTTCGGCATCATCATCTTCAGTTTCTGCAGGAACCGGTTTGACCGGTGACGGCGTGCCCGGCTTGTCCTGTTCTCGTGGCTTGACGGGAGCTGCGGCCTTCTCTGTGCTCTGGGGCGACTGACCTGCGGGCTTCCCGGGCCGAGTCGTCGTGTCCGGCGACTGATCCCCTTCACTGACAACAGGCTGCACCGGCGGCCCGCCAGGTTTGGCGGGCTGGCCTTTACCCGGAGTGGCCACCTGCGGCGCGCGGCCGGCCGGTTTGTTGGTCTTGTTTGTACCGGCTGCTGCAGGGCCTGGTTTGCCGATGTCGGTGTCCGCCGCTTGTGCAGGAACAGTGCCGGCAACAGCGTCATCCACGGCTGGTGGCTGCTCGTCCGCCCCTCCGGCGTCTGCGTGCGCAGACTTCACCAGCCGGGATTTCTTGCTCCGAGACCGCAGTTTCTCCGCCTCTTCAAGCAACTCAGGATCGCGCTCGACCACAAGGGCCTGCAGCTTGATATCGATGTCGACCTCTTTAACCTTTTTGGCGCCCTTGACCTTTACCGGATCGACACGGAGCTGCGTCACGTAGATCAGGTCCTCCAGACGGTAGATCTCCAGCAGCAGCCTCATGGCGCTGGGCAGGTCGCCACGCCCTCTGAGAGAGTAAGTGAGGACCGTGTATTGCGGCCCCCGGCGCTTGAGCTTCTTATTCTTGGGCTTGAAGGTGCTGTCCTTGATCTTGTCGAACTTCTCGATGTCCAGCTGTTTCATTCCGGGCAGCTCGAGAAGGCGGTCGATCTCGGAACGCAGGTGGTGCCGCGTGCGCTCGACGTCGTCGAGTTTGGCCGAACCCGCTGGTGCTTCCGGAATTCGGGAGCACAGTTTCACGTACTCTGCAAGGTCCTCCCGCGCGGCTGCCAACTCCTTGCGCGCTGTGCGGAGTTTGTCCTGCTTCGCCGCAACTGCTTCGCGGGGTTCGACAAACGGCCTCTTGAGGGCACCGCCGGCATAGTATGCGACCACCAGAGCCCCGATGGTCCCCAGGACAAAGGCGATCTTGCGTTCTCGTTGATTGAGTGCCAAGTTCCTGATCCTCTAGTTATCTTGATCGGCCGCCCTTCTTCTTCTTCTTGGACTCTTCAGCCAGCTTGATCAGACGGTCTGACAACAGATTGAGTTCGCTCTCGTAGCTGTACTCGGGATTGTCATCGTCGTACTTGGACGAGGTTGAAGTGACCTGGAAGACCCGTTCGGCCTCTTTCTTGCCGTCAGCAGAGTGCATCGTCAGCCGACTGAGGTCTTCTTCGAGCTTGAAGATCACATCCTCGCTGGCCGCTGCGATTCCGAAGCTGATGCGTCCGTTCTGTTGATAGCACGAGAGGTCGAGCAGATGCGCTTCCTTGCTCGACGGCATGGTGTCCTTGAGCTGCACCAGGCGATCGGGCCACAACACCTGCTCCTCTTCCCACAGCCCGACGATTTCGGTGATGTCCAGGCCCTTCTGGCAGCGTTTGATGTCCTTCTTGACCTTGGCAATCTGACTGTCGAGCCGCGCCGCCTCGTCTTCGTACGGCTTGATGGCGATGTAATGCGTCAGGTACACGACCGAGACGAGCGTCATGAGCGCCCCGAGCACGGCGGGCATGCGCCGACGATGGATTTCAGAGGCCGCTACGGCTCGCTTGGGATTGAGGAAATCAAAATCCAGGCGCCCTTCCGAAGCGTGCCCCAATCCGAGACCGATCACCGCCGCAAACGCGCTTCGTGGTTCGGTGATCGACGCGCCGGCAGGCACCCGATGGCCAGGATCGTAGACGATGGGCTCAACGCCAAAGCGCTTGTGCATCGCTACGCCCAGGCGGGACTCGAGGCCGCTGGACCCGGCCACGACGATGTGATCGAAATTCGTCGAAGGATCCGTCCTGCGATGGGCCTCCACGCTGCGATTGATCTCGACCATCAAGCGATCGATGAGCAGTTGCTGTGGATCAACCGCTTCGGCTCCCGGCAGCCCCGGCAGCACATCATCTTCGGGGTCGAGCGATACCGAACCTGCCAGCGAGAACACCAGGGCGCCATCGCGCATGATCCCGATTTCAGTCAAGCGCGGACCAATGTCGGCGTAAAGCACGCGGCCGAGCACGTTGGCTCCGAGCATATCGTCCATGGCGACCCGGTTGGCGTAAGGGCGCAGCCCGATTCGCTCGAGACTCAGGCCCGCCGCAGCGCACACGTTCTTGTAGAAATCGAGTACCGACACCCGGATGGCCGCGATGAGTACCTCGAGCTGCTCTCTGCCCTCGGATTGCGGCAGGATGGCAAAATCGATCACGGCGCTGTCGAGCGGGAAAGGCAACTCCTTGGCGACCTGCAGGCGGACCATGCCGGCCAGTTCGCCGACGGCCACCGGCGGGAACATCATGTTCTTGAGAACGGCCTGGTTACGCGGAATGTCGACAATGGCGGCACGAACCTTGATACGCTCGTGGTCGAGGACCTTGCGGATGAACTGTCCCATGCCCTCGGCGTCATCGATATCAAGTCCGCCAGGAATGGCCGCGTCGAGAATACGCTTCACCCTGGCCTTACCGCGCTGCAGGTGCCACTGGACGACGCGCACATGTCGCGTATCCCAGTCAAAGCTCAGTACCTGGCTATCTGATCCGATTCCGAGCACGCTGATCTCCTTCGTCCTGGCCGCGAATGGGGAAAGCATTGGCCCCCAGTTCGGCCGCGTCGCGATAGTACAGGAACTGCGGGACGTGCCCGCGTAACTCGACAACGACCTGCAAACGGACCATCTGGCCGATATGGTCCGCGTGGCCGATCGATTCGATGCTGAACTGCTGGCTGCGCGCCGTAATCTGGGGATAGATCTCGTTCGCCACAGCGCTCGGGATAACCCCTTCGGTCACCAACCACGCCGGCGTCGCCATCTGGATGCCATCGAGCCCGGGCCGCGCGGCGACGATGGCATCGACGTGTTCTGCGGTAAAGACATCATTGGTCAGACAGTTCAGTACGACACGCGGCGCCGTGTTGATGTTGATCAAACCCTCGATCGGGCCTGCAGCCTGGGCACCCCGGGCCGTGGTCCGGTCACACAGCATGCTCACTTCCTCGACCGATACCGGACTCTCGGCAGTCGGGACGCTCTGCTGCGGTAAACGGCCCCCGCCCTCTCGTTCTTCGGCCATTTCATCCCCACCGCCGGGACTCGGAGTTCGGGAATCGCCTCCTGACGCGCCGTTGTCACCGCCCTGGGGATCTCCGAGCATGCGACCGTCCCCACCCGCCCCGCCGGCCGGACCACCCCCGTCACCGAGTGGCGCCTGGTCGCCTCCGAAGGAATGTCCGTACAGTTCCATGGGGGATGAAAAGCTCACCCCGGCTGCCTTGGCCTCTGAAATGTACTGATAAGTGGATTCATCGAGCTCGTCGCCGAACTCGTCACGCAGTGCCTGCACATCGCCGTTGAGGCTCACACGTTGCACATTGGCGTTGCTGCGATCGATGTCTCGTGACCAGACGGTCAGGTAGGGATGCAGTCCGCGGCTCAGCTGCCCATCCTCGTTGTCGGGCGGAAAAGTACGATCTCCATCATCCTCGTTGGGATCGAGCAAGCCGTTGCGGTTGACATCCTCACCGAACAGATACGTCGCCGAGAAACCCTTGACCAGCAGCAGTTCCTCGACGGTGTCGAAATCGCCGTTCTTGATGGTGTAGGGCGTTTCGAGCAGAAGGTAGTAGTCGTCCTCGGCCCCTTCGAGGCCCGGCTCGCTGTCGCGATCGCGCCAGTCAATCAAAGCGTCGATCAAGGCGCCCGTCGGCGCATCCTCGGGCAACACCTGCTCGAGCAGCTTGCGCAACTGGCGACGGGGCGCGCGGTTGAGGTTCAGTTTGCTGCTTTCGTCAGTCACGCCGTAGCGCACCCGAAGGGTATCGTCCTGAGGGTCATCGGCTACCAGGGTGTACCGGAAGGTGGCCGAATCAGGGTCGATGCTGTCCGGCACATCGAGATCAGCCCAGTCACCCGCGGTACTCCACACGACGCGATTGTGAAACTCGTCTTCATTGTCGTACCACACAGTCGGATCCTGCCGGGTCTCGCGGAGGATCAGCAACGCATGATGCACACCTGCCTCGGCGCACTGCCGCAGTTGGACTCTGTTGAGGTTGGCCTTCATGGCCGATCGCTGGGCATTGACTTTGAATGCGAAGCTGGCCGACAACAAGCCGAGCAGAAGCACCACCGCCAGGACCATCGGCAGCACGAGGCCTCGATGATGCCACTCGCCGAACGCAGCCGGGCGCGGCCTGGCCCCTGACACCGTGACGTTCATCACGACCACGCTACAGCCCCCCTTCCGCAGCCAGCGTAGATGCCGCGCGAGTCACACGCGACTGAAAGAAGCTGTCGGCTTCGAAACAGCGGACAAAGGCGGTATAGCTCCGCGGCGGGAGCGGCTCCTGCTCACCTTCGAGGTCGATATCGACCTCCTCGAGAGCCAGCTCTTCGAACTCTTCCTGCTCGATCGTCTCGTAGCCAACAGTCACGCGGACCATCTGCGGCAACGCGCTGTTGTCACCCATTTGCATGGCCGTCCAGTCCTCGTGCCATTGGCCGCCGTCGAAGTAGCGGAATTCGAGTAACTTGATCTCGGGAGCATACAACTGCAGGCGGAACGACTGCTCGGCGTCCTCGACCTCAGCATCATCCTCGAACTCACTGTCAATACCATCGGAGATGCGACTGCTGCCGGAACGGATCGATGTTTGCCGCAGCGTCTTCAGTTCCTGACGGACCAGCCCGAGTGCGAGCGGCACACCGTTCTCGTCAGTGATCTCTTCATCCCATGCAATGAAATAGCGCACCTGCTTGATGTCGTGCTGCCCGGGTAGAGCATCATCGCGCAATGACCGCCGCTCGAAGAGATCCTTGCTGGGTACGGCATGTGTCTGGACCGTGATCGAATAGCGGTCGCCGACGATCCCCGGACCGAAACCCGGCACGAATCCGGCCGACGAGCGAATCTCGTCACTGATCTGACGCAGCAGCAGACGAGCCAGATACGCTTCGTTGACCGCAGCGTTGCCGCGCTCACGGCGCTGCAATGCATAGAAATAGAATTGAAACATCATCCCCAGGATGATGACCAGCAGGAACAAGGCCAGCATGACTTCGAGCAACGTGAACGCGCGTCGACGTCTCATGGGCGCTTCCCTCTCTGATCGCCACCTTCGCCTCCGCCACCACCGCCGCCCTGGCCGCGGTTGATGAGATCCTGCACATCCCCGAGATCCGTGGGGATCTCGCCCGACATGCCGGCGTCCATGAGTTGCTGCATCTGTTCGGACGTCAAATTGAAATCACCGCCGAGGTTCTCCATGAGCACCGGCATCAACTCCATGAGCGTCGTGATGTCCATCTCAGCGAACATCGCCGGTGAAATGTCGGTGGGATCAGCAATGTCGGGCGGCAACGCCGACGCGATCTCATCGAGCTGCTCTTCGGTCAAACCGAAGTCGCGCTGCAGATCGAGATTGGCCGGCTGAGGACGGATGGTATGCAATGTCGCAACGATCTCGGCATCATCGATGTTGCCGTTCTCGCCGTCCTCGTCGGTCGCGCCATAGAGGATATCGAGGCGCACTTGATACATGTCGATGATGTCGTCGTGAGGGATAATCTCGAAGCGCCAGAAATAGCCGGGGAAGATCTCGCCGAATTCATCTTCCATCTCGCGCTCGATGAACAGCGTACCCGTATCGAGCTGCCCCATCTTGGCATCCGCGAGCATCATGGCCTGTGCGAGGTTCTCGTTGCCGTAACCGGTCCGGAGTGACTGGTTCATCTGGATGCCGATTGCCGCCAGCGCCGACACCAGGATGGCCAACGCCAGCACGACTTCGAGCAGCATGGCACCGCGCAGTCTGTGTTGTGCCGGGCGCGTGTTCATCTCTCTCCCATGTTGATTTCAAGCACATCATCCTCGGTCAGCCGCCGCTGTGTGACGAAGTCACGCCGCAGAAGCGCCGAGTGCCCGCGATCCAGCAGAATATCGATTTCGTCGTCGTCGAGAGGCCTCTGCAGAAAGATGGTGCCAAGCCGCCCATCGAATATGACCGACAGCTGTTCGTACTCTTCCAGGTTGCCCTCGTCGAATCCGTCATAGGGTGTATTGACAAGTCGCCAGGTCATCCATTCGCTGGTCCCGTCAGGATTCAGTACGAGGGCCCACGAGTCATCGCGATCGAGGCCAAACTCTTCCTTGCGGTCCTCCTCGTCATCGAATTCCTGTTCCTCGACCTCGAGCTCGACAGCTTCGAAAGTAGGTTCACCAATGCGAATGTCGTAGCACCACACATCCCCCAGGAACACACGCTGCTGGGCCCACGAGGCAGCGACGGCAACATATTCTCCGGGGTAATCGATGGGCTCGTTCTCGAATTCGACATAAGGTTGCAGTCGTTGACTGGCCGGGAGCTCGTCGAATTCCTCGTCATCTTCGGTCAGAAAACGAATCCGGTAACGCAGACCACCCAGCATCGCGTTGGCCCGGGTCATGCTGATGAGGGAGCGGAAGCGCTCTGCGGATTCAGGCAAAGCCCCACGGCGCAGTGGATTCTGGAAGTTGGTCACCGCGAAATAGGCCATGACCGCCAGAATGGCGAGCACGAGCATGAGTTCGACGAGCGTAAACGCCTGCCGCCGCCCGGTCGAATTCAATTGCCACGATCTGCTCTCCACTGTGCTATCCCCGCGGCAGAGTAGGTCATGGCGAGTGGACCGCAGGAACCATCCCGGGATCGGCCGATGCGGACCGGCTCAACTCGTGCTGTACTACTCTCCCAGTTTCATGTGCCCACGCGCACTATTCTTCCTTTGGATAGTTCGTGATGTCGTCCTCGGTTCCCTCTTCACCATCCGGGCCAAAACTGACGAGGTCGTAGCCGTCCTCCTGCACTTCGCCCGGATAGGTGTAGACGAGCTCATTCAACCATGGATCTTCGAATTTCTGCGTGCTCTTGAGGAATGGCTTGTACGCATCCTGCTGATCATCATCGAGATAGTCGGGCGCCTCGATGAGATCGACGAGTTCTTCGGGAAACTTACCGTACTCGAGATGAAACAGTTCGATCGCGCCACCGATGGTCCCGGAAGCACCGACCATGGCTGTTGCGGCCTTGATCTTCGCCTTCTCCTGAGCGCCCATCATGGACGGCACCACGAACATGGCCAGCAGGGCCAGAATGCCAACGACGAGCATGACTTCAACCAGGGTAAAGCCCTGACGACGCTGTGTTCTTCTTGTGCGATGCTGCATTGTGTGTCTCCTGCACTTATGGGTGCGTCACTAAGGTCTATATTTCCGATCCCATCGTCAGAATCGGCACGAGCAGTGCGATGGCGATGATCGCAATGATGCCTGCCATGGCCACCAGCATGATCGGCTCGATCAAACGGACGCCCATGTCAATCATACGCGCCGTGCGCGCCTCATTACTGTCCGCAATTTGTACGAGAACATTTTCGAGATTATTACTTTCTTCGGCGACCGCAATCATGTCGACGACATCCATGGGCAGCAACGAACACTGGGCCAGGGGTTCTGACATGGCGCCGCCGCGCTGTACGTTATCGTGCGCTTTGTCGATCTCCTCCGCGAGTATCTCGTTGCCCGCGGAGTCACGCGAGATCTTCAAGGCCTGCAGGATCGGAACGCCACTCGAGAGCATGGTTCCGAGGATTCTGCAGAAGCGGCACAGAGCGATCATGATCAGGGTCTTCCCCAATACGGGCATCTTGAGCGCCAACACATCGACCTGGTAGCTCCCGCGGGGCGTTTTCGCATAATACATGAAGCCGACCACCAGCAAGACCAGGCCGAGCAGGATGAACAGCCCGTGGTTGAGCAGAATGTCGCACGTGCCGAAAACCGACTTGGTCAGCAGATTCAACTTGTCCTGATCCAGGAAGTCGCGCAACTGCGGCACCACCACGGTCATCAGCACGGTGATCAGCGTGGTCCCGACGAACATCAGGATTGCCGGATAGACCATCGAGCCAATGAGTTTGTTCTTCAATTCGTCCTGCCGCTCGGTGAACTGGGCCACACGGGCCAGAACATCCTCGAGGAACCCGCCGCGCTCACCGGCACGAACCATCGCCAGGTACAGATTGTTGAACGCGTTGGGATGCTTGGCCATCGAATCGGTCAGGGTCATTCCGCCCGCGACGTCTTCGCGAATCTCACGGATTATTTCCGAAAGCGTGGGGTTGGGTGTCTGTTTGCCGAGGACATCGAGTGCCCGCAAGACGGGGACGCCGGCCCGAAGCAGGTCAGCCAACTGGCCATAGAATACCGTCAGATGTCGCGAGCGGACTGTCTTCTGACGACCCAGAAATGAGGACTGCGCCTCGCTGCCTTCGGCAACCACGATGGGAAACAGTGCCTTGTCAGCCAACTGCCCCATCGCAGCTTGCTGATTGTCGGCAACGAGGGTGCCCTGGACGTGAGCGCCCTTCTGATCCACCGCTTTGTAGCTGAACATCGGCATGTTTCATACCCGCGGGGGGATCAACGAGAAGCTGTTGCCAATTCTCGTTACCATTACTCCGACAGACACTTATGTCAATTCCCGTGAACTGGGGACCTTCACTGCTTCGGCCGTTTGCTGTATTTTTCTACACATGGGATCGGGGTGGATTGCAGGAATGAGCCATTTGCCGACCGCACGCACCGAGGATTGGGGTTCCCCAACAAACTGTTGCGACGCAAATAATTAGCCCAGACGGCACGCCGTCACGCTTTGCTGACGCGCAGGACCTCTTCAACGGTCGTGATGCCGTCGAGCACCTTGCTCCAACCGTCCACCCGCAGCACACGCAGGCCGGCCTTGACGGCATTCTGCAGGAGGAGATTGGCGCTGGCGCGCTGATTGACCATCTCTTTGAGCTCATCGCTGAAGACCAGCAGCTCGAAGATACCCTGGCGCCCCGAGTACCCGGAGCCACGGCATTCGCGGCACCCCTTGCCGTGATAGAGCGTTTGCCCCTCCCACTTGAAATCCGCCGGCAGTCGGTCCGGATTGACGTCCATCGGCTCCTTGCAGTCCTTGCAGATGCGGCGGAGAAGACGCTGGGCCATAACGCCTTCGACGGTACTGCTGACGAGAAACGGCTCAACCCCCATATCGAGCAGACGCGTACTGGCAGTCACGGCATCGTTCGTGTGCAGGGTGCTGAACACGAGGTGACCCGTGAGTGACGCATTGATCGCGACCTCGGCCGTCTCCTTGTCGCGAATCTCACCCACGAGAATGACGTCCGGGTCGTGGCGCAGGAATGAACGCAAACCGCGCGCAAAGTCGAGCCCGATCTTGTGATTGACCTGGACCTGATTGACACCCTCCAGGTAATACTCGATTGGATCTTCGATCGTCAGGATCTTGACGGCGTCGGACTTGATGAGGTTGAGGGCCGCGTACAGCGTGGTCGTTTTTCCGGAACCCGTCGGCCCGGTCACGAGAATGATACCGTGCGGCTTTGCAATGATGTCCTCGAAGTGCCTGTAGGTCTCCTCGTGCATGCCGAGGCTGGTCAATGACAGCAGGGTCGCGGCCTTGTCGAGAATACGCATGACGACCGCTTCGCCAAACGGGGTCGGAATGATACTGACACGGACATCGATGTCACGACCCTGCGTGCGGATCTTGAATCCACCATCCTGGGGAAGGCGTTTTTCGGCAATGTTGAGGTTGGCCAGAATCTTGATACGGCTGATGATCGCCAGCTGGAAATTGCGAATTGCGGCCGGCACGGGGGCCGAGTTGAGTACGCCGTCGATACGATAGCGGATGCCCAGTCCATGCTCGTACGGCTCGATGTGGACGTCGGTTGCGCGATCGCGAATGGCCTCGATGAGGATCTCGTTGACCAGTTTGACGACCGTGGCCTCCTGGGCCATCTCGATTGCGTCGTCGGAGACATCGATCGAATCGCTGAGGATTTCGACGTCGGAGCTCTCATCCTCACCGACCATCTCGGCAATCGTTGAACCGCCAACACCGTAGTGCTCCTTGATCAGCCGATTGACCTCGGCCTCCGGCGCCAGGGCAATCTTGATCTCTTTGCCCAGGACCATCCGCAGTTCGTCAAAAGCATACAGGTCCGGCGCCCGATGGGTGACGACGGTAATCGCGCCGTTCTGCTGAGCAACGGGAATGAACCCGTAGCGATGCACGAGCTGGGCCGAGACTTTGGACAATAGTGCCGGATCGATGTCGACGTTGCTGAGATCGACCAGCGGAAGAGCATACTGCTTGGCGATGACCTCGAGAGCGGCTCTTTCAGAAACCATGCCCAGACGGATCAGCGTTTTTTCGATCGGTTCCTCCGGGAACTGGGCGGCCTGTGCCTGCGACAGCTCATCCGGTGTGATCGTCTGCTTCTGTATTAGTAAGTCCGTGAGACTCATTTACTTCCACTTTCATGGCGAATTGTGGGCGTACCGGGCCCTCAATATCACGTGTACCCCGCGTTGGGCGAGGCAGTTGCAAATAATCATCAGTATTATTCTCGGCAGGTGTCCCGAACAACTGTCCATGATCATAACTTATTTATTTATAAATACTTATCACGTGTCCGCTGCCGAATCGACCATGCCCTCGCCGACTGCCTTGCTGTCGAGCATGTTCTCGTAAGCGTGCTGAACCTGTTCAACATAGCGGGTCATTCCAAAAGCCTCGAAAGCGTGGCCACTGGCCGTCTCGGGCAGGCGTCGATAGTCCTGAGGACTCCGCACCATATCCAGCAGTTTGCTGATCAACGCACGCATGTCGTGGGGTTTGACCAACTCGCCGTTGAGGCCGGATGCGATCAGCTCCGCGATGGCATAGGTGGCAAATGCCAGGATCGGAGTTCCCGCAGCCATGGCCCAGGCAATCGGCGTGGATGAAATGTCCAGGGGTGCGGGGACGAGAAGCAGGTCAGCATGCGCCACCAGAGTTTCGAGGGGGAGTTCGAGCCGTGTGCCGCGGAGTACGTGAGCATGCGGTTGCCTGCCGGCAAACCGCTGGAGGCGATCTGCTTCCATTGACCGTCCCGGCATGACCAGCCGCAACTCAGGTGCAAGATAATGTGCCGCGATCGTGGCCCACAGCCCCAGCTCGTGTCCTCCGCGTCGTGTCGGCGGCCCGGGCATCAGCACGAGACGTTCGGTGTCGCCACGGCGAATCTCTTCCGGCGGGGGCATCTGCTTCAGGCGGTTCAGTAGACCGAAATCGATCCCCGGGCGCACGACCACGCTGCGCTGCAGCGGCCAGCCGTGCTCGGTCCATCGTCGACGGACCTGCTCCGCATGACACAACACCACCAAGCCCGGATTCGCGGCCAGACCCCGCAGCACGCGCAGCTCACGCTTATCGAGCAAAGGATCCCATGCGCTGACGACGACCGGAACCCGGCCGCCCACAGCATGCATGACGGCCTCGGCTGCCCACACGCTCCAACAGTGCACGACATCGAAACGGCCCTCACTGACCCGGCGCTGCAGGCTCGGGGCCACGAGAAACGCCAGGCCTCCGCAACGGGCCTCACGATGACAACGCAACCCGACATCATCGAGCCAGGCTGAACCGGACCCCAGTACGACGGCCTCTGAATGCCATCGGCGACGGGTCATCGCACTGTCGATCAGCGGCCCGAGGGCCAGTCGGACTTCCTCCATACGGGCGTTGTCGATGATGTGGAGCACACGGAGCATGGCCCGGATTGTACAGAAAACTGCGCACACCGCCTCAGCGCGGAGTAGCGGTCCCGGTGTGTGAGTATGGCCGATTGAGGGTGGCTACTCGGTCGTGCCTTGTTCGACGCGATGATCATAGAACATCTCGCCTATTTTCTCGGCCAGCTCATCGACCATGTCGCGGGCAAGCTCACTGTCGCTCATGCGCATGGTCTCAACCGATGCGGGCCTCTGGACTGACGCAATTTCGCCGTCGCGCGTATCGGGCCACACGCGCCGCTGTGAGCGTGGCAGGTTCGGATCGAAGACTTTGACGCGGACCGTGATGGCATTGAGCTGCTCCGCACTTTCGGCATCGCCACTGACGACGAATTGGACGATCTGAATCCACAGCACCTCGGAAGCGCTGAGAATCTCGGCGATTTCGGGAATCGACCGACGATCGAACCCGGGGTCGTCCCGCCGCAGGGCCGCAACGTTGCGCGGTCGTACGAACGTCGCTTCGATTTTGTTGCCCTGGGCGCGTCTGGCCTTGCCCACATAGTGTTGAATGCGCTCCGACAGGTGAAGTGCAGTTTGCGACCACGTCACCAATTCAGCGTCATCGTCGACGAGGATCAGGACTGGTCCGGCCCCAAAAGCGTACAACGCCTCGACTTTCTTGCTCGGAACCAACCCGAGGTTTACGGCCAGTGCACCAAACAGTTTGCAGCCCGACAGAGGGGCCAAGAATGACAGCAGTAGCGCACTCAGTACAACGCGTTTCATCACAATCACCCTTGTTCCCCATCGACTCGGCCGGCAGGCCCGGCCGCTACTTAACGATTTCTTTGTGCTCATAGAACTTCTTGGCCACCGCTCCACCGAACTCTACGTACAGTTCTTTGCGAATCTTTCGTAGTAGAGTCGGCGAATAGCGCGTCGGACCGTTCTCCGGGATGGCCAATCTGACCGGATCCAACTCGAAACGCTCTGGTGGCAATCCATCGTCCTTCAGCTCGTTCATGACGATCGAGGCCCACAGCTGGCCCTGGAGAATATCTGGCGTGTTGGGATCACGCAGCTGAAAATCCAGCACCTCGATATACATGACGTACTTGGTTTCGAAGTGTCTGCCGACCGCTTCGGGGGAACGATTGCGCGGGTTGGCATGAACGTAATCCTCGACGATCGTCGGGTCCGTACAGACCACGCCCTCGACGTTGGCTCTGAGTTGGTTGACCGTATGCTCGGCGATCTCGTAGCGCAAATGCGGATAGTCATACAGTAATTCGGGGGTCACCCACGACAACACGGTGACCGGGCCGTCGAGATGCGCGAACTCTGGCGCAACGGTGCGTTTGGGTTCTGGCAGGATGAATGCTAACGGCGTAAACCAGTTACATCCGGAGATGCATGCCAGGAGAACAGACAGGTTCAAGATGTACCTGCGCGACTGACCGACAACGATATGATTCATGATGGGCTCCACAGCCTCTCGAGTCCAACGACTGATACAATCTTCCAGGCCCACGCAGTGATCATCAGTACGCCCAGTACGATAACGAAGCGAGACGGCCGAATGCGATACCAATTCAATGCCCAGCAATGTCCGGTGATCACGGTATCGAGTGCGACCACCAGAATGAGCGCGGTGGACACGGCCAGTACCAACCCGAACGGCTGTGCGCGAAAACCGGCAACCCATTGTCCGCGGATCCCATGGGCAAATGCAGTGGTCATCCCACATGTCGGACACGGGACGCCGGTCATCTGGAGCATGCCACACGGCTCGAGGCCCAGCATGCGATGGGTCCCCATTCCGCTCGCATCAGGTGTGACCGATCCAGCAATGAACAACACACCACTGCACGCGGCCGCAACCGCAACCGCCCACCAACGCCCGCGACGGGGTTCGAGCGGTCGATAACGATAGACCAGCGGTCCCAGCGAGGGTCGCTGCGTCGTTTCGTTGCAGCCTGTTGGCTCCTCTCGCACGCCGTCCATCGCCAGAAGCATAGAGGGTGCATGATCAGATGTCCAAGTTCGATACCTCGTCCGTCGGCCCCGGCTTCGGCAACTTCTCCAGGGTCTGCCTGAACCCTCTGCTGTCTGCGTTCTCGGACCAACAGGTCCGCACTACACCTTCGCGTACCTGCGGCCGTGATACCCGGCACCTCGCTCGACTTCGTCAAACCGCAGTGCTCAGACAAAGCCTAGTCTTCCAGCACGTGCAACGTGGCAATCCCATCCGCACACTGGAAATACGCAGCGTTGCTGCCGACACGCAACAGCAACGCACGGTCAATGGTCTGGCCACTGTCGACTGCGATGTCATTCACAATGGCCACCCCTCCAGTTCTGGTGACCATGATGCCCATCAGCACATGCTCCTCGATGAAACGAGCGACTGTCGGCGGGCCGTCCGGGTCAACTGCAGGCGTCTCGACCTGTTCTGGACCGCGACCCGCAACGCGAACTGCCTGTGGCTCGAGAAACGGATCGCGTACGGCTTCCCAATCGACCTCCCGACCACTGAATGGAAACAAGGGGCCCTCGTCCTCGGCAGCTGCGTCCGGAGGCGACGGACGCTCGTCGGGCTGAATGACCAATGCCGCACTGTCGAGGGGAGCGACTGCATCGCTCTCTGCGGGCGGGCCGTTGAGGACATCGATCATGGCAATGAGGGCCGCGACACCCAGCCCCGTACCATAGAGTTTCTTCTTGGCCTTACTCACTGGTACCACGCTCCGGTTCCAGAAGTTCCAGGGCGAAGAAATGCATGGTCATTGTCATCCGTACACGGCGTTCCTTGCCTGCTCCAGTCATTGCCATCAACCGCACGTGGCTGATGTCCGTCCAACCATCACCACGCTCAAATGCATCGAACAATCTCATGATGTCTTGAAACAGCCCCTCTCCGGACACCGTAAAGCTCGCCTGCACAACCTCACCATCACGCTGACGTCCAAAGGGCATGATTTGAAGTTTGTCAATGCCGAATTCACGCGTCAGACTCCGCACCACGCCAAGGCGGGCTTCGATCGGCGCTCCGCTGCTGACGATTCCGCTCGATTCCAACTGCTGCTGCAGCATGGCATACTGCTCTTCGTGATCGTTGCGCTCACACTGTAATCGCGAATGCAAAACCTGGAGATCGGCCTCACGGACGCGCAAAGCCCGAAGCTCCGCCCGCGCCGAGTCTGGCTTCAGATGGCTGAACCACAACACGATGGCCATGGCGCCAACCAGGGCCGTCGCGCCCAGGTAGTCTTGCAAGCGAATGACATATTGACGCCAGTTCGTTACCACGCGCACTCCGCCGTGAACCGGGTGACCTGAACACCGTTGACCGTAGCCTCCTGGACTGCGGCCAGGTGAATGATCTTGAATTCGTCAACCGTGCGCAAGGCACGTTCAAAAGCGAACAAGGCTTCAATTTGCGTGGCATACCCGGCCAGGACCAGGCGCCGCGGCCCATCCCGCCCGATCAACCCCTCTGTTTTGTTCGCAGCGGTCGGCTGAGGGACCGCTGGATCGGTGGATACTGTTTCGAGCCACACGTCCGCCGGAAGCGCTTTGATAACGAGGTCCATGACACTGGACCACGTTCGTTTAGCCCGCAGCTGTTGAGCGCGCTGCCATTCGCTTTCCAGACTGACCAGGCGTCCCTGGCTGTCGCGTGCCGCGCCGCGCATTTCGGCAAGGCTGAGATCGAGCGCTCCCATGACCGCCTGTGACTCTGCGAGATGAGCCTTGGCCTGCTCTTCCCGCAACCATGGCACCAGGGCCAGGGTGTACGCCACGCCAATACCGAGCAGCCAGCGTCGGCCGCGCCGTGCACGCCTTCGGTGATTGAGCATCTCAGGTGGTATGAGGTTAATGCTGGGCATTCACCGTCCCCTGAAATGACAACGCACAGGCTTGGGCCATGACCTCGAGAGTCTCGTTGTCTCCAAGACCCTCTTGAATCAGCCGCGTTGCCTGCGTATCGAGCATACTGAGCGTTTTGACGTCGATTCCGAGCCGCCCCGCGAGTTCGTCAGCCAGCCCGCCCACCCGCGCGCCGCCGCCAATCAGCAGCAGGACCCCGGGCGACATGCCGGGGTGGCACTGCAACACGTACTCGTATGATCTCTCGGTCTCGGCACACAGCTCCTCGAGGTCGTCCTTCAGCACATCGGTCGCCAGGTCCGCCAACGCCGTGTCTTCATTCTGTAATCGCGTGCGCGCCAAGCTCTCACCCGACAGCCCGAAGTCACGCTTGTACCGTTCTGCCGACGAACGACTCAACCCCAGGCGTTCGGCAACCCTTTCGGTCCACGACTGACCACCCATTTCGAGGCCGCGCACCAGAACCGGGATGTCCTGTATACACACGACCACACGCGTGCGGTCGTATCCGATGTCCATGACGCCCCACACGTCATCACGGCTATTTCCGCGCAGATGATTGATGAACGATGCCAGTGCGCAGGCCACGACATCGACCTTGACGCACTCCAGGCCGGCTTCCTCGAGGGTGTCGACCCGCGCGCAAACCTGCTCGCGAGTGGTCGCCACGCCCATGAACGTCGATTTGCTGCGCTTGGACCGGGGCAACGCCCAAGTCCCAACCTGCAAGTCGGTGTTGTTGCCCGTCAAACGATTGATCTCAAACCGCGCCGCACGGTTTACTTCAGCGGGAGCAAGGTCGTACGTCTTGGCTGGCAGTTCGAGCAGGTGGTGCTCCAGCACAGGCATGTTCATACCCGTGACGGCGCGCGTACCGGTAAAGCCGTACTGGGCCATGAGGTGTGCAATTCGTGCAGCGTCCGCTTTGGCACCCGCAGCATTGGCTGTGACGGCCGCATGATCCCAACTGACTCCGCGATAGACCGCCAGCTGACCGCCTGTGTCGCGCAGCTGTGCAATGCGCAGCCCTGCCTCGCCGAGATCGACACCGATAGGAAAATGATTCTTGGCCGTGTTCATGGGCATCACGTCACACTCAACTACCGGCAGCGGCCAGATCGAACAACGGAAGGAACAGCGACATCGCAATGCCGCCGACCAGACCACCCATCAAGATGAGTATCGTCGGCTCCAGCAGCTTGGTCATCGTCGCGATGAGCTGACCGTTCTCTTCCTCCAGCACGTCTGCGATGAATAGCAGCGCCTGATCGAGATTGCCGCTCTCCTCTCCCGTGCGAATGGCCTGGGCAAACGTCGGAGAGACCAATCCACTTTGGATCACGGCATCGGATAGCCTGTTGCCATTTTCCACCGCGTCCTGCATGCCGTCGCACAGCCCCAGGAAATCCTTGTTACTGGTGATGTTGCGTGACAATTGGAGCATCTCCATCATGTTGACCCGGCTTTCGAGCAACAGCCCCATGACCCGAAACATCTGCGCCTGAATGAGCCGCTTGAACAACCGCCCGGCAATCGGCAGGCGGGTCTGCATGTCGCTAATCCACTGTTTGCAGGCATGGCTGCGGAACACCACAACCGCCCCCGTGATGAGACCTGCGGCCCCGGCCAGCGTTACGATCCAGTTCTCTCGCACAAAACCGGATGTGGACATCATCAACTTGGTCGACCACGGCAGCTCCGCTCCCAACGATGAAAACAGGCCGCTGAATCTTGGCACCACGAACAACACCATAGTCACGACAATCGATACACTCAGCATGCTCAATAACGCGGGATAGGCCAGCGCCGCAATGGTTCGATTACGCACTTGTCGGCGCTCAACCAACAAGTTGCCCAGGCGTGTGAACATCACTTCGAGGTTGGCGCTCTGTTCTCCTGCCGCGATGATCGCCGTGTAGGTTTGAGAGAATACCGTCGGAAAGCGACTCATCGAGTCGCTGATCGTCTTGCCCTTCTCCATGTCGGCGCGAACCATCTCGATGACTTCGCGCCCTGCTCCACTCATTTGCTTCCCGATGGCGCTCATCGCAGGAACGATGGGACTGCCGGCACGTAGAAGCATGGCCATCTGTCGCGTGAAGAACAGCAGCTCTGATTGTTTCACGCGTACCGGTGTACCGGAAGGCGCCTTCTGACGCGGACGGCGGATGGCTCGCGCCGCGGTCTCGTGGATTTCGGTGACGAACATGCCCTCGCCGCGCAGCCGTTCGAGCGCTTCGTTTGGACTGTTCGCCTCGATGACGTTGTTGACCGACTGCCCCTGAGAATCAATGGCACGGTAGGCGATCCTCATGGTGCCCCTCCGCCAGAGTACAGGCCTTCGTCTGCCGTAACACGCAAGACCTCTTCGAGGCTTGATTCGCCTGCCTCGACACGCGCGAGGCCATCTTCCCGAAGTGTGACGAATCCTGAACCACTCAGGTAATCGCGAATCTGACGCTCATCGGGCCGCAGGTGAATCAACTCTTGCAGTCCCTTGTCGATGGCCATGACTTCGTAGATACCCAACCGGCCCTTGAAGCCCGAGTTGTGGCACATCTGACAGCCCTCGCCACGCTGGAACAGTTGGTCGTTGCGTTCGACCCAACCGGCACGCTCGAGGACGTCCGACGGTGGGTAGTAGGACGTTCGACAACTTGGACAAATCGTTCGCGCCAAACGTTGGGATACCGCGCCCATCAATGCGGTAGCCACCAGATAGGGCTCAATGCCCATATCAATCAGGCGCGTGACCACGCCGGGCGAATCGTTCGTATGAATTGTCGACATGACCAGGTGACCCGTTAGCGCAGCCTGCACCGCCACGCGCGCCGTATCGTGATCACGAATCTCCCCGACCATGATAATGTCGGGATCCTGACGCAAGATTGAACGCAGGGCACGGGCGAAGGTCAGTCCAACCTGTTCGTTGACCTGAATCTGGTTGATCCCCTCGAGCTGATACTCGACCGGATCTTCAACGGTCACGATGTTGGACTCGTCGCTGCGAATGAGATCCATCGCCGAGTACAAGGTCGTGGTCTTGCCGCTTCCCGTTGGTCCGGCGACAACGACGAGACCGTGCGGCTGGCGGAGAATGTGGCGAAAACACTCGAGGTTGGGTCCGGCAAGCCCGAGCTTGGCCAGCTCGAAAGTCAGATTCGAGCGATCGAGAATTCGAATGACAATCTTCTCACCCAGAATCGTAGGCATGGTCGACACGCGAAGATCGACTCCCCGGCCATCGGCGACAATGTGTACGCGGCCTTCCTGAGGCAGGCGTTTCTCCGCAATGTCCATTCGGCCGATGACCTTAACGCGCGAGACGATCGCAGCATGCATGGAAACCGGTGGGGACATCAACAACCGCAGTTGGCCGTCGATGCGATAGCGGATGCGCGTGTTGTGTCGCGTTGGTTCGATGTGAATGTCACTCGCGCCGTCGCGCATGGCATTGAGCAGGACGAGACTGACGAGATTGACGATTGGACTACCGTCAACCATTTTGTCGAGATTGGTCAGTGGCCCTTCGTCGACGGCCTCGACCTCGGAGATGCGCACATCACTCTCTTCGATCGACGCGAGATAGGCGTCGACCTCGACCTCTTCGCCCAGATACTTGGACTGGAATTCCTCGATATTGGCCTTGAGCGCTAAAACGGCATTGATTCTGCAGCCGGTCAGTTTCTGCAGGCGATCAATCGTCGGCAACGACTGGGGTTCTGACATCGCCACGGTCACGGTGTCCCGGACCCTGAACATCGGCAGCACATTGATCCGTGTCGCTTCATCGCGATCGATGAGTTTGGCAACCTTGGGGTCGATCAGACCATGCCGTAGAACGACTCCCTTGACCCCGAGTCGACCTGCCAGTGTATTGACCAGAATCGGAGCACTGAGCACCCCCATTTCGACCAGTGTCTGCCCGAGGTGGTCGCCACTCGAATCCTGCGATGCCAGGGCTTCCTCCAGTTGGGTCTGGGTAATGGCCCCTTCGGACACCAGCTGCTCGCCCAGTCTTTGAGTCTTTCCAATCACGTGGCTGTCCTACCGATTGTAGTTTCGCTCGAGTTGCCCAATTGATGCACGGCTCACCAGTTCAATTCATAAAACTCCTGACGGCATCATGGACGTCGTCAAACAGTTCGAACTCGTCAAGCTGGTCAGTGATATAGAGAATCTCTCGGGCGGTGGCCGTCAGCGTAGCAAGCTTGAGCTTGAGGCTGCGATTCTTCAATTCATCCGCAACCTGCAGAAGCGTATCCAGGCCGACGCTGTCGATGAATGCCACATCCTGCATCGATATGACGATGTGCGGATTCGGTGAAGCCATCTGTCCCCGAATGGTCCCGAGAAACTCCTCGGCGTTGTCCTCGCCCAACGTCCCGTCCGGCAGGATGACATCGACGCTTCCAACGCGCTGGCATGTGATCTTCATCGGATCCCCTTATGCTGGCTGTGTCGTGCCACCCAGTGTTCGCGCCTTGATCGGCACATCGACAACGAATTCTGAGCCGTGGCCTTTTGTACTGATTACCCTGATGTCACCACCATGCTGACGAATGATCTCACGCGCCGTATACAGACCCACACCGCTGCCGACCTCCTGGCGGACTTCCTCGCAATCAACGCGATACATCTGCTCGAAGATCTTCTCGTGATGCTCTTCGTCGATGCCAATGCCAGTGTCCTTGAATGAGATCTTGACGCGATCGCCGGCCAATGTGCAGCCCACCACGACCGCCCCACCGGACGGTGTATACTTCAAGGCGTTGCCCAGAAGGTTGTTGACCACAACGGCAATCTTGTCACGATCGGCATGAAGTGTAGGCAACTTGGAAGGCAGCTCGGCGCTGATCTCCACTTCCTTGACCTCGGCAGTGGCCCGCAGATCGCGCACCGCCTCATTCAAGAGCTCCAGCAGATTCACGTTGTCGCACCTGATGTGCATGGTTCCGAGATCGATTTGTGACTGACTGAGCATCTCTTCAACCAGTCGGGACAGTCGCCGTGTTTCCTTCTGGATGACGTTGAAGCACTCCTTCTGAATCTCCGGATCATCGATTTCACCCAAGGTTTCAGTGTACGCGCGGATATTGGTCAATGGTGTGCGTAACTCGTGAGTCACCTGGTTAACGAACGCCTCGCGCGCTTTCTCAGCTCGCGCCAACTGGCTGACGTCGGAAATCAAAATCACCGCGCCGCCCTTGCGGTCATTGGCCACCACGGGCAGTATCTTGATGCGGAAGGTCCGACCGCTGGCACCCTCGATACGCACCGAGCGCGCCTCGAACTGACCACCTTCTTGCAGACCATCCCTTAATTGAGCCGTGTACTCCGCTCCAGCCTCGGACACCGGTAGCTCGTCGATGGTCTGGCCACGATAGGCCCGTGGCCCCTCACTCCCACTGACGTCCATGCCAAGCAAACGACACGCCATGGAGTTGATGTAGCCGACGCGCACCCCGTCGACGAGGTGGATGATGCCTTCCGGAATCACGTCAGTCGCATCCACAAATTCGGTCGATGCATTGCGCTCGAGGGCATGGCTCAACTCACGGTAGGCCGTATTCTGGCCCAGTGATTCACGCATTTCTTCGAACAGACTGATCAGCTGGTTCCACGATGAGGCCACCCACCCGGCCTCGCTGGCCAGACGCAAGCTGGACAGCTCTTCTTCGAGGGTGTTTTGGTGGCTGACCAGGTTGGTACCGATGCTCGCCAACGGCCTGATGTAACTGTGCAGGATCCAGCACAACGCCGCGGTCACCAGAACCGCCAACACGCCGATGGCCACAGCCCACACATCCCCTGACGCAGTCGTCGCCGCCAACGCCGTGCCACTGACCACCGCCTCCAGCATCCACTTGCGCGGCGTGAGCACCGGGACTGGGCAACGCACGGTCACACGTTCCAACATGGGATCGTCGCGGTGCTCCCATGACCAGGTCAACTCAGCTGGCCATTGGGCGCCGAGTCGTGCGGCCTGCCAGTGATCGGTGCCGATCTCCTCGCGGCGCGTCGAACAGATGATTCGACCGTTGGAGTCAACGCCGCGCAGGCTGTCGAACACGCCTGTGCTGTTGTAGTTGACGACAGTTGTCTGAATGAGGCTTTGATCATCGAGATCGATCGCAGACAGGCCGGCAGCGAGACCATCAATCGACAGAGCCAGGGCTCGTACGGTGCCGTGACGTGTATGGGCGTCATGACTCTGTGTGGCGCGCCACAGAATGGTGCCCACGGCAGCAATGTGCGCCAACAAGACGATGACGAGCACGCTGCGCGCAACGGGCCATCGCTTTAGAAAACCAATCTGGATACCACGAAAGGCCAAGTCCAGTCTCTCCGTGACTGCGCATATCGGACCTTGCCCGCCCATATCCTGGACGGCGCATCGTATGTGGTATCGAAGCACTGCGAGTGGGGCTTGACTTGCGCGGAAAAACGCCGAAGGAGCCACGGCGTGGCCCGCTTATGGGTCCACGCGCCCGTCGTGGCGGCGGATCAGGGAGCGGTGATGGACAATCTGCCAGTGAATCCAGGCCTTGTGGAGTACTCCGGACTGTCTGAAGAATCCACTCGGCAATGTACGTGCCCGCAGCGACAAACGCCTAGAGGTTGTCCTTGTACCAATCGATGGCCTGGCGGAGACCTTCCTCGAACATCAGCAGCGGCGCGAAACCGAGCACCTCCCGGGCCAGCGCGATATCCGCCAGGGAGTGTTTAACATCGCCTGCTCGCGTATCGGCGTACTCGGGCTTGATATCTTTCCCGAGCAATTCGTTGATCTGCTGGATGATGGCATTGATACTGATCCGTTCCCCACAAGCGATGTTAACAACCTGGCCGCAGAGGCCATCGGCCTGGGCCGCCAGCATATTGGCGTGAACGACGTTGTCCACATGGGTGAAGTCCCGCGTCTGCTCACCGTCGCCATAAACCAACGGTTGACGTCCCGCAAGAATGGCGCTGACGAACGCCGGGATGGCGGCCGCATACTGGCTTTGAGGATCCTGGTAGGGACCAAAGACGTTGAAATAGCGAAGCGAGACCGCCTGCATGCCGTAGGTCTTGCAGAACACGCTGCAGTAGTACTCGCCAACAAGCTTGTTGAGTGCGTATGGGCTCAGTGGACTGGGCATCATACCCTCGTGCTTGGGCAAATCAGGCTGGTCACCGTAGGCCGAACTGCTGGCCGCGTAGATCACGCGGGGACACCCTGCGTCACGGGCGCCCATCAGCACGTTAAAAGTGCCGTCGATATTGACCGCGTGGGAATCGGCAGGCTTGTCGACTGACCGTGGAACGGAAGGCAGGGCTGCTTCGTGAAACACGGCATCCATGCCCTGACACGCCTTGCGACAGGCCGCATCATCACGAATATCGGCTTCCATGACCTCGACGTCATCACGCACCGGTGCGAGGTTCTGGATCTTGCCCGAGCTGAAGTTGTCGAGAACACGCACGGTGTGGCCTTCACGGACCAACCGCCGGGCAATATGGGACCCGATAAAGCCCGCGCCGCCAGTTACCAGATAGTTCGCCATGGGTCTGTTCCTTTCGCTCCCGAATCCAGGCTGAGCGGGTCATATTACAAGCCACCGCACCGCTTGTCCTATTCGACCACTTCGAGTTCTGCATTGACACTACATTTCCAAGAGCTAGACTTGCGGCCGCAATGCGTAACCACCCCATCACCGTGACCGTGCTGTGCACTATTCTCGGAGCCCTCTGCGGCTGCCAGCCGTCCGCGCAGCATCTGCCCGCCGCCAGGCCCATGCTCGAAACCATATCCGCCAGGCACATCGAGATCGTCGCACCGCTGTCTCAGCCAACCAGCCTCGATGATGACAACGTCCCGGACGGGTTCACGGTGGTCGTGCGGACGGCCGATGCCCAGGGCGATCCCGTCAAGATCACCGGGGCCATCCTGTTCGAGCTGTACAGCTATCGCCCCGCAGCGGCCGATCCCAAAGGGCGGCTCATCCAGACCTGGAATCACACGCTGGCCACGGCTGATGATCAGACGGCCTACTGGAATCGCCTGACCCGCATGTACGAATTCCCCTTGATGATCGGAGACACGACGATCCCCCACAAGGAGCGTCTGGTCATGGTCGCACGCTACACCGATCCATGGGAACAACGGCTGGAACACGAAGTCCAGCTCGATATCGCGGCACACAATGCGGCGCTACGCCGCCGATTGGATCAGCCTCGCCGATGACCGATGCGCGGAATCGGTGGTTGCTGCGGGGTCTTGGGTCGGACCGGCGCAGGAGTTGGGCCTGATTCGATGGCCGTAGGCGTCCTGGGCTGGACAATCCGAAGGATCAACGTCACACGATCGAGCGTCACGTTCTGGCGTTGCGGACGAGCGCGTCTCCCGGCACCGGCCGATTCCTTCTTCTTGGAATCTGCCAACCGCACGATATGACCTGACAGCGCGTCGAGATCAGCGGGCGCGTTGGCTGCGGGCTGTCGCGATGCCCCATCCGCCATTTGATCTCCGACCCCCTCATCTGTGTCATCCGTTGCAAGAGCACCGTAGTACGCTGCCCAATCCGCTGCCTCTGGGGCAGTTTCCGTCCTCTTGAAGTCCAGCAACATGGCGGGCCGCTCCATGATGCTTTGAGTCAAGGCCAGGCCCGTGATCTTCTGGTCACCGACGCGCAGCTCGACCGCTTCCGGATCGACGGCGGATTCTTGACCTGCATAGTCTTCCAGCAACTCCGCGATGTCTCTTGGTGTAGCGGAAAGTATGTACTGTTGATCATCCACCGCACTCGACATCAGCCCCCGCAACGCCATGGCATCTTTCGGTGACCGCTGCCCAACCCAACGCTTTACAAAACCGGCGACCTCGCTCGGCCCATCAAACGTCAAAGTCAACTGCATCAGTGTATGTGGTGCGATCGCATGGTCCTCATCGGTAACGATGCTGGTTTCCAGAAGCGCCGCATGGGTCTCACCATTGGGCCGGAAGACCGGCGACGCCAAGTCCATGGCCGGTTTACTGACAGCTGCGCTGCCATTGACCGTCGCCGCGTCAGTGTTCAGTGCCTGCACATCCAATCCCGGTGGCAGCTCTCCCCCGACCATGGCCACGGGTTCGTTCATGGACTTGCCGAGGTCCGTCCTCGCATTGGGTGCGGCATCGCCTTCCGCAAGCGACACCTCGTCTGTATGGGCAGGAACATCGGACTTGCGTGCCGCCCTCATCTCAAGAGTGGCTGGTGCGGGGGTGGCTGGCGCCTGGGCAAGCTCGAGCTCCATCGTGCCGTCCCGTTGGCTGACGATCACCGTTCCGGCCACACCAATCATCAGGACGATCACCGCCGCGGCAGACCAGGCAGTCCAGTGCAACCTGGGTCGCATCGGCTCTTCGACTTCGCCCAGAAGGATCTGGCGCTCCGCTGCAGCCATGACGTCCTCTGCAAATCCAGCCGGGGCCTGAATAGCGGGACCGTCGCGCAGCGCCAACTGAATGCCGTGAAGCTGCTCGAGCAACGCCGCCGCCTCAGTGTCCCGCGCGACAAGCGCCTCGACTTCGGCCCGCTCGCGGGCATCGAGCTCGTCATCCAGGTATGCGCTGAGTAATTCAACCTGCGCCGAGTTGTCTTGACTGTTCATCCCCACAATCTTGTCCTATTGGGCTCTCAGTCTCCGCTTTCTACCTGCTGACTCTCCAACATCGGCATCAGCAGGTCACGCAGGCCAGCCGCGCACGGTGCAACCGGGAACGCACCGTGCCCAGCGGGATTTCCAGGATGTCCGCGATGGCCCGGTAGTCGAATGACTCCATGTCGCGCAGCACGAGAATGACGCGTTGCTCCTCCTCGAGCTGCCCCAGTGCCTGGTGCACTGCCCGTCTCCGTTCCTTGGCATCCAGCGTCTCGACCGGCCGGCCAGCTGCAGGACTCTCGTGTCGATTCTGCGCCGCCATCATTTGAAGGCCGGCGGCCTGGCCGTCGTCCCCCGCGCTGCGCATCTGGCTTTCCAGGTGCACGCGCACAGTCTTCCGTCGGCGACGCTCCGTGAGCGCCAGGTTGACGGCAATACGATAGATCCAAGTGTAGAAACTGCTTTTGCCCTCGAACTGCCTGATGGCCCGCAAAGCCTTGAGGAAGGCTTCCTGGGCCAGATCCTTGGCCGCCTCTGGATCGCTGGTCAGCCGCAGACACACTGCGTAAATGCGATCTTGATAGGTTCGGACCAGACACTCGAAAGCTCCGTGATCGCCAATCTGAACACGCCTGACCAGTTCTCGATCATCGGGTGACGTACTATTCGGCTGAGTGGCCAACCCGGCCTCCCGATAGCGGTTGGACGATTCACGAAACCCCGCGGTTCCGCACACCTGGCATTATACGTCCGAGAACGGACATCGGAATGAGGGCCTGGGGACAAATTAGCGGAATGATCACGTTCAGGAGCCGCGCAGTGAGCCGCCGAAGCCATTTTGGCCGCGTTTAGAGAATGAGCGTGTCTCTCCCCACGCGCGTTCCTCTTCCGGAGCTGACTGTAGTGGTCCGCTCGCCGGCCGGGGCCCGGTGTCGGACCGCCTCGGCCGGTTTTGTCATGCGCCATTCACCGGATGGTCGGCGCGGAAGGACGTACCGTGACGACGAAGGCCGACCTATCCACCCAATAACGAAAGGACCGACTGATTGGTCGCATTGGCCACACCGAGAATCGAGGTGCCCGCAGCCTGCATGATCTGGGCGCGGGTCAGCTCGGTGGTTTCGATCGCGAAATCTGTATCACGTATGACCGACTCGGAAGACGTCAGGTTCTCGAATGTAATCTGGAGCTGACGAATATTCGTATCGAGCATGTTCCGCTCGAGAGCGCCCAGACGCCCGCGCAAGACCGAGATCTGGTCGAGTGACGTGTCGATGATGTCAGACGCAGCCCTGAAGCTGCCGTTGACCAACGACTTGTCGCCACCGGTGACGATCTCCGACAGGAATCCGACGAGGGGATTGCCAAGTCGTGTGGCAGCCACGGATTGAATCCCGATCTGCTCCTGCTGGTTGGCTTCGACCTGCGGTCCGAGCTGGAACAACGATCCGCCACCGGTAATGGAGAACACCGTCCCACTCGTGGTCTGCTGGGCAAATGCAGGATCCAGCGTGATGTCCATCGTCAGCAGAGTCGTATTGAGGATGGCTTTGAGACCTTCGCCAAGCGTTTCGGTACCGTTGATCAGCGCGACGACGTCCTGGCCCACGTCACGCATCGAGCCGTTGTTGCCGCTGTTGTCAAATATGCTGTCGGTGAACTGTCCCACCGGGGGATCCTGCTCATCGATGATTGAGACGGAGACAAAAGCGTCGGAGCCGAATTCCACACTGCGGAACATCATGCCGCTGGCCGGGTTGCCCGGGTTGATCAATACGGCTTCCACGCCATTGGCATCGGTCTGATTGTTGACTGCGGACACGATGTTGGCAGCGGTCGCGCCGGATTGCAGCGTCACCGTCACGACACCCTCAGGGCCGGCAAGTTCGAGAGTCACGTCACCCGTGGTGATCGCCGGGCTGCGGAATTGCAGCATGCCCTGCTGAGCGGACTGCAAAACCGAGACCCCGACATTGACAAAGTTGCTCTGCGCAAACTTGGCACGGAAGACATTTACGACGTTGAGGCGTGAGTTGTCGACACCGGAGGTGATGAAGTCCAGAGAGCCGTTGATCAACTTACGGCCAGCAAAATTGGTTGTGTTGGCAATGCGCGTGATCGACTCGACAGCGGAGTCGATTTGCAGCTGGTTGGCGCGAATCTCGTCATCGCTGAAGGCACCGCTGTTGGCAGCCTCGATGGTCAAATCCCGCACGTCAATGAGCAGCGCCTGGATTTCCGCGAGCGCCCCTTCGGCAGTCGCAATCACGTTGATCGCGCGCTCCGAGTTGCGGATGGCCTGGTCGGCTGCGGTGATCTCGGTGCGCAACCGTGTCGACACGATAAGCCCGGCTGGATCATCCGCACCTCGGTTGATCCGCAACCCACTGCTGAGTCTTTGCAGAGAGGTTTGCAGGTCACGGTTGGTCACCGCGAGCTGGCGTTGGGCCTGGACGGCTGGAATGTTCAGATTAATCCGCGTCATGATCAGTCCTCCTTGACTGATGTGATTCCGGAGTTCCGAGAATCACCGAACGACCGGACGGTCGGCCATTCGTTTTCACACGGGCGCCCCCGCAAAAGCGAAGTACGCCGGATCGACCCTCAGCGACGCTTCCGCTGCTGGGCGCGCTGCTGGTGATTGGCTGCAGCGACCACCTTGTCGATTTCCTCAGGCTTCACGCCTGCCGCACGCCTGTTCTCCTGTTGAATCGCGTCGTACACCTCTTTGCGGTGAACGGCGATATGCGTTGGGGCAGTGATCCCCAACCTTACTTTGTCTCCGCGAATGTCCACGATCGTGATCTCAATGTCATCCCCGATCATGATCGTCTCATCGCGTTGTCTTGAGAGCACCAACATCCTAGGCTCCTTCCACGGCCACTACGATGCGCCTACTGCTCCGGTAGTGTGGCAGATTACTAAGTTTCTGCAGGCGCACATTGCGCCCGACCGCAGGTTTGTTTCCGTATCGTGGGGGCAACGGCGCGTCCGGCGCACTTGCTCCAGACCTGCGGTCAGCAAGGACGGCCGAAGTGGATGTCGTGATCGGTCTTGGCCAGACTCGATTGATCGCTTCAGCCTGTGATTATACAACATTTCACACCACACATACTACCCTGATCCCATGGGGCGCGACTATTTGCGCTCCAATACGCATGACCATCCACGGCTGGTCAGAGAGGCCGGAGGCCTCCTGATTCGGCCCTGAGAGGGTCTTCAGGCCGTTCTGGACGCCACCACCTCTTCGCTCGGAAGACGCATCAGTGGGTGCCGAGTCGAGTATCTTTTGTCGCTGAGCACCAGCTGTTTGGCCGATCGCGAGTCAACATTGACCACGATCGGGCCCTGCAGGTTGCCCGTCAGAAGGTCATCAACCTTGTTGACGATGATGAACACCTGGGCCCCCTGAGGATCGTCCAGCCCGATCGTCCGCAGCTCCTCTGTCTTGATGGGCGCCCGGTAGTCGTTGATGAACAGGCGCGGATCACAGACCACGAATGCCAGGTCAGGGCGCGTTGCCGCCTGCAGCCAGTAGAACCCGCTGCCTTCGGCGGTTTGAATGAGCGCGTAGTCCTGCTCGTTAGGGAATCCGAGGATGCCCTGTTCGAAACGCATGAAGCGCTGCTCGTTTACCTCGATCTGTCCAAACCGCGACGTGTCGATGATCATCGCGATCCTCCTTGAGTGGTCCGTTGTCCTCGCGTTGCTGGTCATGCTTTGACCACCGTCCGCATCCATGCTTCCGGCGACACCTGTCGGCAACTGAGCTTCACCTTGACCGGACCAGTGGTCATGTCGCGAAGCCGGCTGTTCGTTCAACGTGAGCGTGTTCACTCACGCATTCATTCACCGCCCACAGTGGCGGCAATTACTGCAGGAAGTTCAGCAGCGACAGATTCAATGACTGGCTGCCGGCCAACAGACTGGCCTGCAAGGCATTCTGAACCGTCTGGAAGCGCACCAGCGCCTCCTCCAGACTCACGCCCTGAACATCCACGAGTAGCTCATTGGTCGCATCCACCGCCGCCTGGGTCTGGTCGATGCGACTCTCCATTCCGCGCACTTGCGCGCCCACCTGGCCACGCACGCGGGCTGTACTGGTGATGAATCCATCAATGCGATTGACCGCGTCACCCATACCCCGTTCATCGCTTTCGAGCAGCGCCCGGCGAAGGTCTTCAAGAGCGGTAAACACCCCATTGACCCGGACGGCGCCAACATCTGCTCCGGTGATCGAGGCTCCGTCGGACAAGGCCTCTGTCGTCAGGCCGAGATCGTCGAGCGCCACCGAATCGCCTATGCGGAGGACCTGCAGATCGGCCGTTCCGCTTGATGTATCGTTGATCGAGATGCCATTTCCGACCGTGGCCATCTCGGCCGTTACAGTGGTCACCCCGGCAGCAGCGAGGGCATCATTGATGACGTCTAGCGCATCCTGCACGGTAAGGGCCGAGTCGAGATTCACCGCGACATGCTGTCCATCACGCGTGACGATCTCGAAGTCATCCTGACCTTCGATGGTCCTGACACCTGCTCCGAAGTTGAGAGCGGCCAGTTCCGTCATCGGCCCGAGGCTGCGCAGACCGAGCTGCGTGGCGAGTGTCCCGCCGTTTTCCTCGATCGTCAGGTGTGTGCCTGAGATCTCGCTGATGACTTGCAGCCCCCGACCTCCCGCGGTCACTTCCGTGCGCACGCCAAGATCAGCCTGGTTGATGATCTGCATGACATCCTGGACCGTCTCGGCAACGCTCAGATCAATGGTCGCCTCCCGCGGACCGTTGCGGATGAGGAAGGTCTCCGTCAGGTCGAGACCTGCGCCACCGAACAGATCAGTAAGACGCGTCGTCGGGCTGACACGGCGCTGCAGGTCCTCGCCGACGATGATGTCGTTTGTTGGTGTATTGGCCGTCAGTCCGAGGTCACGCGCCGTCTGACCATTGTCCAACGTGGTCAGACTGACGTCGGAACTCCCGGGCACGATGGCCAATCCCGTCCCGGCGTCGTTGATTTGCGCGGTCATGTCCGAGCCGGCCACAGCGGCAGCACGATTGATCAGGTCGATGACCTGCCCAATCGACGTCGCAGAACTCAGATCCACAGAGAACGCCCGACTGGCGGTGTTCTCGACGAAGCGGAGCGTGCCCAGGCGAACCCCAAGATCATTGGCCCCGTTGAGTTCATCAATCCGCGTATCTGATGTGATGGCCGGCGCAAGGTCGCCGCCGAGAACACGGCTGGACAGCATCGTGAATACGTCATCAGCCGTCAGGCTGAAGGCTTCGTCCTGGTCTACGGACAGGCGCGCGGTGAGGCTGCCGACACTGCCCTGGTACCGAATCCCCCCCAGTTCCTGCGTCAGCGGCGGTGTATCCAATGCCTGGCCGCCGAAGATGTACATGTCGAGGTATTTCTTGTTACCAATTCCGAACAGCGACTGCATGATCGCGTCGAGCTCAGTCACCACCGCCTCACGCTCGTCCGGCAACGAGATCGTGTTGATCGCACCGAGAGTCAGTTCCTTGATGCGATCAAGGTGAGTGGTCACATCATCGAGGGCCACGTCTGCCTCGCTCAAGAAATCGCGGGCGAACTGCAGGTTCTCTACGACCTGTTCCTGACGCTGGCCTGCGGAAGAGAAGTCGAGTATCTGCGAGGCAACCAGCGGATCATCACTCGGGCGATTGACCGCTTGCTGAGTAATCACCTGCTCCTGCACCGTAGCCAGTTCAGCATTCAGCCGTTGCTGGTGGATGGCGAAGCTCGTGATGGCCATGTTGGTTGAGATACGCACTGCTCTACTCACTTCAATTCGAAATCATTGTTCGACCGCAAGCCGAACGGCCCTGCACAACTCCAGATTCATCTCACGATACTGATCATGTCCTGTAGCAATCGATCGACCACACTGGTGAACCGCGCCGCGCCCTGAAACGCTCGCTCGAACCGCACAAGATTCACCGCTTCTTCGTCGAGATTGACGCCACTGAGACTGTCACGTTCAGCTTGCAAACTGGCTTGCACGTCACCGGCCACGGTGTGCTGTTGCTCCGCGCGAGCTGCGGCCGTGCTCAGCTCGACGGAGAGCTGCTCGTAGTATTCGGTCAGGGTCCGGTCACCCAGACCGCCGATGTTAGAACCCTGAAGATCGAGCAAACGGGCAATGTTGTCCGTATTGCCGACCAGATGGGCCCCTGACGCGGCCAGTAGTTCGGGTCGCGCCGCGATTGCCGGATTGACGATAATGTCGCCAGCGTGCGATCCGGCCAACAACGTGTTAACACCCAAAGCAGACAACGTGCCGGATGTGTCATCTCGTTGTGTGCTGCCGTCATGTCCGAAGGTAAACCGCAAGCCTGGTTCCGCGCTGATCGCCAGCGCGCCGGCGGCAGTGACTTCGGCGATCAGACCCACATTGGATGCGTTGATCTGCCCAGCCAGGCTGTTCAAAGTCGTATCGTCAGCAGTCCCGTCGAGATCAACGTCCACGACGAGCGTTTCGACGATTTCACCACTGCGTCCGTCCGAAACCGTAATCATGAAGCTGCCGCTCTGCACTGGGGCACCGCGGTCGGCCAACGCGACATCGAGGGCCACGTCAGTTTCGGCCAGTGCAGTGGTGCCCAGTACGGCGGTGTAGGCTTCGATACCTTGACCGTTGACGTGTGCCTGATTCACGGCGTTGATGAACCCTCGGGCGAACACATCGAGTTCGCCGACCAACTCGCTGAGTTGCCCGTCTCGAGCGCTGACCAGGCCGCCGATCCGAGCCCCAGTCGCCCCGACTTCGCCAGTCCCATCGCCAAAGTGGACTTGCTGGGTACGGATGCCATCCTCGACAATCAATTCGGTGGTCAGTCCACGTGAATTCCCGAGTTGAATCAGAGCTTCGTTACCAATGAACACACTGACTGTGCCGGTTTCCTGCGGGCGGACCGTGATATCGACCAACCCGCTCAGTTCACGCAGCAGTGCATCGCGACGATCGCGAAGGGCGCTGGCTGTTTGGCCGCCTGCTTCGGCGGCAACGACCTCGACATTGAGTTCGGCAATCTTCCCTGCCAGCTCGTTGGCCTGTTCTGTTGCCGAGACAATCTGTCCGTTGATGTCGTCGACCATCCCGCTGAGGGCGGCGCGACGCGCGGCAATCGTATCGGTCAGAGCTGCGACTTGATCCACGACCACTGCACGCAGTGCAGGGTTGGTCGGATTGTTCTGAACATCCTGCAACGAACGGAAGAAACCGCTGAGCATTGTCGAGAGTCCGCCCTCGCCCAGTTCATCGAAGAGGCTCTCGACGCGGCTGAGCACCTGGTGTTCTATTTCACTTGCAGCGAGGTCGGCATCTGCGATACGCAAGCGCTCTTGCAGGGCCTCGTTGATGACCCGTTGCAATGATGTCAGTGCGACGCCCCCTCCGGGTTGCAAACCTTCGGGCAAACCCGCACCGACGATCGGCTCGAGTACTGCATTCTGTCGCGTGTAGTCCGGGTCAGCGGCGTTGGCAATATTGTTGCCCACGACGCTCAGCGCGCCCTGGTAGCTCGAGATCGCGCTGCGACCAATATGCAATGCCGAATTCATGAGACCCATGTCAGACTCCGCAGCTCGTTAGACGGTCGCGTCCAGTACTTGGAGCGCCAATGGGTGGCTTGTTCTTACCGCCAAGGTCATAAACGACCTGCGATGGTGTGCCACGCGTGGCCTCCTCGAACAGTGCCCGATGGCAACTCAACATGCGCTCCGCCAATAGACGGCAATAGGTGTTGACTTTGCCCAACTCTGTCATGCACGCCAGCAGTTGTTCGCGAACATGGTCCAGCCGAGCGGCCTGAGGCCCCTCGATCCGACGAGTGATCTGCGACATCTGCAGGGTTGTTGCCTGGCGCGGATCAAGCCCCAATAGCTGACCGACCTCGACCATTGCTTGACGACGGCGCCCGTCGCACTGATGAATCCGCTTGATCATTTCGGCCTCGCGTGCCACACACGCCGTCATGCCCTGTGGATCACCGCCGCGCATGGCAGCCAGCTTGGCCTGGACCGCCTCGAGAAGTTCACGGTGCAGTCCGAGCAGCTCCCCAAGCAGACTTTCGAGCTGTTGCAGGTGGTTGATTACGGCACCGGCGGCGTTCATCATGCACGGATCTCCAGGTGACGGGTCGCGTCGTCGGGTATCGTGGGCGTTCCGTGGTCGCGCGCCAGTTGACGCATGACAGCATCGGTCAATGTCGAGCGCATCGCGCTCGAGGACTCCTCGGCCAGGATGGTGTCGAGCTGGCTACCGAAGACTTCCTCGCCGCGGCCACCGTGGCCATACTTGCCTTTCAGCGAACTGTCGCGATGCATACTCATCAGCGTCTTCAGAAACGCCTCGCTGACCAGTTGCTCAGCAGCTTGCCGAAGTTGTTGCTTCTGTCCGGCAGGACTGGCTGTGTTGTTGATTCCTGTCGTATTCACATCTACTCCTCAAACACGATCCGAGCATGGATTTTGCCCGCGCGTTGCAGTTCCTCGATGACGTTGATGCGATCTTCGATGGGAACTTGAATCTGGTTCAGCTGCTGCACGAGACGATTGAGCGTCGCCCCGCCTTGATCCTGGGGATCAATGGCAACAAAACGCTGTTGTTCGACCACGGGGGTCTGAATCGCGCCTTCGGCGTCACGTACGATGTTGATCGTCAAACCACGCACCGAAAACGTCACCGGGGACACACCGACTTCACCATCTACAACGATGATTTGTTTGGCTCGATTGATGAGTATAAGTACTCCGCGTTCAGGCAATAGCGTGGGTCAATTCCATCACATCACGTAACCATGGAACTGGGTTCTGGCTGCTTCCTCTTCGGGTCACGCTGACCAGTGACGTTGCTCGTGTTGACTGCCATTGTCAACTGGTTGTCCCCGTAGGTCAGTGCGCGATCGTCACCGGGATCGCTTCGGCAATCGCCGCAGCCATGCCCCAGCTCTGGTGTGGTGAGTCGATGACCAGCGTGACGTACATTTGAGAAGCATCGATCCAGTTCGATGCGTAATGTTGGGGCAACTCCGATCCGCGAACCATGAATGAAATCAACAAGTCGCGCTCGAGGACCAGGCCTCCCCGAACGGTCGCAACCGTCTCGGAGTGTGTCGGTTCGATATGCAACGGGCCGGAGGCGTTGCCAAAGATGGTTTTGTCGACGAGCGCCCAGTGCTGTAGTGGAGTCGACAATAGACGCCCGCCCTTGAGGCTGGAGCACCGCCCAATCGCAGCAATCTGCACATCTACGCGATCACCCTCACGGATGCCGCCCTCAGGCAGCTCTGCCGTCACCGACACGACGGCGACGTTCTTCGTATCCTTGAGTTCCTTCAGATCATTCACCGGCTGGTACAGGCCTGGGCCATTGGCCATGCCCGACCATCCGTTGTAGCCCCGCCGTCACCCGTGCCCGCGAGTCCGACGACCAGCCCGAGCCTTGCAGATGGTTGAACGCGGCCCCTTTAGCGGGCCACGTCACCCACGCGTACGCTCACCTGCACCTATGGCACCTCCCACCGCTCGGCAGCAGCCAGCAGCAGCGCAACAGGCACGCATGCGCGGTGGGGCTGGAATGCCAGACCGGAAATCTCCACGGGTCGGCATCACAAACCTCAAAATGGGTGAACTTGTCAACCAACTTTTGAACTGGAATCCAGCCACGTCGAGCTGCATGACGCTAAATGGCCACGATTTACCTTTCGGACGACTCGCCATTACGAATCAGGCCACTCAGCACCGTGTTGTCCGCCTCGATGTCCAAGATTTTCGCGGCATCGATGCCGGTGACCGTCAGGATTTGAACGTCCTCATCGATGGTGACCTGCTTTACGCTTCTGCAACACCAGCTGCCTTCGTTGGGCTGAATATCGATGACTTCTGTCTCGATACGGAATGTCAGATTTTCGCCGCGTTCGATGTCTCCCTTCGTTGTCGGGCTTCGTCTCAGCCGAGGAGGCGATATTCGGCAATGGCCGTCTGGTGAAACGGAGTGCGCCGGAGGTGGCCATAATGACAGCGAAGAAACTCGTCAGATTCTGGCTTTGACCTCCAGTCCCGGGTCCGCTCTTCGAGGCGCGGGTCGGCGCAGGTAATCCTTCTGTTCCCGAACAATCACCGTCAGCAGATCGGGCACGCGGAACGTTGGGTGGTGGTGTTCTTCGACGGCAAACAACGACGCCCTGCTCCAGCTCGACCAGCTCGGTCATAAGCCATCAGCAAATGCAGCTCTTCTTGTCTTGCTCGAAGGCTTCCGAACCTGACGCCGCCAAGTATCCTGGTAAATCGAACTGCTTTGCCCACGTGTCGATCCAGTGACAACACTGCAAAATAATAACAAACGGACCAGCCCCGGAAATTTTCGTGTGTCGCTGAACGACCTCCATCCGCCAGCAATGCCTGAGATCGGTTGTGTTAATGACGACCTTCGAGGTTACGTTTGCTTCACGATCTTGCCGCGATACGTCTGGTCCGAGTGATGCCGGTTACGGATCTGACGACATCACCCAATGAACTGTCTTCCAGCGCAGCGTCACCCGCATCGACCCGAATGCCCTTGGCGATCGGGCGACAACGCCGACCAGATCTCCTTTTCGACGAGGCCGATGGCTGGCATGCCTACAGAGATCTGCAGCACGATCGCCGGTATTGATTCCACGGGCGCGCCTCCTGTCCAAGGACATCAGAGATCGCCTGCAGCCTCACGCGATCGAGGGCGTTCGAAGACGTGTGATTCATCACCGACGTCCTCCCTGCTGTTCTGACTGTTGACGATTGGGATCGGGCGGATCTGCAACCAGCAACATCGAGCCGTAGCCGCAGAGACGCGTGATGGTCGACGCTGCGGTTCAGCATCACCACGGCGATAATCGAGACCGCTCACGCTCAGAAGGCCCAGCACGCCCTGCCGGCAGCGGCTCGATCTCAAAGGTGTACGGCCAGGTTCGGCCAACTCGAGCAGGGTTTTGTCTCCGTCGGCGAGAGAAGACCAGCCCGGTTTTGCCGCCCGTAAGTACCCCACCGGTCGCAGTTCCGGCACCGAAAAACGGATGGTGATCACGTAATGTTCGCTCTTGTTCCAGGGCCGACGCCTGCTGCTGAACGAAATAGCGGGCAGCACGCAGGGGGCGATGGCCAGAGTGGGACAGCGACGAATCGCGCCCTTGAGCGGACAGATGGGCCAGACTGGCAACTCGACGACTTCAGGCTCGCTTTCGAAGACGGCGAGAGCCGGTCAAGACTCTGCCCACGTGCCAATGCCACAACGATGACCACCCATCATGACCAACGCCTGAGCTGCACTGAAGCCGTCCAAACGATAAATATCACCGAGGTCACGGTCAACGGCAGCCACCGTCGCTCAGGGCTACAGACGGACTGACTCGCCGGAGGCTGGAGTGTATGCATAGGATCAACACCACACCAGCAGTGATACGGCGACGTGTCACGCGAGTAGTAAGCCGAACTATTGTGATTGACTAAATCCTTGCGAAACATCTCAACGTAGTAAACGTTTTGTCGCCATTATTCATGTACAAAGCGTAAGTGGTAGAATTATCAGATCCAGTTACAATAACATCCACCAAAACCATCATTATCAAAGTCTCTCATTAAACCTTGAATAGGAGTTCCAACAGACATGTCCAATCCTGAGCCAGAATAAATATCAACGAACACACCATTCTGATTTTCGAGAAGCATGTTGTCAACATCATGGTTGGTCATGAAGGCATCAAAATCTCCATCATTATCAAAATCCTGAAAGTCAGTGGTCCAAGACTGAGCTCCAATTCTCAGGCCGTTTGCATTGGTAAAGTCTTCCGTATATGTTCCATCTCCATTATTAATAAACATCTGGTTTATCCTCCGAGGGTCACTGGAATTCGACACATTCTGACGGCAATGCGTTATGTAGAAATCAAGGTCTCCATCTAAGTCGTAATCTGTAAACGTAGATCCATAATTTCCAGAACCATCCCATGATCCCCAACCAGGATTGTCAGTAGGGCTCATCTTTATGATTGCGTCCCCAGAGTACGTAAAGTCGCCACTACCATCATTCTCCCAAATGCCACTTGGGCCAGTATCCCTGCAGGAGAAAAGTCCAAATCTCCGTCTGCATCCATATCCGCTAGGTTAACGTATCAGTGTTTTGCCAACCTGTACGATGGAAGTTCAGGACACGGTGTAACTAGGTCCAGTTGCATTTGCCTTGGCATAATCAGGTTGTCCTCCAAAAAGACCAGAGAAAACATCACTATGCCCATTATTCGTAGCATCTCCTACAGCCATTCCTCCTTCTGTGCATTTCCCCCGTCCATCTCCTCTCCTGTATTCAAGCCTACCCTGACCTGTACCATCCATTTTCTGGAATTCAATCTTCAGGTCATGGCATCATCTAGAATAACGATGTCGTCCAAACCATCGTTGTTCACATCATTAATGGATACAGCTGCACCACTGTAATGTGTAGGGTCGCTTAAGTCTGAGGTTTGATTAGTAAATGAAATTTGACCGAACCCTGTAATCGATGAGAACATCAATAAAACAAGGCCAGACATTGACTTCGTAAAGTGATTCATTATGATTTGATTTAGAATAATCGGATTAATACGCTGCTGAAAGTAGTATTTCCAAACTAATGAAAGAGTGACAACTGTCTTCATTATTTAAGAATGTAATGTTCAATACAATTGTATATGTCCAACATCTGATTCTGTAACAATAAGAATAGCGCTTGTCTTCTTGTGTTCGTCTTAGCAAAACCCGACATTCGCATCAAATCAATTACATGAATCCCATTAAAGTTTTATTCGCAACGATTTTGTTTGCTGCAGAGCATAAA
>CALODL010000025.1:0-9316 GCA_942492115.1 uncultured Planctomycetota bacterium
CGAAGATGTTCGATCCACACGTTTCGTTGTAGACCGGAGGCGTGATGGCCAGCGAGCCGTTGAGACCCAGTCACCACGAGCGGTATCGATGACGATCGTATCGCCTACACCCATGCCGGGGTTGTTGTCGACGCTTCGTCGACACTGCCTGAGTCGCCGCGCTGGGCGGTACACTGGAAGATGAGCTGATAGCTCGCCATCCTGTCGCCACCGGCATCACCGTCGACGACCCACACTTCGATTTCCTGGCTCGAGCCAGGATCCATGGAAGTACTGGTTGCGCTCGTGGCGGGCTGACCAGCACCGCCGTTGCCGGCCGCGTCCATGAAGGCGCGCGACTGGCCAAACGCGGCGTGGCGGCTCCAGCGGTCCCTGCAATACGGCTACAGGGCCAAAACGTTCTTCTCACTTTCGTACCTCGTTCCTTTCCGGTAAAGATTCCCCACCTGACTCTCCCCTTCCGAGAAATACCACAAGCGGGGGCGAGGCAGGTGGCTCGCCCTGGCATGATGTGGCTTAGTGACTGCGGGCCTCACCTACGACGATCGTCGCCGGGGAGGTCGAGTCAATTGCGATCTTGCCGTTGGCCGGCGTCGCGAACAGGAATGTCCGGTAGCTGCCAGCAGCATCATCATGGAGCACGTCGACGACAAAAGCGCCACGGGCTTCACGACTCACGCGATAGATGAACGTTGCCAGATACGCACCACGATTGGTGGCGACACCCGGCGTATCGAGACCGGCAACCATCTGCTCACTGAGAGCATTGAAGGCTGTCCACTCGCCTTCGACGTCCGCGTATGCAGCGGTCGGACGGTCTTCGATCACGATGTCAACCAGCTCGAGGCTGCCCGCCTTGCCACCGCGTGCACCGAGGTGCAGCTGGTAGCCGCGGAGATCCTTGATGCCGTCGGTCGCATACACGTCGACAGCGATCGTCTGGCCCGGACGGGCCCGATCAGCCGAAGCGACCAGACGCAGGCCGGTGCTGTCGACGACGTCGACGACCGGACCACGGTTGTCACCACCCGGAGCGGTCGGTGACGGGGCACAGTTGGCGTCACACGTGTTGACACCACCAAAACTGTTGAGGGCGGCGAATGCGTCGTTACCGTCGCAGACACCATCCAGAGCACAGGCGCCGAAGGCACCACCGGCATCGACGTTGATCGCCGTCGGTGGGCTGACTTCGCACGGGAGTGCCGGCCAGGCGTTGCCGAAGCAACCCAGAGCCAGGAAGCGGTCGTTACCGTCCGCCGTCCCGTCGATCTCGCATGCTCCGAACTGGCCACCCATGTCGGCCTGCGAGTTCTTACCAATGCTCGAGCAGTTGCTGCCAACGCATTCGTACCAACCGCAGGGATCGTCCCGCAGCCCGTCCATGTTGGCATCACCGCAGTCATTGACGTTGACTTCGGTACAGTCGCCGCCGACGGGTGCGCCAATGCTGAACGCCAGGTCGCTGGTCCCATCGATCGGCTGCCACGGGAATGCACCCAGGGCTTCGAAGATGCTCTGAGCCGGGTTGCCATCAGCGTTTTGCGACAGCATCCACGCACTCTGATAGAACGCTCCGCCTTCCGGCAGGAACGGCATGTTCGGCACGATCGAGATGAAGTACTTCTCGTCTTCAATCACGTTGAACGAACAGCTGTTCGTCGGGATCGTGACGACCCAAGCGTCTTCGACAGGGTTGCCGTCCTTCTCGTAAGGATCGAACGTCCAGCCGGAGTTGACGGTGCACACCTGGGTGTCATCGCCACTGTAGTCACCGGTCGGGCCAAATACACCGCAACCGAGGTTGTCACCGGCCGGATCGAAGAAGCACAGGCCACCGACGCATTCGCACGCAGGCACGCCGGCGTCAGCACAAACCTGATCGACCACGCAGGTCGTCTGATCGATGAGATCGGTCACAGGCATCCCAGCCGGGCCCTTGGCCTGAGGCTGGACGTTGTTGAAGTTGATGCCCCACTGGATCAGGCTGCCGGTGTCGCTGATACCGAAATCGTCACTGACGTAGATGCGCCAGGTACCCGCCTTGTCCTCGCCCTCGAAACCATCGAGAACGAACGCAGGATCGGCACCACCGCCTGACTGCGCCGGTCCGGCGTAGTTGGCGATTCCACCACCATTGCCATCATAGGTGTTGATGTCAATGAAGTTGGGTGCTTCGTCATCGATGGTCAACTTCGGAGACGAGTCGGTCGGATCGCCGAAGTTCGGGCTACCGTAACCGAACGGTCCCTGGCCGACGCCATGGAGATCGTCCTTGCCCGGGCGATTGATGAGACGAACCGGTGCACCGAAGCCCACCTTCTCGAGACTCACAACGATGTCACCCTGCCAGCTGTGTTCGATCACGAGCTGGATATCCATGTCGTTGATCGTGCCCGGCTGGACGCTGACGATTTCAGAGACCAGGCAGCACTCGGTCCCGCCGTCGCCGTCGTTATCGAAGCATTCCTCGTTGGGGCCACAGTCGCCGTTGTTGACGCAGGTGGCAGGCTCGCCGCCATCCACTTCGTTCTGCGGAATCGGCAAGTTGACGATGATCTTGTCACTCTTGACGTCACCGGCGTCTTCGGCATCCGTGTACAGAACGATGTCGATGGCATCGAAATCGCTCGGATCGCCGGCATAGAGGCCCGGCGTACAGTCACCGGCGTTGTTGCCGCAGGCCGCCGGATCACCGACGCCACACGGGCTGTCGTCACTGCAGCGACCCTGGAAGTTGAAGTTGGTGGTGTACCAGGTGATGTCCCCGATGCCACAACCAGGGTTCTTGAAGATGACGTTGTCGGCACCGGCTGCAACGAACTCATCGGGCGCGAGCTGGTTCGCGATGGCCACACCAGCGGGATCGCCAGGACCGTTGTCCCAGTCACAGCCCGAGTTGCAGATGAAGCTGCCGCCACTGTCTTCGCAGAACACACCGGCCGCAAAATTACCGGCACAGCTGCCTTCGGTCGTGTCGGTGCAGTCGCCCGTGCTGCTGTCACAGCAGGCACCCGAACCGCAGGGCGGATCGAGGTTGGCACACAGAACACCGGACTCGAAACGGCCGTTGCAATCGTTGACGTTGACATCATCGTCACAGGTGTTGGCCACGTCGTCGCAGCAGGCACCCGCCAGTTCACAGCCTTCGGGGCTGATGAAGGTGTTGACGCACAGTGCGAGATCGTAGAGTGAGGCTTCGGCATCGCCGACGCCGGCGCCCTGGAACGAGCGATCGTCTCCCGGAGGGGCCGTGATCCACAGGAATTCGCACATCCCGTTGTCCGGGTCCGCATTGCCCTGCACACTGACCCACAGGCATTCGCCCGGTGCGGTCGGCACCGCGGGGTGCGAAGCCGTGAAGCTGAGTTCCGGAATGCCGGCACCCACGGGTTCGATGATGTTACTCGTGGCCAGCTTGGTGAAGCCGGTCAGATCACCCTGGTTGAACTCGGCAATCAGAGTGCCGGGGCCACCGTTGGACTCTGTGTAATAGCGGATCGTGAAGTCATCGGCGGCCGTGCCAGTGCACTCTGACTGGGGATCGCCAAAGAAGTTATAGTACGTGCCCCACCAGCAGAGACTCGTGATGTTGCCGCCGGCGAGTGACTGGACGTTCTCGAAGACCTGCAGCGGACGGAAGACATCCGAAACAGTGGCCGACACGCCATCCGTACCATTGAAGTCCTGGTTGGGGAACTGGCACTGCAGACCGTCCTCGATCGAACATGCGGTCTGGGCCGTCGGGCAGACGCCGAGACCCTGGCCGCCGTCAGCCAGTTCGATGGTCAGGTTGTAGGTCGCGTCACCACACGTGGCTGCGTCCGGACCAAAGCTGCTGGGCCCGACGAAAAACGTGGTCGAACCGGCCGGGACACAGGCGCGGAACACGCCTTGCTGGCAAGGCCCGACGAAACCGGCCCCGATATTGGCACCGTCATCCGGGAAGAACTCGGTCGTCCCGCAGGTGTGATTCTGGTCATCCAGGAAACCGGCCAGCCGCATCGAATTCTGCCAGCAGTGTGACCTGAACGAACGTATCGGAGCCGAAGGTGAGGTCGTACCAATCGGTGTCGCGGCTGTCGATGGGATCGTCACACATGCCTCCGGTGCAGGTGGTCGGGCAATCGTCATCGATCGTGCAATCGGCACCGAACACCTGGAAACCGCCGCTCTCGCCGCAGATTTCAGCCGGGAGGGGCCCTGGAGCTGACCAGTTCTCAAAACCGGTATCGGCATTGCACCCACTGTTGAACGTGTCGTTGTAGTCGTCGGCACACACCGGCTCGCCTTCCGGGTCGGAGCCGCCAACGCAATCCTTCGTGCACGCGCCACCGCAGCCGGTGTCAGCAATATCGGCATTGACGCAGAACGCCAGGTCGTAATTCGTTTCGGGCGGGGCTCCGCCAACCTGATAACCAACGCTGTCTCCCGGAGGGGCAGTGCTCCAGATGGGCACGCAGTTGTTGCCGTCATCTTCGAGGTTGATGATGCCGATCCAGTAGCACGTGTTGTCCAGAACGACAACATCCGCATGCGCTGCGGTAAACACGTACTCATTGACCAGGCCGCCGATCGTCAAACCGGTTTCGGCCTTGGTGTCCGCTTCGCCGATGGCGAACGGGCCTGCGAGAATGGAACCGAGATCCGGCGTCGATGCACCGCTGTCGTTGTAATAGGTGATTTGCCAGTTGTCCGTCGCAATGCCCGGGCCGCAGTCGGTCAGCGGAGGACCGAAGTTGAGGTAGCCGCCCCACCAGCACACGGAGTTGATGACGCCAGGTGCCGTGGGCACGAAGTTATCAATAACCTCGAAGGCGTTGTAATTCGCAGCCAGGGTTCCACCGTTACCAGTCTGGTTCGGCAGTTGGCACTGTGCTGGGTCGTCGCAGCCAGGACCACCCAATGCCTGCCGCGCGGCGCCCGTCGGGGGGACGAGCAGCATGCGGTTGTTCGCAGCATCGAACTCGGCTTTCAGGAAATACTGTTGACCCGCCTGGGCACCCAGTTGTGCGGGAGCAGACTTGCTGCTCGTGGCCTGCAGGCCGGCCTGCGGAGCCTGGTTTTCAGGCGTGACAGGCGTGTCAGCCTTCTTGACGGTCGGCGCAGCGTGCGTCTTTTTCTGCTGCGCCTGCAAAGTTGGTGTAATCGTAAAACATCCTACGGCGCAGGCGACGAGCCCCAGCCTGACGCCTCTCCATCCTCTCAAATCCACTGAACTCATACTTCAGGCCTCCGTTTGCCACCAAATTGGACAACATCGTGAAAACGAAACGTGACACTTTTGACCTACGCGCATCCTACTAGTGAGGACTGGCTTGCACGCGATACTGAGGTGCGAGCGTTTTTGTATCAGATTCGTCACGGCTGCGTCAAGCTGAAAACTGCGCCAAACCGATGACCGGGAAAGTGCAATTGAAGGTGAACGAAAGGGTTGGGTCCCCGGTCTGCCACGGAGCGCAGCTTGTTGATTCTCTTGTAATTAGAGCAGATTAACCGCCGGGCAGTCCCCAACCCGCGAGCGGTCGCCCCCGATTGTTTTCACACCCCCGCCGATGAACGTTATTCGTGCCTGTAGAAGACCTTAATGGTGTGCCGGGAACCGCGCGTGATTCGAATTGACCTTACGCGAATAAGAGCAATCCAAAGGTCGTAAAACCGTTTGACCGGCGCCGACCGGATCATTAGCATCGATCTCATCTGCCTTCGCGCCAACAATCCTCAGGAGGGTTCCCATGTCATCCGGTCGCATCACAATCTGGGTCTATGCGTACATCCTGGCAGCGGGGGCTGTCGGGCCGACGCAGGCCACCGCCGAGGAGGTCATCCGCGAATTCGAGAACGCCGACGGGCTGGTCGAACTGCATCTGGACCGCCCCGCGCTCGAGAAAGCAGGCCTGGCCATCGGAGCGGGAGAACGTGCTGCGACTGCGCACACGAGTTTCGATGTGCTGCCCGCCGGCATCCAGGCCACCGTGACCGATCACACCTTCAGCAGTATCCGCGGTGCCGCTCAGCTGAACGGACCCCGCCTGCGCCTGGGCAGCGCCCCGCGCGACCGGGACGGCCGCATCCGTGCCGACATCACCGTCGCCGCACGCGCACTGGCGTACGACCAGGCCACTCAATCATGGCTACTCCAAATGGATGATTCGACGCGCATGCCGTTGTTCGTCGTGTCGTCATTCAAGCCTGTTTTTTCAGATGAAAACAGCACGGTCGAACTGCGCGGCGCCTTACAGATTTCGCCCGAACTGGCTGCACGAATCGGACGCCCCGACGTTGGGGGCCGGCGGGTCGGCGTGTTCACCGCGGCCATTCGCCTGCACACGACGCGGGTCCTCGCGGTCGACGACCACGGGCACTTCCAAGCCCTGGATAGCGCTCCACAGAGTGACCGCGCTGCGGCCGGCGGCAACAGCGGCACGGTGTGCCCGACACCGGTCGGAACCGACGTGATCGTCGGCGACCTCATCGACATCAGCAACTACCCCGCCTCATCGGGCTTCGAGGCCTTCGCCGTCGGCACGACCTCGTGCAACGTCGGCGATGCCAACCTGTCGTGGGTGGCCAGCACCAACCAGCACCCCGTGATTGGCCAGAACATTTTCCGCTTGAAGGACGACCGTTTCGTGCAGATCGGCCAAAGCTGGCTGAAACACGGGTTTACGGCGCTGACCCAGAATATCTGCGGATGCGGATGCAGCGGCCAGGGCGGCAGCGTACTGGGTGTCGGGTGTTCGGACCCCTATTGCTGCGGACTGAACGGCTCGCAGGGTGGACTGGGACCGAAGTGGGACGTCAATGCTCACACCGGCTTCTATAACTTCCCGTTCCCGTTCGATGACGTCACGCCGGGCGGCGGCAATTCAGATGCCGGACTCTATAGCGCATGCAGGTACGGATCAGCGATCTCGATCCGGCCGCCGACGGCGGCGGACAGTACTTCGTCGAAGGCCATTACATCGCGCCCGATGACGCGACGTCGGGCAACGGCAACAACAATGCGTCCTATCGCGAAGTCACGGTCAGCGGCAGCGGCACCTCATGGTCGCTCAACTTTGCCGCACCGACCGCCCGCGAGCAGCCCGGCGTTCGTGCCTGGCAGGACACCGATCCAAGCGTCGTGGAAACCGATATCCAGATTCCCGGCGAGGGCCTGCTCATCGTGGCCGGCAAGTCGGTCAGTCTCGGCGGAGGATTCTTCCGCTACGAATATGCCGTGCAGAACCTCAACTCCGACCGCGCAGTCAGCACGTTCAGCATCCCCATCGCTTCCGATGCGGTGATTCAGAATGTCGGATTCAACGACGTGGATTATCACAGCGGCGACCCGAACGATTCGTTCGACCCCACCCCCTATGACAACATTGACTGGACGCCCGCGATCACCACGAATGCGGTGACGTGGTCGTCCGTCGACTTCGCGACCAATCCGAACGCAAACGCTCTGCGGTGGGGCACGATGTACAGTTTCTGGTTCGAAGCCAACGACCCTCCGATCAGCACGACGGCGACGCTCGGCCTGTTCAAACCGGGCACCCCATCGTCGGTCAGCGGCAGTACGACAGGACCTGCGATCGGCCCGCAGGACTGCAATGACAACGGTACCGAGGATGGAACCGATATCGCCAACGGGACCAGCCGGGACTGCAACGGCAACGGCATTCCCGACGAATGCGAGACCTTCACGCCATGCGATCTGACTGCGGTCGTCGTGGCCACGGGACTCAATCAGCCGGTCGGCCTGACCGCTCCGCCCGCCGATTTCGACCGCCTGTTCGTCGTCGAACAGCCAGGCACCATCCGCATCATCGCCAGCGGCACACTGCTGCCGACCCCGTTTCTCGACATTTCGAGCCTGGTGTCATCGGGCGGCGAACGCGGCCTGTTGAGCATGGCATTCGACCCCGATTACCCGTCGAATGGACACTTCTTCGTCAACTACACCAACACGGGCGGCAACACGGTCATCGCGCGCTATACGGTCTCGGGCAACCCTGATAGCGCCGACGCCGGGAGCGCGGTAATCCTCAAGACCATCAATCAGGATTTCAGCAACCACAATGGCGGCCAGTTGCAGTTTGGGCCGGATGGCATGCTGTACACGGCCATGGGTGACGGTGGTTCGGCGAACGATCCCAACAACCGGGCCCAGAGCGACACCTCGCTGCTCGGCAAGATGCTGCGCCTGGATGTCGACAACCCCCCCACCTACATTCCGTCCGACAACCCATTCGTGGGGGCCGCGCCGCTCGACGAGATCTGGTCCAAGGGCTGGCGCAACCCCTGGCGCTTCAGCTTCGACCGCCAGACGGGCGACCTCTACGTCGGGGACGTGGGCCAGGATGCGCACGAGGAAATCAGTTTCGAGTCCGCGACGAACAGTGGTGGCGACAACTACGGCTGGCGCTGCATGGAAGGCGACGCGTGCACCGGGTTGTCAGGGTGCACCTGCAACGGTCCGGACTTGACGCTCCCCATTCTGGATATCTCGCACTCTGCCAATCCCGGTACATGCTCGGTCATCGGCGGTTACGTGTACCGCGGGTGTGACCTGCCTGGCTTCGACGGAACCTACTTCTTCGCCGATTTCTGCGGTGACTACATTCGTACCTTTGCCTACGTCGAGGGTGACCCCCTTCCGCCGGTGGTCACGGATCGCACCGCCGCGCTCAACGCCCCAACCTCAATCGTGGCCTTCGGCGAGGATGCCGCCGGAGAGCTGTACATCATCAGCCAGCAAGGCATCGTCTCCAGGATCGTGTGCAGCTCGGGCGCCGTGTGTGGAAATGGCGTTCCCGAGGCCGGTGAGCAATGCGACGACGGCAATACCAACCCCGGCGACGGCTGTGACGAGAACTGCCAGATCGAGCCGGGCGGCGACATCGACCTGTGTGACGGCGCCAGCCCGATCTTCGATGGTGCGACGCCCTTCAGCAACGTGGGCGCAGGGACGGACGGACAGACCCATCCCGAATGCGAGGACGGTTTCGGCGACGCCGACGTCGGGTCGGATGTGTGGTTCAACTATATTGCGACGTGCACGGGGACATTGACCGTCGGCACGTGCAACACGGCTGATTATGACACCAAGCTCGGCGTCTACGACGGGTGTGAGTGCCCCGCGACGGCGATCGCCGGCTGCGACGACGACACGGCCGGCTGCGCCGGCAACACCTCGGAGGTGGTCATCCCGGCAACGGGTGGCCAATGCTACAAGATCCGCGTCGGCGGCTATCAGGGCGACCAGGGCAGCGGGACGATCAACATCAGTTGCAGTGGCACACCCGTTGGCTTCTGCGGAAACGGTGCCGTC
>CALODL010000026.1:0-41068 GCA_942492115.1 uncultured Planctomycetota bacterium
CGTGGATGCCGGTCCGCATCGCGAAGAAGAAATGAGTCGCGAAACTGCTGATCTCATCGTCGGCATTCTCGAGGAGCACCACTTCCATACGCTGGACATTACCGGTGGGGCGCCCGAGATCAATCATGTGTTTCGTTTCCTGGCCGAGCGCGGAGCGGCACTGTGTGATCGCGTCATCGATCGCTCCAACCTCACGATATTCTTCGAACGAGGTCACGAAGACCTGCCGGAATTTCTCGCTGCACATCGCATCGAAGTCACCGCATCGTTGCCGTGCTACGATGCGGCAAACGTCGACCGCCAGCGCGGCCGTGGAGTTTTTGACAAGAGCATCGAGGGGTTGCTGCGGCTCAATGCGCTGGGCTACGGCCGACCCGACAGCCCGCTGGTGCTCAACCTGGTGTTCAACCCGCTCGGCCCCACGCTTCCTCCTGATCAGCGTGAACTCGAGGACCGTTACCATGCAGAGCTGGGCGACCGCTTCGGCATCGTATTCAATCAATTGTTCACCATCACCAACATGCCAATCAACCGCTTTCGCCATGACCTCGAGCGCCGGGGTGAGTTGATGCCGTACATGCAGCGGTTGCAACAGGCATTCAATCCAACCACGGTCGACCATGTCATGTGCCGCAACCTCGTGTCAGTCAGCTGGGACGGCCAGATCCATGACTGTGATTTCAATCAGATGTTGGATATGCCAATCGACGATCGCGGGCCCCGCCATATTCGCGACTTCGATGCTCGGCGCCTCGAGGGACGAAGGATACGTACGGCGGCGCATTGCTTCGCCTGCACGGCGGGGAGTGGCTCGTCGTGTGAAGGCGCGGTGACCGGGTGAACGTCGGTATCGTTATTCCCGCATTGAACGAGGCTGAGTGCATCGGCCCGGTCGTCTCCGACTGTCTGAGACACACGCCCAACGAGGACAATGTCCGCGTTGTTGTTTGCGACAACGGCTCAACTGACGATACGGCAACAGCCGCGCGCAATGCCGGTGCTGAAGTCGTCGGCGAATCCCGGCGTGGATACGGCGCAGCCTGTTCTGCGGCTATCAGCCATCTTGACCAATGGCCTGACGCGCTGGTCTTCGTTGACGGGGACGGATCGTCCGACCTCCGCGGACTCCCGGCCCTGCTCGAACCGATTCGTGTGCATGACGCCGACGTGGTCATAGGTTGGCGCAGCACTGCGGTGCCGGGTGCGATGACACTCCCTCAGCGCATGGGCAACACGCTGACCTGCGGCTTGTTGCGTGTGCGCTTCGGTGTTCGCCATCTCGACCTTGGCCCCTTCCGTGCAGTCACCCGTGTGGCGTTCGAACGCATGGCAATGATCGATCGGACGTGGGGGTGGAACGTCGAGATGCACATCAAGGCGGTCCGTCTGGGCCTCAAGATCGTCCAGTTGCCCGTGCACTGGCGTGTGCGGTACGCCGGCGCCTCCAAGATCAGTGGCCGCCTGTCGGGTGTGGTTCGGGCAGGCAGCCGGATTCTGTATACGTTTGGACGCTGGAGCTGGGGCGGACGTCGGCATATCCCGGCAACCCTGCCAGAAATCGTGTGCTTCGTCCGCAAGCCGGTCGAGGGCATGGTCAAGACCCGGCTGTCCGCAGACATCGGTGCGGCCCGGGCCACGCAGTACTACCGTCGAATGGCCATGACCACGCACCGGGCGGTGCTGGGTCTGCAGGATGCGGGACTTGCGAGCGCTACGATCTGCGGCACAGGCGGCACGTTGCGCGACTTCCGCGACTGGCTACCCGAAGCCGCCCGCTACCGCTTGCAGCATGGCGGCAGTCTTGGCGAACGATTGTCCGCAGCATTCGTCGACGCGTTCAGTCGCGGTGCGCCGCGCGTCGCGGCGATCGGGACCGACTGTCCGACTCTCGACGAATCTACGATCGCGCGGGCGCTTGGGGCGTTGTCCACCCACGATGTCAGCGTGGTCCCTGCTGAAGACGGCGGCTACGCTCTGATCGCAATGAAAAGGCACATCAAGGAGCTGTTCACCGACATGCCGTGGAGTACCAACCGCGTATTGATCGAAACCCGAGAGCGCTGCGCCGCCCTCGGCCTGAAGCTGGCCGAACTGGAACCCCTGTGTGACATCGACACCGCGGCCGACCTGAATCATCTGCCTCGTGTTATTTCCATCATCACGCCCATGCTCAATGAACGCAATTACGTCGACACGATGCTCACGACACTCACCGAACAAGCCGCTGCGTGCCAGGAGAGGGTCGAGTTCATCGTCGCCGACGGCGGCTCGACCGATGGGTCAATGGCCGCGGCCGAGCGTCACGGCGCCACTGTAATCAGCGCACCACGCGGCCGGGCGCTCCAGATGAATGCCGCCGCAGGCCGGGCCAACGGTCAGTGGTTGTGGTTCGTCCACGCCGATTGCCGTCCAGCCCCACAAGGATTGCGCACCCTGCTGGCGTGTATCGACCGGCATCCGCGTGTCGTGTGGGGATACTTCACTCCGCGTATCGATGCACGGGGCATCAGATACCGCCTCAATGAGGCGCTGATAGGATTGAGGTCACGGATTCTCAGTCTGCCCTTCGGTGACCAGGGGCTGTTCGTTCGCCGCGACGTATTCGAACAACTGGGTGGCTACGCTGAACTGCCGATCATGGAGGACGTTTCGCTTGCCCGCGCGCTGCGACTTCGTGCACGCCCCACGCGCATCGCGAGCCCCCTGTTGACCAGCGCCCGACGCTGGCAGCGGAATGGCTATTGGCGCACGACCGTCTTGAACTGGCGTATTCAGTTCGAATACCTCGTGCTGGGGCGCGACTGCCGTGGCCTGGCGCAGCGCTATCACTCCACAAGCCATGCGGCAGGCATGCCCGGAAACTACGAATAGGAGAAGCATGAATGCGTACCACATCCACACACCACCTGGACGTCGAGACGGCAGTGAGCGAGCGGTACTCGACTGGCGCCAGGGAACAAGCAGCCGACCTGTGCTGCCCGGTCGACTATGACCCGAACCTGCTGGAGGCGCTGCCGGACGAAATCCTGGAACGGGATTACGGCTGCGGCGACCCCTCACGTTTCGTGCATGAAGGTGACGTCGTACTTGACCTCGGCTCCGGCGCCGGCAAGATTTGCTATATTGCTTCGCAAGTCACCGGGGCCGCCGGGCGTGTCATCGGCATTGATATGAATGCTGACATGTTGGCTGTGGCCCGTCTTCATCAAGCGGACATCGCCCGACGCATCGGACACGACAATGTGTCGTTTCATCGCGGTCGCATCCAGGACCTGGCCATCGACCTCGATGTCGTCGACGGGCTGCTCGAGCAGTACCCGGTCCGCAACACGACGGATCTCGCCGCCCTCGAGCGGCGGCTCGAACACCTGCGATCCGCAGCACCCATGATCGCGGATTGCACGATCGACATCGTATTGTCCAATTGCGTGCTCAACCTGGTCAAACCCGAGGACAAGGCCCAGCTCTTCTCCGAAATCCACCGTGTTCTCAAAACTGGGGGCAGGGCAGCGATTTCGGACATTGTGTGCGACGAGGCCGTCCCCGCACATATGCTGGCGGACCCCGAACTGTGGTCAGGTTGCATCGCGGGCGCTTACGAGGAACTGGCCTTCCTGGAAGCCTTCCGTCACGCCGGGTTCCAGGGCATCGAGATGGCCAAGCGTGACTCCGAGCCGTGGCGCGTAGTCGAGGGCATCGAGTTCCGCTCTGTCACCGTGGTCGCACATAAGGCACCGGAAGGCGCGTGTATGGAACATCGTCAAGCGGTCGTTTATCGTGGTCCATTCAGCCAGGTCCGTGACGATGATGGCCACCTGTTTCGCCGCGGGGTGCGATCGGCAGTGTGCGGCAAGACCTATGACTGGCTGCGGAACGGTCCGTTCGCACCATACTTCTACTTCATCGATCCGCGCGTAGCGATCGGTGCCGCGCAGGCCAGGCCCTTCGACTGCAGTCGTACGGCACCACGTCATCCGCGAGAAACCAAGGGCCAGGAATACGATATTACGACCGAGGCACGCGAGTGTTGCCCCGATGAGGATTGTTGCTGATGTCCGAAGATATACCCATGTCGCACGCAAAGACCCATCCAGACTCGAACAGCGGGTCGATCGACCTACCCCACAGCGACTTGCCCGGCAAAATCATTGTTCTTGTCATCCTTGCGGCGGTCGGCGTGTTCGCATATCGCAAACTCACCGTCCAACCCGTGATCACCCCTTCCGAAGCCTTTGTTTCGACGCCGGAACAAACAGCAACCATCGATCATGGACCGTTCAACGATTTACTGGCCACCTTCGTCCGAAACGGAGTTGTCGACTACACCGGCCTGAAGACACGGGCCACCGATCTGGATGCCTACCTCACGATGCTCGCGAGCCTGGATCCTGATGCCTACGATCGCGACGAGAAACTGGCGCTGTACATCAACGCCTACAACGCCGCGACCCTGCGGCTCGTACTCAACTATTGGCCAGGTCTCGGCTCGATCAAGGAACTACCCAATTCGAAACGCTGGAAAGACAAACGTTGGCGCGTCGCGGGCAAACTCATGTCATTGGACGAGATCGAGCACCAGGTTCTGCGCAGCAAATTCAAGGAACCGCGCATCCACTTTGCCATCGTGTGCGCGTCGATCGGGTGCCCGATCCTGCGCAGTGAGGCTTTTGTCGCCTCCCGTATCAACGTGCAACTCGAAGACCAGACCCATCTCGCCCTCAACGACCCGCGGTATCTTCAATGGGACCCGGCATCACGGACGCTCCGGGTCACGAAGATTTTCAACTGGTTTCGTGAGGACTTCCAGCAGGGTGACGCCACGATCGTCGATTTCATCGCCGCCCGCCTGCCGGATGACACCGCACGCGCCATCCGCAGCGACCGCACCACCATTCGGGTGGACTATCTGGACTGGGACTGGACCATCAACGGCAAATAGCCTTGTCCTGCGCAACAGGGCACTGAATTGTGTCATGAACGGCTCCCAAACCCGACTGATCCGTCCGATCTCGCGCTGGCGCAGGACCGGCAACCGTGATAGCCCGCCAGGGCACGCGCGTCATCATCGAACAGGTGGCCCCGGTGTCCACCACGATCAGTCTTCAGGAGTCAGGACATCATGGGCTTGATCCAGCGCTACGCAAAGTGGTTGCACACGCAGTGGCCAGCCGGCACGGTCGAGAACTTGCCCGATGTCGCCGAGGATGGCTCGACCCAGGTACCCGGCTTGTATGTCGTGGGGGACCTCACCGGCATCCCCTTACTCAAGTTCTCCGCCCATACTGGCGCTCGCGCCATTCAGACCATCGTCGGCGACAGTGCCTTCCAGCATGACCGTGGGGCAACCGACGCACACGTGCTTGACGTGGTGATCATCGGCGGCGGCGTCTCGGGCATGGCCGCGGCTCTCGAAGCCAGCAAGAACAAGCTGAACATGCAGTTGGTCGAGGCTGCCGAGCCGTTCTCGACCATTGTGAACTTCCCCAAGGGAAAACCCATTTATACCTATCCTACCGACATGACTCCGGCGGGAGACCTGCAGTTCAGCGCCACGGTCAAGGAACCGCTGGTCGAGGAGCTTTACGCTCAAACGCTCGAGCGTGGCATCACGCCGCTCAAAGCCCGCGCCGAACAAATCACCCGTCGTGGCCGGCTGCTCGAGGTGATCCTTGACGGCCGCGACAATCTCGTCGCCCGCCGGGTGGTCGTCGCGATCGGGCGTTCGGGTAACTTCCGAACCCTCGGGGTCCCGGGCGAGGACGCCGGCAAGGTATTCAACCGTTTGCACGACCCCCGGGACTTCTGCGGGCAGAACATCCTCGTCGTTGGCGGTGGTGACAGCGCACTGGAAACAGCCATTGCTTTGGGTGAGTGTGGCGCGCACGTCACACTGTCCTATCGCAAACCTGAGTTCAGTCGCCCCAAACAAGATAATGTCGAGCGTCTGCAGCGCCTGCTCAACGATGACAGCCCGCCTGCCGTGGGCGCCGAGCCCCAACGTGGGTCTGTCACCCTGCTAATGCCGAGTACAGTCCAGGACATTCGAAGTGACGCCGTCATCCTGAAGACGCCCGATGGCTCACAGACCGTCCCAAACGATGCGGTCTTCACCATGCTCGGCCGCGAGGCGCCGTTAGACTTCTTTCGCCGCAGCGGTGTCCGGATCCGCGGCGAATGGCAGACCCGCACGTGGGTATCATGCATCCTGTTCGTCCTCTTCTGTATCCTGTTATACCATTGGAAAAGCGACCTCGGACTGCCGGTCAAGGCGTGGTTCAAGGCACACCACTGGTTCCCGTTCAACGTGGCCAACCCGGCCAACCCCACTTCACTGATCGGCACCATCCGCCTGTCCATGCAGAACCCGAGCTTTTACTATTCGCTGGCCTACTGCGTCTGCGTGTTCGTGTTCGGCCTCAGGCGCATTCGACGACGCCGGACGCCCTATGTCACGGCACAAACCAGTTGCCTCATTGCAGTGCAGTGGATTCCTCTGTTTCTCATGCCCTATGTCGTCCTGCCTGCGCTCGGTCACGCCGGCCAGTTCGGTACGCGCCACACGGTCACGACGCTATCTCCCGCACGGGCGGCGGACCTGCTCAAAGTCTACGGCGACCTCCCCGATGGTCCCGTCGAAGATCCGACCGCACTGCTTTTAACCGGCGCTCTGCCTTCAACGCTGAACGCGTGGCCGGCGTTGACCGTCGAGAAGTCGTGGGGGCAGCGCTTGCTCGCCCGATCCACGGGGCCGGACATACCCACGCGCGAAGCAACCATTCGGCTCGACAACGCCCGGATCCACTGGCGTGATGACACCGCACCGTCGAGCACATTCGCAGACACCTTTTTCCCAGCCAGCGAATGGTCGGCGCACGGCCGCGAGTACTGGCGCGCGGTCGGGTTCATTCTGGCCTGGCCGCTGTTGCCGTGGAACATCTTCACCGACCAGCCACTGTGGGGTTGGATCATCGTGGGCGCCATCCAGACTCTCGTGATCATACCATTGCTGATCCGCCGTTGGGGTAAGGGCGCGTACTGTGGATGGATCTGCTCGTGCGGGGCGCTGGCCGAGACCATGGGCGACGCCCACCGCCACAAGATGCCGCACGGCCCGCTATGGAACCGCGTCAACATGATCGGGCAGGTGTTCCTGCTGTTCGCGTTCATATTGCTGCTGCTCCGGATTGTCTCATGGATCACGCCCGGCACCGATTGGATCGACAGTGCGTACAGTGCGCTGTTCAGCGGGAAGACTGCCGGCGGCGGCCAGATCGGTGGTGTGATGCGCTATATGAACTACGCATGGTTCGTCGACCTGCTGTGGGCTGGGATCCTCGGCGTGTGCTTCTACTTCTGGTTCAGTGGCCGGGTGTGGTGCAGATTCGCATGTCCCCTGGCAGCCCTGATGCACATCTACACGCGCTTCAGCACGTTTCGAATCGCAGCCGACAAGAAAAAATGCATCTCGTGCAACGTGTGCACCTCGGTCTGTCACCAGGGCATCGATGTCATGAACTTTGCCAACAAGGGCCTGCACATGGAAGATCCTGAATGTGTGCGCTGTAGCGCATGCGTGCAATCGTGCCCCACAGGTGTACTGGAATTCGTCCAGATCCGTATCGACAGCGGCGCCGTCACGCACCGCGATCGCCTGGCCGCATCACCGGTCCGCATGGCCGAGAACCACTAGGCCCGGTGCTCTGCCGACCAGCATGATGCGCAAGCACAATGGCTTGGTACACTTACAGGCCCCTTGGATCGCCAGCACGCACCGGTCTATCATTAGACACCAGGGGCCTGTGGGACCTGGTGCCCTTATAAGGATTTCAGCATCATGACCAGAATCAAATATCCGACGTTGGCAGTCTGCGCACTCCTGTGGACCATGATGGCGGGCTGCGGCGGCGCACCGGCCGACGGCCCGGGCACGCCGACGGACGGCTCGGGAGATGGCGGTGGCCAAACCGGCACCGGCAACACCATCGCCGACCTGCCAGACTTGAGTGATGACGATCCGATCGGCTTCGGCGAGCGCGGTGATGCGACCACCCCCGGGTTGTTGATCGTCGGCTACGACCCCTCGATCGACGAGATTTTCCTGGAACAACTCGCGGTCAGCGCCGCCAGCAGCATGGGTGGCCAGATCCTCGACATCATTCCGGAGTTGAACCTTGTGACCTTTGCGGTCAACCCGGGAACCGAGCTGGCCGCAGCCGATATCGCCAGCCGTCTCGATCGCGTTCAGTTCATTGAATTCAATCCGACCGCAACAATCGCCGAAGCCACCGACCTGATTCCCGGGCCTACCGCTGTCGAATTCGCGCAATATCAGCTGTTCCGCACCGGAGCGATCACGGCCAACAGCATCTTTGCCAGCGGCGACATGACCATCGCCGTGCTCGACACCGGCTGCGACATAGCCCATACGGAATTTTCCGGAGGAGCGGTCGTTCCGGGGTTCAATTACATCGACGGCAATGGCAACATTCAGGACACCATTTCGGGTGGCCATGGCACCAGCGTCATCAGCCTGATCTCGGCAAGCCTGAGGTCAGGGACCATAGCCGGCCTGCTGCCCGAGGCGACGTTGACCGTACACAAGGTTTGCGGCAGTGACGGCCTGTGTCCTCTCGATGCGGTGATCCTCGGCATCATGGGGGCACTGCAGGGCAATGCAGACACGGACCTCGCAACCACTGAGATCGCGCCCGCAGACATTATTCTCTTGCCGTTCAGTTTCGCCAACCAATACGAGAGCCTGCGCCGCGCGATCGAGCTCGCTGCAGACCGCAACGTCATGCTCATCGCGGCTGCCGGTAACAACGGCCGCAGTGCTTCCGGTTCGTCGAGCCGCTTCCCGGCCGGATATGAGGACGTGGTCGCCGTCGGCGCAACGGATATCCTGGATCGCGACGCGCCGTTCTCCAACCGCGCCGGCATCGACATCGCGGCGCCGGGCGTCGATCTGCTCGTGGCCTCACCCAACTCCAGCTACCGCTATGGCAATGGAACGTCCTACGCCGCAGCACAGGTGGCTGCCACCGCTGCATGGGTCTGGGAGCGTGACCCATCGCTCAACCCCGATCAGGTCCTGGCCAGACTGGTTCAGCGCGGCGATGCGCTGCCGGGAACCCGTTTCGGATCACAGGCTCGAAGGCTGAACATTCACGCTGCGGTCGCCAACACAGATATTCCCATCGAACCGTATCTCATTCGTGATGAATTGCTCGTCATCGCCACGGGCGTCGCCTCGGGCAGCCTCACTGCAGGGCAGGCCACTCAGAGCTCCGGTCCGCGCGTCGCCGAGGTCTTTTCGGAGGAAACACTGTACTGGTACGGTTATTTTCCCCGGGGCATCACGTTCGAGTTGAACGACGATGGCACCATCACTGACATCTCGCCCGACACCGTGGCCACGTCGAGCCTTGATCTGTTTCTGACGTTCATCCGTGGTATCGCCCTCGGCAATGTCACCACGTTTTTCTCGGTCATCAACGAGGCCACCTTCACCATGCCCGAGCTCGGTGGAGACCGCCGGGCGATCGAGGTCGTCGCCCGGTTCGGCGAGGTCCGCTCGGACCCGCGCACGGTGATTTACAATCCGCTCCGCAAAGGATTCAACATCATCGGGTACAAGAATTTCGAGAGCTCGGTGGAACACTTCCGAGAACAGGAGGGTGACGCCTTCAATCCCGATCTGGCCAACATCAAACTACTGGGTGTCGGGGCCACACCGGAGGTCAACTGGGGTGTCGAGGGACCGGTCACCCGCGTACAGGTCGGATCCAGCCTCTCGCCCGACTATCTGGTGATTGCTGACGCCGACGACCCGTTCACCCCGCCGATTCGCATCGGTGGATGCGTCGGCCTCGAGGTCGCTGAGCAGGTGTGCGGCGAGGGTATCGGCCTGCCGGCGAACCAGATCGCCCGAATCGTGCTCGAACGGTCCAACCCCGCAGGTATGGAGTTCGCGGAACTACAGGTCATATATGTTCCGTAGATGCCTCGAGGAAGTGTTTGCCCGCGGCTGCTGATTGGGACACAATGCAACGATGCAGATTTTCCCAATCAATTTCAATTTCAGTTTCCTGCAGCAATTCTTCGTCCTGGCTTTCGTGCAGTTGATCGAGCTGTTACGCATCGGACAAGTTGCCATGACGGAAATCCCCGACCGGGCGCTCAGCTGATCGGGGTGTTCAATCGGGAGCCCGGGCGTCGGACGACTTCACTCGGCTGCAGCCTGGCGAATCGAGTGACCGCGTGCCACGTCCGGTCAGCCTTTGGCGACAGGTCGCAACACGGCCACTGCGGCAAGCACCCACCCGGCGATCAAAGCAACTCCACCGATAGGCGTGATGGCCCCCAGCCAGCGCGCACCGCTCAACGCCATCGTGTACAGGCTTCCCGAGAACACCACGATTCCGACAACGATCAGGATTCCGCTCCAGGTGGTCAGCGATCCCGGCCAGCGGTAACAGGCCCAGCCAATACCCAACAGCGCGACGGCGTGAACGAGGTGGTAGTGGGCGGCGGTCTGGAAGTACTCCCCGAGCTTGGGGTGCTCCTCGAAGTAGGCCCGAAGACCATGAGCCCCAAAAGCCCCGGCCCCAACGGCCAGTGCGGCGAGCGCCGCCCCCATCCCAAAAAAGGTCCGATCCATTTGGCTGCTGCCCCTGTGATGTGTTACAATTCGCCGCTTACGTCAGCGACCTTTTTCAGACTTTGAAACATCGATCTCCGTGGAGCGATCATGGATATTCAGCCCGGTCACAACGTCACCATCACCGTTACACGCGATGTCACCCGCCCAGCTGCCCAGAAGACCCTTGCGCGCATCTTTCTCAAGGACGACAAGATCTCCAAGTCGCGCAACCATGACAAGAAAGAAGTCATGAAAAGCACCCGCGCCGGGCGCATCTGGAACCACCGGCACCGTGGTTCGGTTGCGGTGTGTCCTCAAAAGGGACAATCGGCTACCGTGCAAGCCACTGTCGATGTCATTCGCGATATCAACAGCGTCGCTTCCTTCGTTGACGTCAAATAGGCACCCTCGACATCCCCATCTTCTCTGTGTGGCCCATACCACGCAATATCTGCGCGCCCGTCCTCATGCCTGACCGTTGATCTCGTGCTGCACGTCGCGCACGAACTCGCGCACGTCCTTGGGATGCGTGAGGTTCAACAAATGTCCCGCATCGGGAAGCAAACGCGTGTGGTCCACCGCTTTGGCGGGCATGAGCACATCCCGACCACCATGCAGGTGAAACCGCGGACAGTTGATCGGCGGAGCCACGTCCCAATCCATGACCATGCGTCCACCACGACGAATCATCTCGAGCGGCGAATCCTCGACCATTGCTCGAAATACGGCAGCCTGCTCCGGTTTGAGTGCCTCGACCCACGGCGTCGCGCCGCGTCCGACCTGCCGCAACCAGGTTGCCAGCGTATCAGGGAAGACCCGACTCAGCCACTCGAAGGCGCGCGCCGAATGCGACAGCGCCTCCGGACGATGGGTACTCGAAAACATCACCAGCGCCCGCGGCTCGAGGTGCTGACACAAAATGGAACTGAGCATGCCTCCAAACGAGACGCCGCACAACACGATGTTGTCGGAGGTCTCGATCCGTTGCGCAACACGCAGCGCATAGGCCTCGATCATCTCACCCTTCTCCGGGATGTCGACGTAATCGATCGCCTGGTACTTTGGAAGGAGGTCGACCATGCTGTTGTACATGCGATGATCGGCCCCGAGGCCTGACAGCAGAATCCACGTCGGAGTACTCAACAACTATCCTTTCACTGCACTGAGCAACAGCACGGGTTTGGCTGCCCAGGTCATGCTCGCGCGATCACTGGGCAGCGGCTGGACTGTCGACGCGTAGTACCCATCACGTAGTATCTCTGCGACATCGACATGTTCGACGCCATTGAAAGGCACGACGAGCACGGTTGGCCAGCCGGTCTTGTCTTGTGGCCAGGACGCCACATCCCCCGGTAATCGAACGATATCCCATCGAGCAAAATCTAGAGGAGGAAACGCATAGGGAGCAGGATCACGCAAGACACCGATCGTCGGACGCTCCTCGCCCATCGTCTGCTCAGCCAAGGAGACCAGAGCCCTGGACACCTCGTAGCGTGAGTTGCGTACGGTCGTGTCCTGATGGAAACGTACGAAGTAATCAATAGAACCCCAGGCCAGCGGAGTGGCCAGCGCCAGCGCGTACAACAGCGATTGATACCACCTTCGAGCCAGGAATCGCGCGCACCCTGCTGCGACGACGATCGCGAGGATAGCGTTGGGAAACAGACCGAAGCGGCCGTACTCACCCGGCTTGCCCTCAGCGAGCAGGGCAAACTGCGTAAACATGATCATTGCGGGCAACAGAACGAGCAGTGTCTTGCGCCAATCCCAACCCCACAACGCGACGACAACAAACAGGCCTGCCGCAATGACGATCACGGAAGACCCCTCCGCCAGCAAAGCGGAAGCAGTTCCCAACGCCGACCACCCGTCGCCGACCGCATACATGGCCGTCGAGTTTCCGATATTCGACATGAGGAGTTTCCGATTGGTGATCAAATTGACCATGACATACGGGTTGGTCACACCATACGCGAAAGCGGCGGCGGCCAGCGCCCCCATGGTCCGTGACAGGCGCTCCGACAGGCTCGATGGCACGAGCCACTCGACGAGTGGGATGAGCACCACGATCCACATGCTCGACAACACCATACCCACAGCCAGACCGCACAACGCGGCCATATAGAATCGATGGCGGGGATGGCCGCTGTCATGGTAGCGCAGGGCCCAGTACAAGGCTGCGAGCATCAGGACCGTGCCCGGCAGATGGGGCTTGGCTTCGTGCGACAAACTCACGACAACTGGAAGAGCGGTGAAAAGCAGCGCCGCGAGCGGTGCGGCCCGTGGCCCGCCCAACTGTCGCCCGATGGCCCAGGCCAGCCACACCCCCAGCACCCCCCACGCCAACACCATCCCACGACCGATCAAGTAGAATCGGGCAAATTCGTGCGGGTGACTCAAGTAATAGGCGCGGTCTCCCGCCGTGATCAGGCCGGAGAGGGCCGCCAGCTTGAGCAAACCGGCCAGCGGATAAATGAACAATCCACCGTACTGGTACAGCCGGGGATCCAGTTGGCCCTCGGCTGGTTTCATTTGAGCAATGGCCCGAAACGAAATCATCTCATCGGGTTGACCGGAGTACAGCAGGAATCGTGCGTACAATTCGGCACGCTCCTCGAGAGTCCCCGTGAGCCTCACCGGAGCGGCCGCCCCCGGGATGGGATTGGGGTCGACATCGGCACCAAGGGCCCGGTCAGATGGCGGCGTACCAATCACTGTTGCAACGTCATCCGCCGCCCATGTCGATCCGTCAGGAAACAGATGCTGCGCGCGCAGGTCATTGTAAACGCCCCACTCGAGCCCCCAGGCACCACTGGCGAGGTATCCGGTCATGATCACGAGCAGCACGCCACGTCCTGATTTCATGAGAGGGTGCCTCCCAGGGGGCCGAGCAACATGGCATCGATCACGGTCAACACGCCCAGAACGATACTCACGATGCCGTTCACCGTAAAGAAGGCCATATTGACGCGTGACAAGTCATCCGCGCTGACCAGGCAGTGCTCGACGATCAGCAAAATGGCGACCATCCCCACACCGATCCAGTACAGCGTCGTCAGACCTGCCGTCATGCCCACGCCTGCCAGCAGCAGTACCGCCATCACGTGCGCACAGCGGGCGATGCACAACGCGACGGGTTCGCCGCAACTGGCTGGCAGCGAATGAAGACCCTCACGCCGATCGACCTCGGCATCCTGGCAGGCGTAGATAATGTCGAACCCCCCGATCCACAGCATGACCGCAACGCACAGCAGCCCGGCGGGCCAGCCGATGGAGGATGGATCGATGGCGAGCCAGGCGGCCGCCGGCGACAAGCCGATGGCGCTGCCTAGAACGAAGTGCGACCACCGCGTGAACCGTTTGCACAGGGAGTACGCACACAGATAGGCCAGTACGGGAACCGCCAGCAGGAGTGGCCATGGATTGGCATAGAACAACATGAACGCGCTACAGGCAGCGAGGAACCCGACTGCCCCCAGGACCAGGAAGACCCACGCCTGACGCATGCTGATCGCACCTGACACCAGCGGCCTGATCACGGTCCGAGGGTTGCGCGCGTCGATCTCGACATCGATGAGACGGTTGAATGTCATCGCCACGCTTCGCGCCGTGACCATGCACGCCACGATCAACGCGATGTGCCCGATGCCGGGGTGCCCCGCCGCCAGATGCCGGCCCGCCAGAAACGCGGCGGCCACGGCAAAAGGCAGTGCGAAGATCGAGTGGCTGAGCTTGATCATGTCGGCCCACACCCTGAACGCACCGTGGCGGGGTGGGGCAGCGGTCATGTCGAGGCTGGAATCATTCACGATAAGGATTTCGCATTCGGGATCAGCTCCTCATTTCGTCTTCGATAGTTTATACGACCGCACGAGGTCGGAGGTTTGCCGGGTCCCTGCTGGTCGGACCTTCGACGTGGCCATGGCCCTTCCAGCAACCCGATCCAAGCCGCTATTCGCCAGTCTTGTCCGCATGCGCCTCGGGGTCCCACCGCGTTGCGAGCGCGTGATCGACCCCGCACAGATCGAGCATTTTGCCAACCACGAAATCGACGATGTCGGCGACCGACGTGGGCAACATATAGAATCCGGGATTCGCGGGGCAAAACACAGCTCCGGCCTGGCTGACGGTCAGGGCGTTCTGCAGATCGATATGGCTCATGGGCATTTCGCGATAGACCAGGAGGACCCGCCGGCGTTCCTTGAGCGCGACCTGAACCATGCGGTTGATCAGGTTGTCGCCCAGACCCGCTGCAATCGCGCCGAGCGTGTTGGCGCTGCACGGGCACACGACCGTCGCGGAGGCGGCAAATGAACCGCTGGCCAGGCGACTGCCGAGATCGTTGTACGGATGAATGACGAGGTTGTCCGTGGAGTGCCCCACGAGAGTCTCGGGCGTGACCTGCGTGATGTTCAACTCATCGGCCAGCAAACGACGCCCAAACGGCGAGACGACCAGGTGGACACGTCGGTCATGAGCAATGAGTTGTTCGATGAACCGTGTAGCGTAGGCGGCTCCGCTCGCGCCGGTGATTCCAACGGTGATGTCTGTCGACATGTCGCACGTCCGATCCTGTGAGTACGCGTCGCGATTCCCGGAAAGCCTGATTGTAGGGGCTCCACGTCCTGTGCACTGCCCCAACGCCCGATTCTCACACCCGGTCTCCTGAAAACGCTGGAATTCAGGGCTCCTGCGGACGTCCGGTATAGAGCCAGCGCCGGGCCGCGGCCCCCTGAGGGGTCCACGGGTACTCGTCGGCCAGGGTCTTGAACTGCTCGTTGGCCTGGTTCAACTCGCCCATCTCATCGTAGCCGCGAGCCAGTTCGTAGAGGATCAGAGGCTCGACATCGCCGTGCGGGAAGCGCCGACGAATGTCCTCGATGCGCCTGACCAGCTCTGCAGTGTCCAGAGATTCCTCGATTGCCAGCTCCAACTCGATGTTGTCGCGGATCCGCATGTCCGGACGTGCCTCGAACCGTTTGAGCAACAATCGCAGATTGTTGAGGTACTCGGGATGACGGGAGTCGCAGTTGAGATAGGCCACCAACGGGGCATCGCCAGTCAGCGGGTCGCGGTTGTTCTCCAGAAGTGCCCGCAACTCGTGGGCCAGGCGCGGCATGTCGACGTATTCACTCTCCAGGCTCGCTTCAGGAGGACGCTTCTGCAGCAGTTGTTCGAGTGACAGCCCTCCCCCGCCGGCCGAATCACCCTCGACACGCACGGTCGTCGACATGTTGCTCAACCAGTCAATAGCGCGCTGGACGTCTCCACGCCGGGCATCGAGGCGAGCCAGCTGCATACGAGCGACGTCGGCCAGCGGTGATTGGGGATGTTCGGTCACCAGCTTCGTCCACGTAGACCGCGAACTCTCACCTGGACAGTCATGGTAGTAGCGCAAATTACCGTTGTTGCGAAACTCGGAACGGTCCACGCGCATGTCGAGGGCGCGCCCTTTGATGTACAGCACACTGGGCACATAGCGACTGTCTTCGTAAGCTTCGAGAAACTGATCGCACGCCTGTCTCACGATGTACTGTTGCTCGGCGAACACTTCGACTTGATCGAGCATTTCATCCCGGATGAGGATGTCCATCTTATCGTCGTCGAGGGGCTCGAACTCACGTTCCCAGTGGGCCAGTACCTCCGCTTTGAGGTCTGACAGCGCCGGGCGCGGCTCGGGATGATCGCGGTGCAGGCGTTTGGCAACCAGCTCGATGTGGCTCTCGGCATTCGCCGGCGCGAAGAAGTCATCCGATTCGGGTCCGTAGTTCATCTCGAGAATTCGGTAGTGCAGTTCGTGCGGGCCGACCTGGTCCATGAACAGGGCCCACGGCGCCAGCAGCATGAGCGCGAGTAATGGGGTGATCGCGCCGGGTCTATAATCGACAATGCGCGCGATGCTGAGGCACCCGGCCATCAACACGCACGAGGCAACCACCGACAACAGCAATGGCACGACGACCAGACCGCGATCGAACGGCGAGGTCAGCAAATCTTGAGGTGCGGAATAGGTTTGGGACGAAACCAGCAGATAAATACCGATGGGAATCAACGCCAGCAACGCCGCAGCAAAACGGAAACGCACACGCTTGCGTGCGACGTGCGCAATGAGACAGGCCAGCACGAGATTGGCGCTCAGCCACGGCATGACCGCCAGCACGCCCACCATCGCACAAAATGGCAGGGCCGCGGCGAAACGATAAAGAATGGCGACCAGAATGGGAATCGAGGCCAGGGAAGCAATGAGCAGGCCGATGACCACGGCATGCATGGGCACCATTTCGAGGCTGATCGGCTCGGTCACCAGGTTGTACGCGGTGACCTGACCGGCGCCGGAAAATTTGGCCGCCGTCACGAACAAACGGGTGTAGTTGGGATGCGCCGGCGAAAAGTACCACCCTGTCCGCAGCCAGAACATGAAGCAGCACATGGCCCCAAACAGCAGCATGTTGAGCACCAGAAGAATGACCGCGCGGGCCCGGTACTTCGGAGCCGTCCGCGACCACACATCATCGATGATCAACCCATCCTTGGAGAGCGGCACGTCCATAGCTGCTCCCTTCTACTTGTCACCGCGAAGGATGTAAACAATTCCACAGGTCATGCGCTTGACGGTGACCTTCGAAAAACCGACTTCCAGCATCGTCGCCTCGAGTTCGGCCGGGCCGTCGAACGACTGCACCGAGTTGGGCAGGTAATCATACGCCCCGCTGCGGTCCTTGCTGATCCACCGCGCCAGCCTGGGCAGCACACGATGGAAATAGAAGCGGTACATCCGACCGATGATAGGTCCACGGGGCATTGCAAACTCGAGAATCATGGCGCGGCCCCCGGGACGCAACACCCGGTACATCTCAGCGAAGCCGCGGCGCGGCGACGCGAAATTGCGTACACCGAATGCACAACTGGTGATATCGACGCTGGTATCGGCGATGGGCAGCGACAAGGCATCACCCTGGCAGCAACCAACATCGGCCGGGCGGTGCCAGCGGGCCAGCATCTGCCGGGAGAAATCCAGGCCCACGATACGCTGCGCGCCGCCGCCCCGGAAGGTGTCGGCCAGATCACCCGTCCCGCACGCGATATCGAGCACGCGGTCGTCCGGACCGACCCCGGCCATGCGGACCACGGCGCGGCGCCATGCACGATCGCGCCCGGCCGAAGCCACACTGTTAACCCGCTGATATGTCGGGGCAATGGCATCGAACATACGACGCACGCGCCACGGCTTGTCTTCCACGCGATGCGGATTGTGCAAGCGCTCGCCGTCCCACAGGGCGGGCGTATCTTCTGGCGTGGTTGTGTCGTGCTCGGCCAACATGCTCTCTGTATCTTAACTCCTGTGCCACGCCAGCCCCACGGCACTGGGCCAACACCCTAGACCACGCCATACTCCCGCCAGCGACGTTCAACCAATTCGACCGTCTCCGGATTCATCTTCAGCAGCTCGGGCCATTCACGCACAGTACCCTCACCAGCCATCTTTCGAGTGGCATCGATACCCAACTTCCCGCCACCACCATAGCTCACCGCAGCATGGTCGAGAATGTCCAAAGGGCCGGTGACCTGCTCGAGGTCCCGACTCGGATCGACGTTCGCACACAGGTGAAACAACACATCCTGCTCGTCATGGACGTTGACGTCCTCGTCGACGACGACGATCAGTTTGGTCATCGACATCTGTCCCGCGCCCCAGATGCTGTGCATGACCCGGCGCGCGTGGTAGGGATACTCCTTGCGAATCTTGACAAAAACACAGTTGTGAAATGCCCCGAACATGGGCAGGTGATAATCGATGATATCCGGCACGATCACGCGCAGCAGAGGAAGGAACACACGTTCGGTCGCCTTCCCCAGATAGTAATCCTCCTGTGGCGGCAGGCCGACGATGGTCGTCGGATACACCGGATCACTCCGATGGGTCATGGCACTGACGGTGAATTTCGGATAGCGATCGGCAACGGAGTAGAACCCCGTGTGATCACCGAACGGGCCCTCCCACAGGGTGTCGCGTGGATCGACCCAGCCCTCGATGACGATCTCGGCGGTTGCTGGAACCTCGATCGGAATGCTCTTGCATGGCACGAGTTCAATCGCGGAGCCTTTGAGAAAGCCGGCGAACAGCAGTTCGCTGACATCCGGAGGCAAAGGACATGTCGCCGCATAAGGCAGCACCGAATCCCCACCCAGGACGATTGCCAACGGCATCGGCTTACCAGCTGCGGCGTAGCGTCGGAAATGACGGGCTCCATCATGATGCATGTGCCAGTGCATCGCCATCGTGCGTTCGTCATGGAGCTGCACGCGGTACATGCCGACGTTGCGTTCTTCGGTCTCGATGTCTTTGGTGTAAATACCGGCCAGAGTGATATAACGCCCGGTTCCTTCGGTCACCCCGTCCGGCTTGCCGCAATAGCCGGCGACCCCGTCGCCGGGCCAGCATTGGATCAAGGGCAGACGCGTCAGATCGACACGGTCGCTGTGCACGACCTGCTGGCAGATCCCGGTGCGGACCATCTTGGGCGGGAAGCTGGCCAGCTTGGCCAGCTCGGGAATCTTCTTGAGCTTGTCCATGAGGGTCGTGGGCATCTCGGGCTTGATGAGTTGCTGTACGCGCTCAGCCAGTTGTTCCAGGTCTTCACACCCCAGCGCCAGCCGCACCCGTTCATAGCTGCCGAACAGATTGATCCCGACCGGCATGTCTGCCCCTCGAACGTTTTCGAACAGCAGTCCATGCCCGCCCCGCCCGCCGTGTACTGGATCGGTTGGAGGGGGCGTTGCTGATCCGGCGGCGCGCCGTTTGCTGACCCGGTCAGCGATGGCGCTGATTTCGAGGACAGGATCGACCTCTACGCGTACACGTCGGAGTTGATCGCGCTCTTCGAGGGCGGCAATGAACGATTGGAGATCTGGATAGGACATGAGACGCCGAACAGAGCGCGGGAACCGTTGTCATTCACGACCGAGGGCCCGCTTCCGGAGGGCGTGATAAGCCGTATAGAGTGGGTTGGATTCCCACAACAGCGCCTTGACGAAACGCAATGGCACATAACTTACGGACTCTTCGGTGATATTGCCATCGACGTCACTGTGCATCACCGAGCGGAACAGCGGAATCCGGCCGCCGCCGACCTCGACCCAGTACGGGCTTTCCTGCCCGGCCAGCAGATCGATCCCAATGACATAATCGACCTCACCCACGCCATGTTGCCACCCGGTCACATACAAATGATAGTAGTGCCCCTGGAATATCGCCTGGTGCTGGACCCTCCCATCCTCGTGCACCACATACCAGTCATGCATGCGATCGAAGGTAAACCGGGCCAGGTTGAGACGCGGGAATACGGTGGCCATCCAGGACGGCGCCGCCTTGCCTGAAAGCCAGCCTCCATTCACAATCAATTCGCCCCGAGCCACCACCTCGCCGGGATCGTGATCGTGGGGTGGCCCGATGCGGTAGGTGATGGTCCCCTCGGGATGCAGACCTGGAAACGCCCCCTGACAATACCGCTCTGCCACCTCAGAGGCGCTCGCGCCACTCAGTTCGTAGGTGATTTGGGGCACCGGCCCCTGCACATGCCGCCCGGTCAGCAGGCCACCGACCACGCCACCGCGGGTGTCGAGGGTCCAGCGGTCTGACTCAGCGTGATACTGACCGACCAGTTCCTCGATCGAATCAACCAGCATGCTGCCCGGACCGGACCACGAGATCGTCGCCGCGTGCAGCCGTACGTCGAGCGCATCGCCTTCGACATGACCGGCCAGGGCAGCGTCTGCCCCGGCCGCCTTGTGGAACAGTTGCGTGCGCAGGTCCAGATCCGTCGCGTCCACCACCCAATCTGCGACGCGAGCGTCCCCCGCGTAGCCCACGTCGATGTCCCCCGCCACCCGGCCGGACCAGGTCAAATCGCCCCACTCACGCTGATCGGCAAGAAATCTCAGGCCGTCCTCGACCGCCCAGTCGAATCGAGCCGAACCCGCCCACGTGTCGACCGCCACATCAGCGGACTCCGCAGCACCGGCCCAGCGCAACTGCCCCGTCCAGCTGGCGAAGGACGATGGAGTCCGCAGTTCGACCTCGTCGAGCACGAGCAACCGGTACCGCTCGGCATCGGCCCCTTCGATCCGTCCGCGCCCCACGAGTGTCAACCTGCGTCCGGCGGGCTTGCGCAGTTCCCCCTCCTCGAGACCAATGGCCGTTTCCGAAAAATCGCCAGAGGCACGAAACTCCGTCCCGGTTGCATCCGCTGTTGCCTGCCAGGTCAATCGAGCCGCCCCCTCGACCTCGAGCAGGGCGAGCCGTGCGGCCACGCGCGGCCAATGCGCCACAAATGGACCGATCGAGGCAATGTCCGCGCGCAGTTCAACCGCGGTGGGGAGTGTCCCGGATGCCCAGGTGTCGTGACCCTCGACCCGCCCACCGTCCAGCTCGGCTGACCAGTGCAACGATCGTTCCACCGGACCGGCGTGGTAGTCCGCGACGAATGTCGCCGGTGCATGCCGCGATTTGGTGAACTCGCGAGCGTCGATCTCCGCTGCACGGGCGTCGACCTCCGCGTGCACACGCACCTGTTGACCGTCTGCGGCCAGGTTGGCTGCAAGCGTACCCCGACAGTCGCCGCGCACGGTCGTGACATCGCAGACCCGATCCACGGCCGGAACCAGGCGACGAAGACCTGCGAGCCCCTGGACATCGAAGGGAGCGCGGATGGCCACCAGAGGCCCGGTCGCGTGCTCGGCCACCTCGAACGCACCATAGGACACCGCCGCGCGCGTACCGGCCGAGGCCAGCTCGAAACGCACGTCATCGAACCGTCGGACAGCACTCCCGGGCCACAACCACGCGGCCCGAACCTGCACACTGTCGCCCGCCGATTTCTCGAACCAGGTCGGCCACGACATGATCGACTCCGCGGCCAGCTCTGCGTGAGCCAGGATTTCGAGCCCGCGCTCATGCCGAATGGCTTCGACCACGACGCGCATGTCCCCGGACACGCGTACGTTCAGCCCGGAGCGTTTGAGGAGCCAGTCAATCTCTTCTGTCACCACCGCGACCCGCCCGCGTTCGAGATGGGCCAACCACCGCCGTGCATCCGGATCGAACGGCCACAGCCGGCCCTCGACATCAAGGGTCGATCCACCACAGGTGGCCCGGGCCCGCTCGACGTACAGATCTCCCTCGACAGTACGGGACACGTCCACGGCCAGATGTTTGGGAACACCTGCGTGGCCGACGACCGCTGCACCTTCGAACACCTCGGCGGAATCAGCGGTGACCTCCAGGTGCCCCGACCACGTGCCATCGTCCAGGCGCATGTCCACGTCAAACCTGCCCGGACCACGAACGGACCACCCGTGGAAGTCAGCACCTTCACGGACGAGGGCCTCGACCAGCCGTTCAGAGCGGATCATGCGACCCTGCAGCCTGACCCCGATGCTCAACGGGCGATCGTCGAGAGTCAGTACCGGGATCGAAGCAAGCCCCTCGATGATCCATTCCTCTCCCGCCGTGCAGCGGATCGTGTCAACCCGCAGCGATCGTCCGGCTCCGGACCATTCGCCCTGCAGTTCGAGGCCGAGGGCGGCAAGACCCAGTGGAGGATTCTCGCCTCGCGCCATGCGAACGTCCGCAAAGTCCATCGTGAGATCAAACAGCACATCCAGCTGAGGCGTGGCCTTGATCCGCAGGGTCCCACTGGAAGTTCCGCCAAGCAGGACCATGTTCGCCGGCAACAGGGCTGCGGGAAAATCAGTGAGCAGGACATCGGTCCAGACGATCTCGCTGCCACCGGCAAGAGCGACCGCCCTCTGAAGACGGGGCACGAGTAGTTCACCCGCGAGGTTGACCGCCTCGGAGTCGTCGGATGATCCAAACGCACCGGCTCCCTGCCAGGTCATGCGTCCGGTCGCAGGATCGAGGCGACAGTAGAATGCAGGAAGCTGGAGAACACCGGGGCCGGTCTCAGGGTGGCGCGAATCAATGAAGTGCAGTTTCAGATCGGCAATGTCGTAAGCCAGGGCCGGCAGCACACCGCCCCCCTGGTCATTGAGATCACCGATATTGAGGCGCCCGGCCTCATCGGCCACGATCCAGCAGGCCAGGCCGTCGACCTCGATGCTGCTCGCAGGCCTCGACCGACCGGTCCACAGCATGCGCAGCAAATCGTACGGCAGCAGCAGGCGGTCGCTCACCGGCAACGCGATGTGCCGGGCAGTCAGCAGCGCCCCCTCGCCGAAGCCGGGGCGACGGGCGATGTGCAGGCCCTTGACCACCACCCCCGTGTTGTACCCGATCTCGAGTTGCTCGACCGTCACCGGACGCTGCATCAGCGCGGACAATTGTGCTTCGACCCGCGCGGTGATCCATCCCGTGGGCACCAGCCACGGCAGCAGCCCATAGGCCGCCACGCCGAGGATACCCCCGAAAACGCAAATGACAGCCAGCCATCGCCCAAGAAGCCGGCGGCGCGTCCGTTTCCGTGTGGCTTCGACCATATCTCTATGCTACACCCTAACGGGGTCGCCCCGTACCCTCGACGGCCCGATCGACGGCAGTTGAGAGCGCAGCGCTCACCCCGTACCATTGGATCAGTGAGTACTCTGGACCCCCATGTGAACGGCCGCCCTTTGCTGGCCAACGACCTGGATGCCTATCTTGGCCAACCCGTCGTCGTCGACACCGACCAACCGGTGGTCTACCTGGGCACGCTGCACGCCATAGCCCATCTGGGCATCTGGCTCGAGGGCGCCGACATGCACGATTGTCGCGACGGTCACGCCACCAAGGAGGCCTATGTGTACGAAGCGAGTGTCGCCGGCATTCGCACCAACCGCAAGCGGGTCTTCGTCATGCAATCTGCGATTATCAGCATCTCGGCACTCACGGACGTCGTGGCGTACGATGAATAACCTGTGCACGTGCCCATCCGGGCACTGATAAAGGACGCAAATCGGTCAATGAGAATACTGGTTACCGGCGGAGCGGGGTACGTTGGAAGTCATTGTGTACGCGCGCTGCGCCGACGTGGACACGAGGTCGTGGTCTACGACAATCTCGCCAGCGGATTTCGACAATCCCTGCCGGACGATGTTCCGCTGGTCCGGGGCGACCTGCTGGATCGCCTCCAACTGGCCGACTGCTTCGATCGACATCCCCTCGACGCGGTGCTGCACATGGCCGGCATCCATGACAATCACGCCTCGATCGGCCAGCCCCATCAGACGTACGAGATCAACGTGTTGGGCAGCATGAACCTGATCGGCGAAGCGATGAAACACGGGGTCAATCGAGTGGTCTTCCGTTCCACCTGCGCCGTGTACGGACCACAAGACGACGACGGCCCCATCGGCGAAGATGCCAACAAGCACCCCATCACCCCATTCGGTCGCACGAAGTGGGTGGTCGAGATGGCCCTGCAGGATTGCGCCCGCTCCGAGGGGCTCGGGTCAATCGCCATGCGCAATTTCAACGTCGCCGGTGCCGCCGCTGACGGCACGATCGGAGAATCGCACCGCAGCGAGACGCACATCATCCCGGCCGCCCTGCGTGTGGCGCTCGGACTCGATGACCACGTGACGGTATGTGGAGTCGATTACGGCACGCCGGATGGCAGCGCGATCCGCGACTTCGTCCATGTCGAGGATGTCGCCGAGGCCCACGCACTTGCTATCGAACACGTCGAGCCCGGCCAGGCCCTCGCCTGCAACGTGGGAACTGCGCACGGGACCAGCGTGTTGACCGCACTCGCAGCCTGCCGGCGCATCACCGCACATGACATCCCGGCACAGCACGCGGACCGCCGCGAAGGGGACATTCCGGTGACCCTGGCCAACCATGATCTGGCCGAGCAACGGCTCGGATGGTGCCCGGGACACGACGTCGATCACATGATCACAACCGCGTGGAACTGGCATCGCAGCAACCCTGACGGCTTCGATGAATAATCTGATTTGACAACCTGGCCGATGTTGTTGAATCTCTAGAGCAGTCGTCGACAACGCGTCCGATGACCCGGGAGATCGAGATGCACGGAGGCATGCCATGCGCTGGCTGACCTTTGCGTTGCTGGCCGCAACCACCATCTGCATACAAACTACGGTTGCTGCACAACTCGATATCCTGGGCGTCCGTCCGGACTTCACCTTTATTCTCGTCGTACACTACGCCCTGCACTCCCGTTCGACGTACGGACCGATTGCCGGTTGGCTCCTCGGCGCGATGATGGACCTCGCCAGTGTCCAGCGACCCGGGTTGATTTCACTGTTGTACGGTCTGGCCGCCACACTGATCTGGATCACCCGCGACATGGTCTTCACACGTCACCCGCTGACGCACTTCTTCATGACCGGTCTGTCTTATTCGGCGATCGTACTGGTCATGCGTACGTACGAGAAACTCACGCTGGGAACTTCAGATACGCTGCTGTCGATCATGATCTATGCACTGGCCGCCGGGCTGTACACCGGGCTGTGGGCAATTCCGATCCACGCCATGTTGATGCGCATTTCCAGCGGACTGGGTCTGGGCCACGATCGGCGGGAAGCGCTGACGGGGACCGGTCATGTTATTTAAGTCACGAATCCAACTCGTTCTGGTCGTGTTCGTCTGTGCCTGGGTCATGGTCGTAGGACGCTTGTTCCACCTGCAGGTCGTCAGCGCCGGTTACTACCGCGAACTGGCGGACGCAAAGCTCGTGCTCAAGGAACGGTCGCTCGAAACCCGCCGTGGTCGGATTCTCGACCGCCACGGCACCCAGCTGGCTGCCGACGAACCGGCGTGGAACATCGCCCTCCACTTCAAGCTGCTCGATCGCCAGGCACCGGCCGACTCGAAATTTCTCGCCCGGCTGGCTCAACCCCACATCGACGGCTTCCTCGAAGAATTCGGTCACACCGACGATCCCATGAAGTTCGCTTACGAAGCGGCCCGCGCTCGTGTTCGTGATGAGCTACGCCACCTGTGGGTCGATATCTCGCAATATGCGGAAGGTGGCCTCCAGGAACTCGATGAAATCGCGTGGCACCACATGGATACCATCGCCTCGTGGAAAGACGACTATTACAAGAAGCATCACATCGACACCGAACTGGCAGAAGAACGTCAATGCCATGCTCTCGTGGCCGGGTTGACGGGCAACGAGCGCATCGATGTTCAGCAGTGGCTCACCCAGCGCTACGGCCGGCTGGTCAGCGCGGGCGCCGTCCGCCTGACGGACAGCAGCCGCCGCAACTACGTCAAGGATCCGTCGATGGGTCAGATTCTGGGCACGCTGCGCGAAGCCTCCAGAACCGACATCCAGGAACGGCCGTACCATCTCGGCGACGACCGCTTTGATCACGGCGGCTATTGCCTGGGTGATCGTCGCGGCGCGACCGGTATCGAAGCCAGTTTCGAGGATGTTCTGCGTGGCGCACGCGGACGGTTGATCCGCTATCGTGACGAGCGCAACGAAGAGCGCACGCCGCCCAGAACGGGTCAGGATGTCACCCTGAGCATCGACCTGGCGCTTCAGAACAGAGTCTACGACATCCTGCAAACGGCAGTGCATGCACCCGAACCGCCCAACACGCCGGGCGGCGCGGTCGTCGTGCTGGACGTCGCCAGCCGTGAAGTGCTCGCGCTGGTCAGTTATCCGTCCTATGACACCAATATGTTGCGCTCGAATTACGCCGAGCTGGTCAGTGACACGATTGGTCGTCCACTGGTCCACCGTGCGGTGTACTCCGAGTACCCTCCTGGATCGATCGTCAAGCCGATCACCGTCACCGCCGGCCTCGATGCCGGCGTCATCACTCCGACCACGACCCTCGAATGTCAGGGTCGTCTCCTGCAGACCAGTCGCCTGTTCAAGTGCTGGCGTCCCCAGGGAAAATCCGAACCGATGCGGCACGGCACGATCACCGGCCAGGAAGCGCTCATGGGCAGCTGCAACGTGTTCTGCTTCAAGACGGCAGACCTGATGTCCGAGAAGCTCGGCAGAGAACAGGCCCTCAACCACATGTGCTTCTGGATGCAGCAATTCGGCATCGGTGATCCCAGTGGCGCACAACTCGATGAGCGCACGGGCAATCTGCCGACGCCGGAGTGGCTTCGGGAACACCGGGTGAACGGCCGGGAGGTCCGCCTGTCCGACCCGCGAAACTACGCCATCGGCCAGGGTGAAGTCGAGGTCACACCGCTGCAGGCAGCCAACATGGTGGCCACTTATGCATCGGGGATCCATCGACCGGTCACGTTGATCAAGGGCCAATCCCATGATGCACAACAGCGGGTCCTCCCGGACAGCACATGGCAAGTCGTGCGTCGCGGCATGTACGACGTGGTCAACTCCACCAGAGGAACCGCGAAGAAATCGCAGCTGTCGTCGCCGGGTTTCTGTCTGTGCGGCAAGAGCGGCAGCGCACAGGCGGGGCCGCTGATCGTCTCGACCATCGTCGGGTGCAACACCAACCACCCCACCCACGTCGCGGAGTACGAGACCAGCAGCGTCAAGGATGCGCGGGACAAGTTTCTCGAAGACTACCCCGAGCACACTGCTGAAGAAGTGGTCAAGCTCGACAGAACGTATTGGCCTGAAAAACCGGCCGAGGGCCGATCACTGTCGCACGCATGGTTCGTCGGGTTCATCCAACCGACGCGCGACGGCACACCCGACTGGCGGCAACAGGCGCCGCTGGCGATCGCCGTGTTACTGGAGTTCGGCGACAGCGGCGGACGTGTGGCCGGGCCGGTCTGCAAAACGGTGGCCGACACTATCATCATGGAGTTCCCCGAGTATCTTGCGACAGGGACGACCACACCATGAGCCGCAAATGGTATGACCTCACGCTTCCCGGGTGGGCAATCCTTGCGGCCATTCTCGCGCTGTGCGCAACAGGCGTCACGAGCATCATGTCGGCCCCCCCCTCGGAGCAACCCAATGCGGGCAGCCGCCAATTGTTGTTCATCTGTGGCGCGTGTGTCATGGCGGCGGTCATCCTGCGAATCGGCTACCAGATGATCGGCCAGTTCTCCTATCCGCTGTTTGCAATCAGCCTGATCATGCTCCTGCTGCTGGTCGTCGCCCGGATGGTCGGGGGCCTGCCGTTGATTCCGCGAATCAACGGGACGTACCGCTGGATCAGCCTGCCCTTCTTCAACCTCCAGCCATCAGAGGCGGCCAAGATCACTTTTATCCTGGCGCTGGCGTGGTACATGCGCCATAAAGAAAACGTCAGTCGCTTCAGTGGTCTGCTGGGACCCTTCGCCCTCACCGTGGTACCCACACTGCTCGTCCTCATGCAACCGGACCTGGGAACCGCGCTACTGATGATGCCCGTGTTGTTCGTCATGGTGTTCTCGGCCGGCGCCAAACTGCGTCACCTCGTGGCGATCATCCTTCTCGCCGCGTTGTGCCTGCCGGTCTTCTACACCAAGATGCGGCCCTATCAACGGGCACGCATTGCCGGCCTGGTCCTGCAGTACGAACCGGTTCGCCGCAGCGTCACGGATGATCCCGACAGCATCTGGCGTTACGTGTGCACGCCAGACGAAGCCCGCCAGTGGAAGCTCGACCATGGTTTCCAACTACTCGGCTCGAAAGGTGCATTGGGCAACGGCGGGCTGGCCGGCCAGGGTTGGAAGCGTGGGATCTATGCCCCGCATAACCTGCTCCCGGCCAAACACAACGACTTCATTTTTGCGGTCATCGGTGAGCAGTGGGGTTTCGTCGGGTGCCTGGCCGTGCTGGGATGTTACCTGGTCATCATCCTCGCCGGACTGGAGATCGCTCTGGCGACATCCGAACCTTTCGGTAAGCTACTGGCCGTCGGCGTGGTCTCGCTGATCAGTGCCCAGTGTCTGATCAACGTCGGAATGACCGTCGGAATGACCCCGATCACCGGCGTGACTTTGCCGTTCGTGAGCTATGGCGGCAGCAGCGCCATCGCCAACTTCATGCTGATCGGACTGCTGATCAGCGTATCGCAACACCGTCCGTACGTGTTATCGCGACGGCCGTTCGAATCACAAGAGGCCCATTCGCATGCCAGCATCGGTTGACATCATCAGCGTCGGCACGCTCAGTCGCAATCGTTTCTGGAACGACAAGGGCGCCGTGCGCAACAGCCATGCGACGACAACGCTCATTCGCGACGATGAGGCGACCGTTCTCGTCGACCCGTCCCTGCCACAACAAATCCTCGAACACTACCTCGACGACCGCACGGGATTGACCCTCGACAAGATCGACACCGTCTTTCTGACCTGCTTCCGGCCGATCCATCGCCGCGGCATCCAGGCTCTTGCGCATGCACAGTGGGTCATGAACGCAGCCGAGATCGAAGCGATGACCGGCTACCTCGAAGATGTCAGCGTAGCCGCCGATGCACGCGGCGAGGAGATCGAGCCCCTGGTCCATGAAGAACTCGAACTGCTCGAGCGGATTCAGCCCGCACCGGATCAGCTTACCGAATTCATCCACCTCTTCCCCAATCCAGGCGTCACGCCAGGTGCTGCCAGCCTCCTGGCGCTCGGTGACCTGCGCACCATCGCCGTCGTCGGCGACGCCATCATCAACAAGGAGTACTTTGCCAAACGCCAGGCCTTCGAACAACACAGCGACACCGAAGCCGCCGTCCAGGCCATCGCCGAACTCACCGAAATCGCAGACATAATCGTCCCCGGACACGGGGACTGGATACTCAATCTATAAGACGCATGCGCGGTCCGGGGTCCAGGGGGTGTAACCCCCGGCCGGCACGGCCTCGGAGGACAGCTGTCCCCCGAAGTTGAGTCTGATATCCGGGCGCGCACCAACGAGCTGACAGAACGTTTCGCGAACGGGGCATTCATTCGAAAGAATAACCCCTCCACGATTGCCAAACGCGCTAGGCTGCCCCGCGAGGATCCAACGGGGCAGATCCCCTTGGCAGGGGGCTCGGGGGACGGCTGTCCCCCGAAGTTAATTCTGAAATCGCGTGCCACCACGAACTGGCACACCCACACGCAAACGGGGCCTTTAACGCGCAAGTACCCAACTGAAGTGATAAACCAGAGCATCCCCGCCCCGCGAGGATCCAATGGGGCAGAGCCCCTTGGCAGAGGGCTCGGGGGACGGCTGTCCCCCGAAGTTAAGTCTGATATCCGGCCTCGGAGGACAGCCGCCCCCCGAAGTTGAGTCTGATATCCGGGCGCGCACCAACGAGCTGACAGAACGGTTCGCGAACGGGGCATTCATTCGAAAGAATAACCCCTCCACGATTGCCAAACGCGCTAGGCTGCCCCGCGAGGATCCAACGGGGCAGAGCCCCTTGGCAGGGGGCTCGGGGGACGGCTGTCCCCCGAAGTTAAGTCTGATATCCGGGCTCGGGGGACGGCTGTCCCCCGAAGTTAAGTCTGATATCCCGGGCTCGGGGACGGCTGTCCCCCGAAGTTAAGTCTGATATCCGGCCTCGGGGGACGGCTGTCCCCCGAAGTCAAGTCTGACGTCCGGGGGGAGATTCTCGGACCTGACGCGCGAATCCTGTCGAATCCCGTGGATGTGTTGACACCTCCGCCCACCCGCTCATACGCTAAGTAGCATCACCTGTACCTTGTGAGGTTTGAAGGCATGGACGTCAGAATGGATCTGGCGCGGATCATCATTCGCGAGAACGACGAGCAACAGATCATCGTTTTGCGCGAGCGTGATGGTGACCGCCAGTTTCCGATCGTCATCGGCATCAACGAGGCGTTTGCCATCGATCGTCGCGTCAAGGGCATCACGACCACCCGACCGTTGACCCACGACCTCCTCGCCAGCGTCATCGAATCACTGAACTGCGATCTCGAAAAGATCGTCATTCATGAGTTGAGAGAACACACCTTCTATGCCAAGCTGGTCATCCGGTTGAATGGCACTTTGACCGAGGTCGATGCCCGGCCCTCGGATGCCATCGCTTTGGGTGTGGCCAGCGAGACGCCTCTGTATGTCTCGGAACAGGTCCTCACCGAAGTTTGCCAGTAACGCACGGCCATTCCCATCTCAGATCATCTTCCACCACTGCCCGCACGTGACCGGCGGGCGGATTGCCCGCCTGCGTAGCCTCGGGTATTTTTGGGGCCTGAGAGCGCCCAACCAGACCGTTCGACGCGAGCGGTTTCCCCAGCTCCAGAGAGATCGGAGGCGTCACGATGTTGAGTTCCTGCGTGTTGTACGCTGCCCTGGGTTTATGCGCGCAAACGCCCCTGCCATTGCCCGCCGATACGCCCCCGGCCTTGAAGCAGCGCTATGAAGCGGCGGAGGCCCAGCTGAAATCCGGCGGCCACACGCCAGCTGCCTGGGCCGAGCTACTCGACGCCTTGTACCGTCTCGACGAGCCGGAGCGCGCGCTGGGCGCAGCCCGGGTCGCGCTGGAAAAATACCCGGGCAGTATGGAGGTCCGCATCCCGCGTTGCGCGGGCGTTGTATCGCAGTGGCCTGCTCAACGATGCCGCCCGTCTCTTCGACGCCACGACCAATCTGTCACGTCATCCGATCGCAGCCGCGGTCCGCTCCCGCCCCTGCACGCGGAGGAAGCGCATGCAGGACGCTCTCAACTACGCCACCACCACCGGCCTGGAAGCCAACCCACAAGACCCCGAATTGCAATACCAGGTCGCTCTACTCAGCGGCCAGATGAACGACCATGCGGCCGCGGCCATGGCGTATGAGGCAGCCGCACGGCACGCGACCCGGCTCGACGGCTACCCGGGCCAATTGATCGGCCAGCGTTGTGTCGGACGTTCCGTGCTGCACCGCCGTCTCGTCAACCTCACTGCGAACCAGCGCGTACGCGGCACGCGCATCGGCTTCACCATGCCTGCGGCCATGCCCCTGCCCACCGTCGACGTGCATCTTGGTGCGGGCCCGCCCATCAAAATGCTCTTCGATCCGAGCGGCAGCCGGATGCTCAGCATCGATCCCGTCGTCGCTGCCCGGGCCGGAATCGCCAACATCAGCAGCGCTGCGCTCGAAGACATCACCGGAGATCAGACAGCATCGCACTGGGCGCTGGCCGAAACCGTTACGGTCGGCGACTGTGAAATGAGAAACGTCCTGGCACAGGTCTACGACCTGAGCGCCGAAGGCCTGCCGAACATCGGCGGTATTTTCGGTTCGGGGCTGCTCGCTGACGCCCGTGTGACGATCGACTTCGACACCTCGACGATCACCCTGGCGGAGAGTCGCGCGGCCACGCCGTCCGCTGACCCGCTGCACGCCGGGTTGGCCGTACGCTTCATCTCCGGCGACCAGGCGCTCGTCCCGCTGTTGATCAAGAATCAACGCGTCAATGCCATCCTGGTTTTCGGATCCCCGGTGACCTGTTTCTCGGAAAACCTGCTCACCCGCCACTTCAACCCGTCTCAGCTTGCCGACTCCGATGTCGGTGGCAAACGTGCCAAGATAGGACCGGGCCTGCCGTTCAGTATCGCCCAACGCAGGATCGAACAACCCGGCAGCATCGGATTGCCCTTCATCACGGAGGAAACCAGCCATCTCATGGGGGTTCGCGTGGACGCCGTGCTGGGGTGGGACGTGTTCAGTAACGTGCGGCGACTGAGCCTCGATGTGGGCAGTAGTTCGATCGTAAACCGACTGGAAGAACTGATCTGAAACCAACCATGAAAGCGCTAGTCGATTGTGGTGATTGACGGGTCTAAGGGCTCCCTGGCGGCTCACGGTGTTCCTCATGACATACGCTCGCTCCGTGAGCTCGGGCCTTGCGGCCGTGTGATGCTGGTCGCTCGCTCCGTCAGGAGGAACGCCGACTCGCCTCTGTCCGTGCGTGCCCTCTACTTTCGCAGCGCTTCGTTCTACACGGTGCCTACTCGGCCAAGCGCCTCGGAGAATGGTTGTCCGGGGTCCGCGTTGGGTGCTTTGTTGACGGGTCGAAGAGGCTCCCCTGTCCGAGGTTCTCACTACGTGCGTTCCTTCAGCCCGTAGCCCTTCATCTTCTTGTACAACGTGGTGCGATTGATCTGCAAGGCATCAGCTGTTGCTGACGGTTCCACGCATGGGCCAGCAGAGCGGCTTCGATGATGCCATTGATTCTGCGAGGGCATCTTGTAATGAGTGCTCAGGCCTGCATGTGCGGCAACGTAGCGCGGGATCGGCGTCTGTACCGAGACCAGCAGGTAAGCAGCTCGATCAGCGGTGACCGACTGAAAACCACCGCCCTTTCGATAACGTTTTCGAGTTCGCGTACGTTGCCGGGCCAGGGGTAACCCTGCAGTGCCTGCACGACGGCGGACAGCGTCTTGCGGTCCTTGCCGGCCTCACGACGAAAACGCCCCACAAAATGGTCGGCCAACTCGAGAATGTCGCCAGCCGATCACGGAGTGGCGAAGTCATCGGCCACGTTCACGCAGTAATACAGATCCTCACGAGAACCGACCATTGCCGCAACCTCGTCCTCGAGATCCAGATTGGTTGCGAGGACGATGCGCACATCGACGCCGCTCGGTCGCGGTGGAGCCGACGACTTCGAACTGCCGCTCCTGCAGGACACGTAACAGCTTGACCTGCAGGGCAGGGACGCCGTAGCAATCTCATCGAGAAAGATTGTCCCACCGTCGGCGGCCTTGAAACGGCCTTCCTTGTCAGCGTGGGCACCGGTAAAGGCGCGCGAACGTGACCGAACAACTCGCTCTGCAGCAGGCTCTCTTGTGCTGCTCCACGATACCTCGATGAACGGGCGGTAGGCCCGCGGACTGTGATGGTGGATGGCCCGAGCCGCCAGCGACTTGCCGGTGCCCGATTCGCCGCTGAGCATTTGCGTGATCCGCGAATCGGCCACTGTCTCGATGAACTCGAAGACTCGGGCCATGCGGTAATCGGAACCGATGATGTTCTGCAAACCGTGGCGACCCTCGAGTTGATGTTGCATGGCCTGGTTTTCGGAACGCAGGGCTTGCTGCTGCAGCGCCCGTTCGACATGCAGCGCGGCCTCATCATCTCTCAGCGGCTTCGTCGGGTAATCGTGGGCCCCCGGCAGGGTGGCCTCGACCGCGCTGTCGATCGTGCCGTAGCCGGTCATGAGAATCGCCACGACATGGAAAACGCTCGCGCAGCTTGCAACAGTTCAAACCCGTCGACGTCGGGCGTGTTGGCCTCGCGGCGCAGATGACAGGTCCGGCGGCTCGAGGTACAGCCGGGCCGTCATCCGCACTTGCGGCTGCGCACGTCGTACCCCGCCGAGCGCAGCGCATCACGCAGGCAGTTGCCGGACGGTGCATCGTATCGACGATGCGGCCGCCGTTCTCGGTCACCTCGACTACCTTGGTCTCCCCGATCAGAGCCTTGTTGATCTCCCGCAACACGTTGCCTTTGAGACCACCTGACCCTGGACCCCCGTTGTTCCCCGGCAACGAATCTTGCCGCGCGTCTGACCGTAAGGCGATCGGGCACCGCATCTTCGAGCACTGGGCGCCCGACTGTACCGCGATTACCGGACCCGCGGTTTCCCGCACGAACGCCCGGGGCGGCCCCGCGGTGCGTTGCGTCGACCCGCTGGGGGAACTATGGCCAGAGAGCTTACGATTCTCGGCCTGCCCTTTGGCCACCTTGGTCACACTTTTTCGTTCCTCTGGTGTGGTATGAAGGTGCAGGCTTTTTCAGGAGTGATCACTGTGCTCATAGGTGTGCCCAAGGGAGTGGAAGTACATGAATACCGTGTGGGTCCACTGACCGCGAATTAATGAAGGAAATGTCCCGTCAAGGCAGCAAGGTCATCGTTGAAACCCATGCCGGCGACGGCTGTGGCTTCACCGACGATACTACCGCGAAGCCGGTGCAGAAGTCCTCGAGGGCACGGCGGCGGTGTGGGACCAGGCCGAAATGATCATCAAGATCAAGGAGCCACAGCCCGCCGAAGTGGCCATGATCCAGACCTGGCCAGGTGATCTTCACATACTTCCCGGTTGCGGCCGACCGCGTCCTCACCGAGGCGTTTTGCAATCGGGGGTGTGGCTGTCGCATATGAAACGATTACCGACAAGCATGGCCGCTTACCAGTGCCGGCACCGCTGACCGATGTGAGCGAGGAAGATGAGCATCAGGGAGGGTGCGAAGTTCCTGGAGAAACCCATGATGAGCCGCGGTATCCCCCTGGGCGGTATCACGGGTATTCCAGAACCGGCCGAGATCCTGATTCTTGGTGGCGGCGTGGTTGGCACCAACGCAACCGGGGTGGCTGCAGGGCTCGAAGACACGTATGGGCATCATGGACATCAACATTGATCGGCTGCGTTATCTCGATGATGTGATGCCCGCGAACGTCCATGCGATCTATAGTGATGCCTTCAACATCCGCCGTTACCTCCGTTGCCGGCGATCTCGTAGTCGGCGCGTTATCATGCGAGAGAGCAGAAGTGTCCGATGCTCGTCTCACGAGCGTATCGGCGATTTGATGAAACCGGGGGCGCTGATCATCGACGTCGGCGTCGATCGCGGTGGCTGTTGCGAGACGACAAGACCTACGACCCATGAACCAGCCGACATACATCGTGGATGGCATCCTGCACTACTATGCCATCAATATACCGGGAGCAGTCGCTGGGACCTCGACCAGAGCCGCATACAAATGCCATTGCTCCGCTATGCGTTGAGGCAGGCCCGTCCGGGGCTCATCGAGGCCTCGCGGCAGAATCCGGGAATCGCCCTGGGAGTCAACATGGCCGAAGGACGCGTCAGCAATGAGGCCGTTGCCGATTCGTCCAACGGTTTCACCCGCGAGCCACTGACGCTGTAACGCCAGGGAGACACCATGAAAGAGCTTTTCGTTATTGCAATCGTGATCGGAGTCTTCTGCCTGCTGTGGATGCAGATCCGTTCCGGCAACCGCATGCAGATGAGCTTCCTCGTCGGCGAAACCCGCGCGCTGGCGCGGCGGTGACCTGATCATTCCAATCGAAGCCACCGGCACGGTCGAATACGGAGATGCGCATCGAGATCTCGTCCGAGGCCGGTGATGCGCTGCGTGGTGCGCACGCCGTTCGAAGTCGGTGACGCGGTGATTCCCGGTGATCTGCTCGTCGAATTGGATCCGGAGGATGAACAGCAGAGCTGTGGACCGGGCGACCCAGGCTGCCGACCGGGCGCGGATCAATCGCAGCCAGGCCATCGCCGTCGTCACGCAGCGACGCCAGGACATCCCGCGCTCGAGGGCCTGTTCGAAGCCAGCAATGCCGATCTCGAATATCCCCGTTGGCGGCACTCGCGGAAATGGGAAGAGATCAGCAAGACCGGGACGGCTACGCACCAGGACGAAGTCCTGCAGATTCGATCCAATGCCACCAGGTCGGAAGCCTGGAACGACCAGTTGCAGGCCCAACAAGTGCCGACCCTCCAGAGCGCGGCACTGGCCGGGCTACGACGTCGAACAGGGCGAACTGGCCCTCAAGCAAGCGGAGACCGACCTCGGCGATTTCCAGGAGCGACTCAGTGAGACGGGTATCATCGCCCCCAGCGATGGCATGCTGCTGACCATGATGGTCAAGAAGGGCTCGGTCATCGCCAGCGCGAGTACGTCATTCACCGGAGGGGACTCCGCTGGCCCTACTTGCTGATGTCACCGAACTCTATATTCCAACGCCCCCTCGTCGGTGAAGCCGACATCGGCCGTGTCTATGACATCGCACCATGCTCGACGCCCGACCGGGGCAGGCCAGCGTGAACACCCCGGACGCTGGATCCCTCGCAGACCAGGACATCCCCGATCTCGCCGGCACTCCGGTCAAGATTACGGTCGAGGCCTACCCTGAAGAGTCCTTTGGAAAGCATTATCGAGCTGATTGAACCCGAGTCCAACCGCAACCCGGGGGAGATCGTCGTCAGCTACGCCAGTCCGTATCCGACTGACATCGGCCGATGTCGGCGGGGTGAAACATCGGCGTGCAGGCTGCCGTGGAGTTCCTGTGCGAGTCGGTCAGCGATGCTGTACTGGTGCCCAACGAGGCGGTCCGCATGAGGCTGGCATCCAGGCGTCTACGACCAGTCGGTCCCAGGTTCAACCCGGCAAGAAGGTACCCAAGGTGCCCATTCAAAGCCGGGCTCGACAATGGCATGTACTCAGATGCTCGACCTGGCCGAAGGTGACGGAGTCTCACCGCGAGCTGCCGAAGAACTCACGAGAGCAAAGTCGTTAAAGGCGATGACCCACCCAATGATTGAACTGCGTGATCTGAAAGTACTGCAGATGGGTGATACCGAAGTCCGCACTCGACGGGTGGATGTGGATATCCAGGCGGGCGAATTCCTCGCGTCTGAGCCCATCGAGCGGCAACGAGATGCACCATGATGCACCTGCTGGGCTGCCTCGACCGTCCCAGTCAGGGCAGCTGCGAGCTGGTGGGTGAGGAGGTGTCCTCGCTCAGCCGCAATCGCCTCGCGACCCTGCGCAATCGCACCCTGGGGTTCGTGTTCCAGAGCTTCAACCTACTGGCGCGGACGAGCGCACTGGAGAACGTGGAGCTGCCACTGATGTACGCGGGCGTTGCCGCCAACGAGCGACACCAGCGTGCCAGCGCCGCGCTCACCAAGGTCGGCCTCGGCGATCGCATGGGGCATCATCCCAGTCAGCTGTCAGGTGGACAGCAGCAGCGAGTCGCGATCGCGCGGGCCCTCGTGGGCGATCCGCACATCATCCTCGCGGACGAGCCGACCGGAAATCTGGACTCGGCCACCAGTCTCGAGATCATGGCCCTGTTCCAGGAGCTCAGCAGCCTCGGTATCACCATTCTGCTCGTGACCCACGAGCCGGATATCGCCGAGTTCGCCTCGCGTGTGCTCGTCGTCAAGGACGGCCGCATTCAGACCGATCGGCGTCAGCGGCCCGCCGACGCACGGGCCGCCGCGGACGCCGCAGACAAGGAGCTCGCATCATGAGTCCCCTACGCATCATTGCGGTCGCCAGCCGCGCACTCGTGCGCAACAAGCTGCGGTCGTTTCTAACCCTGCTCGGCGTCATCATCGGTGTCGGGGCCGTCATTGCCATGACGGCGATCGGCGAGGGCGCGAAAGCGCGCGTGGCCAAGACCTTCGAGAAGATGGGCACCAACATGCTCGTGGTCCGTGCCGGATCGAGCTCGCGCGGTGGTGTGCGCGGCGGGTCCGGTTCCAAGCAGAGTCTGACGTGGAGCGACCTCGAGGCGATTCAGAACGAGGTCGACACGGTCCAGTACGCGGCCCCCGAGCTGTCGACGAGAGCGCAGATGGCGAGTGAGGACCAGAACTGGTCGTCCACCGTCTACGGCGTCACGCCCGAGTACTTTCTCATTCGCAACTGGGAGATCGGCATGGGGGCCCTCCTGCGTCAGGCCGACGTGGACGCCGGCGAAAAGGTCGTCGTGCTGGGCCAAACCGTGGCGACAAATCTGTTCGGTGAGCAGGCAGATCCGGTGGGCCAGACCGTGCGCATCAAGAACATTCCCTTCACGGTCATCGGTGTGACCAAGAAGAAGGGCCAGTCGGCGTTCGGGAGCGACTACGACGACGTCGCCTTCATCTCGGTCAAGGCGTCTCCGGGAGCAAGATCGCCGGCGGCCTGGGCAAGTATCTGTCGGGGCGGATCTACGTGAGCGCCACATCGGACAAGGATACCGCGGCGGCACAGTCGGGCATCGAAGCGCTGCTTCGGCGTCGGCACAACTCTCGATCGGGTGACGACTTCTCCGTGCGCAATCTGGCCGACATCGCGTCGGCACAGCAGGAGGGCGCGAGCACCATGACCTCGCTGCTGGCCGGCATCGCGCTCGTGAGCTTGCTGGTCGGTGGCATCGGCATCATGAACATCATGCTCGTGAGCGTGACCGAGCGTACGCGAGAGATCAGTATGCGTATCGCCGTCGGCACGCAGCTCCAGATATCCTCGATCAGTTTCTCGACCCAGATCAAGCACGATCGGCTTGCTCGGCGGATCCCTTGGTATCGCTACCGGCTACGCCATCTCCCGGATCTGGCCGACCCAATTCTCCGGCAGGCTGATGCGACCAAGACCACCCATGAGGCCTCGTCGGTGCCCTGGTCGCGGCCATCGCCGGTGGCGTCGTCTCCGGGCTATGCCGCCTACAAAGCCTCGCGCCTCGACCCGGTCGACGCCGCGCTACAGTGGAAGTGATGCATGATCGAAGGGCTCCATGGCGGGTCGCGGTATTTCTCCCTTGCTGCGCTCGCTCCGCTGACGGGGGCCTGGCGGCCGGGCGGCATAGGTCGCTCGCTCCGTCATGAGAAGCACCGACTCCCTACTGGCCGTGCGCGCGTGCTCGTCCTGGCACTTCGTCCTGTACAGCGTCTACTCGGCCTGTTCTGCAGTCGCAGGACGCCTCGAGACTGGTGGTCAGGACCGCGGTGTACCAGATGCTGCATGCACAGTCGTGCCCTCTTCAGTCAGAACTCCCACCCAGTAGATCGCGAGGCGTGATGCGGCCCAGTCAGGCACCCACCGATCCATGGCACCGCTGGCATACGGGCGGATGACGCCGGGAACCGGGACAAGCCTTACCAGCCCGTTGAAAAAAGTCAGACGAGCCCAGAACAAGCCCCCCGCGGTCCATCTCGGCCCGGCCGAAACTCAACGATTCTCCCGGAATCGCCTGCATTCCGTCCGAACCGACCTGAACCACGGGGGCATCATTCTGAGCACGAGCACTTTGTCAACGGACTGTTACGGCAATGATTACTTCACGGGCTCCGGCGAGACCACGACCGAGAACACCGAGGAGATGACTCCGGTGAGTCATCATGGATCGCGTCCTGCCCTTCATCGGGAAGGCGGCGAAGGACGAGCGCCCCTTCTTCGCGGCCATCTGGTTCCACACCCCGCACTCCCCCGTGGTGGGAGGCCCGGAATACCTGAGGCGCTACGAGGATCAACCCGAACCCGCGCGACATTACTACGCCTGCCTGACCGCCATGGACGAGCAGATCGGTCGCCTGCGAGCGGAGCTCGACCGCCTGGGCCAGGCCGAGAACACCATGCTGTGGTTCTGCTCGGACAACGGACCGGCTCGCCAGGGCTCCCCCCGACACGTCGGTTCGAACGGAGGACTGAGTGGCTACAAGCTCTCGATCCGCGAGGGGGGAATTCGCGTGCCCGGGCTCCTCGTGTGGCCGTCCGGGATCCCGACTCCTCGCCGGATCGATGCCCCCTGCTTCACCTCGGATTACTTCCCCACCATCCTCGACGCCCTCGGCATCTCCCTGCCCACCGATCGCATCTACGACGGCGTGAGTCTACTTCCCCTCCTGCGCGGCGAGAGAACGAATCGAGACCGGGCCCTGGGTTTCCTGAACAGGGAGGGCCGGGAAGCCGCCTGGATGGAGGACCGCTACAAGCTGATCGTCACCCCGAAGGAGACGATGCTCTTCGACATTCCAGCCGACCCGGCCGAGAAGAACGATCTGTCGACCACTCACCCCGAGCTGGTCACTCGCCTTCGCAGCGACCTCGAGCGCTGGAAGGCCGGAGTACTCTCCGAGCTGAAAGTCGCCGAAGCCTCGGGCGAGTGAAGGCCCGTGTTTTTCACCGCTGACGGAGAAATAGTTCCCCCCGTCAGCCCGGCGCCCAGCCCGGTGAAGAACGGCGACGCTCGCAAGTCCAGCTCGGCCCCCCTCATCGGAAATCCCCCTCGTTCCGGCTCGATTTGGCCCGGAAATCGCTGTAGTTCCAGTACGTCACTGGCCACTCGCACCCGGCACTCCGGGCTGCGCTTCGCACACAGCACGAGAGGGTTCCGAGAATCGAAAGGAGGTCGCGCCATGGCAAGTCGAGCCGCAACCCGAAAGAGTCTGGAAGAGCGCCTCTCTCAGATCGAGCGACGCATCGAGAAGATCGACCGCAGCCGTCGCCGCGAGACCAACGCCCTCAGTGAGAACTGGACCGAACAGGTCAACGTGCGCCAGAACGACGAGATCCTCGATGGACTGAACGAGGAAGAGCTCGCTCAGGCCGAGGCCATCCGGGAAGCCCTGTGCCGCATGGACGAGGGCACCTACGGGATCTGCTCGGACTGCGAGGGCAAGATCGCCCCCGCGCGCCTGCGGGCGCTGCCTCACGCGAGTCTCTGCATCTCCTGTGCGGAGAAGCGGGAAGCCAGCCTGGCCTGACCGGCTCTGGATCCCTGCCCCCTGAAGCCCTCGCAAGGATCAAGTCCGCTTGCCATCGTGAAATCGTCGGCTGCGGCGAGACTTCGGGCCTGTTCACGAGTCCCGAGCAGAGTAGAATGCGCCCGGGTCGCGGCTCCTTCCGGTCCGCGCCCCGGGCACATTCACACCGGGCTCCATCCCCATGCCAGATCTCCCTTCCTTTCCCTACCATCGAGATCCTCTCGCGTCGGGCTCCCTGAGGGGTTCCACGGAACCTTGCCAGTGCTGCGGGCGGACTCGCGGGATCCTCTACGATGGCGTGGTGTACAGCCGCGAGGAAATC
>CALODL010000027.1:0-764369 GCA_942492115.1 uncultured Planctomycetota bacterium
AGATGTTGATGATCCAAATGCCGTTGCAGGTATACTTGGAAAGCCAGCAAAACTTGAGTTTATTGGACCTGATGATGTCGTTTGCAGCCGATCAAGCAGTCCCAGAAGCATTCCGCCAATTCTCGACCCCGCTCGTATCGCGCGGCCGTATCTTTATCGGCTCAGCTGACAAGGCGCTCTATTGCTTGGATGCGGCGAACGGCGAACTTATATTTAAGCATGCCTCAAGCGATTGGGTTCGAGCTCGTCCGGTAGCCACTGAGACGAATGTCTATTTTGCATCCATGAATGGCGACCTGTACAATATCGACTTCAGCGGCAAGAAGCCCAAAGAGGTCTGGAAAAAGCGTATCGGGAACCACTGGATTTATGCGAACTTGGCATTGGCGGGCAACAACGTCCTCATGAACGACTCGGACCTCTATAGCTATTGCATTGACACCAATAGCGGGGATGTCCACTGGAGGTTCAGCACCATAAAGGCCTTCCACCAAGAAGATGGCTACCGGATCCTGACCGACCAGATCGCTGGCGGTGGATACTACCAGTCGAAAGCGATCGCCGCCAACGGACAGGTCTTTATTGGAACCCCTTCACGTTTCGTCTATTCCTTGGATGCAGAAACGGGGGCAGAGCTATGGAAATTCGAACTTGGGGCAGCCGTATCAGGAGCGCCTATCTATGACAACGGCAAGATTTACATAGGGCAACAGGGAGGCGAGGATGATTTCTACTGCCTCGACTCCGCTACCGGAGAACTGATCTGGAAACAGACGATTGGCTGGGTCTGGGGATCTGCCGCCGCATCTGACGGATTGCTATTTATCCCGGGCATTGACGGCATTGTGAACTGCCTAGACGCCAACACAGGCCACATCATCTGGCGCTTTCGCACCGATAAGTCATACCTGATTGCATTTTCGTCCCAGGTTGACCTGCAGCGTCGTCAATTGACCGGCGACCAGGGGGCTGCACCCATTCCGCTCAAGGTGATCATCGAACCTCTGGGCATCATGGGCGGCAAGGATATCGAGTTGGATTCGGGAGGCGTTGCTCATCTCTGACTTATTTACCCCTGGGCGGGTTTTATTGCAAAAAGGGCGGCGAAGCCGCTCCACGCGAGCCACCCCCATATGATGATATGTTCGATGGCCCGGATTCGCGCCGCCCACGCCGCGGCGCCCTGGTATTCGGCGAACAGTGCGACATAGAACAGCCCGAACGCTCCCGTCAGGACGATCAGCCACACGGTCGGACGCAGGGTGCCCAGCACCACCAGCGGGACGGCATACCATGGAAAGCACGCCGGCAAGAGCAGCAGCCAGACGACGAGGACCACTTGCAGCATGGCTGCGACCGCGGCGGGTGTACGCTCGCGCGGGAGCGCGAGCCCGCAGAGCAATGCGATGAACATGGGAATGATCGCGACCACCGCACGCGACGAATCAAACAGCCAATCGAAGATGACGAATGCACCGGGGTTGTTGATCCAGTGATCGGAATAGGTCTTGAGCCCTGCGGTCAGTTGTTCGAGACCCACATCGAGTACAGGCAGGTAGCCCACGGCGATCGTTGCGCCCGTCGCGAGCAGGAAGTTGACACAGTTGGCGACTGGCCGCCGTCCGCGCGCCAGTGCGACGGCGCATAAGGGTGCGATGACCAGTGGATAGAGTTTGGCCAGGGTGGCCAGGCCGAGCACGAGCCCCGCGACCGCAGGGGCAAGCCACGGACGCCGCTGCTTGCGCTCGGGTCGCAGGTCGGCGAGCAGGGGCACGAGTAGAAGGATGAACAGCGCCGGAAGAACATCGACATGAGCCGAGTTAGCGATTTCCTTGATGACCAGCGGATTCCATGCCTGCAGGAGGCACCATCCGAGCGGTCGTTGAATGACTCTGAGCAACACGATCACAAGGGCCAATACACCCAGCTCGATCGCCGTGAAGACCAGTCGAGGGCCGATGATCCGCCATGGGGATATGACGGCCCCCGCTGCAAAGGACAGCTGAGCCAGTGGTGGATAGATCGTCGGGACGTCCGGATGGTTGACGAGATCCAGGACCGCAAGTGCCCGATCGCCGCCATCGAGGATCCACTGTGGTGGTTCCGTCTGCAGCTCCGCCGGCGCGTGCGCGAACGGGTTGATGCCGGCGCGCACCGCCTGGCCGTCGAGCACATAGCGGTAGGCATCGTCACTCTGGATCAATGCTGATGGCAGGAAGGCCAATCGCGCGATGACGCCGACGGCTACGATCCACGCCAGGGGCGCGCGGGGCGCATGGCCCCACACCAGCCGGCAACCGATGACATAGCCGACGAAAGCGATTCCATAGAGAAAGGCACAGTGGAGCAACGGTCGCGAGGCGGGCGGGAGCGCCGGGTCGAGTTGCCGGCTCAGAATGGCCATTCCAATCGTCCCGACCAGGACGACCATGCCCGCCCCGCCCCAGATAAGTGGATTGTTGGACGGGCTGCTGCGGGCGGAGTGTGTGGCCACGCCGCAAGTATAGCAGGCGGGCGGTCGCAGAGTACTGAGGTCCCGTGGGCGTCCCGTTGGATGTGCGACTCGGCCAGCTCGGGCGCATCAACGGCTGCGAAGCGCGGTGCGTCGATGGCCTTGATGCGGTCTTTACCGATGGCTGTTGCATCGACTTCAGGTCCGACCTGTTGCGCAGCGAATCCGGACAACGCTCTTGCACGGTACCGTTGGGCCACTCCGGCGGCTGCGGCAACGACTGCAAGCGTGGCCAACAACCCTATTCTGACATGGGTGCTCTGCCGGGATGAGCTCACGGCCGGGGCCGGATCATCGAAGAGCCCAGCGGTAGGGGGGGCGTTTCGCTCATGACAACCAGGTGAGTCCCTCGAAGCCGCGGGCTATTGCATGTTTCCCAACGTACCGCAGGCATGTCGTTTCCTGGTATGCTACCGGGCATTCGCCAGCGGGCGGTGTCCACCCGCTTTCACGAATTATGGAGTTGTTTTCATGACCGGCAGAGAAAAAAGACTGACCGACTACGCCAGCTGTGCCGGCTGAGCGGGTAAGCTGCCAATGGGCAGCCTGGCGCAGGTACTGCGCGAGTTACCGACGACTGACGATCCGCGATTGCTCGTGTCCTCGACCGGGTTCGACGATGCGGGGATCTATCGCATCCACGACGACCAGGCGCTGGTCCAGACGGTCGATTTTTTTCCACCACTCGTCGATGACCCGGAGTCGTTTGGGCGCATTGCAGCGGCGAACAGCTTGAGCGACGTGTACGCCATGGGAGGCGTACCGATTACCTGTTTGAATATCGTCGGCTTCCCGGACAACGACCTCGACATGCAGGTGCTGGTCGATATCCTGCGCGGCGGCGCCGAGAAGGTCTACGAGGCCGGTGCGGTCGTCGCCGGAGGCCATTCGGTGCGGGATGTCGAAATCAAGTACGGACTGTCCGTGACTGGAATGGTTCACCCAGATCGCATCGTGCGCAATGCCGGCGCTCGGGTCGGAGACGTTCTGGTGCTGACCAAGCCGATCGGCAGCGGAGTGCTGACGACTGCGGTCAAGAAGGGCACTCTGCCCGCCGGCGATCTCGATGAGGCCATCAAGGTCATGGCAACGTTGAACAAGGGCGCGTGCAACGCCATGCTTGCCGTCGGCCCCAGCGCCGCAACAGATGTCACCGGCTTCGGGCTCATAGGACACGCCTATGAGATGGCGGAGGGTTCGCAGGTGACGATCGTAATTGAAGCCGACAAAGTTCCATTGCTGCAGCATACACTCGAATTGGCTCGCCAGGGCATCGTGACGCGCGCGGCCGGTTCCAATCGGGCATACCTCGGTGCGGCTGTGCATGTCGAGGGTGTCGAGGGTACCCTTGTCGACATTCTGGCGGATGCGCAGACTTCCGGCGGCTTGCTCATCAGCGTGGACGCGGATCGCGTAGACAACCTTCTCGCCGGCTTGCGCCAGAACGATACACCCTGTGCCGCCGTGATCGGCCGTGTTCAGGCGCCATCCGCTCATCGCATCCGTTTAGTTTGAGAACTTCCAGATCGAGAACCACTCCCATGAAGATCCGATTTTTTCTGCCTCTCGTATTCCTGACCGGTTGCGTGGCCCAGGAGGCCGCTCATGATCACGCTCTCCTGACCGTCGCGGAGCGCAGCCAGTTCAAGGCCACGGCACGCTACGACGAAGTGATGAACATGTGTCGGGAACTGAGTAAGAGTCCAAACATCGAGTTGCTCGACATGGGCCGGAGCGTTGAGGGGCGGTCGATTCCGCTCCTGGTCTGCGCCGATCCACCGGTGCGGACCCCGCAAGAGGCTGCGGACAGCGGTAAGCTCGTGGTCATGGCATTCGGCAATATCCACGCCGGTGAGGTGTGTGGCAAAGAGGCGCTACTCATGTTGGCTCGCGAGTTGAGTCGCGCGCGGCCACCGCTTCTGGAGAACCTCATCATTCTGCTGGCTCCGATTTACAACACCGATGGCAACGAACGCATGGCGCCGGACAATCGTCCAGGGCAAAACGGCCCGGCTCAGGGTATGGGCCAGCGGGCCAACGCTGCCGGTTTGGATCTCAATCGCGATTGGGTCAAAGTTGATGCGCCCGAGACGCTGGCCATGCTCGACCTGTACAACACGTGGGACCCGGCGGTGATCGTCGATACGCATACGACGAACGGCTCGTGGCATCGTCTGGCGTTGACCTACGCTGCCCCCAAGCATCCGGCGACACATAAATCGATCATCGAATATACCCGTGACACGATGTTGCCAGAGGTCAAGCGTGGTGTGGCCGCAAGCAGCGGATATGCCACTTTCTATTACGGCAACTTCAACCGCGAACGTACCCAGTGGATCACCTACCCTGCCGGGCCGCGTTTCGGAACGCCCTATCGTGGGTTGCGTAATCGCATCGGCATTCTGTCCGAAGCCTACGCTTATGCGACCTACGAAGATCGGGTACGTGCGACCCTGGCCTTTACGCGCGAGTGCTTCGCGTATGCTGCTCGACATCAAGATCACATTGCCCGACTCATCGACGAGGCCGACGCTGCGACGGCTGGTGCGGAACCCGGCACGCAGATCGCCATTACCTCGACCCGGGTCGCTTTCGATGAGCGGGTTACCATTCCCGGCTACATGGGGCAGGGTGACATACCGCGAGATTACACGGTCGAGCACCATGGGTTGTTCGTCGCCGACGAGACCGTTTCCCGTCCCTTTGCCTACCTCGTTCCCGAGGACCAGGTTTCCGCTCTGGCCAACCTGCACGCCCATGGTGTGCGTCTGCAAGCGCTGAACACAGATCTCGAGCTCGATGTCGAGGTCGATCGCATCACGACGATCGATCGTGCGGAACGTGCATTTCAGGGCCACCACCTCGTGACGGTCACGTACGACCGAAACCCGGATCGGCGAACAATACCGGCGGGGACCCGCGTCGTGCCCTCGGGGCAGCCGTTGGGTAACCTGATCAGCATGCTGCTCGAGCCGGGCAGCGAGGATGGCCTGGTCACCTGGGGCTTCTTCGATGATGCACTGGCTACGGGACAGGATTATCCGATCATGCGCTTGCCCTACGAGGCAGCGCTGGATGTCGTTGCTGTCGCCCCGCGGTCCGGCGCATCACGGGAACCTCTGACCTTTGAAACCGTGTATGGGCGTGGGCGCGTTGACTTCGGCGGTCGGCCGGCGACGCCCACCTGGTTGCCGGATGGCGAACACTACGTGCTCAACGGGCAGCGCATCCATGCTGTCAGTGGCGATCCGGCCGCACACGAGAATCAGGATGCCATGGTATCGGCGTTGTCGGCACTGGATGGGATCGATGTGGCAGACGCCGAGCGCATGGTCGAGCGCGCCCGCAGGCAACTCGACGATACCCGGACCGCTGCGTTCCTCGTCCACGACGACGATCTGTACTACCTGCGGATCGACGGCAGTACGGCCCGACGGCTGACGCACTCCCCGGACGAGGAGGAGGAGTTAGCGTCCTTTGCACCAGGCGGTCGTCATCTGGCCTTCGTGCGTGGTGACAATCTGTTTGTCGTCGACGTCGAAACGGGCATCGAGCAAGCTGTAACCAACGAGCACGTGCCGCATATTCGGAACGGCAAGAATGATTGGGTGTATTTCGAAGAGCTCTACGGTCGCAGTTGGCGTGGCTACTGGTGGAGCCAGGACGGGCAGGCATTGGCCTTCTTTCGCTTCGACGATTCCGAGGTTGGGACCTTCACTGTCGTGGATCACGATCTGCCGCCACAGGTTACTGAAATCACGGCCTACCCCAAGTCCGGGACACGCAACCCGACGGTCACCTTGCACATTGCCGAGATCGCAGATGTGGCACCGCGATCGGTTTCGCTTGCTGCTTACGACGATACGGACATTTTGATCAGCGGCGTGGGCTGGGCGGCCGGCAATGGGCCCATGTTCTTCTACGTCCAGGATCGTATTCAGTCCTGGCTCGACTTCATGATCTTGCCGCGTGGCGCCACCGAGCCGCGCAAGCTGTTTCGCATGGAGACTGCTGCGTGGACCGAGCCGCCACTCGATCCCCATTTCTTGGCTGACGGTTCGATGCTGCTGACCAGCGAGGACAGCGGTTTCCGCCACCTGTATCGCTATGCCGGAGATGGGCGGCGCCAGGTAACGCTGACGTCGGGAGAATGGGAAGTTCGTAAGATCCACCATGTTGACGACCAGTGGGTGTACTTCACGGGTACACGCGACAGTGAGATTGCTGACAATCTGTACCGTGTGCCTGTGGGCGGTGGTTCGATCGAGCGTCTGACCTGGCGCCCGGGCAACCATGCCATCGACTTCAGCCCGAATGGGCGTTATTTCATCGACACGCACTCGAGCCTGTTGCGCCCACCGCAAGTTCATTTGCATGCCGCCGACGGTGCCGAGTTGCGTGACATCGATCTCAACCCGGTCGAAGCGCTGCAACGTTATCGTGTGCGTTCGCACGAACACCACGTCATCGCAACGCCGGACGGGTTCGGGCTGCACGCACTGTTGTTGATGCCGCCCGATTTCGACCCTCGGCGTACGTATCCAGTCTGGTTCATGACCTATGCCGGCCCGCACGCTCCGACGGTCCGCGATTCATGGAGCACGCGGCGGATGATCGATCAGTTGCTTGCCGAGGCGGGCATCATCGTGTTTCGCTGTGATCCCCGGTCGGCGAGCGGCCGGGGCGCTGAATCGGCGTGGACCGCCTATCGCCAACTGGGCGTTGTTGAGATGGGCGATATTCGGACGGCCATCGAGTGGCTCAAGGCCAAGCCCTATGTCGACGGCACCCGCATCGGCATGAGCGGCCACAGTTACGGTGGTTACATGACCGCCTATGCGATGACCCATAGTGACTTGTTTTGTGCCGGGATTGCCGGGGCGCCCGTGACCGATTGGCGCAACTACGACACGATCTACACAGAACGCTACATGAGTACCCCGCAGGATAATCCCGACGGCTATCGAGTGTCCTCGGTGACGGAGGCGGCTGCGGATCTCCACGGACGCCTCCTCATTCTGCACGGAGCACGAGACGACAATGTGCACTTGTCGAACACGATGCAGCTGGTCGATGCTTTACAGAAAGCGGACAAGGACTTCGAGTTGATGATATACCCGCGCGCACGACACGGGCTCTTTGGTCGGCATTACAACCGTTTGCGGCTGGAATTCATCAAGCGCTCGTTGCTCGACAATTAGCGCCGACTCAGACAGGTAGTGTGATATACGGGTACGCCGCATAGTCGTGCGCGAGTGGATCGATTGCGACGCGCGTCGTCCAGTACGTGTCGACACGTGCGTACCAATCCATGATATCCAGACCCATGATGACGGCTTGTGGAGCCGCGGCGCAGGTCTGTTCGAGGTGGCTCCGGCTGGAGGCACGCAAGCTGATGACGCCATCCATGCGTTGCAGCTCAAGTTTGAGGTGGCAGGCGCCTGCTTGAATGAGCGTCTGCAGGAACTGCCCCTGATAGCCTTTCTTGTCCGTGAGTTGCCACAGGCCCTCCCAGGCTTCGTGTGCCTCCCACCAATACCCGTGGTTGTATAGATCACAACCATAGAGGTAGTCGTCACTGTCGCGCCAGGCTTCTGCAGTCCTGTACTCGACCGGTGCGTGCGGTTGACCGGGTGAATGGTAGCTGTGCCCGTCGGCGTGTGCAGTCGGGTGCGGATGCCGTCCCGGCCTGAAGCGGTACGGCGGAAACGGTGTAGGCGAATAACGTGTGAACGTCGGAGGCATCGATCACAGTCGTGGGCGTGACAACCAGAATCCAATCAGGCCGTTGAGCACACGGAAGATCCACAGCCAGGCATCATCCGTGGCGTAGAAACTTGCCAAGTGACTCAGCCCGTCTGCCATGTTGAAGGCTTCGAAGATAACGTGGCTGGCGAAGCCGAAGACTGCTGCGATGATCGCCACGGGGGTCGCTGGTGTGCGGCAGGTCATCAGCACGGCATAGCCCACGACCACCCCCGGGAGCAACGGAATGTAAATACCCGGGATCAAGTCTGTGATCCATCCTCCAGCGACGGCCCCGACCGCACCGGAGAAAATGGCGAGAATGATGACAGTCGGCTGAAGCGGGGGTTGTGTCGGACCGGGCGTCGGTTCGGGATCAGTGGTCAGGGGCGACTCTGGTTGACTCATCGGCGATGTCCTCCATGACGGGGTGTTCGCGACGCCAGAGTTGATCTTCGCACACCTTTGCGTTCATCGCCAGTGACGGCTCGGTGGCTTATTCTCAGCCAGTCGCTCAGGCGCGGCGATCGGAATCCCCGCGGATCAGTCGATCCCCTTCGTGATCTCCTGGATCTCGTACTTGCCCTGATGGTCGGCGAGGTCGAGTTCGATCTGCGCGCCCAGAGGCTGACCCATCATGCTCTGGCTCAGGGGTGCCTGGTAGTTGAGGACGCCGTTTTCGATGTCAGCTTCCCATGGCCCGAGAAAGGTCAGGGTCACCGTACGCTGGTCTGCCGTGTTGCGGAGAGACACGCGTGTACCGATGCCAACGGTCTCGGTCGAGATTTCACTGGGATCAATCAGCTGGGCCTTGTTCAGCTGGCCCTGAATCTCCGCGGCGCGAGCGCGCAGGAGATCGCGCTCTTCGAGAGCAAATTTGTATTCGGAGTTTTCGCTGAGGTCGCCGCGCTCAGCGGCTTCACCGATGGCCTTGGCGTTTTCCTTCATCTTGACGTTCATCAGCTCAGCGAGTTCCATCTCGCGTCTGAGTTTGCCCGGCGGCGTACAGAACAACAACTCCAGATCCTCCCACGGCTCAATACGCTGTTTGACAAACAGTTCGTCGGCGAACTGCCGCCGGATATGGCCCATCATTTCATTGGTGATGGCATCAGTCAGGCGATTGGACCGTTGGATCTGGGTGCGCAGTGCATCGGCCATCCCGGCATCGATGGTGCCCAGGCAATCGTTGAACCGCGCCATCTTACGCGCGGTCAGTGTTGCGCGAATGCGCGTTCGAGCTTCGCGTCCGACTTCCGGGTCGAGGCGGTCGGTCTGGTCGAGAACGCTGAAGATCCGGGTCAGTAGTGTGACGAGGGGGGGAACCTCGAACTGGGTGACGTTCTTGGGGCCCTGGTATAGCCAGCACAACCCATTGATGTTGGCGATGGGATCGGCCAGGATCGTCTGAGGGATGTCTTTGAGCAGTTCACCATGTCCAGCGTCGACGAGGTTGGCAACCACTTCATCGCACCGCGCCGGATTGAGCCCAGGTAGAACCGCTGCGAAGTCCTGGGGCCATTCCTCGGGGCGGCTGTGGCGGATGACCCTCAGGGCCAGGCCGATGAACACGTCGGCTTCGAGATCATCAAGCGCCTCGCGGATGGTGTCCGACTGCCCAATGATGCGCATTACCGCGGTATCATCTTGCGGCAAGCCGCGCAACCTGTTGATCTCGCCTACGACCAACCACGCTCCAAGGGCGTAGGTGTCGCGAGTTTTTTCGAGAGCGGCAGCCTCGACGGCCACGGCATCGGCCAGCTTGCCCAGCAGTTCGTCATTGGGCTCTTCTTTACGATCGCGACACTCGCGCATGTACTCGGCAACGGTGTCGTGCCAGGACTTGGGGCTGAGCTTTGGATTGAATTTTTCCCAGGCTGCCTCCTCGAGCGAGACTTCATGCTGCTCGTAGGTGATCATCACTGGGTTGCGGCCTTCGAGACGGACGCGACTGATCTTGCGCAATGTTGCTCTGAGTTTGGTCCACCACTTGGCCCAGTCATCGTGGGCAATATGCCGGGGACACAGCATCGACTCGAGCTGATCTGAAGTCATGCGATTGTCATGAGCTTGCAGAATGGTCAGAACAATGTCCGCTGGCTCACTCTTGAGCTTCGCCGCGAATGCATCCGGATCAAAGCGACTGAGGACGCGGAAGTCGTGGGGTTCCGCGTATTCGTATTCGTCGCCGAGGCTGACCGGATCACAAATCTCTTCACCGCTCGGAGTCTCGAGCCGTACCGTCCACGTGTCGCGATCGATGTTGATGACTTTGGCCGGGGGGCCGTCGTCCTTGTGGGCCAGGAACGAACCTTCTTCGATGCACAGGCAGATCTCGAGCGTCTGCATTGCGCGGCGAATCGGTTTGCCGCCACGCAGGCCGGAAATCTCCATGAGGGTACTCAGGCCCTCGATATCGGCGTAGGCTTGCTCGTACATCTCCGCTGCGCGGTTGCGGAACTCCTCGTTCTTGGAGAAGAAACGCAGGAATTTTGCGCTATGCCGGATTGCAGCGCGCGCCTCGAGACGAGCGCACAGGGTGTCGATCGCCGACCAGGCGAGGGCCTCTGGCGAGTCGTTCTTCGTCTGCTTGACGACCAGCTCGAGGACATCGGTCCATTTCTCGATGGGGGCGCTGGTGTCCTCAGCAATTTCCAGCCACGCTTCTTCCGCTTCGCGGACGTTGCCGGATTGTGCTGCCTGCAATGCTTCGTCAATTGTCATAAGTCAACAACTCCCCCGCTGGAGTACCTGGGGCACTCCAGCTTGGATGTTGGCATGGCCATGGCTGAAGTCTGTCTTAGGGTTACGATTGGCGCCGCCGAATTACCGCATCATCGGCGCCCCGACGTCAGTAGCATTGTGGCACGAAAACACCTGGATGTCGAGCGGTTCCGTCAGACCAGTGCTCGACAAGAGCGGGTGACCAGGCATACGATTGAGTCGGCTACCGACCGCTTCCACACACCGACAGGGATAATATGAGAGTCCTCAGCCTGTGCATCACCCTCTCGATTTGTGCCACCGTGCTCGCTCAGGTCCCAGGTCGTCCCGGACCTGCTCCTCGTCGCAAAGCTTTGCAGGCCAAAAAGACCCGAGCACAAAGAACAGCACAGAGGACCCGTCAGCTGGTGCACGATCTCAACAGGATGGTGCCCGAGGTCACATTCGATGCCGACTCGCTGGACACCGTTTTCGACTGGCTCGTTGATCAGGGCGTTGGCAACCTCGTGGTCGACTGGCGGGCGATCGAGAACACCACGACAGTGGATCGTTCGACTCCCGTCACGCTGCGCCTGAGCCAGGTGACCGTTGGCGAGGTCATCAACGTGGTTCTCGAGCAGGTTTCTTCCGCTGCCCCGACCGACGACGAACGACTGACGTACATCATTGCCGACGGCATCATGCGGGTCTCGATCCGTGAGACCTTTGCCAGAGAGATGTTCACGCGCAAGTACTATGTCGAGGACCTGTTGTTTACCAAGACGGCCAACGAGCTTCAGCCGTTCATCCGCGTCGGTTCAGAATTCTCCTATGTGCGTACACTGCAGCCGGTTGTTGCCAGTGGTGCGGCGGCCATGGCGCCAGACGTCGATGTGATTGATACGGGAACCCACTTCGGGCCCGGCGGACCGGAGTATGGCGTCCCCGAGTTCACCGAGATGCGTGACCGGGAGCTGGCCAGCCTCATCGATCTGCTGGAGAGCATCCGTCCGGACACATGGGTCAGTGGCGGCGGTCGGGGCACCATTCGCCCCTTCGGGGAGTACCTGGTCATTACCCAGAGTATCGAAATGCACGAGATGATCGGTGGCGCTTTCCGAAAGTCACCGCAATAGCCTTGCACGTGATCCAGAGCAAACAGCGTATTTCGAATTCGCTCGTGCGGATTCAGTTCATATTCTGAAATCAGCAACTGGAGGCCTGTCATGCGCAAGCAAGCGTACACGGTTGGTGTCTGCGCGATCGTCGCGAATCTTGGGGGAGGCGCTTTGGCCGAAACCTCGGTTCGCAGCCCCGAACAGCGAACCATGGCAGTCGTACGGGATCTATCGCGGCAGGTCCCACACGTGTCGTTCGAAGAGGAACCGTTCGTCGACGTCATCGAGTGGCTGCGCACAGCCGGGCTCAAGAACATCATGGTCCGCTGGCGTACACTCGAGACCTACGGCCATGTCGATCGCGAAACGCCGGTGACCGTCGAATTGCATGACATGCCGCTGATGGAAGTACTCGATTGGATTCTCTCGGATGTCTCACAGGAGGCCCCGCAGGAGGAACGATTGCGCTATCAGATTGATCGGGGCGTGATCGTCATCGCGCCGCAACGTAGCTTCGATCAGGAAATGGTCGTACGAGTCTACGACGTCGAACACCTGCTGCAGGGCCGGTGGTTTTGGGCCGATGCTCCCGAAATCAACGTGGCCGAAAACGACTCCGGGGCAGGTGGCGGAGCGGGTGGATCGTCTACTGCGGGTGGAGTGATCTTGACCGGGGGAGAGGCCCGGGCCGATTTTGATTTCAGTACGCGCAGGACTGATCAACTCGAGCGCCTGATCGAGGTCCTCCATACGTTGCACCCCGACACCTGGGACGTGTACGGAGGCACCGGCACCATCCGCTTCATGAACGGCCGCCTCGTCATCAACCAGGCAACGCATGTTCACGAGATGATAGGGGGCTTGCGGAGCACCTCCCGCAAACGTGTTTCTCGTTGAGTGCGTTTGCGTGCACCATCGGGCGGTTCAGGTCACGTTAACTCAGGGAACGGAATTCGAGTCCGTTGCAGGCTCGAGGGACTTGTTGAGCATGTAGTCTTCGCGGCGGGTGACGGCCACACGGGTGACAATCCAGATGTCCCCATCGAGATAGACCGTGACTTCGACAGGGTCTCCGATTTTGACTTCCTGAACGCCGGCGCTGATGCCGTTAATGAAGATTTCGGTCTCTTGGGTGATGTGGCCGAAAAACTCCATCGGTTCGTCATTGGGGCGTTTTCGCCAACTCATGGCGACACGTCCGGTGTTGACATCGATGCTTTCGGCGATACCGGAGACCGCGTGATACTTGCGTTCAGCAGCCTCGCGGCGACAACCGGCCGTCATCCACAGGCCCAGCGTCAGTACGGCCAGGATGGCGAAGTGGATTGCGGAGGATGTCTCGTGGTGTGCGGGTATTCTGTACATGCGTCCTCGATCGGAGCTCGACTCAAGCCCTATTGAATTATGCGCTCCGGGCGGGCGAGTCAAGCGCGCACCACCTCTGTGGTTAAGAGGACGCCTCTTGTTGCCTCATCGTCTATTGGTCCAAGAAGTTAGGGCTTGCCAGGTGCCGAGTCTCCGCTAAACTGAATCAGTCTGATCGTGCCATTCTCAGCGGGTGAGCGGTTGCAGCCACCACCGCCTTCATCGAACGAATCCAAGAACAAGACTGTGTCGGACCCCGGAAGCGCAGAACTTCCTTGGTATTTTCCCGTCGCCCATGTGGGTTTTGCGGGTCGGAGGGTGCCGGAGCCCATGGCCACAACCGGTTCTGATCATGACGATACTGCCCTGGCGCGCTTTGCAGCGGGTGACCCGGCCGAAGACGTCTTCGAATGTGCCGTTCCCGCACTGACCGGCATGATCCGTGGATACTTGATGTGGTTCGGTGCGCGCAATGAGGCCGTGGAGGACCTTGCGCAGGAGGCGCTCGTGCGCGTCTATTTGCACAGGGGGCGGCGCAACGGCACGAGTGTCCCGGCACTCCGGGGCTGGGTGCAGGCATTGTGTCGGAATCTCGTCATCGACAGTGCACGCTGCGCTCGAACGGAGCCCGTGACTGTCGTTCCAGCGCGGCCGGAGGGTTCGATGCGTGACGTTCGCCGTCATCTCGAGCAATGCATCGTAGAACTGCGCGAGCCGGACGCGACGGTGTTCCGTTTGCGCTATGACCTCGGGTGGGCGCCATCGCGCATTGCCCAGCTGTTCGGTTGGAAGGTCCGCAACTGTGAGCTCGTCCTGGCGCGAGCCAAGGCGACGGTTGGCCTGTGTTTGAGACGCAAGGGCTACGACATCAAGGCCGGATCCTAGAAAGTGGTGCTATCATGAATCTGGATGAACTGTTGAACGATCGTCAAGCTGAACTGGCACGGGCTCTGCGTGTGGAACGGCTGGGACCGGCCTGTTTGCCATTCGCCGAACTGGGGGCGGCGATACTGACACCACATGCTGCTGATCACGTCGACTCGTGCCCGCGTTGCTCGACATTGCGTGCCCGCCTCCTGACCAGCGGGCAGATGTCGACAAGTCAACTTGCTGCCGTCGAGACACTGGCTCTCGAGGAATGCGCGACGCCGAGGCGTTGGCGCATTCTGAGCGTGCTGGGTCCGATTGCTTCGGTGGCCTGTCTCGGAGCCGCGTTCATCCTGTGGTCGGGTCGTCCATCGGGGATTGAACCCTGTGTTCGACTGCAGACTCTCGTGTTCGAGAGCCGTCGGGATGTTGATCGAGCCCTGAACCTCTTGGGCACGCGGGCGCGAGATGATGGGACGGTTGAGCGCCTGCAGGCCCACAATGCCGCATTGCGCGCCGAAGTGCAGTCCCTGGTGGAACGCTTCGAAGTCTTGCTTCAGGAGGTCCGCCAAGAGCCCGCGCAATAAAAAACGAGCTGCCACGACCAACTCAGCTCCATCTGAGGTCGGTCCTAGCAGCTCGATGTTCAGTCACGCCCAGCGGGCGATCGAGTGTGTCGTCACACGTGTTTAGCGCGCTGCCAATTTCGGGTCGACAGCAAATATTTCGACCCGGCGGTTCTTGGCCTTGGCTGACTTGGTCGAGTTTTCGACCAATGGGCGGTGTTCGCCCCAACCGCACGCGACCAGATGCCCTCCGGAGATCCCCGAAGTCTGCAATTGGCGAACAACGGCCAGTGCGCGCTGAGCTGACAGTTCGCGATTGTCCTTCCAGCCGCTCTTGCGAATCGGATCACTGTCCGTGTGGCCGAATACATAGATATCTTTGTCCGGGAAGTTGGACTTGATTTCGCTGGCCAGCTGGTTCAGCAACTGCATGCTTTCCTTGCGAACAGTCGTGCGTCCTGCCGGAAACAGCACGCTGCCTTCGATGGCAACCATTGCTCCGCCAGGAACGGCCTGCCAGTCACCTGGCAGTTCCGTACGCGGTGGGGGCGTATTGGCCAACTGTCCGCGCAGCAGATCCACTTCGCTTTGTGCCGCGATGAGATTTCCGCGGCACGCATCCAGCTCTGATCGTGACACACCCGAATCGTTGCGCAGTCGATCAAGCTCCATGTTCAGCATGCGATTTTCTTCTTCGAGTGTCGAGATGCGCACCTTGGGATCATCGCAGCCTGTGAGGAACAGTGCTGTGGACAACAGGATCCCGGCGCCCGCTAATCTTCTACCGTGAAGCATGGCAAACTCCTTCATTGCTTTAGCGTGCACTTGAGCTGCACTGATCCAGTAGGGATCAGGCAGTATCAGGGTAAATTATACCCATCTTGTCACGATTTCAATGATATGCAGCAAGTATCCTTGCGCCTGGCCCGTCGGGTGATCAGGGCAACCCGTGCGCGAGTGGCCACGGGCCGAGTCAGATGGCGGCGCTGCGAGCGGCAGGTGTGGAGTCCGTGCGACCTACAGCGCGGCGATCAATTCGCGGATGGGTTCAATGTAGTCGCGGATGATCGTGTCGCGCTGCAGGGCCCCGATGAAAAAACCCAGCGTTAGCCACGGGCCCATCGGCATGGCTCGGCGGCGTTTGACGGGCAGCGCAAGTACCCATCCGGCAAGGGCAAGAAGCGTTGCGATGAAATAGCCAACAACTACTGATTCCCAGCCGATGACCGCGCCGGCTGCCGCCATGAGGTGTATATCGCCGACGCCGAATGCCTCTTTGCCGAAGAGAATGGTGAAACAGATGCGAACGATCCACCCGATTGCACCCGCCACGAAGAAACCGCTTGCTGCGGTGGCCAACCCGCGCACCGGGTTCCAATCGGGGATCGGACTCCAGTGCCAGGCGTTCATGAGTTGATCCGACAGCATCCATCCGGCAATGAACAAGCCGACCGTGGGCAGCAGCGTCAACGCTTCGATGGACACCACACGCCGTGCGGTCAGTCGCTCTTCTTCGAGTGCGTCTTCGATTTCCTCGTCTGCTTCGCGATTGACCATACTTGCACCCACGAGCAGCAAGAAAGCCAGGGCAATAGCAGGAATGGCCCGCACAGCAAAGCCGGACTCGGCGGGGTCTGCGGATGGCATGCCGTGAAAATGGATCAGGGCACATACGACGACTGCAACCGTGAAGTACAGCACGACGCCCGTCAACCAGGCACTGGGTGAAAAACCGACCACCTCTTTCTCGGGCGTGGCTGCGGGAGCGCCAGCCGCGTCAGTTCCGGAGCCCTCGGCGTCCACCGAGAATTCAGGAGAATCGTCAACCTGGCCCCGCCAGTACACACACCACGCCATATGCGTCGCGATCGCGCCCAACGTGGCGAACAGCACGGCCCATCCGAACTGGGGGCCCGGGCGCGGCCAGGCCGTCTGGTGTGCCGGGGTCCACCAGGCATGGGCAACGAAGCCGACGACAGTCGCCAGGCGGGTGAACCTGATGTCTACCCAGTATACCTGTAAGTCGATGGCGGACATTGCCAAAAGGCATGCGAACAAGATGGCGTACGCCAGATAAATGGGCCAATCGGCGCAAAACAGATATGCAACACTCCAGAACCGTGAGGGTGTCAGGCCCGTCAATTTTCCGGAGATGAAAAATGCATCGAACAACACCACCGCCACGAGGATCATCAGGGCTTCGATGTGCACGTAGCGGGGGGGGATTTCCTCCCGACACACGGCGCACCGGCCCCGCAGTCTGAAGTAGCTGATGATGGGGATGTTATCGTGCCAGCGGATACGCGTTTCGCAGCCTGGGCAGAAGGACCACCTCGGCTTGTTGACCGCCAGATCGCGCGGCAGCCGATAGGCCACGACATTCAGGAAGCTGCCGATACAACCCGACGCTCCGATGACCAGCGCCAGGCACCAAATCCACCACCAATCCTGCATGAGCATGTGACCTTTCCAGCGACGCGCTTCGTTCCGGGCATCCTCCGCTGTCGCGAGCCCGTCGTCCAGACTCAGTTCCCAAACGCATGACCGGCTGTCCGAGTCCAGGTGGTCGTGTGTCAGCCAGATCCTACAACACCAGGCTCTGCACGATGGCCTCACAGACTTCCGGCGGTGTCAGGGTGGCGGTGTCGATACGTATCGTACACATCTCGAGGTAGAGAGGTTCCCGCGCGGCCAACAGCTGTTGTGTTTCATCGCGTAAGGCACCCGACGTCAGCGGTGGTCGGTCCGTATCAGACCGTGGATCGGCGGAGAGTCGCCGCAGGATCGTTTCGAGGTCGGCGTCCAACCAGACGATGCGTCCGAGGCGGGCGAGCCGGTCTGCACTGTCTGGGTCGAGCACCGCCCCGCCTCCTACGCTGATCACCGCGGGGCCGCTCGGCGAAAGCTCAGCGATGGTATCGTGTTCCAGACTGCGGAATGCCGTGGCACCGTCCCGGGCGAAGATCGTGGCAATCGAGCAGCCGGCTCGGGCGGTGATAACCTGGTCGGTGTCGATGAACTCGCGTCTGAGCCGGTCGGCCAGCAGTGAGCCCACTGTCGTTTTTCCAGTGGCCCGATAGCCGATGAGCACGATGTGGTCGGCAGCGCTCACGACACTCCATGGGCTGTGGATGTGCGTCGATCCAATGTGCGCTCTGCGGCTCGGCGCATGATCTCTATCGGAGCCAGTCGACCTGTCCAGATGGTGAACTGGCGCGCGGCTTGCTTGAGGAAGAACGTCAAGCCGTCGTGGATGGCACAGCCGCGCTCTTCAGCAAGGTCCAGGAGCCGGGTCCGGCGCGGGCAGTAGACGGCGTCGAAGACCACCGCGCCTTCGGGAATCCCCTCAGCCTCGAGGGGGCTGCTGTAGATGTCAGGCCATGTGCCGGCCGGTGTACAGTTGACGATAACGTCGGCTTGGGGCGCTTCAAGGGGGTTCAGTGCGGCGGCGTTGCAGCCGAGCGATTCGGCAAGAGTTCGAGCGTGTTCCGGCGTTCGATTGTGGATGGTCAATTCCGCGCCAGTGCCGGCCAACGCCGTCCCGATCGTTCGCGCGAGTCCGCCGGCGCCGAGCACGGCGAAGCGTAGTGCGCCCAGGTCGGTCGGCGAGCACCCCAAGCCTTCGGCGAGCCAGGCCATCGCAGCAGGTTGATCCGTGTTATCGCCACGGACATGCTCTCCGTCCAAACGCAGCGTGTTTACGGCCCCGAGTGCACGAATGTCGTCCGATGCATGAGGTGCGATCAGTTCGAACGCGTGCTGCTTGTGCGGTGCGGTGATACTGAAGCCACGTATGTCGAGCCAGGGGCGCTGGACAATGCCTTGCGCAAAATCAATGAACGCCGCCCGGCCGGGCGGAACGCGCCACGGCACATAGACGGCATCAAGCCCTTCTGCGGCAAAAGCGGCGTTGTGCACGGCCGGGCTCAGGCTGTGACCAACAGGGTGACCGATCAGTCCATAGACCGCCGTCTCAGCATTGATTGCACGCCAGTTGTAGGTCTCGAGGAGTTCGGCTGCGGTGGGTTGGCCTGGGGCCGTTGTTTCAATAGTACTGAGTGCAGCGTACGTGAGCGCGGCGCCGTACTTGCGTCCGAGGATGCGTGAAGGCAGAGCATCCGGTCCCATGCAGAAGACGGTCGCACGGTGTCCGGCGTGACGTTGCAGATCCAGAGCATGGAGGTTGTCCAGTGGCGCGGTGGCCAGCCAAACCATTTTGGCCATGGCACATGTCGATCCGGTCATGGCCGCGAGGCGCTCGTCTATGCCCGGGTGGGGCCCGGTCGTGTGATGGTCGCTGAGGATCAGGTGTGCGCCGGGGCTGCCGGCGTGCTCGATGGCGTTCAGGGCCAGGTTGCGCAGGTCGTCCGAACGCGTATAATCGGTGTACTCGACGTCGACGAACTGAGCACCATGGGCCGCAACACGGGCCAGGACGGAGAAGCGCGTGCGAACATCGCCTTCGAACTGGCCGCCCTGTTCTGATGGGCGGCAGGTCAGCACCAGCGTCGAAGCATGTTCGACCAGCCACTCGGCCAGCGTTTCGATGCGGTCGAGTTCCGCAGGCAGCAGCATGTCGATGCGTAGCTCTACGAGGTCAGCTCCGGCCTGACGTGCGCGGTCATAATCGCGGACCATTTCGTCGAGCGTGCTGGCACTGCACGAGACACACATGCGGGTCGAAGAAGAGCGTTGAGGCATGCAGTCATTATCGGCAGGTGACAGTGCGGATAAAAGGCCAATCCGCTCTGGCCGGACAACCCGACGCGCCCCACGATGTGCCCGGGGCTGTCCGACCATGCCGTGCTAGGCCAGTTGCTCGTGCTCGGCCTTACTGAAACTGAACCCCTCGCCCTGCCGATCGACCAGGATGGTGTCGCCTACGGCAAAATCACCTGCCAGCAGCTTGCGGGCCAGTGGGTTTTCGACCTGCTGCTGGATGAGGCGCTTGAGCGGTCGGGCACCATACACGGGGTCGTAGCCGTCTGCCGCGAGGGCATCACACGCCGCGTCGGTCATCTCGAGGAAGATTTTGCGCTCGGCCAGCCGGTCCTGCAGGATGGCGATCTGGATGTCCACGATCTTGCGCAGATCTGACTGCTCGAGGCGGTGGAAGATGATCGTCTCGTCGATGCGGTTGATGAACTCGGGGCGGAAGTATTGCTTCAGTTCAGCACGTACTGCGGGTTCGATTTCGAAGTCTCCGGCCCCGCTTTCCGACAGGCTCTGTATCTGAGCGCTGCCAATGTTGCTGGTCATGATGATCAACGTGTTCTTGAAGTCTATCGTGCGGCCGTGGCCGTCGGTCAGACGACCATCATCCAAAACTTGCAGCAACACATTGAACACATCCGGGTGCGCCTTTTCGACCTCATCAAAAAGGATCACACAATACGGCCGACGATGAACTGCTTCGGTCAGTCTTCCGCCCTCCTGGTACCCGATGTACCCGGGCGGTGCTCCGATGAGCCGTGCCACGGCGTGTTGTTCCATGTACTCGCTCATGTCGATGCGTACGAAGGCATCCTGGGAATCGAACAGGAAATCGGCCAGAGCCTTGCACAATTCGGTCTTGCCAACGCCAGTCGGGCCCAGGAACAGAAACGAACCCATCGGCCGCTGGGGATCGCCCAGCCCGCTGCGATTGCGACGCACCGCGTCGCTGACCGCCCGGACCGCTTCGGTTTGGCCGACGACGCGCTCGGCCAGGCACTGTTCCATTCGCAGGAGGCGGTCTTTCTCGCCTTCCATGAGGCGATTGAGCGGGACGCCCGTCCAGCGGCTGACCACCTCGGCAATCTCCTCGGCCGTGACCTCTTCATGAATCAATGCATCGCCACGCTCGGTAATGTGTTCCAGCTCCGACTGAACGCTATCGAGCTGCTGATTGAGATCGCGCATCTCACCGTACTGAATGCGGGCGGCAGTTTCGAGCTGCCCCTGGCGTTGGGCATTGTCCAATTCGTTTTGCTTCATCTCGATGAGTTCACGCGTTTCCTTGGCACTCTTGAGCAGGGCACTCTCGTTCTCCCACCGTGCGGATAACTCGGTGTTCTTTTCACTCAGTTGGGCGAGCTCGCGCTCGACTTTCTCCAGTTGGCTGATCGAACCGTCGTCCTTTTCGCGCTTCAGTGCCTCGCGTTCGATTTCGAGTTGTAGGATTCGCCGGCGTGTCTCATCCAGTTCGGCGGGCATCGATTCGTTCTCGATACGCAGGCGCGCCGCTGCCTCGTCGATGAGATCGATGGCCTTGTCGGGCAGGAAGCGGTCCGGGATATACCGGTTGCTCAGCATTGCAGCGGCAACCAGGGCCGAGTCCTGGATACGCACACCGTGATGGGCATCGTATCGTGGCTTCAAGCCGCGCAGGATGGCGATGGTGTCCTGGACAGACGGTTCACCGACCTTGACTGGTTGAAAGCGCCGTTCGAGAGCGCCGTCGCTCTCAACGTGTTCACGGTATTCAGTGAGGGTCGTTGCGCCGATGGTGCGCAGTTCGCCACGGGCCAGCGCCGGTTTGAGCAGGTTGCCCGCATCGACAGCACCCTCGGCGGCACCCGCGCCCACGACCGTATGCAGTTCGTCTATGAACAGGACGACATGCCCGTCGCTGTCAACGACCTCGCGGACGACCGCCTTGAGGCGATCCTCGAACTCTCCACGGTATTTGGCCCCGGCGATGAGGGCGCCCATATCGAGTGCGATGATGCGGCGATCTCTCAGGGCATCCGGTACGTCGCCGTTAACGATTCGCAGGGCCAGGCCTTCGACGATTGCCGTCTTGCCAACACCCGGCTCGCCGATGAGTACGGGATTGTTCTTCGTGCGACGCGCGAGGACCTGCATGCATCGGCGGATCTCCTCGTCGCGTCCAATGACCGGGTCGATTTTTCCACGCCGCGCCAACTCGACGAGATCCCGGCCGTAGCGCTGCAGGGCCTGGTAGGTGTCCTCGGGGTTTTGGGTGGTGACTGTGCTGCCTCCGCGAATCTCTTTGAGGGCGGCAAGCACCATCTCGGGTTGGGCGCCGCAAACGGTCAGTATTTCCTTTGCTTCGGACGCCACTTCGGTCAATGCCAGCAGCAAGTGCTCGGTGGAAATGTATTGATCCTTCAGTTTGTCCGCCTGCTGTTGGGCGGCGTCGAGGACGGACTGGAACTTTGGATCCAAGCCCAGTTGCCCACCCGAGACCCTGGGCAGGCGCTGGAGCTCGCCGTCAGTGATTTCCTGCAACCGCGGGACGTGGGCTCCGATTTTTTCCAGAATAGGGGCAACGATGCCGCCTGTGGTGTCGTGGATCATGGCTGCGAGCAGATGCAGCGGTTGCAGCATGCCGTGCTGCATGGCCGTCGCCCGTTCGCGCGCGTCATTGATGGCTTGTTGGGCCTTGATGGTCATTTTGTCGAGTCTCATGGGTTACCCCCGCATATCGTGGTCGCACCTTGGATGCGACAAGCCTCGGAACAAGCAGAATCGGGCGCCTATTGAAGTGGGTGCCAGGTGCCACACGGTAGAAGATTGAGCAAGTCGCGTGCCGCGCTGAATCCTGCGTGCGGGCCGGTTTGACGCTGTGGCGCGGGGGTGAGCCAGGCCGGGCTGCCTTATTGACAGGGGCGGCAGACACGCGCGAGTGGTTACTCCGGCGCCTGGGGGGTGCCGAGCGGGCGGATATTGAACCGTTCGAGCATGGCCGTGACCAACTCCATGGGCAAGCCCACGACGTTGGAATAACTGCCCTCGTACCCCGTGACATTGGGCTCGTCGGCGTCCTGGATCCCGTACGCGCCGGCCTTGCCTTGCCACTGGCCGGAATCGAGATAGGCTTCAATGGTGTCAGGATCGAGCGGTCGCATGGTCACCCGCGTGACGTCATGTTGAATCAGGCGGTCGCATGTTTCGATGTTGAGCACGGTGACCCCGGTGATGACATCGTGCGACGTACCCGCCAGGCGACCGAGCATGTCACGGGCTTCACCGCGATCGGCAGCCTTACCGTAAAGGCGGCCGTCGAGTGCGACGACGGTGTCTGCGGCAAGGATCCAGGCCTGTTCAAACCGTGCGGCGACGTCGCGGGCTTTGTAATAACTCAGGGCTTCAGCCCAATGGTGCGGTTTGTCCTCGCGGCCGCGCGGCAACGGTTCTTCGACCTCGGAAGGGTGAATCGTGAATTCGTACCCGGCCTCGCGCAAAAGCTCGGCACGGCGCGGGCTCTGTGAGGCGAGAATCAGATCCTTGTCGTTGACAGGCATGCCCGAATTGTACCGCGTTTCAGCGCACTCGGGGAGTCAGGCAGAGGGTGAATCCTGACGCAAACGGGGTCGCGACGTCTTCAGGCATGCCCGTTCCCGGGCGGACAGGCTGCGTTTGCGGAAGAACCGTGGACGGGGGAACCGCTGGCGATAGAACCCCACCAACCACAACGTGAGGAAGTATCCCGGGATGGCGCAACCCGCGCCAACGATGAAGCTTCCGATCCACAATTCGACGCCGAGTGACCACACGAGCCCAAGGACCTTCGACCAGAACGAGCCGTCGAACATGTGCGAGGCCAGGTTGGTCATTCCGCCTATGCTGTCGGCGATCTCCTGAATTTTGGCTTGAACTGCGGATTCTCCGTCGACCATGCTGGTCTTGACCAGTTTCTGGCCGATACGCCAATTCCAATAGTAGATCCACAACATGGTGACCGGATTGGAGATCCACACCATGGCCATACTGATGACCTTGTTGGCTTTCATTGCGGTCGCGGCGAGGAGTGCGACAAACATCTGTACACCAATCGTGGGAGTCATCGCAATGAACAGACCGATGGCGGCGCCCATGGCGATTTGATGTGGCGTGTCATCGGCATGGAGTATGCGGAAGACGGCTATTCGTCTGATTCTGCGCAACCAGTTGGACATTGAGTCTTCCGCGTGATTCGATCGACGGCGTGGACGGAGTCAAAATATTGTAGCGGACCTCACGTCCGTCGTCAGCCGATGCGCCTATTTCCTGGAAATCGCGGCGCTGATTCCTGCACTGACCTGGTCGACCTCGAGGCGCTTCATGCACTCCAGCCCATGAGGACAGTCCCGCAAACGTCGCAGGAAGCACGGACTACAGGCAACTTTGGCCTGAAGAACACTGTCATCGCGTCCGTAGGGTCCGGTGCGGGCAGGGTCAGTCGGTCCGAATAGTGTGACCTGGGGGCGGCCGAGGGCCATGGCGAGGTGGGATGTGGCCGAGTCGTTGCACAAGACGGCCGTGGCGCCGTCGATCAGCGCGACCAGAGCCGGAAGATCAGTGCGTCCCGCAAGATTGACCGGCTGCGTGTGGCACGCCAGCGCGATGTCGGAGCACAATTGCCTCTCGAGTGCACTGCCACACAGGATGACCGGAAGGTGAGCCGTGTCCACGATCCGGTCTATCGTCGCAGCGAAGCGCTCGGGGAGCCAGTTCTTGGTTTCCCAGCGCGACGAAGGCGACACGAGAACATAGGGTGCGGCGGCGTCGAAACCCATGCCGTGGCCAACATCAACCACGCGCTGCCGGGCGTCGGCATCAACGGGCAGGCAAAACTCGATCGGGACATCGGCGAAACCGAGAACGGCTGCGGTCCGGTAGTTGCGGTCGACGGCATGTCGACCGTCGTCCGGCGCATCGATTCGATGCGTGTAGAACAAGCCGGCGCCTTCGCGTGCTGGCCGAAAACCGAGCCTGGTCCGGGCGCCGCTGGCCAGAGCCATGAGCCCACTGCGAAACAGGCCCTGAAGGTCGAGGGCGAGGTCGAAACGGCCGTCTCGCAGGCGCCTGATCCACCCGGGCATGCGCCACACTCCGCCCGGGATGGTGCGCAGGGTGCGAAATGCCTGGCGATCGAACGGGATGACGGCATCCAGTTCCGGGTGCCTGTTGAGCAGCGGGACGTAAGCCTCGTTGACCAGCCAGCTGATATGGGCTTGCGGGTAGCGGGTCCTCAGGCCGTGCAGCACGGGCAGGGCGTGGATGATATCGCCGAGGGCGCTGGGCTTGATCAGCAGGATGCGCTCGAACTCGTGTGTCGTAAGGTCGGTCATGCGTTTGGGGCGGCCCGTGCGTCATCAGCCGCGACCCATTCATGTTGGACCGTCAGGCGCTCGTGTGGTCGAAATGCGGCCTTATAGCTCATCTTGTTGCAATCGGCGACATAGTAGCCCAAATAATAGAAAGGGATACCGCTCCGGCGACAGTGCTCGATTTCCCAGAGCATCGAAAATGTGCCCGGGCTGCGTGCGCTGACATCGGGATCGAAATACATGTACACGGTGCTGAGCGCGGTGGGGGCTCGATCGACGATGCTGACCCCGATCAGGCGGCCATCCACACGGTAGGTGATTTCCTGGGTTCTCACGGGCGATTCATATAGGAATGTGGCCATCTCCGCCCAAGTGTGGCCCATGGTGCCGTCGTGGCGCTGGTCGAGATAACGCCGATACAGGTTGAATTTTTCGCCGGTGAGGGACGGTCGGGCGATCGTGACCGAGAGATCCGCGTTCTTGCGTTGTATTCGGCGTTGTGATCGGGATGGCTTGAACCGGAGCACGTCGACACGGAGTGGGACGCACTCCGTGCAGGTGGCGCAGCGGGGCCGATAGAAGAACCGTCCGCTGCGGCGGAAACCGCGGTCCATGAACGCGGCGTAGAGGTCGGGATCCAACTCGTCGGCCAGGAATCCCTCAGTTCTCGCCTGACGGTCCGGTAAGTATGGACAGGGGCTTGGCGGGGCCAACGGCAGGTCGTTTTGGGCCAGGAAACGGTCGATCACGGTGTGGGGGGGGAGGCTGGCCATGTCGATATTTTATGAGAATAATCGGGGCCGGGAAGCGTCTGCATGGCGTCAGAAGTCGGGGAAGCACCATGTCGGCCTGTTTTGCACGCTGGTCGAAGTGGAAATACAATAGTAGGAACCTTCGCAGGGCGCCTGAATCGGTCGCCCCGAGTAAATCGCAGCAGAGGAGAGGATTCCATGTTACAGACCGCGGCGATATTCGCGGCGTTGTGGGCTGCCGTCATTCCCGGGCAGACCCAGACTCTCAAGGTCGGCGACCCGGCTCCCCCACTCAAGATCAAATCATGGGTCAAGGGCGAACCGGTCAAGATCAAGGGCACGAAAGAGAAGAACGGCGATAAAGTCTATCTCGTCGAATTCTGGGCCACGTGGTGTCCCCCCTGCGTCCAGTCCATTCCTCATTTGACCAAGTTGCAATCCAAGTACGGTGACAAACTGGTCGTGGTGGGCGTGACGGACGAAGCCAAAGCTACCGTGTCTCGCTTTCTCAAGAAGCAGGGCAAGAAGATGGCCTACACCGTGGCGTGCGATGACTCGATGAAGACCAGCATGTCTTACATGATGGCGTCGGGTCAACAGGGCATCCCGACGGCGTTCATCGTCGATCGGGCAGGTCGCATTGCCTGGATCGGCAGTCCGATACCGGGGCTGGGGCTCGATGAGGTTCTCGACCAGGTCGTGGCCGGAACGTATGACGTCGAGCGCGCTGCGGCCGAGGCTGCCGCGGATGATCGGTTTTTTCGGGAGGAGCACTTGACCCTGTTCAACGCCGTTCAGAACGGCGATTGGGACAAGAGTGTGAAAATCGCGCGCAACGTCGCCGATCCATCCAATCAAATGTCGCAGACATTGCGTAAAGAGTTGCTGGATCAGGTCACGTGGGTCATCCTGACGGACGACCGCAGTGACCGTAAGTACTACAAGGACGCGCTGTCGCTGATTCGCGCGGCCGTTGAATTGACCGAAGCGCGTGATGCGTCGGTCATGGACACATATGCCTTGGCATTGTTCGAAAATGGTGAGATCGCCGAAGCCGTCGATGCTTCGCGGGCAGCGCTTGATCTCGCATACGAGCCGATTCAGAAAGCCGAGTACGCCAAACGCCTGGCCAGTTATCGCGACAAACTCAGAGAGACGCAACAACCCTGATCGCGCGAGTTCCCACCGGCACTTCATCTCCCGCACCGCTCAGCACAACCGTCCGGGGTCGTGCACGCGCATTTTCTGTGTCTAACCTAACGTGTTCGCGGAGGTGCGATCGCCAGTTTCTTCATGTGGCGGTATAGCGCCGAGCGCGACATGCCCAGTTTCTCGGCCGCGGCCGGTACATTGGGGCTGGAGTTGAGGGCCCGTTCGATGGCTTCGCGTGTCGTGTCCGAGATCGACTGGACACCTGCAGCAGGAGAGTCACGGGTTGCGGTCATGTTCTGCAGGCTGCCGGCGCTGATCAGCGGGCCGCTGCTGAGGATCGCTGCCTGTTCCACTGCGTTACGCAATTGCCTCACGTTTCCCGGCCAGTCCCCGGCCCTGAGGAGCTCCAACGCGGCGGGCTCGAATGCGAGACGCCGGCCGGTCTTCTCGGAGAATCCCGCCAGGAAATGCTCCGCCAGCGCGGGGATATCATCGCGCCGATCACGGAGTGGCGGGATGCGTATCTCGATGACCCGCAGTCGGTGGTAGAGGTCTTCTCGGAAGCGGTGTTCAGCGACCATCGTTTCCAGATCCGCATGTGTGGCCGCGATGACCCGAACATCGGTCGAGATCGGTGTGTGGCCGCCTACACGCTCGAACGGGTGTCCATCCAGGACCCTCAAGACCTTGGCTTGCGTGGCCAGTGACATCGAGCCCAACTCGTCGAGAAACAGCGTGCCGTGGTCGGCGATTTCGAACTTTCCTTGGCGCTTGTCCGTGGCACCGGTGAAAGCCCCCCGTTCGTGGCCGAACAGCTCGCTCTCGAGCAGCGACTCGGTCAGCGCGGCGCAGTTTACACAGACCATCGGATGATCTCGTCTTCTCCCGGTCTCGTGAATGAGACGGGCGACGACTTCTTTGCCCGCTCCGCTCTCGGCGCGCAGGAGCACCGTCTGGTCGACATCTGCGACCTTGCTGACGATGTTGAGCACCTGTCGCATGCTGTCGGTCCCTGCGACGACCTGGACACTTGTCGCTGCCGCCAGGCTGTCGTGCTTGCGTTGCAGTTGCTGGACGTCGATGAGCATCTTGAGCGGTGGGGCCAGCAGATGGGCGATGCTGGCGACTAGGCACAGTTCTTCGTGACCGAGTGGGGCTCCATCCGGGTACTGATACACCCACAGCACACCGTCGACCTGATTCAAGTATTTCAACGGCGCGAAGATGCTGCGGATGCGCGCGCCTCGTGCCACGGCGATTGGGACGAGCACGGCTTCGGTCGTAACAAGAGCCTGACGCAGCATGGCATCGGGCAACTCGGGTTCGGGCCCCGGCGTGTGGGCTTCGAAGCAATCCGGGCCGGGGCGCAGCAGCAGCTTGGCTCCGGCGGCATCGAGCTGTTCAGTCAGGATCTGAAGCACATGCCGGACGAGTTGCCGGGGGTCGTTTTCGTTTGCGATGACCTTCGATACGCTCTCGAGGCAGTCCAATTCGCGCCGCCGCATTGCGCCGCCGCCATCATTGGAGAACGCAGAGATACTCGTTTCCGGGTCGATGCTTTCTTCAAGGATCCACGTGGCCGGGGCGGCCTCGATCGTTTCCGCAGCCGGCTCGATGTTCAGGAACCGGAGCCACGTGCTGCCGATGAGCAACTTGTCGCCATCGCGGATTTCGATCGTGGTGATGTTCTCACCGTTGACCGATGAGCCGTTGGCGCTGTCCATGTCCTGCGCCCGCCAGGTTTGTTCTTCATGCCAGACGTTCGCATGAACGCGCGAGCAGGCCGGGTCCTCGAGCACGACGACGCAATCCGGATCACGTCCGATGGTGTTGTCGCCTCGCGGATGAAGCGCGACCGCCTGTCCGGCTTGCTTCCCATTCAATATCACTATCCGCGCGGGCAATTGTTGTCCTTATTGTCTCAGAAGCGGGACGATCGGTGTCTCATTTATGGGATTTAATTCTAGCGGGCTTGGATTCCAATGTGTGCACTAATGTGTAAGTTATTGAAAATAAGTAAGTTAGAGATCACTTAGCCAATGGCGCTGAATCGGCACGCAACATGTACATCAATTCCCGTGCCGCCGAGTCATCGGGGCATTTGAAGTCGACTTCGGGATCTGTTACGAATCAAGGAGACGGCCGGTCAGGACTTCCGGGTCCGTGGTCGCCACCGAACGTGGCTCGAAGGGCGGCTGTCGCACACGCAAATACACAACGACAAAGGGAACGTCGCATTCCCGGGAGGTCAGTGATGAAAAGGATTCGAGGGTTTACTTTGGTTGAGCTGTTGGTGGTCGTCGGGATCATTGCCCTGCTCATTTCGATTCTGTTGCCGTCACTGGCACGCGCTCGCGAGCAGGCCCGCATGACCAAGTGCCTGTCGAATCTTCGCGAAGTGGGCAAGAACGCAGCAACGTTCCAGAATTCACACCGTGATCGCCTGCAGCTGATCGCCTCTGAGGACCAAATCTCGAAGGTCGATCCCAACCGTAACATCTACGAGTACTACAACTGGAAAGAGCAGTCGCTGCTCAATAATGTGGCCAACAAAGAGGCCCTCACCTGGGTGGTGGCCTATGCCGAGGTGGCGGGCATCAATCTTGACAAGAAGAACTGGAAGTGGGGCGCTCGCGTGACCAATGATGCCCAGGCCGTACAGGCCGATCGTGACGGTGCGGTCGAGTCTAACACGGTCGAGTGGGTGCAGTGTCCTTCCGACAACATCCTGCGCGGCTCACCCGGTTCGACCATGCCGCAGGTTGCCATCACTGCTGATGGTGATACGGACGGTAATGGTGCTTACGATCAATTCAGCAACTACTACTACGGCGCGCTGAGTTTTGCGGCTAATCAGGACATCATGGGGGCCGACATTGTTTCCGGAAACACCCGTATCCCCAGTTGCTTTCGTGGCAATCCCGATGATCCCGATGGGACCAATCCGTTTTTCGCAAACTGCACTGATGCCAATTGCGAGGCCGGCGCACGGCTGAACGGCCAGGTGGATCGCGTGTTCCAGCCCTCACGCACCATGCTGTTTTCGGATGGTGGGGACGACAATGGCCCGAACGTGTCCGGCAACGAACGCGTCCTGTTGGTCAGTACTGACAGCCAGAGCTCACCGAGTGGGTTGCCGTTGTCGCAACCCGTGCCCTCCAACGTCGGAGCGCACCTCGGATCGTTCACTGCTGCCCATCAGCAGGACCCCACGGGCAACGACATTCAGGTGATTCCGACCAAGCGGCACTCTGACGGCCGGATCAATATCGTGAAGGCCGATTTTTCCGGTGAGTCCAGTCTCCCGGTGCGATTCAACACCTTCAGTGACAATGGTCCTGAACGCAGAGTGCCGTGCCTGTACGCGGACCTGACATTCATCTCGCCCTACGACGTCAAGCGTTATAATCCGGAGTTGGATATCTTCGGATGTCAGCAGTAATCGCATTCATGCCAACGACCATGGGCCCGCCGTTTGGCGGGCCTTTTTCTTGGTTCTTCACGGATTTTCGGGCCGGACGTCCTCCCCGACTGCGGGCTCGAGGCCTTGACCGCAGGCCGCCGGAGGCGGACCTTGCCCGTCAAACTGCGCAACAGGATCATGTGTTTGCACGCCCATCCCGGAAATGCGTGAAGAACTTTTTCTTGACCCGTCAACGTATCTTCAGGCGCATATGGCGTTGTTCGAGGCCTGGGGTGCATCTGGCCGCTCGGTTAGAACGCGCCAATCGAAGCTGATTCCCTATACAATGCGATGATGGCACTCGAGTCCCAATCTCACGATCCTGCCCGTGAGCCGACGGCAACGTTGCCGCGGGCGCGGGTCGCGGAGCCACCTGCAGAAGACGAGCTGCACATACCCGGCTACGTGCTGGTGCGCCCGCTGGGACGCGGTGCGTACGGCCAGGTGTGGCAAGCGGTGCGGGTCGGGACCGGGCAGGACGTCGCCATCAAGGTGTTCACCGCCCCCGGTCGTCTCGACTGGCGGTACTTGCACCGTGAGGTCGACCGTCTGCTGCGGGTGGCCGAACATCCGCACATCGTGACCTTGTTCGATGCTGGACTCGATTGCCGGCCACCATTCTATGCCATGGCCCTGTTGCGCCATGGTTCATTGGCTGAGTTGTGCGCCGATCGGCAGCCGTTTCGGGATCTCGAGCGTGCAGAGCGGTGGTTCGGCCAGATGACTGCCGCCTTGGAGTTCGCTCACGGCAAGAGCCTGTTGCACTGTGATCTCAAACCGGCCAATGTGTTGTTGGACGAAGAGGACAATGTTCGCCTCGTTGATTTCGGGCAGTCACAGATTCGTGGTGAGGCGGCGTTTGCTCTGGGAACGCTCGCCTATATGTCGCCGGAACAGGCGGTGGTGGCCGATGCCCAGTCGATACCGCCTGATCCTTCGGTGGGCTGGGACATCTACAGCCTCGGCGCGACGATGTACACGCTTCTCGCAGGGCACCCGCCGCATGCACATGGCGGCCTCCACGTCACCCTGACGCAGTTGGACACTGCGGCGGAGCGACTCGCAGAATACCGTCGGCATGTTCACACGACGCCGATTACACCATTGCGTGCTGTCAATCAGGCCATCGACCGCGATCTGGCGAGCATTATCGAGCACTGCCTGGATCCCGACCCGCGAAAACGCTACCAGCATATCCGTGATGTTGCCGCGGACCTCCGCCGTCGCCGCGAACGTCGGCCGTTGAGTTGCGTGCCGCGCACCGGTCGCGACGTGCTCGGCAAGTTCATTCGTCGCAACCTGGGAATGGTCATTATTGTCGTCGTGGCAGTGACCGCGCTGGCCATCGCCGTCAAGACGATGGCCGTGCAGCAGAATGAAGCGCTGGAGAGCTACCGTTCACAACTGAACGAGGCGCTGACCAAGTTGAATCGTGCCAATCGGGAGATTGAACGTCTCAGTGCCGACTTGATCGATGTGCACGCTCCTACGAACGGCGAGCAAGTCAGGAACCTGCCGGGAGCTCTGTCTCGACCGGATGAACCGGAGCCATGAATCCACTGCAGCTGAAGCGGCGCGAATTCGAGTAGCACAGCCACAGCGTCAGCACCATCAAGCCCATGTTCTTGAGCAGTTTCTGCCAGATGATTTCCGGCCCGCCCCCGCATCCGCAATCGAAAGCCACTTCCATGAAAGGCGTTCCGTCGGCCACGAAGCCCATGGCGCGCAGAAAAACGACGACCGTAAACAGCGCCACGAGTGCAGTCATGAGGATTGCAGTGCCGCGGAGCAGGACGCCCACGATCAGGGCGAGGCCGCCGACGATCTCGAGCCAGGGCAGGACCACCACCATGAAATTGTGCAACAGGTACCATCCATCCGGAATCATCTCATACTGATTGATCAGCTTGAGAAAGTGGATGGGGTCTCCGATTTTTTGATAGCCCAGGTAGGCGATGTATGCGCCGGCGACGAGACGGGCCACTACTGACGGTATGCCCGTGTTATCCATACGCCGGAGAAGGCCGGGTCGATCGTTCATTCCTGACACTCTCCCTCGATCTCGTACCCGGCTATGCACCACTCTTCGATTCCACCGGTAAAGACGTAAACGCGCTCGAACTGCAGCGGCGTCTCGATCTCGCCAACCAAGAAATTCGCGGCGTTCTTGCTGTCGACGCACTCACCCCCGTTGCAGTAAATAATCACCACCGAGGCCTCACGGGTCATGTCGAGGACCGCGTCGAGGTATGCGTCGGGGTTGTAGTGGTCGAACTGAACCGCGCCCGGGATATGGCCTTTCTCGAACGCGGCATCTTTACGTGCATCGACGAACACAATCGACGAATCCATGGCCTGGAAATAGTCATAGGCGGTGTAGATATCGACGGTTTGGAAACCAACGTCGTCTGCAGCTGGTTTGACGTCTGGGGTGTCCGGGTCGGCTGCGGCACCGGCGACGGCCTGTTGCACGATCGCGGTTTTTGGAAAGTAGTTGCGTTTCAAATCAATGCTGTCCTTGTCGCGCGCCGCGTTGTATCCGAGCCCGACGGCACTGGCCACGGCGACGAGAATGACAGCCTCGACAACGGTCTTCTTCATGGATCCCATCCTGCTGAGTATGATGAGCGTGGTGCCCCGGTGGGCTGATGAACAAAGTATACCGAACCGTCACGGGACACACCTGTAACGTCCGTGTAACGCCGTAACGCGTTGTGGTCCAAATTATTGTGGGTGAGGCTGCGCAGGGTGGACACGGCCCGCCCGGTCGGCCAATCCGGCCGAGGATTCACTGGCAGTTTCTCAGCGCGGTGACCGAACAGGTGGTAAGCCGCCCATTGCGGGTCAGGCCGTTTGAGATCAATACAAGGTGGACAGGAATGGAAACAGCGGGGGACATTGCATTGTTTGCCGGACTGGTTCTCGCGGTCGCGCTGGGCGGGCTCTTGGCCGTCTTCCAGCTTCCGGGAACATGGTTCATCGTTGTGCTGACTGCTGGTTACGCGTGGTGCTACGGTTTCGAGGCCGTGGGTTGGGAAGTGCTGGCCATCATGCTGATCATCGCAGCCACTGCGGAGGTTGGCGAGATGCTCGCCGGCATGGCCGGCGCCCAGCGTGCCGGTGCCAGCCGCGGTGCCGCATGGGGGGCGTTGTTCGGTGGGTTTGCCGGCATGATCATCTTCACACCCCTCATACCCATCCCGATCGTTGGATCCGTGGCCGGGGGGCTCATCGGATGTTTCACCGGCGCGTTCATCATCGAGTACAACAACACCGGCTGTCAGGTTCAAGGTGCCCGGGTTGCCGTCGGCGCGGCCATAGGTCGGATCTTTGGCCTGTTGGTCAAGCTGACGGCGTGCTTCGTGCTGGGCGGCATTGCCGTCGGATGCGGCGTCAAGGTCCTGCGCGGCGTATTTACGTAAGGCTAAGCTTGAACACTCGGGCAATAGGGTTCTCACTCTGCCTGCGGCGCACGCGTCCATGGGCAGCAGCCACTCCACTCGATTTCGCCGAACCGTAGTAGTCAAGCAGCCTGGTCCTCGCGCTCACGCCGCCTTACCCGATGTGCAGGTCTTTCAGTTCCTGCTCGAATGCCTTGCGTCGGGCGTCGCGGTCGTCCTCGAGTTCCTGGATGCGAACACGGATGGCCTCCAGATCGGTTTCCTGGTCGTTCAGCTTCTTCAGGAGCCTGTTGTAGTAACTCGTGTTCTTATCGACGGTACGCATGTTGGAGCGAATGCGCTCCTGTTCGGTCGTGATTTCGCCGATCTGGGATCTGGCTTCATCGATCTGGCGTTCAATCTCGGACAGGCCACGCTTTTTCTCGATGATCCTTTGCAAGGCATCCCGAACGCTCTTGGGCAGCGCCGTGTTACGCACGTAGATGAGCAGCGACGAGGCGTCCGTAGGGAGAATGGCGATTCTGCTGCGCGTGACGCGCTCCTCGGTGACGGTGAGCGTGTCGGTCTTACCGGCGGCGACGGCGCGATCGAAGCGGTACAGCTGCGCGGTCTTCTCGGATGGAGCCGGTGTGTCGACCAGTTCGGTGTCGTGTCTCAAGGGATGCTCGACGATCACACGACGGTCCCGGGCGGCCGAGTTCTTGATGGCATAGGTGCGGATGTTGCGCTGCTTCGCGCTCATCTCGAGGACGCCGCCAACGATCTTGCCCCCCACGATCTCCTCCGTGGCCTTGATCGTGTCATCGACCGCCAGCTCGAGGTCGATGGCGTAGCTGAACAGGCGATTCTGGTCGGGGGGCAGGTCCTCGATCCGCGCGTCGCCGGCATATCCGCCGCCGTCGAACACGGTAATGGGCCCCTGCAGCAGGTGATTGCCCGTGTTGTTCGTCAGCCGCGCGCCATTGAGCGGGTGTTTGGCCAGTGTATTGCGGTTGTAAATGCTGACACGGTCGATTGCGATCTCACGCGTCACGATCGGGATCATGGCCGAGCGTTGCCGCGGTAGACTGACGTGTGGCACGGTGTAACTGAACAACTCACCGATCTTGCCGGATTCGACCGCGGCTGCGACGCTCCTGGTCGGGTCCATGGGTGTGCCACCAAACAGGGCTCCCGCGGAACCATCACCATCCATTTCCATTGCGATATCAGCGAGTACCGCCGCCGGGGCAGCCTTTGCGCGTGCTTTGCGTTTGCCCCCGCGCCCACCTTCGCCGCGGGCCAGGTTCTCCTCGTAGACCTGCGGGCGCAGACTGGCGTACAGTTCGGGCTGGACGACGGGGCGTTCAATGTACAGTGGTTCGTATAGATCCTGGATGAAGGAAATCGGGCGCCCGCTGATGAGCGACAGCGCTACGTCGTTCCAGTCGCTGTCTGTCTGGTTCTCGATGATGGCCCATCCCTGAAGATAGCCCGTCGGGCTGTCTTCTGCGGGCATGATCAGGCGATAGCTCGTTTTCCACACCGGTGTGCTGACGACGTAGGCCAGACGCACGCGACGGTCGCCCTGGCCCTGGAAGTCGATGGTCAGGGGTTTCTTGTCCTGGTCCCGTGCCTGAGCCAGTGCGGCGAGGGCCTGCTGCAACTCACTTTGCAGCGAGGCGTCCTCCAATTCCACATGCTGAACATCCGACAGAGCAACGGGGCGGATGCCGTCCTTGGTGATCAGGGTGACGATCCAGTGATCGAGCGTGACATCGCTACCGTCGGGCTTAATGTGATGTTTCTCGACTCCAAGCACCGTGCCGCGCAGCGACTGGCCCTGAGCATGCAGCGTCACGGCGCTACCCCGGATGCGGCGCATGATTTCGGCCATGGGCGGGTTATCGGAGATATCGACCTGGAAGCTGCCCAGCGTCTTGGACAATGGGTCCTGGGACGGGTAGACCACGCTTCCAATCGTGCCGCCGTCGAGATCTTCGAGCACGAGCGATTTAAGCAGGTCATTGATCTGCTCGGACTTGAAACGCAGTTCGGTTCGTGTATCTCCGGTGACTTGGCCCTGGTGCTCGAAGTAGCCGACGCCGCTGCTGAATAACATGACCTTGTGGACGGGGACCGCGGTCTTGTCATCGGCGTTGGCCGGCAGCCCCACCAGGCTCGTCAAGGCGATGGCCCACGCGATTGATCGTATGCCCATGATCATGTCGTACTCCCTGTGTGTCGGTTAAGTTTCCATGCAGTGTGGTCGATGCCGCCCGGCGACTTCGACGGGGTTCTTCGACGATGCGGCGGGCCGGGAAGTTCCGGTCGCCGCGCCTATTATCGACGGGATCCGCCTGGTACCCAAATCGGCTTGTGCAGCCTCCAGGGCGGCGTGAGTGCAGCGGGGCGCCGTCAGGGAGATTCTCGCTCGCGGTTTGCCCGGTCGCGCGACACAATTATGGGACGGCAGATCGAACGGAACCGCAGTATTCAGACAGGGCCTCGGCCCGGAGACGACCATGCCGCCATTTCAACAGCGCGCTGCACGTCAGCCTGTTGTCGTCATGTTACTGATCGCACTGGCGCTCGCGCTCATGGCGTCGCTGGCGTTCTACCGTCAGGCGACCCGAGCACGGGTTCGCGCCGAAGCAGATGTGCTGAAGGCCGGAGCCGCACTGATCGGGAAGCCGGTTGGGGGTGACGAAGCCCCGGGTCAAGCAAGACGGCTGGACCGCGTGCTGGCAGAATCATCCGCGCGGATTACGGAATCCATGAATGGCAAACCTGCGGTGGCGGCGGCCCTGCGCTTGACCATTGGTCGAAGCTATGTGCAGCTGGGCGAGTACGAGAAAGCCGAACGTGAGTTACTGGCAGCACACGAGCTGTGTGGGGCGCTGGAGGGCATCGATGCGACACGCTCTGCAGTGGTCAGTCAACTCGTGCAGTTGTACGAACGATGGCATGAAGCGGCACCCGATGCCGATCATGCGACCGAGGCGCAGCGCTGGCGCGGATCCTCGGCCGCCAGCGCCCTCGAGGGCTCGACGGGTTCACTCGAGTGAGTCGAGCAGTTCATCGAAGCCTGCACGGTGGGTCGCCATGGTGTTGGCTGGTCCAACGGCCTTGAAGAACCATTTGTCGCCGACCGGCAGTTCAACGACGGCGGCATACAAGCGGTAGTCCACGGCGGTCGGGGTCGACTGGCCGCCCATGGCGTCCTGGTATACTCCGGTGACATCCACCAGCGTGACCGTGTGTCCATTGATGGTCTTGTTCTCGATGCGGGCTTCGTCGTGACCCATGGGACTGCCATCGGCCTTCTTGAACATGCCGATCCAGCGGTCGATGTTCATTTGCGTCGGGCCACCCTGGCCCGGGCCGAAGTAGAACACGACCATCTGGCCGTTGGCGCCGTCAATACCCGGGAGCACGTACTGGGCTTTGCGCATGCTCGACTTGGGCTTCTCGGGCTGCCATGTAGCGGGTGCTGTGTACTTCAATGTCGAACCGGGTCCCTGGGCGGCGGGCGCCGGAGCTTTCGGCGGTGTCGAACTCAGCGGCGGATGTCCAGGCGGGAGGGCCGCCGCCCCGTCGTTGGTCGCGAGGAAGTCATCGAGCCCTTCCTTCTTCTCTGCTGACGGTGCCGCCTGCTCGCTCTTTTTCGTGGCAGTGGCTTCGCGTCCAGGTTCAGGTTGATCCACCTTGCGGCATCCCGGTCCGATCGCGGCCAGTATCGCACAACAGGTCAGGCAACTTCCGCATGCATATCGATTGAACATTTCAATTCTCCGTTTTGATCAGGTCGGGCAATCGCAGAGGGTCCGGTAGAGGGCCCCCGCGCCGCAGTGGGTCATGGTACCTCAAGAATCGTTGGAGGGCATCCATCCCGTGGCAAGTCGTGCATGTATTGGGGCCGGAAAATGGCCGCAACATCAATCGCGCGGCCCGTCGGCGTTGCCAGGGGAAGTCCGCGACGCTCGTACCCAGCCCAGGGTCCGAGAGCGGAAGACCGTGCGGCAGGTGACAGGTCGAACAGCGGATTTCGCCCTGTTCCGCAGCGCCGAGCGCATCGAACAGCGGCAGGTAACCCCGTGTGGTCGTTGTTCCGATGGTTCGCATCGGCATGCGCGGATGGCCACTGATCGCCGGCGGGGCGGCGGTCCCACCATCGCGATGGCATACCGTGCATCCGCCGTTGGGATCGGAGTCCAACGCCAGCGTCAGGCCGCGCTCGGGCATGTCGGGGATGGCGTGGGCACTGTGACAGGGTTGACAACCGCTGACCGTCAGGCCGGCGTGATCGAGGCTGTCGCGACCATGGACCGTCAAATCCACGTTCTCGGCGGCCGGGTGGCATCGTGTACACACCGACGCAGGCCGACCCGGCTCCACCGTACGCACGAGATGCTGCCCTGCCGACAGACCATGGGGATCATGACACGTCTTGCAACCGATCCGGGTTGCAGTGTTGGCTGAATCGCCAACGAGCGGCAGACCGGGTGTCGTGCCGGCCACTTCGGCCGCCGGATGTTGCGCGGCCCTCATTCCACCCGTGGCCCAGCCGCTTTGCGGATGGCAAGCCACACAAGCCCCGTCGGACATCGGCATCGCGGATGATGGCCGTACCGCGAAGAGTGTCGTCTCAACCGTTCCATGCACACGGTGGCACACCCCGCAGGCGTCCGCGGTACCGCTTGAGCCCTGTGGCCACACGCGTTCTATGGCTTGCGCTGCGTGGGCCGTATTCTCGACGGCATACATGTCTTCGTGGCAGGTCATGCACAGGACGCTGCGCGGTTCGCTGAGGTAGTGCGCCAGCGTATCGTCATGTGGATTGTGGCACGAGGTGCAGGCGCCCGGATGACTGAGATCAGGGGTCGGAATGGCTGAAGCACAGCCGTTGGCCTGGTGGCAACTCATGCAGGGATTCAATAGGGCAACGGAAGACGGCGCGGGATGCGCTTGATGGCACGCGCTGCACGGCCCTGATTCACCGGCGGTCTGCCCAAGGGCATTGATACGTTGAGGGCACGACAGGCTCATATCGTGAGACGAACCGATGACCGTGTCATGGCCGGGATGACAGCTGTGGCACAAGGTGCTGTCCGCTCCGGGCGTGGTCAACAAATAACGTTCGCTCCGCGCGTGGTGCGCGGCATGGCAGGACATGCAGAGCATTTGCCCATCCTGGCCCACGATGCCGCCCATGTCCTTCACGATCTGTTGCCGCGGTCCGTCGAGAGCGACGCCGATCGGGTGTCCAGCCCACCCTGCTGCCGTAGTCATCGGGTGCGCCTCGGTGTGGCACGCGACACATAGATCGTTACCGTGGCGATCCATGCGCAGCAGTTGTGCGTATTGTGAGCCGTGGGCAGTGTGACAGGTCTGGCACGATACCGTGGACGATGGTTGCGCTCCGGCATCGCTGAGTTGCGCAGGGAACGGTGCTTCGAACGACGCCAGCGGGTGCGAGACACCCGAGCCCGGCACGGGTTGGTCCGTGTGACACGCAATACAGAGTTCACTGTTTGCAGTAGGTAGGCGCATGAACACGGCCGTGGCAATGTCCTGGTCAAAGCGTCCGCTGGCGTGGGCTGAGTGACACGTGCGGCAGGCCAGCGCTCCGTCGACGAGCGGCAGAGAAGCCGGTATGTTCCGAGTCGTTTCCGGCACGACACCCAGCCGGTGGCCATGATCGACCCACACGGTTCGACGTGAGTCCGCAACAGAGCCGTCATGACAGGACAGGCACATGCGTTCGTGACTGACCAGCGGGTCATTCGGATCATTCGGCGGTACTCGAGCCAGTGCAGTGGGCGTACCCTCAGAGAGTGGCGGGGTCATTTCGAGGTGACACACCGTACAATGTTGGCGTTGCGTGGCTCCCGTCCACCGCGAGATCTCACGAGGTGCCATGGGTTGCGTAGTGATCCGCAGCTTGATGACACGGTGCGCTTCCATTTCGACGACATAGAGGTGTCCGTCTGCGTCGAAGTCCAGACCCATGGGCCCCCTGAACTCGAAACGCCGTCCATCGGGCGTGCGGAGAACGTCGATGACCCGACGATCCGCACGAAACGCCTGGATGACATTCAGCACACTGTCGCTGACCCACAGTTGCCCCTGAGGGTCACGCGCCAAGCCCTTGGGCCGATAGACCTGGCCAAGTTCGACGCCATAGGCCGCATAACTCAGCCGCGGGGATCCGTCGGATGCGAAGACGGCAACACGCCCGTTGAGCACGTCACTGACCAGCACATTGCCATCGTTGTCAAGGTCGATGTTGAACGGATAACGCAGCTCTCCCAGCGCAGTTCCGGATCGACCGAACACACGTGTCGTCCGCTGAGCAGGTGAGACAGCCAGGATACGATGGTTGTCGTTGTCTACGAGCCATGCGGTCAAACCGTCGGCAGAGACCGCAATGTCGGTCACATCGAGGTCGTGAGGTGCAGCAATGCCAGGCACGTCCAGCAGGCTGTCCAGCCCACCGTGCGGTCGCCGGACCAGAACCTGTCCCGCTCCACTGTTGGCCACCCACAACCGGCCGGTCGAATCAACAGTCAGGCCCACGGGGCGAACCAGGGGGTGTTGTGCAATGGCAGTCACGGAGTCACGTGGAGTACCGTCGTTGTCAAAGCACAGAACGCGATTGTTGACGCCGTCGGCGACGTAGAGTGTCCCGTCAGGCGCCACGGCGATGTCCGTCGGCAGGAACATTGCGGGTGGGTCAGTCCAGATATACGTTGTGACAATGGTCGCAGAAATCCGAGGCGGACCGCCCGGTTCCGGTTCCAATCCGGTTCCTCCGAGCATGGCGGCACACCACGCGGCGCACACGATCATGGCGTCATGTCCTCGTCGGCGGAACGGGGTGCAAGGTCCTCGAGGCCGGACGTCAGTGGCAAAACGAACGACTCGCCGCTCTCGATATGGGAGATCTGTTTGACTGTCAGGCTGTCGTGCATTCTGCTGATATGACGTTGCGCATAGCCGAGCGCTGCCAGGTCGAATTCAGTGGTTGCACTGTCGTGGCAACGGGAACACATCGGCTTGGTCAGATGCGTGCCGCGATGGATGATGTCATGCAGTCGCTGTCGCTCGGTATCGACCAGGTCATCGCCAGCGGCCTGCATGGTCTCGGCAGCCGCACGCTGTTCGGCACTTGGACTTCCGACCATACGCTGGTTGGCGAATAGTCCGATCTTTGCGTGGTATTGGGCGTACGACATCATGCTGATGTCACGCCGCAGGCTCTCGACGACGTTGCTCCACAGTACGCTGTCGATATGGGTGGTCTCGAGTTGCAGCAGGCGCTGACGCAGCTGGAGATCATCTGTGATGTCGTTGAGTATTTCACGAAGCAGTGATGTCAATTCGGCATTGTACGTCCGTCGATCCGACACCTCGCTCGGTGTGACGCGTGTCAACACACCCTCGAGCCGCAGCAGGCCCGGGACGTCGCGCGGCCGTCGATCAGGCATGCTCAACCACGCAGGGCTCGTCGTTTCAGTGGTATCATTGTGGCACACGGCGCAGTCGAGAAAAGTCCCATGCATGTTGAGAAAACTGCGGACCTCGACCCGCTCATGGTGTGGTGCGGCAACATGGCAAGTGGTGCACCAGTTTTGTGGGTCGGACTGTGACCACGCCGGCAACTGATGGTAGTGCGCGACCGGTCCGCGTGGCTGCTCGCCCGGAGCGAATGACCCGGCTTGGGCGAGTACCCGCCGCATGTCATCGGTGACCTCGAGTCTCTTGGGTATGAACTGCACGTCTGCAGGTGTGCTGTCATGGGAAAACAGCACCTCGACCAGAAAGTGCATTGATGAGTAACACAGCATGGCGACCGCAGCACACAATCCCGCTGCATACGTGCGCCTCACGAGGCTGCGGACCACCGGCCATAGCCCGCGCGGCTTGGGTGGTGGCGGTGGAATGGGGATGCTCAACTTGTTCGCAGCATACTCGAGTTGAGCACTGTGGCCTTCGGCGACTTCTTCGACCGGCGCCTGGCCGGTGATGGCGCCCAATGACAGTGGAAAGACCACTGGTGCAAAGATCACCGAGAACATGTGCACGACCGCAATGTAGATGAACGCGAGGTAGGCTTCGTCACTATGGATGATAAAGGCGAAGTTCAGCGCGCGGCCCGATACGAACTCGGTCAGGTCGTCACGACCCCACAGGGCATAGCCACTGATACCCATGACGGGCATGCCCCAGAACACGGCCCAATACTCGAATTTCTGCATGAAGTTGAAATAAGGGAAATGTGGTCGATGGCGCCGCATGAACAACAGGTATGCGAATAGCTGGAAGAATTGTTTGACATCATTGGGCGTCAAGACCAGCTTGGCCGAGAAGAGCATCCCCAACAAACTGGTGTCGTCACCGCTCGCCCGTGCGGCCTTGACCCGCCGAGTGAACGCTGCGAGAACGTAGACGAGGTGGTAGAAGAACGCAACGATCAACAATACCCCGAACACGCGGTGCAGCCATCGTGCCGTAGTCAATCCGCCCATGTAGGGGATGAACGTGGCGGCCCAGTCGGCTTTGGCGAACTTGATGGGCATGCCGCTGAAGACCAGGACGGTGAAGCTGATCGCGAAGATCCAATGCTGGATGCGTTCATGCAGGTTCATCCGTTGGATCAACACCCGTCCCTGCGGGTGGGCCCGTACCGTCCGGGCCAGTTCGACCAATTGGGCATGTGCGGGATCACGTCCACGGATGACGGTGTTGACCAGTTCGAGCATGATGAAGCAGAAGAACACGAGCATGACGCCGGCAGTCAACAGCACGAAAACCGAGGCCACGGCAAACTCGAAAGTAAATTCACCCAGATGTAGATCGAGGTGGACTGCGGCCGTGCCGATGCTCGGAGGTGATCCCGGATGGCAGGCGGTAGACCGGCAGGTGTTGGGCAGGCGATCGACATGAATGGTCGAAGCCGGATCCTCCGCCGACAGCATCGCGTGGGCGTTGCCGGTGGTCGACGCGTGGCAGTCCATACACGTCGCCGTTTCATGGCTTCCGAGCAGGCTGGCTTTGCCGTGGAAACTGTTGAAGTAACTCGATACCGCATCATGACCGTCGATCTGGGCGTTGATCAGCGGGTCACTGTGGCATAATCCGCACACCTGCGCCTGTTGGCGCACCGGTCGTGACCGTTGCAGCCGGGACAAGATGTGTTTCGTGAAATAGGTCGTCTCGACCGGCAACTCGGGGCCGTGGCAAGTCGTGCAGCGCGTCGAGTCGGTCTCGCCCGTCGGACACCACGAGAGCAGGGATGTTCGGAATACCGGTTCATCGTGGCAATAGAGACAGGTTGACTGACCAGGGCGCAGCAGGGGCGGGTCGAACTCCAGCTTTGACAGCGCTGACAGCGAATGGGCGCTGAAATCGAGCGTTTCCTGGACACGCCGGTGGCTGAATTCGATCATCAGCCCCGCGTCGGTGCGTACGTGGCACGTTCTGGCGCAATCGACCGGCGTTTGGGGTTGATGGGGGACCACGCGGTACTCATCGCGCTCATGGCAACCCGTACAACGGAGCCGTGCGTGAGGGCCGAGGGCGTACGCGTAATATTCGGGCCTGCAGGAATAGACGTGCAGTTCACCGGTGTCCTGCTCTATGCGGGCCAAACCGTGGAAGCGGTGGCACGACAGGCAGTTTTCGGGGTCCGACGCGGTCGCGCTAAGCGGACAAAACAGTGCGAGCGCCACGATCCGTCGTGTGCTGTTCAAGTGATCCTGCCAATTTGCGGCGGGCGACTGAAGAACCGCGCACAGCAGCTGCGTCCCTCATCTTAACCCCGTCTCGCCGATGAGTGTAGCAATTCAAGCGGTCAGCTTACCGTTTCCGGTCCAGGCCATCAAGATACTCGACACGATGTGCGCGGCACACGCAACGACCACCATCACCAGGAGCGCGATGCAGGCGACGCAGTGCACGGTTTGACCGATCGTCAGGGGCGCGCTTCCAAGTGGATGGTCTACGGCCCAAAAGTGCACCAGAAAGAGTACGCTTGTCGCCAGAGTGATGAGCGGGAATGGATTGCTCAATGGGAACAGGATGGCCCGGCAGATGCGGCGACCGAACGGTGCCGTGACCTGCTTGTCATGAAGCGTCGTGGTCATGATAGCACCTCGTTATTAAAGGAGGACTGTAATGCCTCTACTTGAATTATAGCACGGGTTTGAGTTGTTGAGACGTATTGGTCGATCTGATACGCTGATCATCCCCTCAGGCAGTTCATAAACAAGAGCGTGGAGGCAATGACGTGGTTCGGAAACTGGCGATTCTGTCACTTCTGGGTATAGGTGGTTCTCTTGCATTCGTAGGCTGCGGATCGGGTCCGGAAGAACCCGACCGTGGCAACAGCGGCTTGACCGGTGACTATGTCGGGTCGGAGCGGTGCCTCCAGTGCCACAGTCGGATCCACGCGGATTGGGCCGATACGCTGCACGGAAGCGCGCTCGAGACACTGGAAGACATCGGTCAAGGAACGAACGCATCATGTCTGCCGTGTCACACGGTTGGTTTCGGCGAAGAGGGCGGCTATGTCAATCGTGCAACCACGGACGCCCTGGCCGGCGTCGGGTGCGAAACGTGTCACGGGCCGTCGCGTCAACATGTCGAGAATGTGTCTGACGTAGCCCTTCGTCCGCCTACCGACATTTCGTCGACAGTGTGTGGCGCTTGCCATACCGGATCTCATCATCCAACGTTCGAGGAGTGGTCGGAGTCGGGTCACAGTGCCGTCACACCGACGCTGGCCGGGCGCTTCAACGAAGGAACTTCACTGAACGCGTGTGGCAGTTGCCATTCCGGCGACTTCATTTACGAGGCCCTGTTCCTCGGTGAGAGCGTGCCCGATGACGCACTCGCGGGTGTCGATCCAATGGACATGCACGCTGTCGAGTGTGCCATTTGTCATAATCCGCACGCCCGCACAGGCAATGCTGTGGAGCCCGAGGACGGACGCGACTATCAGTTGCGATTCCCCGAAGTGACCAGCCCCATTCCGACCAACACAGTCGAGGCGGTAACCAATGTCGACCGCTTCAATCTGTGTGGCAAGTGCCACCATGCACGCGGCCGGACCTGGGTCGACAGCAGCCGCGGTCCGCACCACAGTGTGCAGGTCAACGTGTACATCGGCGAGATGGCCATGCCCGAGGATACGGATCCGCTCGTGCCCAGCCGCACGTCAGTGCACACCTTTGCTCGCGAACAGTGTGCCAACTGTCATATGTATCGTGAGGATTTCCAGGACGAGAATGCTCCGGCGATCTCCGGGCATACCTTTGCGGTCAACAACGGCGGCTGCGCGGCCAGTGGATGTCATCCCTCGGTCGACCAGGCCATCGCGGCGCAGGCCACTCTCCAGATGGAGGTTCAGTCACGTCTCGATGCCATTTCCGAAGCATTGGGTGATCCTGCCGATTGGGAATATACCTCGAACGGCGGCCCCGACTCAGAGGGCCAGGCCGAAGTATCGGATCGCGTCAAGCAGGTGCGGTTCATGTACTACTACATGCTCGAGGACTCGAGCCTCGGCGTGCACAATCCGGCGTACGTGCGCAGTATGCTGGATCAGTCCGAGTTGTTGCTCGTCCTCGAGGGGTTGCTCGAGGCTTTGCCGGGTGATGGGGGGGGCGAAGGTGGTAGTTGATTGCAGTGAGTGGAAGTGCTGACGTGAGCTGTAGAATCTCGCTGGCTGCGGTCCTCATGATGGCCGCAGCCAGCGCATGCAGCGTCGAGGAACCGAATCCGCCATTGTTCAACAACGTGACGGATCCGACCAATGGCGGAGCGGAGTATGTCGGCTCTTCGGCCTGCTTGAGCTGCCACCGCAGTCTTCTCGACGTGCATCCCGAACACGCCCACGCGCAGGCGCTCAAGCCCATTAAGGGCCTTGCGCCCGATTTTCCGGACGCCAATCCCGTTGCGGATGTTCCCGATCCGCCCGAGGGTTTCACGTGGGATGACATCTCCTACGTCCTGGGTGGCTATCTCGCCAAGGCTAACTACGTCGACCTCGATGGTTTCTTCCTGACGACCGCCGCAACTGACGTTGACACCCAGTGGAATCTGCTATCGGTTCCAGCCTCGCGGCCCGCCGGGTTCCTTCCGTTTCGTGTGGATGATACCGAGCCGCTTCCGTTCGATTATTCCTGCTTCAAGTGTCACACCACCGGGGCCGAACCATTCGATCCGGATGATCCCAAGTTCCATGAGAACCGACCTGGGATGGCGGGGACGTTCGTGCAGGCAGGCGTGCAGTGTGAGGCATGTCATGGGCCCGGTTCGAACCACATTCCCGATCCATCGGCCCGCGATTTGTACGTCGATCCGACCGGTGACGTCACGTGTAACGCATGCCACGCCAACGAATTGCCGGGGCCGCGTGGCGTGCAGTCTGCAAACGGCTACATCGTCAATGCCCAGCAGTACAACGAAATTCTCGTCAGTGGCGGCCATGCCGGTTTCAGTTGTGGCAACTGCCACAATCCTCACGCGTCCATCGTTGCGGAATCGGAATTTGCCATTCGGAACGCATGTACCGACTGCCACGATCAGCAGAACATGGCGCTGCACGCGGGCAAGGTGTTCTCGCGGGATGACGGTTATACCGAGGTCCTGCGCTGCGAGAGTTGTCACATGCCCTACGCCACCGCGGCCGCGGCCGCAGCCGACGCGTCAGTCGTCGGATCCGAGGGGCGCATGGCGGATGTCAGAACACACATCTTTCGAACGAATACCGATGCCGTTACGTTCACCGAGATGTTCACCGACGGTGGCGCTCGCGTGCGGACCGATGAACTGGGCCGGGCTGCGGTGACTCTCGATTTCGTGTGCTTGCGGTGTCACAACGGAAATGGCGCGTTTGAGATCAGTCTTGGCGGAGCGTCCAACGTTGCCACCCGGATTCACGTTGCTCCAGGTCGTGTCCAATAGTCGGTTCCTTCGCCGGTCCTACTTGTCGTGACAACTCAGGCATAAGTCGGCGTAGTTCGCCCGCAGGGCGTAGCGCTGGTCTGCTGCCGTGTTTGCGTAATGCCCCAGCGGTGAATCGGCGGGGAACAACCCGACACTGTGCGGGTTGTGGCATGTGTAGCAGGTGACGGTTCCCTCATCGAGCGGGATGATTCCGCGAGGCTCGCGATTCAACGCCGCGCGGACTCTTGCAGATGCTTGCGTGCCGACGTGACCTCCCGGGAAGTAGTCCCAGTGTCTGGCATGGCACGTCAGGCAGACCCCCGATCCTGAGGCCAGCAGCTGGGGTGCTCCGTGCCGCGCGCCATCGGGCGACGGGGCGGGTTCGGTGGTGTGACAGAACACGCAGCTGCTTGCAAGAGTCCGGCCAGCGTCATCGATCTGATGGTGCGGATTGACTCTCCAGCCGTCGCCTTCGTGGCACTGCGAACAGAATTCAATGCGCGAGTCGGGGTCCCACGCGCGAAGCATGCCGCTGTTCTCGAGCGGCTGCCGTGCCTGTTTTTCGCAGTGTCGCTTGATGTCGTGGCACGTCAGGCATCCAAGACGTCCGTCGATCAGTGGCCAATCGACTGGCACCGTTGTCCGCCCGCTGACAGCCAGGCGCCCGATCGGATGGGCTTCGGCTGTCGCCGTAACACCGTCGTGACAGGACAGGCACAGGGTGTCGACTGCCCGCGCCGGGATCCCGGTCGGTGAGGTGGTCGGGCCATGGCATGCGGCGCAGCCCTCGGCAGACCAGTGCGGGTTGTCAGAATCGATACCCGTAGCCGCGAGCTCAGTCCGCCGTGCACGTTCCCGCCACGCATACACTCGAATCCCGGGGTCATTGAGTTGCTCGCTGATCAGGACGTAGTAAGCGACATCGAAGCCTTCGGGCACAGCTGGCAGGGGGATGCCCAGATCGTCGACCGTGGCCACGCCGCGCGGCACGGCGAGGTCGGCGTGACCGTCGATCGGGCCGCCGAATGCCAGAAGCGGACGGCCATCGGGATCGAACGCATGGACGCGTTGCGAAGCGGCGTCAACGACGAAGACTGTTCCATCTGGCCCGACTGCAACGTCACGCGGTCGGCCGAACGAACCGACGAGGTTGCCGGCCTGCCCGATCTGTCCCAGATGCCGGCCGGTGCGGTCGAATACCTGGACACGGTTGTTGAGCATGTCCACGATGTAAACACGATTGTCACCGTCGAAGTCCATGCCCAAAGGCATCCCGAATTGCCCCGCTCCACCGCCGCGCCCGCCCAGTGAGCGCTTGTACTGACCCGATTCAGCGAAAACATCGATGGTGTGCTGCGCGGAGTTGGACACCCACACCTCCTCGCCGACCTCAACGGCATCGGCCGGATGCAAGCCGTTCTGCGGGAGCGTGTAGCGCTGAACCATGCGGCCGCCTGCCGCGAACCGAAGGACCGCATGCTGCCCCCGATCGGCAATCAGGCAGGCGCCATCCGGGGTGAGCCCGACGGATACCGGTTTGTGTACATCACCCTGTAGTCGCGCGGGTCTGATCGAGGCGTCCAGACGGCTCAGGGTCATGACCGAGGCGAAGCCACTGTCGCAGACGATGACGTGGTCGGCGTCGACTGCCATGCCAGCCGGTTTGATGACATCCACGATCGGTTCGGGTTCTGCACCGAAGAGAAACAGGCTCAGTTTGCGTTGCTCCGCTGTGGCACCGACACGACCGCGAAGATTCCCCAGGCGGATGACCTGGGCCGGGTGCGGAGCGCGCGGGTAGGCCACCGCCGAACCGGGTGGGGCGTCGTTCTTGGAGGTACAACTTGCCATCAAAACGCAGCACAGCGTCAAGGAGACAGGCAATCCTTGCCGACAACGACTCAAATGCGATGGCAGGCCAGGCACAATCGACTGCCTCCGTTCGAGCGGATGAGCATGGATTCGTGACGCTGGGTGTTGTGTGGATCATGGCAGGAGACGCACTGGACGCGCCCCTCGGGAAGAGGCAGGGATTGTCCCACGACAGCTGGCGCGTGGTAGCGTTGATGTGCAATCGGATAGCGCACGCCGATCGGGTGGCCACCCTGGCCAAAGGCCTGGAAGGGGGATGTTCCGAATTGCGCACCCAGGCGCGTGGCGTGCGTGGCAGTGAAGACGTCGCTTGCGGAGAGTCCATCATGGCAGCTCAGGCACATGAGCGAGGTGCTATCGAGGGCGACACCTGGTGCCGTGTACACCGCAAGGCGTTCAGCGGCTGCTGGACTCGGATCCAGCTGTGGAAGTCGGGAACGCTGCACGTGGGGCACATGGCAGGGTGTGCACAAGTCGTGTGCGCCGGCATCGCCGTCTGTGAAATCATGTGCCGATCCGATGAGTCCGCGAGACCACGGGTCTGTTTCGCCGTCGAGTGCTCTGTTGAGAGCGTTGGCCTCCCGTGGAGCAGGTTGGGCGGCAGGTGCGACGGTGGAGGTGCTTCCCAGTGGTGTACATGCGATCAAATACAACAGGCCGGGTAGTGCGATTCCGGCAGCCCAGCAGGCGGCTGGTCGTGAGAGAGGCCTGGCGTATGCACGGTGCGATGGCATGGAGTTTGGTTTGTGCGTTGTGTACCCGACGACGGTACATCATATGGTATTCGGCTCCGAGATCAACGGTCGAATGAGACGTGGCCACGTTCGTGATGCGATCAAAACGCCACTATTAAACTAGACAGTCAGAGCCATCGGCCATACTGTCCTCGTTGCCGGCAATAGAGTCGACAGTCGGTTTCGCTGGCCATCAATTCTAATCGTGGACAGGTGTGGCACGGAGGCTCTCCATTGTGTTGTGTTGCCTGTACCTGCACGGGTGGTTAGTGCCCCCCGGGCTGGGGCAGGTGTCGACGCCGCAGGACCCGTCTGCCTCGAATCCCGATCCGATCCTGCATGTCGAGGAACTCAAGTTCACTCTTGAATTCGATGCGGAGTATCAGCGCCGTACGGCGCGGACCGACGCGCAGTTCAATCGCATCCGTTATGCCCAGGATAACGAGGAGTACCGCTTTCGGGAGTCTCTGCTCATCGACAGTCGCGGCCATTTGTTCGGCGAAAACGTCGTTCAGTACGACACCTATGTTCGCTTCGGCCTCGTGCAGGAGCACTTCAGTGAGAATGATCCGTTCCAGGAGCGTGGGAAGAGTCCGGATGGCCGCCTGCTGGAATACGATGTCAAGTTCCAGATTCTCCCCGCGGGTAAGGTGTCTGCCTCAGTGTATGCCTCGCGACTCGACGATCGCATTCCGCGACCGTTTCTTCCGAGTCTCGAACGGGATCGCGAGCGACTCGGCGGCCAGGTGTTTTTCAACGACTCTACGGTGTCGATGACCCTGGGCTACGATCACGTCAGGGATGATATCACCAGTGGACGGGATGCTCTGATCGATGACGAGAAAACCAAGGAAGACACATTTCGATACGAGATCAGCTGGACGCCGACCGAACACCAGACCCTGCAGCTCGAGTATGTCTACGTCGATCGCGAAGAGCAGTATTCCGGGAACTATGACGATTTCAAGGCTACGCGCCATAATATCTCGCTCTATCACAACATCGAGTTCGGCCCTGATTTCGCTCATAAGCTGGACACGCGGTTTCGCATCGAAGAAGAGAGTGGCGATCTCGCCCGTGATCGCGCCGAGGCATCGACCCAGCTGCGCTTGCAGCACGGCGACGACGTGTTCACCACCTATAAGCTGCTGTATCTCAAAGAGAAGTACCATACACTACGCACCCAAACCGCGCGGGCTGACTTCAGCCTGACTTATCAGCCGACCCCGGATCTCACCGGGACAGTCGGGCTGTACGCTTTTTACCAGGACGGTGGACACAACGCCGATACCACCGAGTTCGGTGGCAGTGGTCACCTGGCATATTCGCGCGAGAACCGTTTGGGCCGCTTTTCGGCCAATGTGTCCTACCTGCATTCGGATACACACGGCAGCGACGGTGAGACCCGCGGTTTCATCATCGACGAGGCCATTACAATTCGCGGTACGCAGTTCGCGTTTCTTGCTCAGCCGTTCGTCGAGCCCTTGTCGGTGGTCGTGTGGGGGCCCAATACACTGTATTACCCGGGTGTTGACTTCATCTTCGTCCAGAGCGGTGACCTGACAGCCATTGTCCGCCTCCCCACGGGCCGCATCTTGAGTGGTCAGAGCGTGTTCGTCAGTTATACCTATCGAACCTTTGACAACGGTGATACGCGACGAGATCGTGTCGACCTGCGGCTTCAGCAGACCCTGCTCGATGACCTGAATGTGTTCTACGCGATGTCGTATCAAAACGAAGACATCACACGAAGGCGCTTCACGAACTACCCTGAACGCGACATTCAGCGTCACCGCGTCGGCTTCGACTATCGCCGCCCCATGTGGTCTTTCGGTCTCGAGCTGGAGTATAACGACGACGACGTCGATCCCTTTAAGGCGATGCACGTCAACGGTGATGTCACGTTTGTTCGCGAGGGTGGGCACGAACTCGGCGGGCGTAGCAACTTGTCGCAGTTCTGGTTCGACGGGCTCAACGAGTTGGACAACAGGCGCGCGACGATGCTTGATACGGGGCTTTTTTATCGCTATGTGGCCAGCGATCGTTTCGAGGCATCTGCGTCCGCGTCGTATCGTTTCGAGAATAACTCGCTGACTGGCGAGACGCATGGGGTTGATCTGGCTGCGGCGCTGGAATACAAGATCGGCGAGCTCAGTGTATTGGTCGAAGCCGAGTACGATATGCTCGACCTACCTGCTTCGACCGACAATACGGCCGCAGTGTGGTTCAAGGTCAGGCGTAGTTTTCCGGTCATATCGCGTCGGGGGTATCGATGATCAAGAAATTGATACAGCTACGCGTCGCCTGGGGCTGTCTGTGTGCGTGCCTGGCATCCACCGGATGCGCTACGCCTGTCCAACCATTGTTTCCTGAGCGTGCGTCGGTGATGTGGCCGAAACCTCCTGACGAGCCACGCATTGCGTATGTTGGCCGACTTGCAGGCGAAGCAGACCTGGGGGCGGCCCAGTCGTTGTGGAGCGGCATCCAGTCGGCCGTCACCGGCCTCGAGGAGCGGGTGGCTTTTTCGGTTCCGACAGCGGTGGCCGTTCGCGGAGATCTCATATGTGTGGCGGATGCCCAGGTTGGCCAAGTGTATTATCTGGATCTGGCGGCACGAACGATGCACCCCACCACCGTGCCACCGGAGGCCACGCTGAGCTGGCCGATCGACGTAGCGTGGACGCCCGCAGGCCTTGCCGTCGTCGACAGCCACAGACACGAGGTTCTGATGTTCAACGAGCAGGGTATGTTCCTGCGGAGTTTCGGGGCCGACGACCTTATTCGCCCCGGAGCGGTCGCCTGGCACGACGCTGCCGAGGAGTTGTGGGTTCTCGATACGGGCGGACACTGTTGTGTGGTTTTCGATCGTGAGGGAACCTTCACTCGTCGTGTGGGTGAGCGTGGTGGTTCTGCGGGCCAATTCAACTACCCGGCCGGCCTGGCCATATGGGGTGAGGCGATCGTCATCGCTGATTCGATGAACTTCAGGATTCAGGTTCTTGATACAACCGGCCAGGCTCGCGTCGTCTTTGGTGCCAAGGGGGACGCCGCTGGGAACTTCGCCCTGCCACGTGACGTCGCGGTCGATTCGCAAGGGCATATTTATGTGCTTGATAGTCAATTCGAGAACATCCAGATCTTCGATCATCAGGGGCAATTGTTGATGGCTTTCGGGCGCGAAGGCTCGGACGCAGGTCAGTTCTACCTGCCAGGCGGCTTGACCATTGATGTACGGGACCGCATCTGGGTCGCCGACAGCTACAATCGCCGCATTCAAGTATTCAAGTATCTCGAACAGGGGGAGGCGTCATTGTGAGACACGCCGCCGTTGCGATCCTTGCCGTCGTGGGCGTTACGCTGTGGGGCGTGCCCGCACCCGGCAGCGATGACCGGGTTGTCGATACCGTGCATAATCTATCGGTATCCGGGCCAGGGGCAGTGCGGGCGTTGACCGAGGATCGTGTGTGCATCTTCTGCCATGCACCCCACAATACCGATCCGCAAACACCGCTGTGGAACCGCAGTAGCCCGCAAACACACTACCGCATCTATCAGAGCAGCACGACCCACGCCCGTATCGACCAGCCCGGCGGATCGAGCAAAATGTGCTTGAGTTGCCATGATGGTAGTATCGCCCTGGGAATGGTCCTCAGCGAACAAGACCCCATTGCCATGAACCAGACGTTCATGCCCAGCGGTCGTTCGAACATGACCAACGACCTGACGGACGATCACCCAATCGGGTTTCGATATGACCGCCAATTGTCGAACCACGATCCGGAGCTGCGTTCTCCGGATCAGGTGAGTCACAAGATCGACTTGGGGCCGCGTGGTGAGGTCGAGTGTGTCTCGTGTCATGATCCGCACAATAACGAGATTGGTGACTTCCTGCGTGTGACCACCGAGCAAGGCTCGTTGTGCCTGACTTGTCACCAGATGGCTGGCTGGCCGCTGGCCGCTCACGCGCTCGTGCCGTGGCCAATCCCGCGTGCCGCCACCAACGGGCGACAGTTGCCTTTTACCAATTTGCGTGACGCGGCGTGCAATGCATGCCACAGTTCACACAACGCCAACGTACCTGAGCGACTGCTCAACGGCCGCTCGTTTCAGTTGTGCATGAGTTGCCACAATGGGCTGTTTGGTTCGGATATGGCCAGTGTGCTCAATTCCCGCAGCGGGCATCGGGTGATGAGGTTGTTCGAGTTCCATGATCCCGCTGAGAATTTCCTGGTCAAGATCCCGCATGTCGACTGTGTCGATTGCCACAATCCGCATGCGGCTCAAATCAATCCAATCGCACGTAGTGCGATCAATGCCGTACCCGGGCGCGCACCCGTGCCACCCGCCATGTTCTTCACCAAAGGGGTCACGCTGGTGGGCGCGCCGATTTTGCCCTCGATCTTCTACGATCAGGTATGCTTGCGCTGTCATGGTGATATTCCCGCACCCGTTCCAGGGCGCATCATTCGCCAACGCGACAGCACAGGGAATATTCGTACACAGCTGCTGCCGACGACGGCATCGGCTCATCCGATCACTTTCACCAGCCGCTTGTCCCCTGTCGACGTTCCGAGCCTGAAGCCGGAATATCGCACGCCGCAGGCCATTGGTTGCCAGGACTGCCACAACAATCCTGATTCAAAAGAATTCGGTGGTGTCGGCCCCAGTGGTCCGCACGGTTCGCGGTTCGATTTCCTGCTGGTCAACAACTACGAGACCGCCGATTATACAAGCGAGTCCCCACAAGCTTATGCGTTGTGCTATCAGTGTCACGAACGTTCATCGATTCTGGGTAACCAGAGTTTCCCATATCACAGTCAGCATGTCGTTAATGGTCGGACACCGTGCAGCTCATGCCATGCGCCACATGGCGTGACCGGCAGCCCGACGCGGCACAGTCATCTGATCAACTTTGATCTCGCGATTGTTGGAGGGGAGCGGCTCTATCAGGATCGGGGACGGTTCAGCGGGAGCTGTACACTGACCTGTCATGGTGTCCGACACATCAATTTCAGTTATTGAGCGCGTGCGGATGGTAAGCCGCTCGAGCAGTGCCCGCAGTGATCTTCAGCATGAAGGCGCAGTTGGATATTGCGTCCAACGGCGCCTCCGCTATACTCACTCCTTGTCGCCCAATACTCTAGATTCAGGGAGCAGGCTCATGGGTTTCATTCACACGCGCATGTTGACGGCGTATGTCATTCTGGCCGCTGTGGCAGGATGCAGCGTCACTCCGATAGGTTTTGCGACCAACATCGTCGGCGATACGATCAGCGATTCCGACGTCAAGAAGAAGGAAGAGGAGTTGCTTGGTGCTCCAATCGATCGCGCCGACGTCATGCTGGGGCAGCGCCAGGACACCTTCACGGGAGCCGGGAGGAACTGGATGCTCTATCCCGCCGGCGACGTCATGAACAATCAGATGTACGTCGTCGAGGCCCATCAGGGCAAGGTCATAGCGGTGAGTAAAGTTCAGAAGAACCGCGACCTGATCCTCAACAGCGCTCAAAAGCTCGAGTACCAGAAGAAAGCCATTGGCTTCACGCAGGAGGAGTGCCAGAAAAACCTCGAGTTGGGCCGTCCGCGGCTGACAGTCCGCAGTGAAGACAGTGGTGACATCGTGCAGCTCTACGATGCACGTATCGTCAAGAGCATCAACAAGCCGCATTACTGTATCCTTCGTTTTGACGGCGACGGCAAGTGCAAGTCCATAGACCTGGCCACAGTGCAGGCCTCGACCAAGCAGAAGCCGTTCGGCTAAAGCTGCAGAACCTATCGATGAAACCGCGGAACGCCGACTGGCCGGCGTTGTGCGGTTTTTTTTGTGCGCTGCGCTGTCGATCAAAAAAATAATCGCGCACCAGCAGTGGCTGTACAACCGTGTCGGCGGCGAGGCACGTACAAGACTTGCGTCACGCCGGCTGGCGCAAAACCATGGTCGAGCATTTGATCGGGTGCCGCTCGAGTCCCAGGCGATGTCATGTCGGCATTCTCAACACGTGTCGTTCTTTCGGATGGCCTACCGTGAACATGAAACTCTACGGTTTTGTTGTTTACTCCGCGCTTGTCGCACACTCTAATCTGTCTCGCCGAGAGCCGCTCAAGTAAACACAATACAGGGCCGGAATCAGGTACAGCAGTCTCTTTGCGGACGCGTTGCGCCTGGGCATCCGTGCCGATTCAACAATTGCACGAAGGCTGAGGGAGGAGGTGCGCGCATGGCGCGCTTCAAACCGGGAATCGTATTCCGGGACGGCAAACTATACGAGTTCACCCACTACCGCATCACCGTACGTACGGCCGGGCCGAAGCCGCCCAAGGCGTGGAGCCGCACCACGCGCGCCACGTGGTCGACGATACGTCCGCCTGTGTGTCGCGCGGCGTTGCTCGAATCGATCCCCCAGAGCGAGAGTGATCGTCTTTTCAAGGCCGGGCTGCCGGATGCCCGGGGGCAGTGGCCCCTGGCACTCGAGTTGATCGAGAAACCAAGGTTCAAGGGGCACGACGCCTACCTCGCCTGGTTGCGGACGCTCGATCTTGACGACCGCCGCGCCATCGCAGTATTCAAGGAGCGCCATTGGCACATCCTGCAGTTGCTGGTCCGCTGCCCGGGCGCCCGTGACCTGGTCGCCCACTCGCCAGCCCTTGCTTTCGCGCTGGCCTCGAGCTGGGTCTTTCGTGGTCGGCGGCGGGTGTGCCGCCCGTTGCGTTCGGCCCGTACGCTGTTGCTGAAACCGCAACGGGACATCCTCAAGTGGTTGGGGTTTCCGGACAACCAGAGCAGTGCACGCATTCTACGACGCGTGCCCGCAGGGGAGGTGTCGATCGCCGGGCTGCTTTACCTGCGTGATGGGCTGCGTGACCATGATGTGCACAAGCGCTTGTCGCACACTCCAGTCGTAAGTCGCGTCGTGATTCGGATTGCCACCGACCCCACATGGTCGAAACTCGTGTCACCGGCCCTGCTGAACGAAGTGGCCTCGATGAACGACGGTGGTTGGGAGGTTGTCATGCACTTGCGCGAGGCGCTGACGTTGGCGCGGAGGCTGCGTCCACGCGGTTTGGATCGTGACGGCTGGATTCGATCCGTGTCTGACCTGCACACCTTTCATCAGGAAATGCGCACATTGCACCAACGCTTGCTCGATGGCGGTGGAATCGATCCGGAGGATTATCCAGATCCGCCAGTTCCAGGCACTCCGACCATCGTACCGCTCAGCGACCCGCTCATGCTGCTGGAGGAGGGTGAACTGCAGCACAATTGTGCCGCAAGCTACGCTCGGGAAGTGCTGTCGTCCACCGTGCTCGCCGCAGATCGCAGGCCCGGATTGTATCTGTATCGGGTACTGCAACCTGAACGGGCTACCCTTTCGATCATCAAACGCAACGGAGCGTGGCGCATCGATCAGCTCAAGGGGCCCGCGAACGGACCCGTCTTGTCGCAAACCCGGCGGGCTGTTATTGCATGGCTCCGTGGTACGCAAGAACAATCGTGACGTGTGCCGCCCCAAGGCGCTCTGACCGCCTGAGAGTCCCTGCGGTTTCTTCAAGTCGCGGATGGGCGCAATCTTCACCCGGTGTTCATCCCGGGTTCAGGTTCCGCGCTCATGCTACAGGCCTGGGGGACATCGAGGCCCCCCCCGATCACCTGGCGGCAGACCATAGAAGGGAGCGAGAAGACTGATCCATCAATTCCTACCTTCAGCTGCGACCGGGGGCTTGGCGGGCTCTTGCGATAACATCGGATGGGCCCGCTTTTTTGTGCGTCGAATGGGTCCGATCACGACGAAACGGCTGTACAATATTCACTCATGAATGTCATCGGGATACGAGCTGAAGACAAGAGCACCTGGGAAGCCCGTGCGCCGTTGATTCCAACAGCGGTGGGAGAATTGGTTGCCGAGGGGGTCCACATCCAGGTTCAACGCTGTCCGCACCGCGCTTTTACGGAGGACGCGTACCGTGCCGCAGGGGCGTCCATCGTAGATGAGTTAAGTGATCCGACAGTCATCGTGGGTGTGAAAGAGATTCCACCGCATGCCTTCCTTCCCGGACGCGCCTATGTCTTTTTTTCGCACACGATCAAAGGGCAACCTGAGAACATGCCAGCGTTGTCGCGCCTGCTCGAGCTGGGCTGCACGTTGATCGACTATGAGCGAATCACCGACGAACAGGGACGACGAATCGTTTTCTTTGGCCGCTACGCCGGCCTGGCCGGCATGATCGACACATTGTGGACACTGGGGAGACGCCTCGAGGCCGAGGGACATGTCACGCCGTTCTCGACGATCAAGCCTGCCCACCGTTACGGCGATCTGGCTGAAGCGCAGAGTGCTATTCGGGATGCAGGCCAAGCACTGGCTCATGATGGTCTGCCAGAATCGCTGTGTCCTTGTATCTTTGGTGTGACAGGTTATGGCCAGGTGTCATGCGGCGCGCAGGAGGTCCTGGATTGGTTGCCCATTGAACCAGTGGCACCCTCGGAACTCGCCGAGGTGCCCGCTCGGCGGGATGTGTTGTACAAGACGGTGTTCGAGGAGCGTCACCTCGTTGAACCAGTTGATCCTGCAGGCCGCTTCGTGTTGCAGGACTACTACGATCACCCCGTGGGTTATCGCTCCTTGTTCGCGGAACACGCCGTGCACCTCAGTGTGCTGGTCAACTGCATCTACTGGGAGCCGAAGTATCCACGATTGCTGACGCGCGATGATTTCTTGGAGCTGACCGCTACGTCTGCGCCGCTGCGTGTCGTGGGCGATATCACCTGTGATATCGACGGGTCGATCGCGTGCACGACGCGCGCCACGACGCCCGATGATCCGGTCTACGTCTACGATCCGGTCACCGGCGCCACGACCCGCGGCGTTGTGGGTCCTGGCCCGGTCGTGCTGGCCGTTGATTTTCTGCCATGCGAGCTTCCGGTGGATGCATCACGGTTCTTCAGCACGCAGTTGGCGCCGTTTGTTGCGGCGCTGGCGGCAGCGCGACTCGACGGCCCGTTGGAGGACAGCGGACTTCCGAACGAATTACGCAGGGCGCTGATCGCCTACCGCGGAGAGTTGACACCAGCGTACGCCTATTTGCGCGCACACCTCGATGCGTAACCACGTAGGTACGATCAAGACAGGGTCTGTAAGAGATGCCTGTCGAACGGGATGAGGTCCCGCCAGCGCCCCGCACGAACAATCTCGACCCAGTCGGCGTTGGCAATGAGCGGACGGCCGATGGCAAGCAAATCAGCTTCTTCGTTGTCGAGGAGGCCGATGGCCGCTGCGGGATCCGTAACTGCATCAAGTTCGTCGCCATAAGCCTGATCCATCGTCAGCGTGGCCGTAATCTTGCCAACGGCGATCACCGGTATTCCGGACAGTGTGCGGGCCCAACCCGCGAGTGTGCGTTTACCCACAACGGGAAACGCTGGTGCTGTGGCGTCGCGTGAACTGGCATGGAGTATGTCGACGCCCGCCTCGCGCAACGCGCGGCACCACACACCGAGTTCGTCGGGGTTGGCAAACTTGATCATTTCAAAATCATCGATGCGCCACTGGCTAAACCGGTAGATGATCGGGTAATCCGATCCCACGGCCGCGCGAACCGCCCGCACGATCTCGAGTGGAAAGCGCATGCGGCGATCAAACGAACCGCCGTAATCATCTGTTCGGCGATTGTGTACGGAGCTGAGGAACGAATCGAGAAGGTATCCGTGAGCACCGTGTAACTCGAGCGCGTCACAACCGATCTCTCGCGCGGCTCGAGCCGCACCGGCATAGCGCTCACTCAGCATGCCCATGTCAGCGGTGGTCATCTCGCGCACCGTACGTGCAGGTCTACCTTTACGCCCGGGCATGATCATGGCACTGGGGCCGATGGGGACGGCCGCATGGGGACCGGTATGCCATAGCTGTGGTGCGAACGCACCCCCGGCTGCGTGGACGGCGTCAACAACCCGCCGCCAACCCTCGAGTTGGTCGGCGGTCTCGAATCGCGGGACGGTCAGGGTGTCCCAGGCGTGTTGTCCATCGATGCACGTGCCCTCAGAGATGATCAGCCCGACACCATGGGCTGCGCGGCGCGCGTAGTATTGAGCCATTTCTGGGGTTGGGATACCGTCTTCTGCGGCCATGCGCCGCGTCATCGGCGCCATCACGACTCGATTTCGGAGTGTGAGCGTCCCGTGACGCCAGGGTTCGAAGAGAATGGATTCGGAGGCGCTCATCCCCGCATGCTAAACTGCCGACGAGGATTTATCGACCGCAACAGGGCAGTACTTGGTGTGTCAGCTGCGCCGTAGCCGATTGTCGTGGTTCGACGCCCTGGCCACAAAGGATATAATCTCCGAAGCCGAATGCAATGCCGCCATCCAACAGACGTCATCCCTTGATTCAACGGTTCCTCGATCATCCCACGGGCGTGGTCGTGACGACCTTCGCTACTCTGGTGTTCATTGGTGCTGGTGTGCTGAGCTTGCCCGTGTGCCAGTCGGATGGTCCACTGTCTACCATCGACTTGTTGTTCACCGCGACTTCGGCAGTGTGTGTCACGGGTCTTGCGGTAGCCGATACGAGCAACGATTTTTCCCGGACTGGCCAGGCCGTAATCCTTGTTCTGTTTCAGTTGGGTGGCCTGGGTATCATGACGCTTGCCGCATTTGCGCTGCAGGTCGCAGGTCGCCGACTGTCGCTCCGTGACCAGGCAACGATTAACGATGTGTTCTTTCAGCGACACGCGAGTGCGGCACTTCACAGCAGTCTGCTATGGATCGTGCTCTCAACCTTGGCTATCGAGGTTGTGGGTGCAATCAGTTTGCTGATTGCCATGCCGAGGGTCGGCGAACCGGAGGAGATGGTGTTCATCGCAGCATTTCATGCAGTTTCGGCGTTTTGTAACGCGGGCTTCTCATTGAACTCGGATAGTCTCGTTGGCATGCGCGACAACACTTTGTTCATGGTCACCATCGGCGTGTTGATCATCCTGGGCGGACTGGGCTATACGGTTCTCGCAGAAATGGTTCAGCGTCCGGCACGTAAGATCCTGCAGCAGAAACAAGCTCGGCATCGCACGCTGCATACCCGCGTCGTGCTGACCATGACAGTTGTGCTGATTGTTGCGGGCGCCGTAATCCTGCGCGGGCTCGGCCTCGGCCGGGCGGAAGGATCGAGTCTGGATACTGTGGGCGATGCGCTGTTCCAGTCGATCACAGCACGGACTGCAGGTTTCAACAGTATCGATCTGGCTGCGGCATCCACACCGGTCCTGCTCGTCATGATCCTGTTGATGTTCATTGGTGGCTCGCCCGGGTCCTGCGCAGGTGGTGTCAAGACCACATCAGTGGCCGTGTGGTTAGGCCGTTTGTGGTCGCGAATGCGGCAGCGGGAAGATGTCGTTCTCGGAGGCCGCACGATACCGACAGCGCTGGTCCGGCGGACGGGCGTACTCTTGGGGATATCGCTCATGTGGGTCCTGATTGGGATCATGATCCTGAGCATGACTGAAATGGGTCGAGAGGGTGTACTCTTTGAAGCGCTTATTTTCGAGCAGGTCTCTGCTTTCGCGACCGTCGGGCTCTCGACGGGAATGACGCCGGACTTGACGGCCGTCGGCAAGGCCTGGATTATCCTGTCGATGTTTGTCGGTCGTCTCGGTCCGCTCACGATCATGCTCGTGTTCATTGAGAAGAAGTCGAACAACGTTCGACTTCCCGAGGAACGGATCATGATTGGCTAGGCGAGGATCGGTGACCAACGTCTGAGTTGGACCCAATCGGGCATGAATCCCGGTTGTGCAGTGTCGCCGTCGAGAGTGCTCGCCAAGACTGGAGGGCGGATGAAAAAGCACGTATGTATCATCGGTTTGGGGCAATTCGGCGCCCAACTTGCCCGTACTCTGGCAGACGATTGTGAGGTTCTCGCGCTCGATGTAGATGACGAAGTCGTGAACGCGATTAGCAAGGAAGTCCATGGCTCGGCAATCGTCGACGTGCGGAACTACGCCAATCTGGAAGCCGTGGTTTCTTCTGACTTCGACGAAGCGATTATTTGCCTCAGCGAGGATCTGGAAACCAGTATTCTCTGTGCTTTGCATTTGCAGAAACTCGGCGTAAAATTCATCCGAGCCAAGGCGGGCAGTCGCGATCACGCTGCAATACTCCAGGCGATCGGCGTGCAGGACGTATTCTTCCCTGAGAAGGAGGCGGCGATTCGCAAGGCACACCATATCCTGCACCCGGAGCTCGTTGACATCCTGACCATTTCAGGATCCTACCGTGTTGTCGAGCTGCCATTGCCGGAGGCCTACGTTGGCAAGACGCTCGCCGAACTGGATCTGCGCAAGTTGCATCACGTGTCGGTGATTGCGGTCAGAAGGCCCGATGGCGAAGCTCTGGAGATCCTGCCGGCTCCAGATGTGCCATTCAAGGCGGGCGTAAACCTGGTCGTGCTGGGTCGTGCAAAAGACCTCGATACGCTTACGCTGTGACGTGCCCCAATACAATATTTCTCTTGACGCGACGAGCACCTGACGGTCCAATCGCGCAACAGAATGGACTCTGCTTAATCGAACAGGAGGTTCGGCCATGCCCAACGATGTTTCAAGATCATCCCACTCCACAGTTCCTGGATTTGGCCAGGTCGTCCCCTTCGACAGTATTGCGGAACCCGGGACGTACATCTGCAATTGGACGGGGCATCTGTTGCGAGTGCCGGAAGAATCTCTCGCGCCCGGCAGTAGCCCGACCATGAGCATTATTGGCCCGGAGCCATTGTTCGTCACACGGATTTCGGACAATGCCTATATCCCAGTCACGCAAGCCCGTTTGTTGGCTTCAACCTTGGATATGGCGGTGAACTTCTAAGCGTCCGGATTTGTTGGCTGCGTCGAGTCAATACAGCCAATCCATATGCACTCCACGGGTGGGGATCTGTGGGCTCCCCGAGCGCTCAATTGTTTGGTTTGTACGCCTTATCGAAACGCAGCTGCCGCAGCCTCCGAGATTTCTTCCGGGGTCATGTCCTTGACGTGGGTGCCGAACGACCAGACATGCCCATAGGGGTCAGTAACCGTGCCATAGCGATCGCCCCAGAACATATCCGTGGCAGGCATGGTCAGCGTGGCTCCAGCCTCAGCCGCGCGCTGTAGCGCTGCATCGCAGTCGGTGACGTACTGATGGAGCGTGACTGGACTTGTGCCCAGGGTCAGTGGTGAACGTGATTGGCCACCGCAGTATTCGGGGAAGTCATCACACAGGTACAGTACGGCGCCGCCGATCCGCAGTTCCGCGTGCATGATTTTTCCATCTGGTGCCGCACTGCGGCAGAATTCTTCCGCACCGAAGGCCTTCTTGTAAAACTCAATGGCCTCGTTGCCGTTGCTGACGACGATGTGAGCGATCAAACCTTCATGTCCAGCGGGAATGGGAGCGGTCATGGTTGTTCTCCTCTGTGAAATGTGCGGCAACAAGCGAATTACTTGGACTGAACAGTCGGGGGATCCGCGCGACTCGGTGCGTAAAGGGCGGCATCCTTCAACCGGCCGAGTCCGAGATAGGCATCGTGGAGAAGACTGCGGGCCAGTATGGTCTCGACATGGTGGTCGCCGAGTTGGGCGCGGAGCCGCTCGTATGCTCGGCGAAGGAGCGTCTCGGCAGCTTCGAACATCTCGAGATCCAGAAGAGTGCGCGCTACGCGTACCGTCGTGCTTGCTAGATACCACAGTTCGATAGCGGATGTACTGCGGATGTTGTTCCACGCATCGCGTCCCAGTTGGGACGCGATGTCGAAGTGTCCGCGACTCAACTCGATCTGGGCCAGCAATGCCTGTCCATCAGCCAGGTCGAGGGCCAACTCGGTTTCCCAGTGATGAAGAATGTCGCACGCTTGCGCCGCAAGAACGTATCGTTCTGCCTCGTGATCTTCCGGATCGAGAGCGTTGGCCCAGCCCAGCAGCAGCCGCGCGACGGCAACCGTTCGGAGTTCGGTTACGTCACAACGTGCCACTTCTTCAACGAAATCCTTGATCAAAGGGGCCAGCTCCGGTGATGTGATCGTGCCAGGCGTTGCCAGGAGCGAGACCGAGGTACAGATGGATTGGATTCGAACCGCAAGGTCCACCAATGATTGGCTGTCAGTGGTGAAGGTGTGCTGAAGGTGGATCCATTGCGGTGTATACTTGGCCAGTGCGCATGTTCTGACAAGCGCTTCGCGATACGGCTCACTCTTGTCGGGCTGTTTCCAGTTGTCGTACAGGCTGATGATACGCATGTACGATTCGAGCACGCGCCAGTGTGAGGGGTCACCCAAAGCGACGAGTGTATCCTCGTGACTGGCCAGCAGGACCGGCTCGGCCTCGTCGAAACGGCCCTGCAGCATCAGCGTTTCGCCAAGCATGCTCTCTCCCTGAGCGACCGAGAGCGCACCGGCACGATGTACGCGACGGAGTGCGGCAATGGACTCGCGTAGAAGAGCTTCGGAATCGGCCAGGCGTCCCTGGCGGTTCCAGATGCCTGCGAGTAGGGTCACGGTGGCGGCGATGTCGGGGTGATCAGGGGGGAGTTCTCGACGCTGGATCGTGAGTGCTGCATTCCAGAATTCACTCGCGATGGCCTCATGGGGCGTATACCACACGGTGTACCCGGCGGCCATCAATGAGTTGATCAGAATGGACCACATCGGGTCACCCTCTGGTAACGTTGTGTCGGCCGTGGTCGTGAGGGCGGCGAACATTTCCTGGACACCATCCATCGCACTGGTGTCCACCGACCAGGCCCCCTGTTCGACCGCCTGAGCAAACGATGCGAGCGCCGCTGCGAGGTGGGGATGGGCCTCGCGCAGACAGGCCAACCCGACGGTGCGAGCGCGCGTCGCGACATTGAATGAATCACCCCGTTCGAGTTCGAAGCAGACATTGGTCAGGGCCCATAGCGTATTGTGAAAATCAAGGGCGTCGTAACCGCCGGTGTCCTCACCAAGCTGCAATGTCCCGTCAATCGTCCCGTAGGTGCTGACCAATTCGACGATGCGGCGGAGATGGTGTTCAGCTTGCGGATATTGCCCGAGGTTCATATATGCGCCGCCGAGCGTATCGCGAACGCGCACCTCCGACCACGGATCCTCAGCAAAGCTTGCGGCGACGCGTCCGGACGTGTGATCAAGCAGGGTCTGGACGGTGACTTCCGGGTTGAGCGCGACTTCGGGGTTGGTCAACGACAGGGTTGACAACATGAAATCGAGTGTCCTCGTGACGCGGGCAGCGTGCTGGGTGGCCAACTGAGCGTTGCGACTCGATTCGAGCATGGCAGCTGTTGTTGCGATGATTCCACCGATCAGTGCGACGGCGACGAGGCCTGCGGTCACGACTGCAGCCCGATTGCGCGACAGGAATTTGCGAATGCGGTAGCCAGCGCCCGGGGCCCCCGCCGCAACAGGCTCGTCGCGCAGGTAGCGTTGGACATCCTCGGCGAACTCGCTTGCAGAGGCGTATCGTCGGCTGCGGTCCTTCTCCAGGGCACGCATGACCACCCAGTCCAGATCGCCGCGCAATGTACGGCTGAGACCAGCGATATCCACGCCGCGGTGTCTGGCAACATCAACACTGGCCGCGGTGCTGATGCGCAGAGAGGGACGAGGAGGGTGTTCCTCACGAATGATGCGTTGGATCTCCACGAGGCCGGCCTCACGCATCGAAGTCGTATCGAAAGGCGTCGTTCCAGTCAGCAGTTCGTAGAGCAGAACGCCCAGAGAATAGATATCCGTACGGGTGTCGACATCGAGAGCGGACATCTCGGCTTGCTCGGGGCTCATGTATGCGGGTGTTCCAACAAACTGTTCGTAGCGGGTGAACAGTGTTTTCTCGGTCAGACGGGTGTGCATGGCTTTGGCCACCCCAAAATCGATGATCTTGGGCATCGGTTCCCCGTCATGAAGTGTAACGAGAACATTAGACGGCTTGATGTCGCGATGGATCACACCCTTCTGGTGCGCATGCTGGACGGCATGGCACGTCTTGAGGAACAAGCTCAGTCGCTGGCTGGTCGTCAGCTCATTCTTGTCGCAATACTCCGTGATGGGTACCCCGCGCACGAGTTCCATAACGAAATAAGGGCGTCCCGAGTTCGTCGCGCCCCCATCGAGAACCTTGGCGATATTAGGGTGGTCCATTAATGCCAGCGCTTGACGCTCGGCTTCGAACCGGGCGATGACTTCGCGCGTGTCCATGCCCAGCTTGATGATTTTGAGCGCCACCTTGCGGATGACAGGATCCTGTTGCTCCGACATGTACACCACACCGAAGCCGCCTTCGCCGATGACCTGGAGAAGCTTGTATCGCCCAATGATTGCTCCGGGGCCTTCGGTCAATGCAGTGGCCAGGTGTTCGATGGGTGCCGTGACCGGGGATGCCAGCGACAAATCATGATCGAGTCGATCGAGAAGGCGCTCGACGTGGGCGCGGAGCGCGGGATCATCGGTGCACGCTTCGTCGAGGTAGGCCGAGCGGTCCTCTGACGCCAGGTCCGCTGCGGCCTGAAAGAGCTGTTCGATACGACTGAGGTCATTCTCGGTCATGAATGGTGTCAATGCAGCTGCTCGAAGGCTCATGGAGCTTGCCAATCAATCGAAGTGTTGGAGATCCGATGATCAGTGCGCCCACTGCTGATTCGAGCCTTAGTTCAATTCAGGTTTCTTTTTCGAGTTCATCACGCAACCACGCCTTGATGAACCTCCACTCGCGCTCGACGGTGCCAAGCGAGACGTCCAGAGCGTCGGCGGTCTGCTGGGCGGTGAGTCCGGCGAAGTAACGGAGATTGACGATCTGTCCTTTTCGAGGGTCATGCGTTTCAAGGCGTTTGATCGCTTCGTCGACCGCCAGCACATTCGTGAGCGGTCCTGAGATGGCCGCGCAGGCGTCGTCGAGTTCGATTCGTTCGCGGCCAGCTCCGTGTTTGAGTCGGCCCCGGCGGCGGGCCTGTTCGATCAGGATCCGGCGCATGGCAAGTGCGGCGGCCCCGAAGAAATGGCCGCGACTGTTCCATCCCGGGTCGGCGGTACCGACGAGGCGCATGTAAGCCTCGTGGACCAGGGCGGTTGCCTGGATGGTCTGCCCGCGGGCTTCGCGAGCCATCCGGACCCGTGCCAGTTCGCGTAGTTCGTCGTAGACGAGCGGCAGAAGGTCCTCTGCTCGACACGGCGTATCCGGACTCGCCATGAGGCGAGTCACGGTTCGCGATCGATCGGTCGTTGCGGTCGGTTGGTCGGTCATGAGTGTGGGCACGGTCGGCACATGGCCACGGGCGGCCGGGATCGCTGCGTTGGGACACGCACGCAACGCACAAAAAACGGTGGCCCTATTCTGATCGAAAGGGCCACCGTGAGGCAAGTCATATCGTTGTGGTGCTCAGATCACGGGTTGAGCTCAGAGGGCGACTTGTAGTGCGTGACACTGTGACTGTGCCACCGCTGGCCATCGAAGACGGTCAAGCTTGCCGTGGATTTGTAGAAATTGATCTTCGTGGCAATTGGGCCAAGCTTCGCCAGGATTCCCGACAACCTGTTGAGGTAGGGCTGGATCTGAGGATCCGGCACGAAGGAGCCTCCCATTGCCGTCATCATGGAGGCGATGCCGATACCCGTTGCGATGTTCTCCCCCATCTTGCGTTGGTCGGTCAATGAAACGGATGCAAACGGACCGGTCGGCACCAGTGCCTCGGCCATCACGCGCTTGTTCAGGCTGAGGCCCTCGTGTTCTCCTCGTGCGGTCTTGAGGCACAGTGCGGCGCTGTCAGCGGATGTGCTGAGTATGAGATGGCCATCCGTGACACCCCACACGATGGGCTGCGGTGACATCGAGAAAAAGATGCCTTCGAAACCATCGAGTTCATCGTGGTTAATCGGGCCGGTTCGCACACTCAGCATGGCCAGTGGTGGGATGGACTGCTTCAGTTCGTTGAGCTTGTCGTTTGAGAAAGCCAATGCCTTGGCTACTTTTTCGCGGGCCACGGTCTCGTCGTTGACCTTGACCATGAAGACCGAGTTGCCGTCTTCGAGTGTCACGTTGATGATCTCGCCGCCGATCCAGCTGATGAGGTCACGTTCGATGTCGAAGTCATACTGCTTCTGAACTGCTGTCCATTGAGTGAGTACTTTTTCTCCCGAGGGGCCAGCTTCGCGCAGTGTGTCGAGAAGGAACGTGTACAGGGCGCCAAAATCGACACCGCCAGAGATGGAAAACGACTCCGTTTCTTTCGGCAGGAAGCGGTCGAATTGCTCGAGTGTGTATCCCTTGGCGATGACTGGATAAAACGGGCGACTTCGTGCGTCGGCCACGAGCACGCCAATCGATTCCGCATGTGTCGAGTAACCCTCCGTAGATTCGACCACGGCCACGTAATCCATGATGCCGACGGCGTCCGTAATGCGATTGAGCAGCGTTTGTGCGACCCGCGTCTTGTGCTGTGCGCGTTTGACATGCTCGTCTTGCGCTTTCCGGCGGGCTTTGGACAGGATCATCTTGAACCGCTTGCTATCACGAAACCGCTTGAAATCGTCGTCCTTGGAAATGAATTGAGGACAGTAGAATCCGAGTTCTACCGCTTTCTCCAGCTCGCTCAGCGCACTTTCCTGATGGTCGAGTAACGCGTGGCAGCACGCCAGGCAATAGTGCGATCGTGGATCATCCGGTGCCATACTGCAGGCCCGTTCCGCATTCTCGAATCCTTCCTGATAGTTGTTCTGCTCGCAGGACTTGTAGGCCATGCGGGTCTGGCGATAGGCCTCGCCAGTGCGCGTCGAATTGACCACGATGTCTTCGGCCGCGTGCATGGCGGCCAACTCCTTGGCCCTGCTCAAAGCTGTTTGAAACCGTGTGTCGGAACGGAGGCTCTTGAGGTCACTGTCCCGGGCGATTTTGTTCGGTGCGTAGAACCCACCCTCTATTGCTTTGTCGAGCCACTCGAGGGCTTCGTCATGGTTGCCCTGGAGGGCGTTGAAGCAGGCCAGGTTGTACAGGACATAGCAACTGCGCGAGCCGGCCTCATACGCTTCCCGGATGAACTTCAGAGCTTTGGCCGAGTCGCCCATTCTGTAGGCCGACAGGGCCTGGGCGTTGATGTTGGCAGCCTGGCCTGTGATGCGCGTGTTGTGATAGACGTCTTCGCCATCGGCCATCTCATTGACCATCAGGTCGAACACCGCCCGGAGCGGTTTGAGCATCGCCTGCATATCGAAGAACAGCATGGTATCTTCGGCCGGTGGGAGATCTTTGAAGGCGTTGCGAAAGCGTTCGTTCGAGGCCAGTGATTCGCCGGTTTTCTTGCCGACTGCGAGTGCCAGGCTGTCTTCGAACAACTCCTCGCGAAATCCGATGATAATGATGTCCTGATATCTGGCCACCGAGAGCGTCAGGGGAGCCGCTCCCGGAACCATCGCGAGGAGGTTCAATCGGGCAACCTGGGCGCCATCTTTCTCGCTCTGTCTCACCGCAAGCGCCTGTGATCCGGTCGCCGTGTTCATCTCCTCGGCGATGGCTTCGAGGATGGCGACAAGGCCGTCGAAGTTGTTGGCGGGGCCGTCCGCGGTACCCCGAAAAAGCCACACCATGCTGGCAGACACGACGCGGACGTTCTCTTCAAAAGGGAGCGAGAGAGGATCAAAGCGCTCGGCGAAGACCATTTCCTGGCCGTTGAGCGCATCCCAGTCGACCCCGTCGAGCAACTCCATGGCCCGTTGTTTCAAGCGTTCGACTTCTGCGGTTCCGTCGTCGCCGATGGCCAGCCCCAGCATGCCCATCAGATCGTCACCGATCCCGCTGTCGGACAACGCCTGCATCACATCCTGCCAGTAATCGTCCAGGAATTTGCGCTCGGGGTTCTTGCGTTCCGCAATGTACAGGAACACGTCATTCGGAACGGCGGCGGCGAGTGGTGCGGCTTCACCGGTGTGTGCGGTCGTCATCGCCGGCGACATCAGCGCGACAGTCACAAGGGCAGCGGTACATGCTCCGCAGATCTTCAGCATCGGGTGATCCTCGTTATTTCGGGTTGTCGCCCTTTGGGTTCGGCTACCTGCGGGGCAGGTATGTCCGATCGGGCGTTGCGACCATTCGGGTGTGACCCACTTGTTCATGCGACGGATCGACCGCGCGCGCCTCATTCAGGTGGGGAAATTGCATGCTTCAGAGCAGAATCCCTGTATTGGTCCGCCTGCTCGAAACGTTGTCGCACGGTGTAAAAGTCTATAAGTCTATGCAGGGCAAGTTCTTTCTTGTCTGATGGGGCGCTGCTGTCCGCCACCATGGCAGTGTACGACGTGACCAGCAGCTGCTCTGCCTCGCTATCGTCGCCCATTCCGGCAATCGCGGTTCCGAGAAGGCTGTTGGTTTCGGAGAGCTGCCAATGATCTGGAGGAAGGTTTCTGAGTTGCAGGTTGCGACAGCGCTCGAGGACCTCGGCTGCCTGTTCGTGCGCGCCGTTGCGAATATGGGCTTCGGCTTTCCGGATCAGGCTGGCGCTTTCACTCGCATCGAGGCGCAGTGAACTGCCAATCATCGACGCGACGCCATCAGCCCATGAGGCCGAGGCGACACCCAGAACATCGCCACTTGCGATGAGGTATTCGGTTCTGCGGTCTTCCATTTCCTTGCGGTCGTACGGGCCACCGGCACGCGCGAGGGAAATGGCCTGTTCCTGGGTCTTGATTGCCTGGGCGAAGTTCCCAGTTTGGCTGAACGCATACGCAAGCGTTTCGAGCATCGTTGGGTCGCGCCCGGCGTCGAGTTCGACGGCGCGTTCGGCCACGGGCAACGCGGCAGCCGGATCTCGCAGATCTTCGACTTCGCAGTAGAGCAATTCCCAGGCGTATGCGTTTAGTGCCAGGGGGTCATCCGCGCTGTTCTCCGCGACGCGCTTCAGGCGTTCCAACCGTTCCTGGATCAATGGTCGCCGTTCTGCTGTCTTGCCCTGGTAGGACAGTACGCGTAGGAGGTTGTCCATGGGAATGAGTGTTCGCGGATGGTCCGGACCGAGGATCTGGCGGTCGATCTCGTAGGCAGCACGGTAGATTTCCTCGGCCTCGGAGTATCGGCGCTGGTCTTCGCGCAACAGTCCGACGTTGTTCATTGCTTCCGCGGTGAGTGGATGGTCGTCGCCAAGGATTTCACGATAAAGCTCGAGCGCTTGACCGAGGTAGATATCAGCTTCTTCGTTCTTACCCAGCGCTCGGCACACCGATCCAATGTTGCCGATCGACTCGAGCGTGTCGAGGTGTTTCTCGCCCAGGACACGTCGTTGCGCTTCGAGGATGGTCCGGTGCATGGGCTCTGCTTCCTCGTAGCGTCCGGGGCCCCAAAGGGAGATGGCCAATTCGTTGATGGTGTTCAAGGTCTCAGGAGCCTCCGGGCCCAAGACACGTTCCATGGTATCGACGGTCTCGCGCAACAGGATCTCGGCTTCGGCGAATTGGCCTTCAACGCACATCACGCTGGCCAACGCGCGATTAGCCAGCAAAGTCTCAGGGGCTTCCGGACCCGCGTAGCGCTGTAGCAGAGCCTGGGCGACCTGCAGATGTTCTGCGGCGGTGCCGTATTGTCCCAGGGCGGTATAGGTCTCGCCCAGGGTCATGCGTAGCGATGCCTCGACTTCGGGTTCGGCGGTGAGATAGCCCTCCTCGATCTTGCGGGCCGCTTCGTCGAGAACGAACCGCACGGTGACCTCACGACCACGCGCCAGGCTGGGGTCGACTGAACGCAACATGTCTTGAAGGAACTTGCTGACCGTTGCCGATTTGTTGGCCTCGATGTTCGCAGCGATTGCACTGTTGTTGGCCCGCAGGCTGGCCTGCTGGGCTTTGATGAGCCCGACCGTGGCCAACGAAATCCCCGCGACTACGGCGATGCCAATCATCGTGCCGGCAAGAACGCTGACGCGATGGCGGCGAACGAACTTTCCGATGCGATAGCTCCACTGCGGGGGACCGGCAAGCACCGGCTCATGACGCAGGTGCCGTTCGATGTCGTCGGCGAGATCCTTGGCCGTGTCGTAGCGCCGCGTACGGTCTTTCTCCATGGCTTTCATGACGATCCAGTCGAGGTCCCCACGGAGCAACCGTGACAGCATTTGCGGATCCAGGCGGCGACGCTGGGCAATCGCTGCAACTTCGCCATTCGTCGTGGTCAACGTTTGGAGGCGAACAGATGGTGTCGGAGGATCGACTTCGCGGATGATCCTGCGGATTTCCTCGTACGACGTGTCACGCATGGCCTCGGACTGAAATGGGGTCGTGCTGGTCAGCAATTCGTAGAGCAGAACGCCGAGTGAGTAAATATCAGTGCGCGTGTCGACGTCGAGTCCACTCATTTCGGCTTGATCGGGGCTCATGTACTCCGGCGTGCCGATGAACTGACGAAACTCGGTGTGGAGGGTCTTGTCTGTCAGGCGCTGCGTCGTGGCCTTGGCGATACCGAAGTCGATGACTTTGGGAATCGGTCGGCCATCACTCAGAGTGACCAGAACATTGGTGGGCTTGAGGTCCCGGTGAATGATGCCTTTCTGGTGCGCATGCTGAACAGCCTGGCACACTGCCAGAAACAGCTCCAGTCGTTCGCGCATCGACATCTTGTTGCGGTCACAGTAACAGGTGATCGCTTCCCCACGGACGAGTTCCATGACGAAGAAGGGGCGCCCGTTGTCGGTTGCGCCAGCGTCAAGCACACGGGCGATATTCGGGTGGTCCATGAGGGCCAACGCTTGTCGTTCCGCTTCGAAACGGGCGATGACCTGCTTGGTATCCATGCCCAGCTTGATAATTTTGAGGGCCACCTTGCGCCGGACCGGGTGCTCCTGTTCAGCCAGATGCACGGTGCCGAATCCGCCTTCACCAATCTCCTCGAGGATGCGATAGCGGCCGATCCGCTGCTCTGAGACCTCTCCCGGCGCACCGACCTCGACGGTCGCATTGGGATCGATTGGCGGCGTATCGAGGAACGATCCGATGTCGCCGTGGGCCCTGAGTAGTTTTTCGACTTTGTCGCGCATTTGTGGATCGTCGGCACACGCACTCGAGAGGTAGGCGTCACGCGCCTGCCATGTATCTTTTTCGAGTGCGGCGCTGAAGAGTTGCTCTAGTTTTTCGTTTTCCTGGCTGGCCACGGAGCGGTCCTGTTTCATGGATGACGGTATCGAGTTGGCAACGCACCCGGAATCGACCTGCACGGTCCCCCGGAAGTGGTTCTGCTCAAGAGACGTTCGACGGAGGGGAATCATCGTCGCAGATTTTGTTATAGAGCCACGTGCGGGCGAATGTCCAGTAGCGATCAGCAGTTGCGCGCGAGATCCCCAGGATTTCACCGGCCTGTTCGACAGTCAGACCAGCGAAATAGCGTAGCTTGACGAGCTCCGCCTTGACCGGGTCCTCAGCGGCAAGGGTCTCGAGCGCTTCATCCAGCGCCACGAGATCGATCGAGTTGGGGATCACGATGATATCGGATTCGTCCAGTTCCTGGCGCTGACGACCGCCCCCATGCTTGATCCGTGCTTTCCGGCGGGCCGCCTCGACGAGGATGCGCCGCATGGCCTCGGCGGCGGCCGAGAAGAAATGTGAGCTGTTGTCCCACCGTGGTGCCGATGGCCCGAGCAGGCGCAGATAGGCCTCGTGAACCAGGGCGGTGGCTTGAAGGGTCTGGCCGGGGCGCTCCCGGGACAGCTTGCTCGCTGCGAGGCTGCGGAGCTCCGCGTAAACGGTCGATAACAGACGGTCCATCGCGCGCTGGTCGCCCTCGTTGACCAATTCCAGAATTCGCGTCACATCACTCACGGCACCACGTCCCGATAGAGGCTCCGATTGCCCGTTGACCCTTCAGTCTGACACAAAGAGCGTGCGCACCGCAAGAGCTGGGGCCGAGTGGACAAGGATGCGCTGCGGCTGTTGCAGCATGCACGATACGATTCGTGATGGCGAGCGTCGAACCCTGAGCCTCGGGATGCACCTTATTGAGCCGGACGACCACACGGCAGCCTAGTTCCCCGCATCGCTGATCGCCAGCAGCCGTTCGAGCAGGGCGTGAATGATTCTGGCCGTAACGCCCCAGATCTCGACCCGGTCGGTCGGATAAGTCAGCTCACGGGGGGCAAACAGCGAACTCGCTGCGCCGGAGAATCCACGGGATTGGTGGTGTTCGAGCAACGTGCTCAGTGGTAGTTCGACGACTGAAGCCACTTCGGTCGGGTTGGCCTTGAGGGGTGCTGCATGTCGCCAACGGCCTACGACTACGGCGAGCTCCTGCTGGGATTGTGTCGTTCGAAAGTGCCCGAGCAACCCGCATGTCGACACATCCCGAGGCGCGATGCCGAGTTCTTCGTGAAGTTCGCGCAGAGCAGTGTGCGTCAGGGTCGCGTCTGCCGGGTCAACACCTCCGCCGGGCAGCGCGATGTCTCCGGACCATGGATAGTCCTCGGATGCCGCCTTCTGGATGGCAAGAATGTGTGTCTCCGGCCGTTCGAACAGCAGCAGGCACACGCTGTTGAGTCGACAGTCCGACCCTTGTGGCCGAGAGGTCGGTAGGACGTCGAGTCGGGCTGCAAGGGCTGAGTAATCTAAAATCATGGTCCGGTGCCGCGCAAGTGTGGCGTTCAGATATCCATTCTGCGGTTCGGGCGGGGCAGGTCAACTGTTGCGGAGGGCATCAGCTCCGATCGTCAAAAAAGCGGGCCGACGCAAGAGCGCCGGCCCGCAGGGTGCTTCGAGCCATCGAAGCAGGGTCACACATTACCGCAGGGCGGTGATGAGGTGTTTAGTTATTCGACCAGTTCGAGCGAACCGATGTCCTCCGATGAGATGATGCCCAGGGTGCTCAGGTCGAGGTACATGCCGAAGGACCCCGCGGTCGAGCCACCCAGCGATGTCGGGCTGAACTCGAGGATGTCCTCGTCCGCTGTCACCACACCCCCGATGGTCGCGTTTCCGACGATCGAGATGAGCACGTTGCCAGCGCTCGTCAGGCCAGCGGCGTCGATATCCGCAGCGCTGTTGCCGCCCATGCCGAGGTCGCTGCCGTCTACGTAGTGCGAGAAGGTGCCGGAGGTTGTGCTGCCGAGGCTGGTAGCGGCGAAGAGCATCAGGTCTTCGTCGGCGCCATTGCTGCCCGTGCCTGAGAAGCCGCCGGTCGACGACACGATCAGGGAACCATCTGCCGCCAGGGCAATGCTGTCTATATCTTCACCATTGCTGGTCAGGCCGACGTCGCTACCATCGAAATACATCGAAAATGATCCGGACGTCGTCGCGCCCAGCGAGGTGGGCGCGAAGGCAACGATGTCGGAATCGTCGACACTCATGCCTCCGACAGTGCCCGCCGCGGTAAACGTCATCAGGATGTCGCCCGAGGGCAGTACGGCCATACCGCTGATCTCGAGTGAGCCGAGGCCGACGTCGCTACCGTCGAATACCAGCGACCAGGTGCCTCCGGCGATGTCGTAGGCGACGATGTCCTCGTCGGCCACGGTTCCAACGCCCGGGATCGCGGTGTTACTGCGGAAGGACATCCACAGCTCGGCGGGACCTCCGCCGCCGCAACTGTCGGTCCCTTCGTCACACGTTTCGCCGCCACACGGATCTGATCCGGTGACGCAGTCGCTGAGCGAATCACAGGTCTCGGTTCCATTGCAGAACAACCCGTCATCGCACAGCCCGTTGCTCGGGATGTTATCACAGGAATCGGTCCCTTCGTTGCATGAATCGATCGTGCACCCGACGCCGTCGTTGCAATCTATGCTGGTCCCGGACTGGCACGAACCAGCGACGCACGTCTCGGTTCCGCTGCAATACAGCCCATCATCACAGTCGCCATCGGTGACGCAATTGACGCATGTATCCGCATCCTCGTCACATGACTGTCCCGGACAGGGGTCACTGCCGGACTGACAATCTGATACGGCGTTACACGTTTCCGCGCCATTACAGAACAGGCCATCATCGCACATCGAATCGTTGGCGATGTTGTCACACGTGTCCGTACTCTCGTTACATGAATCATCCGTGCAACCAATGCCGTCGTTGCAGTTCACGGCGGAGCCGTTCGCGCACCCCGTACTTGCATTGCACACTTCCGCACCATTGCAGAACTCGCCGTCCGAGCACGCGGCATGGTTCGGCGAGTGGTCACACGAATCGGTGGCCTCGTTGCACGAGTCAGTCGTGCACGCGATGAGATCGTCACAGTCTGGCGATGTGCCGGATTCGCAGCCAATGGACGCATTGCACGTTTCACTGCCGTTGCACCATTGGCCGTCATCACAACTGGCGTTATTGGGATTGTGATCACACGAATCGGTACCTTCATTGCAAGAGTCGGCCGTGCAGGCGATGCCGTCACTGCAGTTGACCGGAGTACCTGCCGCGCAAGATCCCGCGTTGCACGTTTCGGCGCCATTGCAGTACGCGCCATCATTACAATCGTCGTCGATCACGCAATCCGGTGTACTGAGGTCAACCGTGATGTCATCGATGGTGATGTCGCCTGCCCAACTGCTTCCACGGGTACCTACGAACCGTATGGTGACCGTCTCGCCGGTATGAGCACTCAAATCAACCGTGGCTTCTGACCAGAAATTGCCCTGGTTTCCGCTCAGAGTCCATACAGTGGTCCACGTCGAGCAATCCGTTGAAACCTCGACGTCCAGCGTTCCTATTGCACTGCCGTACATGTGATACCAGAAGGACAGGTCGGCAGCGCCGGCGGTGAGGTCCATGCATGGGCCCTCGAGAATTGCCGTATCACCGGCAACGCGTGGGCTTGACGTTTCAGTGTACATGTACCAGCCGGATCCGGTGGTGTGGTCGCCGGACGGTCCGGTGTTGCTCGATGGCGTACCACCACTGTCGCGCGACCAGTCGAAGTCGTCGCCACCCACGTTTGACCACAGACCCAGCCCAGACTCGAAGTCCTCCGAGAAGGGAAAGGACGATACGCTCGCCGGGCAGGCGCTCGCACTCGAGCATACGTTTCCGGAACAGGTGTCGTTCGTGCAGCCATTGCCGTCATCGCAGTCACCATCGGTGATACACTCGCACGAGCCATTGTCCACAAACACACATGAGCCTGAGTCACACGAATCATTCGTGCAGCTGCTGCCATCGTTGCAATCGCTGTTGACGGTGCACTGCGGTCCGAGCAGAGCCAGCGTATTGAGTACGTCAATGCGACCGTAGCCGTAGGCGCGATCAAATCCGGCCGGGCCCATATCGATGGCACCGTCCCGGATGACCTGTCGTACTTGAGCGGGCGTCAGGCTCGGATCGACTTGAAGCACGAGAGCGGCAAGTCCTGCAACGGTTGGGCAAGACATGCTGGTGCCACTTTGTCCGGCGATCGAGGAGCCACCCGCGGCATTGCTCGCTGACCAGATGTTGGCGCCTGGTGCGGTGACGTCCAGGAAGTCACTTTCGTTACTGAAGCAACCGACCTCGTCGGTTTGAGGTGCCGTGTCAGTGCAGATCCCCCAGTTCCAGTTCGTAGTGGGATCTTCGCAAGTGGGGTAGTTGTTCTTCCACGTCATTCCGACGGCAATGACATCTCCGCCGCAGGCGGGCGAACCCATGGAGTTGCTGTTGTTCTCATTGCCCGACGCCGCGATCGCTACGACACCGTTGGCCGCCGCGTTGTTTGCGGCAACTGCCCAGCTGTGCGAGCACAGTCCACCGAAGTTGCCCGTTCCGATACTCATGCTGATGATATCTGCGCGCCCACCGGATGCTGTCTGATCGGCACAGTGGTCGATGCCGGCAATGATGTCACTGTCGAACCCGCCGCCTGCCGAGTTGAGCACCTTTGCTCCAATCAGCGTTGCGTTTGGTGCGACGCCCTGAATAGGGACCGAGCCGGTTCCACAGGGGTCCCAACTGAGCCCGAGGCCGCCGGCGGCGATCCCGGCACAGTGTGAGCCATGCCCGTTGTCGTCGTCCGGGTTGCTGTCGTTGTTGTAGAAATCGTAGCTGGCCGATGCATCGATGCGGGTGGAGTACATGATGTGGTCCATGTCGATACCGGTGTCGACGATGCAGACGCGAACACCCGTACCGTCGGCAGTGTAACCAGCACCACTGATCTGGCTGCTCAGCCCACGAATCAGTGGTATGCTGTCATGAAGCTTGACGACGTTGGGGTGGTACTGATCAATTTCTACCTTCCACACACCGGGGAGAGCACGCAAGGCTTCGACTTGGTTTTCAGGGATTTCACGCAAGTTCATGACATTGGGCATGGCCACGCCGTATTCATGCTTGACGGTACCCTTGTGTTGCTTCGTAAAGCTGCGGATTCCTGGACGGCTGTCGATACCGTTGACTGCGGGGTCTTCGAAGTAGACCAATACACTGACCAGCCCTCGGGAGCGGGCTTCAGCGATGGGATGGCCAGCCTGCTGGGCCTGGATTTCTGCAGCCGTCAGTGGCTTGGGGTGGGTGGCACGTTCGTGGGCGGCATCGGTGGCGGCCCAGTCGGTACTGAGCTCGAAGGATTCCTGGGCCAATGTTGCGGAAGTCCATCCAGCAAAACAAATCACCAGAACACAACGCTGGACGGTCGTAGGGACTGAGCTCATCTACACTCCTCCTTCTGTGGGCCACCCGGCCCTGCTGAAATGTGATTCGATGACGTGCTGAACGTGCTCAATGGAAAGGAAGAATCTGCGACCTGATGAGCACGGTTCTAATGAAAAGACTAACCTTTTTGGCGCAGCGACTCAACCTGCAGGCGCCAGTCTGAAGCCCTTTGGGCTGGAAGCGGTTAGTCTGCAGCCTGGGTTGAACCAGTCTGACCGACGGCGACATCTTTGTTGGTCGGGCCTTGGATTACACAAAAGGAGTAGCGCTAGGAGTGGTTTGCAGTGACGTGCGGCAGGCGCGGCAGTGTTGTTGGTCGTACTTGTGTGGCACAAGCCGGGGTCTCGGTGGAGGGCAACCGTTGCGTGGCCGTGTTTCCGGATATTGGCTCCAACGTTGCGCCAGCGATGTGAGACGTGAATAGCCAAATCGTGCGGTATGAGACGTCAAGCGCGCGTTTAGCCTGGGTGGCCGAGGCGCTCGGCCAGCAGGTTGCACCAAGAGACAAGCGGAGTTCGAGTTCGGGATCTTCTCGGAAGTGCCACTCCCCGGGGACACGGAAGGCACTGAAGGCATCAGCGCAATGACCCCCGGCCCTCCGTGTCCCTGAACTACAATGACCTACTCATCGTCCTCCCACGGCAGCGGAGCGGGACAATGTCCTGCCCGCGCAGCCATAAGTCTTTTGACTTGATCGCGCCAGCCTTCGATCTTGGTATGCGCCTGCTTGGGATCCCCCAGCGGCAGCCCGAGTGTCTTCAAACCGGAATGCAGAACGTCAATATCACAGGCCAGCAGCTGTTCAGCTGTCTGGATACCAATCTTCCACAGGCCTTGTATCGTGCCTTTGCCGACACCGTGTACTTCGAGAAGCGACACCGTCTGGCCTTCGGCATACTCGAGAACCCGGACATGGTTCAGGTACTCCTGTCTGCGGCGCTGCATTTCGGTGTTCATTGGGCTGTCCTCTCAACTCGTCTTTTCTGCCAGCACCTTCTGCCGGCGCGGACCCCAAGCGACTGCCATTTCGATGGCGTTTCTTGAATCACTGGAACACTCAGGGCAATAAAAAAAGCCAGGCGACCTGAGGTCGCCTGGCTTGGTTTACTGAATCGCTTTGTTCTTCTAGGCGATACGCAACCTCCCCAAACGACCTTGCGGGTCGTTGATCTGCTTGGCAAATCGACATGAGGTTAGTACGTAATGCATGACGAATGAAATATAAGACACAGAATCCCATAAGGCAAACGAAATCTGGCCGAAAAAGCCTGTTAAACACGAGGTCCGCTAACAACTGTATTTAATGCCCCGGGAGGATTCGAACCTCCACCGGCTGAATCAAAGTCAGCTGTGCTGCCATTGCACTACGGGGCAGGCACCGACTTGGCGGAGTGGCCAGCCCACACTGGTATCGCGATCCAATCGGAGTGGTAGGATTCGAACCTACGGCCTCCTGGTCCCAAGCCAGGCGCGCTGCCCAACTGCGCTACACTCCGTAACGGAAGACGGAGGACTCGAACCCCGAGCACATACGTGCTCCACTTGTTTTCAAGACTGGGTCCGCCCCGCGGGTGACGTCATCTTCCCGTTGTTGTAATTGAGGCCAGGGGGTTTCGATCCCACCGTCTCCAGGATGAAAACCTGGTCTGCTCCCATTGCACCATGGCCCCGTAAGAATCAAGTCATCGGTTCACGTGGGAATCGAACCCAACACCTCTGCCGTGACAGGGCAGTATGCAACCACTACACCAGTGAACCAGGTTGAACAGGTCATGTGTGCGCGCACCGTCCATGTGGGTTGTTAACCAACCGTTTGCACAAAACCGGCAACCAAAGCTAGCGCACAAAAAAAGCCAGGTGATCAACGGATCACCTGGCTCGAGTTCGCTGTGCAATTCAATCGCTATGCGCTGCGCACCCTCCCCAGGTAATCCCTCGGATCACTCTGCTCGCTATCGGGCAATGGTGAAGGTTGTGCTGCGTATACGATCATGCTGCAAATATAGCCTGTGATTCGAGTCGAAGCAAAAAGAAACTTTGAAAAAGTCGTGCTTAGAGATGTGCCGACGCGCTTACTCGTGTGCACCCACATGAATGGCGACCCGATCCGTTTCCGTGGGTGCAATCATGACATGATCGATTGATGAGAATAGAAAAGTGCGATGTGCAGGATCGCTGACATCGTGGAGTAGTTCGATGGTGAATGTCCCGCGCGCCTGCTGAGTGGCCAGGAAAGTGAACGTCGCCAGGTATGCCACGGGTGCTGTCGGCAGCCCGTGCTCATCGCGGCCCACGAGCAGCTGGCCCGTGGTGATGTTGTACGCGTCCCAATAGCCGTGGCCGGCGAATACGTGATCGCGTGCACCGGGCTGGGCGGCCTTCGTCCGCCGTTGACCGCGTTGAGCACGGTCGTCACGTCGGGGCGCGGTCTCCGCGGAGACGCTGATATCGATTAATCGCAAATGCCCGGACGACCCGCCACTGCTTCTCAAGTGCAGTTGGTATCCGCGGAGATCATCGAGTGGGGCAATCAGCATGACATCGATGTCGATCAGATCACCTGGTGCCACCACCGTATCGGAAGGCCATAGTGCAAGCCGCGTCGTGACCGTGTCCTTGCTGTCTATGGACACGACAGGAGCTGGGCCACCCAGTGGACACGTGCATGACGTCGCGTTGGCGAATGCGTTCAATGCTGCAAACGCATCATTGCCATCGCAGATGCCATCGGGCACACACGAGCCGAAGGACCCGCCCGGGTCGACATTGAATGCAGCAGGCGCGGCGTCTTCGCAGGGGAACGTCGATGGCGGGGGTGTACTGGGATCGACATTGGCGAAGCAATTGAGAATCGCGAAGCGATCGTTGCCATCCGCCGTCCCATCGGGTGAGCAGTTGCCGAACTGGCCACCGACATCGGCAAATACGATGTCGGTCGGGTTGCATTGGCCTTCGGTGCAGGCCCACCATATGCAATTGTCATCACGAACACCATTGTTGTCCACATCAGCACAATCACCCGTGGTCAGGCACGGCAGCCCTTCGCCGACGTTGAACGATGTGCCGATGAAGTCGATGTCACGTGGTGCAAGATTGACGGCCTGGCCGGTGATCGCCGTTCCCGCGAAGAGGTTGTCGGCGTCGGTGACAGTGATGGTGACTGGACCGCGTGCGTCGGTCGCCTGCATTTCAATGGTGTCGACCAGCAGCCATTCATTGACGCCAAGGTTGTCAATTGGCGGGATGCCCTGGCACCCTCCGGCGTCGTCGATGACCCCGAGGCCGTTGTCGATGGTTGTTGGCACGAGATTGAGCGGCAACAGCGCACTGTCGATGACCGCCGTCGCCTCTGCGCGCACGGGCGGGTCGAAAAACATATCAACGTAGACACAGGCCAGGCCACTCAGCGGCGGTGCCGAGTTCGTAGCCCAGATCTCGATATAGAAGGTCGATGAAGGATCAACTGCGGTGAGCGATTCCGGAGGATTTGTTCCGGGATATGTTTCGCTGCCGGGTGGAGTGGGCGCGGTCGTGACCACGGCTGCGATGCGCGCGACTTGCCCCTCGGCCCAAACACCCGTTGGAAGGAGTCCAAACAAGATAACGGCGCGTATCAGGCCTGCGTTCATGTGCAATTCTCCCTGGCTCGAATTGGGACGATGCAGGATTGATCAGAACTCGATCATAGCGAAAGTTGTCGTCAGAATTCCAGAGCGAGTCGCTCCAGATCGTCCACAGGGGGTGCATCCCACTTTCTCTCCCGCTGGCCGCCAGGGGGTTGGGGGCTGGCAGTGCGGTCGGAGCCCGGGTCGAGAATATTCTCGGTTGGGCCGCCTCTGCCCCCATACCCAATACCCATCTCGTATTCCTTCCGGTATCCTCGGGGACGGCGATGACCTGCGTCTTCTCGAAAGGGCGAGAGATGAAAGAAGCATTTCGGATAGCGCTGATCTGTGTCGTTTTGACGGTGACCGCAACAGCAGCCCAGGCGGAGATGCTGGTGGTGACTGTTCGGGGTGAAGTTGAGTTCAATCAGATCGGCTCTCCACCATTGGGCAATGCCAATCCTGGCGATGCCGTGACCGTAACGTTTCTTCTCGATTCGAACAGTTTCGTCGACAGCCCGAACTTCCCGACACGGGGCTACGTCATCGATCAGGGTTCTTTCTCGGTAGCGCTCGGCTCTTCTTCGGTGATCGGTTTGCAAGACCCGTTCCCCGGAGGGCAGACACCATACTTTGTCATTCGAGACAATGATCCGGCTGTTGATGGCTTTCTATTATCGACTGATTTTCGGTTTCCTGTCGGCGTGCCGCTCGATCAGGTCGGTGTCTTCGGTAACTTCATCCAGGATTTTTCGGTCACTTACACCGGTGATACGCTTGCGTCTCTCGATATTCTGGACGCGGTGGGCGCTTACGATTTCACGAATCTTACCGTGTTTGGGTTCAACATCGAAGACGGCGCCTTCAAGCCGCTGGGCATCGTTTTCGAGGACTTGACCATCGAGAGCCAGGCGATCCCGACGATTTCGGAGTGGGGGATGATAGCTTTGGCGTGTTTGCTGATGTGTGCTGGTGCCCTCGTGGTGCGCCGGCGCATGACCACTTCAGGAGCGGTCCCAGCCTGATCCGTCACCACGGCTCGGTCGCGTGCGCTGCCTGCCCCAAGAATGCAATTTCGCTAGAGCCATCATTGCTGCTGCACGAACCTTTCAGCCAATCCGTCTTGACTCCTGGAGTGGCAGAGCGAAAATGCCGCTGAACGACAAACTGCCCGGCTAACACAGAGGATATCCATGAGCGAACACGGTTTTCATACGAAAGCGGTCCACGCTGGTGCAACCCCTGATCCCACGACTGGTTCTAGGGCCACGCCTATCTATCAGACGACATCCTATGTGTTCAAGGATGTCGAGCATGCAGCGAGTTTATTCAATCTTCAGGAGTTCGGAAATATCTACTCGCGCATCGGTAACCCGACTGTCGATGTCCTGGAACAACGCATCGCTGCTCTGGAAGGCGGGACCGCGGCGTTGGGCGTTGCTTCAGGGCATGCAGCCCAGATGATCGCTCTGCATACATTGATGGAATCCGGCAACAATCTCGTCGCTGCGCGGCAGTTGTATGGCGGATCGATCAATCAGTTCGGGCATTCGTTTCGCAAGTTCGGTTGGGGCGTCAAGTTTGCTGACGTGCTGAAGCCTGAGGAGATCAAAGCCGGGATTGATGGCAACACCCGCGCTGTGTTCATTGAGAGCATTGCCAATCCCGGCGGTATCGTAACGGATATCGAGACCATTGCCGGGATTGCCCATGAAGCCGGGGTCCCCTTGATTGTCGACAATACGTTCGGTACGCCCTATCTCTGTCGGCCGTTTGAGTTCGGGGCCGACATTATCGTGCATTCGTGTACCAAGTTCATGGGCGGTCACGGCAATTCGATTGGCGGCGTGATCGTTGACGGTGGCACGTTTGATTGGTCTGCGAGTGACAAGTTCCCGACGTTGTCCCAGCCTTGTCAGTCGTACCACGGAATGAAGATCCACGAGACATTCGGGGGCATCGGATTTGCAATCGCCTGCAGGGCGCTAGGGCTTCGGGATCTCGGTCCGGCGCTGTCACCGATGAATGCGTTTCTCATCTTGACCGGGATTGAATCATTGCCGCTGCGTATGCAGAAGCATTGCGAGAACACCATGGCAGTTGCGCGTCACCTGCTTGGGCATGACAAAGTCACATGGGTCTCTTATGCGGGGCTGCCGGAGGATCCGACCCATGCCAACATGAAGAAGTACTGTCCTCGCGGTGCGGGGGCGGTGTTCACGTTCGGGGTCAGGGGTGGATACGACGCGGGTGTCAGCCTGGTCAACAATGCCAAGCTGTTCAGTCACTTGGCAAACGTCGGTGACACGCGGAGCTTGATCATTCATCCCGCATCAACGACGCATCGCCAGTTGGCCAAAGACCAGCTCGAGGCTGCCGGGGCCGGTCCCGATGTCGTGCGGCTGTCGGTGGGTATCGAAGACGCAGAGGATATCATTGCAGACCTCGACCAGGGATTGGCCAAGGTATAGATCAGCGTCCGCCGAACGCTGCATTGAATGCCGAGTAGTCCACCCGGTCGACGACTTCGTCGCCATTGCGATCCGTGTACCGGCAGTCACCGGTCCCCACGGTCGCATCACCACCTGAGCACAGTTGGAAGTCTGCAAAATCAAGCAGGTCGACTACGCCGCTGTCATCGAAGTCGCCAAAGTCTGCGCATCCGGTGTCGAAACGGGCTGGCAGGTCGTCGTGTGGAAAGCACCGGCCGCCGGGTAACGCATCGGGAACGAAGCGTGCCATGTTTGGATCGAAGAGTGCGTCTTCGAGAAATGATACGAGGGCTGCAATGTCTTCGTCGGTCAGGCCCAACGGCACGAATTGAGTCGACAGGGTCGGTACGCTCTGGTCAGGGATGGCATCGTTCTTATACCGTACGACGTCATCCAGGGATGTCGCGGATCCGCCATGGAAGTATGGACCGGCATTTTTGAGTTGCCTGACCGTCATGGCCCTGAACTTGTACATGTCGTCCTCATGGTGAGTGACATCGAACCGCCCGAGATTGTACTGTCCCGGTCGTACTGTCGGATGTTCGGCGACCCCGAGTGCGTAGAAAGCTGTCGAGCCCAGGGCGGGGCCGCCATGGCACGCGGCGCAGCCGGCTTTGCCAAAGAACAATTCTGCTCCATCGAGCTGTTCGTGTGTCATGGCGTAATCGTCGCCCGCAAGGAAGGCATCCCACGGCGACTGATTCGAAACCACTGTCCGCTCGTACGCCGAGATGGCTTTGACAATGTTGAACAGGTTGATGATCAGGAATGGCGGATCCCACGATTGTTCAGGGAATGCCGTTTCGAACATCGGAACGTACTCGTCCACACGCTGGAACCCGAGTTCGTTCATGCGATGGTTGTCGAACGCGATACGCACTTGGCGTTCGACCGGCGGTAGCTCGCCTGTGCCGAATTGGAACGCCGAACCGTTCCACTGCAGGGCCTCGAAGTAAGCCACCATATTGATCGACGGCGAGACGATGCCCGGGTTGTCCACGGCGTCGAGAGCGCTTTCCGGCGTGGTATCCTCGTCGATGGCCATGAGTGATGGAATCGCGGTGCGTCGTGCACGACCCTGGTTATCAATATGACCGCTTCCTCCGAGCCCGATCGATTGAACCTGGCCTGCGCGGAAGCCTGCTTCAACGAAGTGGCATGAGGCGCAGGACGCCGTTGCACGTGTTTCGTCGAACAACGATCCACTTGAGAACAGCGGATCGTGAAACAGCAGTTTGCCCAGTTCGACCTTGGCAGGTGTAATGGCGAATTCAGGGTCGAGACGTCCGTCCGGAAGCCGGGGTTGTGGGAGGTCGCTGATCGTGTCCGCTATGCGCAGGGTCGCGATATCACCGACGACACTATCAAGGTAGTCGCGCACGTCCTGCGCGTGGGCCGCGAGATCACCCGCGGCAGCGGTGCTCACGCCGATGCCACACCACAGGGTCACAAGATAGATACGTGCAGATCGCAACAGAGCAGTTCCATGTTCATCAGTGCAGCGTGGCCTCCCGGTGGCCCGCGTTCTATTATAACGCCTTCTTTTCCGAAACCGTTGCTCTTGCACTGGTTCGAAGAGTCTCCGGGCGTGACCGACGCTGGCGGCGACGGAGTTCCAGGGGCTCATCGAGGATCGCCTTATGGAGTTTGAGACTCGAATAAGGCCAAGTCACCATCTATCACGCACTTGGAAACCGCGGTAAGGGAACTCGGCCGCAAATTCTGCCGAGGAGGCAACTCTTAGACTTCAGCTAATGAGAGCTCGGTGTCGGTGACCCAGCCGAGAGGGTTCGATGGTGGAATGGGACTCAGGCCGATGTGATCGGGCTGCCGTGGGTGCGTTGCGGCGTAACCCGGTCGATCCGAACATTGACGAGATCACCAGGCCGAGCGGTGTGATCTTCGAAATGAATCTCAAAGTAGCGGTCGGCCCGCCCCGTGCACACGACGGCCCCGTCGCCCGTCGCGGATCTGCGACGCTCGACGAGGACACGTTCAGTGTGTCCGATGAATTGCGTACGATAAGTCAGAGACAGTTCACTCTCGAGTGCGGCCAGGCGGTTCATGCGTGATCTGATTTCGGTCGGCGGAATGAACTGTTGCTGCCAACGGGCCGCGGCCGTGTGATCGCGGGCACTGAATGGAAACGCATGGATCTTGCTGAAGTGCGCGTAGCGTGCCATATCGAGCGATGCCTGAAAGTCATCCTCCGTCTCACCCGGGAAGCCGACGATGATATCGGTGGTGATCGATGGGCGATCCAACCGTTTGGCGACCATGTCAATCATGGTCATGTAGTCGTCACGTGTGTACTGCCGATTCATGCGCCTGAGGATGTCCGTTCCGCCTGACTGCAGCGGCAGGTGCAGATGGGGTACGCAAGCGGGATGGTTGGCGAGCACATCAACGAGTGCGTCGTCGATGTCGCCCGGTTCGAGACTGGACAAGCGCAGGCGTTCGAGGCCATCGATGCGTGCAACACGCTGTACCAGCGTGGCCAATGGGGACGAGCCAGTGCCTCGGCGACGACGCAAGGCTGTATCTTGTCCGTACGCGCCCAGAAAGATCCCAGTGATGATGATCTCCTTGTGTCCTGCATTGACCAGACCCTCGGCTTCACTGACCGCAATATCGACAGGTTTGGACTGCACATCGGGGCGCAATTGAGGGATGATGCAGTACGTGCACATCGCGTCGCAACCATCTTGAATCTTGAGGTATGCACGCCGCTGGCCGGTGAAGCTGCGAACAGCAGTAGTCAGGCTGGCATGGTGTGAGGTCGGGGACGCCGACAACAGCGGCAAGCTGATGTGTGGTCCGTGGCCAGGTGTGTCGGGTCGGGCCAGGTATCCTGCAAGTTCCTGATCCACATCACGGTCGTGGCCCCACACCGCGACGACGCCATCGATGTCACGTAGCGCGGCATTCTCGGCAGAGGCGTCGCAGCCCATGACGATGACCCGCGTGTGGCCACTGCGTCCTGAGCGTCGGGCCATCTGGCGGCTTTTGCGCGAAGCTTCGCGGGTGACGGCGCAGGTATTGACGATCGCGATGTCGATGGGCTCGCCATCGACGGCTGGGCGCAAACCGTGGGCTTCGAGGCGTTCGCGAACGAGTTGTGACTCGTAGTGATTGACTTTGCATCCCAGAGTACTGAGATCGTAAGTGCCTGTGCCGGAGTGTTGGGTGCTGGACATCACCCACATGATACCGGTCCGCATACTCGATTCCCACCTGGAGAATATGAGTTTTGCAGGCGCTGCGGTTGTGTGATCTTAAGCCGCAGCTGTGCCAGGCCGATGTGGTTCGAGACGACAATATTAAGGAGATTGCTCATGGCCCGAATCAGTACCTTGATGATTATTGTGGCAGTGCTTGTTCCAGGTTGTCAACGCAGCGGTGGGCCCAACTCTACAGTCTGTGACGTGAACAATCCGGTGTGTGCGGATGACCTGATCTGTAATCCAACGATCGATGGCGGCGGACTGTGCGCGCCGCCGATCACGATCAGCGGTACGGTGGTCGACTTGTCGGGTGATCAACCCATCGCGGGCGCGCGTGTCCAGGCCCTCGATGCCAACGGCGCCGCCGTCGGAGCGGTGGCGATCGCCGAAGAGGACGGTTCGTTCATGTTGCACGTTCCTGCCTTGCGCGACAGCGCAGGGCAACCTCGCGATAGTGCGGTCACACTGCAGGCCCAGGCTGCCGGCTTCCAGGAGTTCCCGACCGCTTTGCGTCCAGCCTTGCCCATCGCGCTGGAAAATGCGGTCGCAGACGGCGACAGTTGGCGAATTGACGATACGCTGTCGACCATAAAGCTCATCGATCTGAAACTTCCATCGGAGACGCTGGGGACGATCAGTGGCCAGGTGACAGGAAAACACACGAGTGGTTTACTGATGGTCGCCGAGAGCGATAGTGTAAGCCGGACGGGCTTCAGTGATCGTGAGGGCAACTATGTCATCTACAATGTGCCTCCCGGTCAGTATGTCGTCAAGGGTTATGCATCTGGTATACAGATGGATGAAACCATTGTAGACGTCCATGCCGGTGCCGAAGTCGCCGGAGTCGACCTGGTCGAAGTCAACCGCGATCTCAATCGTGTATCCGGGAGCGTACAGATCGTGAACGCCACAGGCGGAGCAGTGACCAGCGTCATCCTCGCTGTGGCCAGCACGTTCAATGAAACATCGGCCAAGGGTACCGCGCCGCCAGGATTGCGTGTTGCAGACGTGAGCGGTGCGTTCACCCTCGCCGATGTCCCCGATGGCCATTATGTCGTTCTGGCAGCTTTCGAAAATGATGCGCTGGTGCGCGATCCGGATCAATCGATCGGTGGCACAGAGATCGTTCGCATCACAGTGCCTGACCCGGATCTCGGTAACGACCTAATGATTTCTGAGGGGTTTAAGGTCACTGGAGCGCTGTCAATCGTGTCGCCCGGAGCTGACGGGCTGGAGCAAATCGGAGCGTCTCAGCTGGTATTCGTGTGGGAGGATGATTCCAGCGAAGATGGTTACGAGATCGAGTTGTTCGACGCCTTTGGAGAGCAGGTGTGGCATGACGAGATTGAAGGCGTATCCGGCTCCGAACACGTTAGCCTTACTTACACGGGCCCGAGCCTGGAACACGGCATGATTTACCAGTTTCGTGTCACGTCGTTTCGTGAGCGCAACAGCGGTCGTGCGGCGATTAGCAAGACCGAAGACCTGAGGGGCGCGTTCGAATTCGTCAACATCCCTTGATAGACGACGTAAGGTGTTGATTAGAACAAAATGCCAGTGTATTCCAGGGCTGTAACGGTCAGGTTGTAGGTGCCATGAATAATGATGGCAAAGACCACCGGTGTAATGTGACGGCTTAATGCGGGCCGGCGGAACTGCTCGACGCACTCGATCCATGTGGCAAGGCAGCCTTGTGTCGCTACGACAGTGCAGCCGATGTGCAACAAGGTGCAAACGATCCACCGCCACGCAACCACGATTCCACTCGGGTTGGGGATGTAGACATTCAGGTAAATCAGATTCTCAATGATGGCGAATGCTGCCGCACTTCCCAATGTCATCAACCAGATCTGGCTTCGATGCTTGACGAGGTACGGCCGTGTCTCGACAAGGACGATGGCCGCTGCGATTTTTCCGATCTCTTCGACGGTCGGCCCGATGACCATGACCACTAGCAGCCCTAATCCTGCCGCATTGAAGAACGCGCCGAGTACCGCCAGCGGTCCAGCGATCAGCGCTGCTCCAATGACCGCGAACCAGCTCCACGTCCATGAAGTTCGGCGCTGCTTCTCCCGCAACCACCAGGCGTATGACGGCGCGTTGACCGGGGGAGGGGCATACATCTCGATATGGCCACATTCCGGGCACGGGATGCCCGTCATCAGGCCGCGCAGGTTGTAGCCACACTGCGAGCAGCTCCAGTCACTATCGATCAGTTGGTGTTCGTTTTGTGGGAAAATGGCTGGTTCATCGAACACGCTGTGCAGGTGGGCATCGTCGACATTGTCGACCGCTCGAGATAACAGGCGCTCGGCCTCGGACTCCGAACGGTCGATGCCATACGCCTGCTTGGAGGACTGTGGTTCGCGCTCGATGGAGGGGTCGTTGTCAGGCATGGTGTGATTGCCGGACGATGGCGGTTCCGTATGCGTAAATCTCGGCGCACATGGCACCCTTGCGTTTGCGGTTGGGGTTGCCGCTTAGAATGTTACTGCTCTCGAACCGGACATTGATGACTTCGTTGGCGCCCATGTTGCGCGCTTCGTCGAGCATGCGGACCAGCGCCTCGCGGCGAGCACGGGTCAGCACGGTCTGAAGGGAATGAACCTCGCCGCCAATCAGGTTGCGTAGTCCTGCCAGCCAGCTCTTGAAATAATCACAACCGATCACGGCCTGGCCGCTTACGAGATGAGCGCCACTGATGCCGGCGTCGTTGACGGGCGTCTTGAGATCGGTGAGCGTGATATCTTTGAGCGCGTCCTCGCGGCGGTCGAGACTGTGCAGGTGACGCTGTTCGAAGAACCAGCTGAACAGTAGAGAAAGACCGATGATGAGAACCGGGATCAACAGTAGAACGAAGTTGAATATGAACGGCATGACGCCCCCGTGACAATCAATCGATCACTACGGCAGTACCGTACGCGTACAGTTCGGCAGCGCCCTGTGTGACTGCGCTGGTCGTGAAGCGAACATTGACAACGGCGTTGGCGCCGAGTTGTTGAGCCTGGCCAAGCATGCGTTCGAGCGCCTGCCGGCGCGATTCGGTAAGCAGCTCTGTGTAGCCGGCCAGTTCGCCACCGACGATATTCTTGAGGCCGGCCGCGAAATCCCGGCCGATGTGCTTGGCTCGAATCGTGTTGCCCTGCACCAGGCCCTTGACTTCGCTTATCGTTCGTCCGGGAATGGTTTCAGTATTTACGACGATCACGGGGGCCTCCAGTCAGACATGTGGATGGATGGATTCTCATCCTGTCACGCGTCGTCGTCAAGCCTGCCTGGATTGAGGGACCTGTACGGTCGTTTGCAGTCGTCCAACCCGGGGTTACGATGTGTGCTGCAAAACCGCCAGCGGGTTCGAATACTCAAAGAGCCTTGAACGCTCTACGGCGCCTGGCAGCCCGTTGAGATATGCTGTGAGCCCCGCTTGTGGCCCGGTGATTTGTTCAACTGGCTGCTAAGGGGGGCAAAATGTCGACTCCGGTCAAGTTTGGGATCCTGGGCGCGGGCCGAATCGCGCGGAATGCGTTTCTTCCGGCGGTGATCGCCGCAGACAACGCCGAGCTTGTTGCCGTCGCAAGTCGCGCGCGTGCACGGGCCGAGGGCTTCGGGGCAGAGCGGTCCTACGCGGGCTACGACGATCTGCTCGAAGATGACGACGTCGAGGCAGTGTACATTGCGACGCACAATGGTCTGCATCATTCGTTGGCGCTCAAGGCGCTGCAACGTGGCAAGCACGTGCTGAGCGAGAAGCCTCTGGCCTGCACCGCGGCCGAGTGCCGCGAAATGATCGACGTAGCCAGGGCCTGCGACCGCCTGCTGATCGAAGGCTTCATGTACCGTTATCACCCACAGATCGCCGAGGCGCAACGGTTATTGCCGCGCATTGGAGCAATCAAGTCGATCGAGGCGTCCTTCAGTTACCACCTTCGAAGTGATGATGACGTTCGGCTCAAACAGGATTGGGGCGGTGGCGGGCTGCTCGATGTCGGATCCTACTGCGTCAATATCTGCCGGCTATTTTTCAGGAGTAATCCACGGACGGTGGTGGCCATGGGAACATTTCATCCCGAGCACGGCGTTGATGTGGCCCTGCACGGCGTGATGGATTTTGGTGACGATCGCTTCGGCCTGGTGTCGTGCGGGTTTAATGCAGGACTCAAACGCCGGTGTCTGATTTGTGGGACCGAAGGTACGATTACCCTGCCTCGGGCGTTCTTCCGCCAGCTCGAACCGCTGCAGGTCATACTCAATGAGGGGCTGGAGGCTGAAGTGATTGATGTGCCGGCTGCGGATGTTTTTCGACTCGAGATCGAGGACATGTCCCGGGCCATTCGCGGTGGTCCACCTCCGCAACTGGAATCCGAGGATGCCTACGACAACATGGTCGTCATCGAGGCTCTGCTACATTCCGCGCGGACCCACGGAGCTCCGGTTCGCATCCGCGCATGAAAAGGTCCCCGGCGACATGCCGAGGACCCTCTACTCTCCGCTTTTGGGGTATACGTTCCTTTCCGTTTCGAGGACCGCTCCAGCTACCCGCCCGTAGTCATGTCGTTGACTTGCACCCCTGCCGGTGGTGAATAGCTGAATGTGTCGTCTGCGATGGTTACGCCGACCTGGATGTCGGTGACGAGTACTGTCGTGTCTCCGGCCATCTTGCCAGTCGTGTGCATCTTGAGCATGACACCCGTCTTCTCGCTGAACCACATCGTTGTGGTGACCATCTCGTCGCCAGTGCCTTGCTTGCCTTGCAGTACCGCACATTCTTGTCCGTTGATTTGTTCGGAGGGCTTGACTGTCCATTCGCCGCTGCTGAACTGAGCTGCCATGGCTGTGAGGTCGAACGCCGAAGTCTGTGGAGCGTCAGCTTTGAACACCTGGGTCATGCCATCTGCTGTAGTCTCTGTCCACAAGGCCTTACCGTCGGATACCATCAGGCTCTTGGAGCTCTGCTTGTTTCCGGCGAGTGTCTGCGTACCGTCGGACTCGGTTCGGGACAGCATCTTGCCGTCCTTTTCGCATGACCATGTCTTTGTTTTTTGTTCCATCGACATGTACGGCGATTTCATTGTCATTTCCGAGGTCGTGATCATGCTCTTGGAGGGCAAGTCCTTCATCTTCTTTTCGAGGCGGGTCATGAGCTCCTGGGCCGTCTCCCCTTGAGCTCCCGACGCCAGCATCATCATCATCATTCCCGTGGTCCAGGCCTGTCGTAACGTCATGATCGAGGTCCCCTTTCGTTGTGATGGTTCAGATCGGGCACCCGGGCCCGTGGCTGTTTACGTGTTAACCGAATTCCAGGCCCGGCCCTTCCGCGGTAACCGCAAGCCAAACGACCCCAGTGCTTTTCGGGTCATTGAGGGCTGCCCGAGAATTCCCGATGGAAGGTCCATTCCCAGCTGTTCCGTGTGTTCGAGCTCGATCCCGTGATCGTTGCCCCGTCCGGCGCTACAAAGAACGTGTCCGCTTCACTGGCAAAGAGCCAGACCGACCGCGCGGCTGTAGTGAATGCGTAGTCGCCGCATTCCTGGGCGACGCGAATCTCGGGTCCATCGGTCGATCCGAACCCTGTGTAGCTTGCCGGGCTGGTGCGCGTGTCGATCTCCAGACGTCCATCCGAGGTCCCGATATCGAATTCGATCGGCCCGAAGCTGTAGGTGCAGCGGTCGTCAAAAAACGGCTGAACGCTGCCGGACATGCTGTAGGTCACCCGGCCGGAGGCGGCCCGGAACGTTTTGAGATAGGGGGCGTGTGATGGGCTGGGCGTTTGTTCAAAGCGAACCGTGACTGTTGCTCGGCGCGTCTGATCCGTTAGCCCGCCGACGAAGACGTTGGTCGCCTGGCCCACCCAGGCTTCGACGAGCACTTCATCTTCATCATCCGGTTCCTCGACGACTTGAGTAATGCTCTGTTCGCTATGGCCACCATCTGGCAATTCGACCCAGGCTTGCAGCTCAACGTCCTGCCCAACGCTGAGGTCGGCGCCGAGCGCGACCGTGCCCTCGATGCGCCGGGTGTAATCATTGACCACCGTTCCGTCGGCGAGCGGTCGTGGTTCAATGGCGATGTCATCGATAACGACGTGAAGGATCATTGAGTCGATCGTGTCGTCGGTTACACCTTCGACGTCGATTTCATACGGGATGAAGTCAGGAACACCATCATCCGGGATTCCGTCGAACGCCAGGGCTTCTCTTTGTTCCAGTTTGCGATGATCGTCAGGGTCACGCCAGGTCACGAGCTCTCGAAGTCGTTGTCCAACACCTTCACGTTTCGTGAGTTGCAGCCCGGCAGAGACCGTCTTGCCTTCCGCGCTGACGTAGGTGTTCACCTGCAGGCTGCCCAATGCGCGCCAGGCATCCTCTGCAGTCGAGCCTCGATCACTCATGTGGCGAAACATTGCGTCGGACGCCTCCTTCGACCAGTTGGACTGTACCGGTGCGTTCCAGCCGACGTAGACACTCGAGTCACCCACGAGAGCAAGAGCGAGGTCGGAGTCGCCCGCGCCGACCGTCTCGCAGGCGTCAATGAACACAATCGTGTCGTTGAGGCCCTGTGGGTAGTGGCGTCTAAAGAAGTCAGCACCCACCGCAAAGTAGAATCCACCTGTGTCGGCAGACTGTACGGTATTGATGCCGGCTTCTGTGATCTGCAGCAACTCGAGGCCGGTACTGTACGTGTCGCCGGTCAGGATAACCGCCGAGCACAACGCATCGATACAAATCGTGCTGCCGTGAGAGCTGATATGGATCGCATCGTAGGTATCCCAGTCCATGAAGTTACTGATACCTACGACAGTGCTCTCTTCACTGCTGTTCTCTGCATAGGTCACCTGGTCACCATAGCCTCGGGTATTGCGCAGGATGTGCGCGACCGCGTCGCCACTGTCGTAGACACCAAAATCATGTTGGAAGGGGGCAAGAGCCAGTCCGCGCTTGGAGGACGGATCATCGCCGACGACGTGTTGGGCCACACGATTGTGTTCGTCATCGGCCGTCGGTTCTCGATCGATTGCCGGGGCCACGACCCCCTTCCCGAGGACCCACACATCGCGTCCACCCCGTAGACAGAAACGCAGGGCGTGGTCGTCGCCGTGGGCATCGATGATGTCGTTCTGTTGTGCGATCCAGTCCAGGGCTGAGTCCATATCGGTCCCATCGTTGATCATGTCGATCAGTTCGCGCCCCAGATCGTGACCGCGCTGGAGCACATCGAGCGGCACTTCGGACAGCGCGCAGGGGAGCCCGCGTTCCTTGCAGTCGAGTGGGACCCGGCCCGGTGACTCGTCAGATGTTCCAGTCGGAGCTTGCTGAGCTGGCTCGACCATGGTTCCGCATCCGCCGCTGACGACGGTGATCAGTCCGATGACCAGGTAGTGATGGTGCATTGATGACTCTCCTGATTCGACCACGTCATGCCCGTGAAGCGCTGACCGGGCCCATACAGCTAACGCGAAGACAGCCGTCAGACCTCGAACATTCCTCGCACGGTTTGACAGCGTGGACGGTCCTCATCCACAAACAATTGGGGCGTCCCTGCTTGAGTGTGACCGAACTCTGTGCTGCGAAAGGCGTATCAAGGGGATGTGCACATCTCAGCAGCACACCATGCAGTACCTGGTCAGCCTCGCCGGGGTCTGGACCGGGGCCGGTCGCGGGTCCTACCCGACCATCGAGCCCTTTGAATACACGGAGACACTGGCCTGTGAGGTCGACAAGGCCTACCCACTCATTCATTTCGAGCAGCGCACGTTGCTGCAGCCGGGGGCCGGTGCAGGCCACTGGGAATCAGGCTTTATCAGGCCCATGGACAATGGTCAGGTCGAGATGTCGAGCGCCCAGGACAGCGGGCGAGTCGAGGTATTGTGCGGGCAGGTCGCGAGCGCATCGCAGGACGGATGGCGGCTGCAGCTCGACAGCGTGGTGCTGGGGCATGATCCCAGACTGGTCCAGACGCGGCGGGTTTTCACTTTGCGTGGTGACGCATTGAGCTGTGGTCCCGCGACAGGGAGAACTGATCTCTGACTGATGCCCAGTCCGCGGGAATCAAAGGTAATTGAGTGTCGGATGCCCGGGCCGAGGCGGTGCTTGCGGACAGGGAACCAACGACCAGGGCGGCCTGTTGCAGAAACTCTCTCCGGCGCATGTCTGATCCTCCATCAGGAATACGTGCTATTGACGAGAACGCAGGCCGGGCGGCAGATGCGCCAGGTATTCGAGTTGTGCTCGGCCAGGCGCGTTCAAAAGGGGCGAGCCCTCCAGGTAGACGGCTCGCCCCTCGGGATCATGTTGAACCACAGGCCTAATGCCCGGCCGGAACTGCTTCCTTCTCATCTGCGGGCTCGGTGGTCTCTGTGACGTTCGGGACGATGACGTAGCGGACCAGGCGCTCGGGCTTGACATACTTCTTGAACACGTTCTGAATGTCGTCCCGTGTGAAGGTCTCGAGCACGGCCGGCATTTCCTTCAGCTGTTCCAGCGTACGCCCACGATAGTGCATCGAGCTCAGCTGGCCCTGCCAATAACGCGGCTCGAGCATCTGCTTGTCGAGGTTGTTTTTCATTTGCTTCTTTGCGACCACGACTTCTTCTGCAGTTGGGCCGTTGGCCGCGAATTCCTGAAGCATGCCCACGACAATCGTAGCCAGTTTCTCGGCATCTGCAGGATCAGTCGTCGAGCCGGCACTGAGCAAGCCTGTTCCGGGCATTGCGGTTGCGGGTCGGTGCGAACACCCGATGCCGTAGACGATTCCCTCTTCCTCACGAATGCGCTTGATCATTCGTTCCGACAGGATGCGGCAACCCAGCGCGAGGATACGATTGTCCCGGATGTCCTTGTGACTGGCTCCGATGTACCCGGCCGTTGCCATAGCCTTGGGGGTGAGACTATCGAACTTCACCGTCTCGTTGTATGGACCAGGGCTCCGTTCGAGCTTACGCAGCGGCTCGATTGCCTCTGCGGCACCCATCGAACGCTTAGGCAAGCTGCCCACGTAACGCGTCACCAGCTCCATGGCACGGTCCAGCTTGATGTCGCCGACAACGGTCACCTCGATTGCCGCGCTGTTGATCATGCGCTCGAACCACTTCTCGCCCTGTGCCGGCGTCAGCGCCTTGATCTGCTCGGCGGTCAAGTCGACGTAGCGGATGTCGTTGCCGTAGAAGGTGCGCTCCATAGCCATCGACAGTTGATCACGGGCGGTCTTACCGCGCTGCTCGAGCGCCTGCAGGCTGGCATCCTTCCATACATCAAAACTGGCTTGTTCGATCTTGCCGTCAGTCATCAGAGCGTAGGCCAGCTGCATTCCGACCTCGAGGTCCGCAGGTGAACCGCTGACCCGCATGGTTCCGAGGTCGAAACCCACGCCGCCACCGGCTCCGGCTTTCTTGCCAGCCATGAAGTCACGGATCTGAGTCGATGAGTACCGTGAGGTCGCGTTGACCAGGCCCGCCACCTGGCTGACACCACGGTTGGCCGCGGTTTCTTCAATAATGCCGCCGGCAAAGTTGATCGAGATCGACGCTTCATCTTTCTTATAGTCCATGAAGCGATGATGGACGATCGCGCCGTTGTCCAAGGTCGCAGTAGTGATCTTCAAGTCCGGATCGGTGCTCTGATTGACAACCTTGCCAGGCGCAGGCAGTGTGGCCAGCAGTTGGTCGATGGCGTTGGCCGATTCGAGTGGCTGAGTCTTGCGACCCCAGCCTGCCGACGCAGCCGCGAGGATGTCCTTCGACGAAGGAACGGCCACGCCTTCTTTCTCTGGCATATTGAGTACATATGTAAAGTGACGCGTTTCGTAGTGGTGGACAAAGGCGGCATGGACCTCGGATGGAGACAGTTCGGTAAAGATCTTGCGCGTCAACTCGAGGCGCTGCTCCGCCGACATGATCGGGTTATCCATGCCGACAGCACGGGCATAACGCCCAACGAAGCGCCGGGCGTCCGCCGTGGGTTCCCGTTCGACGGCTACCTCACTGCGCGAAATCATCTCATCCTTGATGATGTCGATCTCCTGCTGGCTGAAGCCATGATCGACCGCACGGCTGATTTCGACGATCAACTGTTCGAGCATGCCATTCCATTTCTCCGGAAGGCCGCTGACGCCACCGCCGGCCATGGTCGCTTCGTTGAACAGGCTTTGCACGAAGCACGATCCACCGAAGAAATCCGCTTCGCCCCGCTGAACCTTATCCTGCAAGCGGCGGTTGACGATGGCCGTGGCGATCCGCTCGATGGTTCGGCTGCGGTATTGTTCGTAAGTTGAGACCGGTTTGCGTGCTGCTTCAATACGCATCATCTGGACCTGGCAGCCCGGTAGCTCAGGGTCGGTAAAGGCAAATGCACGGGTGGCGTTGACCGCCTTGACCCCGCCGCCTTCGTACTTGCGCGCCGGGGCCCGGGCCGTGAACGAACCGAGATGCGTGCGGGCCTTTTCGATCATTTTGGCCGGATCGATGTCACCCACGACGATGAGGGTCATCGCTTCGGGGCGGTACCACGTGTTCCAATAGTCATCGAATTCGCTCTTCGGGAATTTTTCGATTTGGTCTTCCTTGCCGATGATGTCGTGTTCGGCGAGGCGCGTGTCCTTGAAGACATTTTGCATGAACTGCTTTTGGATGCGTTCGCGTGCACTCTTGCGCGAGCGCGATTCCTCGAGAATGATGCCGCGTTCCTTATCGACTTCTTCCTGGAGCAGCAACATGCCGTTGGCGAAGTCGGCAAAAACGGTCAATGCCGTGTCGATCGTCTTGTCTTCGGTGTTCGGCATCGACAGCTTGTACACGGTCTCGTAGTAATTGGTATGTGCATTGCTGTGCGCACCGAAGGTCATGCCCATGTCGCTGAGGTGCGGAATGAGCGTCCCGGGAGCAAAGTGGGTCGTACCGTTGAAGCCCATGTGCTCGAGGAAGTGGGCCAGCCCATTCTGTTTCGACGTCTCATTGAGCGCGCCGGTCTGGACGTGCAGGTTGATCTCGATCCGCCCGGGCGGGTTGTCGTGCTGACGCACGATGTACTCCATGCCGTTGTCGAATATCCCGTAGACATTCTTGGGGTCACGCGGGAGGGGCGTGTCTGCTGAGCTGAAAAGCGGCGCAATAAACAGGGCGCACAGGCCCGCTGCCATCAATTGGTGTTGCCGGATCATAAGAGTCCTTTCATGGGTGGTCGGTGGATGGCGGGACAGATCAGTTGGAACAGTCAACACGGTGATCATATCCACAATGCCGCTTTTCTTGCAACGAACAGGGGTTTCCCGACCTCATTCAACACGCGTCGATCGAGGATTCGACACGACCGAGTTGCGCGGGCAAGCGCAGGTCCACCATGGGCGGCTCGTGATCGACGGTCTTAAATCATTCGTACGCATTGTGTTGCGGTCCGTGTTGCGCGATTCGTACGCATTGCCCAAGCGTGAATGAGAACGCGGTGTGGACAACTTCTGCTATCATGAACGGCTCGCTGGGTGGTTCCGCCGCTCGGTGACGTCAGTAAGTGGCCCGGGGAGGGTGAGTGCTGACACCGTTCTGCTGTGGCGCGGAGATGGAGTACGTTCGATGTCCATGATGGTTGACCTCGGCGTCGATCGAAGCGTCGCGCCGCGTCGGCATGGTTTGTCTCACCGTTGAACGGCAAGAGTTTGAAGTCGAGCGTTGGGTTCGGGGAGCGTTGGAGGAGTCGTGAGAGGAGCAACGAAAGTGTCACATACAGGATGCCTTTTATTATTCATGTTGGCGGGTCCTGCTGGTGTTCTGGCCGGGCCAATCAACGTGCCCAATGCGTCGTTCGAACTTCCAGCGGTCACGCGCGGTGAGAAGAACCCCTTTGGCGCGCTACCGTTTCTGGACGACTGGGACGAAACCGCCATCGGGCTTGCAGACGAGATGGACCAGAATACGGGCGTATTCTTGAACCCGCCCTTCGGTGAGCCGGGGCATGTGGCCAACGCTGATCTCGAGCGCCTCGCATTCCTCAGTTCCCTGACCGGTAACGGTGTGCGTCAGGAATTGGCTGATTCGTTTACCCCCGGGCAGACCTATCTACTGACTGTCGGCGTCGCCACCAGTCTGCAGTTTCCGGTGGGCGCCTCTGAAGAGCTTGAAATTGCGCTGTTCTATTTTGACGGCGGCGTCGAACAGGTCGTGGCGTCGACACGGGCTACCGGCGGCTCTGTGAGCAGTTCTACCGTGACGGACTTCAGTGTCGTGCTGCCCACGGTGCAGCCGGGCGATGCATGGGCCAACCAGCCCATCGGTATTCTGATCCGGCCAGCCGAGGATGATCCCAGCGACGAACTCGACGAGGGCTTCTGGGACGCCGACAATGTCAGGCTCATAGAAGCTGATGCCATTCCGGCCGCTTCAACCTGGGGCCTGATGGGCCTGGCGGTCCTGCTGATGGGCGCAGGTGCTGTCATGGTGCGTCGCCGGGCGACGATGGCCTGAACGCGACTGAGTCTCGACAGTGCATGCACGGTGCCTGAGAAACAGGTCGTGCGGAAGTACACATATGCTCGTTCAAACAATGGAATTGTCAGCCCCGCGCCCCGCACGGGCCCTGACCATGATCGAGCTGCTTGTCGTGATGTCCATTATTGCGGTCCTCATGGGTCTCCTGTTGCCGAGCCTCGGCCGCACACGCAGGTTGGCCCGGCAGACCGAGTGTCTCGCCGGACTGCGTCAGATCGGCGTGGCCGTTTTCAGCTACTCCCTCGAGAACGGCGACAGCATTCCGTATGGTCCGAAGGCCCCACCGCCGTCGGCGACCAACTTCTATCCGCAAACCGGCAACGTGACTTCGCTGATTTCGTTGCAAAGCGGCGCGATGGTCGGATTGGGGCTGTTGCTCCAGAATGATCTGGCCCAACAGAAAGATCTGATGTTCTGCCCGGGGGCTGATGCCAAGTGGGACATCGAGACACTGCTGCGCGACGTCGGCCATACCCAGGTGGAAGGCAGCTACTACTATCGCCATGCATCGGTTGCATCACTCAGTGGGCCTTTACCGGAGCCTCGCGTCAAGATCGGTCAGTTGGGCAATAACAGTGCGGGAGTGCCCATCCGCTGCCTGGCCCTCGACACACAGTTCATATCACCGCCCTCCATGGCGTTCTTCAACCTCAAGACCAGGACCCATCACGGACGGCAGGCAGTCAATGCGTTGTTCACCGACGGGCACGCCAGCACGTTCGCCAACGACGATGATACCTACACCGTCAATCTTGCGATGTCAGCATATGGCACCCTCGAGCGCATCCTCGAGGTCTTCGAGGTTCTCGACCGCAAGTAGTCCCTCTGTCGGTTCCAGCGGCCGGACAACCAGGCGTGGGTCTGGGCACATTTCAGGGGATCCATGGTGCATCTTGCCGCGATTCGCCGTAATGAATAATGTGCGGGCCAATCTGTGGTCAGAAGAGCATCGGCGTCATGGGCATCACGCAGGGCACAACACTCGGTATGTATACAATCGTCGGTCATATCGGGGCCGGCGGGATGGGGGAGGTCTACCTCGGACGTGATCAACGCCTGGAGCGCGATGTAGCGATCAAAGTCCTGCCCGGGACACTGGCGGGTGATCCGGAGCGCGTAGCTCGTTTTGAACGCGAGGCCCGTCTGCTGGCAACGCTGAACCATCCCAACATCGGCGCGGTGTTCGGCTTTGATTGCTGCGAGGGTGTGAGTTTCCTGGCGATGGAATTCATCGAAGGGCGCACGCTTGCGGCGTGCCTCGACGACGGTCAGCTCGATCTCGATGATGCTCTGGACATTTGCAGGCAAGTGGCCCAAGCTCTCGAGGCGGCGCACGACAAGGGCATTGTGCATCGCGATCTCAAGCCGGGCAACATCATGGTTCGGCCCGATGGCGTGGTCAAAGTCCTCGACTTCGGCTTGGCGAAGGCCATGAGCGAAGAGCGTTCGACCACATCACTCGCCGACTCGCCTACGATCACAGCGCAGTTTACCAAGCCCGGCGTTGTGCTGGGGACCGCAGCGTACATGAGTCCGGAGCAGGCCCGTGGCCGATCGGTCGACAAGCGCAGCGATATCTGGTCGTTCGGGGTCATTCTCTACGAGTGTCTCGCGGGGCGCCGACCGTTCGTCGGCGAAACCGCGAGTGATCTCGTGGCCAGCATCTTGAAGGTTGAACCTGCCTGGGAGTCGGTCGCACCCGCCACGCCACCTGTTGTGCATCTGATTCTTCGGCGGTGCCTGACCAAAACGCGTGATAAGCGTTTGCGCGATATCGGGGATGCACGCGTTCAGATCGAAGAAGTCATTGCAGACCCGTCGTCGTCGTCCCTGGTGCTCGCTGGCCAGGTGCCGTTGGCCGGTGACCGTAGCTCGATAGCCACAACACTTTCAATACCGCGCGGTGCCCGAGCGATCGGCGTGGTGCTCGGGCTGGCCCTCGTTCTGGCGCTCGCGTTCATTGGAGCACAGGCTTGGCAAAACTCCAAGCGGTCGGCTGCAGCAGTACAACTGAGCCTCTTACCACCGCCCGGACAGCGCTTCGACTATCGTTATGGGCCACCGGTGATTTCGCCCGATGGTCTCAAGGTCGTCTTCGTGGCGCGCGCAACTTCGAACGCACGGAACCTGTGGTTAAGGCACCTTGATGACAGCGCGTGTAGTATGCTCCCAGGTACCATCGGTGCGGGTTATCCGTTCTGGTCCCCTGACAGCACCACGATTGCTTTCTCGGTAGATGGAAAACTCAAACGCCTGAACATTGACGGCGGTATGCCAATCACGATTTGCGACTATTCCGAGGGGCAGTCGGAGCTCCTCAATCTAACGCGCGGTGGGAACTGGAGTCGCAGCGACACGATTCTGTTTTCATCGTTCCGGGGTAGCGGCCTGTTCAAAGTGTCCGCCTCCGGTGGAGCGCCACAACGTGTCACCCAACTGCAGCCAGGCGAGTTCTCACATCGAATGCCCTGGTTTCTGCCTGACGGAAACCACTTTCTGTTTACTATGCGGCGCGGCAGTGGGGCGGCAAATTCACTGATGGTGGCCACCCTTGCAGGGGGTGAGCCACGAGAGCTGTTCAAGCTGGACTCTCAGGCAGTGTATGTGTCCGGCCAGATCATGTTCTGGCGCGACGATGCGCTGCGAGCTCAGGCATTTGACGATTCAACGCTCGAGCTCATTGGTCATCCGGTGTCCGTCATACCTGAGGTACGCATGAATCCTTCGAGTGGCGTGGCCCACTTCAGCGTCTCGCGGAATGGGCGCCTGGTGTACTTCGCCGGTAGCGATGTCACGGCTCGTTCGCAACTGGTTCTGCGGGATCGGAAAGGCGAGAAACTCGACATCGTCGGCGCTGTGGGTAACTACTATAGTCCGGCGCTGTCGCCCGATGGGACGCAGGTGGCGGTGGACAACAGTGGCGTTCAGAACAACGGGGACATCTGGATTCACAGTGTGTACGGACCCGGTGTCACGCGTCTATCGAACGATCCGGCAGACGAGTCAAGCCCGGTGTGGTCGCCCGACGGCACGCGTATCGCCTATTTCTCCATGCGCGGCGGGGACTCCGACATCTACATGAGGGATGTGCTGGCTCGATCTGCTGAGGAGGTCGTATTGGACACGGACGATGATGACGTCGTTTACGATTGGACGGTCGATGACACACTGATCATTGGACGCGAAAACAGCAGCGGGGGGCAATCTGACTTGTGGACGTACTCCCTCAAAGACCGCGAGTCTGCTCCCTTATTGACCTCACCGGCAAACGAGTCGGAGGGGGTCGTGTCGCCAGATGGCAAGTGGTTGGCCTACGTATCCAACGACACTGGACGACGCGAAGTTTACATCGCAGCCTTTGCTGACGCAGGGCCGCGTCACCGCGTGTCAACGAACGGTGGGACCGCGCCGCGGTGGCGCGCAGATGGCAGCGAGCTGTTCTTCGTGGCCGGCGACGAAATGGTCACCGCGGTCGAGATCGCTGGTGGAACCGCCGGTCCGCTTGGGCAACGCACAACCCTGTTCCCGTCCAACCGCCGATTCAATCGCGAAGGCGGATTCGATGTTGCACCGGATGGCCAGACATTCATTATCAACACGCCTGTCGACGAGAACAACGCCGCGGCACTGTCCGTGATCATCAACTGGCCGGCGGTGGCGAGTCCATGACGCGCCACCGCGCAACGTACGAGCGTGGGCATGTGGGCCCGCATGGCTACTGACCCCTGCTGCGATCATAACGCCGGAAATGCGTAGTCGATCATCTGCAGCCAGCCCGAAGCGAAATGACAGCATAGCGCTGTTGCTCGACCTGGCTTCGACCGGGCAGTCTCCGTTCTCATGCGTCGCGTAACGCAGCATCGCTATCAATAACGATAGGCCCGCGAAGGTTCCCCTGTCCTGACGATCATTCTCTGGTGCCGCGACTCCACTGTGCGCGGGGTGACCGCGGACTCGGATCGGGCGGGCGCGGTGCCGTTCTCGTCCTCGATGCAATTCATGATCTGACTTCCACGACCGGCGCGGATGCCATGAATCCCGTTGTTGCGCACCAGAACATACTCGATGACGACTCCCAGCGCGGATTCCGCAGAGATTCCGTGTCCGCAAAAACCCTGCACCGTACCGTGCTTGATCACGATACCGTCGCGATTGGTCCCGGCCGAGATTTCGATACCGTTCAGTGAGCCGATATCCCGGTTGCCGGTGATCGTGAACCCGTTGAGGTCCAGCGTCACGTGCCCGGTCGAGATTTCGATGGCATGGTGCCCGGCAGGCGCGGCCAGATCGCCCGTCAGGTAGTAATACCCGGGCCGGTTGATTCGAATCGGCGCGTGACCATCGGTTTCGGCGTTCAGGGGGACGCGTCCGTCGCCGCTCTGCGCCAGGGCGGTCGAACTCGATGCCGCTGCGACCAGGGCGGCCAGAATCGGTCGAATCAGAGTGCCGAGCGAGGGTCTGCGTGTCATCGTGAAGCTCCCGTTCTGCGGTGCGGTTTTCGACGCCAGGGGCTCGCCCCTGACTTCTGCAGGAGGTCAACGTCGGGAGACTCAGATTCTTACACGTCGTGCGATTTGACTTTTGGTCAATTGGTTGTATAATACAAATATTGTAGGATGCAACTATGTCGACTGCACTCAATCGCCAAGCTCAACAGTTCTATCGCGTCATGTCCGAGTTGTTGCGTCGTTATCAGTTCCGTGATCGCGAGGAAATCTGTTGTCACGGCATTTCCGTATCACAGTGCTATTCGCTCGATCTCCTCGATACCGAAGGACCGCTGCCCACGGGCACGCTGGCCGAGCGCCTGCAGCTCGAGATCAGCTCGGTCACGCGGGCCGTCGATGGTCTGGTCACGGCCCAGCTGGTCGCACGCGAACCCGATCCACGGGACCGTCGTGTCCGTCGAGTCATCATCACGGATCGGGGACGCACATTGGTGTCCACAATTCGAGGCGAGCTGGTCAAGGAATATGAACACATCCTGCACGAGGTGCCGCCGTCCAGCCGCAATGATGTCATCAAGGCGATGACCAGTCTGTTGACGGCGTTCGAGCGGCGGTGCTGTTCAACCAACGACAGCAGGACTGGAGAGGAAGCATGAAGTTCACAGGTGCCATGGTGTGTGTACTCGGCGCGCTCGGCGCTACGCCAGGAGAGTGGCCGCAGTGGGGTGGGGCACAGCGCGATTTCAAGGTGGACGGTGTCGAGTTGGCGTCGGAATGGTCGAGCCATGGACCACCACAACTATGGCGTAGGCCACTTGGAAGTGGGGCGTCAGCGATCGTGACTGACCAGGATTGCCTGTACACCATGTACCGTCATGGCTCTGATGAAGTGATCGTAGCGCTCGACGCGACCGATGGCAAAACGCTGTGGGAGCATCGCTGCAACCCGCCATTGTACTCCGGCATCGAACTGGGTTTCGGGCGTGGGCCCAATGCGACACCCCTCGTCGATGACCAGGTTGTTTGCACGATGGGATTCAGTGGACTCATACACGCCTTTGATAAGTCGACGGGTGAACAGTTATGGGCCCACGACGTGGTCAGCGGATTCGGCGCCACGCCGCCGCAATTCGGCTATGCCGCAAGCCCGTTGGCTCACCGCGGCGTGCTGTTCATTCTGGCAGGTGGTCGCGGCCGGGGGGTCATGGCGTTCGATCTCAGGAGCGGATCGGTGATCTGGAGCAAGCATGACTTCAGCAACTGCTACGCCTCACCTCTGCTCATCAACCACGACGACCGCGAGTCTCTCGTGGTCGTTGAAGATCGCCGAGTTGTCGGTCTGGCTCTCGAGGACGGACGATTGCTCTGGGAATTTCCACATTACAACAGCTGTTCGGGCAACGTGTCGACGCCGCTGTGGTCTGCCAATGGGCATCTCTTTTTATCATCCTCGCCGCACGCAGGTTCGCGGATGCTCAAGTTGGAGGGCTCCGCCGGGCACACGAAAACTGTCGAGCTGTGGTCTTCGAGCAAGTTCAAGGTCAGCCAAACGAACGCCATCCGATTAGGTGACATCATCGTGGCCTCCAGCGGTACACCCGCGTCGTCGATGCTCGCAGCGGTCAGTGCGACCCATGGACACGTGCTTTGGCGCACACGCGGATTTCCGTTGGCGAATATGATCCACGCCGACGGGAAGCTCCTCATCCTTGATGCCGAGGGGCACCTCGCCCTCGCAACGGCAACGGCCAAAGAGCTGATTGTTCACGCACGTCACCAGGTGTTGGAAGCGCCATCATGGACGGTGCCGACACTGACGGGGCGTCATCTTTTCGTTCGTGATAACAGCCACATCATCGCATTCGATGTTGGCATGACTCAATCGGAGAAGCCCAATGGACAAACACGATAAGGTCCGGCAAAGTGTTGCGCATGCATATGCCAGTGCAGTGAACTCACCTTCCCCATCGTCGTCGTGTTGCACAACGGCACAGAAGGGGGTCGCCGTGCAGTATGCCGGCTACAACCAGGCGGCGTTGCAGGACTTGCCTGCCGAGGCAGTCGAGAATTCGTTTGGGTGTGGCGACCCGCTGGCTTTCAGTGGCGTCAAGAACGGTGATGTCGTCGTTGATCTGGGTTGCGGTGCCGGCATCGATCTGCTCATTGCCTCGTCGCTTGTCGGTCCGACGGGTCGCGTCATCGGTATTGACATGACCGACGAGATGCTCGAAACGGCTCGCGGCGCCATCGCCAAAGCGGGAGTCCAGAATGTCGAAGTGCGCAAGGGCTTGATCGAGGACTTACCGGTCGAGTCCAACTCGGTGGACTGGATCATCTCGAATTGCGTCATCAACCTGTCACCCGACAAGGATGCCGTATTCGCCGAGATCGCCCGTGTGCTCAAGCCGGGTGGTCAGGTGCAGGTATCGGATATCGTCGCCGAGGATCTACCGGCTGCGATGCGCAGCGATCTAGCCTTGTATCATTGTTGTGTGGCTGGGGCGATCAGTGAATCCGAATATGAGAGCAAGTTGCGCGCCGCAGGCATGAGTGTCGTCGAGGTGCGCGCCCGCATTCACTATGACGCGGCTCAGATCGCGACGCTGTTACGCTCGGACATCACTACGACGAGCTGTTGCGGTGGACCACCTGCTGCCGCTGCGCCACCGGTTGCCGAGATGGGTGAGGCCCTCGACGGCAAGGTGTGGAGCGCCAAAATCTACGCCCGTTTGGGTTGAGAAGCGAGGGTGTTGCCGCATTCCGGACAGACTCCGGATTCGTTGCCATAGAGCACGTAGCCGCACTCCGCGCAGTGCTCCTCTTCGATTTCGATGCGCAGACGCAAGCCACAGGATGTGCATTGCGTGCGTCCTGCCGGCAACTGCTGCCCCAGGCCGCATCGCGGACAGGTCAATTGCAACTGCAGCACGGTGCTGTGAATGGCTTCGTGTTCCCGGATGCGCGATACGCGGTGCAGAATGGGCACCGCAAGCGATCCGCACACATCGGCGATCCCCAGCGCGCCCATGATGCGTATCATGGCGTCGCTTTCTGGCCCTTCGAAAATGACAAGAACAATGATGAGGGTGGCGAGGATTCCGATCACGATCACCGTACTGGTGCGGACCCACAGGTAATCCTTACGCAGGCGCGCCATGGCCAGCAGGCCAACGTGCGGTATGGCTACTGCTAGTGTGCACGCGATGGCTAGCGCCTTGATGAACACCTCGTATTGAAATGAACGCGTGATCCAGATCAGGCCTGTCAGCAGCACGGCGGCGACGAACACCGTAGTGCAGCCGAGCGGTCCGATCGGATGCCAGCGCCGGCTTTCCCATGGAATCGCCGACGCCAGGCCCAGTATCGATGCCCCCCCGATGACCGCAGTCGTGCCGAGCACCCGACCCGCCAGGGAGGACATGTTGCCAACGAGCAGGCAATAGATGCCAATCAGTCCACACAGGCTGATGGACCCGATGAATGCGAACAGCAGTGACCGCTGCGTGTGCGATGTCATGGCCATGGTGTGGATGATACGCGGGGCGATCCGCGCTATCCAGCACGCGCGACCACGCGTAGCGAGCGCTCGACGTCCGGCGGCCTGTCGCGGGGGCCGCGGATCCCTCAACTTTTCTGTGGATTTGTGTTCGCGTCGTGCGGCACGGGTTCGCCCGAGCGCTACGACGGTCGCCTGCGTGTGACGTTGGCGACGCAGCGCAGCGCTCCGCCGAGTTCGTAGACACCCGAAACATCAACGGTCGACACTTCGAATCCCAGGCTGCGATAGGTGGCGGCGGCGAAATCGTCGAGCCGGGCGATTCCAAAATTCGGCACCAGGGCGCGCCTCTGGCCATCAACGATTTCCATCAGGACGTTGGTGTACGTGACCATCCACTCCTCGATGGGATCAACCAGTGCCGGCATCCTCAGGACGATGAATCCACGGCGCTCCAGACTGCTGGCGACGTCATCGAGCTGATCGTGGATGAGCGTGGAAGCCCCGTTGGCATCCTCCTCCTGGGATGCCCAGTGTTCGTCACGACGCATGAGGTCGTTGCCCAGTCTTGTATCGGCGACCATGATCCAGCTGTCGGTGATCGGCGCCAGATACATATCGACGTGGCACCACGGGACGCCGCCGCCCGAAGTCGGGACCACGATGAGCTCACGGCCCGCGATGGCTTCGAAGGCCATATCTGCAGGCGGTCGTTCTGCGTTGTCGACGATGATGTTGGCTCCGACGAACGTGTGGTGGGAACTGGAGACGACGTTTCCACCCTCGATGAACAGCGCCGCGTCCAGCAGCGGTGGGCTCAAATCAGATTCCGCCAGCATGAGCTGGGCATCGAGCTCGTTGAGCTTGGGCTCCTCGTAGGCGTCATGGGCGGTCGGCACGAAGCTGGGCAGCACGTCCCGGAGGTCCAGGGACTGCCGTGAAATCAGCCGATCGCGGGCCCAGATGGTCAGTGGCACCTCGACATTGACCACTGCCAGCGAATCGCCGATCGAGGCGATGAGTCCGCTCCAGGTATCGAAGAAATAATGCATCTCCTCGGTGCTCTGGCACAGGACTCTGATGTGCACGTTTGGCCGAAGCGCGGAGAACAGGTCGAGGTACAGGGGGGTCAATTCCTGCTCCATACCGTGGTTGTAGTGAATGGTGATCTCTTCGATGGCTCCAATCGTGTCGGGCACGAACCCGCCGCCGTGCACCTCTCCCTGATGCTCCGGAGACTGGCCGCCGCTTAACGGCACTGCATATGCGAACGCTGCCAGCACAAGTGCGTACAAATATTTCTGCGCTGAACAACGGGCAGTAGCCGTTCGTATCATTTGAACACCCTCCCAGGCGCCGATGAGGTCAAGACTTCGAGTGTCCAAGAATGATGGTAGGACATGAATCATGCATGAAGACGGGATTAAAAAAGTTTCATCCTCCTTCCAGTCGCGGCAGCGCACATCCGCAACCGGCATCGGTACTCGTTCGAAGCAGGTGTCCACACCGCTAACCGGTCGTCCAACGAGCCCAGGGGACGCACACCCATGAACAGGCGGCGTCCCCTGAAGCGGTCACCAGGTGTGGGACCTATGGTAACTCCGTTGTCCTCATAAGCGGTTCGTGCTTATGCATCTCATTTCTGTCAGGCCGTGGTGAGGTCCGTGGTTGCAACCTCCGTCGCCAGAGACAGACCCTGGATACGGAATACTCAAGGACAGGCCGGATACTCGACAGGCAGTCTGACCCCACTGAAATCCACGTCGAATACATCGGCGGTACAGAAGACCGGCGCGTTGGCGGGATCCAGGATGTCAGTTTCTGCAGGCGCGTAAACAGCGGTAACCAGCGAGCCCGTATACGATGAGAAGTCGGACGAGAACTCGATGGTCTCCGATACCTTGGCGACAAATCCACCGTCGGCAACACCGAACACGACAGCCGTCAGCTCGATGGTTCGGTATCCGGTTCGCTTCCAGTTGCCATACCCTGCGGACTCGGTCGTATTGGTTGCGGTGGCGACCATCGTGCCGTCAGCGTGGATTGTCTTGACGCTCGAGCCAAAGATAGATCCGTTGTCCGGGCCCTGGTAGTACGTGCCGGCGGCTTTGTCGGCGAACCACGTCGAAGACCAGAACCCGATTTCCTCGGTCTCGTCTCCTTCGCCAACGCTATTCGGATTGATCATTTCAGAAATAGAGGATTTGGTATCGTCTTGATCGGTTTGTGACTGGGCGTTCGTTTGCTGGCTCACCAGAAGACCTATAGCCAGGAGAGACAGGACGCAGGTTGTAGTCAGTACTTGTTTCATGTTTGTGTCCTTCGTTCTAGAGAATCAGAAATCAGATCGAGTTATCCTGGAATGGACGTTTCAGTTCCGGCGGCAGCCCCATAGCTGGTGCGTATCTGCCCTCCTTTCCGCTCGCAATGTCATGTCAAGGCTGCTGCATGTACGTTGTCAGGATGTGTTCAAACACATCACGCAATTCCCGATCGAAGTACCTGAGTGAAATTTGCCGGAGGGACGATGGAGGCGATTGCATTAGCACAAGGCGATTAGGTGAATATGGGGACTTCGTGCGTGCGGCTGCACTACGCAAGTAATCGACTCCAGGCTTGGCACAGGGGCCGGAACCTGCAGCAGTTGCGCAGTGGCAGCGTCAATGGCTGTGGCCGTCGGTCGAAGATGTTATGGCTGGCTTGCGAGGTGCGGTCTTGCCAGCGGACCAGGACGATGTTCTATCTGGTCCTGGCGGGGGTACCACGTCGTCCACGTGGACACCTCTGGGCCTCGACGATCTGATCGGGGCGGCCAATGATGTCGCGGTAGTACACGTGCAGGCCATTGAGTGCGAGTCGACTGGAATCGTCTGACAAGACGAGGCGTTCGACATATAACGCCTCGTTGGTACCGAAGCCGTGATCGACGCGGTTGCCATTGTCGACGTTGTCGACAAGGTCAACGAGGACGCCGGGACCGATGACCAGTTCACGCAAGTCGAAATTATCGGCGAAGCCTGATGGATCGCCGACGTGCTCGTCGGGATCCGTGCCGAAGTCCTCGCCGCCGACTTCCAGTTCGGTTCGCAGGCAGGGGGCCGCGCCCTCAGTCATGCTGTCACGGCCCATGATCAGTCGCGAGTCCTTGCGCCACGCCCATTCGGACTCATCGGTGTTGCCTAGCACCAGGCGATCAACCACTGTGAACGATCCAGTGACATCCACAGTCCCGCCGGCACAGGATGCGAACTGGCCGGCCAGGAAAGCGCTGTCGGCGTCCTCAACGAGTATCAGGGCGTGATGGCGTGGATCGTCGGGGCACACCGTGACCGGTCCGGCGATGGACACACTCGAGGCTTGGGCTGCCTGAAACACGCCACCCTTGACGTTCATGTTGTTGGCTGCACCTGGAGTGTCGACGGTGATCACGGAATCGATGACTTCGATGCGGCTTTGATTGAAGACGCCAGGTGGCTCTTCGATACACTTGGCAAAACTGGCTGTTGTGCTTTCGAAGCGGATGGTCCCTCCTTGGGCAAGCATGCCACCTTCTCCCTTGATCGGTGCGGTTACGAGGGCGGTGCCTCCTTCTTTGGCCTCGATCAAGCCCGTGCGTGTTTGGGTGATCTTGGATGCGATTGCGAGGAGCCCGCCCTTGCAAGCACACATCTTTCCGCTGTTGTCTTTGCACCCCGGGGCAGCCAGGAGCAGGCGCTGACCATCCTCGTCGTTGGCTTCGATCAGCCCTTCGTTCTTCAGGCTTCCGAAAATGATTCCCTTGCCATCGAGGCGATGATTCTCTGCGTTCGTAAACGATGACTCAAAATCGCCGAGATGAGCGAATGATTCGTCGCCCAGGCGGACGCAATCATCATGATCACCGTCGCCGGTCAGCGTGCCGCCGACAGACGCCGGCGCGAGGAACGTGAGTGCCGCGCCATCAGGTGCAACCCTGAGTATGCCGGAATTGACGATCGTTCCCGCAAAAGCTGCTGCCTGGCCATCCGGCACGACAATGCCCTGCACGCAAACGTCAACCAACTCAGCCCCGCCGATCAGGTGGATCTCGCTGTTGGTGCCGCTGGTCTGAGCGCGGCCACCGATGACGCGGGCGCGGTTGATCTCGAGGATGCTCTTGCTGTCATCCTCGCCCGGTCCGGCGACACCGTCGGTCGCTTCGAGGATGCCGCCGGCTGTACACGAGATGGGGCCCTGGTCAATGAGCGGTGCATCGAGGAACAACCGTTCGCGATCGGTCGCCCGGAACACCCCGCTGTTGGTGACGTCGCCGTCGGAGGCGAGGATGCGGACGTTCGCGCCGCTGGTGTCATCGACGACGACAGTGGCATCATCTTCCAGTGTCAGCGTGGACACAGTGGGGGAGACATTGAGCGTGGCGACGGCATCACTGCCTGAGATCGTGACATCGTACAGATCTGCGCCGCTGTTATCTGGAAAAACGGGTGTCAAGTCAGGGCACCAGTTGGCTCCGGTATCCCACGTCCCCGCGCCCGGTGTCTCGGCAGTGCCGATCCACTGGGCCATGACATCCTGTGAAATCTGACATTCGTCCGGGATGCCGTCCGGCTGACAGTCGAGACTCAGGCCAAAGATGATATCGTCTTCGTCAGGGATGTTGTTCGTATTGCAGTCGGTGCACGCGCTGAATTCGAAGCGCGCCGTCAGGATATCCAGATCCCCGGCACCGCCGGCCAGATTGGTGTTCGAATGCCACACTGCGATCCACTGGCCGAGGCCATCGGTCGTGACCTGCACGAACGCGTCCTCGCCGCCGTCTCCACCGGCGTTGCTGTTCAACGGCGCCGGGTTGGTCCATGTCAGTCCATCATCCGTGCTGAGTGATGACAACAAGTCGCTATCGAAGCCGATCGTTCCATTGAGGCTGTTACGCGACTCCCAGGACACCACCCACAGACCTGCGGAATCGGTCGTCACCTGGGGCGTAAAGTCGAGGCTGGCGTCGGTTGTTTCGATGCTGTTCAGGGGGGCGGGCGCGCTCCAGCTCACACCGTTGTCGTCACTGCGGGCATAGACAATATCGAGATCATTACCGATGGGGTTCTCGAGGTGATCGAGGCTGTCGAGGCTGTACCATACGGCGATCCAGGTTCCTGAGCCGTCGGTGGTCAATTGGGGAGCGAAGTCATCGCCCATTTCGTCCTCGGAGCCGGCGTTGTTGTTCAGTGGCTCTGGCGCCGACCAGTTCATCCCATTGTCCGTACTGGTAGCGAACAGAATATCCCCATCGATTCCGATGCTGTCGTCGAGATCGTCGTGTGAGAGCCATGCGGCGATCCATGTGCCGTTCAAATCCGTGGTCAGTTGGGGGGCCTCGTCACTGCCGCTGTCCGTGATGCCGTTGGTGTTGAGCAACGCGGGGACGCTCCAGCTTTGACCACCGTTGGTGCTTCGCGAAAATACAACGTCCGCATCCAAGCCTGCGCCGCCGATGTTCTCATCCGAGATCCACACGGCAATCCACTGTCCCGCACCATCAGTGGTCAACTGCGGCGCACTGTCTTTGCCGGTGTCGGTGGATGCATTCGTATTCAACGGAGCCGGCGCGCTCCATGTCACACCGTTGTTCGTGCTGCGCACAAAGAGGATGTCGGAGTCGTTGCCAATGCCGCTGAGATTGTGATCGGACGCCCACACTGCGATCCAGCGTCCGTCTCCGTCGGTGGTGATCTGTGGACCTTCGTCACGGTCGCCATCAATGTTGGCGTAACTGTTTAGGGCTACTGGCGGACTCCAAGTCATGCCACCCGTGCTCGTAGCAAATAGAATGTCCTGGTCGTTGCCGATCGTGCCTTCCAGGGTGTCGCGTGATTGCCACACTGTGATCCAGTGGCCATCTCCGTCCGTACTCAGTTGCGGCGCCTGATCGAAACCACTGTCGGTTTGAGCGTTGGTATTGAGTGGAGCAGGGTCGCCTAGAATGCGACAGGCTTGTGATTGTGCATGAATTGCCGATGCCGCGAACATGTGGATCAGCGCGATCGGCACAAGAAACAGCATAATATGTCTATAGACGTACATGTCAGTCCCACCTGGTTTGACGTGAACGGTGCGTAACCCGAGTTACACACGAAGGCGCGCGCGTGCGCTGATCACAGGCACGGGTCTATTACGGGTACGCGTTTCATGAACGACGTGCCTTGAGCTGAGAAAATTTCCATCTCTTCGGGGTCGGTCGGATCCTGAAATGGCAAATAGATCATGGTCGTCAATGTGCCCTCTGCTGTCTCGAAGTCTTCATCGAAGTCGAGTACCGCGGTCGGTCGGGCCCACACGGCGAAGTTGCCCAAAGGGTCGAGCACGAAGATGTACGTTGTCAGCGTGATTTGACGCGGGCCGGTTTGCTCCCACACACCATGAAACGGGCTTTGTGGTCCGGTCTCGCTCGGATTGCCATTGCCGAACGATTCGTTGTTGATGGCTACGTGCGTTCCATCGGCACCAATCGTGTGCAAGCCCGTGAATGGGCCGAAGCCGATCGATCCATCCTCGATGTACGTGCCGGCGACCCTGTCGGCAAAGCTCGAACGCCCCCGATCGCCCGCCTGGGTCACCATCGTGACGGCAACGATGACGATGGCCGTGTTGAGTGATATGAAGCACAGGTTGATCTTGGACATGAATGTATTCTCCTTTGCACAAAGGAATTCGAGATTCATTGCGGATCGATTGAAGAGACTATGGGTAACCACCAGGCTCGCGGGCCGGGGTGAAAGCCGAGAATGCCCATGGATGTGACCTTGACCCCTCTCAACTCCTTGTTCAATGCCCACAGGCGCGGGCGAGTCCAGAGGAACGCGTACGGCTGATCGCCGTAGATGATCTCATTAATGGTTCTGTAGATCGCAGGTCGTTCGTCGTCGGATGCCGTACGGGCTCGATCAAACAGGTCGTCGACTTCCTCGTTGGAATAGTGGCCGTAGTTGTACTCTGCGTCGCTTCGCCAGCGCTGTTGAATATCTGCGAGATTCGGGCTGTTCACTACAGCAGACACATAGGCATCGAATTCTCCTGACTCCCGACGAGCTGTTAGAGTGCTCCAGGAGACCTCTGAGATCTTCATTGTGATTCCAAATGCACCGAGCTGAGATTTCAGATCTTTCATGATGCGCAGCGTCTCCGTTGACCCATTGTGCACCAGAAGTGTGAAGGCAAAGGAGTCGCCCGCAGACCGGAACTCGTCATCTACTCTGATCCACCCCTCTTTCTCCAACAGGGTTCGCGCCGTGTCGCGATCGTGGTCCAATCGGTACGAGACCTGCTGGGTGTCGTCCAGCGTCGTGAGGCGAGAGTCGATTCCGAAACACTGCGGATAAAGGTGCCCATGCCAGTGTCCACTGATCTGGCCAAGATCCATTGCCATGGCCAGGGCACGGCGTACTGTTCGGCTGGAGAACAACGGGTTATCGATATTCCAGCAGATGTATGCGTAGCTGTGTCGGTTGATGTTGTATTTTCTGATGTGGGGTTCGAAGGAGTCGCCATTGACATGCCAGCGAAACTGCTCGCTGGTGAGCTCTGTCGCGTCCAGCTCCCCGTGTTCCAGGAGGCTTACACGTTCATCGTGTTTGTGGTTAGCGATGTCGAATACGACGGTCTTGATGTGCGGTTTGTCACCGAAGTAGTCCGCCCAACGCTGTAACTTGATCATGGTGGTCAGGCTGCTGTCGTCGTGCACGGTGTAGGGGCCATTGCCGACGAGGTCAAAGAAGTCCTTGCCAAACATGGCGTGACAATCATCTGGGGATGTGCACTCATTGTTGGAGATGAGTTCTTCGAACCGATGTTGTGGAACGATTGGGACGCGCAGTTCCCAATAGGTCGTGCCGGGATCATGGTGGAATGCGACGGTAAGCGGGCCAATGGCCTCAACGTCCGACACGACATCCTGCTCGTGCTCAAAATGGCCACTCGGGATCGTATTCCATGAGAATTCGATATCAGCCGCAGTCAGAGGCTCGTTGTCATGCCACGTGAGGCCCTCTTTGAGGTGTACCATCGTGACGTTCTCGCCCTGATCGATGTTGTCGACCATCGCTGGATTCTGGACGCACTGTAACGAGTCGTTCACGATGAACAGGGGATCGAAGATCAAGTTGATGACGTAGGTATTGACTGTCTTGGCGTGCATTGGATTGAGTGATGTCACGAGTGCAGGTAGGTAGCGATGGATCGTGGCATCTCGATCAACGGCGAGATTCTCGATGTCTGGACTGTTGCCGTTCGGCAGGTCTTCAAAGAGACTGTCGTGATTGGAGTCGTAGAGCGGGAGGAGAGCAGGTGAGTCCGACGGGATGGAGGCTGCACGGTCGAGAAATTCGTTGGCCATGTCGGAGTCGGGATTCTCCAGTAGCAGAAGCTTGGCAGCAAATCGCAGTGCGGCAGAGGAGGTCGCCAGTGATGTTGGATCCTGGGAACCGTCTCGCGCTTTAGTGTCTGCGATCATGAGTTCATCGCGCGCGGCGGCGAGAGCGTGCGGTTTACTCTCCGTCGGCTTCTGCAGCCCCTCGAATGCTGTCAAAAATCCCAGCCACAAGTGCGTCTTGGGGTCGTCCGGGGCGCTGTGAGAGGCTGCGGTCAGGTGCGCTCGAGCGTCTGCGAGATCTTCGCGCGTGGAAATCAACCGGATTGCTCTGTTGAGATGATTGCTTGCGATCTCCTGGTTGTGGCTGGTGATCCAGTTGGTGGCGGAGAACGCACCTGTCGTCAACAACGCGACTCCAAGAATCGCGATAGCGACCCCGCGCTTGTACGCCGCCAATGTCTTTCTGAGCACATACAGCTTGCTGTCACGCTTGGCCTCGATGGCCTCACCCGACATGTAGCGGTTGATGTCGCGGGCGAACTCGCCGGCGCTCTGATAGCGGCGCTCGGGCTCCTTGGCCAGGGAACGGAGGACGATCGTTTGGAGTTCATCGTCGATTGGACACTGGCTTGCGCGGACGATGCGCGCCGTCCGGCGAGTGATGCCCGACTCGGGAGTCCAGCAGCGCGATGGCGAGGAAGGAGGCGTGTGGGTGATGTGCAGGATGACTTCTGCGATGTCACCGGTCACGGGATAGGGATAGTGGCCGGTGAGCATTTCGAACAGGATGACTCCCAGGGCATAGACATCAGTGCGTGTGTCGATTTCGTCGGGGTTGCCCCGAGTCAATTCCGGCGACATGTAGGGGAGCGTACCCATGATGTTCTGGCTGATGGAAATCAGCGTTCCGGAAGCACCGCCGATCCACTTGGCGAGTCCGAAGTCGAGGACCCTGGGTGAGCCATCCGTGTCGACCAGGATATTCGAGGGCTTGAGGTCACGATGGATGATGGCCCGTTGATGCGCGTACTGTATCGCTTCACACACAATGCAAAACAGTTTCAAGGCATCTTCGAGAGTTGGCTTCTTCTCGCGGATGTATTCGTCGACCCGAAGTCCACGGACATAGTCCATGGCAAAGTAGGGGTGCCCTTCCGTCGTGCAGCCGGAGTCGATCACCGAGATGATGTTCGGGTGACGGAGCTGGGCGACGAGTTCGATTTCTCGCTCAAAGCGCTTCTTCGCCGATTGCGAGGCCATCACACCTTCGCGCAGAATTTTCACGGCGACCTTACGCCGCGTCGATCGCTGCAAAGCCTGGTACACGGCTCCCTGGCCACCCTCGTCGAGGCGCCGCAGGATGTCGTAGCCATCAATGTGAATCAGGTGCGGCGCAGCGGTCGGTTGCGCGCCGTTGTCGTCGGAGAGGGTCGCCGTGTGGCCGGAGTCCTGTGCGTCCCTGATGGGTTCCAGGTTGAGTGGGTGGGCGTAGGCGTCGATGAGGCCGCTCATCTCCTCGAGCAGTTCGGCATCTTCGGAGAACTCTCCAAGTATTCGCGCCCGCTCCGCTTCAGGGAGTTCGCGTACCTTGGCGAACAACTCGCAGACCTTCTTGAAACGCTCGGGGTCCACTCAGGATTCTCGCTGGTGCCGTGTCCGTGATTCGTTGTGATGTGCGAGCGCTGGTTTCTTACGATCCCATTGCACACGATGCTCGGCCGATTGGCGTCTTGGACGAGTCGACTGTTTCACACAACTCACACAGATCACGTAATCGAGTTGTGAATGACCTGGTTTTTCTCAATCGGCAGCGAGACGTCGAGTCAGCCAGGCGCGAGCCATGGCCCAGTCTTCTTCTACGGTCGCGCGAGCGACGCCAAGGTCCTGAGCGGTCTCGCGAATGGTCAGTCCACCAAAGAAGCGCAACTCGACTACACGGGCTTTGCGTTCGTCCATTTCGGACAATTGTTGGAGGGCCTCTTCGAGGCTCAACAAATCGATTGATCGTTTCTCAGCGGTATCGAGGACGCCATCGAGGGTGATGCGCTCCCAGCCATCCCCGCGCTTGCCGGCTTTTCTCTTGCGGGCGTGGTCAATCAGCAGGTTCCGCATGACTTTTGCGGCCACAGCCATGAAATGCGTGCGGTCTTTCCAGTGCCCATTCTGCTGGTTGACCAGGCGCAGGTACGCTTCGTGGACCAAAGCGGTAGGCTGCAGTGTATGGTCCGTGCCCTGGAACCGGAACATATCGCCGGCGAGCGCCCGCAGCTCATGGTAGACGATTGGAAACAATCGATCCGCAGCCTCGGCATTGCCGCGACCGGCATTGGCGAGCAGATCGTTAACCTCATTGAGTGGCGCGTGTGACATGTTCTCGATAGCCCGTATGTGGTGGGTACACCAATTATACTGGGATGGGTCGGACGCTCGTAAGGACTGTATGGACTAACCAAAATGCATTACCTCGGCGCCAGTGTGCTTGGCACGTCGGTGCGGGCACGATCGAATCCCGGTGGTCGAGCACCGTGGAGTGGCGCATCACAGTTGCGTGCTGCACCGTAATGCATGATGCCTGCACGGGTTGCCGGGTCGTTGGAGCAAGGGGTCGTCATCAGTTAGCTAAAGTCACAATGCAATAATTAGGATATAATCACGACACGTGAACTCCCCGGATGATCAGCCACTGTTATGGGCTGGCCGGGATTTTTTTCAGCAGCAGACCAGGAGGATTGGAAATGAAGAGCTGGTGTCAGACGCGAGCCGCTCGGGGTGTGGTGACGGTCATCGCGATCGCAGGCGTCACGGGTACGGTCGTCGGGGCAGACCTGAGCGCTGATCAGCAGAGCGTGCTGCAGCAGGCTTACGGCCAACTCAAAATGGTGGTGGATAACTACAACCCGGCACTCGAGTCCGCCGGCGCCAAAGGCAAGCCTAAAGGATCGAAGCTGAAGTTGGCAATGATGCGACTGGAGACGGCCAAGGCGCCTCTCCCGCAGATCGAGGCGCTGTTGGCGAAGCTGCCGGCCGATAACCCTGATGTCCAGGCATTCAAGAAACAGTATGACGATGTCAAGGGTAAGGTCGAAGCGGCTGGAGCAGCGTTTGACCGGCAAGAGTGCAGAGGAGAATGCCAAGGCCAACGAAGGAGTGAAGCTCGACTACAAGCAGGAAGAGCAACTCAAGAACGCACGATTCTACCTGCAGCAGGCCCAGGGAATCGACGAGGCCCTCAAGAAAGTCATTGAGCAGATCAATGCGACGCCGGACATTTCGACATTTGACCATCAGATCCTGGTCAATGCCGGGAATACGGTCATGAAGATCGATGAACATATCAAGCACTTCAAGGACCACTACGACACCCTTCCGCAGGACGGTCGGGGTGTCAAAGCCACATTCGATGACATGCAGAAAGTTCTGGCAAGCATCGACCAGTCGAAGCAAACGATTAAGCCGACCTACGACAAGGTTATGGGCCTGATCAACACGGCGAACTACCCGAGTCTTGGTGAGGATCTCGAGCGCCTGGGCGACATGGGCAGCATGTATGCCAATGTTGATGTGCTCAACATGGATCCTGTCAAGAGCCGCTTCGTTGGTCAGCGAAATGCCGGCTGCAAGTGCCGAACACAACAGGATCGTTGCGGCCTATGCCATTTTCGTAACGCAGCAGACTGCAACGGGTAAGCGTCTCTCCAGCCTCAGTCGGCATTTCTCCGATAATTTCGCGCGCTTCTCGGCTGCCGCAGAGCAGCGCAAGATCTCTCTGCCGATTGAAATCCAGAAGGAGCTCGATGAGATCAATCAGATGACCCAGCAGGCCGTTGAGGAACAGAAGCCCCTGTTCTTCACGGGCGGCATTCCGCAACGATTCGGGTGGGTCGAGACCAAGGTCGTGCTGTGCGAGGCCTTCGATCCTGCTGCCGGTGCGGATTTCAAGAAGAAGATCGAGGCGATGAAGGTCCACGTGCAAAAATCTGGCGAGTCGCTGCGCGAGGTCATCATCGCAGCGAATAAGCTTCCCGAAGAGGGCTACAAAGGTGAGGATCGCGCCGAGGTCGTCAAGATGGCTACTGATGCCTGGAAGAAGGAACAGCCGGATGCCGAGATTCTTGCTGTCCGAATTCCGTCCGCAGCCTGGAAACACGAACTCATTTGGCGCAATCAGACCGGCTCGTGGTACAAAATCGATCGTTCCAAGCTGCAGGTGCACCTGGCCGTCAAATACGACGACACACTTGCCGTGATCCGCCCCATCAATCTCTGGAAGGACCACATGAAGGGTAATTCCGTCAATGCCTTCCCGTTTCACGACAAGGCATTCGAGTTGCAACCACAGGACTTCATGTTGCTCGCAAACGTCAAGTAGCGCGGGTTAAGATGTCACATAACAAAACCGGGCCGACCCGTGATGGGTCGGCCCGGTCCATATCATGCCTGCCAGGCCCATCCCGGAATGTCGTGAAGAACCTTATTTTTCAATGCTCACGATGACAGGGGCGGTCCGTTCCACGGGAATGATCCCGGTTGATGGCGTAGGGAACAGGAAGGTCCGTTGCGCCTGATCCCTCGGGTCGCGCAGCAGTGTCACGGCAAAGGTACCTGCAGCGTTGGCGCTGGCCTGGTAAGTGAATGTAGCCATGTAGGCCTGTGCTGACGTCGGTACGCCTGCGTTGTCCCGTCCAGCAACCATCTGGCCCGTTTTGACGTTGAACGCCGACCACGACGGGCCCGTCGCGCCCAGGGCCGTGCTGTCGTCGATGGAGATGTCTACGAGTGCGAGCGTGCCCCGTGTGCCGCCAGTCGACGCCAGGTGTAACTGATACCCACGCAGATCCTTGAGCCCCGTGTCGAGAGACGCTCGGATGTCAATGAATCCGCCCGGGCGAACATTGGTCGTCGAGGGTGTCAGGGTGATCGAAGCCCGCTCCACGACGAAGGGGACCTGGGGAGTTGTCGGCATGGGTCCACCATCCAGCGGGCAGGCGCAAGAGGTCGCATTGCCGAATGCGTTGAGCGCGGCAAACGCATCGTTTCCATCGCACACACCATCTGGCGCACAGGAACCGAACTGCCCGCCAGCATCGACATTGAATGCTGCGGGTGGGTTGTTCTCACAGCTGTACGCAGAGATGCCATCCGGATCGATGTTTGCGAAGCAGTTCAGGGCGTGGAAGCGATCGTTGCCATCTGCTGTTCCATCCGGCGCGCAGGCTCCGAATTGCCCGCCCATGTCCGCGAACACGATGTCCGTGCCTGCGCAGACTCCGGCCGTGCAGGACCACCAGATGCAGTTGTCGTCGCGGATATCATCTTCATTGGTGTCCGCGCAGTTGTCATGGATTTTGCACGTGCCCTCGCACGCGTCCGGGATACCGTTGTCATTGTCGTCGATCGTATCGTCGAATCCCGGACACGCATCACAGGGGTCGGGGACGCCGTCGTTGTCCGAATCGGATTCGCGATTCCCAACACTGCGCACCTTCACGTCGTCGATCTGCCAACCGAGTGCGTTGAGGCCACCGTCGCTGAATAATGAGAACACGACCGTGATCGTTTGGCCTTCGTAATGGCTGAGGTCGATGATCTCAGTGACCCATCCTCCTGTGCTCCCGCTCTCACGATAGATCCGCCCGCCGTTAACCGTTATGTCCGTGAAGTCGAAATCAGTTTCGGTATCGCGGTTGTGGCAGAATTCGAGCGTCGTCGTTCCCAGGGGGATATCAATAGGAGGCATGGTCAGGCCGCCAGCGTTGGCGTTGTCGTACTCACAGGAACCTGTATCCCCGGCATACGCCCATGACGCACCTTCGCATGGTGGCTCGACCGAACAAGCCGAGGTCACGCTGAACATCCCCGTTGCCGTCCAGCCGGACGGAAGGCCACTTTCAAAATCAGCCGCCAGAATCACATCACTGCCGACAAGTTCGCACTCGTCAAGAACACCATTGGCGTCGCAGTCTTCCGCGGTCCCATTGAAAACCTCACAGAGGTCCTGTGTGCCATTGTCGTTGCAGTCGAAGTTGACCTCGCACTCATCCGGAACACTGTTGGCGTTGCAGTCCGAACTGCCATTTCCAATGTCGCACTCATCGGGAATGAAGTTGCAGTTACAGTCCATGCTCGAGCCGCGCGGCCACAGGTCGCGCTGGTCGAAAATCGAGTTATTGTTGCAATCGATTTCGCACTCGTCCGGAATGCTGTTCATGTTGTCATCGAGGCTGTAGCCAGATGCGATGTCGCAATCATCCTGTAACTGGTTTTGATTGCAATCGATATCGAATCCATCAATGAATGCGAAACCCGTGGCATAGTTCAAGCCATGGTCCTGGCCACCAATGTGCGTTTTGCGGAAATTGCCCGAGCAGACATCGTATTCGAACATGCGTGCGTCGGTCAGATGCGATGCACCCACCGGAGGTTGCGGGGCCGGCGCGAGGTCACCGGTGCGCGTCACGTAGACGTGACCATTGGGTCCCACGCGGATGCCCCAGGGGTTGTCCTGCGTGATCGCTGTCGCGGTGCCGACCTGAGCCCACTTGCCGCGTGGACGGCCGGTCAGGCCGTCGAATTCCAGGACAGACTCCGTGCCGAAACTGGCGACCAGCAGATTGCCGTCGGGCTTGAAGGCCAGGCCGCGTGGTTGATCCAGTCCACCGTTGTTCGTCCCAGCGACCAGCACACGCTCGAACGCACCGCTGGTGGCGTTGAACTCGAGAACTTCATTCGTTGAGCTGGTCACATAAAGGTTGCCACTGGGCCCTAGCGTCATGCCATGCGGGCCGCTCAGGCCACCGGCGCCAGACACCACACGCGGACCCTGGGCCGCGCCGGTCGTGCCATCGTAGGCCAGCACATTATGACCCGTGATGTTTGCAACCAGCAGGTCGCCGTCTGCGGTCATGACCATGCCCGCCGGAGCGCCCAGCAATCCACCGCTGACCAGGTCCTGTTGGTAGACGCCCTCGATATCGAACTCCATGATTCGCGCGTCATCGAGGCTGCTGACCAGGACCCGGGCCGCCGGTCCGGTACCGACGACAAGGACATCCTGGCCGCGGCTGATCGATACTCCCGTTGACGGATTCATGAGCACGCCGACCTTGGAGTGGAACCGTCGCAGGATGGAACCGTCTTCGCCACTGGCGACCCACATGTCATGGGCGCCGGAAAGTTCTTCGAGGTCGGTCTGTCCGTCATCGTCGCAGTTCTCACAGGCGTCGAGGATCGTATTGCGGTTCTTATCGAGGGTCATGTCGCTCTGGATTTCGGTGAAATCCGAGATGTCATTGGTATTGCAGTCAGCTTCGCACTCGTCGGGGATGTCATTGCCGTACAGATCGGTGCTGACTCCGAAGGCAATGTCTGAGTCGTCGGGCACCCCGTTGAGATTGCAGTCGGGTTCGCAGACATCCGGAATGCCATTGCCATTGACATCGGGCGCCCCGAGCATGATGTCCAGAGAATCGAGGACATCGTTGCCGTCACAGTCCTCGCACTCATCCGGAATCGAATTGACATTCAGGTCGAGACTCATTGCTCCAGAGATGTCGGTGAGATCATCGATGCCGTTCATGTTGCAGTCCGGGACGATGCATTCCGACTCCTCGAGGTGTTCGTCCATGTGGGGCTGGATCAATCGATGAAAATAGAGGTCGCCGTTGGCCAGCATGCCACTCCACGTCTGACTGCAGTAGGCCATGATCGAACCGCGCTGCGGAATTGTCACGGGATTCTGACACGTGTCGATTCCGATGTCGTGGGTATGGGGCGCGCCGCAGGTGTGGCCCAACTCGTGGGCTGTCACCTCGATGTCCCAGGTGTACGCATCGGGGATCATCGGATCAGGGAAGAAGCCGGCGGCATAGCCGACGACGCCATAGCCGAATGGTCCGCACAACGAACTGAGGTAGGCCGCGCCACCATAAGGGAAGTCGCGTCGACCAGAGAAGAACTGTAGTGTGTCGCGCTGAACACCGGGGTCGTTGTTGTTCCAGTATGGGCGGAGCTCTGCAAGGGGATCAGGGCCGTTAAACAGGTCGTCAGGCTGATCCCAGATGCGGACCCATGTGATCTCGATCCAGGTGTCGACATCCCGTTGGTACACGACACTGACTTCGCCATACATGGAGATGACGTAGTCCATTGCGGCAGTGGCGTCATCGAATAATTGAAACAGTTCGTAGTCGGTTTCAATGGCCAGTTCCAGATGCTTGAGGCCGACGGTTGAGGGCATCGTGCCCAGCGCAGCGCGGGTCGGGCGGTTGTCGATTTTGTCATCGGTGTCGAAGTGAGTGTCATCGACACCACAATGGGCGACGCCCGGGGCGGGGCCACCCTGCATGCCTGATGCACGGAACACCGAAATCTCTCCGGCCGGTAACGGGCGACCATCGAAATCGGTGGAGGAGACACGATAGCGCGGTTGGCCCACTCCAAGGTCGATGTGCCCGGTTGAACGACCCTCGATGAGTGCGACATAAGCCGAGGATCCCGGGTGGCCGACCACCGTTCCGCGAAGAAGGGTGACGCGCCGCCAGTCGTACTCGAGCACGGCATCGCGCCCATCGGGACGGCCGATTACGAACCGCGTATCGGGCGAGACCACACGAAATGGCGTCAGCTCGAGCGCGACGCTGTGGCGGTCATTCACGGCGACATGATCAACGCGGATCGGGAGGTGGTCCTGTCGGGCGGCATCGAGGACTGCGCGGTCGACGCGCATCACGGCCCCTCGATCGTTGGTTCTGATAGTGGCAAAGAGTGGCGGACTGGGGGCTCGACGTGCCTGGTGGGCCGGCTCACGGCCTGCTCTACGGGGCGGTTCCCCGAATGTATGGGCAGTGACGGCTACCATGCATGCACAGGCAAACCACATTACAATGCGGCTGCAATTCATCTTCTTCTCCTCGGGTCAGGCGCTGGTTGGGACCCCAATTGTCTCGTGGTAAGGCGGTCGGATTCATTGTAGCGAGTTTCAGAGGTATAAAGGAATCCGCATAGGAGATGGTGCCTCCAGGGCACGATTCTGGCGCCGTAGATCTGTTTTTCTGATGGTTCGAGCGGGATCCGGCACAGGCGCCGCGCAAATCCACGCATCGCAGCAAGTAGGTCGGATCACGTTGGCGATAAGGGGGGCGCGGGATCGATTGGCATGGAATCTGTATGTCCGCTGGCCACATGGATGACCACGTTTTGCTCAATGTCAAACTTCTGCAAACATAATCTGAACAGGGTTGTTCTCATCGTGGCCTGTGCAGGGCCAGCGTGGGCCCAGGAACCCGCGCCACCTGCGACTCCACCGGCGCATGAAGACGCACAATCGAACAGGCCTGTCGAAGCGCCAGAGTCCCCGACCGCTGATGCTCAGGAGGAGGTTCCGGCCACCGAGATGCCAGCGCCCACCGGCCCGCTACCCGGGCCCAAATTCTTCGCGCTCAGCTACGCCTCGGATTGGAGCTACCTCGACGGTCCCGAGGGGAGCTATGAGCCCGATTTATTCGATCCGTTGAAGAACATCGATCTGGGTAACGACTGGCGGCTCGATTTCGGTGGGAGCATCCGATTTCGCCTCATGGGCGAGGAGAACAAGCTGTACGGCGGTCGCCGTCCGACGCAGGACACGTATCTATTGCAGCAATACCGTCTGCATGCCAACTTGCGGTACAAAGATGTGATCCGGTTCTTTATCGAGGGTATTCATGCGGATGCCGTGGATCGGGACACACCGACTATCGGGATCGATCAGAATCACATTGATTTCAACCAGATGTTCCTTGATTTCAAGCTCTTTGGCAGTGAGTCCCCGTTCATGTTGCGGGTAGGCCGGCAGGAGCTCCTCTATGGCAGTCAGCGCCTGGTCTCGCCGTTGATGTGGGCCAACACCCGGCGACGGTTCGATGGCGCGACGCTCATGTACCGTGACGAGAACTGGAACATTGACGGCTTCTACGTGCGGCCGGTCCCAGTCAACCGTTCCGAGGGCCTGGAGAACAAGCCTGACGAGTACAACGAGGACCAGCACTTCTTCGGGATCTATTCCACCTACAAGGGCTGGGATCGTCACGGTCTCGACGTCTATTACCTGGTGCTGCTCGACAGCGATCCGCAGCCCAATTCCGCCGGACTGTCAGATCATCTGACGCTGCATACGTTCGGGTCTCGGTGGTGGGGCAAGACGGGCCCATGGGACTACGAGGCGGAAGGCGCGATACAGCTGGGCCACCACAGTGGCGATCGAGTGTGCGCGTGGATGGTGGCCGTCGAGGGGGGCTACACGTTCAAAGAGGTTCCGATGAATCCGCGCGTGTCGTTGGGCTTCGATTGGGCGACCGGTGACCGGGATCCCGACGACAATACTCACGGCACGTTCAACCATCTTTTCCCTCTGGGGCACAAATATTTGGGTATCCTGGACCAGGTCGGTCGCCAGAACATCATCACTCCGCACGTGGCCGTCAGGCTCGAGCCGTGCAAGCCGGTGGCCTTGACCGTCGCCTACCATTACTTCTGGCTCGATTCGAACGACGACGCTCTCTACAATGCCGGTGGAGCTCCGGGGCGTCGCGATCGCCTGGGGGGGAGCGGCAGTTCGGTTGGGGGGGAGCTCGACGTCAAGCTGACCTGGAAGATCAACGTGCACCAGGCGTTCGAATTCGGTTACGCCCACATGTGGCCAGGCAGCTTCATCAAGCGGACCGGTGATGACGATTCGCCGGATTTCTTCTACTTTCAATATGTCTTCAATTTCTGATCAATGGGGGGCGTGAGCCGCACTCTCAAAAGGAGTTTCACAATGGGTTTCTTCACCGACTTCTTTCTGCAGCTGGTCGATGCACTGCTAGCCGCGTTCGTCGCGCTGGTGTCTTCGGAAATCGTCGAGATTACAGATGGTGTCTTGAGCATCAGCGATTTGAGCACGGTCGTGATGTAGCCACACCGGTCGCTGCGTGATCCCAACTGTGCAATCCTCTCTGTTGCATTGCTCTCGAGTTGATGCTTGGGCTGCGCGCGATGCCCGCCGCTGAGATTATGGCGCAAAGTCATCTGACTTCTTGAAGCCCTCCGGCAGAACCATCTCGAACTGGTCTTTCTTCAGTTTTGGATTGGCGACCACTGTGGTCAGCGTGATCTCGGTGGTGCCGTCGGGCTCTCCTTCATTACGCCCGGCGTAGATGCGCGTCAGGCGACGGGGGAGAAAGTCAGACTTTGCGATTGCCCACACCATCGCCTTCTCTCTCCTTGATGTGTCAGCCTGAACAACATAGCACGCTACGCCGTCAATGGTTGTCTCGTCCTTGAGCGTGGTCGTAGCGGCGGCGCGGGTGGTCTTGAGCGGCTCCGTGGAACTGAATGCATCGATGACGAGCCTTTGGACCGTCCGTGCGTTGGAGCCCATGACTGCAGGGTCCATGTCCATGTAACCCATTTTCGTCTTGGGATCGACAATGAAGTACTCGTTCCCATTACATCCTGCGGTGTACACGGCGGCGGTTTCGGATTCACTGTCAGTGACCTGCGCCTCGGTAAAGAACCGCGGCACGTCGTACTCGGCGGTGGGTCCGATGACGACCTTGCCCGTAACGTGCGGCACGAGCTCCTTGACCCAGTTCGTTCCGGTGAAAGTTGCGCTATAGCTCACTGTGTGGGTGTTGCTCAGCGCGTCCGCCGCGCGGCGCAGCACCTCTTGTGGATCCTTGAGGTCCGCAGCAGAGGCCAGCGGCACGAGGGCCAGGAGCACGGGGGTCAGACAAAGCTGGGTGCGTGACATGGATTGTCTCCAGTTGGGGTCAAGATGTCGGATTCTGGACGCTAGAACCTATCCCATAGGCGGGCTCTCATGCAACTGGTTCGCGGGGATCCCACCCGTCGCAGGGCACAGCCGGGCCTCGAGCGATCCAATAGGGCCACAGCGATTGCGAGATCACGACGTCCGATAGCCTTCGGTCCGCACAACGATCGGTGCGGGACCGGCCACGTGTATCCGTCATCCTCGATCGTCTCAGCCCCGGGTGAGTACAGGTGGCCAGGAGATGAATCCCCAGCAGCTCATGCCCGAAGATAACCTTATGAGCTGCAGTTCTGAAGGATCGTTCGCGGTATCCGGTTGCAGTGGGCGCGGCGCTGGTGCCACCGCCCTGCTGCTGATTGGCATCGTTGGCGGCGCGCTCGTTCCAACCTGGATCGTGGCCCGCGGCAGTGATACCTACGACGAGCGTAGCTACGAGCGAGATGTTTCGGATGGGCTTGTCTTCAGGGCTGGAGCCGAGCTGTTGCTCGACGGTGCCTCGCCGTACACGCGCGAGGTTCGTCTTGATCACATCGCAGCAACGCGTCTGGATGGCAAGACACCGCCGTACGACTTGCCTTTCGCGTATGGTCCCAACGCGCTGCCGCTGTTTGCCTTGTATGCGATCGGTACGCCGCAGACAGGATACTTCATCTTCGTCTTTCTCGGATCTGCGGCGCTCATGTTCGCCACCGTTGCATGCGGTCGTCGATTGGGCGCGACATCGAGTGATCAAATACTGTCAGCCGTTGTCGTCGGGTTTTCGACAGCGAATCTCTTCAGTGTCCTGCTGGGACAGACTGGAGGCTACATCGGAGCATTGGTGCTGGGGTACGCCGCGACTTTCGGACGCCAACCCATAACTGCTGGCGTGCTGCTCGGGTTGGCGGCGTTCAAGCCGCAGTACGCATTGTTTCTCGGAATCGTCGCGTTGGTCGATCGTCAGTGGCGAACGATCATGTGGTCGATGGCGACCCTCCTGGTCTGTACTCTCGTCAGCGGCTTGTGGTTCGGTTTTCATTTGTGGAGCGACTTCGTTCATGCGGTGACCGCGCCCAACCACACGATCACCGACATGTGCAACTGGTTCATCATTCCTGGAACGTTCGAGCCCGAGATATACAACTGGATCCAAGCGTGTGGTGTCCCCGTCATGGCAGGGGGCGCGGTTGTGCTCGCCGTCGTGCTTCATTCAATGCGCGGTCGAGGTGTTGATCAGCTCCAGTGCCTGGGTGTGGCGTGCGCGTGGGCGGTCCTGGTCAGCCCCAACACCCACCCGTATGACCTGACGCTATGGACGTTGCCGTTGTGTCTCGTTGCCCGGAATCTGTTGCGCACTTCCTGCTGGTCCGTTCTCGGCGTAGTCGGGACAACATGCTACTTTCTGCCGCGTCCAGTGTTTGCCCTGATATCAATCGCGCTCATTGCTTGTTGCCTGATGCGGCGGTCTATCGCGCCATTCATGCTGCCTTCGACCACATCGAAACATCTGGGTGATCCAGTCGTTGCTCGCTGAGGAACCGATCATGTCAACGACATCATCAGGACCGCTGATTGTTGATCCGGTCGGGTTGTCCAGCGCCACATCATCACAGCGCCCGGCCATTTCTTTTGGCCGTGTTCTGGTGGCTGCCGTGTTGTTGCGCGGGCTTGTTGCGCTGGTCCTGGCCGGCTGGGAGTTGGCGACACCGACGCCGCCGATGGCAGACTCCGGCTACTACCAGCAGATGGAGCCCTGCACTTCGTTATGGGGACAAATGTTCCTCAAGTGGGACAGCTACTGGTACCTGCAAATCGCAGAGCATGGCTATTCCCTGCCGCTGGCCGTCCACGGACAGTCACCCACGGCTTTCGCTCCCTTGTATCCGTACATGCTGCGCGTGCTGGGAGCGGTTGGCATCATGCCTTGGATCGGTGGCGTGATACTGTCGACTTCGTGTTTCCTGCTCACTCTGTGGTTTCTCTATCGATTGGGCACCCGGGTGGCATGTGCTCGCGTCGCGTGTGCGCTGGTGCTGTTCTATGCACTGTTCCCGTCAGCATGGGTTCTCAATATGGTCTACACTGAGGCGCTGTTCTGTTTGATCCTCGCGGCGCTGCTCACTTGGCACGTTGAGGGTCGCTATGTCCTGGCTGGGGTGTGCGCGGCCCTGCTACCACTGACGCGCACCGCGGGGGTGGTCCTCGTGCCCGTGCTGGCGGCCGACTGGGTATGCCGCTCGTGGCGAGAGCGTCGCCTGGCCGAGGGGGGAATCACGGTCGTGGGTGCTATTGCAGGCGTCGCCGGCCTGTTTACGTTTTTTGCGATGGCCACGGGGGACGCAGGCGCGTTTCTCGATGCCGGAAAAGCGTGGTTCGAACGCGCCGGCGTGGCGGGGCACGCATTTCCGCTACTGCACAGCATCCCTTTGCGCCTGCAAGATGACGCATTCGCTCCCCTGTTCGTGGCGTGTATCCTGTTCTATGGTATTGCAGCCATCGTGCTGCTCGTGCGTCGACGTGATGTATTCGGGTGGTTCAGTGTGGCCTATATGGCCATGTTGTTGCAGACGCCCATTCTCAATGCTCAGATGCGTTATCTTCTTCCCTTGATTCCCGTGCATCTCATGGTCGCGAGCGTGATGATCTCGCGTCCAATAGTCTTTCGCGTGACGGTGGTCCTCTTGCTTCTCACGCAAATCATGATCACGCGTGGTTATCTGGTGTGGACCATCATCATCTAGCCGTGCACGTGCCGTTGCTTCGCGAATGGTGTGGCCTCGGCACGCATGGGCACCATCGCTGATGTCGCGGATCCGGTCCCGTAGCAGACCTCCAGCCTGAGCCTATTTGTTGTAATGATCCCGTGCTCCGTTTACTGTTGACACCGGTCGACATGGTGACGGCCATGCCCTTCAAGCGAGAGGAGTGCTATGGACAAGCCTTATTCGGTAGTTGCAAGACTGGTGATAAGTGGTTTACTGGCCTGCGGCGGTTGTACAACAGCCGCGCACTCGACGTCCCAGAGCGGGCAGAGGTCGTCGGAGGCGCAACCTGCCCCCAATAAACAGTCCACTGTCAGCGACACAGGTGCGGATCGTGCCGCCAAGCGCCGTGAGATCGAGCGAAAAATCAAGATCGCCGAGGCCAATCTGGAGCACGCTCGGATCGAGAACGACACTAACAATGCCAGTACCGCCGACACGATCGCTCGCGCCGAAGATGATTTGGCGCTAGCCCGCGCCAAGTTCGACGAGTTCAAGGAGTTCGAAGCTCCGAACAAGATTGCAACCAAGGAACTCGAGCTGCAGCGCGCGCAGGATTCAGCGGCCGAAGCTGCAGAGGAGCTCGAACAGATTCAGATCATGTACAAAGAGCAGGATCTGGAGGACATGACCGCCGAGTTCGTTATCAGCCGCGGTAAGCGTAATGCGGATCGTCGACGTCAGAGCCTCGAGATTACGACCCGTGAGCTCCAGGCTCTCGTAGATTACACCATGCCGCGCGAAATGAGCACGCTGGCGCTCGATGTCGCGCGTAAGGAGGATGCTCTGGCGAAGGCGAATCGTGCTGCGCGGTCGGACGAGCTCAAGCAGCGCGTCGCAATGATGACGGCTCAGGCGAAACTGGCCGACCTCAAAGATGAACTGGCAGCACTCGAGAGGGAGAAAGACAATTGAGTCACGCATTCATGTTTGCCGTGTTCATCCTGGCCGGCACTCCAGGCGACCGCCCCGTCGACACCTCGGCTGCGGCCGTGGAGTCTGCCATCGAAGATGGCGTCGCGTTTCTCGTCTCATCCCAGAATGACGATGGTTCATGGGGTGGTGTGCGGAACGCGACATTTACCAGCTCGTTTGGCAATCCCGCGACCTACCACTGCTGGACCGTGGGGACGACGGCACTTGTGACGCGCGCCCTGCTCGAATTGTCAAACACTCCAGATTCCATATCGGCTGCTGATAGCGGGCTCGATTTCCTGATGGCTCACGCCGACCTCCGGCGTCCGGCGGAGTGGGATGTCGACAACGTCTGGGGACTGGTTTATGGCCTGGGTACGCTGTCAGTGGCTTCGCGCCACCCGCGCTGTGTTGGAACGGACCGTGAAGTGGCTATTCGACAAGCGGCCAACACCATGCTTGGACGACTGCTGCGTTACCAGTCACCACGTGGTGGGTGGGGTTACTATGCGAACCCTGGCGCAGCTTGGCGCGCAGAGTGGTCGACATCGTTCACCACCGCCGTCGGCGTGCTCGCCTTTGTCGATGCGCGCGAAGCCGGGCTCGACGTTCCGGACAAGGCGTTCGATGCGGCAGTTCGTGCCGTCGAACGCAGCCGCATGCCCAACGGTGCATTTTCATACAGCATCAACGCCATTCCCCGCCATCTGCGCTTGGAATCGATCAATCAAGTCAAGGGTTCGCTGGGGCGCATTCAAGTGTGCAACTATGCGTTGAATCGTGCGGGAGCGGAGCTTCCACCCGATGCAACCGTTCATGGGCTCGACGTCTTGTTCAAGCATCATAAATTTCTCGATGTCGGGCGTAACAAGCCGATTCCACACGAGGCTTACTACGCTGTGGCCGCCTACTTCTATTTGTTTGCGCACTATTACGCTGCGTTCCAGATCGAGTCATTGCCCGACGATGTACGCCACGAGTACGCCCTGCAATTACGCCACGAGGTCCTTAAGGTCCGCCAACAGGACGGCGCGTTCTGGGATTTCTGGATCGCCTCCACGACCAAGCCGTATGGGACGGCCTTCGCCATCATGGCTTTGGCGCGTACGCGCGATGCGGTCGTTGCAGAGTGACCTGCTCTTAAAACTGCTTAACCGTGGCATGGACCTCAGGTTGGCGCGACCATCGGACTTCCGAGTATGCGCAGGTGTGGCGGTCTATTTGAATTCAGCCCACCGCGCCGCTTAGAATCTCGGAAATTGCTCAACGGACTCCAGCGAGGTCACCATGTCACACCGGACTGCTTTATTGACGATCATTACTGCGGGAAGCGTCACTGCGCAGGTCGGCGCACAGGTTCCGCTCTATAGCAACTTCGCGATCCAGGCTCGTTCGAACATTGGCGATGGTTTTAACCTTCCAGCCCTGAGTTCGTTCAACAGTAAGACCCCCGCATTGAACGATGGCGCCATCATCGCGTTCACACTTGTGACCGTGGGGGGAGGCAATGCGGGGCTGTTTGTCGGGTCCGAAGGATTTGGGGCGGTCGTGTATGACGCCCTTCCGGACCGTGGTTTGAGTGACGCTTCACAGAATACAGCAGGGTTCGTGGCAATGGGGCAATCCGATCTGTTTTCGGATGGGATCTATGTGTATGACCCCAGTGACGGGATGACCGTCCAGGGGATCGCGCTGACGACGTTCAATCTGACGAGCGGCGTCGAAATCAACGACGGTGGAGGCATCGGGTTTCGCGGTCGGTTTTCCGGTGGTCCGAACTCGTGGCGTTTTGTGGAGTCGGGCGGTGCGTCCACGACCTACGCGTCCGAAGGCAGCGGAGGGATTTCCTTCCTGTTTACGCCATCAACCAACAATCTTGATCAGATTGGTGGAAAAGTCCGACTCAACAACAACAACAATGATGCACCTGACGAGATTCGAGTCTACGACGGCATGAACTCGTTCACCATTGTCGTATCCGATGTCGATGCTGATGCGGGATCTCCGTTTTCGGGTTTCGACAACTCTATCGATCTGGCCAACGACGGCCGTGTCGCCTTCATAGCCAACACCACCGGGGGAGACCGCGGTGTGTATCTCACAGACGGTGCCACGACCGTAACCATCGCAACTGAAGCCGACGCCGAAGTATCAGACATCTCATTCTTTCCACCGGCGGTCAACGACAACGGGCTCGTTGTGTTCCGTGGAGCGGATGCTGCAGGTCTTGATGCGGTGTTCGTTGGTGACGGGGTCATGCTCCGACGGGTGATCGGTGAGCACGATCTGGTTGAGATCGATCTCGGGACGGCACGCATCGATCAGAACGACAATTCGGTAACGTTTGGTGGGGCAGTCGCGATCAACAACCACGGCGACCTGGCGTTCAATGCAGCGCTGACTCCCGAAGACAACGATCAGATTGAGTGGGGCAGTGGCATGTTCATCGCCTATGCTACGCCCACGGACATTCCGACGTTGTCTGCGTGGGGCGTTGCCGGACTCGCAACCCTCCTCGCCCTCACCGCCACCATCATCATCCACCGCCGCGCCACGACCTGACTGTCCCTCTCCGACGGCCCACACCCCAGATTACCAAAAAGGGGTCAGGAGCCGTTTCGTGCCCCAAGTTGTTTGGGGGCAACGCCTCACGCAACTGCTCGTGTGTCCTCGCACGGCGGTCGGGCATCCTTGCGCGTAGGGTGCAGGCCAGATTCCTCGTGAACTACTGAACGGCCTGTGATCGAGACGATCTGCCATGTCGAGACACCACGTCCCGTGGCCGATCAGCGGCACAGCGCCCGCCAGGTTCAGTCCCGGACTGTACAGGGTTCGACTCCCGAGTGGACGGGGGGCGGGACGGAATCCAACACTCGACGTCGGAGTAACGGGCTCATGGAAAAGTACGAACACGATCGTGCGGGACACAGCTGTCGCGTGATGCGGTTGGCCTTGGCTGTCGGTCTTCTCGTGGGTGCGAATTGCAACTCACGCGCACCGCAAACGGAGGAGTCTTCGTGCATGGACGTCGCGGAAGACAACGGCGTCGAGATCACGATGAATGCAACGTCGGGTGCGGGACGCCAATTGTCGTATTCTCGACGTGTGACGACCACGAAGGACGGCAACCTGCTGATCGAGACCGAAGTCACCGCAGATGGCCAACTGGTCATGCAGGCCACGACGACTGGGTTGGAGGGTCGCACCATCGTCGAGGTTGAGTACGGTCCCCTCGTTCCCGGACTGGTTTCCGGTCGCGCGGTGGCTGAGAACGGGATGGTCGAGGGCTCAGTCGATGGACGAAGCATCGTGCCCATGTCGATCGATGATGCGGCGGAAGAGTCGCTGCGCTTTCAAGACGGCAATCCTCCACCCGACTTGGGCATGGATCCGGATATTGAGGATGCCGTCCGTGAATTGATGTCTGCTGCCGATTCGGCGGCGCAGGGCTGTAATGAGGTTCAGTTTGACGAACAGCGCGGTGCAACAGGTGTTGTGCGCGCGGCTCATGGTAGTGACTTCGGTCACGACAGCAACCCGGTGGCGACCATCGAATGTGGCGCGTGTTGGGGTGGGTGCTCTGCAGCGACTGCGGGGTGTGTGGCCGGGGCAACTGTGGGCTGCGGATTCACCCTGTTCTGCTTCCCCAAATGTGAGGCCGCGGCGGTTGCGCTGTGTGCCGGCGGCTATGTTGCATGTGTCAAGGCATGCAACAGTTCGGGAGCACCATGTTGTCCCGTGTCATGTGGTGAGGTGGCGTGTTGCGACTCGGGCGAAACGTGTCTTAACGCTCAAATCGGGCTGTGCTGTTCCGAGGGCAAGACCGCCTGTGCGGGCGAGCAGTGCTGTGGGAGCACGGAAGTGTGTATCGACAGCGGTCCGAACGCCGGAACCTGTTGCGAGCCGGAGAACCTGTGCGGCGAATCCTGCTGTGCCGATGGCGACTCGTGCATCGCAGAGGAGAGTATTTGTTGTAGCTCTGACACCATTCCGTGTGTTGACAAATGCTGCGACACGGATGGTTGCATCGAGGATGGCCCAGAGGCCGGGACATGCTGTGAGTCAGGAAATATCTGTGGAAACACATGTTGCGACGAATTGGATTCATGCATCGAGTCTTTGAGTCTATGTTGTGGATTCAACGAGCCAGCGTGCGGTAACGCGTGCTGTCAGTTCGGTGAGTCATGTCTTGGTGGCAACACCTGCTGTCCCAATGATCGCGTGTGCAACGGAATCTGTTGCCCAGAAGGGACCGGATGCGATCAGACGACCGATACTTGCGTGGCGTGTTCGAGCCCCACACAAAAAGTGTGTCCTGAAACGGGAACCTGTTGTCCGGTGACCGAAGTGTGCTCGCCAATCCCGGATCTGTGTTGTGCAGCGGGCGAAATATACTGCAACGGCGCCTGTCGCCCGTTCAGTGAATGTATCAACTGAGACGTTCACTCCCATGAACCGCCGGGGGCCTGTCCATCAGGCCCCCGGTGCCCTTCTCGATACTGTTGTGGTGGTTCTTGCCATCCCTGGCACCGGCCTCGCTACGGGTGGCCTGCCTGGATATGCTGGTTAAGAATGACTGGTTGGTTCGGCCCAAGGGACAATCCAGAGGAATTCTGAACGGTCCCGGGGAACGCTCATGATCACGACTGCAAGATTGGTCCTGCGACAATTCGAGTTGAATGATGCGTCGTTCATCCTCGAACTGCTCAACACGCCTTTGTTCATCCGCTTTATCGGCGACAAGCGTGTCAGGACCGAGGAAGATGCGCAACGATACCTGAGCTCAGGACCGATCGCGAGCTACGATCGGCACGGCTTTGGTCTATATGGCGTCCATCTGGTACAGGATCCGCAGCTATTGGGCATGTGTGGCCTGCTCAAACGTGAAAGTCTTGATGATCCGGACATCGGTTTTGCCTTTCTGCCGGCTCATCATGGTCTTGGATACGCGTTCGAATCCGCGTCAGCGGTTATGGAGCATGCTCGTAGGGAGTTGGGGATCCGGCGCATCGTGGCCATCATGTCTCCGGAAAACGAGCGCTCAGAACGGTTGTTGATCAAGTTGGGGATGGTGCCGGAAGGGCTGGTCACGCTGGCGAAGGGCGAGAAGGCATGCACATTGTTCGCGTCGCAGTGACTGCGTTTCTGCATCAGTTCAGAAACCGAGACCGGATGTCAGCATTCGGCACGGCGCAGTGCTCTGTCCGGCCGAACCACCGGTAGCGCCGGTTGGCAAACTGCATGTAGACGAAATCCCGAATAGCCCGCGGCACGATAATGAACACCCAGAACAGCGGCCAAGGCATTCGCAGCCGTCGGGCGATGCGCAGCGCAGCAGTGCTCGCGATGTAATGGTCATCGTCTTCGATCAGCACGAGGGAATCGATATGGTTTGCCGGCAGGGCATGGCGAACCAGCAGGCTGCGGCCGACTTCGGATTGCACTGGAGCAAACCTGAACAGGGCGCAGGTGTCACGGGCAATTATGAATTGCACCGAACGGTCACAAAACGTGCAGTGCCCGTCAAACAGGACGATCGGGTGCGGGGGCTGTTTCAGGTCCCTACTCATACATCATTATTGTAGCACAACGACGGTTGATCATTGGGCAGAGGGTGCTAGGCGGCCCATGTCTTACCAATCAAAATGCACGGCCGGGGCAGGGAAGCACGAGTCTTGCCAGTCGTCTCCGCGTTTGACGAAGGGGCCGACTTGTTCGAGGGTGAAACTGAATCCGCCAGTGTTGGGCAGATTCTCCGGCGCGATGGGGTGCAGGCGACCGCCCCGAAGGACCGGGTTGCCCGTGTGCGTGTATTCGTTCCCGGTGAGGGTCAAGTCATCCAGTACCTCATAGCGCACTGGGCGCGTATGGCCGTCAGCAAACGCGACGTTGTGTTCGCGGAGTACGCCATGGTTGCCGTATGCGTAATACTCCGCGTCACCACCACGATTCTGTATTTCAGGTGGCGGGTTCCACCACGAGGCAAAGCGGCCTTTGCTTTCCTTGAGGACAGTGGTTCGGCCGGGATCAGGAATCTGGGAATACGGTCGTAACCACACTCCTAATCCGAGCAGCGCCGTGGGATCGCTGCTCATTTGCAGAACATGGGAGTCGGTTCCGTAGCTATTGCCCATGACGTCGAAGAACGGGATCGCCTGGCCGTGCCATTCGCTCTGTCCGACGTAGATTCCGCTGCCGTGGACACCGCCGCCGTCGCGTCCGCTGTCAAACCCCAGATCAGAAGGACAACGAAACACAGCCATACTCAATTGCTCGTCGAGAACCATGTCGGTGATGTCCAGAGTAGAACGATCGTTGAAGCCCGTTCTGAAAAGATAATCGTTCATTGGCCTCGTCGCCGGGCCCATGCGGTTGCCCGTCGAATAGCGCCCGTAGCCGGTCTGTGGATCGTAGCCAGTCGGCGACGTCCCATTGAAGTATCCACGCTGCTCGCCATCGTAGTCGTGCAAACCGCTCTTGCCACCATATGCCATACGCGCGGATCCGACGTAGTTGCGGCCACCGAATGCGATGGCGTTATCATCTGCTGAGAGATAACGCTGGTTGAGCGGTATGAGCATGTCGCTGGCATCTTCCTGAGCATAGCTGACCGCTGCCTGCATTTGAGCCCGCAGGTTGGCCAGGCACTTGAGCGACTTGGCTTGTTCCCGCGCAGACGAAAGTGACGGTAGCAGCATCGAGACGAGCAGCCCGATGATGCCGATGACGACCAGGAGTTCGACCAAAGTAAAACCCGATCGCTCGTAAGGCCGACAGGAAATGCGTGTCTCAACATGCTGGGATGCCGGGACATGGATCATGTGGGTATCATACCAGTTACGGTCGATCAGAATGAAGGCCGACCAGCACGCCCCAATCGCGGGGCGGGCTGGCGGGTCGAATTGGGATGGTCCGATCCTTATGCGATGTCGCGCATCGATGAACTGTTGCGCTGCCGCTTCGAGCGACGGCGTTCGACTGCTCGTTGGAGCGCCCAGCGCATTCGCTCGACGGCGTGAGATGCTGCGTCGTGTAGTTCAGGGGCCTCCGCTTCGACGTGAATGTGCTCGTGGGGGACGAGCGTTGCATCGAGGCGGCAGGCGTGCAGATCGCCTGTCGGTCTCGTGATGCGGACCTCGAGATGCTCGATACGGCGGGTCGCGTAGGACATGGCTTCCATGAGCCATGACTCCAGGTTTTCCCGCTTGTTCGGCGCCAGCGTCACGTCGTGGACAAACAGATCAATGTTCATCGATGCTCCTTTCGTGTTGAACAATTGAACAACCGGCATGATTCATGCCAAGTTCAGTAGGCTGTGGAGGCCGACCGGTATGCGATTTCGGGCGGTCGACGGGGCGCTCGGGGCCTCGCGGACCCCAGAGGGAGGAGAATACCGCAGGGTGTGGGGCAGGCTCCGCGCCCGGCGAGGGCAAGCGACGAGGCACCCGCGACGATATCATGTGGGCTGGGTGCACGAGGCGGTCGAGTGAAAGGAAGTTGCGCCGGCATGGATTTCATCACTGAATGGCTGATCGCGACCTGGGCAACCATCCTCGAAGCGGCTCCATGGCTGTTGGGTGGATTTGGAGTCGCAGGCGTCATTTACGTTCTGATGCCGACTGCGCGGGTTGTGACCCATCTCGGAACCCCTGGCCTTCACGGTGTTCTCAAGGCGGCACTGATCGGAGTGCCTTTGCCGTTGTGTTCATGCAGCGTCATTCCAGTCGCGACGTCGCTGCGCAAGCAGGGTGCCGGGCGAGGGGCGACCGCCAGTTTTCTGATCAGCACACCCGAGACGGGCGTCGATTCCATCGCAATGACCTATGCACTGCTCGGGCCGCTTCTGGCCGCGCTGCGCCCGATAGCTGCTTTTGTGACGGCGGTTGCCGCCGGAGTGCTGGTCGATCGTCAAGGCGAGCACGGTCCGGAGCATCCGGACACGGTGCCAGCAGAGTCCTGCTGTTGTTCAACACCGCAGCCTGCCCGCACGACAATTGGGAGGCACATGCTGACCGCTGGGCGCTACGCGGCGATTGATCTGTTTGTCGATCTGTCGCACTGGTTGGCGATCGGGTTTCTGTTGGCCGGACTCTTGACCGCACTCATTCCAGAGGATTTTCTGGAACGGTCAATCGGGAGCGGGTTCGGCACCATGTTACTGATGGTCGTAGCTGGTCTGCCATTATACGTTTGTGCCACGGCCTCGACGCCGCTGGCTGCTGCCCTGATTGCAAAGGGGCTGAGTCCGGGGGCGGCGTTGGTCTTTCTGCTGGTCGGACCGGCAACCAACATGGCCACGATGGTCATCGTCGCCCGTGACCTGGGTCGGCGGAGTCTGGCCATCTATGTCGCTGCCATCGTTACAGTGGCCCTGGTGTTTGGTGTGGCAACGGACGCAGTTGTCGCTTCGTTTCCTCGGCTTGACAGCGTCGCGCACTGCAGTTGCGCCGGGCACGGCGTGCTGACATGGGTCGCAGCCTGCGGACTGGTCGGGCTGATGCTCAACGGCATGCGCGCGCAGTGGATGCGCAGGAAGTCGGTCGGTCCGGGTTCTTCTGGAGAATGCTGCACGAATCAGGCCGCAGTGTCGGATTGCGGCACAAAGGCAAGCTGCGAAGCCGACGGTTGAGCGCGGCCCTCTACAGGTGGAGCGTTGGACAGGTCGAGGCGTGTACGGGCGCTCCCCGAGTCGGAGCGCCGGGTGCGTTCACGCCGCTCATCGGGATTACGACAGCTGGACAACGACGTGAAATGGAGTATGTGCTCGTGTCGTCAGCACGACTGCTGCATGGGACGCGGCCTGAAACACGGGTCACGATTGGTACAGCACTGCAGCGCGCGGTGGGATCGGGTAAGATGGCTGAATGACCCACTGTCCCATTTGCGAGCGTGAGATCCCGGTCGACAGCCGGGTGTGTCCATATTGTACCGGCCGTGTGTTCGAGGACCCCTCGGCGGCGACCGTCACCCAATCTCGCGCCACGGCTTCGAGCATGTCGGTGGCGTCGCCGGGCACGCTCGAAGGGGCCCGGTTCGCACCAGGCGCGATCGTGGCAGAACGCTACCGCATCGTCGGCCTCGTGGGTCGCGGTGGCATGGGCGAGGTCTACCGGGCCGAGGACCTCAAGCTGCGTCAAACCGTGGCACTGAAGTTCCTGCCAGATCAGTTTGGCACCGACCCTGCGCGCGTCGACCGCTTCATGCACGAGGTCCGCATTTCCCGAGAGGTGACACACCCGAATGTCTGTCGTGTGCACGACGTCTCCGAGGTCGGCGGCGTCCATTTCCTGAGTATGGAGTATGTCGACGGCGACGACCTGGCGTCGGTCTTGCGGCGCATGGGTCGACCTTCGGCGGACAAGGCTGCCGAGATCGCTCGGCAAATGTGCATGGGGCTGGCCGCGGCGCACGACAAGGGCGTCCTGCATCGCGACTTCAAACCCCACAATGTCATGGTCGATAGTCAGGGGCAGGTCCGCGTGACCGACTTTGGCCTGGCCGGGTTTGCGGACCAGGTCACGGAAGACATCAAGTCGGGGACGCCGGCCTACATGGCGCCTGAGCAGCTCAGCGGGCGATCGGTCACCGAGCGGAGTGACCTTTATGCACTCGGAGCCGTGCTGTTCGAGCTGTACACCGGTCGTCGATGGCACGACGCGTTGCCTGCCGAAGAGCGTGGCGACGTGACGCGCATGCGCCAGGCCGTCGCCCGTGCATTCGCCAGCATATCGGATCTCGATGAAGTTTTACGAAGTATCGTGCAGAGCTGCCTGCATCCCGATCCGGCAGCACGCCCACCTTCTGCACTGGCCGTAGCGTCGACGCTGCCAGGCGGCGACGTGCTGGACTATGCTCTGGCGGTTGGCGAGACTCCGTCACCGGAGATGGTCGCCGCGGCAGGCGGCTCGGGCCACTTGCCCCTCAAGTTCGGCATTGCATTGCTCGCAGTGGTGGTCGGGGGGTTGGGCTTCATGTCCTTCGCCGACCGCGCGGTCAAGACCGTTCCGTTCGCCGATCCCGAACTTCCGCGACAAGTCCTCGAGCATCGCGCGCGCCAGATTCTCGAGCGCTTCAGGTACGAGCCAGGTCAGGACCACGCAAGTCGTTTCGAACGCCGCTGGAGTCTGCTGCGGTTCATTGATCGCTACGATGATGCGCCGCAACGCTGGGATTGCATCGCAGGAAGTTCCGACGTATTGCAGTTCTGGTATCGCGAAAGCCCCTATCCACTGGTGCCCAATAATCGCTGGGGCCGAGTGTGGCAAAGCGATCCCCCGCTGACCGCCGGCATGACACTCGTCAAGCTGAACTCGGATGGGGAACTCGTGCATTTTCAAGCTCAACCGGCAAACGTCGTGCCGCCGGTCGAGGACGGCGCTGACGTCATCGTATCATCGTTCGATTGGGGCCCGGTGTTCGATGAGGCAGGGCTCGAGGAGAGCGCATTTTCCGCAGCGACACCCGAGTATGTTCCCCAGTCTGCATTCGATGAACAGGCCGCCTGGACCGGCCCGCACCCGCGGCTGGACTTTGCGACGATACGGCTGGAGGCCGCATCGTGGCGTGGGCACCTGGTCTGGGTACACCAAAGCCAGAAGTGGAAGATGTCTGGGCGCGAACAGGCCACACGGGCCGGTGTGTTTACCAGGATCAATCAGTATGCCACATCGGCCTTGCTTCTGGTAACGCTGGTCGGCGGCGTGTGGTTTGGCGGGCGCAATCTGTTGTTGCGGCGTGGCGATCCGGCGCGGGCGCTGCGACTGGCGCTGTTCTACCTGATGGCCAGTATGCTCGGCTGGGCTCTGCGCGCACACCATGTTCCGAAATTCTCTGCGGAAATGAGTAACTTTCAACTATCGCTGGCGTGGGCGTTGTGGCAGGCCGTGCTGACCGGACTCCTGTATTTGGCACTCGAGCCGACGGTGCGCGACAAGTGGCCGCAGAAACTCATCTCGTGGAATCGCTTGCTGTCGGGCTGGTTTACCGACCCGTTGATTGGCCGTGAAATCTTGATCGGCATCAGCGTGGCCATTGTGTACACCAGCGGGGAACGCCTGCACTATCTCATGGTGGGGTGGTTGGGGGCCGCGCCGCCCATTCCACTGGACAGCAGCCTCGATCTGTTACAGGGGACTGCGTCGGCGATAGCCGCGGTCGTGCTCCATCAAACCGAGGGGGTGCACATGGCCATGGTGGCCCTGTTCTTGCTGGTGTTGTTCGAGGTCGTATTTCGTAAACGCGCAGCGGCCCTCATTGCAGTGTTCGCCATCGCCATTCTGCGAATTCCATATGCTGTGAGCGACCTGCCTGCACTTGATTGGTGTTTCCGCGGGCTTTCCGCGGCCTTGATTCTGATCGTCATCTTCCGCAGTGGCCTGCTGGCCCTTTGTGTGACCATGTTCACGTTGACGCTGCTGAGTGCCAATGCCGTGTACCTCTATCCTGCACGGTGGTATTCTGGATCGAGCTATTTCCTCGTGAGTGTTCTGGTTGGGATGACGCTCTACGGCCTCATTATTGCATCGCGCTCGTCCAGGCGTGATTCTGGACACCAGGCGGTGCCCTGGCTATGGGCCGAATTCAGCTCACGAACATCGCCCACGTAGGTTGTGGGTACCAGGGTGGTGGAGTCGTGCCTGTGGCATTACCTCGTCCAGCGCCTCGAGCTCGAGTTGTCGTTTTCGGAGACCGGAGTCAGCCGCCGGTGGCCTTAAAGTGTTGTTGCTCAGGGCCCATTGCTCTCACTGTCTCCTCATGATCGATTTCATAGAGTGTGCGATCAACGGGTCAGACTCGGGAGTGTGAGAACATCTATCCAGAAAGGGAATTACCGTGAAGCTCGCCAGTACCACCATTAGCCTGTGTGCCGCGCTCGGCATCGTTGCGATTACACAAGCCACCGTAAAGCAGGCTGCCCCGTCGTCCAAGATGACAGAACGGGCCGTGAAGTTGACCAGTGCGCTCGAGGGTAAGGTCTTTTCGGTCAGTGCTGCTGTCGCGGCAGCGGAAAAGAACACTTCGGGTAAGGCGGTTTCTTCGCATGTCGAAATCGAACATGGCCAAGCCGTAGTGGAAGTCATGATTTTGAAGGCGGGTGACCCTCCACAGCTTCTCGAAGTCGAAGTCGCTGGTGATACGAACAAGATCATCGAGGTCGAGCCAGCCGATGATAGCGACGACGATGATGACGATGACGATGATGATGATGACGACGACGATGATGATGACTAGCGGGATCCATCACGCGGGTACCGGCGCGAGATCCGTTCTTTCGAACGGGCTCACGCCGTGCCCGATGCGTGCAGATTCACGAGTACTCTGAATTCACCTGCCGGCGTCGAATCTGCAACGACCTGTCCTCCCAAGCGCTCCACGATCATCCGGCAGAGCGGCAACCCCAGCCCACACCGTCCGCCATCTTGTTGCCGTGCACGGTCTCCGCGCCAGAATCTCTCGAATACACGGTGAACATCTTTCGTGGCGACGTGGCTTCCGGTATTCGAGATACAAATCGTCGCTGAACCATTGTTGTTGGCGCTTGCAATCGCGATGTGCCCCGCGTGATTGGTGTAGTGTACTGCGTTGTCGAACAAGTTCTTGAGGACCAGGCCGAGTTGATGTTGATCGGTATTGAGCACGATATTGGGCACCACCTCCCAGCTGATCTGAAGTCGTCGATCGTCCGCCGTGCCTTTGTACGGTGCCCAGCTGCGCCGGATCAAAGTGTCGAGGTCGACTGGCTCCCTTGTACATGGTTCTTGTTGCGCGTCCAGGCGGGCCAGCGCCAGGATGTTGTCTACGATGAGCTGTGTTTGCAGGCAGATCGCGTGGCAGTCCTCGAGGGCCTTACGATATTCTGCGCTGTTGCGGTCCTGTGCGACGGCGACTTCCAGAATACTCCGTAAGCCCGCAAGCGGCGTGCGCAGTTCATGGGCGACACTGGCGGTCATTGCTTTCTCGCGCACGAGCACCGCGGCCAAGCGGTCCAGCAAACCATTGAGTTGGGCTGCAATGGGCCGGAGTTCGAGTGGGAGTGTGTGGGGAGCAATTCGCTCCGTCAAGCGGTGCTCATCGATGTCATGGATTCGTTCGGCCAATTGGCGCGCAGGACGCAGTCCGACGTGGACCAGCCACGCAAGGATAATGACCGATAGTACGACCGCTGTACTTCCCACGAGGAGTAAGGTGATGCGCAGTTGCCCCAGGGCGGCGTTGACCCCCTCGGTACCACGAGCCAGGCCAAGAACCACGCGGCGCACGGGTGTGGTCGTTTCGGTTTCTGAATCGATGCGCGGTGTGAAGCGCAACCACACACACCGGCCCGGTCGATCGTCAGGCAGTGCACAGGGGCGCAATGTCAAGTCGTCGGCAACGGAGGCCCACGGCATGTCGCTGGTTCCGAGCGAAGGTGAGCGGTGCAGTACGCTGCCGTCCTCGAGCCACACCTGAAAATAGTCAGGATGGTCCGCGCGCCGAAATGAACTGAGGTCGGCCTCTTCGAACTCGAGATCGATGTGGTTGCCTTCCTGCTCGATAAGATCTGCGAGGGTTCGCGCCTGCGCTTGAAGAGCGCTGTCGAATTCTCGAACCAGTGTGCTGTGCATCAAGAAGTAGAGTGCAACGCCAGCGCCCATCAGGATGACAGCGAAACCACAGGCGGTACCGACGAGCAGGCGCCTGCGTAACGAGCACGTCATGGCGCGGCCCCCAGGACGTAACCGTGGCCGCGCCGAGTATGGATCAGCTTGGGCAAATCCGGACGTTCGATCTTTTTGCGGAGGTAACCAATGTATACGTCGACTACGTTGCTGTCGGCATCGTCATGAAATTCGTACAGGTGTTCCCATACATCGGTGCGGCTTACGACCTCGCCGTGGCGCAAAGCCAGAAATTCAAGCAACGCGTACTCGCGTGGTGTCAACTCGATCGTACATCCCGATCGCACGGCCGTTCGCGTGGCGGTGTTGATCTCAAGGTCGTCGACCTGCACAAGTGGGTTAGGTTTGTCATAGTGACGCCGAGCAAGAGCTTTGACTCGGGCCAGAAGTTCTTCGAAAGCAAAAGGCTTGGTCAGGTAATCGTCGGCACCAAGATCGAGCCCGGAAACACGGTCCGCGACAGTGTCGCGGGCGGTCAGTAGCAGCACAGGCGTATGGCTGCCGTTCGCGCGGAGTCTCTTGAGCAATGACAAGCCGTCAAGACCTGGCAGCATGACGTCAAGAACGATGACGTCATAGTCATTCGACGTGGCATACCACAGGCCTTCGCGACCATCACACGAAGTGTCCACCGCGAGGCCGGCCTCGCGCAATCCCTGCCCCAGGGAATTCAACAGTGGCTCGTAATCTTCGACGATTAGTACACGCATGCGGGTGTCATTGTATCGAGCGCAGATGGCATCAATCCAGTAGTAGTGTTCGAATCATGAGAGAACCATGAGAGCGTATGTCGCCCACAACTGTTCTCATCGAGCCTTTATCTTGCAGCCGTATGCTCGTTTGTAACTCCCACTGGCCAGCGGGGTCGCCTGGACTCGAACACAAGGGAGGGCCGCTGGTGCAACGCCTGGTTGCACAACACGACAAGGCGAGGCAGAAGGCTTGGATACTGTACAACGCCATCCAGACGCGGGATGTCTCGTTACTGGATCTCGATGCCAATGAGCACAAGTCCTATGCGCGTGGCATTGGGTGAGGTCCTATCCGCGCCAGCCGACGGAGCGAGCGCGTCGAACTGATCGAAGTGTTCGTGTCGTGATGGTTCCTGTCGCACGCGATAATTATTTTCGAAACTGCTTGACGACCCGCAAATGCGCTTTATATTTCCTATGACACTCCTGCATGCAAATTCCTTCTTCATCATCGCGACGGTCGTGACGATGATCATGATGCAGGACGCGAGGATCTGAGTTCAATGAGTTACCCGCTGGTCAACATAGCCAACATATTTAGGCCGACATGGATTACAGATCCATGTGCGGGCACCGCATCATTCGTCATGAAGAATGAGCGGTACGGCCGCATTGCGCTGATGTGCATGGCCGGAAATGGCACGGCACACGGTCCGCCTCCAGGGTAACGACGATGACAATATTCGTTCCAAAGCCCTGAAGGCCTAGTGCTTTCAGGGCTTTTTTTGTTGTTTGATGCTGTTTAGTTGTTGGCCAAACGATGCCGTGAGGCACGCACGGAGAACGTGCGCGCAGTGAAAGGAGGTGATCTCTGATTTGAGGGACAGTCAGTAGCGCATGCCGGGCGGTAGCAGGCGTCCTTGTTCGATCGTGACCCCACGTCGAGCAGAAGCCGCGTGTTTCAGGAGTGGTGCACACGGCTCCTACTTTATTCAGCGCTCGTAGCTCAACGGTAGAGCACGCCTCTGATAAGGGCGTCGTAGTGGTTCGATTCCATTCGAGCGCAGTGCTTGGAGTGTGCGCTTGTAGCTTAGTGGTAGAGCGGGTCTTTCATAAGGACTGGTCGGTGGTTCGATTCCATCCAAGCGCAAGTGATCGAAGGCGTTCTACGCGGCCAAGTGCTTCTTGGCAGCAGGGCACAGCCCTGCACGATTCCCGTGTGAAGTGCGGAACAGGTTGCTGTCCGCAGTCAATCGCACAAGAAAAGGGCCCTCGAGCAAGCGACATGCCGAGTAGGCAGCGCCCGTAGCTCAAAGGTCAGAGCGCGCCCCTTATAAGGGCGTGATGGCGGTTCGATTCCTCCCGGGCGTAATGCGTATGACAAGTAGCTCAAGTGGTAGAGCGTCGGCCTGTTAATCCGATGGTTGGGGGTTCGAGTCCCTCCTTGTCAGTCGTATGTCCATCGCGTGCCGACTTAGCGTCCGCGTCACGAGATTGGAGTGAACTGTCTGTGTCGCCGTGGTGTAACGGTAACATGCCAGGCTTCCAACCTGGCGATGTGGGTTCGATTCCCACTGGCGACTGTCTGTGTACCCTGCGGCGTCATCGTGATCGGGTGGGTCGCAGGGACCTGTACTGACGTGGCCCAATGAGAGGGCAGCCGTCCTGTAAACAGCCGGGTGTGGGTATGATTCCCGCCGTCAGCGTTACGGGATGATTCCGGATCTGTTGTGTCGCGTAAGTTGCAAATGGTGAGCGTAGCTCATGGCTGAGCGAACTGGGGCCGTAGCTCAACGGGAGAGCACCTGTGTTGCAAGCAGGCACATGTGGGTTCGAATCCCACCGGTTCCATCAGGTAACCAGCAGGTTGCAGGGCCTAAGTGCCGCGTTGATAAGAGTCCTATCCAACGAGGCATTAGTTAGTCCTCCGCACGGTTGACCACGACATGTGCGGATCGGGCGTACGAAACGATCACCATGTGGTCGGCGCGTGTACCAAAGAGATAGGTTCGGTGATCAGGGTTGTCGTGGTCGTGTCGCAACTCAATGATGAATTCGCCTTCGGCATTTTCCGTCGCCCGAAAGGTGAATGTCGCCAGGTAGGCACCCGCAGGCACTGCGATCCCTGGACCATCCAGGCCCGCGACCATCTGCGTCGTACCGAGATTAAAGGCTTGCCAGGGGGTGTCCTCTGCGAATGGCGCACCCTTGCGTGGTGCCACCGCAATATCGACCGGCACCAGGCTTCCTGTCCTGCCGCCTCGTGCGCCGAGGTGCAGTTGATAGCCACGGAGATCGTCGAGTGCCGTCGTCAGGATGACGTGCACGTTCACGACTTCTCCGGCCCGCAGGCTCCGGCGTGTGGCGCGCAGTTCGATCTCGGCTGTGCCCCTGATCACGGGCGGCAACTCGGGGAGTGGTTCAGCAGCGCAGGTACACAGGGAACTCCCATCGAACGCATTCAGTGCATGGAAAGCATCGTTGCCGTCGCAGACACCGTCAGGGGAGCAATCGCCGAAGGGACCACCGGCGTCGACATTCAATGCGGTGGGAGCCGCGACCTCGCAATTGTAAGGCGCCGAGCCATCGGCGTTCTGGTTGGCAAAGCAATTGAGAGCGTGGAAGCGGTCGTTGCCGTCGGCGGTGCCGTCCGGAGCACATTGTCCGAACTGGCCGCCCATGTCGGCGAAGTCGATGGAGCTACCCGCGCACGTACCGCCGTTGCACGCCCACCACACGCAGTTGTCATCGCGGACGCCGTCGCCATCGAGGTCGGCGCAGTCGGCGATTGCGGTGCAGTCGCCACCGCCACCGTCATCCGCAGGTTGCCAGAATCCGCTGGCCAATGCGTAGCCCCCTCCCGTAAGGGCCTCCGCCTCCGCCTGGCCGATGGTGCCATGCAGTGCGTAAGCGCCACCCGTCGCCGTGCCGGCGCCGCTGTCGATGGTGTAGCTGGGCATGGCGTATTCGCCGCCGGCCAGGGCGGTGGCCCGCCGAGTACGATCTTGCGGCCCGTGGGCCTGGGCAGCGAAGGCGGTCGCCGGGATCATATACATCAATATATATGTGGTAGTCTTCATCACGGCTCTCCTGTGCAGCCCCTCAGGGCACCGGATTGATGATCAAGTAGTCCAGTTGAACATCCGCCAGGGGTGGCAAACAGTCCGGTTCGCACACACTGCCGTTGCCGATAGCTGCGTAGCGCACCTTGAAGTAGGTGTCGTCGACCTTTTCGGTGACGTGGACAGTGTAGGTCCAGCGGTCGCCTTCAAGTGGCTGATAGATCGTGGCCATGATGATGCTGTCGTCGCGCACCAAACAGTTGGGCACGATATGGTCGAACTTCCAGCCGATGACGTGGCAATGCGGGTCGGCGGTGCACGCTTTTTTGACCGTTACTTGTGAAACGGGAATGGTGCAGTCATGCGTGAATCCGCCGGTGAGCGTCTCACAGGCGGCTTCAAGATGAGGGATATTCAACTCAGGATCGCACGTCAGCGTGTCCCCAGAATTGGGATCGACGCACTCGAACGGCGGGACGTTGATGCCGCCGCTCGTACAATTGATGGGCGCAGTCGCTTGGCAGCTGTAGATCGGGGTACTCGGTGGCGGTAGCAGGACACTGTCAGCAGTCTTGGCCGGTCCCGTGACGGTCAGCGCGCCATCATGAATGTTCATTGCACTGGCGCCCGAGCATCCTTTGCCAGTGCCCTTCACGCCGGCGCCGCTGAAGCTCATCGAATCGGACTGACCATGAACGCCATAGACGGCCGAGTTGGGGTCCGTCGCCCGACCGAGCACGCCGGCCGAGGTTATTTTGCTGGATTGCGAAATGCCCCACACACCGTTGTGTCCCTCAGGGAGAGGTGGAACCGGATTGGACCCCAGAGTGTTCTGCGCCTGGCCGACCACGCCGGCTGACCCATCGTCCGGATCGGAGTTCGACGCCTTGATCCAGCCACGGACGCCCGATGACGACAGCGGGTCCGGGACGCCGGCCGTGGCATCGCCCTCGACACCGACGCGAATGGACGGGCCCGTAATGCCCGGTGAGTATCCGCGGACGCCGATGAGCGCGGCCAATGGATCGGGCGGCGGCACACCGGGAATGTTGTCACCTTCGACAGCGACGTGATCGCCGAGAACGGCCATGACGCCATGGACCGCAACCAGCGTGTCGTGGTCGGTGGAGGCGATTTGACCGCCCGTCACATCACCGCGAACCGCACTGGCCCCGGGTGTCGTGGATAGCGTCGTGCCGTATACGCCGAAGTTCTTACCCGACGCAGCGGTCAACTCGCCGCGGAGCGCCGACGCATCGTCCGTCGTGGAGCCCGTCATCCCATGCACGCCGTATGTTCGCCCGGTCGCCCCGGTCGCTTGTCCTTTGACACCGGCCGTGTCGTCCCCAGTCGATTGTGTGACGCCGTGAACACCCAGAATCGTTCCTGATGTTCCGGTCGCTTCGCCCTTCACACCGGCTGCACCGCTACCGGTCGATCCGGTCGTCCCCTTGACACCGAAATTCGTGACATTGGGATTGCCAACGACCTCGCCTTCAACGCCAACCGCATCAGCTGCGCTGGAGAAGTTGTAACCAAAAACACCGCGCGTTGCCGCGTTGCCATGCGCTGAGCCCTCGAGGCCGCTGGCACCAGCGACCGTGGATTGCGTGCTGGCCCGCGCCGCCGGCATGCCGTTGGCCGGGTTCTGGTTCTCGAACCAGCCCGAGTGGCCAATCGCACCGGCGTGCACGGCTTCCAGAGCGTTGGTCACACCCGGCGTTCCCCCAGGGACCGTCACGTTCACCGGGCCGGCATCAGCGCTGATCAAGCGCCCGAATCCAGGGCCGCCTTGATCATAGGCTTGATCGAGCGTGTTCTGTGTGTCGGTGCTGAGGTCCGCGGCGCAGTTCCATCCATTGTTCCACTTGAGGATTTGACCATTGCCACACGCCAGCGTCGACAGTGTATCGGAGTCAGTGTCGACGTCGTCCGCACACACCCACAGCTCGTTGACGTTGTCCCACTTGACGACCTGACCTGCGCCACACGGCGCGGGCAGTGCGGTCGTTTGCAGCGTGTCATCGGGGAACATCAGCCCGTCATCGCCGGCCGCACCGCCCAGGTGCAAAATGGCATCGGGCTCCGTCTCGTTGATGCCCACACGCCCCGTATCGACGTCGACTTCGAGGGCATTGGGAGGCCCCACGCCTTCCATGGCCCGCAGGGCATATGTGGCTGGAGTGAGTTCGATGCGCGGCGCCAGCGTAGTGAAGCCTGCATCGCCAGGGCACTGTACTTCGATTTCCAGCCACCGCGCCTCACCGTTCATCGCGCGGAGGCCAAAATCGATACGCGTCGTGAACACGCCATCGTCGACGATCACACCGTTGATCGTCTGTGGGGAAGTGCCCTGCTCGGTACCCGCGACTTCGGCATCCCACAGGCCGAAGCGAAAATCACACGTGTCGTCCACCGGTGTCCCTGGCGGTTTTTCGAGCACTCCCTGATAGCTAAAGCTCGAACCGACTTCAGCAGCCTGCATGACGCCCACGGTGGACAACGATCCCAGCACGACGAAGCAATTGATCCGAGTCATGGTTTCACTCCAGTCAGATTTGCCACGATGTCACATCATTGTCTGGATCAGAATCCTGATGGTCTTAAGAGTATCCGGAGCGCGGGCGGATCTGTAATGACAATTCCGCAAGCCCGCGCTAAACAGGGCATCATCCAAAACGCTGGGCCTGAGCGGAGTGCGTTCACACGGCGTTGGCCGACGCCATGAATAACAGACTGTGCGCCAAGGAGATAGGTCCGAGGTCATCCATGGACCGCAGTTCAGCGGTGCAAGTGGTGTAGAATCAGGCCTGCCACCCCGGGAGCCGCAGGAACGCATACATAGCCCACGGTTCGGTGTCGAACCCAACGCGGGACCATCACCGCGAATCTACGCGAGGTCCATTCATGCAACATTCGAGTCATTGGCCAGGCGCTGCGCCCTCCGGGAGACGGTGGATTCTTCGTGTCAGCATGTGCTGTTTAGCATGCAGTCAAATCGGGCTTGGCGGCATGGAATTCACAAACGAGACCACCACGCGAATCGATCCTGGATTGGCCCCGCTGCTGTTCACTGATGACATTGACGAAGAAGACTACGCGTGGGGTGACCTCGACAAAGACGGCGACGACGACCTGCGCACTAGAATCGAGGCCCGTTCTCGCTAGTACTCCGCTTCGCATGACAACCCGGGACACTGCGCGCACTCCGTATCACAGTCCCATCATGGCTCGTCTGATCACCCGGATCTGAATCCGCGCCGCACATCCTGCAAAGTCCCTACAACCTGCATCGACCGTGACCGCCAGTCCGATATGAGTGACGAAACTCCTTGTCTCCCAGGCAGATAAATACAACACTGTGGAGCTGGTCAAAGTGGGCAGTGTAGGCGTCGGCTTGCGACGACACCGATTCGGGGGATTCGGCAATGTGCATGAACAACAGCGTCAGACGCTCTTGCTTCTTAATCACCATCCTGGGCCTCGCTGTTGCGCCAGCAACGGCGCAAGTTGACGCGGAGATTTCACATTGCCGGCTCATCGACGCCGATACCGAAGGTGCTATCTCCGATCACGACCCGATCTCGGATGGCGACCAGATCGACCTGCAACTGGCAGAGGCATGGAGCATCGAGGCGGTGCCTGGAACGCGTGCGGTCCGTCGCGTCAGGTTCCAGCTGCTGGCGGATGGCGGCCTGATCCACGAGAGAACTGATCGGCGCCGGCCGTACGCGTTGTTTGGCGATCGCAATGGCAACTTCAGGGCCTGGCCCGGTTCCGGGCCGCAGCCTGGTGTTCTCTATACGGTGATCGCGACGCCTGTACGGCGTGGTGGTCAGCCAACGGGTCCGGCATACGCCGTGACATTCGAATTCATCAACGGCGCACCGGAACCGGAGTGTGCGATGGATTCCGAATGTGACAACGGCATTTTCTGTGACGGTTCCGAGACGTGCCTCGAAGGGAACTGTCAGCCTGGTTCCGAGCCGTGCTCCGACGAGATGTGCAGCGAGGAGAGCAATAGATGTGTGGCGTGTCTGACGAATGAGCACTGCAACGATGGTGCCTATTGCAACGGGAACGAGGAATGCGTCGAGGGTAGTTGCCAATCAGGTAGCGATCCGTGTTCCGGGCAAATGTGTGATGAAGCGTCTGACATGTGCGTAGCGTGCCTCGCGGATGACCATTGTGATGATGACGTGTATTGCAACGGGCCGGAACGCTGCATCACGGGGCAATGCCAGGCGGGTACTGCCCCGTGCGTCGATCTGTACTGTGACGAAGGCGACAACAATTGTGTGTTGTGCCTCGATCACGGCCACTGCGATGATGGTCTGTTCTGTAACGGTGCCGAGACGTGTGTTGCGGGTGTGTGCCAGGTTGGAGCCGATCCCTGCCCCGAGTTGAACTGCGAAGAGAGTGCAGACATGTGCGTCGTCTGCCTGAACGATGCCCACTGCGATGACGGAGATTTCTGCAACGGCTTCGAGACGTGCATCGAGGGTGGTTGCCAGGCGGGCAGTGATCCTTGCCCGGAACAGTACTGCGACGGCAATGCCAACTCGTGTGCGGCATGTCTGACTAATGCACATTGTGATGATGGCGTGTACTGCAATGGCGCCGAGAATTGTATTGCGGGACAGTGCCACATGGGTAGTGTTCCGTGTGCGGATTTGCATTGTGTCGAGAGCGAGAACAATTGTGTCGTGTGCCTCGAAGACGCGCATTGCACTGATGGGCTGTTTTGCAACGGAACTGAAACGTGTGTCGAGGGAATCTGCCAGTCTGGCGATGATCCGTGCCCGCAGCTCAACTGCAATGAAGAAGTCGACGAATGCGTCGAGTGCTTGACGGATGCGCATTGCGACGATGAAGCATTCTGCAATGGTACCGAAACGTGCGTCAACGGAACGTGCCAGGCAGGCAGTGATCCATGCCCGGAAGCGTACTGTGCCGAGAACAATGATGCCTGTGTCGCTTGCCTGAACGATGGTCACTGTGACGATCGCAGGTTCTGCACCGGATCAGAAGCGTGCGTCAATGGAAGCTGCCGGGCGGGCACTGCCCCCTGTGCGGATTCATTCTGTGACGAGGGGGGGAACGCGTGTGTCGCGTGCCTCGATGATGGACAATGCGACGATGGCATGTTTTGCAACGGATCAGAAACATGTATCGAGGGGGCGTGTCAGGCAGGAAGTGTTCCATGTCCGGGATCGATGTGCGACAACAGCGGTGCGGCGTGCGTGGAATGTCTCGAGAACGCCGATTGCGACGATGGTGCGTTTTGCAACGGGGCTGAAGCCTGTCATGAAGGAGAGTGCCAGGCTGGCGACAGTCCATGTCCCGATTCGATGTGTGACGACAATGGCGCTGCGTGCGTCGCGTGCCTCGAAGACGCGCACTGTGACGACGGCATGTTCTGCAACGGTTCAGAACAGTGCGTCGCGGGGACGTGCCAGCAGGGGAGCGAACCGTGCCCTGACGCGATGTGCGATGAAGACAGCACAGATTGCGTAGCCTGCCTGACTCCGGCACACTGCGACGATGGCGTGTTCTGCAATGGTTCGGAGTCTTGTGTCGAAGGTGTGTGCCAGCCGGGCAGCAATCCATGTCCCGATTCGCTGTGCAATGAAAGCGCTGCAGATTGCAGCGAGTGTCTCGATGACCAGGACTGCGCCGATGGAATGTTCTGCAACGGTTCCGAATCCTGCGTGGAAGGTACCTGTCAACCAGGCTCGGCGCCCTGTTCAGAAACGGAGTGCGATGAGGATGGCGCTGCGTGCGTCGTACCTGAGGCGGTGTGTCCACAGTATCTGGAAGCTGAGCAAGTCGGAACGCTGCAGGGCGGATCGGACAGCGAGGCGGACGTCAACGAGGCCTCGGGCGTCGTGTGCAGTCGCCAGAACCCCGAGGTCATCTGGACGCACAACGACGATTGGGGGGACAACCGCCTCTTTGCACTGCACATGGATGGTACAGTCCTGGGGACATACATCACCGGTAGCGGCGCCCGTGATCCTGAAGACATTGCCATTGGACCAGGGCCGGTCGAGGGTATGGACTATCTGTATTGGGGCGACATCGGCGACAACAACAACGTGCACTCGACGATCAAAGTCAAGCGGGTTGCTGAACCTCAAGTTGCACCTGATCAAGCGCCCATGACCATGACGTTCAGCAATGTGGACACGATTACACTCGCGTATCCGGATGGTCCGGACGCGCCGTCACATACCGATGCAGAAACGTTGCTCGTCGACCCATTGAACGGCGATTTGTATGTCATCACTAAACGCACGAATGTCGGGCAGGTATATCGGGCAGCCTATCCACAGTCAACCACTCAGACCGTGACGATGGAGTACGTGGCCGCGCTGCCGTGGGGCGGTGCAACCGGTGGAGACGTATCGGTCGACGGTAGCCGGATCATTGTCAGGCGGTACGGGTCTGCGTCGATCTGGCTAAGGGCTCCTGGTACCCAATTGTGGGAGGCATTCGAGACCGAGCAATGCAACGTGCCACTGCACTGGGAACGTCAAGGCGAGGCCATCGGATTTGATGCCGAGGGATCGGGTTACATAACGGTCAGCGAAGACGAGACAGCTAATGCCCAGATTCCGATCTGGTACTTTGCAGAGGACTAGGTCTTGTCTGAAACGGGTATGATGTGCAGGGCGTCGGCCGGGCACAGATAGGCGCATACGCCGCATCCCGTGCAGTGCTCCTCATGGATCACCGGCATGCGGTCTGCGGCCCAGGAGATGGCCGTGTTCTTCAATGGACAACTCGTCACGCAGTAATCGCACCGTTGGCCCTGGGCCACATAGCACGCGTCGTGCTGCAAGCGCGCACTACCGATGCGCACGGCACCGCGCTCAGTCGGAACGAGAGCCCGTGCATCGCAGGCGGGGATGCAGGGCAAGTCTTCGCACAAGTAGCACGGATTGTCGGTTGGAATGATGGCGGGAGTCCCGCCATTGGCACCATGTTCGGGACCGAGGCGACGGATTGCGTGATGCGGACAGGCTTCGATGCAATCCGTGCACCGCACACACGCATCCAGGAACGCCTCTTCGGGCAGCGCTCCAGGAGGACGCAGCCAGGTACGCGTCTCTTCGCCCGGGCTATTGCGCACAGGAGTGTCCTGTGGTACGGGAATGAGCGACTGCGCAAACCCGATGAAGAACTCACGTCGTGAACACTCCATGCCTTACATAGCGGATGTCCGCATCTCCATTGGTTGCTTCAACAGCCACAGACTGAACACACTGAACGCGATCATACCGAGCAACATCGGAAGCTGGCTTCTAAGCGCCGATCGGGAGTTTCCAAACAAACGCAACGAGGTCTTCTGTGCAACCCATAAGCTGTAGACGTGACCGATCAACACCAGAAGCACCTGCACCAGCCACAGGTTGCTCAACGAGATCAGTGGTGGGACATTCCATCCAGCGGTACCGAACAGATTCCAGTTCCATCCAAAGGGATCCGAAATCATGGCCAGAACTTTCGGTCCTTCCATCAGCAGATGCTCGAGATTGTGAGCGATGTGATAGAACAGGGCGATAGGAAGCAATGCATAAGCATAGCGAATGAAGTAGTCACGATAAGTCAGCGGTGTGAGAGCGTGGCTCTGCCCCAGTTTCTTGGAGACAGCGATCAAGCACGCATAAATCGCGATCGGGGCCAGCATGATCAAGGCCATTCCGCAACTGAATCCCAGCACGCGTCCGAAATCAACAGACGCGCGGATCCAGTCGATGAGCTGTTGCCATGCCGGTGTCATGGTCAATCCGTGAAATCCGGTGATGCTGAGCATCAACAGTGCGAGATAGGCTTCGTCTGATCGCGGCTTGCCTTCAATGGCCAGATCCACACCCCACGGTCTGAGGTTGACGGCCAGGTTATCGTGAGGGCATGCCTGGATGCATTCCATGCATTGAATGCAATACGTATTGGTCTCGAGTTTTCCGGGGTACAGGAACGTGGGGCATCCGTAGGCAGAGTCGCTGCCCTTGACGCACTCCTTCGTGTGGCAATCGTGGCACACGCCCGCGCTGCGTGCACGGACTTCAGTTCCACCAAACAGCGCGTACAGCCCACTCACGCGTCCGACCAGGCACCCGTAGCGACAAAAGCTTTTCTTGTCGAAGAGCAGGGCTGAGACGATTGCGAGAAACAGCATGCCCAGAGCAAGATAGGCGGTGATTACAGGGCGCATGGTCACGCCGAACCCCAGTTCGATCCAGGTCAAGCCGACAAACAGTATTGTGGCAATCGAAATATTCCTGATCATGCGCGGCCAGCGGTAATTCATGCTGAGGCCGTCATCGGTCTTGGTCCAGAACCGAAGTTTTTCCAGCCATCCGGCCACCGCGTCCCATGGGCACGCGTAACACCATGCCTTGCCGGCGAACAGGATGAGCACGGGAAGAAGTCCCCACCAGATTGTCCAGGTCATGAGCGGCGCGATATTGAGCGCCGGGTTCTGGTTGCCGAAGAGGCCGGCAGCAATAATCAACAGAAACAGGACGACCATGAATAACTGCACGCCGAAGCGAAATCCGCGAGACCGCACCGCGGCACTCACCCACCGCACATTGAGAAGGTTCAGGCGATCGTGGGACGGTTCAGCCCGCAGGGTCGCTGCGTCCGAGGTGAACACGGGAATGTTGAGCACAGGTAATGCGATGGCGGTTGCAGAAGGAACAGGTGCCATCGTCGTCGGAGCGGGCCGGGGCATGGCGGGCGCGCCGGCCGTGTGAGCGTCGTCCGTGGTGAGTGGCTTGGTGTGGGCAGGCGTTGAGCGCGGCCTGCTGATCCAGTCGAACACACCAAAGCTCACGATGAGGACCACGGCGATCGATGTGTAGTACAGCCATGACGGAATGCCCCACATCGAGTGCATGAAGAAGGACGCCGGGTCGTCCTTGAAAGCAGTGCGATGTGCCGTCGAACAGAGCTCATACGTCTTACCGAGGTAGGTGGCTTCGTAACTTTCGCGCCCCGCAAGCGAGGAAGCGCACACCATACATTTCGATACCAGGTAAGAGTCAGGGTCCGCATCGAACAGTTCTTTGCAGCGTTCGGTACAAAAGTGATAGGTGTCGCCGTGATGCTCCGAGTGGATCCCCCAGGCCGTACTGACCTCCATGTTGCACACCAGGTCAACATAGCGCTTAGACCCATCGTCCGATGCGACGCGCGGCCCATCTGCCAGAAGACGCTCGTAGCAGCCAGCCTGACAGAAATAATACGTCTTGCCATCAATGGTCCTGGCCAATGCGTCCTGCGGATCGACTTCCATTCCGCAGGGCTCACACATCGTGCGTTGGCCGGTCATGGGAGGTTCTGCTGGAACATTCGTAATGACTATGACGGCGGAAATGAATCCGAAGAGCAAATAGGGAAACAACAGGTTCAGCCGCTTCATGGCAATACTCCCGTGGCACCAGGCGCCAGAATGGGCAATGACTGAGGATGGGCACGTCGTTGTTTTTTGATATACAACGCTCGAATCGTGATGAACACGATGAGGACCAGGGTGCACCCGACCACGGCAAATGACGCGGTCGAGGTCGGCCGGCCGGCCACCATGGCAAAGGGAATGACCTCGATCTGGCCCTCGATCATCACGGAGAGTTCGACAATGTATTCCGCATGATCAGGAAACACGCACTGAAATTTATGCTGGTTATCGAATGGCGTAACGGATGTCGGCGCCAGTATGGCGACATTGTCACCGAATGTACTCGTCTGCAGAACCTGGACGTCGATCGCGTCGGTGTACACCATGCTTGTCGTGCGGTTCTTAAGATAAAACGCCAGATTGGTCGGTTCTCCGGGAATGGGGTTGCCCGGATACGAAGTCAACAGGATATCGAATGGTCCGCTTGTGGCCGGGTACTCGAGGGTCGGACGTTGCGGGTAGTTCTCTTTGTAGGAATAGTGGGGCAAGCCCAGTACATGGTGGGCAGCGCTGTCATCAGCGAATCCAAAGGGGATCAACAGGCCTGCAAGGAAGCACATCGTCGTCGTGCGCTGAATCCGGCTCGCGGGCGGTCGTGGTGTCGTGGGCAGGCCAATAGTGTAATACAGTGCGCCGGGGCCACAGTGATTGAGGCACACGCCGCAGTTGTCACACTCCATCGTGTGGGACTGGGTAATCGGATTGATCCCTGCTTCGCAAATCGGAATACACTCCTGGCAGCCGGTACAGGCGGTCTTGCGCAGATGTACACGAACGAGGCGATACTTTCCGAGCAGCGTGTACAGCGCTCCACCGGGGCAGATGGTCCGGCACCACCACCGTGGCGAGACGAACAACTCGAATACGATGATCACGCCGAGGAACACGAGCATGCCGGCGAGTTCGGTTCCGAATATCCACGCATGAAGCACGCGACTCATGACCGCTGGTGGGTAGATCAGGGCAAAGAGTGGGGCGCCGACCACGGCAGCGAGTGCCAGGCCAACGATCAGAAACACAAACTTGTTGTTGTGTGAAAAAGTGACATTGGCCGGCTTGATTTCCGCCAGACGGAGCAGTCCACGGAGTTTGCCGGTGATTTCGAACAGCAGGTAGCCAGGACAGATCCAACTGCAGAACACCTTACCTAGAATAAGCGTTGCGATGACCGGGATGATAATCGAGATGATCAGAGGCCAGTGGACTCGCCGCGTTGCGGCGATGGCCTCCACGGCGGCAAGGGGATCGGTCAGGCTAACGCCGCCCAGACGCATGGACCACAGCGTCCCCTTGTTGGCATCCAGGAAGGCTTGCGGATCATCAAGATCGTCGACGAATGGGTGAATGGCTTGGGCGATGATCTCACCCTTGAGGCCACTCATGAGCACCTCGTCATCCACGACGCGGGCCGAACGATAATGTGCGTAGAGGCTGAGCGTGGCGATCGTGCAGATGAGTGCGAGCACACCCCCCTGAATACAACGACGAAGAAGTTGTAGCATCATGAGGTTGCCTCCTGCAGCGCGTGGGCGGGACGCCGCGTCCTGACAACGAAGATGGCGGGCTCTCCGCGTACCACCTGGCGACAGATCTCTTCACACATTCCGCAGCCGGCGCAGTGTTCAGGATGGATGAGCGGTGCGAGGAACCCGCCCGGCTTCAGTGTGATGGCGCGCTCACGGAGTGGGCAGAACATGTAGCACTCGCCGCATGGTCCACGGCGTTCGTCGGAAGCGGTGGAGTCGGTGGGTGCGTGGCCGAGCTGCATGAGCATGTCCTGCTCATCCCGAATGCGCTGGGCTTTGTACGACAAGCACAGGTCTTCATTGATGCCAACGGACGCCATCTCGACTTGCGTGCGGTCATCGACAATGCCCAGGGCACCCGTTGGGCACGCTGGGCCGCACTTCAAGCACAGTGTGCACCCCTTGCGGGTCGGGTCGACATACGGTGTGTGGTACAAATCACCGTCTCGTTCTGAGTAGAATTGAATGGCGCCCGGTTCACAGGCGTCCTGGCAACGGTAGCACCGGATACATGCTGCCAGGAAGTCCTTCTCCGGGATGGCGCCGGGCGGCCTGAGCAGGCCGACCAGTTGGGCATATCGTCGCCGGATCAAGGGGTACTGGCTGAGGTGTGTTCTTTGTAAGAAGTGAACCAGGCCGCCGATGACGGCAAAGCCCAGGCCAGTGCCTATCGTGTGCAAGAGGTCTCTTCTCGAGGGCGTCTTCATGGCTCAACTACTTTGACACGGATGGCGTGCGGATAACGGATACACGACCGCTCACAGCAACCACAGCCGATACATGCTTCAGGATGAATCTGTGGTCTCTCCCATGTGCCCAGGGTCATGGCTTCGCCGGCGAGGGGGCAGGCGCGAAAACACGCACCGCAACTCCAGTTGTTGTACGAATAGCACAGGCCGAGATCGAGCTCGGCTGTGCCGATGCGCACCTTCGCCCGAATGTCCTCCGGAGTCTTAGGAATCAGTTGGAGAGCACCGCTCGGGCAGGCCGCGGTACATTTGAGGTAGTCTCCTTCCTGGTCCATGCACAGCATGCATGCTGCGCTGCGCGCATGCATGGTCGGTGTGCCTGCAAGGGCCTTGTCTTCGGTCGAAGAGACGGGTACGAGTGCGCGGTTCGGGCATGCATCGACACAACGCATACACCGAATGCAGGTTGACGCAAAATTGTCTTCGCCCTGAGCGCCGGGTGGACGCAGAAATGTCGGATGGGCCTCGGAGTTCTCAGCGCCCCATCCAGCGAAGTATGCACAACCTGCCGCTGTGGCTCCAACGACGGCGCTATCCTTCATGAATTGTCTGCGTGAAACAGCCATAGTTACATGATCTCGATACGTGTTGCGAGCTTCTTGTAATCACACTGGCCGCTGACCGGGTCCCAGGCACGATGACTGACCGAGTTGACCAGCCACTTGTTCTTGCGCGGATCGGCACTGTCGGCTACTGACAGGTTCCACGGGCTGAACATGTATCCAGGCGGAACTTCGGTTCTCGCCGGGCGCACCATACTCGTGAGTCCGATGGTCACCTTTGCCTCATAGGCTCCGCGGCGCGTCACCAGGCGGACGCGCATGCCATCCTTGATCCCGTAGCGCTGGGCGTCCTCGGCGTTGATCTCGACATATTGTTCGGGAACGAGTTTCTTGGTCGTGGCGCCGCGAATGGTCTTGGCTGTATGGAAGTGCTCATAGACCACGCCCAGTCCAAGCCACATGGGGTAGAGGTCTTTGTTCTTATGGTCCTCGAGCCCCAGCGTCTGGTCTGCATAGGCATCCAAATCGGGCAGCTCCGGCGGCAGGCCTGCATCGCGCGCTGCAACCAGGATTCTGGGTTGGCCTGCGTGGGGACCCTCCGTGTGCAAGTCGTCGATCAGGAACGGTCCCTGGCCGGGGCGATCACGGTGCCCATACTTCATGAGCTTGCCCGTGATCTCGTCCAACTTCGTGTAATCCTGTTCGCACAGTTTGAAGCGCGCCTTGCCGTCCTTGTGACTGAACGCGCCGTAGGGTTGTCCGCTCCAGCCTTCCTGGCCGAGATAACGTCTGGGCGTCCCACCCTTACGGGCGATGTCGTAGTTCGGCGCTGGCCATTGAATACCGCGCAGAGAGCGCAGCTGGTCATACGGAGTGATGCCGTCCATCCGTTCTACTTTGAGCATCCCGGACAAATCCGCGTCTGAACCGGCACTGGCTGTAATGATGTCACGGAAGACGTCTTCAGGGTCATATGCCATCAGGCCGTTGCCCATTTTGATGGTTTTCTTGTAGGGGAAGATCTTGTCGGCATCGAGGCCGAGCATCGTGGCCAGGGTCTTGCCTTTATCGATAGCCATGTCCATGTCCGGTCGACAGTTGTCCGGCGGGTTGGCGGTACCGTCGCATACGTACACTCGGCGTTCGGACTGGATATACGTTCCACCGGTCCATTCTCCCCAAGTGGCTGCGGGGAAGATGACATCTGCATAGAGGTTGTTGGGCGCATGGCGGTAGATGTCCTGGGTGACTACGAACATCTTCGAGAGTGCGGGGCGAACGAGCGTGTCGACGTCTGGCATGTGGACATGCGTGGTATACATCCAGAACATCGCACTCAGTCCATCTTGCAGCGCCCGTTCCATCATCCCGATGACCATGCCAGGGTTCGGCAGGGCGGATGTCTGGGTCAGCCGCTCACGAGGCACGCGCCAGGCGTCAGCGATGTGGTTGCGCCAGGTTTCGTTTTTCAGAGGTTGATTAAATGGCAGTCGGCCGGTCAGGCCACCCATGAGGCGCTCGCTCATGGCATTGGGCTGACCCGTTTGTGAGTGGCTGCCGCATCCTGGCCGGCCTACGTTGCCAGTCAGCAAATGTAGATTGATGATGCTGATCGTGTTGTGCTGGCCGTGGAGCATCTGGTTGTACCCGATGCCCCAGAAACTGAGCACACCCCCGCGGCCACGTTGACGGCCCTTGATCGATGCTTCGGCCCACAGGCGCGCGACCGTTTCAATCGTCTCAACAGTAACGCGTCCCTGGTCCAGCCGGCTGAGGCGCTCAACGACCTGCGCCGGCGAGTAGCGTTCGAGAACCCCATCGCGATAGGCTTTCCAATTCGACGTGTGTGCTTCGAGCCAGTCTTCCGGCATGCAAGCGTCGGGGTATTGGGTCATCAGCACGTGGGCAATGGCATTGAGGTAGCTGATATCACCGTTGAGCGTTGGGATATGGAAACTGTTTCTGGGGTTGATGTCTTCGAGCCCGATGACGGTGCCGGTCTTGCGCGGATCGGCCACGCATGTTGGGATATCATGGCGCTGTTTGTGGTCCGCTACTCTCCAGAACAGGATCGGGTGCGCTTCGCGAGCATTGTGCCCCCAGAACGTGATCATGTCTGCTTCTTCGATGTCCTCATAGCTCGTTGGCGGTGCGTCGGACCCGTATGAATGGAAGTATCCAGTAACTGCGGAGGTCATACACATGCGCGCGTTGGCCTCGATGGAATTACTACCGATGACCCCCTTCATCAAGAGGTTCTCGATCCATTGTGCTTCCATGGTCAACTGGCCCGAGCCGTTCAGGCCAATGTGATTTGGACCCTTCTGTTTGATGATCTCGGCAATGCGCTCGGCGACGAGATGTTCTGCTTCGTCGTAGGGCACCTCGCGGAAGACATCGTCATCAAAGCGGCCTTTCGTGGATGACACATGTCCGCGCAGCGGATCGCTCATATCTTTACGAACCAGAACCCTGGTCAAGCGATCACGGTAGATGGGTTCGTGGGCATTGAGCCCCTTGATGCACTGGATCCCTCGATTCGTCGGGTGCTTCTTGTCCGGTACCATGCCAACAACCTTGCCACGCTCGACTTTGATGAGCGTTCCGCACCCCACGCCACAGTAGGGACATGCCGCCTGCAGCAGCTTGACGCCCGCTGGCGACATGTCCGCGACGTCCGTCGCCGCCCGAGCTTCGATGAATTCTTCGGGAAGTAATGATGTCGCCGCGCAGGCCACACCGGTTCCCGCAGCCATGTGCATGAATTCCCGCCGGTCGAACGCGGTCTCGTTCTTGACTTGGCGGTGGATGGTGCATGCGGGCTGAATCACGTTGAGGGATTGATTCGTATCATCGCGCATCGCGGTTCTCCTGTAGCGAAGCCTCGGATGAGACCATTGTGGTGTCGTGTAGTGTTGTTGAGAGCGGCAGTGCGCCGTCGGCCGTTCTGCCGTATTCGAGCGATCGTTCCGCGGGTATGGTCATGGGCGAGGGTGTCGAGACCGACCACGTCCGCATGTAGGCGACGAGATTGTCGATCTCATCGGCGGTCAGGTCAGAGAGTCCGTGGCTACCCGTTCCGAAGGGACGCATGGCCGTTGCCTTGCGACCCTTCACGATGGTGGCCTGCAGGAAACCGTCCGTCGCCGATGCCAGGAAACCCTCGTTGTTGAGTTGTGGTGCCCAGCTGCCCTTGCCATTGGAACCGTGACACCCCGCGCAATTGGAGGCATAGAGGAGGCGGCCCTGTTCCAGGTCCCACGGCACCACGAACCGGTGGGGTACACGGTCTCCAGTGGCATAGGGGGAGTCATACTCCCAGCTGCGTAACAGAGCCAGGACGTCGTTGACCTCATCACTCGTGAGCCCCAGGATGGACTGTGGACCAGATTTGACGGGCCGCATCTCCGTACCGCTGCGCCCCAGTGCCATGGTCGCCAGGAGATAGCCGTCGGACGCGTACTTCAAGAAAGCGGGATTCGACAGTGCAGGAGCGCTGGCGCCTTCACCCAACGAGCCGTGGCACCCTGCACAATTGGCGGCGTAGAGTGGCGCTCCTTTTTCGGGACGCCCATGAGGAGACTTCGCGACACGATCGACGCTGTCGCCCGCAAACTCGAGCGCGCGCAGGTAAGCCACCAGGTCTTCGATGTACCGATCGCTGAGTTCAGAGACACCATGGCCACCTTTTCTGAACGGCCGCATTTCGGTGCCTTCTTTGCCGTTTGAGATCCACTCTTTCAGCATGCGGTTGGTCGCGGTCGAGAGGAACGTCGGATTGCTCAACTGTGGACCGGAAGCTCCCTGGCCACCGAGGCCATGACAGCCTGAGCAATGGCTCACAAAGTGAACCTCTCCAAGCTGCGGATCGCCAATCATGACCGGCTCATCGTGCCAGTCCTGCGACTTGCTTGGAGCAGTCTGCCAGGTGCGCAAGTGCATCACGATCGAGGCGAGATCCTCGTTGCTCAGGTGCTGCCACGATGGCATAGCCGTTTCCGGCCGGCCCTCGATCAGAGTCGTAAGCAGGTAATCATTGGGGACAACGGTGAGAAACTGTTGTGTATTGAGCGATGGAGCGAGATCACCCTGGCCATCCGCCCCGTGGCACATGACACAGTTGGCGTTGTACAGAATGCGCCCGATGCGGGCCGAGGTCGTCGTCGATTCGCCATCGTCACAGAGTGCGCGGGCCGTCGCAAGATCGGCGTTGGCAGGCTGCCACGCCTGCCGCATGAAAGCCAGGATATCGCTGAGCTCCTGGGCATTGAACTCACGCCAGGCCGGCATGGCCGTGTTGGGCCGGCCGTGTATGATCGTGTCGCGGAGGAACTGATCTGAAGCGACTGCCAGGAATGTCCGTGAGTTCAACGACGCGCCGATGCCACCTTCACCCTGCGGGCCGTGGCAGGACGCGCAATTGGCGCGATACAGCGCGCGACCGACCCGCGCGTCACCGTAACGGGTCGCCACCTGGTCGGGAACGGCGCCAGAGGGCTGCCAGTTGCGAATGAAGTCAACGAGTAGCGTGATTTCGTCTTCGGATAATCCGCCTTCATCCTGCCATCCAAGCATATGCGTTCCGGGCCGCCCATGAGCAATGACGTTGCGGATGTAGTGTTCGCTTGCAACGGCGAGGGTGTCGGGATGGTTCAACGACGGGACGTAGATCTCGAGATCGTTGATTTCCTCCCGGACGATGTCCCGCGCATCCCAGTCGTGGCCCCACGGGTCAGCGTTGAGTGGCCACAATCCGGAGCGCATCGTGCTACCCTGGCCGTTGTGGCCATGGCAGGCCGAGCAAAACATGTTGAACAGGGTCTCACCGCGTACCGGCTGCATCTGCTGCACACCCAGTGCCAGGGGCGGCGGTCGATGGGTGGCCGGAGCCGATTTGCGATGCAGGCTCATCATGTAACTGGTCAGAGCCAACGCTTCTGTTTCCGAGTAACCCATATCCGGCATGACGGTTCCGGGTGATACCTCGGCAGGGTACTTGAAGTGTTCGAAGAGCCATTGCGCTACCGTGCGTTCGCCTGAGATGTGCGCGAAGTCAAAATCATGGATCGTCTTGTCGCCGACGAACGTGATGTCCGGTCCCAGCACGCCGCCACGACCGCGGTACTTGTGGCAGCCCAGGCATCCCGATTGCACGACCAGGTCCTTGCCTTCGAGAATCACTTCGGCACCCGGCAGGGCTTCGGTCAACTGGGCGGTCGTGATCGATCCACCATCCACCGGCCCGCTGGCGGTGAAAAGATCTGCAGATCCGCCATAGAGGTCATGTTCGTAGTGACAAGCACTGCAGCTGGTGTACACCAGATCGCCACGCAGCAGCGGCGCTTCGTGGTGGGCCACCGGCGTGCCGTTGTCATGCCAGCCATGGGCTTGTTCCTTGTCGACGGCACGTCCTTGTCCTTGATGACATGTCGTACAACCAAATTTCTCGGTGGGGTGGTGTGCCAGCAGATCGCCCGGGTGAGCGGTCAAGGGCGCCGCGACGTGCGTCATGTTGGGGTTCTCGACACCCAAGTGACACGTCGTACATCGATCGATGCGGCTCAGCTCGGACAGGTACAGCTGCTTGTGTTCGACGGTGAATGCGCCTGCTGCGCTCCTGGAGTTCTCATCTGTGGCCGTGCTGACAAGCAGGCTTTTGTACGTGCGTTGTGCGCTGCGCCATTCGCCTCTGAAGTTCTCGCCGTAGGCGGCATAACCCAGAATGGCAAGCGATGCCAGGGATGACACCAGGAGCACCACTTTCATCGTTTGTACGTGCCGATCATCCATGTTGGGCTCGATTCTGATTCAATGCACCGGCCATGAGCTCTCTGACCAGTAGAAATCCCAGTTGGGTCCGCGATGGGCCGTAGCGAAGTATGTCAAGATGACGAATCCCACCAGGAAACAGGTAAACAGTGCGATCGCACCCATGCGCGTCGAGCTCGTCTTCTTGACCACGAGCAGTGACCACAGTGCGAACAGTACGACAAAGACGGTCCCAGGATTGAACAAGGTGATGACGATCTGCGGAACGCTGGCCGTCGCACTCCAGTTACGCAACCAGCCAAAGCTTACGGTGAACCACAGCATGCCAACGACGATGAGCGTCGCGATGACGGCACTGCCAAGTGCGACCCGTCGTCCTTGGCGCCCACTGAACCACACACCGAGGTCTTCGTCCTCACGGTCGAGATAAGGCACGAGTGCCAGTGCGATGACTACGATTGCAGGAATACCGACGCCCCCCATGAATGCCGAGTACGACACGAGCTCTTGAAGCCCGAGGAAGTACCACGGTGCTTTCGCCGGGTTTTCAGGGACTGCTGGATTGGCCATTTCCTTGAGCGGGGCGTCGAACATCACACCCAGGATGACCATCGCCAGCGTCGTAATCATGGTGACGGCCGCAATGATGTAGAGAACATTCGGCCAGGTTGTGATCGTGTTATGCAATTCCAGGTTGACCGCCGGGGTCCTGTTCTTCATGAGTCCCATGAGGCCGTAGGTCTTGACTGGAGCGGCCGTGGCAGGTGTCTTCCCGGCGTGGGACACATCATCCGCTGCCCTGGGCCGCGCGAGCCCACCATCTTTGCGAATACGCCAGAAATGAACTCCGAGAAACACGCACGTCAGAATGGGCAGCACCATGACGTGCAACACGTAGAAACGGGTCAATGCTTCTTGCCCGACATAGTGCGAGCCCAGCAGCAACTCTTTTTGCATGCCACCGACATCGAAGGCGGCGGTGATGCCAATCGCATCGGTCAGCTCACGAGGCGACTGAGCGATGTTGGCGCCAATCGTTACGGCCCAATAGGCCAGTTGATCCCACGGCAGTAAGTATCCGGTGAAACTGAGACCCAGCGTCAGTACGAACAGGATCAAACCCACAACCCAATTAAACTTGCGCGGTCCTTTATAGGCAGACGTGTAAAACGCTCGGGCCATATGAAGGATGACACAAGCCACCATGCCATGCGCGCTCCAGCGATGGATGTTGCGAATCAGGCGTCCCGTAGGTACGACATTCGAAATATCAAGCATGGATGCATAGGCCTGATCGACCGCCGGCTTGTAGTACACCATGAGCAGGACGCCCGTGAAGCACAGTAGGATAAACAGCACGAGCGAGGCCACCCCGAGGCCGAGAGTTGTTACGGCTTTGATCGAGTGCAGGTGAGTTCTCGTCGGCAGAATGTGCAGAAAGAAATTCGTGAAGATGGCCTGTGAGCGGGTACGTGTTGACGTCGGGGCACCATGTCGAATGATCGAGTCTTTGAATTGCCGCGGCGTAGTCCGCAAATTCGCCAGGAACTCTTTCATGGCGTCAGCATCGGGCGCCGAACGTTGCGGCGTGGGGTGCTTGCCTTCGGTAGTGGGCACGTCACTCATGGCACTCTCTTTCGCGTCAGGCTGAGAAAACGGTTCCCGTCGGTACAACTTTCAGCGTATCGGCCATGAGTTGTCCTTCTGGTGACAGACTCAATTCCACCCACACCAGTCCTTTGGGGGCGGGGCCACCCTCTACGTATCCCTCCGGGCTGAACTTGGACCCATGACATGGACACAGGAATTCGCCGGCGTCGTCACGTTCTGCAATACAACCCAGGTGCGTGCAGACCGACGAAATCGCGTAAAACCCCTCGTTCGTTCTGAACAACCATAGGCGGTGGTTTGGCAAGTAGTCGGTCGTGCCAACCTGGAACTGTTGGGGGGAACCCAGCTTGATGCGCGAATTCGACTCCGGGAATACAGATGGCATGGGCAGGCGCAACGCGCCAAGCATGGCCATGACGAACGCTCCAATGGCCGACCACATCGCTGCGATCCCCAGAAAATCTCTGCGCGTGTGTGCTGGTTTGAACCGTTCGCTCGTATGCAAATCGTGAGACAAAACACATACTCCTCTAGCTCGTGGTCACATCAGACCACTGACTACTGAAGCAGAATCGCTCCATCGTGATGGCGCCAACCGGACAACGTTCCGCGCACAACGCACAGCGGACGCACTTCTCTTCGTCCTTGACGATGGCCGACATGTTTGCGAGATCGACGCCACCGTACCGCGTGGACAACAGATCCTCGAGCATCCCGTCGCCGGCAAGCCGATCGCAAGACACCAGCTTGAGGCACAATTCGGGACACACATCTGCACAGCCGCCACACAGGATGCACTTGTCAGAATCGAAGATGGTGTTCACGCCACAATCAAGACAACGGCACGCTTCGGTCATCGCGTTCGTAGTGTCGTAGCCTTGCTCAACGACGGCCGCTTGTGCCGTGCGGCGTTCCTCGGGATCTGCGGTAGGTATGGCTTGGCGCTCGAGTTTCTCGTAGTCACGTTCCCTGGAATACTCTGGAATATTCAGTTGCACGAACGAGTGCGTTGGGGCAAGGGACTGCCCCTTGAGATACGCATAGATCGAACGAGCACATTTCTTGCCGCTGGCTACGGCGTCAATGAGTAACCGTGGTCCATACGCGATATCTCCAGCAAGAAACACATCGGGCGCGCTCGTCTGCATGGTTTCAGCGGTGTAGTCGATGAGGCCGCGGTCGTTCCTCTTGATATCACTGCTGTCATCAGTGAACGAAATGTCGGGACGCTGCCCAACAGCCCAAATGATCGTGTCAGCCGGGATCTCAGTAATGTCGTCGTCATCAAATTGAGGGGCAAAGCGTCCATTGTCATCAAGTACGCTCAGGCACCGTTTGAATCGGATACTCGTGACATGGCCGTCATCTGCGAGCACGATGCGTTCCGGTCCCAACGAGGCATGCAGCACGACACCTTCTTCATGGCCCTCGATGATCTCGATATCATCTGCAGGCATGTCGTCTATGCTCTCGAGACAGCACAGATGCACTTCGCGTACATCGCCTTGACGCAGAGCACTGCGCGAAACGTCGTACCCCACTTGACGGATAACGGAGCGCGAAACATCGTAAGCCACATTGCCGCCGCCGATGACGACAACGCGTTGCCCGAGTTGGTGTAGCGTTGATGCGGGGTTGCGGTCGCGCAGCGCGACATCACGCAGGAACTCCACACCACCCAGGATGCCCTTGCCGTCGCCGCCAGGTATGGGAATCGCACGTGATTTCTTTGCACCGACTGCGATGACCGTGGCGCGGTGCTGCGCGCGGATGTCATCGAAGGAAATATCTGTGCCAACTTGCGTATTGCATTTGAATTCGACACCCAGCGCCCGGATGATCTCGACTTCGGCCTCGATCAACTGGCGTGGCAAGCGGTACTCCGGAATGCCCACCGCCAACATTCCAGCCGGAACCGGTTCCATTTCGAACACAACCGGCTTAAAGCCCATGATGGCCAGGTCATGCGCCGTCGCGAGGCCCGCGGGTCCGGACCCGATGATGGCGATGGGGTCACCAGTGGCCCGTGGACCATCGAAGTCACTCAGAAACATGGACAACGCTGCGAGCTCTTCCTGGCTGCTGCACTCGCGCTCGCTGGTAATGCCGAGGACCCGTTTGAGCAGGTCGATGGGTTTGAGTGTTTCGCGCGTAAAGGATTCAGGGCCGAACCGCTCGGTCACGAAGCGTTTCAGCGCTCGGATGGAGACTGCTTCGTCGATGGCCCCGCGCCGGCAGGCTGCTTCACACGGTGCGCCGCACACCCGGCCGCAGATGCTGGCCAGGGGATTGGGGCCACGGGCAATGAGATAGGCTTTCTCGAACTGGCCTTCCGCGATCGCACGGACATAGCCGCGGGCGTCGGTATTGACGGGGCACGCATACTGGCACTTGATCTGCTGTCGCCAGTAATCATCGTCGGGAACCTGGACTTGGATGGGAGGCCGGGACATCTAAAGTGCTACATTTCTATAAACATATGGTAAATAGGCATAAAAGAAGACGTCACAAGGGGTTATGGGTTGGGGCCTCCGTGGTGGTGTTTCTTGACGGCGATATCGCGGACGGATGTGTCGTGGAGGAACTGGTGCTGGATCGCCAGGACTTCCTTCCATTTGTTGTGGGCGGCACACGGATCGTCATCGTTGCACCGGTCGTTTCCAAAAGGGCAGCGCCCGCTGCCAAAGTGTTCGAACGGCGCCAGGACATCGAGCAGTGATGTGTCTTCTGGAGCTTGGGCCATGCAGAATCCACCGCTTTTTCCGCGGCTTGACTCGAGAATCCCTTCGCGGACAAGGTTGCTCAGAACTGCAGAAAGATACTTCGCCGGGATGCCGGCCCGTCGGGCAATTGTGCTTCCGGGAATGGGCCACTCCTCGATGTGTTCTGCGAGATCGATCAGTGCTCGAAGTGCGTACTCGCCAGTGCGACTGAGCATACCTTATCTCCATTTGGCTATAGCAATATAGTCTTTTATCGATTATGATCAACCCCACGCTCCAGTGGGCGTGAGATATTCTTTCAACATATTGGTATTCAAGAGGTTATGTCGAGAAATGGATGTTGGGTATCGCTTCATAGAGGATATGGCCGCCCTGGCGGAGATCCCGGATGATGGCATTCTGACGAAGACGCCGCACGAGGATGATGATGTCAAAGTGGTTCTGTTCGGCTTTTCTGCGGGGCAGGAACTGTCCGAGCATACGGCGGCCAAGCCCGCAATGCTGTTCTTCTTGCGCGGGCGAGCGGAGGTAACGCTCGGAGACGACGTGCTTCAGGTGGCAGAGGGCGCGTGGGTCCACATGCCGCCCAACCTGCCGCATTCCATTCGAGCAACGACCGAGGTGGCCATGTTGCTGATTCTGGTCAAGACTCATGCCTGATCTGGTGAAAGGAGATGGTATGTCAGCGGACACACCCACCGGCGTGTTGCGCGAAGAGCACGAATTGATCTTGCAGGTGATCGATCTCCTGGATGGACTCCTGAGCCGCGGTGCAGCAGGTGAAGCATACGACTGGGCGGGCATCGAACAGTGTGCCGTGTTTTTCAAACTGTTTGCGGATCAGTGCCATCATGGCAAGGAAGAGGACTTGCTCTTTCCGGTGCTCGAGGCACGTGGTATTCCGCGAGAGGGTGGCCCCATCGGTGTCATGCTCCACGAACATGAGCAGGGCAGGGTGCTCGTGCGTCAGATGATGGAGCACCTCGAGCAGGCACGCGGCGGAGATACGGCCGCGGGTACCACAGTCATTCAGGCCAGCCAGGCATTCATTGAACTCCTGCGCAACCACATTGCCAAAGAAAACAACATACTATTCATGATGGCGGATCGCGTCGTGGATACCACGGCATGCCAGAAGCTCTGCGGCGATTACGCCCATGTGTGTGCCCGCAAGTTCGACGGGCAATCGAAAGCTCAGCTTCAACAACTGGCTGCAGACTTGAAATCAAAGCTTGGCACACCGGATTGAGTGTTCAGTGCCTCAGAGGAGGGCAGTCATGTCACGACCCCCAAAGTACTACGATCAGATGAAGACAACGTATCCTGAGCTCTTCGCGAACTACGAGGCCTTGGGCGCAGCAGCTCGCGAGGCCGGGCCTTTGGATGATAAGGCTGTCGCGCTGGTCAAGTTGGCGATCAGCTTGGGCGCAGGCCTCGAGGGTGCCAGCCACGGTAACGCGCGTAAGGCACTGGCAGCCGGTTGTTCCGCCGACGAGCTGCGGCATGTCGCGCTGCTGTCGGTGACGACCATAGGGTTCCCTTCGATGATGAGGGCCAATGCCTGGGTGGCGGATGTCGTCGATGCCTAGATAGACAGTGGATCGAGTGTTCGTGCATTGAGGGCTACCAGTGATACCGATCGCGTCACGAGGTCACACGCGGAGTGCATGACCAAGGCTCTCGTTGAATCGCACAGCGAGCGGTCGGATAGATGTACCAGGGAGATCACCATGTCGAGGCAAGTTGACGCACATGCCGAGTGGCGTCGCCCGCTCACCGGCATCGTTCTTGGGTTATTGCTTTTCGAATCCCTCACCGGTCTGTGGATTTATCTGTTGCCATTCTCTGAGTTCAGCCAGTTCAGTGTGTTGGTTCATACTGTACTCGGGATACTCATGCTCCTGCCCGTCGGGTGGTACCTGGGGCGGCATTGGTGGTTGCGCTGGCGCACCAAATTCAATCACTATCAATTGCTCGGTTATGTTGCGGCCATCGCCCTTGGGGTTGTTGTCGTCAGCGGAGCGCTGCTGACGTGGCAGGCTCTGTTCGAGGTGCGCATCAGCTATGTCTGGGATCTGATACACATTGTCTCGACCTTTATTTTCATGGCTGCTCTGGGTGTCCATCTGCTGACACTCGTTGTCCGCAAGACCAACAATGCGGAGGTTCGGGCCAGCCTCCACGCAGCCTACGCGTGCTGTACGTGGCACACTGCACTGTGGTGCGGCGGACCAGCGTTGGCATGCTGGGGTTTGGCGATCGCATATCGGCCACCGGCGTTTGAAGAATCCTTCGCTGAGTCCTACAGCTTTGCATATGGTCAGGACCGTCCGTTTGCACCCAGCCTGGCGCGCAAGGACATGACTGCAATCGAGACGAACATGAAAGCGCGTATGCGCCAAATACTCGCCAACCACGGTGCGGTGGACCTCATCGACAAGATCGCGCCCGATCTCCACGACCACGTTGGGATCGTGGGTGTCGCCGAGCAGCTGTGTTCACGCATTGAGCTGCCAGAGAAAGAGAAGACTCAGTTGGCAGAGCTGTTCGAAGAAACACGGGCAGCGTTTCGTCGTCAGGGACGAATCGCCCCGCAACTGCTCGCGGGTTCTGCCGGATGTGGAACAAGCGGGTGTCACAGTGAGATCGTCGCCGAATGGGAGCCCAGCGCTCACCGCTATGCGTCGATGGATTTCGTATTTCAGGAAGTCCAGACCAACATGGCTAAGGAACTGGCCCCGGAAGCCACGCGCTATTGTGCTGGCTGCCACGATCCCATCGCACTGTTCAGCGGCGCCAAGAATGTTGGGAATGTGACGCTCAGTGCGGAAGGGGCCGATGAAGGCGTGTCTTGTCTGGTATGCCACACGACAGTCCAGACCGATGTCCGCGGGAACGCCGATTATTCGATCCGGACCGACGAACGCTACATTTTCGAGTTCGACGAAGGGCCGTTTGCCAAGATGGTCAGTGATTTTCTCATCAGAGCTTATCCTCACCAGCACATCGCGGCCTACGCCCGTCCGCTGTACAAGACTGCCGAAGCGTGCGGAGCCTGCCACAAGCAGTTCATCGATGAAGAACTGAACGAAGCCGGGTGGGTACAGGGGCAAAACCAGTACGACAGTTGGCGTAAGAGTCGCTGGCATCAGGAAGGCGACGTGGAGAACACATTGAGCTGTCGCGAATGCCACATGCCTCTGGTTGACTCGAGCGATCCCGCGGCGGGCGATCGACATGATCCGAACCGCAGCCCCGGCGACGGCAAACACCGCAGTCATCGCTTTCTGGCTGCGAACCAGTTTGTGCCGAGGTTCCACGATTTGCCCGGCGCGGAAGAACACTGTGACCTGACAGTCAAGTGGTTGCGCGGTGAATATGATATTCCCGAAATAGCTGACCGGTGGACCGGGGGGCCGGTCGTGAGGCTGGACCTGAAAGTTCCGGAGCGCGTTCGGCCGGGTGAACAGGTCAAGGTCCAGACGGTGTTGACCAACAACAAGACCGGGCACGATTTTCCGACCGGTCCCCTCGATATGATCGAGGCGTGGGTCGAAATCAATGTGACCGACGCGGATGGCCAAACTGTATTCTCATCGGCACGGCCTGATGAGCGCGGCTACGTCATTGATCCAGAAATCGTCTTCAAGGGTGAAGCCATCGACAAACAGGGACAACTGATTGGAAAGCATGAATTATGGCGCAAGGTCGGATCGCGGTTTAACCGCACCCTGTTTCCCGGTTTTACGGATACGACGGAGTTCGTGTTCGAGTGCCCGGCCATGCCTGTAAGGGCCGATCAGCAATTTCAGCTCGAGGAACATGACCAGGCCTTCGAGCTTCCGGTTGATTTCGTCGGAACGGAATTGAGGGTCACCGCCACGCTGTGGTATTGCAAGTTCAGCGCCCCATTCCTCGATCGCTTGTTTGGCGCCGAGGCCGGCATGCGTAGCGAGGTGACCGATATGTCTCGAGCGGAAGCAGTCATTCCGGTCACTCAAGACAAGCGGAGTTCCGCAGATGTCCGAAACAACGCGCCCCAGGGATAAGCGGCGCCGGTTGCTGGCGCGGTGGACCTGGATCAGTATTGGAGCGACCGTGCTCGTGACCATCGTGGTCGTCATGCTGGCGCGGCCAACGATCGAGGTCGTGCCTGCAGCAGGTAGCAGCGTAGAGGGGCTGACCAGCGTCCTGGCACGTTCGATCGACCCTGCAACGGTGAACATCCGTTTCGAAGACATGACCACACGGGCCGGCCTCGAGTTCAAACATTTGCCGGTGGCGCGGGCGTCCCTTCTTCCGGAAGACATGGGTTCAGGCGTGGCGTGCGGAGACTACGATGGCGATGGCTTCACCGATGTGTACCTGGTGAATTTTGCCGGCAATACCCTGCCCGAAGCACCGCTCGACACGGAACAAGGCCGCTGTCGATTGTATCGCAACATCGCGGGTGAGAGATTCGAGGACGTGACCGACACTGCTGGTGTGGGTCTGGTGACCTACGGTATGGGTGCCGCATGGGGCGACTTCGACAACGATGGTGATTTGGATCTCTACGTTACGGCATTCGGCCCCAATGTGCTGTACCGCAACCAGGGCGACGGCACATTCGTCGACGTGACCTCGGCCAGTCGTACGGCTGACGAACGTTTCAGCGCGGGGGCGTCGTGGGCCGATGTCGATCGCGACGGGCACCTCGACCTCTATGTATGTAATTACGTCGACTTCACATACCGCGACGAGGATCACAAGGGCCGAGAACGGCAGTATTCGACAGAACAACCCTACACGCTCAACCCCTCATCCTATCCACCCCAGGCCAACGCCTTGTTTCGCAACCGTGGCGATGGCACCTTCGAGGAGATTTCCGAGAAATCCGGTGTGGCTGATCCCCGCGGTCGGAGTCTATCGGCAAGTTGGGTCGACTTGAACAATGACGGATGGGTGGATCTGTATGTGGCCAACGATGTCTCGAACAACGCAGTACTGGTCAATCGGAGCGCCCAGGGAACCGTCGCGTTCGAGGATGTCGGTGCGGCCTCACTCGCGGCCGACTACCGCGGTGCGATGGGCATCGCCGTAGGCGACTTCGATCAGGATCATGACCAGGACTTGATGATCACGCATTGGATCGCGCAGGAAAATGCGCTGTATCGCAATATGACCCACGATGCAGACGTAGGCAACGAACCCAGCGGCTGGTTATGGTTCATGGATCACGCCGAAAACGTCGGCCTTGGGCAGGTGTCTCTCGATATGGTCGGCTGGGCGACCGGTTTTTGTGATTTCGACAATGATGGGCGTCCTGATCTGTGGATCCTGAACGGCAGCACGATCGAGCAGCCGCGAGACCATACCCAGTTGAAAAAGCAGCCGTCATTCTTGTTCTGGAACCAGGGTGCCGAGGGCTTCGTCGACGTTGCGGCTCATGCCTCGGACGTGCTCGCACGACGCACGGTTCGGCGGGGCGGCGCGCACATCGATGTCGATGGTGATGGCCGGGTCGATCTCATCATGGTTGACCACGGTGGCGCGGCCACCTTCCTGCGTAACATCAGCCCCAATCCAGGGCACTGGTTGCGTGTGTTGCTCACCCAAGAGGGAGGAAACACCAGCGCGCTCGGCGCACGCGTGTATCTGACCGTTGCGGGCCAGACCCAGATGATGGAATCAGGCGCGAGTTCATCCTACCTGTCCCAGGACGAACCATACTTGCATTTCGGTCTTGGAGCTGCGGAAGTGGTTGATTCGCTGCGCATCGTGTGGCCGGACGGCTTCGAGGAAACGCGCACGGATCTTCCTGCGGACCAGATCGTGCGTATCACGCATGTCGCGGCCTACGACTGAGCCCGTCGGGGAATTCACAAGTTAGCGGATGGGGGTCAGGTCCGGCGCGACGCCTTGCGCTTCACGGGCGTCAAGGCGCTGTGCTCGGTCGCGACGTCTTCCACGGTCGTGGAATTGAGGAACTCGTTGTATGCGTTACGGACGTGCTTCCAACGATCATGTCCTGAACACGGATTCTCATCACTGCACACCGAGTTGCCGAACGGGCAGGGACGTTGGGTCGAGAGGGCAGGTTCGAAGGCCTGCAGCGCCGCGTACAGCACGATCTGATCGGCCGGCCGAGCCAGCTTGAATCCGCCTCCTTTCCCGCGCGTCGAGGCAAGAACGCCACGGCGCACCAGTTCCCGGAGGACCGTCGAGAGGTAATTGGCCGGGACACCCGTGTCCCGCGCGATGCGTGCTCCCGGGATGAGTTCGTCCGCCGGCTGGCGGGCCAGGAAGATCAGCGCCTGGAGTGCGTACTGGCTGGTCAGATTCATCATGGCGCAGGGTCTCCGATAGCCCGCGTGCCTCCCGCAGGCCCCGGGCAATCTAACCCATATGTCCATACGGATAAAGCTCTTCGGCACAGGGCACGTCAACATGCTCTGCGGAATAACCCATCAATTGACATAAAGTACTGGGCGTAGGCCAAACGCCCATAATGGACCGCTCAGGACATACAAGATTCGGCTTTTCGCGCGTAACGATTTGACTGTCAGTGAGTTATGAATCGCCATAACCGGCCAGCGGCCTATTTTAAGAAGGACTTTCAAGCGTAACTATGATATATATATATTTATATATTGTTTTATGTCTCTGGGGAAGAGGCACTTCATCGAGGCTCACGTCGCTTCGGTACTGCGCACTCCCCACCATTGGGGAGAACCGACGGATGTTGAGCCATGTCACGAAGTCACTCGTCATCGTCATGTCCATTGGAGGACTGGTCCGCGCCGAAGTGACGGGAACCGTCATGGATGAAAACCTGGCGCCCCTGTCGGGAGCGCTCGTATCTGTTCAGGCGACTCCGCTGCGCACGATCACGGCAGCAGACGGCTCGTTCAGTCTACCGCTCGACAATGGCAGTGGTATCGTGATCGTCGGGGCCAGGAAGGGCTACTTCAACGCAGGAGTCGTAATCGATGCACCCTCGATGGGGGTCGACATCATCCTCGCCGCCGTGCCGCAAGACGATGATCCGAGTTACGTTAACATGGAGCCATCGACCTGCGGGTTCTGCCATCCGCGCCAGCTCGAAGAGTGGACGGACACGCCGATGTCCAGGGCTGGATTCAATACGTGGGTCCATGACATCTACAGCGGCACGGGCACACCTGGCGGGATGGGCGGTTTCGTCTATCTGAATGATTCAGTGTTCGCAGAGAGCAACCCCGCGTCGGAATGCTCCGCCTGCCATCAGCCGGAGGTGTGGCTCGCCAACCCGTTTACCGCCCTGGAGGGGCCGCAGGATCCATCCTATCCCTCGGACGGAACCGTGCACGGCATCGCATGCGATTTGTGTCACAAGGTAGCCGATGTCAATGTCGCGAACATCAACTATCCCGGCGTGTTTCCGGGTTTCGGTACGTACACGCGCCCACAGGGCCCAGAGTACCACCAGGTGCAGTACGGTGTCCTGGGCGACACGGACTACTCATTGGCCACGACGATGCGGCCGTCGTATCAACCGCAACTCGTTGCCGAAGTGTGCGGGATGTGCCACCAGGACAAGAACGACATCAACGAAGATCATGGATTCGACGGCGTAACCTCCGAGCCCACGTACATCGAGTGGCTCGAATCCGAGTACAGCGATCCACAATCGCCACACTTTGCGACGTGTGTCGATTGTCACATGCCGCCATCGGGCGAGACGGAGGCATGCACAGTCCTGTTTCCACCGCTCGTTCGGGATCCCAATACGATTCGCTCGCATACGATTCTGGGAACCACACCGGAGTTCCTGGAAAACGCCGTTGAACTGGAGATGTACACCGGGCAATCCAACAACAATCTGGACGTCGAGGTGGTCATTACCAACTCACTGACCGGGCACCACGTGCCGACCGGTGTGACCATCCGTAATATGATCCTACTCGTTGAGGCTTGGCGTGAAGACAACGGCGCCCCGCTCGCCAGTACGTCGAGCCAGAGAGTGCATGAGCTCGGCGGGGTCGGCGATCCTGCAGAAGGCTATTACGCGGGTTTGCCCGGCAAGTACTATTCAAAGGTCAATCACAACGCAGAAGGCAATGGGCCGACTTTCTTCACCGATGCCACGGGCATTGAATTCGACAATCGCATCCCGGCACTCGCCCGCGATGAGACGCACTACACCTTCGCTGTTCCGTTGGAGGGCGGCCTTGTCCGCGTCCGCGCCCGCCTGATCTATCGGCGGTCTTTCCGGTTCCTGGTGGATGCGAAGGGTTGGACGGAGGATGGTCACGGTAACCCATTGGCCGATGTCATGCCGCCGCATTTCGGGCACCTGATGGAAAGTGCCGAGACTGTCATTGACCTCGACCCGCCGAGCATACCGAGTGTTCCCGTCCTGTCTTCCCGGGGTGTGGCGTTGATGCTCATGTTGTTCATTGTGGCCCTCATTCGCCGGCAAAGCAGGGCGGGTACGTAACCAGATGGTGCCCATCGCGGACATTGCCGGGAAGAGGCCAGCGCGCTTCGCCCGGTGGCGTGCGCTTCCCGCTCACCTGCCGCCATTCGAAGCCCTCCAGTCAGACGCTTGTTCTTGGAAGCTCCGAAGCACATCTTCCCTGGCCAGTGGCGTCGTCCAAAATCCGGACTAGTTTCTTTTCTGATCGTCTCTTCTGCGTCGTGTCGAATCATCTGATTCCACGCTCACTACGGCTTGATCCGCGCTGATCAGCAACGTGTGATGGGGCGGTGACATAATCAGGAATGAGCGGTGAGCCGGATCATTCGGATCCGCTAGCACCTCGACAATTACAGGCCCGGCGCCAATGCGATACTCGAACGTGGCGAGATAGGCGCTATCGATAATGTCGATGCCCGCACCGTCCATCCCGGCCAACATTTGCCCGGTCGCCGTGTTGAATGCGTGCCATTGCTCGACTACATCGCCAAAAACGTAATCGGTTCGATCCTCAATGAATATGTCCGAGAGTTCGTGTCGCCCGGCGGTCACGTGCAACTGATACCCACGAAGCGCCTGCACCGGGCCCTGAAGATGGACATCGACCTGAATGACATCACCAACCCGAGCACGGCGGTGCGAAGTCACGAGCCGCAACGTCGCCCGTTCGATGTGCATCGCTGGAGGCATCGAGTCCCCCGACTCAGGGTGCGGGCCGGTTGGACATGAGCACGTCATGTCACCTGCGAAGGCGTCCAGCACGGCGAACGCATCGTAGCAGTCACAATAACCGTCCGGCTGACAACCGTTGCGCGGGCCGCCAGGATCAACATTGAGCGCGTTGGGTGCCGCGCTTTCACACGAATAGCCATTCGACGGGTCGTCTGGGTCATTGTTGGCAAAACAATTCAATACGTGGAAGAGATCGTGTCCATCCGCCGCGTGATCGACCTGGCAGTCTCCGAACGGTCCTCCGACATCGGCATGGACAATTGGAGTCCCCTGGCAAAGACCGCTGATACATGCCCACCATTTACAGCGGTCATCGCGGATCGAATCACGGTCCAGGTCGGCACAGTCCCGCACATCGCGACAAGTGAGTTCGCATTCGTCGGGAATCGAATTGCTGTTGAGATCCGCCGAGAATCCGCTGGCCACGTCACACTCATCGGGTACTGCGTTGTTGTTGCAATCGACCGAGACATTGTCGGCGATGTCGCAGGCATCACCGATTCCATTCCCCTGACAATCTGCCTGTTGAGGATTGAATAGTTCGCAGTTGTCGCACGCATCGATGCGCCCGTCTCGGTCGTCGTCCGGCTCGCATGCATCGAGCATGTCATTGGCATCGCAATCGCCTGGAATCTCATCACATGCATTCCACCGGGCAAGGTTGTAGGACGGTTGCCCATCGATCATCGTGAACTTCCCGGCCGCATAGAGTTGTGCCTGGCTGCCATTGTCCATGACCGTCACATCGAGCACCTGATCATCAAAGCCAGCGCCCAGTCCACGCCAGCGCGTTCCGTCCCAGGCCGCGATGCGCTCAGGAAACAGACCTGCAGCGATGATTGTGGTCCCGGAACGACTGCGGCGCTCGGCAAGGCTCTTGACGGATCCGTCGAGACCGGTCCCGAGCGCGTGCCAGCTATCCCCGTCCCACCGCGCAATGTTGTCCGCGAACACCTCTCCTGCCTGTTCGAAGGAGCCGCCCACATACAGCGAGCTCTCGCCGGCCACCGACAACTGTGCAATGGCAAGGACCTCGAGTATCCCACTCCCCGCTGAAACACCGCCATCGAGTTCGTACCATGCGACGCCGTCCCAACCAACGATGTGGCCTGGTGAAAAGTGGCCTCCAAGAAACAGCCCGGCAGTACCAAGCTGGCCGATGGCCCTGGCTCCGATACAGCAACCGAGAAAATCGGTGCCGAGACCAATCCATTCTTCGCCATCCCACTTGGCCACGTACTTTGCCGGGACACCTTCGGCGTTGATGAAACTTCCCGCGGCGTACAGTGCTGGTCCCGAACCGTCGTCGAAGACGGTCAAGTCCTGCACGCCAGGGCCATCCGTGAAGTAAGTCCAGCTCGTTCCATCCCAGCGTCCGATGCCGAAAAGGCCACCCACGTACAACCCCGGCCCCTGACCATCGTTGAACACCTGCATTGCGTTCACACCGCCGGTGAGCGGCTGTCCTCCTGGCAACGGCCACCAGTGGTCGCCATCCCACCGTGCCAGATTCTCAGCCCTCCCCTGGCCATAGGCGACGAACCTCCCTCCCGCATACAGTTGCGGGCCAGCACCGTCATCGAAGAACTCGACCACAGCGACCTCGGACTGGCATGATGAGCAGGCTCCATCGATTTGTGTGAGGCCACCACCTACGGCGTGCCACTCTCCGTTGCGCAAAGTTGCGATGTTCTCTGCTCTGCGAAAAGACTCATCCACAGTGGAGAACTCTCCGCCCATCGCCAGTTCGGCCCCCTGGCCGGCGTTGAACAGTCCAATGGCTGCGACCTCCGACTGGGTACCGTTGGGGCCACCCGCAAAGTCCTCCCACACGCCGCCGTTGTAACGGCGGATTCCAAAATAGCCGCCGGCGTACAGCGTGGAATGCTCACCGAGTACCGCAAGTACAGTCGGTGTCGAAGGCAGTCCGCGCCCGAGGTTCGACCAGCGCACGCCGTTCCATTCGGCCACGTAGTTGACGGTGATACCCTCAATTTCTTCGAAGCCGCCGCCAACAACGAGGGCGTTGCCATGGGATGCCAGCGCGGTCACCGGTTGCGGCGCGCCGCCGGCAACTTCCTGCCATTGGCCCCCGCTCCACCTGGCAAGGCGTGTCGCGGATTGACCGCCGATGGTGCCGAATGTGCCGCCGGCGTAGATAGAGCCTGAATGGATCGTCAGCGCATGAATGATGTTGTTGGTCGATCCATTTCCGACGGTGGACCACGACACGCCATCCCATCGCGCTATTCTACTGGTATTATTGACTCCTCCCGCAGACGAGAAGAAGCCTGCGACGTATAGGTCCTCGCCACCACCGTCATCGAACACGGCAAAAGAGGTCACCGGTGTCGCTCCCGATGCCATGACACCCGTACCAAGAGGAAGCCACGATTGGCCGTCCCACCGCGCAACATGCTCGACCTGCGTCGCGCCTGCGTGGTCGAACCATCCGCCAGCATACAATCCCGGCCCGTTGCCATCGTCGAACACACCTAGCGCATGCACAGGACCGAATCCGCTGCCGCTTCCTGCCAGCCCGGCGCCCACGGGCGACCAGTTATGACCGTCCCACTTTGCAATGTTCAGGGCAGGCAAGCCACCTGCTGCAGTAAATTCGCCCCCGGCATACAACGCTGTCCCCTGACCGTCATCATAGGTCGCCAGCGCGTTGACCCGGCCATCGATGCCCGGTGTCAGGAACGCGCCGGTTTCCCAGTAAGCCGTGCACGGGGCGATCTCGCACGAATCGATCGTGCCGTTGTCATCACAGTCGATGGCCTTGCCGCTGGCAATATCACAGGCATCGGGCGTGCTGTTCGAGTTGCAGTCTGCAGTCGTGACTTCAACGTCATAAAAGATGTCGACGGTTAGAAAAGACCATGGACATTCGCTGAAGCCGACGTTGGTAGACGGGTTGAGCGCGATGCTCAGTGGCCCATCATCCAATAGGAGATTGTAGTGCGCCGCTGGCAGAACCACAGATTCAGTCGTTACCTGGTTCGCACATGTCGATCCTTGCACAAACAGTTGACCGGCAAGATCGCCGTTAATCGTTACTTCAACGTATTTGCTGACGCCGTTCAGGTCTCCTAGAGCGGAGACAGCAATATTGACTGGACCTGTCGCAGGTGGTGGTGCGTGCAGTTCATAGACGTGGGTAACGTCCGAATCCAATGGCGACAGCTCAGGGGACGTCACCACGAACTCGCCGGCGAGCTCGCACGTGTCCGGATGGCCATCGCCGTTGCAGTCGACATCGCAATCGTCTGGAACCATGTTGCCATTGCAATCAGGGACGAGGTGCAGGAGCACTTCGCCCGAATCGGCCAGTCGGTTGCGGTTGCAATCGACATATTCAATGGCTTCATCAGCGCCGATATCCGCAACAAGCCCATTGATGCGGGCATGACCATCCAGGTCCGTGTCCTCCGCCTTGGGTAAGTACAGCGGATCTCCACCGTCGATACACAATGATTGTGGGGCGAGGTGGTAATCGTGGTTCCGTGCATCGGCAAACAGCGGGTCAACGGCGATATTGCCACCTGCCCACGCGATCGTAAAACCAGAGACCGACTCCTGTCCGCCTGGAATATTGCAATGACGCAGAATCAGATCTGAACTACCCGTAATGTGGATTTCGGGCATGGTGTTGGACCACACGATGGAGTTGTGCAAGAGGATGTTGCTGGTAGCCGAGTAGAGCCCTCCACCGAGATCAGGGGTGCTGTTTTCGACAATGCTGCAATTGATGATCGAAATGTCCGACAACGTGCCAACACATACGACGCCGCCACCCCGATCCGCAGAGTTGTGGTCGACAATCGAGTTCTTGATTATGGTGAGTCCGCTCGCCCAGATGCCTCCACCTTGTCCCGAAAACCAACTGGCCTCATTCTGGTGAACGATGCAATTGTCGATCACTGATGCGTCCGCCGCAAAGATACCGCCCGCATCCGTCGCGTTGTTGTTCTCAATAATACACCCGCGCACGGTGTGCGTACCCGACCCCAACCGTAGGCCACCCCCGCTCGTGCTGGCGCGGTTGTGAGCAATCAGGCTGCTCAGGACAGTTGATTGCCCGTCGTTGGCATACAGTCCTCCCCCATAGGTTGCGTCGTTACCGATCAGTGAACAGTTCTCGACAATGCCGTGTCCTTCACCAACCCAATAAACGCCTCCTCCCTGGAACGACGCGCGGTTGTCACGGATAACACACTGCCGCAGGGTTGCGCGACCATGCACCCCCGCGCCCCTGTTGTCGATCGGTGAAGTGTCGGCTTCTCCGCCACGAATCGTAATACCATCGACGATGCTGTCACTGCCGGCGGTCGCGATCTTGACGACGTGGTAACTGTTGTCGCTGCGATTCTCGAAATCGGCTGCATCATTGCCGAGAAGATCACCATCGAGAATGGTCTCGTAGCGGACCACGTCTCGCGTATCGGGGTCGACAGCACCACACCCGGCATATCCTCCCTCCAGTGTTACCGCCGCGGCCAATTCGAAGGTCGAGCTGCGGTCCCCAAGCGCATAGCGCTCGCCACGATCCGGCCAGTAGCTACCCTTCGCAACACGAATGACGTCTCCCGCGGATACGTCGCTCAGCGCATCCTGCAGATGGATGTACGCGTCGCACCACGTCGAACCATCGCCGGCACCGATCGCTCCTGAATCAACATGTATGACCTGAGATTCGGCGTTTCCGTGTGCAGCGAGGACTGCAAAGAAAAAGCCACATACGTATGCCTTTGACACGATTGACCACCTCGATCTACGGAGAGAGCGTGAAATGCTATTGTACCCGCAGCGCCGGACCGACACCAAGCAGCTCCTCGGCGGAACCGCGGAGCTGGCGGGGCTTGGAATGACACAGGAGAAAAGCTCGGTTCTTGTCGCGATTGCAGGTTCACACATCGAGTAACGCCCTACGACCTCATGTGGTTCGACGCTCAATAACGAATTTATGGATCTCTGCGACGAACCCGAGCGACTCATCTCATCAAGGGGACCCTCTGAGGATTCTGCTGGTTACATCATGCAGAGTCTGCATTGTCCTTGCAGGAATGCGGGCTCGTGACGCGTTAGTACCTTGCACGAAAACGTATAACCCGTTGCAGTCGAGTCGTCCCGATCCGCATTACTCCCCGCTGGGACTGGCGCGTCGCACAGGCTCAAAAATATTCAGGATTGCACCGTGAATGCTGCACGTACCGCTCGCTGGTACCGGTGTCCGGGATGTACGTTTACATTCGCAGATGATTCAAGCGTCGCCTAGGGACGCCCAAAGGAGAACATGATGACAGTCAAGCGAATCACGGGTTTCTCGGTAGTGGGCAGTATCATCGTCTCAGCCGCTTGCGGGGGGACCGGGTGTATACCAACGGAAACGCCCCGGCAAGCATGCTACGCCACCTACGACCATCTGTTTGGCTGCATGGATCAGTTCGGCGGTGTCTCCGCGATTGCGGCCGAGTCCTTCATCAGCGCAATTTGTGAGCCGATTCCCGAGATTTCGGCGTGCGACGGCTGGTTCGAGATCGAGGAATGTGTGACCTCATTCGATTGTGCAGAGTCCACCGAGGACGGTGGTGCTGCTCTGATGGCGTGCTCGGGTGTTTCTGTAGAACTGATGGAGAACGGCTGCGTTCCCACCAACCCCTTTTGGGGCCCCCGTGTCAGCAGTGCCGTCGTGTCGGATGAGGACGTGCAGGTGGAGATCATGCGTGAGTTGTTTGCGCAAGACCCCTGATTGGCGAAAAAACATCCAAAAATAGCAACTCCACGGGACCCGGGTAGCAGCCTACCACTTTTGGGCGATTGTGATTATTCCTGCGATTACCCAGAATGGATCGTGAATCAAGTCGTAAGGGCTCGCCTGCGTACATGAATGAGTGTGCAATCGTCGGCCCGAGATTCTCGTCAGGTCAATCGAAGTCACGGGGCGGGCCGCTCAAGAGCGCGATTGATGAACACGTCCGCGGAGACGATTCGGCCCGCTGGCGGCCCCCGGAGTCCAAGTCCCTACTGATCGTGAGGATACGTGTATGAAGACGCACTTCCTGTTCCGAGTTCTTCCGCTGATCATGGTGACCGCGTGCATGCTTCAAGTGCTGCCAGGTTGTGGTAGCCCGGCAGATCCGCCGTGCACGGGCGATGTACCGGTTGCTGATGCGGGACGGGACCGCGAGGTCGTGGTAGGTGACACGGTTCAGCTGAGTGGCGAGGGCAGTTTTGACCCGGATGGTGACACAGCGAGTTTGACCTACGAATGGCAGCAAACAGCCGGTCCAGAAGTGCCGGGTATCATGATGGCCGAGCGTGACTTTGCCTTTAAGCCGCTGAGTCCCGGGACCTATATCTTTGGTCTGACTGTTCGTGACATGAACAGGTGTTCCGGCAGCACGACTGTGATCATCACCGCAGCCGAGGTGGCCGAGGTCGTGTCGCAGTCCGGGGGCAACTGGAGTGAGGACATCTGGGGCCTGGACGGCGCGTTCCCGAACAATGGTGTTGAGCAGTCCTTCAGCGTGACCATCGATGAGGGGCAGGACATCGCTTTGGATACAGATGTCAAACTCACGGCGCTGAGCCTCGCACCGACGTCCCAACTTGTCGTGGCCAATGAGGTCGAGGGTGATCTGACGATTGTGGGCCAGCTCGGTGCCGAGGGCGCCCTGGTTGCGGGCGGTGGACGGTCTATTCATGTCGATGGTCCGCTGGCTATCCTGCCGGGTGGCAGCTACGGCGGCCCAGACGCCCAGGGCGATCCCACGAGCGCGGCGCTCGAGGCGGGTTCGATCACCATATACGAGGGCCCGATCGCAGGTAGCATGGAAGTCAGTGGCAACATGCAGGTCACCACTGCCGACGACTTCGTTCTGGAAGGCGTCATACGTATGCCGCTGTGTACACCCCCGGTGTTCCGAACAAGGGACCTGGCCCGAGTACGTGTCAGCAAGGACTTCAAGATCAACAAAGCGGCAACCATCGAATACCAAGCCAGCGAGCGCATGCTTCTCGGTGGTTCCTTCCTGAACGACAGCATTGATCCCACGACGTTCGACTGGGCCTCCGGCGGCCTGAGTTTCTTTGCGCCCAATGGCTCCAGTACGCATTCGTTCGAAGTCGCAGGCCGGGATCAGGGTGCGTCAGTGGGTTTCAGCGGCAATTTCACGATGGGCGAAGTCGAGGTCGGCTCCGGATGTAACGTGATCTTCGAGGACAACAACGACAACGATGAGCAAGGCCAGGAGGCGTGCACTGAGGCGCTGTATGTGCACAGGCTAATGATCCAACCCGGATCCGAGTTGACGCTGGACAACGTGCGCGTGTACTGCGATGCCGTCGAAGGTAACCGTGACAACGTGATGGCGCTAGGATGTGGTGAGCTCATAATCGCTACTTCTTGCGTAGAGGATGCCGAGTGTGATGATGGGGATGCGTGCACGACTGGTGCGTGCGGCACTGACTCTCGCTGCGTCTTCACGGACATGCTTTGCGCAGAGAACGAGGTATGCCGTGAGGGGACGTGCGAGATTCTGTGCACCACTGATAGTGATTGTGACGACGGGAATTTTTGCAACGGCAATGAAACGTGCGTTGGCGAGGACTGCGTTCCAGGTGAGGGTCCCTGCGAGCCCTGCGACTACTGCTATGCAAGAGAAGAAGAATGTCGAGGCGATCCGGAAGTGTACTTTGAGGATTTCGAGTCCGGTGACGGGTTCTGGGCCCCAGACCAGGGTGTCTGGCAAGTAGGTGAGCCGTCATCTGGTCCGGGATTTGCAGTCTCCGGCGCTGCGCTTGCGGCCACTGTGCTGGACGGGAATTACCCTCACAACAGTAGTCGATTGATATCTCCATCAATTGATCTTCCGAACACTTGTGCTGGCAATGAGTTGTATGTGAGATTCCAACACTGGTTCGCGTTCGGCTCATTCAGTGGGTGTAGTAACTTCGGAGGCGGTGGTACGGCAAGCTGCGGCACTTGGCGTGATTCAGGAAGCGTGCAGATTAGAGAGCGGACGGATGAAGGGGAATGGGCAGAATGGATGACACTTGCAGCCTACACAGGCGCGTCCGAAGTGTTTACGAACACTTTGCTCGAAGTAACCGAGTATGCAGGAAAGCAAGTGCAACTGGGTTTCTTGTTGTCATACGGGAGTCGCGTCGCTGACGGCGAGGGCTGGTATGTAGATGACGTGAGAATAATTGGTAACTAAGGTTGCTCGTGTGATCAAGGAGATGGCCCTCATGCGCTGTCGGAGTCTATTGATATTGCTTGCGCCAGTGTTTCTGTGTGGATGTCCCAGGCCGACCGAGACGAACGAAGCGTCCCCACCCTGCAACGATGGGCCGGCCGCCAATGCCGGACCGGATCAGCAGGTGGCGATCGGTGATACTGTCCAGATGAGCGCTGGTGGGAGCGTGGACTTCGAAGGTAGCACCGACGGCTTGACCTATGAGTGGCAACAGACGGATGGAGCCGAAGTGGGTCTTAGTACTATCGATACTCGGGATTTTGAGTTCGTCCCAGCAGTTTCAGACAATTATGTCTTCTTTCTCATTGTCACCGACAGGAATGGCTGTACGGATCGAGCAACCGTCAACATCACTGCTTCCGAGGTAGAGTCAGTCGTATCACAGAGTGGCGGCAACTGGTCGGATGATATCTGGGATCTCGAAGGGGGCTTCCCGAACAACGATGGTGAGCAGTCCTTCAGTGTGACCATCGACGAGGGGCAAAGTATTGCTCTGGACACGGATGTTGAACTGACAGCGCTGAGCCTCGCGCCGACGTCCCAACTGGCCGTGGCCAATGAGGTCGAGGGTGATCTGACGATTGTTGGCCAGCTCGATTCCGAGGGCGCCCTGGTCGCGGGCGGTGGACGGTCTATTCATGTCGATGGTCCGCTGGCGATCCTGCCGGGCGGCAGCTATGGCGGCCCAGACACCCAGGGCGACCCCACGAACGCGGCGCTCGAGGCGGGTTCGATCACCATATACGAGGGCCCGATCGCAGGTAGCATGGAAGTCAGTGGCAACATGCAGGTCACCACTGCCGACGACTTTGTTCTGGAAGGCGTCATACGTATGCCGCTGTGTACACCCCCGGTGTTCCGAACAAGGGACCTGGCCCGAGTACGTGTCAGCAAGGACTTCAAGATCAACAAAGCGGCAACCATCGAATACCAAGCCAGCGAGCGCATGCTTCTCGGCGGTTCCTTCCTGAACGACAGCATTGATCCCACGACGTTCGACTGGGCCTCCGGCGGCCTGAGTTTCTTTGCGCCCAACGGCTCCAGTACGCATTCGTTCGAAGTCGCAGGCCGGGATCAGGGTGCGTCAGTGGGTTTCAGCGGCAATTTCACGATGGGCGAAGTCGAGGTCGGCTCCGGATGCAACGTGACCTTCGAGGACAAGAACGACAACGATGAACAGGGTCAGGAGCCATGCAGTGAAGCCTTGTATGTTCACACGCTTATCATTCAGCCCGAGTCGGCGCTGACGCTCGATAACGTGCGCGTGTACTGCGATACCGTAGAGGGGGATCGTGAACAGGTCGTAACGGCGGGGTGTGGTGAGCTGGTTGTGGGCTGCGAACCCGATCTCCGGTGCAGTGATGAACCAACTGATACGATTTGTTCCTCCGAGACGGTCATGGGCTCAATTGATTCGGTGGTTGAACAAGATACTTACACGTTTACCGGCCAGGCCGGGGACCGCGTGTTCATTCAAGCAAACCGCAAGTCTGGCACGATAGATCCACACATCAATCTTTTTAAGCCCAACGATGGTGCGAGAGAAGCTCAGGTTTCAGACAATCTCGTCGCGTTGCTGTTTGCACACCCGCTTGCGGAGTCAGGGCAGTACACGATCCTCATTCGGGACTCAGGTGGGGATGAGACCGGTGAGTACATCATGTCGCTTCTGGTCCTTCCCGACGGACCACTAACTAGGTGTCCGGATCAAAATGGGGGCCCGATTGTCTTCGATGAGCCGGTGCTAGGAAACATCGATTCAGTGGTTGATATGGATGCCTACACCTTCACGGGACAGGCCGGGCAGCGCGTTACCATTCAGGCGAACAGGATGGCCGGAACGGTGGATCCTCACATCAATCTGTTTCGACCGAGTGATGGTGCGAGGGAAGCTCAGGTAGCCGACACTACCGTCGCGTTACTGTTTGCGCATCCGCTTGCGGAGTCAGGGCAGTACACGGTCCTCATTCGGGATTCAGGTGGGAATGAGACCGGCGAGTACATCCTGTCTGTATCGCCCTTGCCGTAGGCGAGATGTTACCGCGTCTGAACCCGGGTGCGTGAGCAAAACCAGGAGAACATGATGTCAATACGACAGGGAATAGCGATGGTGCCTGCGAGCGCAACACTCCTTGTGATCAGCCTAGTCTCGGGCGGGTGCGGCCCTGGTCCATCCACCCCTCAGGCTGCGTGCCGCAAGGCGATCAACCATGTTCTGAACTGTGCTTCCAGCATTACGGGGGCGCCGCTTCCGCCTGGTTTGCCTGTTACGCAATCCTGTGCGCGCGTTCCCGACATTCCTGCGTGCGACGACTGGCTTACATTCTCTGATTGCGTGACTGAACTGTCCTGTAACGAGTTTCTATCTGATCGCCTTGCATCCCAGGAGTGCCTCACCATGTTGACCAGGCTGGAAACTAATGGCTGCTTGCCACCGCCTGGTTAGCGTAAGCTGATCGGCTGCCGACCTCAGGATAGTGCTGTGCAGGTTGGCAGACCAACCATGGCGTGTGCCGAACCACGGAGAAATAGATTGTCTACACGAAAATACCTGACAGCAGCGGCATTGGGGTTTGCGCTCATGGGTCTCATCCTGGCGGGTTGCGTCCGTCCTCCCGTGGGGCCTCCTGATGAAACCAATGAGGACGCATGCCTGCGTTTGTTCGACTACTTCAACGACTGCGTGCCGCGAGAGGGGCCCGCGCCGCCGGGGTTCGATTTCGACAGGCTGGTCGAGGTGACTTGTGGACTCGCTCCGGAGAAAGAAGAATGCAACTTCCCGGCGCTGACGAATTGCATGATCGCAAACACGACGTGTGACACGATTGGCGTCGGTGATTCCCCCGCTGTATGTATGGGCGTTCAGGGAGATTGCAGGACCGAGGGCTCGTCAGCGGATGCTCTTTCGGGGTTTCTCTGTGGCTTAACAGGTGATTGCTCTCCCTGATCCACGCCATGAAGCCTGTGCTGGCCTATTCTCGCAAAATTTCCCCCAACCACTTGCAGGATCCGCCAGTTGTTTCCGCGTTACCTGAAGGCCCGGGCAGGCCTTCGTTGCACGTCGACGAATGGGCTGATCAAGAGCAGAAAGTTCACGAAAGCGCGTGAATGAAATGGGGCCTGCTCGCTCATAGCAGGGACCAGGGTACGGTTGAGGGCCCAGGGCTCTCATTGTTCGCGAGACGGCCGCATGTGTGTTGGAGTCAGACCATGAAGAGATTCATAAGCCTTGTGATCCTGATGTTGTGCGGTTGCGGCGGTGGCCCTCCTCCTCCGCCAGCCCATCTAGCCGAGGCATTTCAGTTGTGCAATGCGTCCAAGCAGGCCGGCGAGGGTCGGCCCATGACCGCTGCCGAATGGAATGACTTGATCACCAAGCACGAAGACTTTCGCGATGAGGGGTGGTCGCGCAACAACGCGATTGTTCTGGGCAACGAAACGTGCCACCCTGATGTCCGCACCGAATGCAGCGCCTGTAACGTGGCGCTGGTCAACGCCTTGTGGCCGTAGGCACGGTTGGGGCTGCGAGTTGTCGTTGCCATCGGCGAGCGGAGCAGGTGTGATACTGCCCGAGATGTGACTCCCAAAGAAAAACAAGTTGTGAACCCGGTGCGCCAGGGGTGCGCCAACAGATTCATCGAAAGGAACACAAACATGCACAACAATCCCACATCCAACAATACCGGCCTGGTTATTCTGATGGCCGCCTCGGCAACAGTGACCATGCCGCTTGTTACGCTGGCCGAGCCATCCGCTGCTGGGCAATCACACGGCCTCCAGGAATTCACCACAATCGGTGACCACACGTGGACAGCGCCGGAGGGCGTCGATCATGTGACCGTCGAGCTGTGGGGGGGCAGCGGTGGCGGGGGCGGCGCGGGCGAGAGTGTCAAGAACGGTGATCCGCCCGAGTGTCATTCAGGCGCATGGGGTGGCGGTGGAGGGGGCGGTGGGTACCTGCGCGCAGTCATCGCGGTCGTGCCCGGAGAAACATACATCGTTCGTGTCGGTGCAGGTGGTGATGGTGGTGTGGGGGGCGGGAGTCAGATCTACAGCAATGGCTTGCCTGGGGAAGGCGGCGCCGCGACGGAATTCGCGATGCACGGTCTTGACGGGACGGTTCTTGCATTTGCGGGGGGCGGCCAAGGGGGCGGAGGCGGTGGGCTCGACGTGACGGAGTTTGGCCAGGCGGGCGCAGGTGGCGCCGTGACGCGTGCTGCAGGCATCAAACGTCCCGGCACGGATGGTGGTTTGTGTATAGAGCTAAACGATGAAGTGCAATGCTTGACCTTCTATCCGGGGTTTACCGCACGGGGCACGATGTCGCCCCCCGCGAATGATGATCCCATCATCATCAGTTTGTTCGGTGTGTTTCCCGGTCAGGGCGGATTGCCCTCTCTGCTCACCGGAGCATGCGGCCCGGGCCAGGATGGCATGTACGGGAACGATGGCTACGCAATCTTGCAGTGGTGATTGGTGCGAACGTGCAAGTGGATGACGTGCCTGCAGTCAGGGAGAAGCGGCGTGTGCAAGTTCGGGCATGGCAGCCAGTGCTTCTCTGCGAAGGTCGTCGCGCTCCTGGCGAGCATCGATCCACAGGAAACCCTTTTCGATGGAGACGACAAACTCGTTGTCTCCAAACGCGTCGTCAGCTTGTGATGCCAACTCGAAGTGCCTTACAGCATCAGACTTCCGTCCCATTTGGATTGCGGCAATCGTCATGACATACTGTGGAACAACGGAGTCGTCCTTGTTGGTGATTGCACTCATAGCGAGTGCAAAGGCTAGTTGTGAGTGCCCTTCGTGCAGGTGTATCAACGCATCCAGGCGATCGATGCATGGGATAATCTCTCGTTGATCTGGGGGGATGTCATGTAAGACTTCTTGGGCTTCGGCCCATCGGGACTGCGATACAAACCAATCTGCTATGACCACGGCTCGGCGCAGACCTGCCGCGGAATGCTCCAATGGCAATTCCGCAGCCATGAGCTTGGCGATCGCCGAGCGCGCGTTCTCAGCTTCGCCCCAGTACTGTTCCAGTGTAGCGTGCGTGAGCCACACGCCGATGCGAAACCTATCCGTAATCCTCTCGTTGGTGTCACGTTGTTCCGCCTCGGCGGCGATTCGAATATGTGACAGTGCCTCGTCGTGGAGTCCTTGTTGGGCGAGGATTTTGGAGGTGATAGAATGTGCAAAATAGAACTGGGGATTTAGTTCGAGAGCTTCTTGAAGCAGACCCTTCGCCTCCTCGTAGTGCCCCGTGGAGTACATGATGACCGCCATTAAGTTCAGGGTCTCCGAGTTTCTTTCGAGCTCGAGGGCTAGAGCAGCACGGCTCTTGATCACGCTCAATCTGTTCAAGTCACGTTCAGGTAAAGGGCGAGCAAAGTACATACCCTTGTACGTGATCGCTTGGCTATAAGGCACCTTCCAGAAAGTAGGTAAGATTATTCGGGCATCCTCAAAGTACTGTCCTGCCTCCGCCTCATTGCCAGCTCGAAGATAGTCAGATCCAATCGTGCAGAGTCGTGCGCATTCACGTTTCGCTAGCCACTTGCGAACTTCGATCACACCGAACACTGTCCCCACCAGCAAGACAGTGCATACGGCAATCGGATGCCTCTTCCAAACCTTGCGGGCAGATTTCCGTAAGGCATAGCGCTTGCTGCGTATGGCCTCCACCGGTTCACCCTTCAGATACCGTCGCATATCCAACGACATGGCGCCTGCATTCGGGTAACGGTGGTCCGGGTTCTTGTCGAGGGCTTTGAGGACGATGGCGTCGACATCGCGCTCGACGCTGGAACGCTCGCGGCTCGGGCGCGCGGGGTCGTCTTCGAGAATGTGCTTTGTGGTTTCGAAGCGACTGCCGCCGATCTCATACGGGAAGATGCCAGTCAGCAGTTTGTAGAGGATGACGCCCAGTGAGTACACATCCGATCGGGCATCCGCATCGCGGGCCGCGCCGCGCGCCTGTTCTGGACTGGTGTATGCGAGCGTGCCGGCAACGTCACCCGTTTGTGTCAGGGCCTGAGCGCCGGAACTCGATTCGGCCGATTCCAATGACAACTTGGCCAGACCAAAATCCAGGATTCGCGGTGCGCCCCGCGAGTCGACCAGAATGTTGCCGGGTTTGAGATCACGGTGAACGATGCCGGCCTCGTGGGCCGCAGCAACGGCATCACACACGGTCAGAAAGTACTCGAGGGTCTTCGGGATCCTGGCCTGCTCTTGTGCGAGATAGACGTCCAGTGGCCGAGCATCCGCGAGATACTCCATGACGAAGTAGGCCTGCCCATTGGATGTATGGCCACTGTCGTGGATGGTCACGATGTTGGGGTGTTCCAGTTGCGCGAGGACGGTGATCTCGCGTTTGAACAATGCCTGGTGTCTGGTGTCAGTGCAATCGTCACGCGAGATCTTGATGGCCACGGACTGGCCGGTGGATTGCTGTACAGCCTCGAACACCACACCCATGCCGCCCTGATCGATCTTGCGGATGATGCGGTAACCGTCGATTTGCGGGAATACAGCGTGCGGGCGCGCAATGCCACCCTTGGCATCCATGCCGTGGATCTGGTTGACCACGCCGCCAATCACATCGCGCGTTTCGTTTTGCGCCGAATCAGGAGTTGGCTTGGGGTTGCCGTCTTCCATGTATCAACTGCTGTAGTAGTTAGATTCCCGTCCCAGAATCGACTGCAAGCGTTCGCGCGCCCGCGCTAAGAGCATGTGTACGGCGCCGGGATTGCGGTCCATGGCCTTGGCGCATTCGGCGACGGGCATATGGTTTAGGTCGCACATGTGAATCACGCGGCCGTACAGTTCGGGCAGGAGTTCGATCGCTGCGAGCAACGCCTGGCGTCGCTCATCTCCGGCGGTCAGGCTGCTGGGAGACCGGCCGTCATCATGCTGGTATTCAACTGGATCCGGTCCGCCATCATGCCCTGCATTGATGCGGCGAGCGGGCGGCGGCCGCGTACCGGCCCGTAAGCTCTTAATGGCATCGAGCATATTCCGTTTGGCCATGAGTCGACACCACGCCACAAAAGAAGTGGGACTGCCATTGCGGAACCCGCCGATATCCTGACCGATTTCGAGATAGGTCACTTGCAGGACATCCTCCACGCTGAGAACGGCGCGGAAGGTCTGATCAATGGAGATCGTTCTCCGCAGGTCGGCATCGATCGCTCGGAGTAATTCGCCGAGGGCGGCACGATCGCCTGCGACCGCAGCGTCGATCACAGCCTGTTCCGGGGTGCCCATTCAACCAGTCTACCGCTGAGCGCACAGCCCGCCAATGCGCAATGTGTTGTGCGTCTAGGCCTTAAAGCTGACGATCGGCTCGGTGGACCGGCGGTTGGCGCAACACCATGGGGCAGAAAGGGAGACGTCGAATGGTCGCCCCTGTCCACTACGAAGAAGCGGAGACACGATCACACTGGATACGCATCGTTGCGCACGCGCGGTGCGTATTGTTGTCATGGATCCGATGACGGTGGCGGCTGGCCGGTTTCGTGGCGCAGGGTGTTCGCGCGGTCGTCGTGTCCGGCCAATTCGAGATACTCGATCAAGGTTGCGCGTGTCTGTTGCGTGAGTGGGTCATGTGCACCAAATTGTTTCACCAGCCCCTCGTACGCGGCTTGTTGCTGGTGCACCGCTTCGTCGTAACGGTTGATCACGCTCAGGAACTGTGCATATCGAATGCGATGTCCGCCCAGGTCGAACTCGTCACGTGGCTCCGCCTGCTCCGATGTGTGCACCAGTTGTCGGTAGAGATTATCGGCTTCATCAAACTCGCCGCGCTGTGTCAGGATGTCGGCGAAGGCCAGCTTCGTCTCGAGTGTGGACACATGATGCGGTCCGTACAATCGGAGTCGAATCTCCAGGAGCTCTTCGTAGAGCTGTTGTGCTTCCTCGAGCTTGCCTTGCAGTCGCAAAGCCCTGCTGAATCCGCCCATGGCCTCCAAGGTCTGTTTTTTCTCAAAGCCCACGGTGCGCGAGAAGATGTCCCGCGCTTGACGATATCGATGCTCGGACTCCTCGTACTTGGCTGCATAGAACAGACAATACCCCAGAGCGCTCAGCGCTTCGGCCGTCGACGCGTCCTCGGTGCCCACCGTGCTCAACAGGCCGTCGGCTGCGGTGCGCAGCAGGTTCTCGGCTTCGTTGAGGTCTCCGCCGAAGATCATGATCGAACCGAGCTGGGCCATGGCGACATAGTGGCGCGGCCCCTCCACGGTGACATCCATGAGTTCTCTGCACAACTGCTCGAACTCAACGAAACGGTGCATGTGCCCCAGTATTCCCAGATGAAGGAATGCCGAGTCCAGGGCTTCGGGGTGAGCGGCGCCCAGCAGTTCACGGCGAATGCGTGAGGCTTCTCTGGCATGTCCCTCGGCCTGAGCGTAGAAATACATCGACTCATAGGCTCTCGCGATCGTGTGTCTCAGCGCCGCCTCGACCTCGGCCTGATCCTGGAGCTCGTTCTCGATACGCTCGGCCGCGTCATCGAGCAGCATGCGCATGAGGGTCGTGTCCTGGCCACCGGCGCTGTCGGGATTGACGGCGACCAGCATGTCCTCGATGAATGCCTGAATCACCTTGGCCTTCGCTGTTTCCCGCCGGGCACTGCCATACATCTGCAGCAATGCCACGGTAGAGGTTCCGAGCACCAGCAGGACGACCGCAGCGGTGGTTGCTGCCCACTTGTGACGAGCGAGCATCTTGCGCAGCACATACCAGTGGCTGTCACGCCTGGCCTCGATCGGTTCACCGGCCAGGTACCGCCTGATATCCGTCGTCAGATCGCCAGCAGACTGATAGCGGCGCTCGGGCTGTTTGTCGAGACACTTCAGCACGATGGTCTCGACGTCGTCGTCGAGTCGTGTGTTCCAGGTTCGCAGTCGTTGTGGTTCCTGCTGCAGGATGGCATCGAATTTTTGGCGCACCGTTGCCGTCTCGGCCGCGACGTACGGCCAGCGTCCCGTAAGCAGTTCATAGAGGATGACACCAAGGGCATAGATGTCCGTTCGCAGGTCCAGGGCTGTTCCATCACCATCAACCTGCTCCGGGCTCGCATAATTCAACGTCCCCACGAACTGGCCGGTTTCGGTGAGAGAGGCTGCCGTGCTGGAGTGGTCTCCCGTCGAGGACGACTTGGCCAGACCGAAGTCCAGCACGAGGGGGTGGCCGTCGTGGTTCAAGCGGATGTTGCTGGGCTTGAGATCACGGTGGATGATTCCGCGGAGGTGGGCTGCGTGGACGGCCGTAGTCACATCAACGAACAGCGCCAACGTCTCACGGACGAATGATTCAAGAGGCAACGCCCCTTCGTTTTCGTGGTGGCGCCGTTCACGGATGAACGCATCGAGGGTCGGCCCGTCGATGAAGTCCATAACGAAATAAGAGCATCCCGCGGCTTCGCCGCTGTCGTGGATCGTCACGATGTTGGAGTGACGGAGGCTTCCAAGGACCTCGATTTCGCGCTCGAAGCGGACACGTTCAGCGGTACTGCTGAACGGCCCATCGCGAACCATTTTGATGGCGACCAGGCGTTTGGTGCCCTGTTGCCGGGCCAGGTATACGACCCCCTGGCCGCCCCGTGCGAGCTCACGTATGAGTTCGTATCCCGGCAAGTTGGACCGCGCGCTGCTCGAGGTACCGAGCACCTGAGATGGTCCGGAGGGCGCTTCGTCATTGCGCGTGACGTTTTCAACCTGCCGCCGGGCCCGTCCGATCAAGTCAGCGAACTGTTTCGGATCGTTCATGGGCATCTTACTCGACCAAGCGTCAACTGGGCGGTTCGACTCACGCATATTCCGTGGGGTTGATGACATAGGTTGGCCGGTCAGGAGCCGGCAAGCAATTCACGCAATCGATCGAGGGCCCGGGCGCGGAGCATGAACACTGCCCCCTCAGAGCGGCCCAGGGCCTCAGCGACCTCACTGCTCGTGTGGCCATGCAATTCGTACAGTTGGATCACTCGTGAATAATCCTCAGGGAGGCGCTCGAGGGCTGAAGCGACCGCTGCGTTGATCTCGGAAGTGGCCGCATGACGGCTCGGGGTCGTAGTGGTCACCACGAGGCGTTCGTACAATGCAACACTGGAGTCGTCGTTGGGCTGCAGACGCAACCGGGCGGGGGGGCGTTTGCCACGGTCCAGTGCCCGAACAGCGTCGAGAAGGTTGTTCTCCGCAATGCGTGTAATCCACGCTAGAAAGGCACCCGGGCCTTTGGGATCGAACCGTTCGATGCGCTGAAATGCTTCCAGGTATGTGACTTGCAGCACATCATCGGCCTCGAGGACCGCGCGGAACGCGGGCGATATTTTGGCCTTCAGCCGAGCGAGGAGTTGTGGGCTGAATTCGGCCAGGAGACGGGCCAGGGCGTCATTGTCGCCGGCAATCGCCGCTTCGACCACTTGTTGTTCATCGTCGATTGTCAACGTCATGGCCTCCGGTACGCTCCGGACTTACCTGCATACATATTACCTTATGTGACCCCCATTGTAGCGTTCGTGTCGGCGCCGGCCTTGATTTCCCTATTTCGGGCGTGAGTCCACAGCGTACCCGACGCTTGGCCTTCCAGACTATCCGAAAAGGTCCACACCCGAAGGGAGGACGCCATGTTCACGCCTGCTCGATACGCACTGGTTCTGTCGATCGCACTGACCACCTGCGGATGCGGCACCATCTCCGACACCGATCTCGAAGCCGATCTGTCGGCGCAGATCCTGCAACATGATGTTTCGGCGGCTGAAAGGCCTGAACCGGATCCGGCGCTGGTGCGACTGGGGCAGGCGCTGTTCTTCGACAAGCTCCTCAGCGGTAACCGCGACATTTCGTGTGCGACTTGTCATACACCCCTGGCCGCGACCGGCGACGGTCTGTCGCTGTCGATCGGCACAGGCGGGAGCGGTCTGGCGCAGTCACGGAGTGCCCCGTTGAGCGGATCGGGTGATCCTATTCTGATTCCACGCAACGCCCCGGATGTGTTCCGAGGTGCCTTGTCGACAATGTTCTGGGATGCCCGTGTTGCAGACCTGGGCGACGGGCAATTTGCAAGCCCGGCAGGCAAGGAGCTACCGGCTGGATTAGACTCAGCATTGGCCGTGCAGGCGATGTTCCCGGTCACATCGCGCGACGAAATGCGCGGTCAACCGGGTGAGAACGAGCTTGCCGACATCGACGACGACGATTTCGCCGCCATGTGGGATGGGCTGATGGTCCGTGTTCTGGCGATCGAGGAATACGAACGACTATTCGAGCAGGCTTTCTCTGAAGAAGAACAGAACGAATGGAACTTCACGCATGCCGCTCGGGCCATTGCCGCGTTCGAGATGGACGTCGATGCACAATCCACGAGCCCCTTTGATGATTACCTGTCCGGAGACGGCAGAGCCTTGTCCAGGTCGGCAATGCGCGGCGCGACGCTGTTTTTCGGTGATGCGGGTTGTGCGCGCTGTCATGCCGGAAATGAGTTCACCGACGAGGCCATGCACAATCGCGCGGTGCCGCAACTCGGGCCCGGTAAAGGCGACGGCGCAGATGGCACATTCGATTTCGGGCACGAGCAGGTCACCGGAGATGAACGGGACCGCTTCAAGTTCCGTACACCACCACTACGCAACGTCGCATCCACCGGGCCGTGGATGCACGACGGCGCCTATACGTCGCTCGCCGGAGCGGTGCAGCACTGCCTCGATCCTGTGGGCGGCTTGGACAACTACGATCCCGCGCAGCTGTCCGATCTTGCCCGGCCAACGTACCATCCCGAACACAACAGCGCGATTCTCGCCGCCATGGACCCAGATGATTTCGAGGCGGTGGTCCTTACCGAGGACGAGTTCGCTGACCTCATCGCGTTTCTCAATAGCTTGACGGCGCCCTCGCTGGGTGAACTGTCAATACGTGTGACACCCGAGAGTGTGCCGAGCGGCCTGCCGGTCGCGGATTAGTGCGCACGAGGACGGGCCGCGAGCGGGGTGATTTCATCCAGAAAGAACAGAGCGTCCGTCTGCCGGGGCAATGTGCTGGTTTCGTCCCAGGTGAAGTAACTGTGGCGGCGTGCACTGGCGAGATAACGCTCTCCGAGGCTGCCCGAGTGGAGCGGAAGCAGGTAAGTGGAGCCGGCCTTGATCATGGTCGACTCAATACGTGGATCAGACTCGAGCGTATCGATCAACTCCCTGCTCATGGGATTGAGTAATGTTCCGTGGTCGTGGAGCATCCAAATCGAGAAGTCTCTGTCCTGGCGTTCAGTTTGTCCTTGACCATTCTCAAATACGGCGCATAATTGAGACTCGTGCAAGTTGGACGTATGGAAAGGAGGTGTCGTGTGCATATCTTTGCAGTCATTTCAATCACGGGACCTCGCTGCGCGAACCGCTGCTGATCTCATTCCTCGGCCCGCTGCGGCCCGGTTTCCTGTGATTCCCTCAGTATCGAATTGAACATTTGATGGGGACGCGCTCCGCGCGCACCCTGCAAGAGACCTTACTGAACCAAGGAGCGTTTATGCCATCGCGCAAACGTGATGCGGATGAACTGCGCGCACTGTGCGCAGACATCCACCCCGACGACGGCGTCGACCCACGTGATGACACATCACGCGACGCCATGGATAAAGAGAAACCGGATCGGAAGCTGCAACAGCTATGCAAACAAGTGGGCCAGGCCGTGCAGCTCATCGTGTCCAACATGCCGGAGGACCTGCATGTCGCCAGCGTCCAGCCAGCACCCAACGCTGGGCGGCTGCGCGTCGTGCTCGAGGTTGCCGACACGGTGGACCCACGACACATGGCCGACATTCTGGATCGTTCACGTCGTTTCATTCGCAACGAAGTGGCTACGGTCGTGTCGAGACGGCGTGTTCCCGAACTCGTATTTGCCGTGGTGCACGGAGGAGGGCACCTATGAAAACAGAGGATCAGATGACATCCTGGTGGGCTCATCCGCCCGAGAATGCAGTGCGTCAGGCGCTGACGCGTCTCTGTCGCGCTCCCGGCGTGGTACGTGTTGCGGTCATGCCCGACGTACATCTGGCGGCGGGAGTCAGTAACGGCGTGGCAGTCGCGACGGTGGACAAGATTTACCCGGCCGCGGTGGGTGGTGATATCGGTTGCGGCTATACGGCCGTGGCCTTCGAGGGTGGGGCGCAGGCGCTGAACCGTCGCGGCCCGGCCGAGGCGGTGTTGGCCGCGCTCCCGCGGGTGGTGCCCGTCATACGGCACAGCCGACGTGACGGATTGCCGGAATTGGATGGCGCTGTGGTCGCCGAGGCCCTCAGTAGTTCCGATCTGGCGGCCCGCGCTGCAGGCGTCGGGCGTCAGGAACTGGGGACGCTCGGGCGCGGCAATCACTTCCTGGAATTCCAGGAGGATGACGAGGGCCGATTGTGGGCCATGGTCCACAGCGGTTCGCGGGCCATGGGTCAGCACATCACCGCGCTGCACCTGCATACTGCACACGCGGTCGGCGGTGGGTTGGCGTGGCTCGACGCCGACTCCGATGTCGGGCGGGCCTATCTGCGGGATGTGGCGTGGGCCCGGCGTTACGCCGCGGAGAGCCGGGCACGCATGCTCCGTGCGGCGGCTGCTGTTGTGGGTGAGGTGCTTGGCGTCGTACCCATCGACGAGACCTGGAGCAATACGGATCACAACCATGTGCAGCGCGAGGATCATGGTGGATCCGAGCTGTGGGTTCACAGGAAGGGTGCCAATTGTGCCGTGGCGGGGGAGTTCAATATGATCCCCGGTTCGATGGCCACGCATACGTATCATGTCGAGGGGCGTGGTGAGTCACTGGCGTTGAGGTCGAGTTCCCACGGTGCTGGCCGGCGGCTCAGCCGATCCGCAGCTCGCGCCCGCCTCGGTCGCAAGGATCTCGCTCGACAGTTGCAGGGGGTGTGGATCGAGCCCCGGATCGCGCGCCGGCTCGCGGACGAGGCACCCGCTGCCTATAAGGACCTTGACGCCGTGATGCGCGCTCAGGGCGATCTGGTGCGTATTATCCGGCGGCTGCAGCCTGTGCTGAGCTACAAGGGAATCTGATGATTGCGGTCGATCGCAGGCACCCGAGGACGTATGCGGTTCTCGGGGCGCCTGCGGGCGATGCGCGATCGTGGTTGGCCGCTGATTCATAAGTGCGCTAAGTGCCCCATTTCACAATTCTTTGTAGGGTTGTCCGGACGCTTGCCGCCCTGGACTGTGTTGCTCGTCGTCAACGATGTCAGGCATCGCCTCCTCCTCGCGCCTTGCCCAACACGACAAGCGCCGCGGAGAACCCTACACCCAATTATGAAAGGGAGCACTAAGGTGCGTATAATGTCGGCCAGATGATTCCCTGAAGTTGACGTTCATCCAATCAGGGGTAGGCGCTGTAGCACGGAGACATGGTGCCATGTCCAATGTCGACCAATTCGAAAGCATGTTTCGTGCAGCGGCTCGGGATGTGTTGCGCTATGAACTGATCCATATTCGATCCGTTCTCGTCGTGACCGATCTCGAGGTGGAGGAGGCCGGACCCTACGGCGACCGCGTCCGCGAGTTCCTCAAGGTGCTCCGGGCCGAAGAGACTGTCCGTTGGCGCGTGGTCAACCGTTCAGAGTATCATTTGCCGGGCGAGTTGCTCGACATCGTTCAGGATGAGACGCCTGACCTGATCTGCACCTATCGCAATCTGCACAGCGGAGCCTGGAAATGGCCCTATAGTCTCGGGACCCATGTCGATTTGCTGACGCAGCACACGAAGGCACCGGTCATGCTCCTGCCGCACCCCCAGGCCGAACGGTCTGCTGGGCACGCTCAGGAAAACACCGACACGGTCATGGCCATTACCGATCACCTGGCCGGGGACCATCGGTTGGTCAATTATGCATCACGCTTTACCGAGGACGGCGGGGCATTGTGGCTGACCCATGTTGAGGACGAAGTGACGTTCAGCCGCTACGTCGACATGATCTCGAAGATTCCGTCCATCAATACCGACGAAGCCCGGCAGGCCATGCACGATCAATTGCTCAAGGAACCCCACGACTACATCATGGGTTGCGCCGATGTCCTGCGTGCAGCAGGACGAGACATTCATATTCATGATCTCGTACTCTTTGGTCGCCACTTGTCCGAGTACCGGCGCCTGATAGAAGAACACAAGATCGACCTGCTGGTCCTGAATACCAACGACGAAGACCAGCTCGCCATGCACGGGATTGCATACGCCCTGACTGTCGAGCTGCGTCACATCCCATTGCTCATGCTGTAGCATCACGGAAGAAAGGTCGATTCACGGAATGGATCTCATTGCATCGACAGGCGCTCATGCCCATGTACCCCTGTGGGTGACGCTCGTATTCTCAGCATTATTGCTCGGGCTCATCCTGTGTCTGGCGTTCGAAGAAAAACTCCACGCAAAAAAATCGATCATCGCCGGGCTGTTCGCACTGGTGTGCCTGTTTCTGGGCAACATCTTTCATTTGTACAAATATGTCGATCACAAGTTCCTGGTCGAGTTGCCGGCACTCGAGGGTGACGGTCACATGGTCGAGCTACCGGTTTACATCCCGGCAATCGACTGGGGAGTCATCGCCCTTATTTTCGGTGCGAGCCTGTTCATCGACATTACGTCCAAGTCCGGGTTGTTCACCTGGATTGCCATCAAGCTGACCAAGGCGTCCAAGGGAGATCCGCGTCGACTCTTATGGTTTTACGGGCTGATGACCGTCGTGTTCTCGGCCGTGCTCAACAACGTGACGGCAATGATTATCGTCGGTTCACTCACTGGCGTGTCACTCAAGAAGCTCAATCGCGGTCCGCTGCTACTCGGGTTCCTGCTCATTGAGGGGTTGCTGACCAATATCGGCGGGCTGTTGACGTTGATCAGTTCGGTGCCCAACATCATCGTGGGGAACGCAGCCGGGATCAGCTTTGCGACGTTCTTTCTCAAGTCGTCACCATTTGTTGCCGTCGCGACCGTTGCAACGATCATGCTGGGGGCGCGATTGTTTCGTATTGCCAAGCTGAGCACAGAACAGGAGCGTGCAGAGGCCGCGCTGCTGGTCAGCGGATTCGATGAGAACGACGGTATCGAGAGCAGGAGTTTTTTCTGGTTCGGGGCAGCCATGCTGGTGCTGTTCATCCTGACCATCGCCACTACGTCGGTCCTGCCGATCATTCAGGATCTCGGTATGAGTTACGTCGCTCTGGCGTTTTCCGGCATCATGCTGGTGCGCTACAAATCCAGCGTCGACAAGTTCTATCGAGCCATGGACTGGGACCTGCTGGGCTTTTTTGCCGCTCTGTTCGTCGTCATCAATGTCATGGAACACGCTCTGGTTCTCGATCTCATCGGTCAAGGGCTGGCCAGGGTCATCAGCCTCAATGACGTCATATGGGATGGCGCCGGTACCGGGGCAATCCTGGTGTCGTCGGCCGTGTTCAGTTCAGTGACCGACAATATTCCGCTGTCGGCCATGCTGGCCAAAATCCTACAGGCTCAGGGCACCGCATCGACTGATCCCCTGTGGTGGGCAGTGGTATTCGGCGCCAACCTTGGCGGCAACCTGACGCCCATTGGTTCAGCCTCAACCCTCGTTGCGGTGACGATCATTCATAAGAACGAATTGTCGATGTCGTTCGCCGGCTTCGTCAGATTGGCACTGCCGTTTGCGATCATGCAGATTGTCCTGGCAACGGTTTACGTCCTGCTTGCCTTGAGATAGCCGTTACAGGGCAAGGATCACTGATGTCATGCCTGAGTGGATCACCGATCACAGGACGCTGCTCGGATGGCTGGTCGCGCTGTCCGTTGCGACGTTCGTCGGATCATTGATCGCGATCCCGCTGTTCGTCGTGCGCATTCCCGAGGACTATTTTGCCAGGCAGGATGCAGTGCCCCTGTCGTGGTGGGAGCATCATCCCGTACTGCGGTGGGTTGTGACCGGCCTGAAGAACATTGCGGGCTGGATCTTCATTCTGGCCGGAGTGGCCATGTTGGTGTTGCCCGGCCAGGGCCTCATTACGATGCTGGTCGGCGTCATGCTCATTGATTTTCCCGGAAAATTTCGCGTGGAACGCTGGTTGGCCGGACGGCGCCCACTGATGCGCGCGCTCAACTGGATACGCCGGCGTGCCGGTCGAACGCCACTGGAGGCACCAGGCGGTGCGCATCGTGATCCTCCGGCAGACTGACCGCTTGACCGCCGCTCTTTCTCGTCCGGATGCCGATCGATCGACCCCTGCACAGCAGCAGTGTTTCACACCTGCCGGTCATCGTCTAAGATGCCAGGGTGGCTCTGCAACGCTACAAGATGTACCGCGGACAACGACCCCCGAACGACCCCTTGCCCGATGGGCTGCGTATCGATACGCGGCGCCATACACGGCATTGCCTCAGGCCACCGCGTGATCTCGTGGACAGCTTTCTGGCGGCGCCGTCCAGCCAGGCCTGGGCCCGGTTCGAGCACGACTACCGCGCGGTACTGAACGACAGGTTTGCGACCGACCCTCGCCTGTTTCAGGACCTGGCGGAGTTGGCGATGGACCAGGATGTTTACATCGGCTGCTCGTGCCCGACTGCGAAGAACCCCGATCCGCAGCGCTGCCACACGATCATCGCGCTGCACTTCATGTCGGAGAAGTTTCCGCAATTGCATGTACAATTGCCAGCATGAGTACCGTAGCGTACGGTGCCCAATCGGACCGGCAGCACGTGATCTGGTATGGCCACACGAATCCCTAAACAGGTATATTGACATGACATTCCCACTGCGCCTGTGTGTAGTTTCTGCAATTGTCGTCAGCAGTGTACGGCTCTGCGCCCATGCAGACGATTGGCCACAATGGCTCGGCCCGCAGCGCGATTCGATCTGGCGCGAGACCGGCATCATCAAAGCTTTCCCGGCTGACGGCCCCGATGTGCGCTGGCGCGCGCCCATCAACGGTGGATATGCGGGTCCTGCGGTCGCCGATGGGCGGGTGTTCGTCACTGACTACGCGCGGGTCACCGGTAATCCCGCTGCGGGACCGAGCATCCGCAACGTGCTGACAGGGACCGAACGTGTGTTGTGTCTGGACGCCCGATCCGGAACCCGGTTGTGGGAGTACACCTACCCGTGTGAATACAACATCTCGTATCCGGCTGGACCACGCTCGACGCCCACGGTCGATGGAGATCGTGTCTACACTCTCGGGGCTGAAGGACACCTGGCATGCCTCGACGTGGTCAGCGGAAAACCACTCTGGAAGATGGAATTGACCGAGCGGTTCAAATGCGAAACGCCGTATTGGGGTTTTGCGTCGCACCCACTCGTTGATGGGGACAAGCTCATCCTGGTTGCGGGCGGCGCGAACAGTGTTGCGGTGGCCTTGAACAAGAAAACAGGCGACGTGCTGTGGACGGCGCTGTCGGCCAAGGAAGCGGGTTACGGGACGCCAACGATGATTGAGGCCGGGAAGGCGCGCCAGTTGTTGATCTGGCATCCTGAAGCGATCAACAGTCTCGATCCTGCGACCGGTTCCGTGCACTGGTCCGTTCCACTCGAACCCAATTATGCCATGTCGATCAATGTGCCTCGGCGGGCGGGCAAGTATCTATTCGTCGGTGGCATCGTCAATAAGGCCGTCATGTTGGAGCTCGACGCGGGTAAGCCGGCCGTGCGTGAAGTGTGGCGTTCGACCAAGGATCTGGGCATCGGACCGGTGCATTCTCCACCACTCATCGTCGACTCCACCATGTACGGCGTGCATGAAGACGGCGAGTTGATGGCCATAGATGTTCCGACCGGTCGGCGATTGTGGGAGACCAGCCAGCCAGTGACTGGTGGTAAACCTGCTGGTTCGGGCACGGCCTTTCTGGTCAAGAATGAGGACCGATATCTCATTTTCAATGAACTCGGCGAGTTGATCATCGCGACCCTTTCGCGCGCTGCTTTTACGGAACTCAGTCGGGCGAAGATCATTGAACCCACACAGTCGACCACTGACAGGACGGTCCTGTGGACCCACCCAGCCTATGCCAATCTCAATATGTACGTGCGTAACGACAAAGAATTGATCTGCGTGTCGTTGTCTGCAGCCCGGGCGAACAACAGGTAAATCTCAGATGGTCTTGAAGTATGGCCGCGGCGCGCCCTGAAGACCCGGAGAATAAACGCAGTCAAGTTTGTGATGCGGCGAATGCCTTTGGCGGAGGGATCACCCGGCGACGGTGCCCGCGTGTCAGGCAAGTGGTTTCGTCGTTGCGAGGCGGTAGGCCTCCGAGATTTCGTGTGTCCCCGTGATGGTGACGTCCAGGTCCATGATCAGGCCATTGTGCAGCCCGTAGATCCATCCGTGTACTGCCAGAGGCTGCCCGTCATGCCAGGCTTTCTGTACGATCGTCGTGTGACACACATTGCTGACCTGCTCGATAACGTTCAGCTCACACATCCGATCCAGTCGCCGGGCGTCATCCTTGATCGCAGTGAGTGCTGCATCATGGTTCCGGCGAACATCACGGATATGGCGCAGCCAATTGTCGATGAGTCCGAGGTGGCGGTCCTCAGTGGCTGCCTTGACGCCACCGCAGCCATAGTGTCCGCACACGATGATGTGTTCAACTTTGAGAATTGCGACGGCATATTCGATCACGCTGAGGCAATTGAAGTCGCTATGAGCGACGACATTGGCGATGTTGCGGTGGACGAATACTTCTCCAGGTGCCAGTCCTACGATCTGATTGGCCGGTACGCGGCTGTCGGAACATCCGATCCACAAGTACTTGGGGTTTTGCTTTGCGCACAACCGCTCGAAGAACGCAGGGTCCTGTTTCTTGACTTCGGTGGCCCATTTGCGGTTTTTGTTGATCAGCTCTGGAAGGACGCGCATCGGATTCCTCATTTCGGTGTGAAATGACCTTCAGCCTGGCTTGCCGCGCCGGCGCGATCGCGTACCGAGGTGCCGTCGAGGCGCCGCTCGAGCAATTATATCGAGTTTACGTGTTGTGCACACCCGGCCACCCTGTGTAGTTCGGGGTCGAGGCCGGCGCTGCGGACTGGTGGAACATTTCCGCTCGATCAGTACACTCAAGTCATGAACGAAAGCGACAGGGCAACACCTATGACTGCGACTGGGACGTGCCACGCGTTATATGCCTACAACGTCGGCTCTTCGATCGACCTGAATGAATGTGAGCGGTGCATTCAGCATGGTCGGCGGCGGCAGCGCATCCGGGGCGAGCGCCGTGCTCCACGATATCTTGATTATGATCCGCCTCCGCTGCGCGTCACATGTGATCGAACGCCATTTCAGGTGGCCGGCAACCCTACCGCGATTGAAGTCGATGTGCTGATGTTTGATTTTGGCGCAGTGTCAGTAGTCTACCACATCCCGATCGAGGGCCCCTTGGAGGAGTTGCGTCGCGTGAGCGAAGAGTTGTACGACAACGAGGCACTGTGCGCGGATGCTCGGGTTGCCGTCGAGACACTGCTGGCCGTCATCGATCCCGCCGTGTCGCGCCCCGGTCTGTCCGACACCTTCGAGGATTATGTCATATTCGAGTTGCAGTCAATCGAACCGCCCAGGTCCAACGCGAAGCTCCTCGAACAGCACAGCCTGGGACTGGCCCAGATACTGCGTGCCGACAGTGGTGGCCTGTCGGACCAGGAAGTTGAAGACGCGCTACAGTGTCGGTTGTCCTTCGGGCAGGATGACCTTGCCGTCATCGACTGGCACGCGGCGATCCTCGTGGATCGCGCCGCGCAGGATGTGCTGTCGGTTCTGGAATTCGCCAATGTCGAACTGTTGGAGCTGCGCCGGCTCGACGAACAACTGGATGCCGCTTTGGAAGAAGCCTACGAGACGCTCGTGCGCCCGAAATGGCACCGGCGGTTGCTTGGTCGTGCGAGCCCTGAGCTCAACCGCATTGCCATGTTGCAGGTTGATAGTGCGATGCACTTTGAAGGCGTGAACAATGCGCTCAAGCTGCTCGGAGACCATTATCTGGCGCGGATCTATCAGCTTGCGGCCAAGCGTTTTCATCACAAGGAATGGGATGCGACGATTCTGCGCAAACTGAGCACCATGGAAAGTATTTATGACAAGATGTCCAACCAGGCGGCGAACTTACGGCTCGAGGTCATGGAGTTGATCATCATCATCTTGATCGCGGTGTCCCTCGTTATGTAGCAGACATGATCCACTCACCTGGCGTCCAGGCAGGCAGGGCGGTTGCGCACGGCATGAACCTGGATCAAGAGCCCTGGCCCAGCAAGGAGTCCAGTTGTTCGCCAGCAGAGACGTCGACAGGATCGAGTGACTGCCTGAAGACCCGCGCGGGCGTACCCAGCAGAGTCACATGTTCGTCCACGCGCAGAATGCCACCCTCCCACAAGCCGACAACCGGCGTGTCGTTGACTTCGTGGAACTCGCGGATGCGATCGTCACGCGTCTCTCCAAAGTGTGGCTCATACACATCGCCATGTTTGACGTGGGTTTGGCCAGCGAAGTAGTGCGGATTGATCTGAAAGGGCACCAGGCCCAGGGTTTCGAAAGAGGGGGGTTCGACGATGGGCATGTCGTTCGTCGTCATCAACGTGGGGCAGGTGACGTTGGTGCCGGCACTGACGCCGAGATAGGGCAGTCCTGAGCGAACCCGCTCACGGATCACGTCCATCAGTCCGAGCTGGTGCAGAGTCGTCACGAGTCGAAACGTGTTGCCACCGCCCACATAAATCCCGTGTGCCTCGCGGACCGCCGCACAAGCATCTGCATGATGATGAATTCCATCAAGCTCATAGCCGCCATCCAGCCCACGGGCTGTGAGGTCGGTGACGTAGCCATCATGGTCAGCCAGAGCGTAGGGCACGAACAGCAGGCGCGGTATGTCGCCAAAGTGCGCGCGCATATGTTCGACCAGGAAATCGATGCGCTGCTGTGTTCGAAAACCGCCACTGCCCAGTAGAAGCTTCATGATCGTGCCCTCGTTGGTCGATCAGTGGGCGCCTCCGCTCGTTATCGTGCGGGGCGCATCGAGGAAGCAAAAAGATACGCGCTAGCCTTCGCTGGTCATGACGAACAACGGTTGACGTTCGAAGGTATCATATTTGGGGCGCATCCTCTGTTGATCGTAGTACTTTTGAACATCAACGATTTTCTTCCGTCCCAGGATGCTTTCAATCGGGGCATTGTCGTAGCAACCGTTTCGCACACAGACCAGCCGGCCCGACGATCCGGACAGAATCAAGTCGAGGGCCAGGTTACCGAAGGCCATCGGGACAATAGAATCGATCGCGTCCGGCTCGCCGCAGCGCACCAGGTAGCCCAAACGCTGGTTGACGACGTTGATTCGTTTGCCATTATTGAACTGGGGCGACAACAGCTTGAGTTGCTCGGCGATCTTGTCGCCGATGCCACCCAGTTTGCGATGGCCGAACTGGTCCTGTTCCTGGCTTTCAAACGACATGCCAGCGCCGGCCGACAGTTCGGCTCCCTCGGACACCAGGACCACGGAGTAGTTGCTGGGGTTGTTGTGCCGGTCAGACGTCAATAATTGCGTCAGGTGTTCCATGTCGAACGGCGCTTCCGGTATGACGCAGCGATCCGCGGCCCCGGCCATAGTCGGCAGCAAGGCGGAGAAACCCGCATATCGGCCAAAGACCTCGATGACCAGGAAACGCTCGTGTGATCCTGCCGAGGTGCGCAACTTGTGCGTGAGTTCGATCGTTCGCGTGACACATGTGCTGAAGCCGATGCAGTAGTCGGTTCCCGGGACGTCGTTGTCCATGGTCTTGGGAATGGCTACGGTCTTGACGCCCTCCTCGTGAAGCCGTTGGGCATAGCTCAAGGTGTCATCACCACCGATCGGAATGAGATAGTCGATACCGAGAAACGCAATGTTTGCGAGGACCTCGGGTGTGAGGTCATTGATTTCGTCCGTGTAATTGTCACGCAAGTGAGGCGGAACAGCATTTCGAGGCAAATGACTCGGCCGCGTTCGCGAAGTATGGATGAACGTGCCTCCAGAGCGGCCGATGCGGCTGACCATGTCCTCGGTCAGCTTCTGCACGTTGGCACTGTTGTCAGCGTCCTTGTCGCGAACCAGGTCGACAAGCCCAGCCCAGCCACGTCGAATCCCGAGGACGCGGTACCCTTCACGTAACGCTCGAAACGTCACGGCCCGGATCGCAGGATTGAGCCCCGGTACATCGCCGCCGCCTGTCAAGATGCCAATGGTGCCTCTGGTTGTCGTCATGGTGTCACGTCCGTTCGTTCCTGGAGTGTCAGATACGATTCGTCAGTCTGTCTGATCTCGTGTGTGAAGTACTTCCAATCCTGGCCTACGGCGTCAGCCGTGGGCCAAGCCGTGGATGCATAAGTAATGATTGTGTTCTGAAGTGTCTGGCCCTGCCCATGTCAGCTGTCGTGTCGCGGGTGAGTGGATGGTCCATACAAGCGTCAAATCGGGTGTTTCGTTGAAACAGCACAAGCGCATTCCGCTACTACGCATGGCCCCCAGCACGTTGCGCTGTTCACCGCAATCGGCCTTCCGATCAGGAATCCTCTGATCAGCGCAGAGTTGATTCTGTTCGGGGTCGGTACCTTCGTCAAGAGCGCCGGATACAGTGTTGAGTTCCTTGTAGCCCAAGTCATTAGGGTTGTGATTGACAGGTCGGGGTGAGGCTGAGCAGGGGCGGCAACACTCCCGAGTTCAAGGCACTGCACTTCACTTGACGCGGAAACCCATCGGCTTGAGTTCGAGGGCAGTGGCATAACGCGAGAGTGCTGTGCGCGCGGCGTCGCGGTCCCGGCTGGTTGCTGGGCGCGAATTGCCGGTATCTTCGAAGCGACAGGACAGGACACGCAGTGCCCCTGTCTTGCGTTCCGCCTTCAAGTCAAAGCGGGCAATCAGTCGCTCGCCCGCGAGTACAGGCATGCAATAGTAGCCGTAGATCCGCTGGGCAGCAGGCTTGAAAATCTCCAGAACCTGGTTGAACCCGAAGAGGCTCTGGACACGGGTACGGTCCCACAGCAGTGGATCGAATGGAGACAGCAGCACCCCACGATCCCGTCGCGGTCGTACGGCGTCCAGTCGCGCGGCTAATTCTCTATCCTCAGGGCGGATCCAACCGGGCGTGGGGCGGCCGTTGGGGTTGTCGAGCGCACATGGGATGATGCGGCCATCGGCGACGAGGCGCTGCAATACAGCAGTGATGTCATCGCGGCGGTTCTTGAGCCGCCACGTCGAGGCCAGCGTTCCTGTGGTGGCCCACCCGTGACCATCGAGGGCCTTGAGCAACAGGGCTCCGATTCCCGTGCGTTTCGTAAGGGGCTTGCGCCTGACTTCCTGTGGGATGACACGCTCGGCCAGGTCATACGTGCGTTGGAAGTTCTTGCGCTCGCGGATGGCCAGCTCCCCACTCGACCACAGTGCGGTGGCCACCCGCTTTGCAATCTTGAGGTCCCACCACCCGCGACTGCCTCGGCCCTCCATATCGATTGAGCGCAGTGGGCCTTCACTGCGAATGCGACGACGAAGGTTGCGCGCGACTTCAGGATGCTTGCTCACGAGATCTCCCCACCAGGGATGGTGTTTGAATTCGCGTCGCCGGAACTCGAATGCAGGATAGAGTTCGTGAGGGATCCAGCTGGCTTCGTGCCCCCAATACTCGAAGAACGGTGAACCCGGTCGGAGCAGCGCCTCGCCGAGGCTCGGATCGAACCCCTCCAGCCTGGACAGGAGCACGATCGTGTGGCTGCGTGCTCCGGCGATGGAGACGGTGTCGAGCTGGAGATAACCGAAGCGCTTGATCACGGCTTCAGCAGCGTCCCGGGCGCGTTTTCCACTGCCTCGGGCACGTTGCGGGAAACCAGTCCATGCGGGCATGAGCAGGCCTGCTCGAGCGAGCGCCAGTCGACGGGCTTCACGAACGGTCAACATCTCGAGCGCGCCCGGTCGCGCTGACGGGGCACGGGTGAGCGCATGCCGGGACCGCTTGCGCGTCGCTTCACGGGCTCGATCGATCATTGCCTCGATGAGATCGTTCTGCTTGACCAGTGCTTCCTTGCGGGTCTTGGGCAGCTTCTTGATGTTGCTTTCAACGATCAAAGCCAGGCCCTGCGAGCCGACCGCCTTTGTGAGGACCAAGCGCAAGGGGTGCTTGCCTCGCAGATATTTCGCACCCTTCCCCGCTCGGTGTTCGGCGAGTCGGCGTGGTACATCCGTTGCGATCCCGGTGTACAGCGCTCCGTTCTGGCAGCGAATGATATAGACGAACCATTGGGCAGTCATTGTACGAGGGCGGGGCATCAGTAGATCTTACCACTGTCCACTGGGGCAGTCATACGCCGGCGCATGCCGCGTCGAGCGCGCCAGCTCTGCGCCCTCACCGGGAGGAACAAGCTGGTCGTGCACACAACGTTCTCGGATTGGTAAGTGAGCACGATACAAGCAGTCATTAGAAGCGCCAGCCCGATCCCCAGCGGCTACGGGCGTTGAGGTGGATCGGGTCGAAACTACTTCGTCTCTGTGGCTTTTTCCCAGAAAGCTGCGTTCTCCGGATCGCCCAGTTGAGTGTATACGGCCTGCAGGCACTCGGCGATCCGGATGTTGAGCTCGTGCTCGGGTGGCAACAGCGCACCCAGGCAGTCATGGGCTTCCAGTAGTAATGGCTCGGCTTCGGCATGTCGCCCCAAACTGACGAAGAGATCACCCCGGAGGGCGAGCATCGCACCAAAGGCCCAGTTCTGCGCGGTCCACACCTGCCGTGCGCCGGCGACGGCGCTGGCCATGATGTCTGCTGCTTCCTGGTAACGCTGTTGTCGGCGATAGCATTCTGCGACGCTGTGGATTGCGCCGATCGTTTGCGGGTGGATCTCGCCATGTTTCTTGCGGCTGATCTCGAGGATTTCCATCAATTCGGGTTCCGCGACGTCATAACGCTCGAGGGCCATGTAGATCCACGCCAGGTTGGTCATGGCTCTGAGCGTATCCGGGTGCTCGGGCCCGTTGACCCGTTTGCGATATGCCACCACGCGTTTGCTGAGTGGCTCGGATTCAGTGAGCTTGCCCTGCTCCTGGAACAACCACGCAAGGTTGTGGGCTACTGATACCGTGGTTGCATGCTCGCTGCCGAGGACGCGTTCGGCGATGCTGAAGGCGCGGGTGCCAAGCGCTTCGCCCTCTTCGAGGCGACCCCAGTACAGATGGGTGAGCGCGAGGCTCTGCATCGCTTGTACCGCCTGCTCCGAGTTCTCACCAAACGCAGCAAGACGCTCGTCCAACACGCCCTGTTGTAATACGATTGCTTCCTCGAAGCGGCTCTGGTTCATCAAGTCTGTAGCGATGGCCAAACGGGCGTCCTGCTGCTGCTCGAGGTATTCCGGTCCGGCGGCCTCCCACAGAGCCAGTGCCCGGCGGGCTTCCTGCTCGGCGGCTTCAGGCAGTCCCAGATCCTCATATATCTGTCCGATCGTGATACGCAGTTGAGCGGCAATGAGCGGCTGATCGGCGAACTGCTGTTCGATGGCAGCACTGCCCTTGGCGAGAATCTGTTCCTTGAGTAGATCGCGAGCGGCGTCAGAGGGATTGACCCCTTCCAGGCTGTGGTCGTAGGCCTCCAGCAACGCGGCGATTTCGGTCTCGCTGGCGCTGGCATTCCGGGCGGTGTCGCGGATACGTTCACGCAAACGGGCGACCATGGCCTGCCCCAGTTCGGCAGGTTGTACCTGGCTCAGGAGGCTCGACTGAAACGCGACAACCTGGTGCAGATCGTGCGTGGCCTGGTCGGCGACCCGGCGCTGCCGCGCTTCACGCAAGCCCAGTGTGATCGATACACACAGCGCCACGGCCAGGATCACGAAAGATGCGATGACCGATCCAACGACGCTGCGGTTCCGCTTGGCGAACTTACGTAGTTGGTACCACGTACTCGCGGGCCGGGCAATGATGGGTTCATCCGCCAGAAACCGACGCACATCGGCCGCGAGGTCGGACGCGGACTGGTACCGCCGGTGCTTGTCCTTCTCCAGGGCCTTACGGACGATCGTCTCGATCTCGCCGCGCAGAGTCGTATTGGCCGAGCTCAGTCTGACAGGTTCCTCATCGCGAATGATGCGGACAGCTTCGTATATGCCTGTTGTGGCCACGTCATGGGGCAGCCGTCCTGATAGCATTTCATACAGAACGACACCCAATCCGTAGACATCACTGCGTACGTCGAGCTCCTGGGAGTGTCCGCTCACTTGTTCAGGAGACATGTAAGGCAACGTGCCGATGAGCTGGCCAACGTGAGTTCGGATTGTCGTGAGCTGGGCATCGATATCAGTAGCCCGAGCGACGCCGAAATCAAGAAGTTTCGCCTGTCCACTGTGGGTCACGAGAATATTGCCCGGTTTCAAGTCACGATGAATAACTCCTTTCTGGTGGGCGTGGTGCAGTGCATCACAGATGGTCACGAATAGTTCCAGCCGTTGTCGTGTCGTCAGTTTGCGGCTGCGTACGAACTGCGTCAGCATGAGTCCTTCGATGAGTTCCATCGCGAAGTATGGCTGCACACCCTTGGTGCCGGTGTGTGTGCCGGCTTCATAGATTTGGGCAATCCCGGGGTGTTGCAGGCGACCGAGGACCTCGGTCTCGAATTCGAAGCGCCGCAGGAGTTGTGCGGATGCAACACCTGCACTCAGGAGCTTAACGGCCACTTCACGGGCAGGGCTTTCCTGGCGGGCGCGGTACACCGTGCCCATTCCCCCGGATCCGATCTTTGCAATGATGTGGTAGCGCCCGACGCAGTCAGGGACTTCCTCCTCGTCCCGCGCGGTGGAGCGGGCGAGATCGAACCGCTCACCGATGCTCAGCGTCTGATGGTTGATGCCAGCATCCTCGAGCAGTAGCGCTTCGACTTCCTGACGAATCGCGGCGGAGCTGCAGTGTTCCTCGAGAAAGGCACGGTGTTCTTCCGGCGGGAGCTCGAGCGCCCGAGCGAAGAGCGCCTCGATTTGCGCAAACGCTTCGGGAGTCACGTGTAGTCTCTCTGGCAGGGTCGCCCCAACAGCCCCTCGCCTATGGACGATGGCCGCGCATGTGGGGCACAGCGCTGCCTGTGTGATCGGGTCATCTGTTCCGGTGCTGAACATATGATCCTGCGCAGGCCCGGCGCGGAATCCGGGCCCATTGAGGAGGCCGAAGAGTCCACGTGTTGCGCCAGGTCGCAAGCGGAAAGAGTTGGGTCACGCATGACTCGTCAAGTATATCAATCTTCGAATCCACAGCCAATGTTCGATGAGTCAGACTCCGGGAGAGACGAACATGTCGCGTCGAGGTGACGGTAGGCGAGGCAGCGTGCATAATAGGGCCGCGGTGGCGAATCGAACAACACAATTACTCTTCGGGAGAACACGATGACGGCCAAGGACATTCTGCACAACAGCCTGATGATGTCAGACATGATCATGAACGCGTACGTCGGCGATTTCTCTGACGCCGATATGATGGTACGCGGGGTCGATGGGATGAATCATGGTGCCTGGCAACTGGGGCACCTGATCGCGTCTGAGAACAAGATGATGAACGCCGTCGGCGCAACGATGCCGGCATTGCCGGATGGTTTTGCAGAGAGCCACTCCAAAGAGACTGCGCTCTCGGACAACGCTGACATGTTCTTGTCCAAAGACGAGTATCTGGCCTTACGCAGAGAGCAGCGGGATGCAACCCTGGCGGCCATCGAGGCAGCATCCGAATCGGATTTCGACCAAGCCACTCCGGAAGAGATGCATGCGTATGCCAAGACCGTCGGTGCTGCATTCAATATGATCGCGACCCACGAAATGATGCATGCTCCTCAGCTGATTGCCGTGCGTCGCAAGTTGGGCAAGCCGGTAGTGATATAGTGCGAGCGGTGCCGTTCCATGGTCACCATTCGAAACAAGGTGAGCGGTGAGCGCTGAGAGGCCTACGGTGGGACGTATTATCCGGACGCTGGCACGGTGCACGCGACGGGTGGAATGGCCGATAGCAATAGTGGATGCGGGGGCGCGTCGCCGTCAGGATGGAGAACCGGGTCGATGTCAGCAGTAACAAGTGATCGATTGGCTGCCGTCGTGCGCAGTGCGGGAAATATCTCGACCCTGCCGCAGATTGCCGCCCGGATCATGGAGTTGACCGCGTCGCCGGACACGCAGATCGGTGATCTCGAGGTGGCCATTGCCGGTGATCCCGCGTTGACAACGCGTGTTCTGCGGACAGTCAATTCCTCTGCGTTTGCTCTGCGCGAGCGGATCACCACTCTGCATCAGGCCATCAGTTACCTGGGCTTCCAGGCCATCCGCACCCTGACCATCGCATTGACCGTGAGCAAAATCTTCACGGATAAGGATCAGATCGGGCGGTACAGTCGCGTCGGTTTGTGGCGTCACCTGGTGAGCGTAGGGTTGTGCGCTCGCATGGTCGCCAGCCACTGCAAGGTCGAGACCAAGGAAGACATTTACCTTGCCGGCCTGCTGCACGACATCGGGTATATCCTGGCCGACGAGCACGACCACGAGCGCTTCGTCAAATACGTGATGTCACTCGACGAGAGCCCGGTTCAGCATGAGCGGGAACGCAAGATTCTGGGCTATGACCACGCGCAGTTGGGAGCCCGCGTGGCTCGAGAATGGAAGCTACCGGAGTTCATCTGTACTGCTGTTCGCTTTCATCATGCTTCGCAAGCGTGTCGCGGGGAGTTCGCCCAAATGACGCGCTGCGTCGAAGTTGCGAACTTCCTGTGCAGTTTCAAGGGCATCACCGCGCTGGGGATCGGATTGGCCGCCCCAGCTCCCGAAGTTCTGCAAGCGCTCGACCTGTCGCGCGATGACCTGTCTTCTCTACTCCAGCAGCTCAACACCCAGTTGGAGGACAATAAGCTGCTATTCGAAATGTAGCCCGATCAGCAGCAGGACTGCTGTCATGAGGCCGCCATGGCTGGGCGCCGACCAGAGTGCGGTTAAGAGTTCTAGATCGAGAGGTACGCGTTCATGTCCAAACACATCGTTAGCGTTTCGTTTGTCGCCGCTTCCATTGCATTCGTGGCTGCGTTCGCGCAATTGGCCACGGGGTCTGATGCCGCCGCATCACCGTTACGGTTCACCGACAAGCAGGTTCGGATCGAATTCAACGGAGTGCGGAACAGTATGCGTCACACTGAGACGACGAAGGTATCTTTCGACAAGCCTGTCGAGCACGTATGGGCTGTAATCGAAGAGGTGCGGGTCAAGTACACTGACGGTGAGCGTGCGTTCCACGGCACCAACTTCGGTATCGAGGCCACGGTGCGCCCGGGTGATCAGAACACGGTCGAGCTGGTGGGCAGCCTGGGCCTCTATGATCGGAGCAATCCAGGCGATGATCTGATCACCGGCGAGTTGCGCATCCGAGTCCATGCGGTCACCCGCTAGGCACTCGTAGGGGCGGCCGTACTCTTCGCCAGGCGTGACCCATCTTGTACAGCGTGTGGTGCTATTGACCGTGGCGTTCCTCGCTGCACGTGTTCCGCTATGCGGCGGACGCCGTTCTGACAGGCAGGTGCGATCCCTCAATCAGGTGCGATCGGTCGTCATGCGGTGATCAATGCGATGGTTTTGCGCAAGCGCTGCAGGGCTCGGTCGCGGGCCCGGCGCGCGGCGTCTTCTGACAGTCCCAACCGTCGGGCTTGTTCCGTGAGGTCAACATCGGCGGAAGTCCATCGAATGAGATCACGATCCCTCAGTGGCAGCGCGTCGAGTGCCTTGGTGATCAGCGTAAGCTGTTCGCGACGCTGGGCCCATGTCGCCGGCCCGGTTGCAGTCGTGGCATATCCGCCGAAGTGATTCGAGCTGTCGTGCAGGGCCGACCAGGTCAGGCGCAACATTCTCCCGCGATTGCGCTTCAGGGCGAACCAGTACTCGCGTCGATCGCGGATGTGTCCGCGAATCACAGCCTTGAGCCAGCCGATGAACTCCGCAGTGCTGCGATATTCGAAATCACCAGCGGCGCGCAGCGCATCGAAGTATGCCCCCTGGAGCAGGTCGTCAACGCTCTCGAAGCGCAAGAGCACGACGCTTGCTTCTCGTTGTACAACCTGTGCTGCGAGGGCACGGTATTGATTGAGCAGTGTGCTGAGTTCAAGGCCTGTCTTGTCGTGCAAGGTGCCCAGCGCTTGTGTCTCCTATGGTCAACACCAATCGGAACCCAACCATTTGACTTGTGGCCTCCGGGGGCAAGCCGTTGCCCCCCCAGATACTGAACATGTCTCCATCGCCACCGTTGGCCCATGATCCACCGGCATGGCGCCGCTTGCCGGGTAGCCACCAATCATCCAGCCATTCGGACACGCTTCCGGCCATGTCGTAAGGACCGTAGAGTGACTCGTCGATTGGATAACTCATGATGTCTTCGACGTGCGGCTCCGGTGTTGAAAAGCAGGAGCTTTGCCACTTGGGGCGGAAGCGATAGCCATAGACCCATTTGCTGATGGCCCCCGTACCACTGGCCGCTACCCAATGGTTCATTGTCGGGATCGAGAAATGGAAGGGTTGGCCGACTTCGCGAGCTCGTTGGGTCATCCAGGCTGCGTATGCCTCGGCATCGTAATAGGAAATCCCCCGCATGGGTTGATTCGGAGACCATCCGACTGGCAACGCATAGGCCCCATCAGAGGTACGGGGCCAATAACCCCCAGCGCTGGTGTTGTCGTTGCTGCGGGGGAACAGCATAAGGGCCGCCTCGGTAGCAACAGCCGCCAACGTGGCGGTATCGTTGAGGAACTCGAGATACTCGCCGACGGTGACCTCGTGGCGTTTCATCCAGAAAGGCTGGCCCGCCTCGGCAATATAGTTGTAGGGAATATGGCAATAACCGGCAGGTGTCGTCCCCAGGGGGTTGAGCTGGATAGAGGGGAGTCTCGTTTCGCCATAGTCGCTCGTCTCGAATACTACGGCGAATTCTTCATACCCCTCCGCGCGGACCACGAGCAGGTAGTGACCCTCTTCGATCTCCACGTCCGCAACGGGTGTGCGGCCGATGCACGATTGCTCACAAGTGCAGCGCGGAAGCGATGTTGTCCGAATCTTGGCGCCCGGAGGGAGCACATAACCATCGACCAGGTCGCCATGTTCCCAGCGCTGCACGTTGACATTGCCATGGGTCGCCAGGGCCCTGAGATCGCACACTTCAATGTTCAAGTCTGCAAGAGAATGGCCAATGAGCTCGAACGGGCGCCCATCTCTCTCGAAAACATATCGTTTTCGAGATTGCGCGCGATCCAAGAGGCGAACATCGTCGATCCGCTTTACCGCAACGCCATCGATTGACAAAATGCGGTTTCCGCGTCGGACGGCACCGCTATCCTGGGCTGCGACAACCTGGTTCTGGATCTTACGTGATTCGACCCCGGTGATGAGCTGTCCAGCCCGCAGGGTGCCATGGTCTTCCTCGAGCAGCAAGCACCACGTCCCACTAGTGAGCATTTTGTTACAGTCGCGCACGGGTACTGGAACCAGGCGATGATCTGTCGCAGCCTGTACCTGATTCATTTCGCGAATCTTGAAGAGGTACGCGTAAGCCTCCGCCGGTACTGTCGTGAAACACAGTTTGCTGCCTCCGGTGATTAACGCCGTGAGTCGGCCGGCCCGATCATTGGCCAGAACCATGTCACGAAACAGACCAGCGTCATCGTACTGGTTCGTGTTGCGTGCCTCGAGATACCTGACGTAGTACAGTTCCGCCCGAAGCTGCTGGATCTTGGCGATATCGCCGCCCAGCTCCTCGGCTTGGCGCAGGAGATCCAGAGTGGCATGCCGGACACGGCCACGCTCGTCCTCAACGCTCTGCAGGCGGTCTTGGCCAGAATAGAGGAGTTCCTCGTCGTCGGGGTCGAGGTAACCGGATGTGTTCAATTTGCTCAGTCGATCGAGCTCTGCCTCGAGATCGCGCGTGTCCTTGAACAGGCGGTCATAGCTGGCGATGCGCTCCTGCGCTGTCGTGAGCAAGCTGTCGGCCAGGCGGTGTCGCTGTACACGGCTGGCGAGCAGTGGGCCGGCAATGGCCAGAGCGGTGATACAGCCCAGGGTGATCAGGGTAGTCCAGGCCAGGGCCGGCTTGCGTCGTACCAGCCTGATGAACTGGGCGAGTGTACCCTGGTGTTGTGCAGCTGTTGGTCGAAAGGCCAGAAGCGCTCGAAGATCGTCTCGGAAATCTCGAATCGTGGCATAACGATGTTCAGGCTTCTTATCTATGGCCTTCAGGACGACTGCCTCGACCTCTGGTGACAAGTCGGCATTCAACGAACGTGGTGCCGGTGGTGGCGTAATCAGTATGTCGTGCAGGATCTGCTCGAGGTGATCACCCCGAAAGGGCACCCGACCGGTCAAGCACTCGTAGAGGGTAATACCCAGGCTGTAGACATCCGTACGGGCATCGATGTCCCCGCCTTTGCAAGCGACCTGTTCCGGGGCGACATACAACGGCGATCCGGCCAATGTTTCAGTCAGGGTCATTGATTGTGAGTGCAAATCCCGAGCCAGGCCAAAGTCAAGAAGCTTGGCCTGACCATCGGGCGTAATGCGGATGTTCGAGGGTTTGATATCGCGGTGAAGTACGCCTTGGTCATGGGCACTGTCCAGAGCGTCCGCGACCTGGGCGATCCATGACAGGACGGTCGAAACCTGCGGCGTCTGGCCTTGCTGCACGCTGTCAGACAAGTACTCGTCAAGCCCGCGTCCGGGTACGAGTTCCATTGCGATATAGCGCACGCCGCGGTCTTCGCCGACAGTGTGGACTGACACGATGTGGGGATGTCGCAGCCGGGCCACGCACCGGGCCTCGCGCTCGAAGCGCGCGCTCGCGCTATCGGAATGGGCCAAATCTGCTCGCAGAATCTTCAAGGCGACAATCCGTCGGAGGGGTTGTTGCTCGGCAACGAAAACCACGCCCATACCCCCACTACCGATTTGGCGTAAAAGCCGAAATTCGCCCAGAGTGCGATAGGGCAGGCCGTGTTCACGCGTGGATCGGTGTGTGTTGAGCATGCCGTGGAGATTGTGCAGCTCGGCGCGAAGTGCCGCATCGACTTCGCGGCCGTTTAGAAAAACATCCGGATCACAGGCGTCATTGCGCAGCAAACAACTGAGGTACTCATCGAAGAGAGACTCAGCGAGGTGTTCAGGTGGGTTGAACCCCGGATTCACGTTCATCCATTCCTCAATGTCAGGGTGGGCGTTACTCCATTGTGCCGAAGAACCCGTTCATGATCCATACCCACATGCAGGAGAGTCCAGCTGGTATGGATACGCGAACCATGGGTTCCTTCGTCAGAACTCAATGGCCATTCACGGTTTAGCGGGCGTCTGCCACATAACGCATAATCCGAATAGCTGACAACCGCCGCGGTTTTGTGCCAGCGGATCGTGCTCGCAAAGTGGTGTGAATTGAGTCTTCAAGCAACTTTCTTGTCCTGCATGGGCGCGAACGCCCATGAGTGAAATATTGACTCGCAGGCTGATCTGGGCAGGCAGGCGGGTTCCCCGATGCGGTGTGCGGGTCATGTGTGTGTCGTCAAGGGGAACTCCGGTGTCCATTTCTGTGTACTCGTTTGCTAAGAAAGGCCAAACAATGCGAGTCTTGTCTTCCCGTCGTGCCATCGCATCAGGCTGTCTGGCGTATGCGGTTCTCTCCATCAGTGCCCTGGCCGTGTCGGGGTTCGTCCCGGCCGGAGGAAACATTCTGGTCAATACCACGACCGCGGGAATCCAGATGGTTCCCGCAGTGGGTGTCGCGCCCAACGGTGACTTTGTCATTGCGTGGTTCAGTATCACCTTCGATGCGAATCAGGGCATCTATGCCCGGCGGTTTGACGCCAATGGCAATCCATTGGGCAACGAGTTCCGCGTGGATGATTACGGATCAACAGTCAACGATCAGCCTTGTGTTGCAATGGATGCATTGGGCAACTTCGTTATCGTGTGGGAGTCCGGGCAGGATCTCGGTCAACCTCCTGATGCGCCAGGAACAGGGCGGAGTTATGGTATTTTTGGCAAACGCTACAACGCGGCGGGCCAGGAGCTGCCGCCTGCGGCGGGCACGCAAGGTGCAGGCGTGGGCAACGAGTTCCAGATCAATACGACCATTGACGGACGACAGCAGAACCCGGACCTCGCCATGGACGCCAACGGCAGGTTCGTCGTTGTCTGGGAAGATCAGGAGGGCAACGACGGCGATGGCCTTGGGATTTTCGGCAAGCGTTACGACGCGTCCGGTCAAGAGCTGCCTCCAGCACCCGGTACGCAGGGGAGTGGTCAGGGTAACGAGTTCCAGGTCAACACGCTGGTCACCGGTAGTCAGCTGACGCAGGCGGTGGCCATGGACAACGCCGGGAACTTCCTCGTGACCTGGACCAGCGTTGGGCAGGATGGTGATCAGGAGGGCGTTTTTGCGAAACGCTACAATTCAAGTGGGCAGGAAGTCGCTCCGCCGCCGGCTGTCGTGGGTGCGGGCCTGGGTAACGAGTTTCAACTCAACGCCTTCACCGTTGGTTCTCAACAATTCTCGACTGCCGCGCTGCATCCGACCAACGGGACGGCGGCGCTGTCGTGGTTTAGCGGTACACAGGGGCTCGACTCATTTGCCAAACGCTATGACGCAACGGGCAACGAATTGCCGCCGGGACCCAATGTAGCGGGCGTCGGGTCTGGTAACGAATTCCGCGTGAACACGAAGACGAGCAGTTTCCAGACGGTCCAGTCGCTGGCCGTGACCACCGCCGGAGACCTCATCATCACCTGGGTCAGCGAAGGGCAGGACGTCACTCCGCCGGACGAGGGCGTGTACGCAAAGCTTTATGCAGCAGACGGGTCCGAAATCATGCCTGCTTTCGGCCGCGGGGCCGGTGTCGGTCAGGAGTTCCAGGTCAACGACGTGGGTGTTGGTCGGCAGGGTCGCTCGGAAGTTGCGGTGTCCGACTTCGGTTTTGTCATTGTGTGGGAGGAATTCGATGGCCGCGACGGTGACTCGAGCGGCATCTATGCCCAGCGCTACACGGTTGATTCGGATGGTGATGGCGTACCGGATGTGTTCGATGTGTGCCCGGGGTTTGACGACACGGCAGATGGTGACACAGACACGCATCCTGATGGGTGCGACAACTGTGTGTCCGTTGCCAATGTCCTGCAGGCCAATATCGATGGCGATGCAGCCGGCGATTTATGCGATGCATGTCCTGCAGATCCTACGGACACGTGCCACACGTCCGGCTCATCCGCTCAGGAAGTCGGCGCCGGTAGCGGCGGTACGGTGACGACTCCAGATGGCAACGCCAACCTCGACGTGGCTCCCGGCGCCTTGCTTCAAGATACAACCATCGCTGTAACCGCAACCGCTACGCTGCCCAATGATCCACCGGTGGATGTGAAACTGACGCTGGGGAATGGGATTGGTCAGGTCATCGCTGAATACGATTTCCAGCCTGATGGTACGGTGTTTGATCCGGCAGCACTCCTGACACTGACGGCCGACGTATCCGACCTGAACGCTAACCAGAGGAATCGACTCAATATTTATGTGTTCGACAGCAATCAAAACAACTTCGTTCCAGTCGATGTCCCGGCGTGCACGATCAACGAGAATGTCCCCGGAACATTCACCGCGATATGCTCCGTGCCGGTGACGCATTTCTCCCGGTACGGCTATCTGGCGCCACTCGACTCGGACGGCGATGGTGTTGAAGACTCGTTCCCGCCGGTCACCGACAACTGCCCGCAGGTTGCCAATCCCGACCAGAGTGATTGCGATGGCGATGGAGAAGGGGATCTGTGCGATTCGAATAGCACGAAGATTGACGTCTATGCCAAGACACTTGCATTCGGTTGGGGGCATCACCCCCCCGTCACCAGGATGCCTCTGGCAGGTATTACCGTGCACGTGTTCCAGCGCTCGGGTTCTGAGTTCTGTTCACACCATCAACCCGGGTGGACAGGATGGAACTGGTGGCGCCACGTAGTCCACGATTGCGAAGAATCCCTGGCGGTCAATTCGGGAGTGACCGATTCAGATGGCTTTGTTTCAATCCCTGTTCCACCTGGAGATTACATCGTCGTGACCTTCTTTGATGTCGATGACGATGGAGAAGTCGACCACTACATCGGCCGCCGCGCACGCAACATCTCATGTGGCGAAACGAAGAAACGCCGCCTACGGCTGCTGGTTACGCCGCGTGGCAAGCGGCTGGCCGCACGAATTTCCAGGCTGACCGGCTCGGAATTGCTGATCGTCGAACCAGACCTTGTCGTGTGGGATGACGTCGAACAGGAGTATCCGTTCGGATTCGAAAGCGAAGGGGATTGGGGGGTCGGGGTGGCGGTTGAGCCGCCTGAAGGATTCGAGGCTGACGCCGACGCGCTGAGCACGATCGTCGAGGACAGCATGGAAGCTTTGCAGTTTACGATCACAGAGGTGGGCAGCACGCTCGTTCCGACCAAGACGACGTTCACCGTCCAGCACGATGGCCGTCATATCGAGGTGAAGAGCAAGGTGGGTGTTCTGTTGACTCCAGATTACGCGCGTGAGCGCGGGTTCGATGTCGAGGCCTTGCGCACGAGCGGGTTGATTGTCGACGACGCCACAAAGAACAAACCGCCCCGGCGCGCGATCGAGAAACGGACTGACCACCACGGCCGGATGCGTCGTGACACCACCCCCTGAAGGTCCAGATGCTTCGTTCCCGGGCCGGCCTTACGTACACGGGGCCGGCCACTTTCTTCAAGTCAGTTCTCATCGGATTGCCTCCTGACGATGTAAGGTGCTGTGATTCGCATACGGACAACACTGGGCCTGGCAACGGGGGAATGGGGCGAAGGTGAGAGTTGTTCTGCAGGCCACGAAGAGCACCCTCCTTAATGACAACTGTTCATGTAGACGTCGTTCGTGGCACAAACGCGCCCCAAAGCGATGCGGGCCAGTGACGGCTGCCAGCTTCGTGGAGGAGTCGTCTTGCCACGAGCGCCTGCCCCGCCGATCGCAGCAATCGGCGGAATGCGCGGTGCAGTGCGCACGCATGTGGTATTGTTCGTGGTGCGGCGATCTGATCGCGTGTGATACAAGCAGAGTAAGAATCGTCTATAAGAGCTACTGGGTACGAACCAACGGTGGCATGGGCCGCGGATGGAGGGTTCAATCCATTGGCAGCCTGGCAAAGGAGGCAAGCATGTCGCACCTGACCATTGTTGCACACATCACGGCCAAGGCTGATCAGGTCGACTGTGTGAAAGCGGAACTCGAAAAGCTCGTCGAGATCACGCGATCAGAAGAGGGCTGCATGCAGTACGACCTGCACCAGGACAATGACAACCCGGCCCACTTCATGTTCTATGAGAACTGGGAGTCTCGTGAACAGTGGCAGAAACACATGGCTGCCCCACATCTATTGGCCTACAAGGCTGCGACAGACGGCACGATCGAACAATTCGTACTGAGCGAAATGACCAGAGTGGCCTAGCCCCTGGCGACCGGCTGCCTGATGTCCGGCATATCAGAGCGGCCACATCGGACCACTGGCGGCGTCGGCGCACAAGTCCCTACCCCGGCGGTGGAGCGTTCGGACAGCACCTGGCACTGTCCTGTCGTTCCCTGCTTCGAATGACGTAAGTGGCGGCCAGGAGCATCATGAGCGCCAGGGCGATCATGGCCCAGGAAGACAGGGCCGGGACCGGCGCTGTAACGGGCCGGGCGTGGGTCAGCATGAACTCCGTGATGGATGCTCCAAAAACAGGTGTGGGATTCAGAAGGTGGGGGCCGCCAGCAACGGTCCAGAGTTCGGCCGAACCGCCGGGCGCACAATTGTCGGGGTATTGGACGATCGTCGTTTCTTCACCCGCGAGATCGGCGTCGAGATCCAGTGTCTCGGGTACGGCCACTGGAACGACCGCACATTCGTCATAGGCGGCCCATGTTTCGACTGATTTAACGGCCCCGGGATACGGGGCGGACAACGAGCCACCACTGTATGAAATGGTGCCATCTGCTGTTCCATGAATATGAAGCACATGCACGGGTGCGGTGGGGGAGCAGTCCATGGGGTTGTCAAACGTGGCCCCCGCTACTACGACGACGCCCGTGACCAGGTCGGCGTGATCGCAAGCCATGCGATAAGCCATGAATCCACCGTTGGATATCCCGACGACGTAGGTGCGTTGAGGATCAATGTTGTAATCATCCCGAATGGCCTCGAGCAGCGCGCGCAGGTACGCAGAGTCATCGACCGTCGAGTTCGTAAAATTGCAGCAGGCATCCGTGGCATTCCAGAATGATACGCCATTGGCGTTGTCCGTGCCTTCCGGCGCAGCATAGATGATGCCGGCCGTTTCTGCGGCCGTTTCAAACCCGAAGAACGTTTCGGCTTCCGCGCCGTTGCCGCCGAAGCGGTGCAGCACGATCGCCACGGGCGCCGGTGTGCCTGGGTCATGGGATGCCGGTACATGAATCGTGACAGGTCCGCGCCCAAGATCGATTGTCGAGTCGGCCAGGCTGGTCCGGACGCTCGAGTACAAACCACACGTTACGAAAAAGACGACACAAGCGCGGATTCGCATTTGCTGGAATTGACATTCCAAGCTGATTCTCATCTGGATACCTCCGTCGACTCTGGCGCGTCCTCTATGGTGACCGCGTACTCGCCCGGATAACTGCGACATTTTTCTTTCGTTGCTTCACGGGCCCACCACATGGGGTTGCCGTCAGGTATTCAGGGCCCCTTCCCGGCTCGGTCTGCCCGGTGGTAGATCCTTGATCGTTGGCCGGGCTCCAGGACGAGGGTCTCGCTCGGCGCGGGGTCGAACGGAACGTTGTCGCAGGCGCGCTCGTACGCTGACGCCGTTTCGAAGCTGGAGAACCATACGACGATGCGCTCGTTCTCCGCGAACGGAAGTGCAGGGAAATTGTTGGCCTCCTCGCTACTGCGGAAGATCCCGAGCGATGCAGCGCCCCGTTTCACGAATGCCGGAATCACGACAGTCCGCAGCCGGTCAGTTACGGGTGCAGGGTCTTCCGGGATGTGAAAGATATTCACCACGACCACGCCAGGTGGGTGGGCATTGTTAACGCGTTCGAAGTTGCCATCCAATCGATCGTTGGGCGTGAGTGGTTCAAGGAACCTTGCCTTAGCCACCCGCGCAAACATAGTTGACAGTGTGGGGCGTGTTTGGGCCCACACGGGTCCCATGTAGAACTCGGTCAGGCCCCTCTGTCGTTCTGCCATCGTGCGATACCCGCGCAGCCAGACAAAATGCTGATCCACGTCCAGGTCGCGAAACTGGCCCCAGATCCGCATCTTCGTGGCCTCCTGGGACTCCAGGTAGTGCTTTTCGAAGTAGTTCAAGAAATTGTCACGCTGACCTGGCTGAGACTCGTACACACGAAGTTCGAGGTAGTTCGAATACCGCACATGGGTCTCCAGCTCCCACAGTTTCGCAACTCCGTTAGCCTCTCTCTTTTGCGCGCGCAGAATGTACGGAGTTGAATCAGCGATCCAGAAAGTGAGTCTGTCGTCGGTCTCGACCCTCCAGCAAGGGACATCGGAACCGTCCGGCCCCGCAACCGGCTCACGGGCCACGACCCGCAGTTCACGCATGACCGGTTCGAGTGTTTGTGAAAGTACGGGGAACCGTGCGGCATATCCATCCTCCAGAGGGAAGCCAGCCACCAGAATGCCATAGAGGAACCAGTCGAAGACGGGGGTCGTCAATGGGAGGATCATGGGATCGCCGTGTGCGGCAGCAGTTGCGATGAGCCGTGTTGTCTCGAACTCGATGCGCTGAAGCAGCTGGCCGTCGGATGTGGTGATCTCGAAGCTGCGTGGTGCCAGGTCCGAGCGTCGCGCACGACTGACGAACACGCGAGGCCCGGCAGGGGTGGGGAACGTTTGTCTCCGGACTATCTGCTCCTCAGTGTCTACTGTGACGATGGACAACTCGTCGGTCCACTGCCCCAGCAACTCCGTTTCCCCAGTCACGCTGATCGTGGAGTATTGCCAGGCGTTGCGGTAGGGGAGAATGGCAGATCCATTCACGACGGAGTCTCCGGGGCGGACCAGCGTTGGGTCGGACGCGCGCACGAGCCCTGCCATACCGGAGAAGATAATACTTGATGTCACCACAGACATTTGAAGACGACTGGTCATGATGCTCCTCGATTCGATGGCGGTTGCCCCTGCGGATTCTCCCGGTCTCTTGCGCGGAGTGCCCCCCGCCCGGAAATCGATGTTATTGATGCCCAATCGGCGGCTATATCAAAATCTTGCTCGGGGATCGGGCCTCGTCAGAACGTGAGCAAGCCCGAAGGCCCGCACTGCGTTGTCCAAGGCAGAACGAACTGGAATCAAGACTGGGCGACAGGTATGGTGAATGGAGTGCGTGCTTGCGAGAGGGCGTGTTCACGGCTGGAGCTTCGGGAATGCTTTCAACAAACGAACTGATTCAGACAGACGTTCAGGAGGTTGTGTATCGCGGGAACGGATTCACCTTGTGCCGTTTCCATTGCCCGCGTCACCATCGGCGGTGGTCACAAGTCAACACGATTCGGGACGGACATAACGTCGTGTTTCCTAGAACCTTCGTCACCATCGAGCAAGCCGGCGCTCCCGAGGTGCGTGCGGATTCCAATCAAGCCGTGTTGTACAACTACGGTACGGACTTTCGACGCAGACCGACGAGCCGGTTCGATGATCGTTCAGATGTCTTCCTCATCGATGCAGTTGCGTTGATCGAGGCGATGAAGCCCTATGACGCCAGTGTCGTGGACCGCCCACATAGGCCTTTCGAGCACTGTGCCGGTACTGTCGATTCCATGACGCTCCACCAGGAACGGCTGCTCTTTGCCTACCTCAGGGGCACAGCTGTTCCTGATGATGGACTCGTTCACGATACGGTATTCGGTATTATCGATGCCGTGATCCAGGGCATCGCGTGCCGTGAGCAACCACGACGCACACCAGGCAGTGCCACGCTCACACGCAACCGTGAACGCGTCGACGCAGCGCTGGAGTTTTTGGCGAAGAACTACCTGACGCAAATCACCCTGGACGACGTGGCACAGTCTGCAGCCTGTTCCGTTTACCACCTGTGCCGGGTTTTCCGGCAAGCGATGGATGTGCCGATTCATCGATATCTCAACCGCCTGCGCCTACGGGCCGCCCTGGATGCGCTCCTGGATGATCCTGTGCAACTCGCCCACCTTGCTCGCCGAGTCGGGTTTTCTCACCAGAGTCATTTTACGGAGTCCTTTCGGCGAGAGTTTGGAACGACTCCCGCTAAGCTGCTTGCTTCTCATTCCCGTTCGGTGCAGTTGCACGCCGCGCTCGTATGTCAACCCGAGTGAGCGCCAATGTGCGTTGGTGGAGGTTGCACAAACACTGCAGCATCGAGTCGAGGATCGTTCACCGCGAACACTGGGCGTCTTGCGCCGCTTGTGCACCAGACTCGAGTGTGCTGGCCGTTGCGCTCGTTGGAGGAGAACACTGGTGAGCGAACGAGCTGATCGCCTGTTTGTCTGTTGGCCCGCCCACATGCTCGGGTTACAGCGGAATAAGATCCTGATAACTGAGGGCGTTGTGGACGAAAGCCGCGGTGATTTGGGCCATTTGGCTTGTCCGGGTACACTTCCTGTCTAGTCAGGATGAGATGCCGAATCCCGAACTCAAAAGGACGCGTGTGATGAACAAAAGTCTCGTATGTATGCCCGTTGCCGTGCTGATGATCGCAGTCGCTCCCACGTTTGCTGGTGTCGCCGCGCAGATGTGGAAATGCGAATTGGGCGAAGACGCAACCGAGGCTCAGGTGATGGAGGGGGCTCGCAAGTGGCTCGCGGCAGCAAAGACGGTGCAGGGCGGCAAGAATTTCGAGGCCTTCGTGTACCATCCGGTTGCGGTCAATTTCCCCGACAACAGCGACTTGATGTTCGTGGTCATCGCTCCGTCCTTCAAAGAGTGGGGCGAATTCTGGGATGCCTATCCTGATTCTCCGGCCGCAGAGGTCGAGGAGGAAACCGACAAGTTCATCATTTGTCCGGACAGCGTCGTGTGGGAGGCCACCACAGTGGAACCCAAGAAGGAAACGAAAGGGGCTGCTGCATCCTCTGCTCACAAGGCCACACAGATGTGGAGATGTGAACTGGAAGACGAGGCTACCGAGGAGCAGGTGATGGAAGGGGCACAGGAGTGGCTCACGGCAGCCAGGACGGTGCCGGGCGGCAAGAACCTAGAAGCCTACGTGTACCACCCGGTCGCCGTCAATGCCACCGGGCAGATTGACCTGGTCTTCATCATCACTGCGCCGACGTTCAAGGAGTGGGGCGAATTCTGGGATGCCTACCCCGGTTCCGCGGCTGCGGCAGTCGAAGCGAAGACTGATAAGTTCGTCATTTGTCCGGACAGCGCATTGTGGGAAGTCACCAAAGTAGAATAGCTGCCCGGCGTATGGCCCGCGGTGATGGTCGTCATGTTGTGTTGCGTAGGATCGCCGGTTCGGGAACACGGATTGGTCTTTGGGAGATACCTGCTCAAGTATGTCAACCGTAAGTAGTTGGAATGAGTGGGATCCGCTCGAAGAGGTCATTGTCGGCAATCCGCTCAATGCTCGTTTTCCCACGCCGGACTCGAGCACGCGGTTGGCGGAATTCAATGATCGTGATGTGGCCCAGATACCGCGCGGTCCGTTTCCGCAGCAGGTCATAGACGAGACAGAGGAAGACCTGAATGAGTTCGTTCGGGTTCTGGAAGAGCTCCAGATTACCGTCAAACGCCCCGACACATGGGCACACGACGCCGAGTTCTCGACAATTCACTGGACTGCCAGCGGATACTATAATTACTGTCCGCGCGACATCATGTTGGTTGTCGGTGATCACATCATCGAAGCGCCTGTCGTGATCCGCAGCCGCTCCCAGGAATCGTTCAGTTATCGCGCGCTGATGATGGACTACATGCGATCAGGCGCCAAGTGGTATAGCGCGCCAAGGCCTATGCTGCTGGATTCGCTCTTTGATGTTGACTTGGATAAACCCACGCCCCGTAACGATGAGCCGGCCTTCGATGCTGCAAACGTATTACGCTTCGGCAAGGATCTCATTTACCTCGTCAGCGCTACCGGCAACGAAGTTGGCGGGCAATGGTTGCAATCGATCCTGGGCGACGAACTGCGCGTCCACTTTCTCAAGGATGCATACTATGGCAGCCATATCGATTCGACCTTGGTGGCCCTACGTCCGGGTCTGGTCCTGTGCAATCCTGCACGGATCAACGATGAGTCTTTACCTGACATCTTGAGGCAATGGGACGTCATCTATAGCCCCCCTATGGAGAATGCCGGCAGATACGACGCCGAGTACCTGTCCAAGTGCATTGGTAGTGACTGGATCGACATGAATGTGTTCAGCATTAATCCAAGCCTGGCCGTGGTCGATCGGGATCAGGTGGCGTTGATCAAGCTCCTTGAAACGAACGGCGTTGATGTCATCCCATTGAAGTTGCGGCACTCGAAGATGCTGGGCGGTGGATTCCATTGCATTACATTGGACATCCGAAGAACAGGGAGCCTTGAGCGCTACTTTGATTGAGCCTGGATTCTGCTCCGAAAGTAGGGTCGTGCAGTGATGTACCTAACGGCCTTTTCGGCGGTGGTCTTCGCCCTGACCTTCGTCGCATGGCGGCGATATCTGAGGGCCGCTACGGAGGAGCCGCTCGGAGAGGTGGATGCCTGTCCGTACAGCCTGACGGATGTCTTTGGTGATGATTACCTGATCAGTGCCTCGCATCAGGAGGGCATCCAGTGGCTCACCGAGGTGTTCAGCCGTTCAGCGCGCAAGTTTCCCGATTTCACGGCCCTGCAGATCCCACACACTGGAGAGTCCCTGACGTTCGCTCAGCTCGATGCGCACGCCGAGCGCATCGCCGCGGCCGTGGCCCCTTTTCTTACGGGTCCCGACCAGGTGGTTGCGTTGGCCATGTCGCAAGACAGCTGGCACATCGTTGCCGCCCATCTTGGTGTTCTCAAGGCTGGTGGTACGTTGATGTTCCTCGACGTGTCCTTGCCTGATGCCCTTGTTGCACACATGCTCGACGACGCGCGGCCCGTCGTCGTGCTCACCCGGGGGCAGGCCGACTACCGCAGCGTTGCGACCGTGGACGTCCTGGCTTTGCCGGACAGCGCACCACCTCGAGAGCCGCCCGCGTGGTTGGATGATCCCGCGCAGCGGCTCGCAGCCATTTTCTATACCAGCGGTACGACCGGGCGACCCAAGGGGGTTGAGTGCCCGCATGCGGGTTATGTAAATCTTGCCCTGAGTTACGCCGATTACTTCGATCTCATTCCAGGGATGGACGCCACATCGTTGACCTCATCGTTGGGTTACGATGGCAGCATCTCAGAGATGTACAGTGCCTGGGTGTCGGGCTGCGCCGTGGTCATGCTGACCCCGGATCAAGTCAGGTCTGGTCCGGATCTCATCGCCATTCTTCGCGACGCCGAGGTGACGGTACTGTTTTGTCCGCCGGTACTGCTTACGACTCTCACCGCGACGCCCGAGGTCGATCTGCCCTATCCGCTGTGCCGCTACGTCGTTCCGGCAGGTGAGGCCTTCCCCAGTGCGCTCGTCGAGCCCTGGACGCGCGGCCGGCGTCAGATCATCAACACTTATGGCCCAACGGAAGCGAGCACCGATACGAGCCGGCAGAGTCTGCGGCCGGGCGAGACCGTCACCATCGGCTCGCCGTTCGCCAACGTCATGTATGTCATCCTTGAGGTTGACCAGCTCACGCCGCTACCCCATGGAGCCGTCGGAGAGCTCTGCATAGGCGGAGTCCACCTGGCGCGCGGCTACCGCAACCTGCCGGAGCTCACCGCTCAGAAGTTCATTACGCATCCGCAGTTCGGCCGCTTGTACCGCACTGGCGACAAGTGCAGAATCGACCCCCGGTCGCAGCGCGTGGAGTTCATCGGCCGGACCGACACGCAGCTCAAAGTGCGCGGACACCGCGTCGAGCCTCATGCCGTTGAGGACATCCTTCAGTCACAGTTCAGCGAGATCGAGACAGCCGTGCTGGACTACCAGAATGGCGCGCTGGTTGCCTTTGTCGTCGCTCCCACGGTCTCGAGTGAAGAGGTGTCGCGCGTCGCTCCAGCGCCGGCGGAGTGGGCGGCCCGGGTCACGGCCCGACTTGCTCAGCAGCTCCCGGCGCCAGCGGTGCCAACCAGGATCGTCCTGGTCGATACGTTCACTATGAAACCGGTGTCGGGGAAGATCGACCGGAAGCAATTGCCAGACCTGAGGCGCGTGTCGCACAGCACCGTCCCGGAGGCCGCGGACGGCGGTCCGGCTGAGCCAACGAGCGGGCAGCGCGACGTCGACGAGAGCATCACGAGTTCTGACGCAGATCCGGCGATCTCCCCTGAGGACCAGGACGTGCTCGAGATCTGCAGGACCGTTTTGGGAACTGCTCTGGGATTGGACGATGATTTCACTGCAGCAGGCGGGCACTCGATCGCCATAGCACATCTGGCTCAGCGATTGCAATCCGCGGGCTGGGGGGTCACGGTCCGGGACCTGCTGACTGAGGTCAATACGCCGCGACGAGTGGGCCAGTGTCCCCGAAGGCTCCAGCCGGTCGCGGAGATCCCGCAGTTGCCGAAGAGTCTGCACGCGTGCAGCACGACAAGCGATGAACCTGGCGCTCAGCTCCTATCTGTCGGGCACTTCACCATACGACAGGTCCTCTTCGCATGTCTGTTTTATTCGCCGGCCGTGGTGATCTTGATCGGCGGATTCCGAGCGGTCGAGGTCGGGACATTTTTTGCGACGGCCAGCCTTGGGGAATTCATCATCTGGGCGATCGTTCTCTACGTCGTGGGTGTCGATCTGCCTTTTGCCATTCTATTGTGGGTCATGCTGCTCAAGCGGTGCATGGGCGGACATGTTCGTAAGAACAACGTCACGCCAGGCGTGTACCCAAAGTGGAGCAAGATGCACCTGCGCATCTGGTGCATCGGGCGAATGGAGAACACGGTCCTTCTGTCCATGCGCACAATGTATCGCAGCGCTCCGTTGATGGCGTTCGTGTTGCGGCAGCTGGGCGCAACAGTCGGCCGCAACCTGCAGTGTGCACACAATGCACATCTGTCCGGACCGCTAGACCTTCTCACGATAGGGGACAGTGTCGCAATTCAGACTGGAGCGTATGTTCAGACTGCGATGTGGGCGGGACAGCACATATGCGTCGGTCCAGTTCGTCTCGAGAGCGAATGCAAGATCGGGATGCGGGCTGCCGTGTCCAGTCATGTGACGGTTGGCCGCGGCGCGTGGATTACGCCTTTCTCTCCGATCCATAGCGACGTGGAATCACAGGAGATGTGGGAAGGCGCTCCCGCACGTTGCGTCGGCCGCGTCACGAGATTGAAGCGAACGGCCCACTTGGGCCGCTACACGCTTCCGATATGGGTGCTGGAGACCCTGAACATCCTCATGCAGACAGTGTTGTTCGTGGTGCTCAGGGTCGTGCCCGCTGCTGCGATCTTCTCGGTCGCGCGTGAACTCTTGCCCGTTGGAGACGCTGAGATAGGCAGCGCATACTTCGACGTAACACCCCTGTTCGACGTCGTCTGGCAACTCGCCATCTACGGGTTCCTGACCACTTGGGCCAGTATCGTGGTGACATCGCTGCTCGTCTGCCTGTTCATTCGGTGGACAGCGACCGTGCCAGGGTTGTATCCCGCGCGTGGACTCAGCGGCGCCGTCCTCATGTGCCGAATGAACATGTTGAACTCGATACAGAACTGGTGGACTTGGACCATCATGGGGCAATACCTGCGTGCGCTCGCTGGCGTGCGCTTCCCACGAGTGGGTGGCTCTGAGTGCGACCTTATGTTCAACCTGGTTCCGGAACTGGCCAGCGCTGATTCCCAGGTGTTCTGGTCTCACGGCTGTTTCACGAACATGCTCGATTACGGCGCCGAGTACTTCACGCTGCGTTCGCTCAACATGCCACGGAATTTCTTCAGCAGTAACAACTGTGTGGCGGAGTACGGGCAGTTCCCAACCAGCTTCCTCCTGGGTGTGTCGACGCCAGGCAGCGACATCCAGTTCCGAAGACAGATGTGGTCGCGGCAGTCCGAACCGATCACGGTTGCGGGGAACCCGCCCGTGAGATTCGCGAGCACGTTACCAGAAGGGCATGAAGCCGGCAGTCTGCCGCATTTTCCCCTGTTCTTGACCCGGGTTGTGTTGAACGATCTGCTGAGCATTGGGATCTTGCGTATTGCCGACGGGCTGATCTTTACGATGGCGTACCTCTGCATGGTGCGACTGGGAGTGTATTGGGTCGCCGGCGTGGCGGGCGCGGTGGTACTGACCGAGGTCAGCCTGGTTCTATCGTGCGCCGCGCTCAAGAAATGTGTGGTCGGCGATGACTGGGGCTCCGATCACACCACGCCCTTCTGGTCCTGGAAGCATTTCGCTTACTTCTTCGCGCAGGACTGCTTCTTCGCCTGGTGCAGGAGGCCGCTCGGGATGTGTGCCGGGACGATCCTCTCGAACCCGATCCTGCGATTGATGGGTTGCCAGATTGGCCGCCGCACCATCGTGAATCAACCCATGCAATGCTCCGATTGGAACGCGGTCAGCTTCGGCGACGATTGCGTGATGGATGGCGTCCTTCAGCTTCACACTTTCGAGAACATGATTCTCCGGGTCAAACGGACCCACGTCCAAGATGGATGCTCGGTTGCCTGCGGCGCCACAGTGATGGGCGGTGCGGTGATCGAGAAGAACTCCACGATCATGCCCTTGTCTCTGGTTTTGAAGGAGATGAAACTGTTCACGGCGACCTACGAGGGGAGTCCCGCGGGGCCGGTCAGCGGATCGTGCGCCCCCAAAGGACACTGCGCGAAGTGAAGCCTCGCGGGGCGCAAGGGGCATCCCTGGCCAGCTCCAGAGTCAGAAGACGAGAGAGCAATTCCGCTTTGCAGATTCTGCTGAAGGACCGAAATGAAAGACAGGCTATCTCGAGATGATGCACACCTGTGGGTGGTGCGACCTGAGCGGATTACTGATCCTGAGCTCCTGCGGTCTTATGAAGCGTTGCTCACGAGAGACGAACAGGAAAAGCGGGATCGGTTGCAAAAGGCTGATGATCGCCATTACTGTCTGGTCACGCGAGCGCTGGTTCGTTGCGTCTTGTCGAGGTACGTGGACGTGGCTCCGGATCGCTGGCGCTTCGTCGTGGATCAACACGGGCGACCGGAGGTTTCCGAACCGCGACTGTCACTGCCATTGAGATTCAATCTGTCACACACCATGGGCCTGATCGTGTGCGGGGTCACCATCGATCGCGAGATCGGCGTCGATGTAGAAGAACGGTCCAGCAGGGAACGCCTCGAGGCCGTTCAAGCTTACTTCTCACCCTTTGAGGTCGCCGCGCTCAGCATGTTGACCCAGCGGGACCAAGACCAGCGCATGATCGAGTATTGGACTCTCAAGGAGTCCTACCTCAAGGCAAAAGGCACGGGGCTCGCAATTCCGCTGGCCCGCTTGTCGTTCAATCTTGACGATCCCAGCAGTATCCGCGTTTTCATCGACCCCCGCCTGGACGACGATCCGGATAGTTGGCAATTTGCGGTCCTCGACTACGATCCGGCATACACCATCGCCACGAGCACCCGGAGACACAACGGTGTTGCCTCGAGCCTGAGAGTTCGCGAAATCGTTCCGCTGCGAGATTGATCGGCGCAGGCTGTGGTCGAGATGTTGGATCAGATCGTTCCTCAGGCCGCTGGCGAAACCACGGGCGGAGGTGCGCGGATGAACTGATGCGGTACATTGACCACAGTGGGATGGTATCATCCAAGTACGTCAAGTGTGGAGGTCGGAAAGCCCGCCATGGGCCGTGCCCGCTCGGCACTCGAGCCCCGGGGTGATGTCGAGCCTGATGGTCATCACGCTCGGGATCCATGGTCGGTAGCAATCAGCGTGATCTTTGCGAAGCGTCGGTATTCATGTGATGATCGAGGGTGAGATGTCCGAAGCACGAGGAACCGATTTTGCATTCAGTGAAGCACACTACGACATGTTTCCCGAGCTGCGCTACTTCGTGAACGGGGAGGCGCCGATCGAAGACCTGCAGATTTACCTCCGCTTTCAATCAGGATGGCCCACGGTCGCCGTGGTCGTCTTCAGCGTCGTCTCGGCGTATCCGGTATTCCACTTATTCGACTCCGTTCTCGGGTTCAGTCGCGGCTATGCCGTGGGCGGTGTCATTGTTGTCAATCTGTTCGTGTCCTGGCTGTTGTTGAGCCTGATATGCCCCAAGATTCAGCAGCGCCAGATTCGCGCCGCCCTGCGCGCTCGACTTCTTGATCTGGGCATCCCCACATGCCGCAACTGTGCCTACGACATGCGTGGTTCGCCTGAGAGCTGTCCGGAATGTGGGATGTTGGCCTAGGACACGCGATAGTATCCCGGGCGCCATGTTGTACCGCCAGCATCACACCGACACGTCCAGGTGCTTGTGGGATTCAGCGCGTATCACGCAAATACGGTCACCTGCCCGTCCGATGACGGGCAGGTCATCATGCACGACTAACGCGACATGACTGGAATGCGCCTGGGCTTGGAAGCCTGCAGTTTTGCAAGCTCAATCGTGAGGACGCCATTGGCGCCTTCTGCGGTCACATGGTCGCGATCCACTTCGGTAGGGAGGCTGATGTGCCGCTTGAAACTGCCATAGTAGTTTTCGGTATAGGCACGATTGCCGTCCTGACCCTCGCGCGACTCCTCCTTCGTTCCAGAAAGGGTGAGTGTGCGTCCCGTGATGGTTACCTGGACATCATCGGGGGACACGCCCGGAATCTCCGCGCGCACCTTGATATGCGTGTCCGTTTCGCGAACATCGATGGTCGGGGACCACTCGCCCATAGATCGCATCCACGTCGCTGTGGGGTCGCCGTAGCGGCTCAGGAAGCTGTCGATCGTATGATCCATCTGAGTTCGGAACTCGCTCAGGCGATCCGAGGGCGACATCAGGCCTTCGTCGCTGCCGTTCTTTTTTCTCCATGGAATGATTTTCATCATTAACCTCCATTCGTGGCAGACCGTCCGACTCTATTTCTGCTTGACCTCGATTCGACGGGCTCTGGCGGCATCAGATTTTGGCAGGTGTACAGTCAGGACACCGTCGCCGTAATCCGCGCCGATGCAGCTGCTGTCGATGGCCTCGCCGATTTGAAATGTTCTATAGAAGTCGCCAACGCCATATTCGTGCAGCAGATACTCAGTGCGCTCCTGTTGCCGCTCGGTCACGCGTCCCTGAATGGTCAACATGCCGTTTTCAAAACGCACATCGATCCCGCTACGATCTGCTCCTGGCATGTCGATCAGTATCGTCAGGTCGTTGTCCGATTCAATGATGTCCACGTGCGGTCTGTAGTGCCAACCACTGCGGGTCTCCTCGGGGCGGACCGCCTCAGTACCGGATTTCTGTTGAATTGAAGTGTCTTGAGCCATTTGTGAACTCCTTTATCAAACCAAACCTGCAGCACACAAGAACAGTTATTGTCCGAGGCACTTCACCTCGATCTTCTTGGGCAGAACAGCCTCGGACTTCGGCAATTCCACAGTCAGAATGCCATCGCGCAAACGCGCGCGCACTGCATCGGCGTTTACCTCGACTGGAAGCGTGATTGAGCGGGAGAAACTGCCGAGGTGACGTTCACGCCGGTGATAGGAAGCACTGTCTGACGAGTCCAGCTTCCTTTCGCCATTGATCGTTACTTCGTTGTTGCTGACCAGGACCTCGATGTCTTCCATCTTCATTCCAGGTAGTTCTGCTTCGGCAAAGATGGTCTTGTGGTCCTGCCAGATGTTCAGTGCCGGCCAGGCCGTGCGGTGTACGGCACGGTCGCCATCGAGAAAACTGTCCCATAAATGGTTCATCTCACTCTTGAGTTGCGAGAAGGGACTGTGGCTGAGTCGGTCGAGAATCATGTCAATTCCTCCTGCTAATACGGCTACAAGCTGACCATCCGACCACGCGTCGTTGGGTCTCATGCTGGCACAAGACACCAAGCAAAGTGTGTGCCAGATCGCGCGGACGTGCACAGTCTTCCATCATCTTGATCAACAATGATTTGCGAAGTGCGGCGCTGAGACCACTCCAGATCCAGCTGCCAAAATGTCACACCTGCGCGGTCAGGCCTGCGCTGACCAGGTGTGCTGGGGGTCGGTGGATGTGTGAACGGATGCTTCAGGCTCCAGACGGGCGTCAGGATCATGGAAGGGATATGAGTGGGGTGGCGCAACTCTCATTCTAAAGATGTTGCGTGCGCGAAGTGGCCATGCGGCAAAGCAGGTTGGTGTAAGCGCTACCGTCTGCAGCCGGCCACGACTGCCGTGGCTGTCAAAGCGACACAACGGCAGTCGACCGGATTGCGTTGACATCTGTCTAATGCATTGAAATTCAATGTCTTGCGAAGGTGCGTGGCCGCGGTCCGATGTGGCACGGGATTTGAAGGCGTTTTCTGAGGCCGCCACCTGGACAGAAGCAAACGGTTCAACACCTGATTGTGGCGCTGGCGGCCCTGGTTATCGGGTACAGCGGGCTCGCGCACAGAGCAGACTGTCGCCCCATCCGTCCGCCCGGCATGCATCCCGGGGAGGTTGGAACATTTTACAGAAGGGAGGATTTCGTGATGAAGATGCAGAAGAACTGGTTACTTGGCTCAGTTGTTGGGGCTGGGGCGCTCACGCTTGGTTTGTCATGGCCCAGTGTCACGTCCCGTGTGGCATATGCTGTCGATAGTGGGCGTGCAAGCGCGGCGAGCGACCGGTTGTCAGCGGTTACCGACCTGTCGCATGCCTTCGAGGATGTCGCCGAGGCCATCAAACCGTCCGTTGTGAATATCAGTGCAATAAAGAAAGTCAAAGCCCGACACTCTGTTAGAAGATTGCCTGACGGCTTCTCCCATGGGCCCTTTCGGGAATTCTTCGGCGACGAGTTTTTCGATCGCTTCTTTCATCCGCAGCAGCAACCGCGCGGTTATGTCCAACAAGGCCTTGGTACCGGTGTGATCGTGTCGGACGATGGTCATATTCTGACGAACAATCACGTCGTCGACAACGCGGACGAAGTCACCGTCAAGTTATCCGACGAAAGAACATTCACCGCTCGAGTGATTGGGACGGATCCGAAGACGGACCTGGCAGTCATTAAGGTGGCCGCAGATGATCTTCATCCAGCCACGCTGGGCGATTCCGATACGGTCCGCATTGGTCAATGGGTTGTTGCCGTGGGCAATCCGTTCGGGTTGTCCAACACGCTCACGGCGGGAATCGTGAGCGCAAAGGGGCGTTCCAACGTTGGAATCGTCGACTACGAGGATTTCATTCAGACCGACGCGGCGATCAATCCGGGGAATAGTGGGGGGCCACTCGTCAACCTGCGCGGGGAGGTCGTTGGGATCAACACGGCTATTTTTACCAAGAGCGGCGGATACATGGGTGTCGGGTTCTCGATACCTGTGAATATGGCCAGGTCTGTTCTCGAGAGTCTTATCGAGAATGGACATGTTGTGCGTGGGTACCTCGGTGTTCTCATTCAGGACCTGGATGAGGGGCTTGCGCAGTCGTTCGGATTCGATGGGAAGGACGGGGCACTGGTGGGCGACGTCACTCCGGGTGGGCCTGCTGCTGACGCCGGGCTCGTAGCCGGGGATATCATTGTTGGGTTCGATGGGCGAACAGTCGAAAATGTAGCGCGGCTGCGCTCAATGGTCGCGGAAACCAAACCAGGAACCCGTGCCCAACTGGAAGTCTGGCGTGACGGCCAGACCGAAAGGCTGTACGCAGAGATTGGGGAGCTTGAAGCTCACATGGCTGCTGCGCCTGGACAATCGAAAGCCGAAGACCTTGGGTTATCCGCGCGCACCTTGACTCCGGATATCGCGGCCAGGCTGGGCCTTGATGATGGCACAGGCGTCATCGTGACCGACGTGGATCCATTCGGGCCGGCAGCCAGGGCGGGAATCCAGGAGCACGATGTCATTACGCGCGTTCAAGGACAGGAGGTTCGGAATATCACCGAGTTCCGCGACTTGATTGCAAAGAATGACTTGACAAAGGGTATCAGATTGCGTGTGCGCACGGGCAACAGTGAGCGTTTTGCATTGCTACGCAGCAACAGCTGATGGGCTGCGCAACGCTAGAGCACAACGATACTGCTGGATGTGATGTGGAGCGTGTCGCTGTGCACCTGAGTCGTGTCTCGCGCAAGGTGATGCTATCGGGCCGGTCACAATGGCGGCACGTGCCCGCTGACAGTGTCAATCCTGCGCTGCGGGATCGGTTGTAAGTGTAACACTCTCCGCGATGGAGCATCACGATGAAACAGGTCCAGGTGGTACGGGAGCTCCAAAACAATGACAGGTCGCAGTGAGCCGGGTCGTCACCACCCGTAACGACCGTAACCGTCTGTGATAGAGGCCCGATGAGGTCATCCAGTGCACTGTCCAGTTCAGGCATGCACTGGCAACATGTGTGTTTGGTTTTCGAAAGGAGATTGAACATGTATGCACGAACCTGCATGGTCGTCAGGCCGCGTCCCACGTTTCTACTTGCTTGTGCGCCCACTGGTCCTCCCGCCCCGTAGCTAGGCCGATGTAATGGGGTGAGCGCATTGTCTGTCAATGTACGCTCGAAGTGTGCGCATCAAGTGGTAGTCGATGTAAGGAGTGAAACCGATGAACTATCCTGCCAAGAGACTGTCCGCGATCGTGGCAAGCAGTGTGATCAGTGTGTGTGGGACCCTGGGCCTGGCTGATGAAACGAAGAGTGACCCGCAGGGTGAGGAAGTCGCCGTGGCCGGAAAAATCGTTGACCTGCAGTGCAGCCTATCCGGTCAATATCCATCTGCCGACAAACAGGAGTGCGCCAAGGACTGTATTGCATCCGGAGTGCCTGCAGCCCTGGATACGGCAGAAGGACTCATCATCCTGGGGACGCGTAACAGGGAGCTCCAAAGGGAAATCGCACAGCATGCGCACAAGGACGTTGAGGTCAAGGGCACGATGTTCCGCCGCGGAGAACTCAAATACCTGGACATTACTTCTGTCACAAAGAAAGTGGCAATGATCTATGGCCCCCAGCTTCCGGCAGAAGAGATGGCCATGGATCCCGCGAAGGTGGCAGCTGGTCCGGATTGGAATGCCTGGTGTCGGGGAATGTCGAACACGTTTCCTGGATGGCCTGCAATTCACTGGCCCGGTTGTACACCTGGTGGCAGTGTGAACGAATTGCTCAGGCACTCAGGGGACAGTCTTGCCAGAAGCCATGAAATGAGTGAGACCGATCGTTCCGTGATGAACAAAGACGATTCCTGAGCGATGTTCAACTGGCGGCGATGGCCTGATCCAGGCCATCGGCGCCCTTGCAATGTGCAACGAGGATCGCCGTATGGAGAAGAAAAACCGATGCTTGTGTGCAACCACATGACAACATGTCCAACGACCCTGGCTCCTTCGCAGACGGCATATGAAGCATACGATGTCATGAAGGCTACTGGGTTTCGCCGGGTTCCCGTTATCGATGCCAGGAACGAGTTGGTCGGGATGATCGCGCAATCTGATTTAGACGATCTGTACGAGGCTCGGGGACCCGTGGCATCTCATATTCCGATCTGTGATGTGATGGCCGTGGATCCGATTGCCATCGACGAATCAGCGACCCTCAGTGACGCGATGTCACTGTTTCAGACATATCCGGTAAGCGCGTTGCCCGTCACGCGCGAAGAGAGAACATTGGTCGGCATCATTACAAAGGAGGATGTACTGGAGGCACAGGCGCGGGCCTTGGGCATGGGATAGCGCTCAAGGCAAGTGCATGTCGCAACGCCCGGCGGCGTTGCCGATCTACAGCAACACGTTAGCGTCCTGTCTGAGGACGATGGCGTGTTGGGTATGACCTACGGGAGGCTGCGTGACGATGGTTCTGAACCCGCTGTAACAATCTATGTCGAACGGGCCAAGGTGCGTACTGTTGCACAAAAGCTCCGGGCGGCCGGAGCAATCCTGTTGGCACCTGACTCAGTCCAGCGCAAACGAGGCTCATATCGAATGAGCGATTACCAGCGTCCAGATCGGACTCGGGTTGCGCGTCGCATGAGAAGAAAACTGAGCTTCTCAACTGACGTAGCGTAGCTCGGCGTATCACCTCCTCCCTGACGGTGCGTTCGCAGTGCGCGGACGCACCGTCGTCATATTTGCCAGAAGCTGATGGCATGAGTACGAGCAAGCCGGCCGATCCGACCGTGTGTTCAAGCAACTTGGGTACAGATCTGGCAGCCGGGTGTGTGGTAGTCCTTCTAGCGTTGCCGCTTAGTGTGGGAGTGCAGTGAGGTCAGGTGTGTAGCAGTGTGTACGGCTTCCGCATCTATGGCGAGATGCGTGAGCCGATCACATTCCAGCGTAAGCAAACCTTGCGGCCGAGTAAGTGAGGTGGGATCGATGAGCGCCCAAACGATTGCTTGGTACTGTTGTGTCGTTGCCGTGATTGGCTATGTATTCATAGCGATGCTGATATACAAGATATTTGTCTCGAGGCAATAACAGAGCAGTTTGACCGGTGCGATGTGCTGCGACTCGATGACGCTGATCTTCAGGAGCGCGGGCAACGTACACATGGAGTCATCTGCCGCATGGGCCAGGTCACTCTCGGCCCACGGTGAGAAGCGCCGGAGTCACCTGCCTCTTAGTCCAGCCATACGAAGACAACGTGTGCGGTGGAACCACCGTTTGGGCAGCGTACAACCTTGACTGTGCACACCTCGGGGGCCCAGGCGCACACGTTGATCAGTGGCGCAACACTTCAGACGCACGGATTGCACCCAAGAGGACCCTGCGCCATCTTGCACAAGTTGCACTCGATGGTCGGTGGGCGGTGATCGCCTGCTTGTTGTATCATAGGCGGCATGACGCAGATCCAGACGCGCTCGGTTGCGGAATGGGCGCCATGCCCCCAGTTCCAGCATGCGCTTGGGCCTGTACGAATCGTGTCCTCCTTGGGCGAAGGCCGCATGGGGGAGGTCTATCAGGCGACCGACTTCCATTACGCTTTCGTCTCAACATGCGCACGAGGAGCCAGTGATGAAGAGGCCGGCGATTGTCAAGGAAGTGAGCCGCGAGTCAACATGAACGCGGCAGCACCCGAACGCACAAGCGACTCCACCACAACTGTCGGGTCGGAGGATTTCGTATGAAACCCAACCTGTTTTGTCGTTGCTTGGTCTACAGTGTGGTCTTGTTACCCGGTGCATCAAACGCCGCTGCGGTGTCACCAACCGTCAATGTCGAGCATCAGGAACGTGTGACCGTGGCCGGCGGTAGTCGCTACGTTTTCGCCGAGGGAACGATGTCAGGGACGGTACGCGGGGCCGCCACCTACGCGGTCCCCGTCCAGATCCATTATCCCATCGAAGGCGGAAACGGGACCGCAGTGCTCGAGCTCACAAACAGCGCGCTTCTCTTCTTTCACCTCGCGTCCCGCGGCGATCGTCCGAGCGACCGGCGTTCCGATTCCGACGATATCAATGAACTGGAATCGATGCAGGTGAATTTCGGGTGGGCGGGCGCCCGGGAGTATCTTCTGCGCAATGGCTTCACGCACATGGCAATCCAGTCCTCCAAGGCGGTCACGGATTTCATGGGTGAAACACCCCCCGAGGGACACGCGCGACGACGCCTCTGCTACGGCCGTATCGAGAGGGCCACCGACGGGTATGCGATCATCCGCGATGCCGCTCGCTGGCTCGCTACCCCGGGTGTCTTGGGTGGAGATACGCCACGGGTTCCCGCACATGCCAACGTCATCGCGTACGGTCTTTCGGGGACGGGCTACCTGCTGCGGGACTATCTGATCCGAGGCGAGAACGCGGGCGGCGAGATCGATGGCTTCTTCATCCACGCCGCGGGCTCCAAGTGCCTGGCGCTGATGGATGACAAGGCGGATTGCCCCGAGGGGTCGTTGTGCCTCGCGTCGCCGCGGTTCTACCATTGGTTCACCTGCCCCGGGCCACCGCCGACGAATGGGGCCAAGGTGCTCGCCGTTGACGCCCAGAGCGACCTCGAGTTCAACGCCGGCGCCCTGGCGCGGGAGGGCGCGATCGACGACCCGGACTACATGCGCTGGGAGGTGGCCGGCGCGCCGCACGTGCCCGTGTTTGCGATGGACCTGAGCCGGTGGGGCGCCCGGCATCAGAATCCGTTGGACTGGTCCCCGATTTGGCGATCCGCCTTTTACTACCTGGACCGGTGGGTCAAGCACGGCACCGCACCGCCGGCAGCACCCCCGATCAAGGGGCGCGTGGTCGCCGCGGCGGAGGGAGACATGTGGAAGTGCGACCTCGATGCAGACGGAAACGCCCTCGGCGGCATCCGCCTTCCGCCAATCGAAGCCCCCATGGGCGTCTACACCGGCTTCGACTACTCGTGGTTGGATCCAGCTGTCAGCAAGGGGCACCGCTTTGCGATCGTCTTCGCATTCGGCGGGCGATTCGAGCGCTTCGGCAGTGAAAAGATGGCGAAGCGGTACCCAACGAAGGCGGAGTACAGAGAGGCGTTCGGTGCCGCCGCGCGGCGCTCGTTCGACGCTGGCTACATCCTCGAGGAGGACCTGCGTCGCTACACCGCTGCGCCACCGCGTGATCGGTAACCACGTGACGGCGGTTCGCCATCATCACGGCGCTGGCCAGAATAAGGATTTGTTAGAGTGTGGCAGGCGATGCGCCGTACAACAACTGGCATTAGGAAAGCAGATGAACACATCAGGGCAACAGGATACCTCATCACCCACCCGTCCGAGGCTGCTCAATGAAAAACGTCACGAGGAGCAGTTGATTCTGAAGGATCGAGCCCTGGCCTCATCCGCAGAGGGTATTACGATCAGCGATCCCGGCCAACCGGACAATCCGCTCATCTACGCCAACGCCGGCTTCGAACGCCTCACCGGTTACTCTGTCACAGAAGTCCTCGGAAAAAACTGCCGCTTCCTGCAAGGTTCCGAAACGGATCAGAAGACAGTGGACGACATCCGTGCCGCGATTAAAGAAGAACAACCTATCACCGTGGAACTGCTCAACTACCGTAAGGACGGAACATCCTTCTGGAACCGGCTTTCTATCACTCCCGTGCGGGACGCCCGGGGCCAAACGACTCACTATATCGGCGTGCAGTCGGACGTCAGCGCGCGGCGCAACGCCGAAGACGGACTACGCAAGGCCAATCTTCAACTCAAAGCTGCCAGTCAACGAATGAAAAATGACCTTGAGGCCGCTGCCCGAATACAACAGGCTTTGCTTCCCACTGAGACGCCTCGAATCAAAGGCGTGAACTTCGCCTGGACTTTCAAACCCTGCGATGAGCTCGCCGGCGATATCTTTAACATTTTCGAACTTGATGACCAGCGGACGGGCATATACATCCTTGACGTGTGCGGACACGGTGTGCCGGCAGCTCTGCATTCGGTTACCCTCAGCCGCTGGCTCGCTCCCGTACCTGGACAGTCTTGCCTGTTTACGCCTCTGGCAGATCATCCCGGCGAATACCGCATCACTGCGCCGTCTGAAGTTGCCAGACAATTGAATCAGCGATTTCAGCTCAGCGAAGAGACGCCTCAATTCTTTACCTTCCTTTATGGCATCCTCGATACAGCCAGGTCGTCTTTCTGTTTTACCTGTGCCGGTCACCCCGCGCCGATCCTTTGCCCGGTGCAGGGGCAACACACCGACCTCGAATTACGCCAGGCGCCCATCGGCGTACTCCCTGACGCTCAATTCCCGGAACGCGTTGTACATCTGCACCCCGGTGATCGCCTGTTTTTCTACACCGATGGGATCATCGAGGCCTTTGATGAAGAAATGGAACAATTCGGCTATCAACAGCTCATCCAGGTGCTGGAACAAAACCGTGCGGCGACAATCGAACAGAGCCTCTCCCGGGTTGTGTCCCGCGTTGAGAAGTGGTGCGGAAAGCCTGCTCTCGAGGACGATGCCACCATGATCGCCTTGGAAATCGAAAGACCCGAGGAACTGGGCCGACACACTCCAACAATGGGGTAATCCACAAGGCTGGTAGCCCTTCGCTCATGCCCCGTACCGAACTGACCGATCCGGTACCGACCTCGTGGTGATCCCTGGATTTCAGCCTCGATGGGCGGGGCCACCAGGCCCACGAGTCTCTTCTGCGATGACAACGTGGGGTGTGTGCGTCCCGCCGCAAACGGCATACTATGGACATTCAGGCAGAAGCGCTCCATTCCAGATGTCGTAGACGCCTGCCCCGGTCAGCAAATCGATGAGCCGTAGAACATCCGAGGTATCACACGTGTCGGAGCGATCCATGTCGCATTGCCACGGATCCAGGGGCGAGGTCAGGGCGCCGTTCAGGTGGTCGATGAGCATCAGGATATCGCGTGGTGTGGCGATGCCATCGCCGTTCACGTCGCCGGGAAGATAGCCGATGTACACGCTCGATGCGGTGGGGAGATGCGAGATCGTTGTGCAAGAACCCGGTTCCATGGGGCTCTCGAAGTGCAGGGTGACCGTTGAGCCCAAGCTGAGCAGGCGTTTGATTTGCAGGGGCTGCCCAGACGTGACGAGCTCGAAGTCGGTTACCATCGCCCCGGACATGTCGGCCGTAAAGGTCAGTTGAATGCTGTCCCATCCCGTCTGGCCTGAACCGTCGCTGGCCATGGGTTGACGGGCATCGACGGCATGATCGGGCGGCTGGCTTGCGATAATCCCCGACGTACTGCAGTCAGGGCATGGTACGTCGTCACAAGCGGAATTGGGAAACCACCACCCGGCGATTGCGCTGCATTCGAACTGGTCCACCGCCTCCACGCACGTGCCGCTGAGCACATCGCAACAGGCCCCGGTCGCCGGGCAGTCCACCTCCGCGCACGTCTGACCGGGCGAGGGAAACCCGAAGCACTTCAACATGCCGACGTCGTCGGTGCACGTATTGGTCTTAAAATCGCAGCACGCGCCCGCGGGTAGGTCGCAGGGATCGTCGGCACACGTCGCCCCCGGCGCCCATAGGCCGTCCAGGCAGTCAAGCAGTGTCGTCTCGTCCGTGCACGCGCTGGAGAAGATGTCGCAGCAGGCCCCCAGGAGCGTGCATGGGATGTCGTCGCAGGAGGACATCCCCCAGAGTGTGCCGCCGAGTACGATACATTCCTCGAAGGTCACCGCTTCGACACAGGTCTCGCGCGCTCCGATGCAGCAGGCGGCCAGCGGAGGACAGTCGATGTCTTCACAGGTCAAACACGTGTACCAGTCACCGCCATCTGCAAAACATGCATCAGCCGTCTGGCCGTCCATGCAGCTTCCGGTCGCCGGATGACAGCAGGCACCCCAGGTCGGACCATGCTGCGCTGAGCTCTTCGGATTTGCATAGACGTCCTCTTCAACATGCACGAGCCCCGCCTCGGATATTCGGGTGACGTGCAGCCTGTGACCATCTCGCACGCGGATGGTCCCTGCCGGTCCGTCGAGTGACTTGCAGCGGGTCGAGGTTGCTTGGGCGGTCGGAGTAGTGGGCAACATCACGACGAGCGCCAGAATTGCAGGAGAGACCATGCCTTGCACACGCATGTTGTTCTTGATTTCCATTGATGATGCTCCTATCTGGCAGCCAGTGTCATGACGGGCCGTCGATCGCGAACTTGACGGCAGCTCTGTTGCGAATACCGCTTGGCCTCTGAATCGCCTTTGAAGGGCCGCGGCGCGGCGTTCGGCGATCTGATACAATCGGGTCCTGGATGTCCGGAGTGCAGTCCGCAATCCGGGCTATGAAGAGGACACGGATTCCGAGGATTTTGTGGCTCAGGCACACCCTCACAACGTGACCCAGCTCCTCAGCGCGGCGTCGGCCGGGGATGCGCGCGCCGCTGACCAGCTGCTTCCGCTGCTATACCAGGAACTTCGGCGCCTGGCCGAGGCTCGCATCGCCCAGACTCCACCAGGTAACACGCTGCAGGCCACAGCTCTGGTGCACGAGGCCTACCTGCGCCTGGTCGGATCCGGCGATCCCGGCTGGAAGGGCCGCAACCACTTCTTTGGTGCCGCCGCGCAGGCCATGCGTGATGTGCTGGTCGAACAGGCCCGGCGCAAGGGCAGCCTGAAACGGGGTGGAGATCGACGACGACTGCACGAAGATCCTGACCACTTCAACATTGCTGCGCCTGCCGACGACGTGCTGGCCGTCCATGAAGCACTGCAACGCTTGGAGCAGCAAGATGTACGCTGCGCAGAAATAGTCGCATTGAGGTACTTTGCGGGCCTCACCGAAAGCGAAGTCTCCAAAGTGCTGTGTGTGTCCGAGCGTACCGTGCGCCGCGATTGGCGCTACGCTCGCTCGTGGCTGCAGCGTGAGCTTGAACAGCATGGCGAATGAGCGTAATGAGCGCATCAAGAAATTGCTCGATCAGGCAGCTGACATCGAGCCTGCTCAGCGATCGGCATTCCTTGATCGGCACTGCGGTGACGATGCCACGCTGCGTTCCGAGGTGGAGTCGTTGCTGGAGTATGATCACTCGGGCATCCTTGACCACCCTGCGTTCGACGGGCAGCCGCTGGCTGCAACCCATGGGATACCGACGATTCACGTACCCGCATCACAACAATCGTCGCATTTGGGTGCGGGCGTTCCCGCTCGCATTGGGCCCTACGAGATTGTCGGCGTTGTCGGTGAGGGCGGTATGGGTACCGTATACCATGCCCGCCAGGACAACCCCGGCAGAAGCGTGGCGCTTAAGGTCATCAAACCGGGGTTGGGTCACGCCAACTTGTTGAAACGGTTTCGACGCGAGGCTGAGGTGCTCGGCCAGCTGCGGCACCCGGGGATCGCCCACATTTATGAAGCAGGGGCCGCCGAGACCATCACGTCCGGACACCGCACGGTGACCCAGCCTTTCATCGTGATGGAGTACATCGATGGACCGCCGCTGACGCAATACGCGGACGTCCACAATTTGAATGTACGGCAGCGACTCGAGCTCGTCGCCAAGGTGTGCGACGGTGTTCAGCATGCCCACCAGAAGGGGGTCATTCATCGCGATCTCAAGCCTGCCAACATCCTGGTCGCCGAGGACGAAGCCGCGCGACAATCGTACGTGGCGGAGGAATACCCGTCCGCAGTTCGCGACCGGTCGTCGTCATCCGCGGTCAGTCAGCCAAAGATTGTCGATTTTGGCGTCGCACGCCTGATCGATGCCGATGTTCGAGCCACGATGCATACTGCTGCCGGGCAGTTGATCGGCACGCTGGCGTACATGAGTCCGGAGCAGGTCACCGGGCGGGGCTCGGAGTCGGAATTGGACACACGTTCCGATGTCTACTCTCTAGGCGTCGTTCTTTACGAGGTGCTGACCGGACAACTTCCGCACGACCTCAGTGATGTCTCGATCCCCGATGCGGCCCGCCTGATACGTGAAAACCGCCCTCGCAGATTGACGGCGCTCGATAAGACACTGGGGCGGGACATTGAGACGATCGTCTCGAAAGCCATGGACAAGGACAAAGCCCGACGGTATCAGTCGGCCTCGGAACTCGCTGCCGACATCCGCCGCTACCTGCACGGAGATCCTATCTTGGCTCGGGGCGACTCGATGGTCTACGTCCTGCGCAAGACGCTGTCGAGGTACCGCGGACTGGCAACGGCTACGGCGCTACTTGGCGTGACACTGACGGTGTTCGGAATCGTATCGTTCAACTTGGCAGTTCGCGAAGGCAAAGCCAAGAGGCAAGCGATCGCTGCACTGCAGACGGGCAACATTGAACGCGGGAGGCTGTTGGGCCGCATCGGCAGCATCGCTACCGCCGAGAATCTCATCTGGCGTGAGCACCTGCGGAGGCCGGACTCATATCATACTTATTGGGCGCTGTGGGAGTTGTATTCCCAGGCGCCCTGCATGGCGACGGTGGCGGGGACCGAGGTCCAGGTTCATGACACGACATTCAGCCCGGACGGCAAGCTCCTGGCTGCGGCAGGCGACAGCGGGCGCATCGAAATCCGAGATGCTTGGTTCCTCGAGCACCTGGCTACGTTGCGGGGCCATGATGGGGCCGCGCGGGCGGTCAGCTTCAGCGGCGATGGCCGCAGACTGGCGTCCTGTGGCGGGGATGGCACGATCGCTCTGTGGGACGTAGGGTCCTGGCAGCGCCTGCTGACGATCGACGCCCACCAGGGCGGATGTCATTCCGTGAGCTTTAGCCCGGGTTCCTCGGCACGTCTCGCTTCTGGCGGGTTCGATCGCACGGTCCGCCTGTGGGATGCCAAATCGGGGACACCTATGGGCAGCGCTGAGGTGCCTGACCGCCAGATTTGGCGGGTCGGTTTCAACCCCGATGGGACCATCCTGGCGTCGTCCGGAACGGACGCCGTCATCCGTCTGTGGTCGGCCAGCGACTTGGCGCCGGTGGTCTCCTTCGCGGGGCACGAGGGCGCAGTCGTGTCGCTGGCGTTCAGCGCAGACGGTCGCACGTTGGTCTCTGGCGGCGTCGATCGGCTGATCAAGTTTTGGGACATCGAATCCGGTGCTTGCGTGGACACGCTGTCTGTCCCCAACGGAACGGTACGCTCACTGCTATTCACACCTAACGATGAAACGCTGGTTTCAGTGGGTTGGCGCACGATTGATCTGTGGGATCCAGTCAGCCGCAGCAAGCGTCGATCGCTGAGTTTGCGCTTGGGAGGTGAAGGGCTCAGCTGTAGTTCCGATGGTCGTCGTATCGCGTTGGCGGGCCAAGCTGCGCAAGTGTGGGACATTTCAGCGGAAGGCGGTGTGCATTATTTGGGCGCTCACAGCGGTCGCGTCGTTGCCGCCATCAGTGCCGACGGTACCATCATCGCTTCTGGCGATTCGGCCGGCCACGTGCGCGTGTGGGAGGCCGGCACGGGCCGCCGGCTGGCGGAGTTTGCCGGCCATGCGGAACGGATAAGGGCCCTGAAGTTCAACCCCGATTCCAGTTCGCTCGCACAGTTGGCCACTGCCGGCGGTGATGGTCATGTTCGACTGTGGGATGTGGCATCCGGGCGCTGCGTCCACACGTTCAACGACCACAGCAGCGTCTCGATGGGCTCCATCGCCTTCAGTCCGGACGGCCATACAATCGCCTTGACGCGCCACGAGGAGGGTGTCGGATTCCAGATCGAACTGCGCGACGTCGACAGCGGTCGGATGCTACGGCGCTTTGGTTCCAATGATCGCGAGATCATCGGTGTCGTCTTCAGTCCGGATGGCAGGACAATGGCCTCGTCCGCGCGCGACCTCGTGATTCGCGTGTGGACCGTGTTAGGTGAGCCCCTGGCCGAACTGACCGATCCGGTACCGACCTCGTGGTGGTCCCTGGATTTCAGCCTCGATGGGCGCGAGTTGATCAGCGGAACATGGCGCAGGGACATGCGAATATGGGATCTCGCGGATGCTGAAGTACAGGTCCAGCTCGAGGGGCACAGTTCCGTCATCTACAGCGTGGACTACCATCCGATTGACCCGAGGTTGGTGGCGTCTGCATCTCAAGACGGCAGCGTGCGCTTGTGGGACCTCGAGGGTCGGCGCAGCCTGTGCACGCTGGTGCCATTCGACGGTTTCGATGTCATCTCGTTGGAATTCAGCCCGAACGGCAAGACGCTGGTGGTTGCCGGTGCCCATGAATCGGTCGCCGTGTACGACTTGACTTATTACGATCGGCACATCGCCGGTCAGATGGAGTATCAAATTCAGAGTTTGCGCAGTGAACTCGGCGACGAGATTCAAAGCAAGCGCTTGAACGCGTGGCGCGAAGGAGTCCTGCGTCGTGTACGCCAAGGCTCATGACACGTGCGACCTCCAGGTGATGAACAGGTTTGATGCATTGTCGGACCGTTTTGCGGAAGTTGTCGCAGCCGTGTCAGGGGAATCGACTCGTTTGGAATCGACGCGTGCGCTCTGAGAACGGTAACCAGGCCTTTGCAAAATTGGACGATACGGCCGCTCGTCTTCTGGATGTCGGCCGATCAATCGCGGGCTGGGACTGGCCGTCAGGCCATCAACTCCCGAGCTCGCGAGTCCAGGGCCTGGATGGGGCGAAGGATGCAGCCGGTAAGCACGTAGATCGTCTGCTCTGACCGTGATCAGCACCTTGAGCAAGCGTCTTACGACGCGGAACGGCTTTTCCTGGTAAGCTGTGAAGTTGACATAAGTATGGACCAGGCACGAAACCACGTCGTTCGCGTTCATCTCTGTGCGTGGTTCCCTGGGGCCACAGGAACACACTCAGTTTCGACACATCCAGGTGACCTGTCTAATTGTCGTTGTGGTGCAGCAAGAAAGACGACCAATATCCTGTCAGCTGTGGGAATAGCATTGTCAAAACATTTCCATACATTCCAGATGGAGTGACAACGTTCACATGAAGCTTGCCCTCAAGATGATCCTCGCCGTCGGGTGCCTTGTTGTAGTCGTCCTTGCTATCGACGGATATTTTGCAGTGCGGCGAGAAACGACACTGTACCGTGCCGATCGTCAATTGAGTGCCCGCCAAGTTGGGGCCGCAATTGCTTCCGCATTCGCACAGGTGTGGCAATCAGAGGGGCAACGAGAAGCCGAGGCCCTTGTTGAGCGTTCCAATGAAGTTGAAGGGGGGATGGAGATATCCTGGATCCACGCGGATCCTGATGAGAGTACTGGTGACACGGATTCGAGTGAGATTCGAGAGTTTGAGCGATCAGACAGCTTATGCGTCAACATTCCGTTGACGTCGGCGGGGCAACAGCTGGGAGTGCTGCAAGTCACTCACTCACTCCATCCCGTCAGGGCATACACACGGCGAACTATCATCAATCAGGCGTCGCTGTCGGCCGTCATACTGGTCGGAACGTCGGCGCTTGTTATATTTCTAGGTGTGCGCTGGGTTGGGCGACCGATCGCCCACCTTGTTCATGCTGTGCGTAGTATTGGACAAGGACACTTGGAAACTCGCATCAACATCGACAGCCGCGATGAGCTGGGCGTCCTGGGGACCGAAATAAATTCAATGTGCACGCAGCTTGCCGAAGCCGAAGTCAGATTGGCCAGTGAGGCAGCCGAGAGAATGGCTGCTCTCGAACAGCTGCGTCATGCCGAGCGCCTGGCGACAGTAGGGCAGCTGGCCGCCGGTGTCGCCCACGAGTTGGGATCCCCACTCAACGTAGTCTCGGGTCGAGCTGAAATGCTCGTGACTGAAGAGCTCTCGACAGACGAGATTGTCGACTCCGCACGTATCATTTTCGAACAGTCTGATAGGATCGCCAGAATCATTCGCCAGCTACTGGATTTTGCACGGCCGAACAAGCCTGCTCGTAGTGTCGCAGATGTGGCCCAGATTGCTGAAAGGGTGGTCGAGGTATTACGACCGATGGCCGAGAAGAAGAATCTGTCGATTGATACCGAGCGATGCAATCCGTCGTTCCTGAACGTCGATCCCGAGCAGATCCGACAGGTGATTACCAACATTCTAGTAAATGCAATTCATGCGATGAACGCAGAAGGAGTTATCCGAGTAGAGGTGGACGAAATTGAGGAGGTGCGTGGAGAAGAATCCGAGGGCCGCCCGATACGATGCGCTCGCTTGACGATTGAAGATCAGGGTGTCGGTATCCTGCCCGAGCACCTCAATCGGATTTTTGACCCCTTCTTCACCACCAAAGAAGTCGGTGAGGGGACTGGATTGGGGCTCTCTGTTACTCACGGAATCATCCAGGAGCATGGCGGTTGGATTTGCGTAGACAGCACTCCAGGCCAAGGAACGTGTGTGCAAATCTTCCTTCCGCTGGAGGCCACACGATGAGTGGTAGAGTCCTTGTCGTAGACGATGATCAAAGCATGTGCGATCTCATTGAGTCGAATTTGACACGCAAAGGGTTTGGCGTGAAGTATTTGACATCGCCGTCCGAGGCGTATGACTTACTCCAACGCGAGGATTTTGACGCGGTTCTTACAGACCTCAAAATGCGCGGCATGAACGGGATAGAACTGTGCGAGAGAATTGTTGCAAACCGACCTGACATTCCCGTCGTTGTGATTACCGCTTTCGGGAGCCTCGAGACCGCCGTCGCGGCAATCAGAGCCGGTGCATACGACTTTGTGACGAAACCGTTTCAGATGGAAGCACTGAAGTTGACCATGGAGCGGGCCGTTCAGCATCGTGCCCTACGAGAACAGGTCCGGTTCCTGGAACGGGCGGTTGAAGAGGCACGTAGGTTTGACGAGATCATAGGCTCAAGCCGGCCCATGAAGAAACTCTACGATCGGCTGAATCGCATTGCTGATTCAGGTGCATCCGTGGTCATCAACGGCGAGAGTGGATCAGGAAAGGAGCTTGTTGCGAAGGCGCTCCACAACAGAGGGCCTCGTCAGGATAGTCCGTTCGTTGCCATCAACTGTGCCGCTGTACCGGAGCCATTGCTCGAGAGTGAACTGTTCGGCCACACCAAGGGGGCGTTCACAGATGCCAAGTCATCTAGAAAAGGCCTGCTGCTGGAAGCCGATGGCGGAACGCTGTTCCTGGACGAGATTGCGGATATGCCGATTTCACTGCAACCAAAATTTCTGCGCGCCCTCGAAGAACGCAAGGTCCGCCCGGTTGGTGGGAATCATGAGCTGTCGTTCAGCGTGCGCATCGTCGCTGCGACAAATCGTGACCTGGAGATCGCCGTTGATGAAGGACGATTTCGCGAAGATCTTCTATTTCGTATCAACGTAATTCGAATTGACGTTCCCCCGCTCCGGGCAAGGGGGCGGGACATACTGCTGCTGGCCAAATACTTTGTGGACCACTTTGCTGCCGAAGCCTGCAAGACTGTAAATGGCATCTCCCGCGCGGCAGCAGAAAAGCTGTTGAACTACAAGTGGCCCGGGAACGTTCGCGAATTGCGCAACTGCATCGAGCATGCAATCGCATTGACTCGTTTCGAGCAACTCGCCGTTGAAGATCTTCCTGAGAAAGTGCAATCTTACGAGCCGTCTCACGTGATCGTTCAAGGCAGCGACCCAGAAGAGTTGATCGCTCTTGAAGAAGTGGAGCGCCGGTATATCCAGCACGTTCTGCAGGTCGTTGGGCAGAACAAGAATCTGGCATCCAGAATCCTGGGGATCGACCGGACAACGTTGTATCGCAAACTGGATCGATATAAGAAGGCAGAAGGCTAGCCCACCCAAAGCGGAACCGGGGAACATCGTCGGCGCGATGTGTTGCGAAATGCCACTGTCGCGGCAAAACGCAACAACCCAGGCCCATTTCAGGCACCCTATTCATGTGGCACGTAGCGTGCTGTTGCTTCTACGGGGCGGTTATGTCCAAGGTGCGCATGGCAAGCACCCAGGTGAGTTGTTCGCTCCGGATGGGGATGAAGCATCGTCTGCTTGGCAGGTTGTTCCAGTATCGCACACCCCAAGACAGCCAGCATGAGTGGTTCATCGGTTGTCTTCTAATACTCCAGGCCTCGGCAGGTTTCTGGCAAATCGTCCATGTGCAGACGAGGCCGGGCTCTGCACCAATACGAACGAATGTCTACTGTCGCAAACGAAACAGTTCGAGACGCCATGTCCAGGCCGGACGGCACGAGCCGTGCAAACAGGCTGGAGTCGATCAGGCGAGATATCGAGAAAGCAACGCACTACCTGCCAGCGCAGGGGCCGATCACGGTGTTCGTGCATCACAATACGTTGCATGCTTTCGAATGCCTCTCGTTCGATCAAGGAATCAAGGCCGGTGGCGAGTTGTTCGGCTGCCTCGACTACTTGCCTAAAGAGAAGTACTGCGAGTATCTCCAGAGTGGACGTATTCGTGCTGAAGATCTTGAAGCCATACTGCGTCAGGATCTTGGAGGTCAGGCGGATCACCCAGTGCCGGCCTTCGGCACCCGGAGCGCGCTACGCCTTGCGATGCTCCGCTTCAGATTGACCAACGCGCCACCGGCGGAACTTCAGTGGGCAATTGCCGAAACAGATGCGCTGCGGACATTCCGTGATGATGTGGCACCGGCTGTGCGCAACCGTTTGGTCGTGGGCACACGGCGCTGGCTCTCTCGTACAGTCAATAGAAGTGAGGCAGCCGCCGGTTGTGTCAACTGGGATATGCCCCCGGAACTGCTTGCCGGGTGGGAAAAGCGTCGCACTGATTCCTGGAATCACGGGCAATGGGAAGCCTTCACTCTGCATGCTTTGTGGCGAGTGTGTCACGACATTATTCTTCATGAGCAGAGCGTAAGACACGCCGACGAGAACCCCAAGGCGGTGTTCAGGCATCGCGATTGTCTCCTCCGGGCAACCGGGCGCGACTCGGACCTCCTGGTCAATGAGCTGCTGATTCCTATCTGCGCAGCCTATCTGGACCAGGGGATGGCTGAATGGGAACTACCCGGACGATATCGTGGCCTGTATAGCGCCTTCCTGGACACGTACGGTATGACCTGGTCCGGGCCTACGCAGTGGCTGCGGGCAGTGGCCAAAGAGGCACGTCGTCTGCTCAAGCAAGATGTTAGTCCGCTCGATTCGATCGAGGAATCTCTTGATGTGCTTGGTATTCAAGCTGGCGAGCAGGGCCAGTTCCTTGCACAATCGCTGCTGGCTCTACGGGGATGGGCGGGCATGATCTGGCAGATGGAGAGCAATGCCCAATGGACGCGCTATCCAGCCCCACCAGGCAGCCTTGTGGAATTCATTGCAGTCCGTCTGATACTGGAGAGGGTCGCCATTGATGTGGTCGCTCGTGAGTCATTTGGAAATGACGTTTCACTCGAGCGGGTTGGTTGGGAGTCCATTGCTCGTACGCAACAGCGTTCATCAGGTGAGGCAGACCAATGGGCATTCGTCTTGTTCCAATTGGCCCAGGTATGCGGCTGCACGCCACGGACTCTATACTCTCTTTCGCACGAAGAACAACTCGAGATCGTTCACGAGATTAAAGCGTTCACGGTTCGGGACCAGCGCCGGCTATTTCATCTCGCCTTTGAGCGGAAGTATCGTAGTAATACGCTGGACGCAGTCATCGCACACGCGGGCTGGCTGAACGCCAGCCATCAACAGATGAGCAGGTCTCGGGAGCGTGTCGATGAGACACATGGACCTACTGCGCAAGACCCGTCAGAGCCCGCGTACCAAGTAGTATGCTGTATCGATGAGCGTGAAGAATCGTTTCGGCGGCATCTTGAAGAAGTCGATCCCGAATGTGAAACCCTGGGTGTTGCAGGATTCTTCGGTGTTGCCATGTACTACCGCGGGGTCTCCCATGCCCACTTCACGCCGTTATGTCCGGTCAGCATAACGCCGCGACACTATGTTCGTGAAGAGCCGGCGTTCTCAGCAGTACAGGCAGAGCGCCTCCGCGCCGAAGCACGGCGTAGGCTCGGGCACGCGACGCACACGGCCCATCGTGGAACGCGTTCATTCGTGGGAGGCGTGATTGCAGGGCTGTTTGGATCTGTGGCCGCGGTTCCTATGGTTGCGCGCGTCCTGTTTCCCAGGGCAACCGCTCAGTTTCGGCGGCTGATTGGTGGGATCGTTAACTCGCCGAGTACGGAACTCCGGCTCGAAAGGTTGGCTGACGAGCCGGGTCCTGATGGGGACCACACAGGCTATACCGTTGACGAGATGGCTAACATTGTTGAAGGAGTTTTGCGCGCTATTGGTTTGACTCCCGCCAGGATGTCTCGAGTGGTCGTGTTGTGCGGCCATGGTTCGTCCAGTCTCAACAACCCCCACGAGGCGGCTCACGATTGCGGGGCGTGTGGAGGCGGCCGGGGCGGTCCCAATGCTCGTGCGTTTGCGCGAATGGCCAACGACCCACGGGTGCGAAGCCTCTTGCTCGATCGAGGATTCGTGATCTCGGCAGACACCGTCTTTGTAGGCGCGTACCACAACACCTGTGATGACAGTGTCCAGTGGTATGACCTCGATGATATTCCAATTCGTCATCGGCCGCTCTTCGATCGCGCCAGAGATAGGATCGACGAAGCCCGCAAACGCAGTGCTCACGAGAGATGTCGCCGCTTCGAGACAACGGAGAGTTCGGTGTCGCTTGATGAGGCACTGCGCCATGTCGAGTCCAGATCCGAAGATCTGTCGCAAACACGTCCCGAGTATGGGCACGCCACGAATGCGTTGTGCTTTGTTGGGCGCAGGTCCTGGAGTCGCGGCCTGTTTCTCGATCGCCGAGCGTTCCTGACATCTTACGATCCCTCGACCGATGACGCTCAGGGGACCATCCTGGAGGGACTGTTGCAGGCCGTCATTCCCGTGTGCGCCGGAATCAATCTGGAGTATTACTTTTCATACGTAGATCCCACCGGTTACGGGTGTGGTACGAAACTCCCTCACAACATCACCTCGCTGCTAGGTGTTATGGATGGTGCTGCGAGCGATCTGCGTCCCGGCTTGCCATGGCAGATGGTTGAGATCCATGAGCCCGTGCGTCTCCTGTTCGTCATTGAGGCGTCGCCAGAGGTGATGCGACGCATCATCACCAACAACGAGTCTATCGCACGACTTGTGAATGGGGAGTGGGTGCAACTAGCGTTGTTCGATGTGAATCGCGGTAGGGTACACACCTACAAGGAGGGTGAGTTTCGGCCGTATGCGTCGCGCGGCTCACAACTTCCCACTGTCGTATCGTCGATCGACTGGTACGGGGAGTCTGGCGACCACTTGGGCTTCGCGTCGATTGCTCAGAGCGGCACAGCCTGCTTCGGCAGCCAACGGAGTTCTGAGGCGTGAGCGTAACATCGGTGTTTTACGGGCTCGGCGTATGCGTGGTGGCCAGTCCGGCCGCGTTACTTCTCGTGTATGGCGTAACGGCCGTATGCGGAATTCGCCTGAGCGAGAGCGCAATGATGCGGTGTACGCAAGCCGCGGTGTCGTGTGGCCTGGTCGCGGCCGTCGCAATTGTCGCTTTGATGCTTGTCAAAGGCGTGCGACACGTCCCGATAGAAGTGGGCAACTGGGTTGTGATTCCAGAGCAGCATTTTCACTTTCGCCTCAAATTCGTTTTCGATCGCTTATCCGTTCCATTTGCAATTATCAGTTTCATGTTGATCGGCACGGTCGGTGCCTTTACGAGCCGATACTTGCATCGAGAATCCGGGTACGGGCGATTCTTCGTTTGTTACGCGCTGTTCCTGTTCGGGATGATCGTGTCGTCTCTCGCAGGGACGATCGAAACGCTGTTCTGCGGATGGGAGCTTGTTGGATTATCATCGGCACTACTTGTAGCTTTTTTTCATGAACGACCTGGGCCTGTCCGTAACGGACAGCGTGTGTGGAGTGTCTATCGTCTCGCGGATGCGGCGTTTCTGTTAGCGGCAGTGGCTTTGCATCACCTTACGGGAGAGGGTGACTTCGACCGGTTGATGGGAGCTGGACCATGGCCTGACGGAGTGGCTTCAATATCTTCCAATCATGCAACGTTCGTTGGCCTGTTGCTCTTGATTGCTGCGGCGGGAAAATCAGCCCTCGTGCCATTCTCGGGTTGGCTGCCGCGCGCGATGGAGGGGCCGACACCCTCAAGCGCAGTATTCTATGGGGCGTTGTCCGTGCATCTCGGTGCATTTCTCCTTCTGCGGGTGAGTCCGCTCTTGGACCAGTCGTTTACGTTGAGGATGGGAGTTGTTGCGATCGGGGCGGTGTCGGCAATTGTGGGCGCGCTGTCGGCCCGCGTCCAAACAGACATCAAGAGCGCGATAGCTTTCGCATCTCTAACGCAAGTCGGAATCATCGTCGTAGAAATCGGTTGTGGGTTGCGTTACATCGCTCTCGTGCACATCATCGGGCATGCATGCTTACGCACGCTGCAGTTACTGCGTGCTCCATCATTACTGCACGATGTTCATGTCCTCGAGAATGCAATCGGGTCGCACTTGCCGGAATCGAGAACCGGGTTGTGGGGACGCATGTCGATATCAATGCAGAGGAAGATATATCGCTTCGCTCTGGAGCGAGGATACCTGGATGCACTACTTGACGAACTAATTGTTCGGCCTTTTCTGGCGACAATTCGTTGGTGCGATAAGTGGGAACGCCGTTGGGAAGCATGTGTGCGCGGGCAGCGGCGCAGCGTCACAACACATGATCAGGTCGGGCAGCGTGGTGTAAAGGAGGCGAGCGATGCCTGAATTGCACATGCCCTGGCTTGAGGTGTCGATCGCTATTCCATTGCTCAGCGCCTTCGTTGTGGGGCTCTCGAGGGAAAGGGAAAGCGCGCGGCGACTCTGTGTACTTGTGTGTGGAGCCACAGTGCTGGTGACTGTTGCCGAGTGGATCGACTTCGCGGCGATGAATGTGTTTGAGGCTCGGGATCGCTGGGACTGGATTGGGACGATTGTTCATCGCAACGTGCTTGTGGTTGACGAACTGAGTGCTCCACTTCTGTCGCTCGTTGCATTGGTGTACTTCCTGACCGTTCTCTCGACGCTGCGTACGAAGGTCGGCCGTTTTTCTTTCGGATGGACGCTCGTGTCCGAAGCGATCGTCTTGGCGATGTTCAGTTGTCGGGACCCCTGGGTTCTCATCGCGTTATTCGCAGTGTCGATACTGCCGCCATGGGTTGAATTGCGTACACGCCGCTGTTCGACGCGCATATTTGTACTACACATGATCATGTTTGTGGGCATGCTCGTCGGTGGCCAGCTATGTGTGGGAGTGGGTCGCACCGAGGGTATGGTCCCCCTCATCGGGGGCGCGTTGCTGACGGGCGCGGCACTGCTGAGGAGTGGAGTAATACCGTTGCACGGATGGATGACGGATTTGTTCGAGAATGCGACATTCGGTACTGCCCTGCTGTACGTGTTGCCAATGTCCGGGGCCTATGCTCTGATGAGGCTTGTCGTTCCATTGGCCCCAAGCTGGGCGCTACAATGCGTCGCAATAGTGTCCCTGGCGACGGCAGCATATGCCGCTGCTATGGCACTCGTGCAAATCGAGCCTCGCCGGTTTTTCTGTTACCTGTTCCTGAGCCACTCATCACTCGTGCTGGTGGGTATGCAGTTGGGTACTCCTATTGGCGTGACTGGCGCATTGTGCGTGTGGCTTGCCGTCGGCCTTTCGCTCGGCGGGTTTGGCTTGACGCTGCGGTGCATCGAGGCACGTTGCGGTCGTATTTCACTGGCCGAACATCATGGATTGTACGAGCACACTCCGACATTGGCTCTGTTATTCCTCGTCACGGGACTCGCGGCGATTGGGTTTCCGGGGACTGTAGGCTTCGTTGGGGCAGAGCTACTCGTTGAAGGCGCTGTCGAGGTGTATCCCTATGTGGGCATCGCGGTAGTGCTTGCTGCTGCGTTGAACGGCATCGCGGTGTTGCACGCGTACTTCAGGATTTTCACGGGAGTCCGGCACGCGGCTTCCGTGTCGCTGAGGGCCGTGCGTGCGGAGCGGGTGGCGGTCGTCATTCTTGTCGTACTCATGTTGGGAGGGGGCATCTTCCCGCAGCCAGGCGTCACCTCACGGTACAAGGCGGCGATGTCATTGATTCGCCTCCGTGAGGAGAACGGGGGACTCTCAGGCAGCCATACGCGCGATCAGTCCTCAGAACGAACAATGGCCAAGCGGATTCAGACCCTGTCTAAGAATGTACCCTTTAGCGAAGCCGAAGGTCCTGCAGGCCCGACGATCTCGAATGGAAGTACCGACCATGGAAACTAGAACGAGCTGTGACATCCCGCGCGGTGACGCTGCGGGATTCATTCGATACATGAAGCAGGATCTCACTTCAGGCTTCCTGGTGTTCTTGATTGCATTGCCGCTGTGTCTCGGGATTGCGCTGGCCTGCGGTTACCCTCCAATTGCCGGTATCTTTACCGCGATCATCGGGGCCGTGGTCACGACATTCATCAGTAACAGCGAATTGACTATCAAGGGGCCCGCTGCGGGTCTTATCGTCATTGCGATTGGCTGCATCGAAGCCTTTGGCGGCGACGGTATGACAGGAGGCTGGAGCACGGTCGACATAAGTGCTTACAAGGCAGCATTGGCGGTAGGCGTAGCCGCGGCCGTGTTGCAAATCCTGTTCGGGATCATACGCGCAGGAATTCTTGGGGAGTTCTTTCCAATAGCTGCGGTACACGGGATGCTGGCAGCTATTGGAGTGATCATCGTCATCAAGCAACTCCCAGTGGTCTTGGGCGTGTCCGGCGGTGGAGAACCGCTGGACATGCTCAAGGAGATTCCGCATTACATCGCAGAGGCCAATCCCGCCATTGCTACGATTGGCGTCGCCAGTTTGGCAATCATGTTCCTGTGGCCTTTCTTGGGTAACAGGATTACCTGGCTGAAGGCGATTCCCTCGCCACTGGTCGTGCTACTTGTGGCTGTGCCGATGGGGATCGGATTCGATCTCTTGCACGAGCACAGCTATGCGTTTCACGAGCACACTTACGAGCTTGGCGAGCAGTACCTGGTTAGAATGCCAGATCGCGCGTTCGGAATGTTCGAGGAGATTACGCGCCCGGACTTCTCGGCTCTCGCTCAGCCGAAAGCATGGAAATGGGTCTTTATGTTCTTCATCATCGGAAGTCTGGAGTCTTTGTTGAGCGCTAAGGCGATTGACTTGATCGACCCGTGGAAGCGCAAGACCAACCTCGATCGCGATATGGTCGCCGTTGGTGTGGGCAATTTATGCGCGGCCCTGGTGGGCGGCTTGCCAATGATTTCAGAAATCGTCCGCTCAAAGGCCAATATCGACAATAGCGCCAGAACGAGATTCGCGGACATGTGGCACGGAGTGTTCTTGCTGCTGTGTGTCGCGCTTATCCCAACCGTTTTGCACCGGATTCCACTGGCAGCCTTGGCGGCTATGCTTGTGTACACCGGTTATCGTCTTGCGCATCCGAACGAGTTCATTCATGTATATAGGATCGGGAAGGAGCAGTTGGCGATTTTCGTGACAACGCTCATTGCAGTGCTGGCGACTGACTTGTTGATAGGCATTGCAATTGGTATCTGCTTGAAAATGGTCATCCACATGATGAACGGTGTTCCCCTCAAGGCGTTGTTCAAGCCATACGTGGAGGTAGAGGAACTGGATGGGTGTACGAGCCTGATCCTGGCCAGGCAATCAGCAGTGTTCAGTAACTGGATTCCATTCAGGCGACAGATCGAGCAAATTGGTCTCGTCCAACGACGCAATATTATCGTGGATGTGTCGGACACGAAGCTCGTGGACCACAGCGTCATGGAGAAGCTTGAAGAGATGCGGCGCGATTTTGAACAGGAAGGCCTGAGCTTCGATATCCGCGGTCTTGATGCACTTCAGCCATTCACTGATAACGCTCACGCAGCACGAAAAAAAGGGTTGGCCAAAGCGCGGCGCATCAGTGTTGTGGCTGATGCGTCACTTGAAGAGTGGCTGGAATCAGAGTTCGTCAAGTGCGGGGCAACCGGCTACACAGTTGTGCAGTGCGCGGGAGTGGGGAGGCGTGATGCTCGGGGGGCTCGGGATATCAACGAAGGACAAGTCCGAATTGAAGTGATCGCCCTGCCTAGTGAGTGCGAATCCATCCTCGCATTCCTCAAGCAGGACATTCTTCCGAACCATCACGTGACCGCGTGTGTTGAAGAGGTCAACGTCATTCGCGTAGGTCATTTTACATCGGTGAACAATGTGCACGAACAACTGCAGAACGTGTAAGGGATAGGTATGGTTCCTCATTTAGGCCTGTCCGCACGCGGTTTATCGCCGAACGAATTTGGTGGAACTGCACGGTTGGTAATGGATGCCCGTCGACGCGCGCATCCCATAGGCATGATGTGGACGTGCTCCGATATGGGCCTGGCTCCGGATGAGCTGTCCGCATTCGATCCGGGTACACTAATCATCAACCAGAACGCACTTGGAACCGTTCCACAACCAGGTTCTCCTATTTTCGGCACGTCAGCCATGCTCCCCTCGACTGTGCGACACTTAGTCGTGTGCGGTCACTCGGAATGTGGTGTGCTGAGACACATGCTTGCTGAGATCGCACAAGAGGGGAGCAAAGCTCGTGCGGGCTTCGGTCATACTGAGGACATGCTGCGTCAGTGTGCTGGGCGCCCTGAAGATGAATGGCACGGCATCGTGCTGCGAGAGCACGTATTATTACAGTTGGCGCGCTTGCGACAGCATCAACACGTACGCTCTATGCTCGCGTGCGGAAAAGTGTACCTCCACGGATGGATCCGATGTGATCGCACCGGAACCATTGCGACCTACAATCCGTCAATTGGTCAATTCTGTAGACAGGGCTCGCACGGGGGTGATGTGTAGGATGGCGCGCAACTCGGTTTCTGTGCTATGTGGGAGACAGGAGCATGTGTATCAATGAACGGAAATGCTGTAGGTGAAACGGTTTATCGATTACTGCAGCAGCGCCCAGTTGCCGAGCTCTCTCGTGCGTATGCGCGTCACCGAATGCCGTAATCAGTACGACCGGGATGCCCAATTCCTTGAGTTCGGGAATGCCCTGCAGAATCTCCAGACCCGTGACACCAGGCATGCGGATATCAGAGATGACAAGATCCGCGCGTGCATGCGCTTTGCCAGCGACAATACTTGCCAGTCTGTTCAGGAGCTCAACACCGTTGGAACACTCCACCAGAAGATAGCCGTCATGCTTCATTGCGGAGGACAAGAGGCAGCGAAGTTCAGTGTCATCCTCTGCCAGCAAAATGAGGCGCGAATCTGCAGGCCTCATTGAAGAGCGGGCAATGGCCTCGAGCGGTGGGGAGGAGTCATGATCCGCATTCTCACATTGCATATCGCGCCACTCCAGTTCATGAGGTGGACTCAAGAAAAATGCATAGAGGTGAGGGTGGCAACTATCGTGCCACACTGCTGCGCGGTGTGTGAAAGCCTATGATGCTGCAAGTGTAAGCGAAATGATGCAGCAATGTCGTATCTTGCGACAGGCATGCTCTGATCACGCAGGTGCTCTGTCGCGTTTCGCGGGTTGCTCGAGCGCGGCACGAGACATGCTGGCCTGGCCTGGTCCGCACTGCCTACGCGCAAGGACATACTGAGGATTCGGCACAGCGTTTATGAGATGGCGGCCGCAGACTGGTATACGGCGAAGTAATGAAGTGTGCTGCCGGCAATCACGAACAGATGCCATCCGGCATGTAGATATCGGGCGCGATGATCGTTCATTAGCAGGACCGTACCGAATGTGTAAAACAGACCGCCGGCCAGGACCAGAATTGCAACTCCCTGCGGAGCGGAGCGGTAGAGCTCGGGGATAACCAACACAGGAAACCAGCCCAACGACAAGTACAACCACACGGCAATGCGATCAACGCGATGGGCCCACACGATTTTGGAAAGAAATCCGGCCAGCCCCAGCAACCACAGGACTGTCGTCAGGACATACCACCAACCATCCAGGTAAGTCACGATGAGCGGCGTAATAGTGGAGACAATCAACAGGAATATCAACCCTTGGTCCCACATGCGAAAACGCCGCTTCCACACGGGTGAACTGATCCAGTGCGACATCGTCGACGCCGCGTAGACGGCCACGAGGGCGGCGCAATACACGATACAGCTAACCAGGTACACGGTAGCTTCACCGTGGTATGCGTGCCGCAAGAGCAATACGCTGCCCATTAGACTCAGCAGGAAACCCAGGGCGTGGGTTGATCCATTGGCCCATTCTTCGGCTTGCCGGGACAATGTGATGGTAGCGACGGCTGGAGGTTGTTCGGCCTGGCGTACTGAATCAACTCGTGACATGAACAGGCCTCGATAATCTAATCGGGATTTCCCACCATGAGTTCCCAGCATGGGAATATCCGGTTGGAATTGTACTCATCCAGATGGTACTTCGCCAAATGCGGCCACGAGCCTGTGACAACGCCACGCTGGATCACCCTCGAACAGTAGCGCACAGCACTCGAGGTCGATCCGGAGTTCCCGAGCGCTGCCGAAGCTGCGGTCGAGTGGGAGGCCGGGCGGAAATCGGGACCGGGGACGCCGTGCGGTGGAGTCTTCATCTGTTGACAGCGCGAACCAGTACGCGGTGCAGCTGCGTTGGTGACGGCGTCAGAGGCGCCGATGGACACCGTGACGCTCGCGTCGGCGCTACTCCAACGGAAAGGGGCACGTCGTGCCGGTCGTGGCGAACCACTCGCTGAAGACTCGATGGTCGTGCTCGATCACGTTTGCCATCTCGGCGGCGACGTGACGGACCTGCTTGCGAAACGCCTTGTGTTCCCCATCTGTCACCGCGTGGACGGCCGCCTCGAACGATCTCGGGACGAGGTCAGGGTCGCCGTCCTCGTCGGCGCGGGCGTGGGCGACGGCGGCCAGCAGGCCCCACTGCTGGGCGAGTTTCTCGAAGCGGGTCCTGGAGTCCAGCATCGATGTCGGGAAGGTCTCCTTGTAGGGAGAGCGGTCGCGGATCGAGTAGGTGCGCCCGTCGAGCTCGAGCCAGCCCAGGTGGTCGTCGGCGTAGACACGCAGGGCTTGTTGCGCGCGGATAACCCGCTCGCCGGGGACGCTCAGATGCTCGTCGTGCCAGGCCTGGCTTGCCTCCGAAAGGGCGGGGTAGGCCGAGGGTTGGCCCTGCTCCTTGACGTCCAGGATGTGGTCGTCCTCCCAGCGCGCGCTCGGCCCCTCGACGAGGACGTAGAAGCGCTGCATCCCCAGCGAGCCCAACCCGGCGTTACGGCGCCGCGCGATCGACTTGATGTTGAAGTAACCCTCCGGCCAGGGATGAAGCTGGTGCTGCTGCTCGATGTAGGACACGAGTGCCGTGCGTAGGCCCTGTTCGTTGGGCGATGGCACAGGCTCGAGCTCCGCGTGCCCGAGATCCAGCGTGCGCGCGCCGAGTGGGTCGGCGGCGGTCCAATCGGTCAGCATCTTCTGGCGGGCGTCATCGGTCTTGACCTCTGCGAGGAACTGGTCGAGCAGGCCATAGGCCGTGTCCTCGGTCACGACGACCATCTGCTCGTCAGCCTCGGCGACAAAGTCGTCGAGGGCGTCGAGGTAGGATTCGGTGAGCGCGTCGTGGATCGCCTTGTGGTCATCGTCGTCGTCGCTCATCCCACTGGCCCGCATCAGCAGTTCCAGGCTGGTCGCCAGGCGCCACACATCGAGCTGGTAATCAGCCACGATGGCGTCGTCGAAGTCGTTCAGATCATAGACCACCACTCCGCGGTCGTCGTCGAAGGCCCCGAAGTTCTGGGCGTGCATGTCGCCCTGGATCCAGGTGATCGTATCTTCTGTGCTGAAGCGCTCGCGGCGCGGGTCCTGGCTCACGTCGGTGAAGAAGATGTGGGCCGTGCCGCGAAAGAAGCTGTAGGGGTCCTGTGCCATCTTGCAGTACTTGGCCGCGCGATCGAGCGGCTCGAAGCGGGCGTTGAACGTCTCGATGGCATCCAGGATCATCTCGGGGCGTCCCGGCTCGACGACCAGATGGTACTCCGGCGCCTCCTCGCCCGAGCAGCCACCCAGGCAGGTGAGCGCGAGCGCGAGGATGATGGAACAGCGGCGGACCCCCGAATCGTGCGCGGTGGCGCCGCGCCCATCAAACGGGAGGTTGCTCGGCTCGGGTCTACCCGACCTTCTTGCCATCGGCCGAGCTGACTGTGCCGCTGGGGGATTTCGGAATGCAGTTTCAGCCAGCATAGAACGGTCCACATGCACTGCTTCAACCCTTGGCCCGGCCCCTGCCAGCCCTTCTTCTGGTCTCCCGCGACAACCGCAGCGATCTCAGGCCAGCACATAATGTAAAGGAATGCAGTCCAAATTGCGCGAGAATCCGCCCCCGTGGTCCCAATCGCACAGGTCCAGGATCACGCGTTCTCTGGCCGGCCGTTCTGGACTCTGGTCGTGGGTCTCGACCATGGGATGAGCACCGGGAGCGATGTGTACGTGCCGACGCTGGTCTGCACGGTCAGGGATCACGGCGGCACGGCTGTGGTCGACCTGCTGCACCATGACACTGCCTCGCAGCCACCCTCAGGCCTTGATCGCGCCACATTCGTTGAACATGTTTGTGATGCACGCGCCATCCTTCGAGCCGCAGCTTTGAAGTGCTGGTTCACGGTGCTTCATGGCTGTTGATCCTCACTCAATATCCCGAGCCATTGATACTGTGATTTTTCTGGTAGACTTCGGGCATGGGATCCAGCCACTGGCTGGAAGGCTCCGTTACGGACCTCGCTCAGGAGGCGATCGATGGAAGCAAGACATCCGGGTTCCAAGGTCTTGGCGACTTTGCTCGAAGACAAATCCCCCACAAGTGAATGCGTTGACACCCTGGTGCGCTACGCGGTGCATGCAGTTGCTACCGACTTATTCTTTAGTCCTCGCCGTGACGACTATCAAGTCAGCATGAGGTGCGATGGAATCATTGTCGAGCTCGGTGCAGTCCCGAACGCCTGGGCGAAGCATGTCACCAATCATGTCAAAGTGGATGCCGGGCTCAACGCGGCCGAACGCCGCCGCCCCCAGGATGGAAGGATCGCGGTGGCGGATGGAGAGCGCCAAATCGACGTTCGGGTGAGTACGTTGCCCATGTTCTTTGGGGAAGAGGTTGCTTTGCGCATACTAGACAGGCAGGTTCGTCTGACAGAGCTGGATCGCTTGAATCTGGGTGATGCTGCGACAGCTACGATGAGGCAGCTCATCCGGGCGACGAACGGCTTGATTCTAGTAAGTGGACCTGCAGGCAGCGGTAAGTCGACGACGCTTTATGCCCTGCTGAATGAGCTGAACGATGGCACCCGTCGGATCAACACTCTCGAGGAACCCGTTGAGGCGTACATACCTGGAATCCTCCAGACCGAGGTTCGAGTAAAGCTAGGACTCGATTTCGCGGACTTGCTTCCTGCAGTGCTACGCCACGATCCCGACATCATCATGATAGGAGAAGTCAGGGATGTCGACACAGCTACGATTGCCTTGCGTGCGGCGGCCAGCGGGCAGCTCGTGCTGGCCACGGTTCACGCACCCCGCGCCTCCGGAGCGATCGACAGCATGTTGGGACTCGGGGCGAATCCCTTTCTGTTGGCCAGCTCATTGAGAGGCGTGATCGCACAGGACATGCTGAGGAAAACATGTCAGGGGTGTGCTCAGGAGATCGATGCTCCGGCGGGAGTGGACCTGGCAGACTTGCAGTCTTACGTCGAAGCTGATTGGGCGCCGGAATTCCGCCGCGGATCAGGATGCGAGCGGTGTTTCAACTCCGGCTACCACGGTCTGATGGCTATTGCGGAAGTCTTCAAGGCGTCCAAGAAAGTCCGCGCCTTGATTGAACAAGGTGTGCCGCGGTCTGCGATCGACGAGCAACTGGCGAGCGAGGGCGTGATTCCGTTGTCAGTCTCGGCTAAACGTGCGATGGCTTCAGGCCACACAACCATCGAGGAGGCATCCCGGATCTTCGACAGGTAGTGACCTCCTCGGGTGGCGGATCTGTTCCATGATTCGTTGCAGTCGTTTATCATGAACTCGTGCTGAATCCAATCAACACGAGCATTGGGCCCTACACGATCACTCGTGAGCTCGGCCGCGGCGGGATGGGCGTGGTCTACTTCGGCCGCGACACACGCTTGGATCGTGACGTCGCGATCAAGGCGCTGCCCGAACACCTCGCCCAGGATCCCGAGCGTCTCGCACGGTTCGAACGCGAAGCGAAAACACTTGCGCAGCTCCATCATCCGAACGTGGCCGGTATTTACGGTGTCGAGGAGCATGACGGCGCCCGATACCTCGTCCTGGAGTATGTCGAAGGCGAGACGCTCGCCCAGCGACTGGACCGCGGCGCCATTCCAGTCGACGAGGCCCTCGAGATCGCTATCCAGATCGCCGCGGGCGTGGAGGCGGCGCACGAAGCCGGTGTCATCCATCGCGACCTCAAACCGGGCAACGTCATCGTAACACCGGACGGCAAAGCCAAGGTTCTCGACTTTGGCCTCGCGCGGGCGGAAGAGTCATCGTCATCCATGAGCATGTCCTCTGGCGATCCAACGATTACGTCACCCGCGCAACACTCACCCACCATGCCGGGCGTGATCCTCGGCACAGCCGCATACATGTCGCCCGAGCAAGCCCGCGGACGCCCCGTCGACAAACGCACGGACATCTGGTCGTTCGGCGTGGTCCTCTGCGAGATGCTCACCGGCGCAAGCCCGTTCGTCGGCGAAACCGTCAGCGATTCCATCGGCGCCGTATTGCACAAACACATCGATCTCAAACGACTGCCGTCCGCCACGCCATCGGTGGTGCGCCACGTATTGCAGCGTTGCCTCACGCGAGAGAAGTCGGCACGCTACCGCGATATCGGGGATGTGCGCATCGAACTCGAGCGCGGCGACTTGCGCCCTCCTGGACATGCGACCGATGACAACACGGGGGGCGATGTACGGATTCCGTGGATCATTGCAGGCGTTCTTGCGATCGCCCTGGCGATCGCATGCTACTTCGGGGTTGGCGCTGCTCGGCCGCCTGTGACCATGCTGCGTGCGTCGCTGCTCGCGCCGGAGCAATTTGTGTATCACCTGAGCGGTGCGGACCCCGGCCCACCCAGTCTCTCGCCGGATGGCACGAAGGTCGCATTCTGCGCGCGCGATGAGGCGGGCATCGTGACGCTGTGGATTCGTAACCTCGATCAACCCACGCCCATGTGTCTGCCGGGCACGGAACGCGCGCAATATCCGTTCTGGTCGCCGGACAGCCGAGCAATTGCCTTTTTTGCCAAAGGCAAGCTGTGGCGCATGGACCTCTCCGGAGGCGCCCCGTTAGCACTGGCGGATGCGCCGAATGGCAAGGGCGGCTCCTGGGGATCCGACGATGTCATTCTGTTCGCGCCCGAAGCGAGCGAGCCAATCTACCGTGTGTCTTCTTCAGGCGGTCAATCCGAGGCCATTACGACCGTGCATCGCGAGCGAAATGAAAACTCACATCGTCACCCGCGCTGGCTGCCTGACGGAGAACACTTCCTGTACCTTGCGCGGCAGGCCGCGCCCTCCCCGAAACAGGGCATGCATGTAGTCAGGGTGGCCTCGACCGACGGGTCCATTGACCGGGAAGTGCTGCGTTCGGATACCAACATAGAATTGGCAGCTGGCAAAATGCTTTACGTGTCGGACGGCTCACTCATCGCCCGGCCGTTCGATCCGGTCCGCCTCGAATTCAATGGTAAGCCCACAATAGTTTTGGGCTCGGTCAAAACAATCCCGGCCGCCGCAGTTGGAGTGTTCAGCGCAGCTGGCGATCGAGCCATGGTGTACATGGCCGGCGAAGCGGCGTCGCTAACCGATCGCCTGGTGTGGTATGGACGTGACGGGCAGCAACAGGACGTGCTTGCAGATTCAATTCTATGCGACCACTTTCGAGTCTCGCCGAATGGCGCCTTCGTGGTGGCCCATCTATGGGACCCAACCAGCGGGATGGCTGATATCTGGATGCTTGATGCCAGGAGCGGACGTCGAGATCGATTTGCCGCTATCGTGGACGTCGAGCCATCTCCGATCCCGAGTCCCGACTCTGAGCGCATCGCTTTCCTGTCAGCCCGAGGCGGCGACCCCGAACTGTACACACAGTCGATTGGCGGATTCGAAGAAGCGCAGCTGCTGATCCAGCTCGATGAGCGCGTACGGCTGACGTGCTGGACGCGTGACGGATCGGAGTTCCTCGCGGATTCGCTGAGCAGGAAACAGGAGATCATTTACGCGATTGAGGCCGAGGGGTCCGGCACCATACGCAAGGTCCTCGAGTCGAGCAGCGGCGCCTGGGGAGCACAGGTCTCGCCCGACGGCAAGTGGATGGCGTTTAACAGCTATGGCTCATCCGAACACAACGTCGAGGTCACTACATTTCCGAAACCCGGAAGATTGATCCGCATTTCGACAACCGGTGGCGCATGGGCATCATGGAACGACGACGGCACGGAACTTTATTATCAGGGCACAGACGGCGTCTTGAACGCTGTGTCCGTAGAACAAACTGACAATGGGCTCCGTTTCGGCGAACCGCAGGCGCTGTTCGACACCGGCCAGCCGCTGGACGATACGACACCTTATCCGCGGTTCCAGGTCACCGCGGACGGGCAGCGGTTCCTGGTCATGGAACGGGCTACCCAGACCGAATCGCCCGCCGCGCACATCATCCAAAACTGGACCCTCTTGCTGGAGCCGGGAATCGGCGAATGACGAGCATTGCAAACAGGCGTATCAGTGCGCATGACATTGCCCACAGCCGGATGGTGTCAGCGCATGTCGGTCGGTAAGCGCGATATCGAGTGATCGTCGATCTGGACGCGCCGCGCCGGCGGCAGTCACTGGCTGGCGGTGTGCATGTTTTGTGCCGCAGTCTGCATATCGGCCATGTCCCGGGCGACACACTTTTTCATCATCGGGCCAAACACCACAGCGCTGAGTGGTAACATCAGCTTGGCGAACAAGCTGACCGGGCGACTGGTCATGTCTATGTGGACCTCTGTACCGGAGCCTTTGGGCTTGAAGCTGAATGTCGAGTTGTACGAGCAGCCGCATGATTCGCAGCCGAGTGAGTAGTGCTTGCCTGGTTCATAGGCCGTGATTTCCATCTCCTCTGTGCACCGCTTGTTGAACATCGTCCTCGTTTCGCTGAAGCGAGTGCCGACGCCGATCGGGCCGGCAGTCAGCACCGTCAGCTCCTCAATGCCGGCGATGCGCTCCGCGGCCTTGTCGAAGTCGATGAACATCTCAAATGTTTGCTCTGGTGCGAGGTCGATGTCGATGGTCATGTGCATGCGTGCCATGTCGAGTGGGCTCCTTATGGGGCGGGTGGTCTGCGGCACCTGCCGCGCCCGGCCTGCCTTCACGGTAGTGAAATCTGGAGATTCTCCGATCTGAAACTCCGACAACACAAGCTCAGCCCGCGCGGCCTTTTCGCGCAGGGAATCTGAGATGTATGTCGTTCTTATGGGGCGGCAGGTCCCGCCGTTCGAGCAGGTGTGAAAGTTCATCTAAGTCGTTTAGGACATCAACACACCCTGGCACTATTGATCGCGCAGCAGATCACGGTAGGCCTTTGCTTCATCAGGTCGACCGCACTGTTCCGAGTAGTCGATGAGACCAAGCAGTACCTCACGATGGGGTTCTGCACCGGCACGGTGGGCAGCGAGCAGCAACGTTTCCGCCTCGTTGCAACGCTGGAGGTCCAGGAGCAGTGCGCCAAGTTCGACCCTGGCGTGGCGAACCATCGGGTGGTCCTGGGGCACAACCTCGAGTCCGATCTCCAGGCCCTCCCGAAGAATGGATTCGGCTTCGGCCATGCGCTGAGCACGTCGCAGAACCCCGCCAAGGTCACACAGGCTGGTGGCCACGTCGAGGTGTTCGTTGCCGAAAGCGGCCCGTCTGATCTCCAAGGCTTCGCGATGTACTCTCTCCGCTTCCTCGAAGTCTTCGCGATCGGACAACAGCGTTGCCAGTGTGCGCAGCGTCGTGGCGACGGATGGATGCTGAGGGCCGAGCATGCGCCGGCGGGAATCGAGCACCTGGCGGTACGCCTGTTCGGCGGCGTCGAGGTCGCCAGATGCCTGGGCCAGTCGCGCGATGCCCTGCAGGCTGTTGGCTACGTCGGGGTGGTCGTCGCCGTACAAGCGGCGGCGCATGTCGTACGCTTCCTGGCAGAAACCGGCGGAGGCATCGTGCTGGTTGCGGCCATACAACACCAATGAAAGGTTATGCAGACAATTGGCGTAAAAGGGATGGTCAACTCCGCGCTGTCGAAAAAAAGTCAGGGCCTCACGAAACAAGTGCTCAGCTTCGTCGAGCCTCCCGAGGCGCCAGAGGGTCAGCCCCAGATTGATGAAGCTCGCCAGTGTGTTGTCGTGGTCGTCTCCTAGCGTGCGGCGTCGGAGGGTCAGCACTTCGCGTTGCGTCGCCTCTGCCCCCTCGTAGTCCCCCTGCTCGGCGAGGATCATTGCCAGGTTGTTCAAGCATATGACGGCGTCATCGTGTTCCTCCCCCAGTTCGTGCCGGCGGATCGCGTGGGCTTCCCTCACGAGCCTTGCGGCAGTCTCGAGATCCGACTGGTAGTAGCGGACGACCCCGAGTTCGCCCAGAGCCTTGGCCAGATCGAGCTCGTTCGGGGGATCTGCGTCTTTCAGAAGCTTTCTGGCGCGTTCCAGGCTGACCCCGGCGGGCTCGTACTTGCCCAGGCCGCGATAGGCAATGCCGATCGTCATTTGGACTGCTGCTTCGACCCCGGGCTGATCGACGAGCGCACCGTCGTTGAGCTGTTCGACAGCCGCATCCAGTGCTTCCCGCACAGTGATCTCGCGCCCCTGATGATCGCCGCGGTTGGCCGCCGCCAGCATTTCGTTGAGGAACACGTTGATGGCCTGGGCCTTGTTCGCTTCGCGGATGGCATTTCTGGCTTCAACTGCCTGCCCCAGCCGTGCGGATTCAGCCCGGCTGTACAGCACGCTCATCCACGCGCCGCAGCCGAGCAACAGTGCGGCGATCGTGCCGGCAAGTGTGACCACCAGTCGATGGCGGCCGACCAGCTTGCGCAGGACATATGCGCTGGAGTCGCGCTTTGCCGAAATCGGTTCGCCGGCCAGATAGCAATGGATGTCTGCCGCAATCTCGCCTGCGTTCTGGTAACGGCGCTCGGGTTCTTTGGCCAGGCACTTGAGAATGATGGTCTCTACCTCGTCGTCGATCGTCCGCGTGATCGCTCGGGGTCGGACGGGAGCCGCGTGCGCAATGGCGTCGAGGACCTGGCGCAGGGGCCCGTCCGTGTCGTGTGGGAAGCGGCCGGTGAGCAATCTGTAGAGGATGACGCCGAGCGAGTAAACGTCGGTGCGGACGTCGATCCTGTCAGGGGTCCCCAGGGCCTGTTCAGGCGCGGCCCACGGGACCGAACCGATGAATTGGCCGCTGATCGTGTGTACGGTCGCCGGCGCACCGGAGTCGTCGGTCAGGGTTTTTGCCAAACCGAAATCGAGCACGCGAGGCTCGCCATTGGAGTCGACACGAATATTGCCGGGCTTGAGGTCGCGGTGAATGATGCCGCGCACGTGAGCCGCGTTGATGGCGGCGCAAGTGTGCTCGACCAGCAGGAGTGTTCCGCGAACGCCAGGGCGAGCCCTGGCAACGTGCTCGTCGAGCGCTTCACCGGCCACGTAATCCATCACGAAGTAATGGCCGGCGGCGGTGACACCGCTGTCGTGGATGGCGACAACATGCGGGTGGCGCAGGCGCCCGAGGATGTGGATCTCGCGTTCGAACCGCGCCCGTTCAGTCGGGCTGGCCAGTGGGCCGTCCTTCATGACTTTGATGGCCACGTGGCGTTGGGTGGCACTGTGCACAGCCTGAAACACGACGCCCTGGCCGCCTCGGTGGATTTCGCCGACGATGCGGTAGCCTGCAAACGAGTCGGGACTGATCGCCTCGCGGTCCCGAGGCCTGTCGCAGTGGTCCGGGCTGGTTTGCGTCCCCGGCGAGCGCTGTCGACCGACCTGGGCTCGGGGCAGCTGGGCCCGTGCCCTGGCGATCAGATCCCGCTCGGCGTCGGAATCCGCACCACTCGGCTCGTCACTATTGTCGTACGTGTGATGGCTCATCTGTGATTCCGGATCACACGGTTATGCCCGGCACGATGACCCTAATCGAGGTCACTGAAGAACTGTCCGGGCGATCCGAGTTGTTCACGGAGACATTCTCTCGATCGCGCAAGGAGCATCTTCACCGCGCCGTGTGACTTGCCCATCGTCTCGGCAATCTGCGGGCCCGAGCGGCCATCGAGTTCGAACATGCGCAAGACACGCTGGTAGTCATCGGGAAGGTTCTGGAGAGCAGACTCGATCAGCTCGACCGCCTCACGTCCCGAAGCAACCCGACTGACGGTTGTGCCGTCGCTGGACAGCTGTTCGATGAGCGCTACATATGATGCTTCCGCAGGGCTCTCGACCCGTCGATTCGGCTGGGGGCGTTTGAACCGCGTCAACTCCCGAATCGCATCGCGGAGGTTGTTTTCCGCAATGCGGCGCAGCCAGGCCCGAAAGGCCTGGCTGCTGGCCGCGTCGAACTTGCGAATACGCATGAACGCTTCCAGGTAGGTGACCTGCATGATGTCCTCGGCGTCCACGATGCTCTGCCATTTGGGCGAGATGTTCAATGCCCGCCGAACGTGGGGTCCATGCCGCTCCAGCAGCAGGCTAAGCGCGTCTTCGTCCCCGGCAACCGCCTCGACAACTAGTTCGTGATCCGATGGCATACGCTGGTGCCTCTCGCTGCAGGAACGGCACCATTCTAGCACACCATTGCCAGCGGGAGGCAAGGGTACATCCCGGTCCGGGACATGCCCGGCTCCATCGATCGGGAACGTCGTCGTGGGTGGACAGGCCGGCATCGAATTACACTGGACCCAGTTCGATCGAGTACGTGGCGCCGTTGTCTACGTCTGTCGCCAGCACGATCATGCCTCCGCCTCCGCCGATCGATGCCTCGCCATGGTACGCTCCGCCTCCACCGGGGGCGGCGACGCGCATTTTTCCGTTGGGGCGCACCATGCCGACGAGATCGCCACTGGCGCCGTCATCCCACAGAAAACTGCCCACCAGCCTGCCGTTGTCGGCGATGGTCCACTCGAGCGTACCACCTTCGCCAGTGTCGAGGTTGATGAATGTACCCGACCAAGATCCCGCAAAGGGGCTCTCGGTCGGCGCGACGCCCACTGCATGGACAGCGCCCGTTGCGAGCGTTGCGCTCAAACACAGCCCACTGCATGCCATGGCCACCCTCGTCATCGTGTTCAGCTTGTTCCGCATGATCCTGTTCCTTGCTGGCCGGTTGATTGGTGAAACGCGAATGAGCGGCCGGCGCCCGGCTCGATTGCGTCGTGATGCGAACACTCCAGCGCATCAGCTCCTTGATTGCCTGGCCCGCAATCAAATCCGCGGTGAATGCGGGCTGTTCCTTGGAATGGGAACAGGTCTTACTGCGTCGGCAGCGCGCTCAGGGTCACTACAAATCGGGGACACACCCCCTTTACCTCTCCGGCTCATTTTCCACGGAAAGCCTAATCCGAATTGCAGGTTGCTGGTGGGGGCGCCCAATTCCTGCTCGAGGCTGCAGTGTTGAGCCAAGTTCCAGCGTCCCATTCGGGCGCTGAATCCCAGTGGTGATGTGTCGGCTCAGTTGCCCATCACGGCATGATGGGTCACGTCCACGTTCAGGTGACGACAACTGCACTTTCCCATTGCCACACGGAACTTGCCCGAGACACCCGGCCAGATCCAGACATGTTCGCTGAGACTCGCCCAGGAATAGATCCTCGCTATGCACAGCGATTCTCTACCTGCAGTGGTCGCTTTCCTTACTTCTGCCTGAGGCCTCATGGAGTTTTGCGAGTTTGCGCTGGATCGCTGGAAGCCACACCTGGTTCGCATCCTTACTTGCTGCGAGAAACAGGCGCTCGGCCTCGTGGTAATGATTGGCTTCTAGATGCGTAGTCGCGAGGTAGTATCGAACCTCCACATACCACGGATGCCCTTCGGGCATCGCATGTGAAAGACGCTGCAACATCGCCTCGCCAAGTGCAACGGCCTGCTCTGTTCTTCCGTTTGTGGAATAAAGGATCAACAGCTCCCTCTCGGAATTCCAAGTGCCCTCGGCGACCGGCCCCTGCACGCGGCGATGCATAGCGGCCGCGCGCAGGAGCACGCGCTCAGCTTCTTCGATGCGCCCCGCTTTCCGCAGAATGACACCAAGTCCATACGTAAGAAAGAGCGTTGTCGATGCTATCTCACCGCGCTCAGTGGTGGACAGTGCGATCGCCTGGTCGAGCAGCACCTGGGCTTCGTCGATCCGTTTCACCATGGACAGACAAATGGCCAGGTTGTTGACTGTGATCAGCGTCTGGCGATGCGACTGCCCCAGGACATACACCTGCCCTTGATGAACGGTATGCAGTAGTGGAATGGCCTCTGCGTGTTGATTCTGGCGCATGAGGTGTGTTGCCAGGTTCCCGAGGAGCAGCAGTGTATCAGGGTGATCCGCGCCACGAATCCTTTGCGATTCTTCGACGAGTTCCTCATAGAAGGCCGTCGCCTGACCCGCGCCTGAACGCGAGTACAATTCTGCCAGATTACTTTTCGCCGCGAGGACGCCATCGGCGCCCTCCCCCTGTGCTGCCGTGAGCAGCCCAATGGCCTCATGAAAGCCGTGTAGGGCGTCGTCCATTTCCCCGAGACGCAGCGCTGCCATCGCTCTGTCCGCAACGATTTGTCCCATCGCGACCTGAATGGTCGGGTTGTCACGCAAGGTCGCAAGAGCCTTGTCATAGGCGCGCATCGCAGTTTCATAATCCTGCTGGAAAAAACGCAAACGGGCCATGATGAGTCGTGCAGCGAGAATATCCGACGCATCCGCTTTGGGTGCCGCTTCGTAGATCTGGAGCGCCTGCACAAGCTGCTCCTGGGCGAGTGTGTATTCGCTCAGAGAGATGTATGTTGCACCTATCGTCACTCGAATTTTCGCTGCGAGCAACGGGCGGTCCGTAAACCTTGCTCCGATGTCATGCCCTGCCAGATCGAGCAATTGGCGAACGGTCACATCCTTACCCAGGGACTCCGGCGAAGCATTGGCCAGCATATCGGTGAAGAACGCCGTCACCTCCTGGGACGCATCCAACGCGGCCTTCTTGGCGATGCGATCGCGTTCCGACATCTCAAGGGCGGACTGTCTTGCATTTCGCTCGCGGGTGATAGAGAACAGCAGTACGCCGGACACCACAAGCCCCAGCGTCAGCGTGCAGAGCGTCATGGCCACACCGCCAACCAGCGCCTTGTTCCGAACACTAAACTTGCGCAGTTGATAGAATGTGCTCGGTGGGTGGGCAGAAATGGGTTCTCGGGCCAGATGGCGACGCAGATCGTCCGCCAGCGCAGCGACGGACGCGTAACGCCGATCTGGGTCCTTTTCGATGGCCGTGCTTACGATCGTGTCCAAGTCGCCGCGCAGCGTGCTGTTGACGGCCGCAAGTCGCTCCGGATCAACATCGCGGATGATGCGTGCAGCCTCGGCGAGGGACTTGCCTCGCACCTCAAGTGGCAGCCGATCGGCCAGCAGGTGATAGAGAATCACGCCGAGCGCATACACGTCGCAGCGCGTGCCCAGTTCGGCCGAATTGCCCGCCACCTGTTCCGGGCTCATATATTCGAGCGTCCCGACAATCTGACCGACATCGGTCTGAAAGGTGGTGACCTGGATATCCGCATCCAACAGCCGCGCAATACCGAAGTCCATAATCTTGGGTTGCCCCAGCGCACCCACGCTCTGCCCGACCGGATCATGCCTCCGTCGCTTTAGGGTCCCAGGGCTCGCAGGAACGACGTGGATGTTCGCGGGCTTCAGGTCGCGATGAATGATTCCACACTGGTGCGCGTGTTGCACCGCATCGCACACTCTCGCCATCAGCTCGACGCATTCGTCGCGTTTGAGTGCTCGCGCGTACGTGTCCAGGGGAACACCTTCGATCAACTCCATCGTGAAGTACGGTAAGTCATTCTCGCCGATAGGTGTCGTGCCGGCCTCAATAATTTGAGCGATACCGGGGTGCCGCAACTGGCCTAAGACATGCGACTCCTGACGAAACCGGTTCACGAGATCACTGGACGCAAATGGCTGACGAATCACCTTCAGCGCCACGCGTCGCCGCGGGTTGTCCTGCTCAGCCTCATAGACGATCCCCATACCGCCCCGCCCGAGTTCGCGGACGATCGTGTAGCGTTCAATGCGTTCCGGTGTGCGCGAGATTTGCAGCGCGTCGAGCTCATGCGCGACGATCTTCGCACCGGCGCCCTGCTGTGACTCTGTCAGTGCGGCATGATCATCTTCTTCGGTGGCGAGCATGCCTGCAACGCGGCCGCGCATCGTGGCATCGCCCTCGCACAGCCTGTCCAACGCCGCCGAGCGCTCTGCGGACGGAAGGTCGCAGACCTTATCGAAGATGTCGATCGCCCTGCGAATATCGTCTGCGGTATTCATAGCTCTTGACTGGTCAAGGTCAGTTCGGAGTTGAGCCAGGCCCGCGCCTGCCGCCACAGCCGCTTGACCGTGCGCGAAGACATGCTCTGCACTTCAGCGATTTCCTCGGTGGTCAGGCCACCAAAGAACCATAGATCGACGATACGGGCCAAGCGGGCGTCCGCGCCTTCCAGCTTCGTAAGGGCTTCGTCCAGTGCAATCACGTCGATGGTCCGTTCCCCGCGTGGCGTCGTGATGTGATCAAGCCCGACCTGCTCCCCTCCGCGATTGCGTTTGGCCGCCCCTTTGGCACGGGCATGGTCTTTCAGAATCTGGCGCATGGCGGTGGCGGCGACGGCCATGAAGTGCGATCGGTTCTTCGGGCCGGTGCCCGCAGTGCGGACCAGGCGGATGAACGCTTCGTGCACAAGTGCGGTCGGCTGAAGGGTGTGGTCTGGGCGCTGCCCGCGGAAGTAGCTCCCGGCCAAAGCACGGAGATCTTCATAAACAACTGGCAGCAAGGCCTCTACGGCCGCCGAATCCCCAGTCGCCACGCGCTGCAGCAGCCTGGTCACATCCGGAGCGGGGCGTGACTCAACTGATTCACCGGTCTCGTGTTCCATAGTGCTCATTTTAGCACAACAAGCCGCTGCACGTACCTGCACCCACGATTTCCGTCGGCGGGGAATTATTATGTCCCCGGCTATTGAGTTCTTGCGTGTACGGGGTGACGTGAATGCCAGCGCTGCCAAACGGGGATAGGTCCCGAGTTCGGCCGTTTTCGCGACCCCAGTGACACCAAGGAGTTGATCATGAATAAGCAAACTATCGTTCGAAGCGTTCTGATGCTGTTCGCCAGTCTGTTGACTGCGGCGAACGTACTGGCTCAAACCACCGTGGGGAGCAGCTTCAAATACCAGGGACAACTCAAGCTGAGCGGCAGCCCGGTCAATGACACCGCGGACTTCGAGTTCACGCTGTGGGACGCCGATGTCGGAGGGACCATGATTGGTTCAACGGTCATGGTGAACAACGTTCTGATCGTCGACGGGATATTCACGGTCGAGCTCAACTTCGGTACCGATGCGTTTGAGGGGGACGCCCGCTGGCTGGATATCGCTGTTGCCAGTCCTTCAGGAAGTGCGCTCACGACGCTGGTACCACGGCAGGAACTGACGGCCACGCCGTACGCTCAGTCACTCAGGCCCGGGGCGCACATCTCCGGTCCCTTCCCCGGTGGATTGTTCGAGGGCGTCGTCACGGTAAGCGTCGAGGGTGGTGGGACAGCACTGGTTGGCCGAGGAGATGCCCCAAACTCTGCTGCGATTGCTGGTGTCAATTCGGCAGGAGGACAGCTTGTGGCCGGTGCACTTGCAGACGGTGACCGGGCTGTTTACGGATTCAGTGCGAATGGCTGGAGCGGCTACTTCGAACAGGGCAACGCGTACTTTGGCAGCAGTGTCGGGATCGGTACTGATTCGATCGCAAACCTGCTCACGGTGAACGGTAACGCAGACTTCACGGGGGACGTCGGTATTGGCACGAATACTCCCGACAACGCGCTCACGGTAGCTGGGAACGCTGACTTTACCGGTCGGGTCGGCATAGGCACCCATGCGCCCGAGACGCCGCTTGCAATTCTTGCCAACGGTGCCACATCTGCGGTTGGCATCACGCAGAATTCCGCATTCGTGGGCGGAGCCGCTACGATGGAATTCACCACGCAAGACGCGGCCGGCAATCAGGCGACACGCATCCTGATGCGCGGCGGCGCTGATCACGGGGACATCGAGTTCTATCGCGGAGCGAGTGAAGCGGAAACAGAGACGATGCGCATCGCCGCCGATGGGAACGTCGGCATCGGGACCGCCGATCCCAAGATGCAGCTGCACAACGCGGGCGACTACTACGGCAAGGGCCACGTGTGGCTCCACGCCTTCGAGGGTGATGGTAGCAGTGGCACTGCGTATGTTCAGGCCCGCGACGATTCCGGGACCGCGGACATTGCGCTGCGGCTGAGAACCCAGCAAGAGGGGCAAGCTCTCGATGCCATGAACATCACTCCGAACGGCAACGTCGGCGTGGGGATCCCGGACGACCCAACGGCGCGGCTCGATGTCAACGGCATGGTGCGGTCCCGATCCGGTGGCATCATGTTCCCTGACGGCACGGTGCAGGGCAGCGCAGCGGGTCCCACAAAATACATCGTCACCACACGGGGAAACAGACAGAGCTTCGGGGCTCCCGCCGCACACTGCCCACAGGGGTGGACGATTGTCGATTCCTGGGCCTATGACACCGCATTCCATGTCAATGCTGGAAACTTCTCCTACAACACCTGGACTCAAACGCTATGCAGTTGTGATTGCCCGTAGGTTGGTGCGAATCTCCATAACGAGGAGCGAACTGAATGCAAGTGGACAACGGTCGGTACCAGTGGAGACACCCCGAGAACCTGATGCGACTCGCAGGCACGCGGTCGCGCTTACAGGGGAATGGAATCATGAGAACGACACGATACGCGCTATTGGGCGCCGCGGTTATGAGCCTGGCAGTCAATCGAGGTGCACTGGCGACGGAATTCTCGATCGACTGGTACACGGTTGATGGCGGCGGAGGCTACAGTAGCGGGCCCTTTTTTGAACTTGAGGGTACGATCGGGCAACCCGACACGGGCCCACTGATCAATAATGCGTTCGAATTGTATGGTGGGTTCTGGAATGTCTGCATGCCGAAGGTGTCGCCATGCACGACACACCGTGATTGCGCCGACCTCGACGGCAACGGCATCCGCGACAACGCCTGCTTGTTTTGGAGCTGTGATGCGGGTGTATGCGTCGAGACCGCAATCGTCTTCGCCGATATGGGCGGCCAGTTTGGAGAGTGCCCGGTCGATGGCACTGCTGATGGAAATGACCGGTTCCACGCGCTGAACTGCTTTGCCAACACCGATCCCGGTAGTGACGGGCCATACCTGTGCGAAGGTGCTGCCCCTGCGGCATTCAACGTCGATGCGGGTGGCCAGTTTGGTTCGTGCGCACCCGATGGCGTGTGCGATGGAAACGATGCGTTCCATGCGCTGAATGCATTTGGTGGGTCGACGACCTGCAGTTGCCCGTTGGATGGCGCGCCGATGCCTGAGACCCACGCTGGAGCGCATGGCGCAATCGAGATCGTTGACCGCGTCACGCTCGAACTCATCGCCGGACCGCGGTCCGGTAAGCTGATTAACATCGACCTGTTCCTGACCGGTGGCGTGAGTGATCTACGGGGTTATCAGTTGCATCCGGCAGCAAGCCCGGAGTTGACACTGGTAGACATGTTCGTCGACCCGCGCCCCGATCACGCCTTTGCCGGCCAGGCATGGTGGGATGCATACAATCTCGAGACCGGTCAGATGGTCATTGGCATCGACGCCGAAGGCATCTCCGCGAAAGGCGATGTGTACCTGGCAACGCTGGTCTACGAAGTCACAGATGCCGATCATTCCCTGATCGTCGATCTGTTCCACGACGCGTCAGATCACAGGCACAGATCGTTCCTCTTTGGCACGCCGGCCAACCGCAAAATTGAAATCATTCGGACGGTACCCGCGATCATCGGGGCAACGGGCAAACAAACCGACGATCACACAAGAGGAACGGTTATTCATCCGGCAGCAGACCGTCATCGATGAGCAAAATTGTAGAACGTCGGAAGTTGTGCGGCGGGGCGTGTCCGGCAGTGATACAATCGGGCCTGCTTGGATAGGCGAATGGCTTGGACGGAGCACCTGTTGTGCGGATCGCTGCGCTGTATGACATTCATGGCAATTTGCCGGCGCTCGAGGCGGTGCTCGGTGAGATCGCGGCGCTCGATGACAACGACAACCACGGAGTCAGTGGCGTTGTTGTGGGCGGGGACGTTGTGCCGGGGCCTTTGGCGCGGGAATGCTTGGTTGCGCTGCTTGATCAACCGTTGCCGGTGCAGTTCATTCAGGGCAATGGTGAACGCGACGTGCTTGCCCTGCATCGGGGGGCGGCGCTCACCCGCGTGCCGGAGCAGCACCTTGCGGCCATGCGTTGGGTGGCAGAAGACCTTGCTCCCGAGCAGCTGGACGCCCTGGCGTCCTGGCCGCTTACGCTCACGAGCACCATCCCGGCGCTGGGTCGCGTGCAGTTCTGCCACGCCACGCCAAGGGACGACAACGAGATCTTCACCCGCAACACGCCGGCGGAGCGGTTAGAACCCATCTTCGCCCCGACAAGCGCCGACGTCGTGATCTGCGGCCACACGCACATGCAGTTCGACCGGCGGATCGGCGCTATCCGCGTGGTCAATGCCGGAAGCGTGGGCATGCCCTTCGGAACCCCCGGCGCTTTCTGGGCGCTATTGGGCCCGGACATCGAGCTGCGCTGCACGCGCTACGACCTGACCGCGGCCAGGAAGCGTTTGAACGAAACCGCCTACCCGCAGGCAAGCGCGTTCGACCCCGAAAACCCGCCATCAGAGCAGGCCATGCTCGAGGTCTTCGAGAAAGCTGCATTGGGCTAAAGCGATGAACCAAGGCGTGCATCAGATGTCCGGGCCAAGACGTGTTGCGGGCTCTCCGTTCGATCGGCGTGATGCGAAGGTGTGTCACCGACAACGAAAAAACGAAGTCAAGAGTGGGAAACGATGCGGCGGCAATTGCCCCGCTCCCCATTTCCGGCGGCACGATCTTCCGGGTTTGACTCCGAAGGTTGTTGAGCACCGTATCGATTTTGAATCACAATCTAGGAGCAGTTGCCGCACACGCGACCCCATGAAATTCTTAAAGCCACACATTGGGCGCGTTCGGGGACCTATGGGTTGGATGGCTCAGATGCGACGGAGTTGACCACCGTTCGGTCACCTGGAAGAGGAAGAGGCTCTGGGCCGTGAACATCTGCACGCGAACGGCCCCGTGATGTGGGCTGGTCACGGGGCCGTACTGCATGATTGCCACCGGCGCAGGCGTCCGCCGCGGTGATCGAGTTGCTGAAACTACTCGGCCACGCAGACTCCCCGATTCAATGAGCAGGTCAGGGACGCGAGCCACTGGGCCATCGGACTCGCGGTGAGGTCAAGGGCATCCGCGCACTCGTAGTAGCATGTATACCCGGGGCTGCAGTCGCTATCGCCGTCACAGTAGAGCGTCGCGCCTTGCACCTCAGTCGGAACGTCGTCGCACATCAGGAAGAGGTCGACCATTTCGAAGAACGTGCACGTGCAGCTGTCACCGGGCTCCAGGCTGCAGCACGGACTCGCGGGGCTGCTACAGCAGATCAGGTCGGTGCAATCGAGGAGCACCGAGGGATCGCCGACGACCACGGGGTCCACACACGTAAAGCTGTCACCCTGTGGGTAGCACGTCTGGCCTTCGGCGCAGTTGTATTCCCAGTCGCACGCGTAGTCCGAACAGGTTGTCGAGTCCGTTGGCGTCCAGCACGCACTGCCCCCCACGAGGAAGTCCGGGAGGACACCGCAGTTCCTGCCGCACGCGCCGCAGTTGTCCGCGTCGATGCTGGTGAGCGTGCATTCGAAGTTGCAGCACGTTCCCCGGTCGGTGACCAGGGGTTCGCATTGACCGAAGTCACCAGAACCGAAGCAGCCGCAGTCGTCATCGGAGCTGCACGGTTCGCCCGCGCGGCAGCCGCTGGCGGCGTTGCAGAAGAAGCCGCTGCTGCCCGGGCACTCATTCAGATCATCATTGCCGTTGCTGCAGCAGCCGCCATCGTCCAGTGGCGGCGTGCACCGCCACCCGTTTCCAGTCAGGTTGCAATCCGAGCACACCAGCCCGGCAGCGCATTCGCCGAGCACCGTGAGGACACCGTCGTCCTCGTTCTGGCACACCTCGCCTTGGGCCAGGACATTGGGTGCCGTGCCCGCTGCGCATTCCCCGGACGTGTTACAGAACAGCGGCGTCTGGCTGATACAGTCGTCGTCCGTGGCGCACCCATCGCCGGCGAGGGCCACCCGACGGCACGTCTTCGGTCCATCGGAGTCGGCGGCCAGGCAGGCGCGGAACCGGTAGGGATCTGAGCTGTCTTCGGCTTCGCCGAATCCGCCCTTGCAGCAGTCGCTGTCGTCCTCGCAAACCTCGCCCAGGCCGAGGCAGCAGACCGGTGTGCCATAGCCGAACGGGCCCGGCGGGTCGACGGCGCTCTTGTAGCATCCGCGAACGACGTCCGGTTCACGCGGATCGAAGCACAGCGGATCGACCCAGTTGCTCCCCGGACACGAGCCCTCGATGATGCCGGTGAGTGGCGCGCATCCGGGCGGCAGCTCAGAACACACGGCCGTTCCGGGAACCGGCGACACGTCCTGGCCGAAGCCATGGCGATAGCCGCCCTGCGGGTCGAGCATACACGTGCCGCCGCCGGGGCATTCCGCCTCACAGATGCCGCCGTCGCAGTCATCGGCCGCGCTGCACGGTTCGCCATCGTCGGCGCCGCCGCCCTTGCAGATCGTGCCTCTGAAGTAGCACTCATCTCCACCGCAGCGGCCGCCGCGGAAGTCTCCGGGGAACAGTTCGACCTGGCACGTGTCCAGATCGAAGCCGTCGGCGTCCGGATCGCTGCATGGTATGCCGTTGTTGGGACCGCCGATGCAGGCTTGATCACTCCCACCGTTACAGCGGAACGAGTAGTAAGGGATTGCCGGGTTCGACGCGCAGTACGGGTTGCAAGCTCCGCCAATCTCGATGGGTTTGATCAGGCAGCGCTTCACGCCGTCGGCGGCCAGCTCGCAGCGATCCGCGCTGTTGCAGTCGCTGTCCTGGAGACAGGCTTCGCCGCGTGCAAGCAGGCATACGCCACCAGCGGAGTCGCATTGGGATCCATCCTTAGCCCCGCCGCATTCGCAGAGCCCGCTCAGGCAGTCGACGTCGTTGTCACAGCTGGCCAGTAACGGCTGACGGCAGATGCCATTCTGGTCCGCAATCAGGCCGAATGAACACCCCGTACCTTCCGTATCTCCCAGACAAGCGCCACACTCGAGCGTATCGCCGCAATCGTTTTCGATGTTTCCGCACAGCAGTTCACCGGTTTCCGGGTCGTTGCACACGAAGCCGCAGCATGTTCCGTCGCTGCACGCGCCACCGCCGTTGCAGAACGTGCCGTCATTGGCCAGATTGTCCTGACAGATGCCGGAGCCGTCGCACGTATCCGCAGCGTTACACTCATCGTCGGTCGCGTCGCCGCAGGCCGTGCCGGCCGCCGCGTAGGCATCGACGCACGTGTCGTCGGTCCCACTGCAATGATCGTTCGCATCATCGTCACAGTCTCCGCCGTTCGAGGCACCCGTACAGGCCGTTGATGCGTCCTTGAAGCCGTTGTCCGTACAGCTGCCCGCCCCATTGCACGTATCCACGTTGGTGCAGGCGGTCTCGACATCACCGCACGTCTGGCCCGCAGGTGCGACGTTATGGACGCAGTCGCCCAGGCCATTGCAGGTGTCCGGGGCGTTGCATTCGGTATCCGTCGGGTCACCGCAGCCTGCGCCCGCCTCCTCCACGTTGGCCTGACAGTGCCCCTGGCCGTCACACGTGTCGGGGTTGTCGCAATCGGTGTCCGACGGGCTGCCGCAAGCGAACCCCTCCGGCACGAAGTTCTCCTGACACTGCCCGTCGCCGTCACAGGTGTCCGCGAAGTCACAGTCAGACGTGCTGCTGTCGCCACAGGCTGTGCCGAACGGTGCACTCGTGTGCGTGCACACGCCGTCGCTGCACACGTCCGTGGTGCAGTCGTTGTCGTCAGAGCTACAGGCCGTGCCGTCCGCCTCGTCGTGTGTCTGGCAGGTGCCCGCGCCGTCACACGTATCAGGACTCGTGCACGCCGTATCGGCATCCGAACCGCACGGCGTATCCGCCGCGACAAAACCGTTGTCCGTACAACTTCCGGACCCATCGCAGTAGTCCTGGTTCGTGCACGCATCGCCCGCGTCGCCACACGGCGTGGTGGGCGGTTCGTCGTTGGCCAGGCAGGCGCCCGCACCGTCACACGTGTCGGGGCTTGTACACTCCGTATCCGCGCCCGAGCCGCAGGCGGTCCCTGCCGACAGGTGTGTCCAACCGAACCTGTCCGTCTCCGGCGCACACCATTGACAGTCGTTCTCGCCGTCAAGCACTTCCGGGTAATAAAATGTGCCGTCTATCCGACAACCCGGCTGACAGACCTGTCTGCCGTTTCGCGGTGCACCATTGGGTAAGTTCATCGGTGGCCAGACACTGATATCGAGCGGCTCGCACACCAGGCCGACATCACATTGTGCATCCATCCTGCAGCGCGATGCCGGATGCGGCCAGGACGGTTTGAGGTCGTCATCCTCGCCCACTTCGACCTGCGCGGTGACAACGGTCGGACATGCCAACAACACACACGCCAGGGCCCATCCCGACCCGTGCACGATTCGACGTCTCTTGTTCTCAACCATGATCATCCTCTGCTTTCGTACGGCGAGCTTCTATTCCGGTGAGCCGACTCATCGGGGCCTCCGACCAATTCGGACGCCTATTCCTTTCTGGGGCGATCCGTCGGCGCGCGGGGTGAAGAGATCGGGCAGAATTGTGGTCGTCGTGCGTAACGCTTTGGTTAGCACGTAGTAGTGGCCCATATGGTTGTGCTAGAATACCGGCGATGTCTGGCCATCCTCCCGAAGATCTGACGGTCCTGATCGATTCCGCGGCAGGCGGCGACCGCGCGTCCGCGGATCGGCTCTTCGAGGTGGTCTATGACAAGCTGCGGGCCATCGCCCGTCGAAACCATGGGGCGGGCCGCCACGGTCACACCCTGCAGCCCACCGTGCTGGCCAATGAGGCCTACCTCGTGCTGGCCGAGCGGCTCGACCTCGGCGACAACACCTCGTTGCCATGCCGTGCGATGTTCTTCCGGACGGTGGCCCTGGCCATGCGCTCGATCCTGCGCGACTACTGGCGCAAGCAGCACACGCTCAAGCGCGGCCAGGGGACGCCACCAGCCCCACTGACGGGGGTCGAACCGGCCACGCCGGTGGGCGAACTCGACACGGTCGACTACCTGGCGCTTGACGAGGCGCTGGACGGACTGCAGCAGTACAACCGCAGATGGCATGAGGTGGTCATGCACCGCTACTTCGCGGGTTGTTCGGTCGATGACACGGCGCGCATGCTGAGTATCAGCGCGTCGACCGTCAAGGCCGACTGGAAACTGGCCCACGTGTGGCTGAGACGCGAGCTCGGCGCGGAGCCCGAATGACGTCCCATCCCCGATTTACGTCTGAGCAACTCGAACGCATCGATCGCCTGTCAGCCGAGGCCCTGGAGCTGGAGCAGAGCGAACGCCGCGCGTTCATCGAGCATGCGTGCGCCGACGATCCGGCGGTTCGGGAAGAGCTGCTGGCGCTCGTGACCCGCATCGATGATGAGAACACCCTGCTGGCCGTGCCCGCCAAGCTCCCCGCGATGGACGATATCGCGCGCATGATCGGGGAATCGCCGGATGTGGATTCAGTCCTACCGACGTCGATCGGTATGTACCGGATTCGTTCTGTGCTCGGTTCCGGCGGCATGGGTGTCGTGTATGAAGCCGAACAAGATCAGCCGCATCGGCTCGTGGCTGTGAAGGTCATTCGCCCCGGATTGGCGGGGGCCGAGGTCCGGCGGCGATTTGCCCGCGAGGCTGCTGTGCTCGCCCGCCTGCGCCATACAGGCATCGGGCACATCTATGACGTCGGCTCCGCCGAGTTGATCCTGCAGGACGGCCGAGCGACCGCGGCATTGCCGTACATCGCCATGGAATTGCTCCGCGGCGAGCCGATCGACAGCTACGTGCGCGAGCGGGCCGTGTCCGCCGACGGAGTGCTGGGGCTGGTGGCCGATGTCTGTGACGCGGTGCATCACGCCCATGTCAACGGGGTCATTCACCGCGATCTCAAGCCGAGCAACATCATCGTCGACACCAGTGGTCAGACCAAGGTCCTCGACTTCGGCGTCGCCCGGGTCACCGACGGTGACTTGCAGGTCACCAGCGTGCACACGGGAGTGGGGCAGTTGGTCGGCACCATCGCGTACATGAGTCCGGAACAGGTGGGTGGTAATTTAGAGGACATCGACGCCAGCAGCGACGTGTACACACTGGGCGTCATCCTCTACCAATTGCTGAGCGGCCAACCGCCCTACGATCTGGTGAATTGTGCGATCACCGAGGCCGCGCGGACCATCCGCGAGGACGAGCCGCAACGCTTGGGGGCGTTGCAGACGGCCGTGCGTGGCGACATTGAAACCATCGTTGCCAAAGCCATGGCCAAAGATCGGGCCATGCGTTATCAATCGGCCGCCGAACTCGGCCGGGATCTGCGGCGCTACCTGGCCCGCGAGCCAATCGTGGCCCGGGACCCGAGCACGTTCTACCAACTGCGCAAGTTCGCCAGCCGCAACCGCGGGCTGGTCTTCGCCTCATTCGTCGCCGTCAGCGCACTCATCGGGGGCAGCTGCCTTGCTCTGTGGCAGGCGTTTGAAGCCCGGGCCGCCCAGCGCATCGCCGAGGAACGGTTCAACGATACGCGTGCGCTGGCACGGAGTTTCATGTTCGAGCACTACGATCAGCTAGCCCAACTGCCCAACACCCTGAAGGCCAGGCAAGCACTGGTTCAGACGGCCCTGCAGTATGCCAACAAGCTGGCCGGCCAGAGGACCGATGACGTCACGCTGCAGTTCGAGATCATCAAGGCGTACCTGCGCATCAGCACGATCCAGGGCCGGCCGGACGTGCCCAACACGGGCGACTTGGATGGTGCCATTGCCAGCGCGACGCGGGCCTTGGAACTGGCTGAAGAGGCGGTCGAGCGGTGGCCGGACGACCTCGGAAGCCTGCACCAGGTCGGCAAGTCCCACGAGGCACTGGCCGAACTGACCGCCGCACGCGGCAGCTTTGGGGAGGCCGAGTTTCATGGGCGCCGCAGTATCGACATCATGGAGCAGGTAGTCGACCGTCTGCCGCACGAAGATCCGGAGCGGCGCGATCTGGCCCTGGCCCATCATAAACTGGGCCGTCTGTATGAGCGGCGCGGACAGTCTGCCGATGCGCTGCGCGAGTACGAGGCCAGCCATCAACTGCGGGTCAAGTTGGCCAGTCTCGGCGAATCCAAGCAACGCCTGCTCGATGTGGCGACCAGCGCCAGCAAACTGGGCGACATGCACAGGCGCGGAGGAGAGTACCAGCGCGCTCTGGAACGTTACCGTGAGAGCCATGCCTTCCGGCATCAGGTGGTTGATACGCACCCCGGTGACCACTACGCACTTCGAGCCTTTTCGCTAACACATGGTCGCATCGGTCAGGTTCTGCTCGTGCTCGGACGGCAGGATGAAGCGCGGGGTCATTTCGAAGAGTACCTCAGTATCCGCCAGCAGCTAGCGGCAGCCGCGCCCGGGGACGCCAATGCTCAGCGAGATGTTGCAGTCGCGTACTACCGCATGGGCGAGCTCGACTACGATGCGGGTCGCGGTGACGCGGCAGTGGACTCTTTCGAGAGCTTCGTCGAGATTCTCGAGGCGATCGCGGCCCAGTCACCGAACAACATCAGGTACAAGAGCGATATCGCGGCGGGATACCTCAAGACTGCCATGGCACTGATCCTATCCGGCCGTCCGAACGATGCGGCGACGCTGCTCAACGCTGCGCTGGTTCGTGCGAATGCAGTCCTCGACTTAACGCCGGACCACGCCGAAGCCTGGGGCATCCGGGTCAACGCCCAAATCGAAATCGGGAAGATGCGCTTGAGTCAATTATCTTACAACGCAGCCCGCGACATGCTCGAGCAAGCGCTGGAAGATGTCGCGACGCGCGGCGCGGCGGGCGATTCAAGTGTTGAACTGGATCATCTCAAAGCGGACGCACTGCGCGAGTTGGGCGATGTCTACAGGGCCTGGTCCACGGTCGACGGCTTGACTTCAGAGGAACAAGAGCAGTATCGCACGACTGCCTGCACCCACTATCGGGCATGCCAGACGTGGATGCGCGATATCAAAGAGCGCGGAGCACTGCGTTCTTCACACAACAGTATGCTGGTCGAGATCGATGAACGCGTGGCCGGGTGCTCGTAGACCATCGACGTAGGCTTTAGTGTCCAACTATATCCAGAGTGCCTGGTCCGGTGAGCGCCGACCGTGATTACGGCGGGCTCGACTCTTGTGATCTCGATCCGTGCGCCCTCCGCGGTGGCGAAGAGCACCGTTCTGTGCGTCGGATCCTGCGGGGCATGCAGCAGATCGATCATGACGGTGTCTCTTGCATCCTCGCCGATGAGACTTTGATGTCAGTGCCCTGGATGGAGCAAGCAGGAGCCAGCTCGTGAGGCCGGCCCCCGCCGCATCCGTTCAGGATTGCAACTCTAAGATTCTCGGCCCGGGACACCTGGATCGTCAGCGCCCGTGTTCCGCGGCGTGGCGTCTGCCCGTGTGGTCGAAATCACGGCCGGCACCGTGTTCACGATCTCGAGCGTGCTACCAGCCGGGGTGCCGAACAGCACCGTACGCTGAGTCGGGTCCGCTGGGTCGTGCAGTAAGTCGACCATCAACGTGTCGTCGTTTTTCGTGCTACGGATTGCGAACACCAAAGTGGCCAGGTAGACGTTGCCCTTCATGCTGACACCTTCGGCGTCGATACCCGCGAGCATCTGGCGGTTTTCGAGGTTGTACGCATCCCAGTACCCGATTCGAGCGAATGCATGGTCACGGCGGTCGGTCACGAACATATCGATTAACTCGAGTTCCGGGCTCGCGGCGGCATGCAGCTGATAGCCGCGAAGGTCACGGGCGCCGCCTGTGATGTAAACGTCGACTTCCACAGTATCACCAACTGCTGCCCGGTTGACCGATGGGATGAGTAGGAGGGCCACCTCATCTACGATGGCAGGCTCGGCCGAAGTCAGCGGCGCGGGCGTACCATTGCACGAGCAGCTCGTGTTCCCGCTGAACGCGTTGAGCGCTGCGAAGGCGTCATTGCCGTCGCACACACCGTCGGGACTGCACGGCGCGCCCAGGCCGGCTGCGTCGACATTGTACGCCGCCGGGGCCTCGGCTTCGCACGGATAGCCGAACCCACCCCGCGGCGTCTGATTGCTGAAACAGTTCAGCGCGTGGAAGCGATCGTTGCCGTCGGCCGTGCCGTCGACCTGGCAGTCACCGTGTGGTCCGCCCATGTCGGCGTAGCTGATGTCGGTCTCGATACACTCGCCGGCTTCGCAGGCCCAGAACACGCAGCCGTCGTCGCGAATGCCGTCGTCGTCGCCGTCGGCACAGTCACCATGCGTGACACAGGGTACGACGTCACAACCATCTGGTGTGCCGTTGTTGTCTTCGTCGACCATATCGTCGAAGCCTGGACAGACGTCATCCGAGTCACACACGTTGTCCGCATCGCTGTCACCGCTGGCATCGTTACCCGTACAGGCGTCACAGCCATCGGGCACGCCGTCGCCGTCGGCATCGATGTTGTCATCGAAACCAGCACAGATGTCAGCCGATTCACAGACGCCGTCGCCGTCCGTATCGTCGGGGTTGCTTGACGGGCAGGGGTCACAGTCATCCGGAACCCCGTCCAGGTCAGCGTCGAGCGTGTCGTCGAACCCGGGACATTGATCGACATCGCCGCACACGCCATCGCCGTCGGCATCGTTATCCGTGTCGTGCGGGCAGGCGTCGACGCTGTCACACAGCCCGTCCAGGTCGGCATCGCCACAAACAGTTCCGGCCCAGAAACCACCGTTGAGCTCGAACCCGCCTCCGGTCAGCAGGCCAGCGTCGGCCTGTCCAATCGTGCCCTCGAGTTCGAAGCCGTTGCCGCCACTGTAGCCGCCGCCACCGTCGATCGTCGACGACGTGATCGCAAGCTGGGCGTGTGCGGAAGCGCTCAGGCCTGCAGTCGCAATCGCGACAATGGTGAATCGTTGGAGCATTGTCATGGTTCCTTCCTTACGTGACCTTCGTAATCCATGGATACGGATCGAGTCCTGGTCATTTCACCAGCGCAAAACGCGTCACGAGATCAGCGTTACGGTTTGTCACCCACAGGTTGGCGCCGTCGAATGCCAGGCCGATCGGGTGTGTGACTGCTGATCGGGTCTCGACTATGGTCCCGTTTGACGCCAGCACCTTTAGGACACTGTTACTGTTGCTACTCGCGACCCAGATGTGTGTGCCGTCAAAGGCGATGCCCTCGGGGCCGTCGCCGACTGCAATTGTGTCCAGGACCGCGCCGTCGGACGCGCGGAGCTTTGTTACTGTATCGCTTTCATAATTGGTCACCCATACATTCGAACCGTCGAAAGCCACGAATAACGGATCGATTCCAACGTTGAACGTACCGAGATTGGCGCCATCTGAGGCCTGGATCTTCGAGACGCTGTTCCCGCCAAAGTTCGCGGTCCAGATGCTGTGGCCGTCAAAGGCGATCCCTGTAGGAGCAGGACCGACGTCAAAGGTGCCCTGGTCGGCGCCGTCCGACGCCCTCAGTTTGGTGACACTCGCGCCAAACAGGTTCGATACCCAGACGTGCGCGCCGTCAAATGCGACGCCGAATGGGAATTGTCCCACCGGGTAAGATCCGAAGATCGCGCCATCGGACACCCGGACTTTGACCACGACGTCATTATTGCGGTCGGTTGCCCACATGTGGGCTCCATCGAAGGCAAGCCCGGCGACCTCCCCACCGACGTCGAAGGTCCCCTGCGGCGCGCCGTCGGACGCGCGTATCTTTGTCAGCGTGCCATCATTGGCGCCGCCCACCCAGACGTTCGTTCCATCGAACGCAACGGCCTGCGGGCCATCTCCAGTGGGAAAGCTCTGGGTGAGCAAGTCCCAGCGCAGCAGAGCGATGTTCGTGAGGTCCACGGTCGCCCCCGCACCGAGGCCGGTCAGCCCGGAGCCGTCGCCTGCAAAGGCGCCCGCCGTCACTGTGCTGCTGACCTCGAGTGCTGTCGCCGTCACCGTGCCGCTGACCTCGAGCGCTGTGGCGGGCGCATCTGTTCCGATGCCGACGTTGCCGGCCTTTTCGATTACCAGCAGGTTCGTATTGTCCGCGTTTCGCACACGAAATTGATTCTGGGCGCGATGGTGTTGGATTATGAACGCATCGTCATCGAGGTCGTCCCGAAGCAGAATCGTTGGAGCGGATGCCTGGCTGGAGATCATCAAGCCACTGGTGCCTTTGACGTGCATGTCCGCGTCCGGCGTTTCCGTGCCGAGACCCACGGCGCCGCTGTCATCTACGAACAGGCCGCGTGTCTGCAGCGCGTAGGGTGTCGCAGTCAATGCCTGACGCGGGGCGAGCGTCGTGAATGGGCCGCCGGTCGGACTCGCGACTGCGATCTCGAGCCACCTGGATTCGCCATTGAAGGCTTGCGTGCCGAAGTCGATCTCAACGGTGAACAGGCCGTCGGCGACCGTCACGTTGTCGACGGCCAGCGTGGTACCGACCTGCGCGCCCACTACGGGGTTGTCCCACAGCGAGAACTCGAAGTCGGCCGAGTCGTTGACCGGCACGCCCTGCAGATTGAGTTGTGCCTGATAGGTCCAGGCACTGCCGAGCGGCGTCTGGGCGTTCGTAGAAATCGCCATTGAACCGAGGGCAATCAATGCGAACGACCGGATGAGGAGACTCGTAGTCATGTGTTCCCTTTCATTTGTGTGAAGCCTGACCGCCTCATTCCGATGGCAGTCATCTTTCAAACACACGTGGCCGCGAAAAGCCGTAACGGAAACCGGGAAATCTCTGGCCGGCCCGCAAGCTGAAGTGGGCAAGCGGGTTGCGTTCCAGGCTGCGCGCGGTGAGAGGCCTCGTCCGAACGGATATCATAGAGTCATGGAATCCCGTCACCCCGCGCGCACACGTGGCAACCAGAACGTTGTCCTGTAACAGATACTCAGTCTTCAACGAAAGGTAATCAAAATGGCTAAGGCCAGGGAACGACGCGTCGCACTCATCACGGATACTCTCTTCCCCAGGTCAAGGCACCGCTTGCACCCATCCACTAGGCTCTGTCTGAAAACTCCGCTAGCTGCGATCGGCTGCGGAGTCCGCTGGCTGCGTTCTCGGGCCAGATTGGTCCTCAGCGTATCTACGGATACGCCTGCGGCCAATTTGACCCTGCGGCATTGCCCGCGAACTCCTCGCTCGATCTCGCTCAACCGGAGTTTTCAGGCAGCGCCTAGCCTGATCTTCAGCATCATCGGCATGTTGTGTATGCCAGCTTGTTCGGCCGGCGGGAAACGGTCGATCGATTTCTCGAACTATGACACACCGCTCTACGAGCAGATCAAAGACAGGATTACTGAGAGGGTCGCCACTCGCTTTGATGGAAAACCCAGTGAAGACGATCGGTATTTCATCATACCGTTTGCTTACGAAGACAAAGGAAACTCACCGGAGCTCTCACATTCGTTCATGACGGTGATTCGGGTGTATGGCGATAGTCAGCAACCGAAGGCGAACGAGGGCGAGGGGCTCGAGGGGTATTTTGTGAGGAGCTACGAATACGAGGCGTTTACCATCAGCTGGCTGCCCGCTGATTTTGTGGAGAACCCCAACCTGTGTGTGTTCAAGGGCATTGGCGCGGCCATTGATCCCAACCGCAACGACTGCCCGGTTCCCGAAGGCAAGAACTTCGATCTGCCGACGACGCTCCAGTTTGCCGTGCAGGCGAAGGTGGCCGTGTGCATGTGGGGACCCTATGAAATCACGAAGGGAGCGTTCGATACCGCCGTTGGCCGTCTGCGGCTGCTGGATTCCGGAAAGATCCGATACCGTGCCGACGATCGGCCTTACCGCAAGCATCGGTTGGCGATCAATTGCTTCCACGCCATGGCCGGCTTGGACGAGCTGTACCCGGACGGCGGTATTTTCGGTACGGGATTCAAGATCTGGGGGATCAACGGCACGAAACGGGTCCTGAAGGAATACGAGGCAAGATCCGACGAAGAGACACTATTGCTCGAGCCGGTCGATGAAGACAATGATCGCATCGGGTTCGTCTACGCGCCCACTTCGAGCACAAGCGGTGTTTACAATCCGTTCACAAATCGGGCGGCATCAGCCTACCGGCAATAGGCTTCGCGCCGGGCATGTCACAATCCAGCCACACCACCGCGCAACTGAGGGCCCGCGCCAGCAACGCCGACCGGCACCACAGTGGTTTCATTCACGCTCAGGTGCGCGTTAGGAGAGGAATACTCCGGCCACGTTTAATATTGACGTGATGAGTAAGTCAAAGAGAGCCTGGCCATGTTGTGCCAGGCTCTCTTCATTGCCATCGGCGTCGTGTCGTGATCACCGCTGATCACGCACTTGCGGTCAGAAGCAGCCTGGCTGCAACAGGCGCCGCCGGTGTGGCCCGCGCGGACCGGACGTACGCGCCGTGGAGCGCGTCTTCACGATGCCACGGGGGTCAGTCTTGCCATATGCCGAGGATGCGGCCTTGGGCGAGCCATGCCACACGCCGCTGAAGCCGCTGACACCGGCGGACCGCTGGTGAGCGCCCAGGCTTAGCGCGCCGCCACTGCTCACCGCGATCTGGCCGTCGCGGCCGAGCGAGAAATTGAAATTGCGCGCTACGGCGACGCCGCCCCGCAGGGACAGGGCATGGCTGGCCGACAGGGACAAACCGTTGTGATCCACGCCCACGGCCAGACCGCGCGCGAGGGAGATCTTGCCGGTCTTCGATTTCGTGCGGGCGAAGCCGATCTGGCCTTCGTAGCGCGCCGAGGCCTCGGCGTTCCCGCGACCGTAGCTCGTGCCGGCGTTAGCCGAGGTGTCCGCTTCCGCTGCGAGTACCGCGGAGGCCATCGCGCCGAGCGCCACAGCCGCCAGCGCTGAGATAATGAGGCGTTGCTGATTCATGATAATCTCCGTTTCAACAAGAAGCTTATGGTCGAAGTTCATTTTGCACTGCCCCCAAAACGGCCCGGCGGGGCAGGGGGACCCATTGTTCAGGGAGCCCTGCCCGCACCGAGCCAGCGCCCGCTTTACCGTCTGACACGAATCGCAGACGACCGGGAATGGCTGCGCCCAAACCGACTGGCCCGGCTCTCCGCATAGACGCTTGCACGCCCGAAGCGACGCGGTCCCACGATGCTGACGCCCACACCGTCGGAGACAGCCCGACCGTAGAATTGTGCTCCACTGACCGCCTCAACGTCACTCACTGCGGTGCCGCCGTAAGCGTCGGCCAGCGAGTCACTGACGCTGACCGCCCGGCCCCCAAGAAAGCCGTTGCTGAGCGACCGGCTGTTGCTCACGGCCCGGCCGTGGTCACTGAGCGCGGTGGAGTACGATTCACTATCGGCCTGGCCCCAGAAACTTTCCCGGGCTACGGCATCACTGTTGCTGATGGCCACGCCCCCGATGGTTGCGGCGACGCTCTCGCTCAGGGCCCTGGAGCGGCCGAAGAAATGGCCACGCGCGGTCGCGTGACTGTTGCTGATGGCCAAACCGTGGTCCGCCGTGGCCACCGAGACGCTGTCGGCACGGCCCCACAATCCGCCGTGAGCGCGGCTGTTTGAGATGGCATGGCCGCCGCGCGAGGCGCCGGCGATCGCCACGGCGTTGGAGTTGCCGGTTGCGGTCGCGTTGGCCTCGGCGGTTCCTCCGTTCGACGAAATGGCCACACTGCGGGCTTCACCGGCGTAGGCGATCGAGCCGCCCATCAGGGCCAGGAGGAGGGCGGTTTGCGAGGTGCGTTTCATGTCAAAGCTCCTTATGCTTGTTGGCGCGACTGGCGAGCCACGCTGTCTCGTGTGCGGACCCCACTGGTCCTGACACCCCATGGACGGAGCCACACCGGCGATTATTCACTCGAGAAAAAGAAAAACACGCGGTGGCCGAGAGTGTGTTGCGAGTCCGGAAAATCTCCTAATAATCTGAATAGGATGGTTGACCCAGGCGTCATGCAGACGGAGTTGGATGTTGTGCGGCGCGCCCAGGCCGGAGATCGCGACGCTTTGCGCGAATTGTTCGAAACGCACCGCGACCTGGCGTTTCGGGTGGCGCTCCGCATTGTCGGTCGCGAGCAGGACGCCCTCGACGTGGTTCAGGACGGCTTCATCAGAGCATTTGACAGTCTGGCCAGCCTGCAGGAAGGCGGCAGTTTCAAGGCATGGTTTTTGCGGATCGTTCAGAACCGGGCGCTCGATCATCTGCGTAGCCGAAACGTGCGTAAGGCGGTGTCACTGGATGATCAGGACAGCGGGCCATCTGACGTCACCGATCGTGCAGCATCCGAGCCGGTGCAGTCGATGCGCGGCCGTGAGACCCAGGCCCGCATCCACCAGGCAATGGCGGATCTTCCGGCCGACCAGTGTACGGTGCTGGCGCTGTACATTCAGGGCGACCTGACTTACGGCGAGATCTCAGGGATCGTCGGTGTTCCGATCGGCACGGTCATGAGCCGTATTCACCACGCTCGGCGGCGGTTGCGCGGTGCGCTCGCGGACCTGCTGCCCAGCACGGTGGCGCCGAAGGGTGGTGAACAATGAGCGGCGATGACTGCAAACAACATGACAGTACACTCGAAGCTCTGGCTGCGGGGCACTTCGACGACCTGACGCCGCAACAGGCGGAAGCGGTGGCGACCCATCTCGATGCCTGCCCGGTCTGCTCGGCGCGATTGTCTGATATCGTGGCCGCACCGGCTGCCCCGCTCGAGCGGGATACTGCGGAGTTAGCGGATTCGGACTGGGCGCCCGTGTGGTCGAAGATCGAGGCTGCGGCAACAGGAGAGCGGCGTGCGCCGGAAGCCAGGCGTTCGTTGCGCACGCTGATCGGCCTGGCTTCAGCTGCGGCAGTGGTTGTTGCCGCAACGTTGTGGCAACTGAGCCCCATGACGCCCCAACAGACCTGGGAGTTGACCATGGCAACTGGCGATGACGTCAACATTGAATTCATCGATGCGTACGGCGCAAACCTGTATACGGTCGAGACCGAGGGCACGTCGATCATCTGGGTGACAGAAGAATAGGAGGCTGACCGATGACTCTTCGTATTTCGCTCATGGGTAGCGCCATTCCCGCTGCGTTTGCCATCGTATTGGGCCTTAGTCTGTGCGATCCTGCCTGCGCCTCCGGCGCTGACGGCGTTGACGTCCAGATATGGACCATCCGGGCCACGCATGACAACGCGGAGATCTCACCCGAGCTCAAGCCGCTGGCCAAAGTCCTCAAGAAGACGTTCAAGTTTACGGGCTACAAGCTCATCAAGTCCGAAACCCGCACTGTGGCACCCGACAAACCTGCGACCTGGACCCTGCCTGCATCCTTGCGCGCGACCATCAAGTTGATGGAGAAGACCCCCGAGAAGATCAAGCTCAACGTCCACGTCGTCAAACGCGAGGGTGACAAGGACCAGAACAAACTGAGAACCACGTTCTCACTCAAGCCGGAGAAAGCACAGCTGTTCGGCGGGTGGAAGCTGGAGGGCGACGATCTACTGATCGTCGCCGTGAGTGCACGCTAGCAGTTCTAGCGTGAGTCTGGGGTCAGGTCTTTGATCTTTGATATTGATCCTGCGAATCCTGCTGAAGCATCACATGCCCGCAGGCTCCTGTTGAAGAACAACCGTTGAAGACAGCAGTCCAATCAAGGCCTACTGTCGGCAACAGACCCCGGAGAATGTAACGTACATCATCCGCACAGTTCACTGCGCAACCTGGCCCCCAGTGAATTCGCCCGATCTGGCCAGAATGGCATGGCCGAAAGATATTCAAGAATCGCATTACGATTGGTACAAGAAATGGGTAAGGTCCAACACACAGTAGAAACTCTCATTCAGACTGGATCAAGTTTTGGGGAGCAGGCCTGGGCTCCGAGTTCACCAGGACCAGGCCTATTGTGTGGAAGAGAGTGTGAGCAGGCAGTCAGCCGTATCTTGAACATCTCCCTGGCGAATCGCCCGAAGCGATGCGTTCCACTCAGGAAAACCGCCTCCGCCGCAAACTCCGAAATCGGGAATGAGTGGCGAAGGGCTGTTCATGAGCATCGGATGCAATGATTGTCACACCCGGACCTTCACGACGGGCGCTGCCTGAAGTGGCTCTGTCGGGCGTCATGATCACACCCTACTCTGATTTCCTACTGCACCACATGGGGCTGCTCGGCGATCAGATTCAGCAAGGCGACGCCGGTCCGCTCGAGATCCGCACGCCGTCTGTGGGGTCTGCGTGTAACGCAATCCCATGCTGCATGATGGTTGCGTGATCGGCGGATCCTTTGCCGAGCGTATCCGGGGATCCGACGGCTTAGCGGGTGTGGTCGGTTGGCACAACGTTATCGGCAGTGAGGCGGCCGATGCGGCTGCGGCGTCCAGGCGCTCGATGTCGAACAGCAGGATGCCATCATTGCGTTTCTCGATTCACTCGGGCGCCGTGAATTCGACCTGAATATCGATGGCGATCAGATTGGCGACGGGGCCGTCAACATAGCGGACTCAACGTATTCCGAACAACGTGCTACCTGCAGGGGCCATTCACGCCCGACGACTGGTGTGCGATTGCCGACATCGATAGGATGCGGATGTCGGCTCAAGGAAGTCATCCGTAACAGCGCGCAGTATTCCGCAGCTACCATTGTGCAGCACGTCATCGACAGCGTCGACACCTTCCGCGCCGGTAGTCCACGGGAGGACGACGTTACGCTGATCGTTATCAAGCGCGATGTGACATAACAATTGGGCTTATCTGCTGGCCCGCTGCACAACCGTCAGCTGAACGGGTTTCGTCGGATGGATTGCAATTGTGCTTCTCGGAGTGGTTGGGAACAAGAATGTTCGATGGTCCGCGTTGGTATCATGATCAAGCACGGCAATGGCGAAGCTTCCGACAGCATCCCGGCTCACCTGGTACGTGAAGGTTGCCAGGTATCCGGGCTTCACCGGGACACCCGCACCATCCAGACCCACCACCAGCTGGCCGGTCGCAATGTTGGCCGCCAGCCAGTCGTGCTCCTTGGCCAGCACTTGGCTCGGACGGTGATCCGTGTGAATATCAACGAGCGTAAGCTGGCCGCGTAATCCGCCGTAAGATGACAGATGGAGCTGGTAACCACGCAGATCGCTCAAGCGGTTGTCTAGAAAAACGTCCACTTCGACGATAGCACCTGGCGAGACCACGTGCTGATCTACTACGTTGAGAACTAGCCCAGCCGTGTCGATAACCTGGGGCGGCCCGTCGAGCTCGGGTGCCGGACCGCCATCCAGCGGGCAGGAGCAGGGGGTCATGTCGGCAAACGCATTCAGGGCTGCAAACGCATCGTTGCCATCGCACACGCCATCCGGATTGCAATCACCAAACGGGCCGCCAGCATCCACGTTGTACGCAGTCGGCGGTGCACTTTCGCACGGGTATCCCGGCAGCTGATCGACATCGACATTGGCAAAGCAGTTCAGCGCGTGGAAGCGATCGTTGCCATCGGGTGTTCCATCGACCCGGCACAGGCCAAATTGGCCACCCATGTCGGCAAACACAATGGCGGTGTCCAGGCATGTGCCATCCACGCACTCCCAAAACACACAATTGTCATCGCGGACACCATCGAGTGGCTCGACGTCCGCGCAATCGGCGACAGTCTCGCAGCCTTCGCACACATCGGGGATGCCATTGCCGTTGTCGTCGGGCTCACCCAGATCGATATCACACGAGTCGGGCACGACATTGTTGTTACAGTCTGAGCTCTGTCCGCTGCTGATTGCACAGACGTCGCCCGTGCCGTCGTCGTCGCAATCGGCCTGATCTGGATTGTCGTCCGCTGGACAGTTATCACCGCCGTCACACACACCATCCGCGTCATCATCGGGTCCGTCGGCCGCTGGATCATTGTCAGACAGTGGCCCAAACCCGTCCGTCCCCACCGCGCAATCGTCGCAGCCATCGTCGTCGGTATCGGCGCAAACCATCGGGTCCAACGGGCTATCATCCTGCTCGTCGGGCACACCGTCATTGTCGTCGTCGCTATCGAGGCAATCGGCCACATCCAGGCCATCGGTGTTCAACAGATCATCTTCGCCTGGACATTGATCACAGCCATCAGGAACCGTATCCGCATCGGCATCTGTATTGTCGTCGAATCCGGCGCATACATCACAAGCGTCGGGGATGCCATCGACGTCGTCATCCTGGTCGCACTCATCGGGTACACCATTGGTATCACAATCGGTGCTGGTCGAGCCAATGTCGATAGCGTCGTCGATGCCGTTGTCGTTACAGTCGGGAGCGCATACGCTGGGTTCACCTGTACAGACGAACTCGTCTTCGAGTTGGCACACATCCGAGCAGCCATCTCCCGACTGTTGATTCAGATCATCACAATCTTCATCATCATTGATCGTCCCGTCACCACACGTCGTGACGATGATCGTGAGGCAATCCTCACCTTCACCGGTATCATCGTCGATGACTTTGACGCAGACGTTAAATATGCCAGTTTCGGAATACATGTTCATCGCGGTCACTTGGCCGTCGGCCCCGGCGGGATCTCCGGGGGGGCCGAACGGGGTTTCATCAACCGTCGCGGGAACATATGTGGCATTCCCTTCCCAGTCGACCTCGGCCGTGTGGGTATCCAGCGTGCCCAGATCGTTGAATGTCGTGGACGGCAACTTCACCGGCGTGCCGACCAAGGCCAGGATATCCGCCCCGGCTTCAACGGTCGGCGCCGCGTTGATGACAGCAATGGTTAACAGATCCGTGTCGGTGCGCGATGACGTCACCAGGTCAGTCACGGTGATCGTGACGGTATACATGCCATCATCGGCGTACACGTGAGTCCCTGTGATAGTCTGAAGACCCTGATTGACCGTCCCGCTTTCATCGGCTGTGCCGTCGCCCCAGTTGATGGTCGCACTGTGTGTCGTTCCCGGGATGTCGTCGAAGGTGGCATCGACCTGAGCCACGCTGCCCTCGGCGACATCCGCCTGGTCTGCTCCCGCGTCAAGCTGTAGAAGATCCCCTTCGCAAGCGTCGGGCGTGCCGTTGCCATCAGCGTCGGCCTCGCCGCCAAGCAACGCGCACGCATTGGTCGTGCCGTCACAATCGCAATCTTCGTCATTCAGATCAAAGGCATACACACGCCCCAAGATGCCTGCGAACAGATCGCGGCCATACATATTCAGCGATCTGCCGAGAAGGTCGCCCGGCATTGCATCGGAAGTGGTGAGTTTTCGAATGCGCGTCCAGGAACGCGTTTGTGAATCGTAGGTAAACACGTGGGCCGTTCCTGCATTGTCACCAGCGTCGTCATCCTGACCATCGCCGACGACCACGACATCAGGCCCCACGGCGATCTCTGTACCGTACTCCAGAGACATCTCAGGGACGGTAAGCTTAGCCTCTTCGCTCCATAGGCCAGAGTTGGCATCGCGACGAAACACGTATGTTCCTGTGAAGCTGCCCACGGCGATGACATCTCCAGCAATGCCGACGTTCACGCCAAAGCCGTCAAAGAACTTGCCATCCGAGGCAAAGATTTTCTGTTCGAGTAACCAACGGTTGCTGAGTGGGAGGTAGCGATAGAGATACACAGCACCGGCAAAATTCGACACAGCATCAGCGCCCCGCGATCCGACGGCCAGTAATCCTTCACTCAGATCGAGTGCCGAGCCGAAGTCCCAATCCGAGCCGATATCGGGTGCGTAGAGAATATGAGCTTCCAGCCATTGCTGTAGGCCTGGATCATACTCGTACACATAGACCGCACCACAAGAGATGCCCAGTCCGAACACACAGAACGTGCCCTCGCGCCATGGAGCACCCACTGCAGCGATGTTGTGCTCTACGGTGACGCTTGTACCGTATAGTGTTCCAAATTCCTCCCCTCTAAAAGGAGGGCCAAGAATGATTTGCTCCTCGTTCCACATGCCCGTTTTTTCGTCCTTACGAAATGCATAGGCGGCACCAATCTCGTTCTGGCCCCCACCGGTGACAAACAGGACATTATTGTGTAGATCCAGGTTGCCCCCGAAGCCACTTGGACTTGGGGCATCGGACGCGAACAGTTTTTGTCCAGCGGTCCACAAATCTTGTTGGCTGTCGCGCTCATAAAGCTGCACGGCCCCACAATCAAAGCAGGCCTCGTTGTCTGCAGGGTTGGCAAAAGCGGCAGTGTTGCCGCGCGTCGATACGGTACCGGGTGTCATGACGAGCTGCTCTTCTGTCGCATTGCACACGACGCGCAGGCCGCAGTCATCAGGAATGCCATCCATGTTACAGTCATTGTCAGTCAGCTCACAACCATCGGGTATACCGGAGTCGTTGCAGTCAACATCGCAATTCGACACGCAATAGAAGGGGCCTCCGGGCGCAACCGTCGTGGCCGATATTTCACATTCATCAGCGATGCCATTGGCATTGCAATCTGTACTGAACTGGTTCGCGACATCGGTCGTATCATCCACGCCGTTACAGTTGCAATCGTTGTCGCAATCATCAGGTGTGCCGTTGCCGTTGCAATCGAGTTCGCACACATCAGCGTTGTCGTCGCAATCACAGTCACTCTGGATCAGGTCGAAGACATACGCCGCGCCGGAGTCGGCGGCATTGCCATCGCTGCGCAGTCCGCCGACCACGATGTGTTCGGTATCGAGGGCAACTGAAAATGCGAATGCATCCGAGGCCATGCCGTCGGATGCGCTCAGTGTGACCGTTTCAACCCACACACCATTGGATTGTGTAAACACGTGTGCCGAGCCCGTACCTGTAAAGTCATTAAAACCCGCATTGCCGGTATTGGGCGCACCCACCACGACCCGCGTGCCGTCAAAATCAATCGTTGTGCCGAACAAATCGCTGGCCCGGGCTCCCGCGTGGATCAATCCTTGCTCGCGCAACCATTGATCTTCCTCCACATCGAAGTACCACACCTCGGCCAGGCCGGTTTGTATGGCAAAGCGACTATTGCGTGACGCTCCCAACACTGCCATTTCGCCGGTGATGGCCACGGATTCTCCCGCGCGCCCACCATCGAATGTAAAGATCTCCCGTTCAAGAACCCAGCTGCTGCCGTCAAACCCGAAGATAAACGCCGCTCCTGCCTGCGAATCTTTGAGCGGGGCTCCGACGATGGTGCGCACCCCATCGGTATTCACGGCGAAGCCGAAGCGGTCACCTGTCGTGCCAGCCGCGTCGAAGAGCCGCTGCTCCTCTTCCCACAGCATCGTCGTGTCGTTGAAGCGAAAGACGTAGGCCGCGCCGTCGCCCGTGCCGGCACCATCCCCAAGCCATGCGCCCACGATGATGAGGTCATCCCGGACCGCGACCGTGTGGCCGAACCGGCTACCGGCAGAGGCATTGGAGGCCGCCAGCGTCTGGGTCTGATTCCACATCATCGTGCCGGCATCGAACTCGAATACGTACGCCGAGCCGGCGTTGGATCCATTGTCATCATTCTTGGGAGCGCCGACGACCAGCGTGGTGCCATGGAGTCCAACCGCCGTGCCGAACTCATCCCCGTCACCCGCCACCACGGCGCGTAGCATGTGCTCTTCCTGCCATGTCTGCGTGCCCTCGTCGAACTCCAAGATGTACACCGCACCATGTTTCGTGCCCGTCTCGCCTGTCAATGTGACGAACGACGCACCGGATGCCATGACGTGGCCATCCAGATCAACGGAGATACCGTACTGGTCTCCTCCAGTACCATCAGAAGCCACCAGCAGATGGCTCTCCGGTGTGGCACAATTGACCACGGCCGTACAGGGATCACCGCCAGCGGCAGGGACGGGCGACCATGATGACACGAAGACCACGAGAAGCGAGATCGCATAGACGTGAACGAATGGCACGAGGTATCCTCCTATGGCGTGAATGATGTGTGGCCACAAGGCGTCCGGGACCGCTTTGGCGGCGGATGTGCTTCTATCTTATTGATGGGAAAACAGTGTGAATCCGGACAGGAGTTCTGAAATAGTAATCCAAAGCGATGATAGTTGCCGAGCTGACGGCGTGATGTGATATCCGGGTCTTCGGCCAGTCAGTCCAGATGATGCATGCATGACCAGGCCGTGTGCGCAACAGAACGCGCTTGAACCCTGCCTTCTCGCACAACACGCCTGCGCGATTCAAATACCACGAGGCCCCGTCCTGCGACGGCCGGTTACCGCTGCGGTTGACCAGGTACAAGGGCTCCTGGGTGTTGGCCAGAGATACGATCAACGGGGCATAGCCCCACACGCCCTTGTAGGACATCGTGGCCCGCGAAGCAGGGAACGCAAGCGTTTAGCGTCGCGATCAGCCCACGGGCCCTGAAGGAGGCGAGACACGAACAGGGCCGCATTGGCGGCCGAGTCTCGGGCGATGTATTCCGCAATCCTCTCGACATCGTCCAGCGATGACGGCGACCAGATTACTTGACCCATTTTTGGAGTCGCTTCTTGGCTTCGTCGTGGGGGATTCCCTTGCCGTCGCGGATCTCTCGCTCGCCGCTCTCGAACTTGGCTCGCAGATAGAGCGCGTGGATGATCTCGTCCAGCGTCGCTTCGTCGGGGAGGGCGTCGATCAGTTGTTTAGCAGCGTCCTTGGTCGTCATTAAACACGATCCCCACGTCGTACTCCGTCCGGAGATGCCGGCAGTCGACCGCTCCATCATCACTATCATATCATACTGATGCTCGGATCGATCCTGAAAACGCACGTCCGGCCCATTGCCGCGGATAGACACTCCCGCAGCCCATGATATTCCACCGGCCTTTGGCTCTGGCGAGCTCCAGCAACAGCTTCCAGCCCTCCCGATCATTCGAGGTCACGCTCTTGGGCAGACGGATCACGATCTCGCCGTCGTCGCAATTCTCGAAGTGGATCGCCATCGCGGTGATCTTGCGAATGGTGCACAGGTCTTCAATGTAGTCTTCATCGTCGATCAGATTCAGATCATCCAGTGCTGGTGCGGGGTGCATCTGTATGTCATCACCGAGGACTTGCCCGAACTGAACCGGAAGGCTGTGAGTACCAGCCTCGTTCCTTACCGAGAGGACCTACAACAGATGCTCGACTATGCTCAGGCTGAAGAAGGTCTGCCCGAAGGCTGATGATGTTCGGGCGACGAGCAAGCAAGAACAGTATCAAGTTGGTGGTTCGCGGTGTGGAACCGGTCAGTTTCTAGAATCTTTGTCATCGTTCCAACGATCATTCGGGTATCCGGCGTCGAGCTGCCAGAAGTTGGGCGCCAAGGACCTCAGCGGGCGGCCATGCTCCTGCCCGGGGAGCCTGTCGTCACGCAACAACAAGATGAGATCAGAGGAGACCGCCGGATCGGAGTGGAAATAGCTGTGTCCCAGGCCGCCACGGTTGGACGTGACGCGAATCATGTTGTTGTTGGGCATGGATTCAATTGTTGAGCGGAGATTCTTGGGCATGTCCTCGAGCCGGACTTGCCCAGCGCGGGCTGATCCAAAAGACAGATAGTCCGACAAACGCAGGGCCTGGTCATGGATCGATGAATACATCGTGAACGTGTCCACGATCTCCGGCGAGTTCTCGGCCGAAATACGTTGCTGGGCGACATCAAAGTCGATGTCCGCTGCTGCGAGGATGACGTGGCCGAGCTTCAATTCCGCGGGGTCATGGTCAGATGCGGTGTACTCGATCTTTAGTTCGCGTAACGTGGCAATGACCACCGCCGTGCCGCGGCTGTGGGCCAGGATGTGGATCTTTTCGATACCCGAGTGCGCGGCCAGCGATTTCAGGAATTGTTTGAGGTGGTAGATCGTGAATTCGCCCGATTCGCGGTCATACATGTACCCCCGGGCGCTGACCTGCCGACCTGCCGGCCACGAGTACACGACCGGTACGCTCCCGCGACCCAGAAAATGCCACAGGTCGGCCATCGTCATGGCCGCATCATCAAAAGCATTGGCGAAGCCATGGACGAACATGAACACTTCCTTACGTGGGGCGTGCTCAAGAAACTTGTCCAGGGCGGCGTGCAGCGCCCGCTCGCCGTCCTTGTAACTGTTGAACCAGTCTTTCGTCGGCACGCGCCGGTTGCCCTCGAGGTGCACGCTGGGCGGGGTTTCCGGAAAACGGTGGGTTTCGTCGATGCGCGCAATGGACACGGACAGCTTCGTCTTACGAGACTGTGTGTGACTGGCGGCGACCAGTTCATCCCACGAGACGTTCTTCCCAAAGCGAACGTCGACCTCCCCGATGGCTAGCGACGGACAGCGCCCGTACCCGTAGCGGACCGTCCGCGCGCCAGCGTCGCGCGTGCGGTCGGTGGCGTAGAGCATCGTCACCGTATTGGATTGTAATTCGGGTGGGACTGCATCGAACGTGCGGTCATTCGAGTCCAGATAGATGTTCGGTGTGGTCATGAGCTCGCGGCCACAGCCAGCGAGCACGATCACCACGGCAACGACCGCGCGCCGCGGATCGAGAGCGTTGGCATTCGGATTGAACATCGCGTCTCCGGGCGGAGTAGCCCCGATACAACAAAAGACGGTCGAACAGGATCGTGGCCACGTCCGCCAGGCGTGGGTCAATCCGGGACCGCATGGCGGAGCCCGACCTTCGCCCGCTAGCGCCTCACCGTGAATGGAGCATCCACAATCGGCTCAGCAGGGACCTTGGCAGGGAGCATATCAACACCATGGGGCCCTGTGCAACCGATTGCCCGGTTCAAGCACCGCACGAGCTGATCGGTGCCATGGGCATGCCGAAAACGGAGATTACGCGCGCACGCACTTGACATCCATCCCGGCATGTTGTCTCTTCTCCAAATCGTTGTCGATCACAGAGTAAGATTCTCCCCGGCGAGTTGGCCATTGTGCGGGGAACAGGTACCCGATCACGTATTGGCGTTCCAGCCGATGACCATGATATGAACAATAGCGTGTCCGTTTTGTGCACATGGATTGTTCGTGCGGAGGGACGGTGTTGCTATATGCGAAATATCGTCCCAAGACAATTCCATTCACGGGCTGCGCGCCTCATTGGGCTGCTCATCCTGGTCATGCTCATCGGTCCCGGCTGCGCAAGGCTTGGCCCGCGGACCATTCGCGGGGACAGCTTCAACTACAACGAGTCGATTGCGCGGTCGATGGAACAGCAAATCCTGCTGAACCTGGTTCGCCACCGCTACGGTGACACGGAACAGTTCGTTCAGGTTGCTTCCGTGCTCAGCCAATACACGCTCACGGCCGGGGCCAGCATGGAGAACCTCGACAACAACGTGACCGTACTGAGTAACCCTTTCTACCGCACGATATCATCGTTGAGAGCGGACCAGGATTTTCCGGGACAAGCGGATACGCGGATGGTGCATCTGGAGTGGACTGACCGGCCGACGATCACCTACTCCCCACTGCAGGGCAAGGAATATGCCGAGCAGGTGATGACGCCGATTCACCTGCACACGTTCGTGTTACTCAATTCGACGCAGGAGAGTACGGCCATTGTGATGCGCATGATTGTCGATCGGCTCAATTACCTGGCCAATCCTGATTACTTCGTTTCGAGTGAGACCAGCAGGGAGTCCACCCCGAAGTTTCACTCTGTATTGCAACTTGCGCAGACCGTTTTTGAGAGCAACTTCGCCGAGTTGGGTGTGGAAGACTCTGGCGGCCAAACGCTGACATACTTGTTTAGAGATCCCTCACGAGAGCCGCCCAAGGAGTGGGCGGAATTCTGTGATCTCCTCGGCTTGGATCCGGAGGCAACCAAGATCTCGATCACCAACCGCCCGTTTCCCAGCAACGATCATGAACTCGCCATCCAGACGCGGTCATTGTCGACGATACTGGGTGTGCTGTCTCTTGGCTTCGAACCCCCGGAACAGCATGTCAAGGCCGGGATCGTGATCGGGCCACCGCACAATCCTGAATTGCCGGGCGGGGCGGCTTTGATCGACGTGCAATCCAGCCTGACGCCACCGCTCGAAGCGTTCGTGACGGTCCGACATCGCGGATACTGGTTCTACATCGCTGATGACGACATTGAATCCAAGCGCGCGTTCGGGCTGCTGCGGACTATCTTCTCATTGCAATCCGGCGGATGGGAGAAGTCGCTTCCCGTCGTGACCGTTCCCAGTGGGTAGGATTGGACAAGGCCCTCGATCAGGCTGCCTCGAAAGGCTGGATCATCGTCGATATGAAGAATGACTGGATGACCGTATTTCCTCCAGGGTGAAATGCAACAGTGGCTGGCGCGCTCGAGGTGGCCCTTTGTTTGAACGACTGAAGCTCATTACGTCACGTCATGTCATGATCAATTTGCGTACGATGAGATGGGCGGTCCTGGCGGGCTCAGTGCAACTTCTTTCGGGCTGCATGGTCGGCCCCGATTACCATCCGCGCGATGTCCAGGTCGCTGACGAGTGGATGGACCTGGCGGATCAGAGCCTCAGCGGAGACCCCGCTGACCATGAGAGCTGGTGGACGGCTTTTGATGATCCGGTGCTCGATCAACTCATCCACATGGCTTACGGTCAGAATCTGACTCTGCGTTCCGCCGGCATTCGAATCGCGGCGGCCCGTTACCAGAAGGCCATCGCTGTCGGTCAAATCTTTCCACAGGTGCAGGAGGCCAACGGCGGCTACACCCGAACCCAGGAGAGTGCCAACAAGGGCCTGGACGTCGAGCGCCGCTTCGACACCTGGCAACTCGGCTTCGATATGTCGTGGGAACTCGATCTGTGGGGCAAGTTCCGCCGGTCCATCGAGGCGGCCGACGCCAACCTCGACGTGTCCATCGAAGAATATAATGCTGTGGTGGTGACACTTCTGGGTGAGGTTGCCTCGACCTACGTGCAGATTCGCATCTTTCAGGAGCGCATTCGGCTCGCCAGGGCCAATGTCGAGCTTCAGCAGCGCAGCCTGGGTATCGCCCGCACCCGTTTCAAGAACGGCGCCGTCACTGAATTGGACGCCGATCAGGCCGAGGCCCTCCTGGCCCAGACTCAGGCCACCCTGCCGAATCTCGAAGCAAGCCTGCGCGCGGCCAGCAACAGCTTGTGCACGCTGCTGGGCACGGCGCCACACAAGCTGGAAGATTTGTTGGGTGATGGCCCGATCCCCGCGGCGCCGGCTGAAGTCACCCTGGGGATTCCTGCCGATCTGCTGCGTCGGCGTCCCGATATCCGTCAGGCCGAGCGGCAGGTCGCGGCCCAGAGCGCGTCCATCGGTGTGGCGACCGCGAGCCTCTATCCGCATTTTTCACTCAATGGTTCCATCGGGCTCGACGCGCACCACTCGTTCTCGGATTTGTTCGACAAGCCGAGTTACGGGTTCAGCGTAGGGCCGAGTTTCAGCTGGGATGTGTTCAACTACGGTCGCCTGATGAACAACGTCAAGGTCCAGGATGCGCTGTTCGAGGCATTGGCCGTCGACTACGAGAATACCGTGCTGCAGGCGCAAGCGGAGGTCGAGAGTTCGATCTTCCAGTTCCTCAAGTCCCAGGAAGAAACCAGGCACATTGCCGTCAGTGTCCAGGCCTGGCAACGGTCCGCGGACCTATCCATGACGCAGTACCGCGAAGGCGAACTCGACTTCCAACGCGTCATCAATTCGCAAGCGTCTCTGGTTCAGCAGCAGGACGCTCTGGCCCAGACCCGGGGCGCGATCGCCTTGAACCTGATCGCGACGTACAAGGCCCTCGGTGGCGGATGGCAAATCCGGGCGGGCGGGCCGTTCTATCCGGACGAGATTCAAGAGGACATGGACACACGCACGTCGTGGCCGACCGTGCTCACACCCTGGCCAACAGCGTCGAAACGGGCGGAGCCGCGCGAGGGGCCTGCGTTGCCCGCCGGTATCGAGCGTGTTCGCGCTCCGAGCCATACGCCCGAGGCGCCGGTGCATGGCTCAACGGGCGCCCGTGACAACATTGAGCAGTGAGTGAACAGGTGGAGCGCTGTCGATTACAGGTACTCAAGGAAGCGATCAAGCTGGGGCTGGCCATGGGCGCTGGCCTATGGGTTGTCACTGCACATGGGGTGGGAGAGGCCCTACTGGGCAGGCTTCGCCGTCGCATTCTGCGCACTATCGACGACCAGCCAGTCTCTGACCAAGGGCGCCATGCGCATGCTGGGAACTCTCGTGGCCGCCGTCGTGGCGCTCGTTCTCATCTCGCTCTTTGCACAACAGCGGTGGTTGTTCATGGTTGGACTGTCCTCATGGGTGGCTCTGTGCACCTACATGATGGCAGGCGACCGCTTCAAGTATTTCTGGAATGTCTGCGGTTTCGTGTGTGCCATTATCTGTCTTGATGGCGGTGCAGACAGCGCGAACGATTTTCAGACCGCCGTACTGCGCATCGAAGAGACCGGCCTGGGCCTGTTCGTGTTTTCGGTGGTCAGCATCGTGCTGTGGCCCAACAACGAAGCCGCTCCGGGGGCCACGACCCGTTCGCCCACGAAGCCGGCTCGTCAGGGACTACATATGGATCCGACCCGTCTTGCGGCCGCGGGCAGGGTTATGGTCACGATATGGGTGGCGTACGTGTTGTGGATCTACGTCAGGGTCCCTGGAGGCATGGGTGTGGTGGCCCTGAGCGTGTCGCTCGGAATGGTGCTGGCAGTGAACCCGCAGGTCCGCGTGCCGATGATCGCCATTCCTGTAGCGGGCAGTGTGGCCTTCGCCGGCACGCTGTATACACTGGTCATGCCGCACCTGTCCGGGTACCTGCAGCTGGGATGTCTGATCTTCGCGGCGGCAACGGGAATTGCGTACCTGTTTTCGGATCCCCGGCAGGCGTTGAGCAAGGCCATCGCCATGGCCATGTTTGCCACCATCATCTCAGTCAATAATGTGCAGACATACAGTTTTCTGACGGTTGCCAACACGGCGGCTATGCTGGCGGTCCTGTTCACCATGCTGCAGGTTTTATCTGAACTTCCGGTGCTGTGGCGACCCGTACGGACAGGTGGAGAAACACCATGAATGTTCCGCATGAATTCGCGATGGGCGAGGTCTACCTGCCTCCACTCTTCATCGCAGCCATTCTCGGCGCCGTGTCGGCGGGCTGCACGGCATGGGTGTTCCAGCACTATCGTCTGTCGCGGCTGTTCTATTGCCCGTCGCAGATAGTTGTCGCGTTAGCCGTCATCTACACCGGGCTGATCAGCACATTCCTCATTCCTGGATGAAATCATGAAACGAGCGGCCAAAGCATTGCTGACAGGAGTTGTGTTGTTCGCGGCCCTTGGGGTCGTGCTCCTGAAGTACAGACAGTATGTGACGCATCCCTGGACGCGCGATGGCCAGGTACAGGCCGATGTCATCCAGATCGCCCCGCGGGTGACCGGGCCGATCGTGGATCTGCCAGTCGCTGATAATCAGTTCGTCAAGGCGGGCGAGGTGTTGTTCGAGATAGACCCGCGGACCTTCGCCGCGAGCCTCGAGCAGGCCCGGGCCCAACTCGACGAAGCGCGCGACAAGGCCGCGGCGCTCGAGAAGAAAATCGATGCGGCGGAGGCGGCGGTCGATGTGTCCCGCGCCGCCGTCAAGGTTGCGGAGGTTGCGGTGGCGGCGACCCAATCCGAGATCGCCAAGACCAACGCGGAGTACGAGCGCCAGAAGGCCATGCTGCCGGAAGGTGCCACGTCGCAAAAATCTCTGGAACGCGCCAAGGCCAGCTACGAGGTCAACCTCGACAAGAAGATCAGCGCCGAAGCCAGCCTGCTGGAGGCACAGGCCTCGCTGATACAATCGCAGGCCACGCTGGCACAGGTGCAGGCGGACCTCGGCGAGCCGGGTGACAACAACGCCACGGTGCGGGCAGCTCTGGCCGCCGTTCATCAGGCTGAATTGAATCTCGAGTTCACCCGGGTCACGGCGCCCGTGGATGGCTACGTGACGAATCTCCACTTGCGCCCCGGCAGCCAGGCCGTGGCCAATCAGCCGTTGCTGGCGTTGGTCGATGTAAACAGCTACTACGTCTATGGCTTCTTCAGAGAGAATTGTATTGCGGACATGGAACCGGGGGACCGCGCGGTCGTGACGCTCATGACCTATCCAGGCCGCCCCCTCGAGGGCCGCATCGAGAGCCTGGGTTGGGGCATCGCCCGGGACGACGGGAGCACCTCCCATGATCTGCTGCCCGAAATCAATCCTACGTTCGAGTGGATTCGTCTGGCCCAACGCGTGCCGGTCAACATCCAGCTCATCGACGTGCCTGATGATATCAAGTTGCGTGTCGGGACGACTGCGTCCGTACTCGTCTTTGCCGGTCAGGACACGGCGCAGTCAGGTGGGCCGGCAACTGCTGCGCCCGGGTTGTTGCAATAGTGGCCGGCGAGTCGCTCGCTGCACGCCAGGTTGTGCCGAGCTCTGGAAGGGATGGCTGACCTAGAATGATTTCCGATTTTGTGCGTTTTCTGAAACACTTGTACCGGGTCTTGCATTTCGTGCGGGGCGTCATGTTGATGTTCCTGATGCTACTGGCAGTGTGCGTCGTCGTGGTATCACGAACGGAAGGGCTGGCTGTGGCTGAATCGTCCTACTTCGTATTGGTGACGGCTATGACCATTGGGTATGGTGACGTCGCTCCAGTCACGCCGGGAGGACGGGGCGCCAGCGTGATGGCAGGAGTCATAGGCGTGCTGGTCTGTGGGCTGGTTGTCGGTGCAGCCACCCGCGCTTTGAAAGGGGCAGTTGAAGAGAAAGAACAGGCTGGCCGTTGATGGATTGTGAGGCAGTGGTCGCTCGTAGTCGCGGCGAAGGTGCACCTTGGATGTGGCGTCATCCCCACGTCTTAGATGGTGACGCGGAGCGGGAGGGCGCGAGAACGCTTCGCGGCCCGCGACTCCCGGGCCACCTCCTGCCACGTCATACCGGTCCCGATCTCGACCGTGGCGAGCCCCAGGCGGACCTCGCGACTGCGGTTGGTCGTGTAGAACTGTTCGGGTGTCGTCCGGCCCGAGACGGCCCTGGCACTCGCGACGAACACCGGAATCTCGCTGGTGTGTTGCTCCGGCGAAACGTACACGAAGGGATCGATCAGTCCGTCGGTCGCGACGGCCGGCGTCGGCATGAGGACAGCCTGGCAGCCGGCGAGGATGACCACGATGGCTGCGACCGCAAACGCCTTAATGGCATACATCGAAGAGATCTCCAGGTGCTCCCGTCCGCGACGCTCATGGACGACGATCTGCGGGATTGACGCAGGGAATGTTCTTGACAACCAGCGCGCTCGGCGACTTCGCCAGCTCGTGGCACGATAGGCGAATTACAGGCTCATCTGCAACCGCATGCCATAGACTACGGCCACATCTTCATCGCCACCACCGGGATCAATGATGACCTGCAGGTCTGGCGACAGGTGCATCCATGGAGTAATTTCTATGTTGTAGTATAGTTCCACACCCTGTTCGTCACCAATTCCGAGCACGTCCAGATTGTCGCTGAAATTGATATAGTAGTACCCCAGGCCCCAGGTATCGTTGTCGCGTTTCGGGATGGTACCCTTGCCGCTCAAGCCGATGCTGTAGAATTCCTCGACCGGATTGGCATCGCCGGTGGACGCGCCAAAGCGTCCAAACACACCAATTCCCTGCGTTGGATCCTCTTCTTCCGTGTAGATGTATTGATCGAAATTGTAGTAGAAGGCCCAGTCGTCCGGTCGCGTCTCCTCCCCGAACAGTCCCGCCTGCTGTAACACAAACTCGGCAGCGTCCAGTTCGCGTATGCCGATCCTGTGGTCAGAGGCAAGTGAGCGAAAGTTCTTCGAGCTCCACAAGAAACCGAAGCGCTGATGACCGGTCATGTTGAAGGGCTTGACAGTGAGGCCGACTCCAGCGATTACCGTCGTTCCTTCAGGAGAGTGAAACGCAGTATCGAATCCCGTTCGCGTTGCCGAGTCGTTGGTGTTGGTGACTCCACCCAAAAGCTGAATCCACTCTGCGGGATTCCAGACAACCGCAGCAAACAGCATCGTATACGGCCCAAGACCGGCGATCACAGGGTTGGCCCGCAGTCCAACATTCAAAAACTGCGTTCTCTCGTTGCTAGCAAAGGCATTGGCGTCGGCAAGGCGCGTTCCGTCTATTTTGCCCAACCCTACATACAGCCCCTCGCTGATCCCCTGCAGGAATACGACTTCGGACAGCGCCGTAGAATCACTGCCCTCTGCGTCGGGCAACAGCGCATCGTAGTTGGGTGCCATCACCGACCCGGTCTTCGGGTTGATACCGCGGCCCCAGCGCGTTTCAGCCTTAACTAAGATAATGCCGTTGTCCCATAATCCCATTTTCCCGGTATCAATGCGGAAGGAGTAATCTACTGATCCGGAGTACCTCAGTGCATGATTGGTGTCCTTGCCACCGTGAGCGTTGCCCTGAAACACCTGAGTAATATCGAGGCCAAAGTGAATACCTTTGTCGAACAATTCCTGTCGGGCCCCGTTCCAATCGCCCAGCATCCAGTCTTGCGCAGCAAAATCACCGCCCCGTTCGATGGCCGGTATCCACCCTTCATAAATTGAATGGTGATGCGGCTTCAAGGTGAAGCTGTTCGTAGAGGGCGTCTTCTCAGACGGCGACTCTTTGTCCAGGTTCACCGTCTCCGACGGACCTTCAGCAGTGGCCGCAGGTTTGTCCTCCGGCGGAGCACTCTGTGCCAGGACGACTGACGGCACGAGGAAGGCCACGGTGCATGCAAGAACATGGACGAGGAGACTGTGTATGACATGCCATATGGCGTGACCCATGGGTTTCTGGACTCGCATTTCATTTCTCCGGATACAGCGTGTAATCCAATTCAAGCCTTCAAGTACAAATATGATCAGTGCACAGCTGGTGGCCGCAGGCCCAAGCCCACAGGGCTACTGCATCCACGTGCCATGAGTAGCTTAGGCGAGTTCTGTAACCAACAGCGCAGCGACATTGTCATCGCTGTACGAGACATAGATGCGGTTGACCTTGCGATCCAAGAGAACTGGACTACGGGCCAAACGGGAACAGGCCTTGGCGCTGCTGGGGTGGCGCGACGAAATCGGGAGCCACTTGCGCGATCGCCGCTATGACCAGGCTCTCGACCGTCGCTTCGGCCAAGTCGTTGAGAGCACTTTTTGTCGAATCGGTCACAAGGTCGCATCCCGTTGTCGTGCAGCCGATCAACAGGAGCGCGATGCATGTTATCCTGCATACTCTCGTCATCGTGTTTCTCCTTCCATCAGTTTGGCCTCGAGCTGTGCAACGCGTCGTTCCAGCTCGCTGATTCGTCTGTTCCTTCGGTCAACGGGGTGATCGTCGGAGCGCCACAGTGGAACCGTCAACTCGAACCACACGGCGTTGTCACGGTCGCCCGTGCCGTTGTCTTCGTCGCGGCGGCGATAAGTCACACCGGTGCTGATCCCGTTATCCCACTCGAGTTCAACACCCGATTGCGCATCCCACCGCACGCTATGCTTGCGACTGGCGCCGCCACCTTTGGTGCGGAACTCTGGTCCGACGCGACTCTTGCTCCGAACTTCCTGCAGCGCGCAGCCACACAGAGACAACACCAGGAATCCCAGCGCACAGAGTTTCAAGCGATTCATCAGAATTTCCTGCATTTCCAGCGGCGGTCATCAGGTGAGTCTCGGTGGAAACGCTGCTACGGCCACTTAGTTCTCATATCCGTGGTCTTCAAGAGCCACACTCCCATCAGCAGTCTTAGCGTGAACGACAATCAGCTGAAACAGATCCCAGTCTTCTCCTGGTGTCGCGGTGTCCAACCATCAAACCGGCACGTAATTCATCCAGCTCTTGATCCGAACGGTGATCTTGCTGATTGCATGGAAGGCCCTTCCGACATCGGTGTAGATCGCCACGGTGCCGGCGGCACCGAGCGGCAGTTCCTTGGCAAGTTCTTCATCATCGAGAGTGATGCGAACCGCCAGGAAGCCCTTCGATCCCAGATTCGCCGCGGTGGGCAGCTGGGATTCAGGATGGAGTTGCCCTTCGCCTGTCCATTCCAGAACGGCATCGACCTTTCCGCTGGCGATGTGGCCGGGCAAGCTCTTGAACGCGATCTCGACGGGATTGCCCGCCTCGACGTTGTTCAGCAGATTCTGCGGGAAGACCGCGGCCACGATGGTACGCGTCATGTCCATGAAGGTGCCCTGCGCTGATGTGCCCACCGTGGTAGTCATGGTGCCTTCGACGGCTTGCCAGTTCATGATGTAGCCATCCGCAGGGGCCCTGACGATATTCTGTGAGAGGTTGAGTTTTGCAGTACTCAACTGGGCCTGCGTTGCCTTGATCGACTCCCGGGCGCTCGCCAGGGCGTACAGCGCCTCTTTGTGTGTCGCGAGCGCCTGGTCGACGGCAGCCTGCGCGGATTCATGGGCTTTGTGCTGCACCTCGACCCGCAATTCCGCGACGGCGGCGGGGTTCGTCTCCTGGACGCCTTCCGCCGTATCGAGCTGCGCCTTGGCGTAAGTCTGACCAGCTTTGGCCGCTTCAACCGACGCGGCCGCAACCTCCACGGCCGCCTCGAGCTCGAGGATTGTCTGTGTCTGGACTTCGACCTGGGCGCTGAGCTGGTCGACTGCGATCTGGTTGGGCGTCGAATCGACTTCGTATAGGGCGGTTCCCTTCTTCACGGGTTGACCCGCCTGGACGTGGATTTTCTTGATGAGTTCCTTGGAGTCCGCATTGCTGAGAAGTAGCGTCACCTTGCGGTGCAGCGTCATCTGTCCGGTCATGGGCGACGACATCTTCCAGCCGACGACGATGCCGCCGAGCATGCACACGCCCACGACGACCGACACTGCGATTGACACCGGGGTCGGCCTGATCTTGATGACCTTGAAAGCAACCAAGACACAGGCGACATAAGCAATGGTCAGGATGGTGATCATCTGTCGTCCCTCGAAGTCACAGTGGTAAGTAATACAACCAACCCTTCATGCGCACGGTGATCTTACTGATGAGGTGGAACGGCTTACCCACGTCGGTATAGATGGCCACGGTTCCTGCAGCACCCAGCGGCAGCTGTCGGGCCAGCTCCTCATCATCCAAGCGAACACGCACGGCGAGAAAGCCCTTCGAGCCGACGTCCTTTGCCACAGGAAGGCTCTTGTCGGGCAGGAACTGGCCCTCTCCTGTGTACTTGATGATTGCTTCCACCTTGCCGGCTGCGATTCGACCAGGCCTGCGCTTGAAGGCGATTTCCGCATCATCGCCCGACTTCACGTTTTTTAGAAGGTTCTGTGGAAGTATGGCAACGATGGCCGTGTTGGACATGTCCATCACGGTGCCGATCGATGTGAAACGCCACCTCGCCGCCGGCGTGCCTTCCGTAATCTGCCAGTTCATGGTCAGGCCATCCACCGGCGATTCGTACGTGCACCGCGCGAGGTTGAACGTCGCGGTGCTCACAGCCGCCTGCGCGACGTCCACTGAGTGCCTGGCGCTTGCGAGGGAGAACTGCGCTTGTTTCAAGGACGCCTTGGCCACCTGCTCATTTGCCTGGGCTGCACGGAATCCCTGTTGCGTTTCCTCCACTTTCAATCTTGCGATCGCCCCGGCGAGCTCCTGCTTGACGGCCAGTGCGGTATCGAGGTTCGCCCTGGCCGCTCCCGTGTCCGCCTCGGACTTTCGCACCGCCGCCTCCGCGGCCTCGACCGCGGCTTCGAGCTGCGTGACGGTTGCTTTGGCAGCGGCCATCTGGGCCATCGATTGATCGACGGCATCTTGAAAGCGGTCTTGCCGTATCTCGAATAGCGGCTCGCCCTTTCTGATGAACTGATTCGACTCCACGTGGACTTGCGACACGAACTCGCGGACGTCGGGGATGACCTCGAGGACGCGTCGCCAGAGCATCATCTTCCCGGTCATGGGTGCTGACATCATCCAGCCGATGACGACCCCGCCCAACATGACGACGCCGACGACGACCGACGCCGCGACGGACGCCGGGGTCGGCCTGATCTTGATGACACGAAACACGACGAAGACGCAGATGACGTAGCAAAGGACCAGTATCGTGATCACGACGCGTCTCCTGGGCGGTGCGACTGCAGTTTCGCGAGGGCCGCTTCCAGGGCCGCAATGCGGTCCTGCATCCTGGCCAGGTCACCGCTCGGCGCCCCTGCGTTGCCCGGGCAGGGCAGAAACGCCCAGATGAATGCAACGGGCCAGAACACTCCAGTGGCCAGGCCGATCCAACTCGCTGCGTTGACGGCATCCGGATGGGGATGGCCGCGCTTGCGGGCGATTTTGCCGGGCAATGATCCGAGGAGCACGACGATCGCGGCCAGGGCAATGATCATGAAGAAGATGAAGAACAGGGCAATGCCGTCGAGCATTTTCGTATTCCTATAGCCAAGGTGTTCTGTTTCTCTGCCACTAAGTCTGGCGACCCACCTCACCAATCCACCACGCTAGCTCACTGATCCGTGGCTCGGCCACGGGCTTCCTCCACGAGTACGAGTTCCGGATCCTCGAGAGGTTCCAACGCCGGCGAATAAGCAGGAGGCAGCACGCGCTGAATACCCGGCGCCAACGGCGCCTCGTTCTCCGGCACCACCGCGTCCGCTTCGGTGTCCCACGGCGTCAGGACGTTTTGCCAGGTGGTCCGCGCCTCGATGACTTCCTGAGTATTTTCGGGCATGAACGGCCGTCCCTCGCGGATCTGCCAGCCCCCGCCGAGGGCCTTGTAGGTCGCGATCAGGTTCAGCGCGATGTCACCCCGGCTTCGGGCCAGCGCGTCCTGTTGACGGACGAGGTCCTGCTGCGAGTTGACTACCCGCTGGTAATCGGTCGCGCCGTGCTGGTACTGGGCAGTGGATATGTTCGTGGCCAGTTGCGCAGCGTCTACACTGTCGTTGAGGTAGCCCATTTCTTCCTGGGACTTCAAGAACTGATATACGGAGCTCTCGACTTCGCCGGCGGCCTGGATCACCGTGTTCTCGTAGTCCACCGCCAGGGCCTCGAACAACGCATCCTGGACGCGCACGTTGTTGATGAGGCGCCCGTAGTTGAACACGTCCCAGGAGAAGCCGGGACTTGCCGAGAACTCGAAGCTCTTGCCCCCAAACAGATCCACGAAGGACTGGTTCGCGGCCAGGCCCACGGCTCCGCTGAGCGAGAAGTGCGGATACAGTCGGGAGGCCGCCACGCCGATCGACGCGCTCTGGGCCGCCACTTCGCGCTCGGCCCGGCGGACATCCGGCCGTCTGCGCAGCAGATCTGCAGGAATGCCCAGCGTGACCTCTATCGGTGCTGTAGGGATCGGCGCCTGCCCAAGAAGTTCATCCAATTCGTATGGTGGACTACCCATCAGAATGCACAGGCTGTTCTCCGCCGCACGCAGGCCGGCCTCGAACCCGGGGACCGTAGCTCGTGTCTGCGCAAGGAGGGTCTTGGCCTGGGCAACGTCCAGTTCGGTCACGGCGCCGTTCTGGAACTGGGCCTCGGCGATCTGCAGGCTTTGTTCCTGAATCTCGATGTTGGCTTCGGTCAGCCGGATGCGTTCTTCGAAGGTACGGATTTGCATGTACGTCGACGCCACCTCGGCGAGCAGGGTGACCAGGACACTGTCGTGGTTCTCGATGGAGGCCTGGAGATTGGCGTCCGCGGACTCGATGGCCCGACGGAACTGGCCCCAGACGTCCAGCTCCCAGGACATATCGAAGCCGAGCTGCCAGAAGTCGAAACGCCGGCTCGCGCGTGTTCGAGGAACGGCCACTATCGCTGCGGAAGCGCTGGGCAACAGCAAGGCTTCCGCCGCCAGGAGCCCTCGTGGGATTTTCGCAGAGCGGATCTTGAGGTCCGTGGGATCGTCGCCCAACTCGGCGCCGGGGCTGCCGTTGTAGCTGGTCTGGGTTCGCGAGTAAGAGCCGCTGGCCCGCTGCAGTTGCGGGTACATCTCGCCGACGGCAATAGCCTTCTGATATCTGGCAGCTGCGATGCGGATCCCGGTAGAACGCAGCGTGAGGTTCTGCTCGTAGGCCATCTGAATCAACTGGTTCAGGACCGGGTCGTTGAACACAGTCCACCAGTCCGCGTGGTCCGCCGGCTCGCCGATGATTCGCGGATCCTCGATATCCATCCACTCGTCAGCGACCTGGACCGCTCGCGGTTGATAGTCGGGACCGACCATGCAGCCGCCGATGCACAGGCAGGCGATGGACATGGCCTGTGCGTGGCGGTTCGGGCGCGCAGGCTCAACTCCGCGGGCCCGCCGCCGCTTGGGAGTGAAGGATGTGGGCGCGCTCACCGTCTTGTGCATTGCAACTCCGCATTGAGAGGCTTATGAGAAATGTTCCATGCGAACATGACAATCTCCAAGTTACGAAGACAGTCCTTGTATTCTGTTCTCCACCGGCACATTGCGCCTATGTACCCTTACCTTTCTGCCGCCAAATAGATGACCTTCCAGTCCTGCTTCATATCGACAACGGTCAGCTTCTTGCCCGTGTTTTAGCGAGCGGCGTCGTGGCGCCTTTGTTACAGGCATAACCGCCCTCGGCATCGGTACGTCAGGCGGCTCGGCGCGCTTCTATTCCGCCGACCTGATCAACGACCGCCGGAATTACCGGCCGGATAGATGCGGGCCCAATCCGTCTTCATGTCAACGACGACCCAGCCGCGCTGGGGCGCTTCGTTCAGAGCCTTGTCGAGCTTGCCAATGTCCGAGTTGCGATCGTACGCCCATTCGCGGTCGGCGTCCGTATGATGAACGATCAAACCAAGGCGTGGGCCGTCGCCGGCCGTAGTCCACTCCAGCATCTGGAAGTCGCCATCGGAATTGCCAAACGCCATGATCGGGCGGCGCCCGATATGCGCGTTGATGCCGATCGGTTTGCCAGTCTTGTCATCGATGAAATCCGGCTTCGGCAGACGGACCAGGACCGGTTTGCCAGCGCGCACGACGTACTCTGTCTTGATGCTGCTGCCAATGACCTGCTCCGGAGGGATGCCGTAGACGCGCTCCGTCCACGGGCGCATGAATTCGATCCCGCCACCGGAGACAATGAACGTCTTGAAGCCGTTCGCCCGCAAGTAGGCAAGCAGCTCGATCATCGGCTGATAGACCATGTTGGTGTACAGCTTCCCGGTCTTCGGATGTCGGGCCGTGGCGATCCAGTCCGCGACGATCTCCTCGAACTCCTCCGTGGTCATGCCTGCGTGGGTGGCGGCTACGATCTCGAGTATCGACTTATCCCCGCCGGCGAAGGCCTTCTTCACATCACCTTTGAGCAGCGAGGCGAAAGGCTCCTTGTCCTTCCATTCAGGATGCTGCGGTGCCAGTTCCTTGACCCGGTCGAGTGCGAACAGCAGCTGGAAGTACATCGGCTGCTCGGACCACAGTGTGCCGTCGTTGTCGAACGTGGCAATGCGTCCTGCGGGCGGCACGAAGTCCGGCGAGTCATCGGCGGTCACGCGCTCGACGAAGGCGATGATGGCCTGCTTCGGGGCCGTGGCGTTCCACGAAGGGAGTGGATCGGCGGCGCGGGAAGAAACGGGGGTGAGCGTCGCGACAACGACAAGCGCGGCGATCACAGCTTCCGGGGCCCGGCTCTGTGGCATGGTGCTGGTCTCCATGTGTTCGATCGTGCAACGGCGGCTCGGCCGCCTGGGATCCGTACCGCCCGGCTGAGTCGCTGTCGGCAGTGGGAGGCCGATGCCTTCCTTCTCGAACGGGTTCAGGCGCAGATTGCGCTTCTTCGAATCGAATACTTGATTGCGAGTTTTCATCGTGTCTTGCCTTTCAGGCTCCCGATGAACCAGCGGTAGTACGGATTGTCAGGATCTCTGGCGAGCAACCACCTGATCGCTTGCTGCAGTCGGGACTGATCGCGCTGATAGGAATAGATCCCGGCCTCGTAGACCACGAGCATCTTCTCGCGCTCGACGGCCGTTTCTTCCTCCGGGATGGTGTCCGCATTGACCAGTGGTGGGGCGATTCGCAGGTCATTCAATGCCACCAACGTCTGGATGAACTGACCCGGCCTGACCCACGCTCCATACTCGATGCGCGGCCGGTCGTCCGTCGTGGGCGGAGTGTCTGCTGCGAAACGCATCAGTCCGTCGCGGTCGGTCACCCAGGTGGCCAGCAATGCCGCAGGGGAACTGATTCCCACTTCACGCAAGGTCGCCGCCACCTCTGGTTCGTTGAACCGCGCGGCGATTCGCTCGGCATCCAGTTCAATCGGTTCAAGCGAACCGATCAACAGCATCTCGTGCAGTTCGGTTGTCCATAGAGTGGCGTGCGGAAAGACATCTAGAAAACTGCGGACCAGCGATCGAGTCTCCGCATCCGTCTGTGTCGGCAACGGCAACCATTGAGCGACCAAGCCCATGCGTTCGAGACGCGCCGTGGCCAGTTCGTAGAAATCGGTGGAATAGAGATTGACCACACCTGCAGCGGAAGGCGGCGGCGGTTCGAGCGTGATCAGATCGTAGCGGTCCGAGTTGCGCAGCAGCTCTCGCCGGCCATCGCGCAACCGGAGTTCCAGCTGCTCACTCGTGGTCACACAGTAGTTGCCTTGAAAATAGGACGCGGCCCGCACGACGGCGGGTAACAACTCCGCGCACACAAGTTTTTCAAGCCCAGGATAACGCAAGAAACTGCCGGCAGTTATGCCCGTGCCCAAGCCAATAACCAAGACTTTGCGCGGCTCGCCGCGATGAATAATGAGAGGCAGCAAGGCCTGCAATCGCATATAGCGCAACGAAGTCATCGCATCGCCGGAATTTGAGACGCCCTGGATATACAGACGCCGGAAACGGTTCTGTGTTGATCCTTGTTCGAGGACGACTACCGTACCCGCGGCGCTGGCCTGGCGAAAAATCAACTGACCACCGCGGGACTTTGCCAGCAGATGGGCCAGATGATCCGGCCCAAGACCGGTTCCCGCGACGACGGCCAGGCCGGCGCAGACGACGGTGGCCCAACGGAACCGTTGTGAAACGGATGTTCCTTTGGACACCGCGATGATTCCAACCGCCGCGGCGGAAAAAGACATCAACACCAAGCTTCGCTCCAGACCAAGCATGGGAACGAGCACAAAACCGGCCAGCGCCGTGCCGGCAATCCCGCCGACCGTATTCAGTGCGAGCAATCTTCCGATGTCCCGGCCGGAACTCGTCGCGTCGGCAGTCAAGCGCAGCGCAGCCGGGAATGCTGCGCCCAGCAGGAACGTGGGGAGTAAGACGATCCAGCCGGCGGCCACCACGAACCGAGCCGCCATCGCCAGAGACACCTGGTGGGTCACGTTGAACACCCATATCCCTACCTGGGTCTGGAAAGATGACAGCCAGTTGCCGGCAAGAAGAATGCCCAGCAGTCCAGAAAGCGCTACGGCGGCGATGAGCAGGCCGAAACTCCCCCACGGGTCGGTCACGCGATCCGCGCGCCGCGCGTACCAACTGCTTCCGAGAACAAGCCCGGTCAGGTAGGTCGCCAGCACAACGGCAAACGCGAAACTACGAGTGCTCGTCCATTGCACGATTGCCTGCGACCAGACTACTTCAAAACCCAACGCCAGGCCGCCGACGACGGCATACAATCCCAATGCGAGTCGATTGCCGGGCGATCGATTGCCGGGCAAAGCCGTGGGGCCGGAGGAACCCGAATGCGCAAAGCCGGGTGCATCAGCAGAACGCGCAACCACCATTGCGCCGAATGCCACAGCCATATTGAGTGACGCCGCAGCAAACGCCGATCCGCGTATACCAAACACGGGAATTAACAGGAAAGGGGCGAGCAATGCTCCTAGAATCGCGCCTGCGGTATTGGCGGCATAAAGGCGTCCGCCGGCTTCGGCCACGCGTGGCACGTGGAACGCCACGACCCGCATCATGATCGGAACGGTGCCGCCCATTAGGACGGCGGGCAAGCCAACGAGCAGGATCGGGAGTCCCCAGGCGAACGGGCCAGTGCGCACCTCCAGCCAAACGAACCACGGTGCAGACTGGCTCAGCAGAAGAGTCGCTGACGCACCGAGAATCCCGATTCCGAGTTCCACGATGCCATAGAACCAAAGCGGCCGCGCAAGCCTGTCGGCCTGTCTGCCGAACCAATAGCTACCGAATGCCAGGCCGGCGAAAAAGGTGCTCACCCCAATCGTCACCGCATGGACATCCACGCCCACGACCAGCGACAACTGCTTGACCCACAAAACCTGATAGACGAGGGCAGCACCCCCCGAAGCCAAAAGGAGTAGTGTCGGCGAGACCACACCTCGACCAGCGGGTTTGGATGAGAACTGGGCCTGCTTGGCTGCGCGGGACTGTATTGCGGTTCGATTTGCCATTGCTCCAGCCAACTGCTCGGGGGCTTCGCTTGCAAATGCAGTCGTTTCTCGTCCACGCCTGGTTGGCACAGGACCACATCGGGTCAGTCCTTGCCCCCAGACAGGATTGTCCGCGAGCCGCAAGAAGGTCCGCGGACAATCCTGTTCCGGTGCAACTTGAGAATCTCTCCGGTTCCTGGAATCAGGCGATCTATTTGCCTGCTCCTGCCGCTTCCAGCTGATACAGCGCCTTCTGCACACCGCCGACCGTGAAACTGCCGGGCAGCTGTGCCGGTGGATACTCCTTGAAGGTTGCCATTAAACCGCCGAGCGCTTCATGCAGCGGATAGATCAGGAAAACGTGATCGATCACCCAGTCCCAGTAGGTGTTGGAGGTAAGAGGCGCACGTTCGAACGGATCCATACGCAAGTTGATTATCAGCGGCAACCGCAGGTTTCGGAATTCACGCTGCCAGATATCCAAGGTTCCTGTGGAATCCTGGACCATGAAGTGCAGCTTCCAGTTGTTGTAGCGCGCGGCCAGAAGATCGATGCCGTCGGAGAAGTACCAAACCAATTTACGTGCGCCTTCCTTCTCCTTGCCGGTCAGGTAGGGAAGCTGGTTGAAACCGTCCAGGTGGTTCTTGAACGTTCTCCCGTCGGCGGTGTAGCCCCTCTTCAGCTTGTCCGCGATATCGGGGTCGCCTGCAGCCGCAACCAGGGTGGGGAACCAGTCCAGTCCGGAGAAGATCTCGTTGGAGACCTGCCCCGGTTTGATGTGGCCGGGCCAGCGGACCATGGTCGGTGCCCGGAAGGCGCCCTCCCAGCCGGTGTCCTTCTCATTACGGAACGGGGTCATGGCGGCGTCGGGCCAGGAGTTCATGTGCGGGCCGTTGTCCGTGCCGTAGATCACGATGGTGTTGTCCGCGATGCCCAGGTTATCGATGGTATCCAGGATGGCGCCCACGTTCTTGTCATGGTCGATCATGGTGTCATGATAGAAGCCCTGATTCGGGCCAGCCTGGCCCAGGCTCGATGGCTTGGTGTGGGTGCGCAGGTGCATGTGCGTGTAATTGATCCAAGTAAAAAACGGCTTCTTGGCCTTGACCTGGCGTTCGATAAAATCCTGCGCACGGGCCTGGATATCGTCATCGATCGTCTCCATGCGCTTCTTGGTCAGCGGACCGGTGTCTTTGATCTTCTGCTTGCCGACCACGCCCCAGCGCGGATCCTCGGTCTTGTCGAAGGTGTCGGTCGCCACGCAGTCCAGCACGCCGCGGGGACCGAACTTCTTATAGAACTCCGGATTCTTCGGATAGTCGGGCAGCTCCGGCTCTTCCTCAGCATTGAGGTGGTAGAGATTCCCGTAGAACTCCTCGAACCCGTGAACCGTCGGCAGGTATTCGTTCCGGTCTCCCAGGTGGTTCTTGCCGAACTGGCCGGTGGCATAGCCCATGTTCTTGAGCACGTTCGCCAGGGTAACGGTCTCTCCCTGCAGGCCCTGTTTTGCGGCCGGCATGCCGACCTTGGACAGCCCGCTGCGCGCAACGAGTTGGCCGGTGATGAAGGCCGAACGCCCGGCGGTGCAACTCTGCTCGGCATAATAGTCGGTGAACATCATGCCATCCTTGGCGATCCGGTCGATGTTGGGCGTCTTGAAGCCCATCATGCCGAACGAATAGGCGCTTATATCCGTGATGCCGATGTCATCGCCCCAGATGACGACGATGTTGGGCTTCTCCTGGGCAAGCGCAACGCCCGGGACGATGGCGGCCATGATGCCCGCCAGGACTACGGCAAGAAGCGGTGTGTGTCTCTTCATGATCGATACCTCCAATTCGATGTTCCACAGTTCAGAGCCCGTCGCTGCTCGTGCTGTGACACGACGAGCTTTTGGTTTGCCTCTATCGAGAGCCCGCCAGGCCCGTGCCCACACGCCGCCGGATACGTCGGCCGCACCAGCCATCATGTTCATCATCGTGGTCCCGTTACCTCATGAATGACAGTGAGCAGGCCTTCACTGGGGTCGGACTTCCGGAAGTAGCCGGCACACCCCGCCGCCAGCGCCTCCTCACGCACCTCGGGCACGTCGTACGCCGTGATGAACACGACGGGCGTCTTGCATCCGGACGCGGCCAGTCGCTGTTGCAGTTCGATGCCGGGCATACCTCCAAGCCGGATGTCCAGCAACAGGCAGTCAAAATGGGGCTGTTTCCGGTCGTCCAGGAACGCCTCGGCGGACGGATAGGTGACGACCTGGAAGCCCTCGAGGCGCAGCAGACGGCCCCAAGACCGCCGCATGCTTTCGTCATCGTCCACCACGCCCACGTAGATGTTCCCGGGATTGACCATTGAACTACCGCGAAGCATACGCGCAGCGCGGAACGCCGCTAGAGTCCCTTTCGGGACGGGTGGTTGACGTTCCGGGTCGAGTGGGCTTAACTGTGAAACGCGGATCGCAGGCCGGCTTCATGTACGAGATGCACAAGCTCCGCCACGGACTCGGCTTGCAGCTTCGCCATGATGCTCGTCCGGTGACGCTTCACAGAACGCTCATCGATACCGAGCGCGCCGGCAATCTGCTTGTTCGGTTCGCCTGTGAGAACGTGAGTGAGCACCTCGCGCTCGCGTGGCGTGAGGGTGTCGAACGGAGCCCGCAACGCGCGCAGTGCCGCGCGCTCCGCGCGAAGCTTGGCATCGTAGTCCAGGGCCCGCGCGATGGTTGCCAAGAGATCCGCTTGGGGGGCGGTCTTGCTCAAGAAATCCTCGGCTCCCTGACGCATGGCCTGGACAGTGGTGGGCACGTCCGCATGCCCGGTGAGGAAAACGACCGGCAGGGAATCCTCGGCATCTGCCAACCGACGCTGGAGCTCCAGCCCGTCCACTTCCGGCATTCGGAGATCCACGACAACGCAACCTGGCGTCCCGCCTACCGGACTGGCCAGGAACTCGGCGGCCGAAGCATAAGTCTGCACCGCGAATCCAGACGCGCGCAGGAATCGCGCTGTAGCCTTCAAGTACTGACCATCATCGTCCACCAGGTGCACGATAGGCGGCTCGTGTTTCATGACGATTTCCCTTTGGCGGCCGCCGGCACGGTGAAGCAGAACATGGCCCCGCCGGCCGCGGTGTTCTCGGCCCTTAGGCGTCCGCCGTGGGTCTCGACGATGGAGCGTGAAATCGCCAATCCCAGGCCAAGCCCGTCAGTCTTGGTCGTGAAGAACGGCTCAAAAACCTGCGCAAGTTGTCCAGCCGGGATGCCCGGCCCTGAGTCGCTCACGGCAATCTCGACGTCATCGCCACCGTCTCCCCGGACCTGCACGAGCAGTCGGCGTTGCTCCGTTGGCAGGTCGTCCATACTGTCCATCGCATTCATCATGAGATTGATCAAGACCTGCTGCAACTGCACGCGGTCGCCATGGACACGCGGCATTGCCGGCGACAGGTTGACGTGAACCCTCACTTTACGCCGCGCCGCCTCCGCGCCGATCAGCGCCTCGGCTTCGGCGAGCAGCTCGTTCACCTCGAGAATGGCAAAAACCGCTTCGCTGTGCAGCAGCATCGCCCGGGTGCGGTCGATCACAGCGGCCGCCCGCTGGTCGTCCTTGTGAATGTCCTCGATAATCTCGCGGAGTTCCTCGACATCCGGTGCGTCGTCCTGCAGGAGCAGCCCGGCCGCCTCGGTGTTGCGCAGGATGGCGCCAATGGGCTGTCGCAACTCATGTGCCAGCGCGGCGGTAAGTTCCCCGATGGTGACGATCCGGTCGAAGTGGGCCAATTCGGCGCCTTGGCGCACCATTTCCATCTGAGCGCGCTTGCGCTCGGTGATATCAATGCAGACGCCCAGTATGCGTACGGCCCCGTCGGCACCGCGCGCCTGGGTTCGCCCCCGCGCGGCGATCCAGCGCTGGTTGCCGTCCGGCAGGGCGACGCGGTACTCGGAGGTGTAGTCAGCTCCCGTTTCGATCGCATGGTGCAATGCGCTCTCGACCTGGTGACGATCATCGGGATGCACGTGCGCAAGGAAGGTGGTGGAAGTGATTCGTTCGTCTCCCGCGAAGCCAAGCAGTAGATGAAGATCCCGCGATGCCCACACGTCGTCCTCGGGGAAGTCCCACCGCCACAGGCCGAGACACGCCGCGGCTGCCGCGAGGTTCATCTGTTCATGGCTGGTGCGCAACTCGGATTCGCTGCGCTCCAACGCCGCCCCGAGCCGCGCCGCGCCGGCCACGTCGGAGCCTAGTTCGAGGCCCATCGCCAGTACGAGCCCCACGAACGCCAGGCTGAAGAAGAAAGGCGTGTTAATGATGCCCCGTTGTACGAAAAAGGTCTGCAACATCAACAGTGAGACGAAGAACACTGCGCCTCCGCCCACGACTACTGCCGCGTGCCGGTTGCCCCGCCGCCAGGCGGTCAACGTGGCGTCGACGCAGAAAAGGAGCAACAACAGCGTGCTCAGGTTGCCGATGAGCAGACGGGGACTCGAAGACTCCACCGCTACGGAGACCGGTTCGCCGAGGAATTGGATCTGACGAAAGGTGGTAATACCTTCGTAGAAGATGGGTTCGAACACAATGTGGAAAATCAGAGCGAACACGCGCAAACTGCAGACGAGCCAGGCGAGCCATAGCCTTCCGGCACTGAGATAGAATCGCAGAAACCAAACGACCGAGATGGTCAGGACGGCGAAAGGGACGTGCCCCCAGCGCATGAGGTCGACGAACTGCTCGACCGTCATCGCGCGCATCAACGCGGCTTCGAAGCCTGACGTCGCCGCTGCCGCGAGCGCACTCGACAGGAACAACGCATAGGCGCGGCGTCCCTTCAGCTTGAACCAGATATAGGCGTACAGCCCCGCGAGCGTCAAGCACGCCCCTGCAGTCATGGACCAGATGACCGTGATCCAGCTCATCGCCTCGCCTCGAGGCAGACGTAGGCCGAACCCGAGTTGCTACCGAAGTCATCATCGAGGGGCGCGCCGACGATGACCGTGTCGCTGCTGATCGCGATCGTTTGTGAAGATTCATCTCCTGTCCCACCATCAGAGGCTGAGAACTTGGATACTTCGCATTGCGCGAGGGCTTTGCATGATGCACAAGGCGTTATCACTGAATTCGGTGCGATCAACATGTTGTTCATGTTGCACATGTTGTTCGCGTTTACGCCACAATTCGGAGCGTCGGTCAAGGCTGCGCTGCCTGAGGTGTCAAGAATTCCCGTGGCCAAGGCGCGACTTCCAGGTGTCGGGGTGTCGGCGGAGATGCATCACCGCGATGATCAGAAGTGCGTCGTCTCGGATCTGGTAGATGATGCCGTATGGGAAGCGGCTCGTGCGGCATCGACGGGTGCGCTCTGAAAGCAGTGGCCAAGCATTGGGGTATTGGACGATGCGGCCGATCGTCCTCTGGAGTCGGCGGCGAACTCATAGCCGAGGCCCTCACTTTGCTCGTTGTAGTAGTCGACCGCCTCTTCGAGTTCCACTTGGGCGACTTGCAGGAACTCAATCTTCATGCACGCTTCCGCTCAATGCCATCGAATACTTCCTTCGCCGAAACCACCTTGATATCGCCGCGGTCATGAGCGTTGATCCGGTCTTCCGCTTTGTCGGCCCACAAAGCATCAACCTCTTCACGAGAATTGAACTCGAAGCTCTGGAGTATGTTTTCAACGAGCTCCGCGCGTTCAATTGGTGATAGACTCAACGCCTCGCGAAGAAGCTTTCCTTTGTCCAAACTCATGGCAGTCCCTCTATGTTCGTGTTATTGGGGACATGACAGCCTTGTGATTGATCATATTCTATCAGCCAGGAACCGGCATTGCCTGGTCCGATCATGAAACCCCTCTATTCGGCCTCAATGTGGATAGACGCTCCCGCAGCTCAGGATATACCACCGGCCCTTGACTCTGGCGAGCTCCATCAATAGCTCCCAGTCCTCCTGGGCCTTCGAGGTCACGCTCTTGGGTACACGGATCACGATCTCACCTGCGTCGTGGTTCTCGAAGTGGATTGCGGTCGGCGTGATCTTGCGGATGGTGCACTGGTCTTCGATGTAGTCCGCGTCGTCGATCAGATCCAGGTCATCCGGAACGGGGGCGGGGTGCATCTGGACGTGATCGAAGAGCGTTTGACCGAAATCATAGGCAGAGGCTAGATCCTGCCCGGCTTTCCCGTCGCCGATCAGTTCGCGAAACCACGCGTAGTCCTTGTCGGACCAGTGCCCTTTGTCTCTTAACCACGTTGCCAGTTTCTCGATCAGGGGGCCGCATGCCTTGTAGAACGACTTCGTGCCGCCGACGTTGCGGACCACATAATAACTGACGAAAATGTTGAGATGGTGCGGTTCTATATGGTCGGCGTCGAACAACTCGCAGAACTGCAGTCCATCGTCGAATTCCTTCTCGAACCGCGCCCGCTCGAACTCGTTGAGATCCACGTAGGCTTCTGCATTCAAGCAGCTCTTGAACAGATCGATGATCGACCCCGGCGAGTGCAGCGAGCCGCGATTGCCCGCTCCAACATCAGCGAGGAACTCGTCGAGAGTCTGGATGATGGTGATCATGCACAGTATGGTACGCGGCGTGCAAGCCTTTTCAAGAAGGCCACTGGAGGGCGTGGGGGCATGTGGCTAGGCTGTTTAGTGTAGTCTTTCAGAGTCATCCCTGGGGTCACGAGTGATGAACGCGTATTGCGAGGTTCTCGGCATCGACGTGCCCGACCTTGTACAGGTCAAGGATCACCGCGAGGCCAACATCTACGCGCTACTGCTCATCGCGCTCGTCGAACGCGGAGAGGCCATGACCCTGGCCGAAGTGGCCGAGCGCTTCGAGGCGGCCGGGATTGCTCCCGCCGATCAGGCGCTGCGGTCGCTGAAGCGCTGCAAGCCGGGGCGACCGCCAGTCTATCGCGACGGAGACTACTATGCTCTTGATCCCCATAGTCGCGAGTTGGATCTGTGGGTGTTCCGTCTTGGGCTGCGTCCACAGCGCGTCCCGCATCTGACCATCGTCCGGCCCGAACCACCGCCGCGTCGAACGGCCGAACAGCCACTTACCGTGAATGAATTGGATCAGGCCTGGACCGAGGCGAATCTACACGGTTGGTCGGCGCAGCGACTGGCTCTGGCCGTCCTCGATGCGCACGGACGCAGTATGAAGCCCGAAGACGTGATTGGCTTCGTTAGTGCCAGAACCCAGTGGCACCTCTTGAGGCACAGCGCTGGCCAGTTCGGTCGGCGTGGCGCGGCGGTACAGATATGCGACGACGGCGCCTGGGAAGCCCGGCGTGACCACCCCGCGCTCTTCTCGGCGCGCACAGCGGTCCGCGAATTGATTCAAATCCGTAGCGATAGGGACGCTCGGCGGGAAGATCCTGTCGTCATAGTTGCCCGTGCCCAGTTCGTGAAGGACCGCGCCGCCAAACGTGCTGCCGAGGCGTCGAGACTGCGCCACCTTCTCGTGCGCGGGTTTCCGGACTCGGCGCCGAAGGTCGTGGCGATTGCCGACGTGGGAGAAAGATCGACCACGACGTTCTTCTCAGAGAGCTTCGACGAGCTTCGCGAGCGCATTGTCGAATACGACATCGTCGGCGCGATCGACGTACGCCGTCTCCTCCGCGTGCTGGATATTCAGGTCGACCGGCAGCGACTGGCGGACCTAGGGCCACCACAGAAAACAAGAAGGCTCAACAGGCAAGGCCGAACACTGACGATCACGACCGCCATGTTGATTCAAGGCTCCTGCGGGATTGCACGGGCTTTCGGAGATCCGGACAAGCTCCAAAACTATCTGAGAAATGGTCAGACCACCAAACTCGTTCGGCGCCTGGAGGCGGATCTCAAATCACTCGTGGCGTACTACGAGTACAGTCGCCTCCATGGCATGGTCCGCTTGCGCTGGGGTTTTCTGGATGAGATGATCCCGGCACCGTGGTGTGATCATGACGAGCCCCGGTTGTACCACCTCAAGCAGGAGGCTCAGGACAAAGGTCGCCTCTTGGAAGTCGTGGTCGGCAGTGCGCCGGGATGGGCCGCCCCCTGGACTCGAGGTCGACTCTGTCGGTTGCTTCCGGGACGCACACGGTATGCCCCGTGCATCGTCGACGAGGACGGATTCGTCGTCGAAGACGCTGATGTGCAGCGGGCGCGGTTGAGTGTGCACGGGGGGGAGCGCATGCGGAGATGATCGATCAGCTGTGATGGTGTGTTATCGTAAGACGAATGCGTTGCGATTCTACCGTCGGGCGTAGACCCCGGAGGTCGTTCGTCGAACCGTTGATTGCAAACCGGGAACGCTGTTTTTCGCTTGTGAGTTTGACCAATTCGGCGCCGGGCATGTCACAATCCAGCCACACCACCGCGCAACAACAAACGCGACCGCAAGCTCAAGTGCATGCGGTCGCGTTCGTTAGATAATAGCGGGGGCAGGACTCGCCTACTTCGGCGCTCGCATCGTGCTCGCTTCTGCGTAGGCTCCCCTCGCTCAGCTGAACCGACCGTCCTGTTCGGTTCACCCCTGCGGACCTGCCACTGGCAGCTCCTCCGGGGCCGCGGCGCTCGCTTCGAGTCCTGCCCCCGCGTCCAACGAAAAAGGCCACACGCTTATGCGTGCGGCCTTGGTTTCAATAGCGGGGGCAGGACTCGAACCTGCGACCTCCGGGTTATGAGCCCGACGAGCTGCCAACTGCTCTACCCCGCAATCATAGAACGGGGCATCATAGCCTGCGAGCGGTGAAAATCAAGGTGGGGTGGGTCCGCTTTCGCAAGGGGTTGTGGGCAATGGGGGTCGGGGGTGGGGTGGTGTTGGGGGAAGCGGAGGCGGGTGGCGGAGGCGGAGGGGAGTGTAAGCCTTATAATCCGCTTCCATGAACAAGCTGCGAATCGCGATACTCGCGCCGGTGAGTTGGCCGCTTCCGCCTACGGGCTACGGGCCGTGGGAGTTGGTGTGCAGCAACCTCGCGGCGGAACTGGTCGAGTTGGGGCATGAGGTCACCGTGTTTGCGGCCGCCGGGTCGACGAGCCCGGCGACCGTGGTCGAGACCGTGCCGCATGCGTTTTGTTTGTGGCCGGCCGGGGAGACGGGGCGGAGGCAGGTCTTCGATCCGGAGAGCGGGCTGCTGGTCGGGCCGCCGGACTTTCGGGCCCTGGAGCAACAGCACATCGCCCAGTGCATGGAACAGGCCTGCGCCGGGGCGTTCGATGTGGTCCATTCGCACCTTCATATACATGCGCTGGTGTTCAGCCGCCTGATCCCGTGCCCGCTGGTCAGCACGCTCCATGGTTCAGCCTGGGTGCGGGCGATGCATCCGGTGTTCGAACGCTACAAGGATCAACCGTTCGTATCGATCTCGGATGCAGAACGGCGGTTCAAACCGGACCTCAACTATGTGGCCACCGTGCACAACGGCATCCGTCTCGAGCACTTCCCATTCTCCGATTCCAAAGAGGACTTCCTGTTGTTCAGCGGCCGCCTGGCCCCGGAAAAGGGTGCCGGTGAGGCCATCGAGATCGCTCGGCGCAGCGGGTTGCCACTCAAGATGGCCGCAATGATCGAACCCGTGTACCAGGACTACTTCGATAATCGCATCAAGCCCTACCTCGATGACCGGAATGTCATCTATCTCGGTCTGCTCGAGCAGAAGGACCTCGTGCCGTACTACCAGAAGGCGCGGGCGCTGGTGTGTCCGATCCACTGGGATGAACCCTTCGGACTCGTTGCCGTGGAGTCCATGGCGTGTGGCACCCCCATGATCGGGGCGCGCAAGGGAGCATTCGAAGAGATCGTCGTGGAAGGCGAGACCGGGTTCTTGTTCGACGATGTCGACGAGGCGGTGGCGGCTGTCGGGCGCTTGAGTGAGATTCGGGCGCTTGACTGTCGGCGGCGGGTTGAGGAGAAGTTCAGTGCGCGGGTGATGGCTGAGGGATACGAAGCTGTTTTCAGGCAGCTGGTGGAGTAAGGGGCGCGCCATCTCCTCCAGGCGTGAGTGTTCCGTCGGCCCGGACAGCGGACTCGGCTTGCGGTGGCATGTCCGGGCTGTTCTGTGCGTGCGGGGATCCGACCCCGCCCGCTGATCGCGCTTGTGGCCGGCGCTTCCCCGACCGCTTTTCCCCGGTCCGCCGTAACCCTCGCGCCTTGCGGTTTCGCGGGCGCATCCGTGTGTGTGAGTCTTGGCGCTGACTCAGGGAAGGGTATGGGTGTGGCATCTCCTCCAGGCGTGAGTGTTCCGTCGGCCCGGACAGCGGACTCGGCTTGCGGTGGCATGCCCGGGCTGTTCTATGCGTGCGGGGATCCGACCCCGCCCGCTGATCGCGCTTGTGGCCGGCGCTTCCCCGACCGCTTTTCCCCGGTCCGCCGTAACCCTCGCGCCTTGCGGTTTCGCGGGCGCATCCGTGTGTGTGAGTCTTGGCGCTGACTCAGGGAAGGGTATGGGTGTGGCATCTCCTCCAAGTGTGAGCCATGAATTCAGGTCATTACACCCAGACGGCCACTGAACAGGAAAGTGTCGTGGTCGACGTCGGGCTGAAAGGGCTGTGCCTGCGCCTCGAAGCCGGCCGCGGTCAGGGTTTCCGTCCAGACCCGGCTCGGAAACAGCCCGAGGACGTGGCGGTCGCGCAGGACACGGGTGCGGTCCGACGTATCGCGCACGAGGAAAGCGTAGTCCGTAACGACTGAGGTGTCGTTCGGATCCGGGTCCCACAACCATGACAAATAGCGCAATCCGCGTCCGTTTGGAGCATCGTGGCCGCCGCACGATGTCTGCGGCTTGAAGGTCTCGCGTACGAAGTCGGGTACGAACACTGCTCCGCCATCCGGGCGACAGTGCGCCGCTGCCGTGACGATCGCGGCCGACAGGTCGTCGTGCGAAGCCATATACATGATGGCATCGTGCACCAGTACCGCGTCGAACTCAACGTCCAATCGAACACTGCGCATGTCTCCTTGAACGTGCGTGCAGTCCGGATTGAGCGCGGCGCTGACCTCCAGCATGCCGGCGGATAAATCGACCAGTGTCATGTCGAACCACTGCCGCAGAAACGACGCGTTGTTGCCGCCGCCACTGCCCAGTTCCAGCACGGTGGAGACCGGCCCTTTCGTGACCGCGCGCAGCGCGTCACGGTACCATGTCGCCTCCTGTTCATAGTCCGCAGGCGCGGACAGCAGTGGCCACCACTCAGCCAACTCGTCGTACATCAGCGGGATGTCGTCGCCGTGGGACATCGCATCTCCAGGGTGCCAGGACCGAACTCTGGAACCGGTGCGGGCCACCATTGTGCAAAATTCTACGGTCAACGGGAAGTGCCAGCGAAGCGCGAGCAGGCTCAGCCCAGGCGCTGTCCGTAGGAGAACTCGACCATGTTTCCTTCCGGGTCGCGGACGCCGCAGTAGTAGCCGACCACATCGCCGGCGTCGACAGGAGGCCACACGTCGGTAAGCCCGGCGTCGAGCGCACGTTGGTGGATGGTGTCGACTTCCGCGCGCGCGTCGACGGCCATGCCGATGTGTTGCCACGGCGGCTGGGTGTTCGTCGTGTACGGTTGCTCGATGAGAACGATGACGAACGTGGGCGGATCTTCGCCCCAGCCCAGCCACACCACCTCACCTGTACCATGATCGCGTGTTCTGCGGTGGACGACCTGCATGCCGCAGAAGTGTTCGTAGAAAGCCGTGGTTTCTGCCAGGCGATTGGCTTGCAGTGCGATGTGCGTGCATTTCATAGTCGTTGTATCGGGTCCAGGTATGGGCCTCGCCGCAGGAGAATCACAACAGAATGGCCCCTCCGCCTCCTCCTTCCCCCTCCGCTTCCGCGATTAGCGTTCGACAGAGGGTTCTTCGAAGGGCCTCAGTTATTGTTGAACTTTGGGGGGCGGAGGCGGAAGCGGAGGCGGAGGGGAAGTCATACAATCTTGTCGACGAGCAGGGTGTGATCGTCGTCGGCTGCGGCGCCTTCTCCATTGCAGCCAGTCCTGCTCCGAAACGGCCGCCTTCGCGCTTGAAGTCCCTCCGGCGCCTACCTGCCCTGCTGGCGACAGCCCCGATCCAGGCTCGACAACATTGCAGCTATTCGAACTACCGTGGGCTTGGCCGATGCAATCTGCTCTGAGTTGCTTAGCGACAAGGCCGTGCACACATCCAGTATCGCCGCGCACTCGGTAGCAGATCTGGCGGCCATGCCGTAGAAGCGGGCCTTGTCGCGTTTTCTGAATTCACCTGCGCCCTCGGCAGTATTCAAGACAATAGACAATGCGGCGCGGTCGAGTTGATCGGCGACATAGCGGCGCCCAGGCGGTAGGGCTCGAGCGATATCATTCGCAACTACCACGAACTGTAGCGCAAACGAGTAGACTTCGAGCTTCTCATGTTCTGCGATGGGCATTCCTCAAACAAAGACGAGAGGTGTCAATGGTTGCGCAGGAGAATCTCGGAATATTGCGAATAGACCTAAGCCATCAACGGCTTTTGGGGGCGGTCGGATTCACCTTTGGGCCCTTCAACAGGGGCATCACTATGGAATGGCCCCTCCGCCTCCGCCTTCCCCCTCCGCTTCCGCGATTAGCGTTCGACGGAGGGTTCTTCGACGGGCCTCAGTTATTGTTGAACTTTGGGGGGCGGATGCGGAGGCGGAAGCGGAGGGGTCATACAATCTTGCCAACCAGCAAAGCCATCAACGGCTTTTGGGGGCGGTCGGATTCACCTTTGGGCCCTTCAACAGGGGCATCACTATCAAATGGCCCCTCCGCCTCCGCCTTCCCCCTCCGCTTCCGCGATTAGCGTTCGACGGAGGGTTCTTCGACGGGCCTCAGTTATTGTTGAACTTTGGGGGGGGGCGGAGGCGGAAGGGTCATACAATCTTGCCAACCAGCAGGGTACGGTCATCGTCGGCCGGGGCGCCCGCCGTAAACTTCTCGACTGCAGCCAGCACCGCCTGAATCAACTGATCCGCGTCTTCGCGGCACTCTTCGAGTACCGCATCGAGATTCTCGGATCCGAACAGGTTGTCGTCGGGGGACTGGGCTTCACTGATTCCATCGGTGTAGAAGACGATCTGATCGCCGGGAGTGAGCGTGGTCGATTGCTCGACGTACTCGGTTTCGGGACGGATGCCGAGCGGCAACGATTGGGCACCGCCGAGAGCAGAGATGCGGGCCTGGGAGCAGTGTTTGATGCGGGGGGGAGGATGGCCGGCACTGGAGTAGACGACTTCACGGGTTGTTGGATCGTAGATCGCAAAGAACGCAGTGATGAATGTCGCACCGAAAGCGTAGCGTGTGGCCAGGTGCCGGTTCATATAGGTCAGGAGCTGCGCCGGCGTGGTCACGGGCGTGCTCAACGTGTTGACGATCGTGTGGGCGATGGCCATGAATACAGCGGCGGGCGTGCCGTGTCCGCTGACGTCAGCGATCAGGATGCCCCAGCGACCGTCGGGTAGTTTCATGAAGTCGTAGTAATCGCCACCGGCGCGAGCAGAGGTTTGATAGTGGGCTGCCAGGCGCAGGCCGGGGATCGCCGGAAGCTTCGTCGGCAGCAGAAAACGCTGGATGCTCGCAACGGCATTCAGTTCGCGATCGACCTCTTCGTAGGCATGCTTGAGTTGATCGGCGAGCACCAGGTTGTGCGTGGCGCGGCCGAAGAGATTGCTCATCCAGACCATTTCGGGAAACTGGTGCGCAGCGAAGGCGTGAGGTTGATCGCGGGTCAGGACGACCATGTTGAGGGCGGCGCCGCGATCATACAACGGGATGGCGATCAGTGACCGCTGCCCGGCCAGATGTTCGTATGCGGGATCCGAAGTCTTGACCTCGAGGTTGTCGATGATGTGCGGTTCGTCGCTGTAGAGCAAGTCGGAGAGCAGGCCGCCTTCCATCAATGGCAGACGGTGTTTGTCACGCCACGGATTGACTTCGTCGCCCCACAGGGAACTGCGCGTAATGCGGAACTGCGGCATGCCGAGTTCACGACGGCTGAGCGAGAGTCGGCGGTCGGCGGGAATGATCACCGACATACGCTTGGAATAGGCCTTGACCATATCTTCCGGATCGGTGTGGCTGCTCATTTCGCGCATCGTGTCGAGAACGATGGACATGCGCAGACGCCAATCACTCTGACTTCCGGAGCTTGCGTCTGAAAACGGTGTGGGGTTGATTGCTTCGGTGGACATCGATGGTGAGTATACCACGTCCCGTCAATCGCGACGCGGTCCGCTGTCGGGAGGGTTACGACGTGGTGCGTACCGCACTCAGGGCTGCATCGAGCCGAGGGCCCAGTCGGGTCCAGCCGTACCGGGCCATGGCCTCCCGGCCGCGATCCGCAGCACCGGGCCACACGCCGTGTGTGCCGACCCGCTGGGCCAATTGCGTCAGTTTGGCGCTCAGGGCTGCGGCTGAGCCGTCGTACAAACAGTCCTGCGGATCTTCGAAATCGGCGACCAGTTCCGGGTAAGCCAGGCGATTGGGCAACAGTGGGTAGGCGCCGGCGGCCAGTGCCTCGGCCATCGAGATGCCGAAGAATTCGTGATCGGCCGTGGACACCGCGACATCGGCGGCGACCAGCGCCGCACGATAGTCCGCGCGCGCGGCCAGATAGCCCCAGTGATCGATGCGCCCAACCAGCCGCGCGCGGGCCCGCTCGAAGACCGCCGGGACGTTCTCGAATTGTTCGCCGACGACGCTGATACGAAAATCGACATTGCGATCGATCAGCGCGTCGAGCGCTTCGAAGAACAATTCGGGGTTCTTGTCGTGTTCCCATCGGGCCGCCCATAGGATCCGCAGGGGGCCGGGGGGGCGCGGTCCCCGTGCGGGAAACGGCTCGAGCCCCTGGGGCCACACGGATGACTTGTTTCGGATGGTATCAACCGCGTGAACGGGCTGGTGGTCCGGCATGCGTTGTAGAAAAGCGGCGAGTGCGTCGAGGAACACGTCGCGATGGTAGTGACTGTTGAACCACACGGCGTCGGCGGCTAGCCCTGACACCATATTGGTGAACGCGAAGTGGTGGTCGCGTTCGCCGGCGTGGCGCGTGGGGTAGGTCAATTGGTTCTCATGGAAGTAGCACACACTCGGCAGTGTAGCGATCGCCGAATCCACCAGGCCTTTGAATTCAGCCAGGTTGAGCATGTCGGAGCACAGCACGGAGTCCCATGACGCACCAGACTTGATCCGTTTGTTGAGGTCCTCGGCAAAGGTAATCGCCGCATGGCGCATACGCCACTTCCAGGTGTAGGGCGGTAACTGCAGAACGGTCCAGGTATGGGCGCTGACCTGTGCCCAGCCGGTCAGGAATGCGGCATGGCTTCCGCCAAAGTAAGGTTCAAGGGCCAACACCTTCATTGAGCGGGCATTATAGCACTCGGCATGATGAAGCGGTCGACCAGGCAGCGCCCCGGACCCAAGTCGAGGGTGGGGCGGTCGGCACAGGACATCGGGCTTTGATGTCTGGTCTTCGCTGGACCGATTGCGATAATGGTCCCATGGTCGAGTTCAAGTGCACAGGGTGCGGCGGAGAGCGCTTCGAGCGAGGCAGCGTCTACGCCAAGTTCACGTCGCCGGCCGTCTTCACGCCCCGGGCTGCCGGGTGGTGGAAACGAGTCTTCGGCCTGGGGCCGCCCATCGAGGCCAGTGTGTGCCTGCAGTGCGGTCTCGTCCACATGCACACGGACGTCGACGACGTCATGGCCTTCACGGGCGATACGCAGACCCGCTGTCGACAATGCCGCCACATTCTGCGTGGGATCACCGAGCCACGGTGTCCCGAATGCGGGGAAGCGATTTGACCTAGTCGTCGCGGCCGCCCAGCAAGCCGGCCTTCATCAGGAAATACACAAGTTGCAGCAAAGCCGTGATCGTTCCGGCAACGTAGGTCAGGGCGGCGGCGTTGAGCATCTTGCCGACGGCGGGTTCTTCGGACTCGGAGACCACGCCGTTGGCTACGAGCAGTTGACGGGCCCGGCTGCTGGCGTTGAATTCGACCGGCAAGTTGATGACCTGGAACAGAACGACTCCGCCAAAGAGCAGGCAGGCAGCGTACATCAATCCAGTGATGTTGAGCAGCATGCCTGCGATGAGCATGATGAATGAGAAATTGCTGCCGAAGCTGGCCAGGGGAACGATGGCGTTACGCATGACCAGCGGCGCGTAGCGGTCGCGATCCTGAAAAGCGTGGCCCGCTTCATGGGCCGCGACGCCAACGGATGCGACCGAGTTGCCGTGATACACCTCCGGGCTCAGACGCAGGACCTTGTGCCGCGGATCATAATGGTCGCTGAGGAATCCACGGGCCTGTTCCACGCCGACGTGAGCGAGCCCTCCGGCGCGCAGGATGCGATGGGCCGCTTCTGCACCAGTCATCCCCCGGCGTGTCGTCACTTTGCTGTACTTGGCATAGGCAGACTTCAGCATCATCTGGGCCACGCCCGCAATGATCATGCCGGGAATCAGAACGATCAGATAATCAAAGTCGAACATCAGCATCGTGAACTCCTATCTTCTTGCGAGCGCCCGCCATGTCGGCGTGGACGCATGCCGGGAATCAAGCAAGCGGCGTGCCGTCCACGAACTGACGCCAGTGGACCGTGAGGGCCGAAATCGCACCTGGACGACTGCCACAATGGCGCGGTGCTGTGGCAGAGTCCGGTGGGGGCGTCCGTGGAATGTAGGCCGCCCGGCCCCCGGGGGCGCTTATAAGTCGGTTGGTTGGATTCAACCGACGGCGCACGGCCCCCCTGCTGCATGGGGGAGGGCGAAATGGGGACGGGCCTCGGCCCGGCTCGATCACGCGTAGGCGTGCAGCCCGGAGACGTAGAAATTGATGACGACCCAGTTGAAGATCATGACCGCACACCCGACGCACGCAAGGATGGCGGTCCACAGGCCTTTGTCCTTCACCTTGAGCCGCACGTGCACGAGGATCAGGAAGATGATGAACGTATTGAGGGCGAAGACTTCTTTCGGATCCCAGCCCCAGGGCCGTCCCCACGAATGGTCGGCCCAGATGGCACCCATGACCAGGCCTGCCCACAGCAGCACGAACGACAGTTCCATCAGGACCATGGTCGCACCGTCCAGAACCATGCCGGCCGTGGCTTTCTGTTTCTTGACGAACGGGTTCTGGGCTCCTGCCAGGATCAGTTCCCCCGCGCCGCCGACCTTGGCGTATTCCTGTCCCGAGCCGCCGAGGCGGTTGCGAAGATAGAGTACGGCAGTGACGGCCGCCATTCCAATGAGGCAATACGAGAAGATGATGACGTTGGTGTGAATGTACAGCCACAGATCATTGAGCACCGGCATCATGTGCGAGATCGTGCGATCGAGTGTGACCGGCAGGAAGTGGCTGCACATCATGGCGACCATCGAACACACAGCCGCTCCGAGGGCAAAGAGGTTACGCATCGGCGTCTTGCGCAGAACAACCTCGAGCATGAGAGCGAAGAGGCCGCCGAACCACGTGGCTGCCATGATGGCTTCATACATGTTGGCGTTGGGAATACGCTCGGCCAGGTACCACCGCAGGCCGATCGAAAACGTGTGCAGACCGAAGGCAATGGCGAAGATCAAGATGCCCGCGGTGCGTGCTCCGGACCAGTGGTAAATGACGGCCATGAGCAGTGGCACGATGGCCAGCAGGTAGACCATCCACGTCCAGACCAGAGCATGATAGCGGTAGTACCAGCTTTCCCAGTCCAATTTGTCGGGATCGGGGTACAGCTTCGGGTTCAATTGCGGAAGCAGGCCGGCGAGTTTGGCAATGGCCTCCGAGGCCCGGCCCGCGCTTGCTTCGCTGTGTTCGCGCCAGGCAAGGCTGAGTTGTGACCACGTGTCGAAGAGGCTTTGCTGCAGCTGTGGATCGAGGCCGTTGACCATGCGTGGCCCGACAGGCAGTCCGGCGTGCGTCGAATCAGCCGGGGCTCCCGAACCGGACCACAACTCCTCGGTCGAGAACCATGTGCCCATGGTGTCGTCTCCCGCTGGGGGCACGATCCGGAGCATTGCGGCGAGATTGCGCGGGTTCGATGTGCGCATGGCGCCATCGATGGCGTTGACGTCCTTGGCGGTGCGAATGACATCGTCGAGCATTTTGGTCAGCTCGCTCATCGCTTCGGGTCGTTGGATGGTCAGTGGCGAGATAAGTCCCTTGTCCATGAAGCGCTCGATGCGCGTGCGGTCGATGGCAGGGTCACTGACCAGGGCCTGGGCAATGCGTTGACGCACCGACTTGTTCTTGACGTAAATCATGTCTGCGTCAGCGTAGGCCATCGGGCGCAACATGAGATCGAAATAACTGAACGTTGCCGTTTGCCCGTTGATCCTGCGCGGTCCGCTGATGAAGCGGGTCGTCGACCGACAGTGCGAGTCGAGCGACATGAGGCGCCCCTGTTGCTGGACCGCGATATTCTCGAGCGGTTGCAGGTCAACGCGCTCCGCGAATGCGGACAGGACTTGCTTGTCGGCGCCGCGGTTCATGCCCTTGGAGACGATCAGCCCGGCGACGAACAGAACGACGGTGATGTCGAAGGCCGGCTTGCGCACCTTCCTGGGGAGCGCCAGCAGGATGGCGATGAATGCGATTGTGCCGCCGAGTATGCTCAGCCAGATCATGACGAATGCTCCTGATCGCCGTTTGCTCCGATGCCTACCGGAGCGCCCATGCGGTCTTCAAGTGATTGTGCAGCCTGCTGTGCGCCGCTCTCGCCCGCTTCGAGGCCGGCATAGACTGCAAGCCTGCGCCGCCGCAATATGATCGGCTTGACGTAGAACGCGTAGATCATACCGATGATGGCTATACACGTGCCGAGGAGCTGGACATACACGCCATCGCGTGTTCCGACGCCACAGCCGGTGAAATTCATGCCGGCCGTACTCGCAGTCGGGGCATCCCAGATTGACTGGAAGTACCAGTAGCCGTCACGGCTCGCAGGAGCGTTCAGGCTCATGCGTGTCAGGTCCGACCACCGCCCATCGCTTTCCTTGAACCGCAACATACTGATGTAATCCCGTACGTTGCTGTTCTGGCCAATGAGCCCGCCCTGATGCGTGACCAGTTGAAAGTCATCGAGTGCAACAGCAGTGGGCAACGGGATGCGCTTGCGGGAGAACATCAACTCGAGCTCGGTGCCATCCGGCAGTTTGATGAATCGCGGGTCGTAACTGATCTTTTCCGGGACCGCGTACTGTTCATTGGGCAAAGCATAGTTGTTGAACGGCACCCACAGTGTGTGCTGCCAGTCGCCCTTGGAGACGACGACGTGGACCCACGAGAAATTCTTGCCTGCTTCGCGGCGCCGCTTGTGCATCGGAACGACCCCGGGCCTGAGTTGCGGGAAGGCGTTCATGTACACATGTGAGAGTGTGAGCCCGGCGCTCGTGCCAAGTGGAATGCGTTCGTTGATCTTGATCGGCGTGCTGACTGGATTGCCGACACCTGCGATGTTGACGACGTATGGATCGATGTCCGGCCCCATGACCAGCGTGATTGGCGGGAGCGGCGAGGGGGTGTAGAGGATATCGAAACGTGGGTCGGGCGCCTTGAACTGATGGCGGCCTTCCGCAGAGATGCCTGAGACATCTTTCGACTTGCTCGGGTCGTTCGCCGCCCACCGCGTGATGGTGCCTTCGGGGGTGCGCACTTCAACGATCACGACCGACAGCATGCTGTTTCCGGCTCTGTCGTGGCGCCGAATGATCCGGTAGGCCCAGTCCGTTCCCTCAATCTCTGCGAATGTCTCCGCGATGCGCGCTGGAGCGGTGAACGACACATTGCTTTGGGGGACCTTGAATTCCACAGAACCCCACGAGGCATCATCGATCTCCTGCCGCGTCTCAGATGACTCGGTCCACAGCAGGATCATACGCCCGTCTTCGCTGACACGCTTGCGCTCATCCAACGCCGCCAGTTCGTAGTCCTGGACCGAGCCGTTATTATCGAGGCGAACGCCGGCAACCGGGTAGAGCTGGTCACCGCCGTCCACCCACCCATGCAGCAGGTGGGCGTAGCGCAGGTAGCCGTCGACCACGACGGTGTAGTCATCGAGCGGATCACCGGCATCCGTGCTGCTGAGTGGCAGGTCCAGTTGGCGCTCGTTGACCTTCGCGCCGGCGGACCACACGTGGTCGTTCGACACGATGTAATCGCGAAAGTGCGGCAGGTCGTCGATCGTACGCATGTGCCAATCGGGAGCGCCATTCTTGCGGAGGTACAGCGCCGCGGTCTCGACCTGGAAAGCATGGGTCTGTGGTTCGTACTCCAGTGTCGTAGCAATCGGACTCGTGCCGGTGTCGGCAGTTGGGGTGTTCTCATGCAGTGAGAGCTGCAGTTTCTCGTCGATGAGTTTACGTCCGATGATTTTCACTGCGCGTCCTGAGCCCGGGATGATGTCTTCGGTGTACTGCGGGTAGCCCAGGAGCAGCTGTCGCGTAAACATCTCTTTGGGGGTCTGGACACTGACCATGATGCTCGTGGTCACCTTGCCGCGGTCCTCGCCGGTCATCAGTGGCCAGGACGGGTTGATTTCGTTGATGTGAAACTCGTAGCGGCCGGTATCGCCGATGGCCACCGCGCGCTTGTGCAAAGCGACGTTCATGACCGTGCTCTTGGGGGCGCCGGGGACTCGGATCTGGATCGATTGGGTGGGGTTCGATGTATCTGCGGTCAATTCGGGATGGCCGGCCACCAGTGTGCGCGTGAAATTCCGCTGCGGCGTCTCCACATGGAGGGCTACGCGATAGGCCCGTTCTTCGGCAGAGCCGGGCACCGGCCAGTCCGGCCGAATGTCCCCAACAGCGAAGCGATACACGCCGTCTCCAGCCGGTACATCGACCTGGTTCCCCGGTCGGACGATCAGCTTGGCCGGGTCCTGGCCGGGGATCGCGATGGTCACCCTGCGTCGATACACGGGGGCGTCGCCTTCGATCTTGCGTGCGAAGTAATACACGCTTCCGGCAGCCAGGATGATGATGCCGGTGTGGATCATCCACACGCCCAGAGTCGTGACCTTCAGTGGGATGCGTCGGAGAGTGACCACGATGAGGTTGAGGCTGAACAGGGCGATCATGAGGTTGAACGGCCACCAGCAGAACCACTCCATCTCTGACTTCTCGAACAGCTCGCGTGGCGAAGGCAGATTCCAGGGATTGAATGGCTGCACGGCGCTGCCGATCGACGCGTACAGGAAGATCGCGACCATCAAGAAGACACCGAGCCAGATGCTGCTGAATAGATCCAGAAGAGCAGTGAAGGGACCACGCGACTGAGTGTTGGTTTGATTCATAGCGGGTGTCGCTATTCCTTTCTAAGCATGACGCGCTGGGGCCTGCCGCCGGGGCTTTCGGGGCTGGACCATCTCCCATCGACTATAGCGCATTGGATATTTCGACGCTCATGGCGCGGTGTGGTCGCGGGGGAGCTTTGCGAGTGATTATAGTGGCGGGCGCGGGGGGCAGCCAGCGCGGGCCGGTTTGCGAAGAGAAAGGAGAGTGAGGCGCCCCCACTGGTCGCATCGAAGGTTCGGGGGCGCCTCAGGTGGGTAGTTGTCGGTTCACACCAGCTCGCGATGCCCGGTCCAGTCTCGCGGGACCATCAAGGACCAGGCCCAGCCCGCCCGAGGACGGGGTGGGTATGGCATTGGCGTGACGGCGGGCCGCTCGTCGACGAGCGGCTCGGGTACTTCGCCGCGGATGGCGGCGCTGAGCTCCCGGGGATTCTGACTGCCGACCACGTGGCGGCGTCCATCCAGGATGATCTCGACGCCCCGGCGTCCACGCATGCTGTAGCACACCGAGCCATCCAGGCCGATACGCCAGCCCCAACCAAAGTACGTTCGGATGGGATTGAACATGCAGACACGAGCGGAGTCGACTCGGGAAACGTCCAGGCTTCGGCGGATGACACCCACCCAACCGAAGCGGATCGTTAGAACGTTCTCGTCTAATTGGATGACCATGCGTCCAAGCAGGAGCATGGCGAACAGGCACGAAAGCACAATGCACAGTGCAGTGATCGTCTGTCCGGAAGCCAACGGCAATGCAGAGGCGCTCAATGCGATCGCACCAACGACCACGTAGAAGACTGGATTGAAGTACTGTGTTTCGCGATAGGTCGTCATTGAGCTGCGTGTCCGAACTGTTCTATCGGATAAACGTATTTGCGGGCTCTCAACCCACGCGGATAGGACTTTTTTTCAGGCACTCTGTGGTGAGCCGGGTTTCTCGATCGTGGCTCGATCTGCACATCACCATGACGCATGTGGTCATCGTGACCCGCCAGGATTTCGAACAATCCGGACGATTATTCTGCGAAGCGTACACTCTCTAAACGCACGACGGTTGATGTGGTTTCAATGTTGTTTCGAATGTTCTGCAGGATCGCCCTCAGGCGACTGATAACGGGGTGCGATGGCCGTGTATGGCCGACCCAGCCAGCGATTGATCAAGATGACCTCGCCCATCGTATTGCCTTCGATACAGTGCCCCACCCATTGAAGTGCGTATCCGGCCACGAGCAGGACGGTCGGCCGCCACCATAGATCCCAGCGGGCATCGACCAGTTGGACGATGGCCAGGACAACGGCGGCGATCGTCAGGGGGATCCCGACCATGTGCAACGCGAAGCTGATCGGGTTTTGATGACGCAGTTTCCAGTTTGTCAGCCAGTCCATTCCGGCATCATAGCCGGAGATTCGGATGGAGTCCGCATGGGACCGGTCGATTGCAGTGAGGCAGGGCGAATGGTTCGGCCCACCGGCACCGTAATTGACGCGGTACGGACTAGGCACTAAGAAAAAGGCCTGGAATAGCATTCCAGGCGTCGCGAAGTACACGGATTGATCATTTCTGGATTCGCTCGAGGACAGAACACTGAAACGCCTTCGCATCATCCCGATCGTTGCTGCTGTCGTGCTGGCCTGCTGGCAATGGGTCGATATGACCACGGCCCAGGACCCGCCGGCACAGGTCGAGGATGCCGTTTCGACGGCTGACGTTGAAGCAGGCGCAGAATCCGAGGACCCTGCGGCGACCGACGTGGTTCGCGAGGTCGTCGGCGATTCTCCGGCCCCTCCTGACAGCCAGGCGGCTTCAGCGGTCGGGGCAGCCCAAAAGTACAACTATTGGACATTGGCGCCCCCGGCAGTGGCCATTCTGCTGGCGGTCGCAACGCGTCAAGTCATTCCTTCGTTGCTCATCGCGGTTCTCGTAGGCAGCTACATGCTACAGGGGGTGTCGGCGTTCCAGCCGCTCGAGGATGTGCAGGGCAGCCCGGGGATCATCCTGGGGTCACGGATCGCCGTCGAACAGTTCATCATCGGGACGTTCCAGGACGGGGGTCGGATCAAGACCATTCTATTTACGTTATTGATCGGCGCCCTTGTCGGGCTCATGGGCGCCAGTGGCGGCACCCGGGCGATGGTCGACCGGGTGTCCTCGATGGCGTCGTCGCGGCGGCGCGGACAGAGTGTCGGGTGGTTGGCCGGGCTCGTCGTATTCTTCGACGACTATGCCAATACGATGATCGTCGGTCCCACGATGCTGCCCATCTGTGAGCGGCTGCGTATCTCACGCGAGAAACTGGCTTACATCGTCGATTCCACCGCAGCGCCCGTGTCATCGATCGCGCTCGTCGGAACGTGGGTGGGTGCGGAGATCGGGTTCATTCAGAGCGGCCTCGATCTGATTGCCGACCGTGCTCCGCAGGCCATTTCCAACGTTCAGGCCTACGAAGCCTTCTTCTATAGTATTCCCTACAGGTTTTATGCGATCTTCGCCTTGATGATGGTGTTGCTCGTGGCTTTGACTGGACGGGATTTCGGTCCCATGCGCCGGGCCGAGCGGGACGCCGCGTTGGCGCCGGCCACCGAGTTGGCCGGCGATCCTGCCGAGCCGCATTCAGGCAAGCCGTGGTATGCCATACTGCCGCTGGGTTTGCTCGTTGTGGTCTCTCTGGGGCTGTTGATCTGGGGCGGTTGGGCGAATCTCGATCAGGCAGCCTATGACGGGGCGACGGATGTCCGTCAGAAGCTCGGAATGGTTCTGAACGGAGCCGACACGTACAACTCCATCTTATATGGTGCGCTCATTTCCACGGTGATCGCTTTTGTCGTCAGCATCGCTGCCAAGGCTCTACAGATGGGACGGGCCATGGAAGCGGTTGTCGAAGGCATGGGCCGCATGTTTCCCGCCCTCATCATTCTGGTTCTGGCCTGGGCATTATCGGACCTCATGAAACATCTGGGTCTGGCCATCGTGGCCGAGAACTTCCTCGAGACCATCGAGTTCGATGCGGCCTGGCTACCGGTCACCGTGTTCCTGGCCTCGGCCGTCGTTTCATTCGCTATCGGTACGAGCTGGGGCACGATGGGGATTCTGTGTCCGGTGGTCGTGGTGGTGGCGGCGCGCCTCGTCGCCGATATCGATGATCCCGATCAGGCGTTGCGATTCTTTTACGCCGCGGTCGGCAGCGTTCTTGCGGGATCGGTCTTCGGAGATCACTGCTCACCGATATCGGATACGACAGTGCTTTCTTCGATTGCCAGTGGTTGCAGTCTCGAACGGCATGTCTGGACTCAGTTGTGGTATGCGTTGACCGCCGCGGCGGTCGGAGTCGCCTGCGGAGATGTGCTGTGCTTGCGCTATGGCAAGCCGTTGTGGATGGGGTTGCTGGCGGGTGCCGTGGTGTTGCTGGTGATCCTGCTGGTCATTGGACGTCGTCCACCGACGGCGCCCCCGCCGGCCCCCGAGCGGACCTTCGATGAACCTCCGCCGCTTCCCGACATGGTACCCACGGACTCATGAGTGTCAGTCATGTGTGCCTGGTTGTTCCGGGGTGGGCACGCGTTCGACCCATGAGTCGATTCGCTGGCTGATGTTCAGGGGTCCTATCAGGTTTTGAATGGTGGCACGAATCGTCATCCGCGAGGTCGCCGACAACAGGTGGCCGTGCGCCGTGTCCCAGACGATTTCACCAGCGAAGTCCGCGTCGTCCAATTGCAACGCTGAAGCCGCCGCGGGTGCCCGCATCGTTCCTCTCAAGCTGATATCCGCAGTCTTCTTGCGTGTGCTGATTTCTTCGATCCGGTAGCGGTTGTGCAGTTCGATATCGCCAAGGCCCATGCCCAGCGGGACGGTCGCCCGGTCGTCCCATGAACTGCGTCGCCGGGCAGGCTGTGGTGCATGCGCGGTGACGAAGAACGGTAATTGCTGAAACATCTGTTCGGAAAAGAAGCCCTCGGCCATCGGTCGCAAGGCCGAGGCCGATTCGAATTGCGGGCGGCCCGTGACCTCCAGCACACGCCCGTGCCCATCGATTCGGAGGGTCATGGGATGGTCGAGCAGCGGTTCGAACAAGGTGGAGAGTGGCGATGCCGACGCCCCTGCTGCGCCGGAATCGTAATCAATGCGATCTGTAAGGCCTGGAATGGGCGCGGTGGACCGGATCGCAAACCGCTCGAGCGTCCAGACGAGCGTGGTTCCTTCGATCGCGTCTGCCCGGACAATGTCCAGCGTCATGAGCGCTTCGGTTTGCAGAGTGACGGGCGCGGACGGCACGTCCGGGCTGGACATCCCTGCGCTACGATGTTCGATCGTTGACCCGCTGTGATAGCGGATGACCTGACCAGCAACGAAGGTTGGCCGCAGGTCGAGTCCCCGGCCGGCCAATGGACCATTGAGGCCTGCCAGGCAGGCGGTGACGATCATGAAGTTGACGTACATGCTGCTCCCATGATAACCAAAGCGCGAATCGGAGGCCTGGCGGAGTTGGAACTTGCCATCTTACGACGAAACCCACATCCAGCTCGATGACGGCTACCGGGCATATGCCCGCTGGTGGCCCGTGGAGCGGCCACGTGGTGCCGTTCTGTATCTGCACGGTATCCAGTCCCATTGCGGGTGGTACGAGGACTCTGCCCGTCGTCTCCAGGCTGCCGGCTTTGCAGTGCTGCAGCCCGATCGCCGCGGCAGCGGGCGCAACGATGGTGCGCGCGGGCACGCGGCCTCGGGGCAGCAGTTAGTTGCCGATGGCCTGTGCTGTGGACGCCGCCTGATGGAGTACGCCTCGACCGCCGGTTACCACCTTCTGGGCGTCAGCTGGGGTGGCAAGTTGGCGTGTGCGCTGTACATGCATGCGCCGGCGCCAATAGCCAGCCTGCAACTTGCCTGCCCGGGGCTCTTTCCGCTGGTGGACGTGAGCCGCCGCATGAAAGTCCGCATCGGTCTGTCATGTGTCACGGGTGGACGAACGCTCTACGACATTCCGCTCAACGACCCGACCCTGTTCACGTCGCAGGCCGAATGGCAGGCGTTTCTCGAACGCGACACGTTACGACTGCATCAGGTTTCGGCATCATTCCTTCTGGCCAGCCGCCGACTGGACCACCGTCTGCGCGGTTTCGGAGGCATGCCGCCGGTGCCGGTGGCACTGTTCGTGGCCGGCCGGGATCAGATCATCGATTCGGTCAGAACGGCGCAGTACTTTCGGGGCATGGACTGGCCGTGGACCCGCATCATCAACTATCCCGCCGGCGAGCATACCCTCGAATTCGACGTCGCCCGTGAAAGCTATTTCGATGATCTGGTGGATAGCCTGGAGGCCGCCGCTGTGTGAAATAGTACTTGGGTTCCTTGGTGTTATAGCGTGCGCTGGCCTCCGTGCGACCCGACATGGCGTTGCATTTGGTCCGTCAGGCATCGATACTTCCCGCATGTCCAGTTCCGAACAGGAATCCAATCGCCTGGTGGTTCGCAAGCAGCTCGAATTCGATCAATTGATCGGTGTCGAGGAGATTTCAATGGCCCGTTCGACCTCGAAGAAGCTCGGTACGGCTAAATCGTCGACATCTTCGGCTGCATCCGTCGATTCCAGCACTGTTGTCGAACGGAAGGCCACCCTCGAAGTGATCGATGCGTCGGAGGTCAAGTCATGCCGGAAGTGCCAGCTCTGTGAAACACGGACCCACACTGTCTTCGGGCAGGGCGCCGCCGACGCCCGGCTGGTGTTCGTTGGGGAGGCGCCAGGCTACGATGAGGATCAAAGCGGCCTGGCGTTCGTGGGACGCGCCGGTCAGCTCTTGACCAAGATGATCGATGCCATGGGACTCTCGCGCGAGGACGTGTTCATCTGCAACGTGCTGAAGTGCAGGCCTCCCAACAACCGCAACCCGACGCAGGCCGAGATCGTGGCCTGTTCACCCTATCTATTCCGCCAGCTCCAGATCCTGCAGCCGCAGGTCATTTGTACGCTGGGTGCCCCGGCTTCACAAACGCTTCTCGCGACTTCCGAGAGTATCGGGCGGCTGCGCGGACGGTTCCACGATTTCTATATTTCGGGTACCGCTGGAGACGGGACGGCAGTGCCGCTCATGCCGACCTATCATCCGGCGTACCTGCTGCGCGCCCCGGGCGAGAAGAGTAAGGCCTGGGCGGACTTACAGCTTATCATGCAGAAAATGGGGCTCCCCACCAAGAAGGCGTGAGGTCGGTGGAAGCACGTTGACAGTCGGCGTAAGGCACTTCTACAATTAGCTGTTGAAGGGTGCTTCGACCGTCGAGGGACAACCACATCAAACCTCACGGTGGCCTCTTTTTCAGATCAAGTACCGCATCGTACAGATTCTCGCACCGGTCTTATTTGCGAGGTCTGTCGTACACTTCCGCCGTGCAGAATATCTCAATGAGGTACTGGACGACCCGGAAATCGGTTCCATATCGCGTGAGAATAACACAGTGCCGACGCTGCATGTCCTACAAGGCCCGGATAAGGGCAAGACCTTCTCGACCGGTAGCACCCGGGCACTGCTGGGACGCGCATCCGACGATATTCCCCTGAGCGACAGCTCGATTTCCCGCCGCCATGCTGCCCTCGTTCCCGAGAACGGCCACTGGATGCTCCTCGATCTCAAGAGTGCCAACGGAACATACATCAATGGGTTGCGCATGGAGCACCCGACGATGATGAAGCATGGTGATCAGATTCGCCTTGGCACGACGCTGATGGTTTTTGGCGGAGACCAGATGTCCGATGGCGGCCGGCCGTTCATTCGGGAGGCCGTTGAGCTCGATGACCATGGCAATTTCGTCGACTCGTCCGTGATCGAATCGATTCCCAGTAACGAGGACAGTCTCATCCTGGCCGCGCCCGAGACTGCCGAGGCCGTGCGTGCCTGGCGAATCATGTATCAGTTGACCGAGGCAATCGGTGCGGTCAGTGCGCCGGACGAACTGCTCAAACGTGTCATTGACCTACTGTTCGAACACATGCAGGTGGATCGCGGCGTGATCATGGTCATCGACGATGACGGTGCCACACTGACACCCAAAGCGATTCGTTCGCGCGTGCAGGGAAATGAGGACGAGATCCCCGTGTCGCGTACGATCATCAACCACGTCATGCGGCGTTGCGAGGGAGTGTTGTGCAGCAACGCAATGGCGGACCAGCGATTCGAGAGCGAACTGACCATGGACAAAGGCGATGACAGCATTCACCGCTACGGGCTGTCTTCGGTCATTTGTGTCCCGATCATGGTGCACCGGCGGATACACGGAATCATCCAGATCGATTCAGCGATGGCCAGCCACACCTACTCCATTGAACAGTTACGTCTGGCAACTGCCATCGGGCACATGACCGGAATGGCGATCGAGAATGCCAAGCTCGTCCAGGCCCGCCTGCAGAACGAACGCCTTGCCGCGGCGGGCGAGACCGTCGCCTTCCTTTCGCATTACATCAAGAACATCCTGCAAGGCATGCGCAGCGGTGCAGATGTTGTTGAACTTGGATTGAAGAGAGAGGCGCTCGATACCATCCAGCAGGGATGGTCCATACTGGATCGCGGCCTGGAGAAGATCTTTACCTTGACTACCAACATGTTGACTTTCAGCAAGGACCGCGAACCGGACATCGAACTGGCGCAGTTCAATGCCATCGTTCAGGAGGCCGTCGATCTGGCGCAGCGTCATGCCGATATGAAGAACGTCATGCTGCTGACCGATCTCGAGGATATTCCACCCGTGCCGGTCGACACGAACGGGGTCCATCAGGTGGCGCTCAACCTGGTGAACAATGCCATCGATGCCTGCGCGGAGGATTCCGGCCGCGTGATCGTCCGCAGCCACTACGAAGAAGAGGCCGAAGAAGTCATCTTGACGATCGAGGACAACGGTGCGGGTATCCCGCAGGACAAGTTGGCCGGGATTTTCGATGTCTTCGAGTCGACCAAGGGGCAGGGCGGCACTGGCCTGGGGCTTGCTGCTGCACGCAAGATCATCGACGAACACAACGGTCGCTTGACCGTCAGTTCACGCCCGGGCGAAGGTACTACTTTTCGTGCTCACTTCCCCACCAATGTCAAGCTCGGTAGCGACGAGACCCACGCCGGTTCGCCACCCACTACAAGTTAATCATCTGCATTGTCGAAGCAACTGAAGTCCGCATGCACTTCCGGTCCGTGTTTGTTCTACTCACTCTGTGCGCAGGCGATCCAACCACATATTTTGATCCAGACGCAATGACCGTGCCGGGTTACACCACGCGATCCGCACGCGATACGTAATTTGGATTACGCTTGCAATTTCGGATCGTGTCCAGCCCCGGTCTGTGGCCTTTTCCACTTGTGAGCGTTTGTGATCCGTGTCGCATGCGGTATCCTATTGATCTGCATGAGCAGATCTCTGCATTGTCACGACAATGCTGATTCGGGGGAGCAATTCAACGCGTGTTGCACGTCATCTTCGTGTCTCACGAGGCTGATTCGGCGCGGTGCGCAGGTCGCACGGTGCCGTTCTGGCACATGCCGGGAGAGAGACTTTGAATACACTCGAGTTTTGCCGTCGCGCAGCCACTGGATGCGTGTGGTGTGTGCTGGCGTGTCTGGCCGCGGCTCCACGCGTCGCTGATGGTCAGGCGGTTCCCCGAATGGAGAGCGGCTGGGTGGACGTGGGTGGAGCACCTGCGACGATCATTCTAGCGCAGGCCTATGTCAGTCCCGTCGTCGTCTGTACGGTCAATTATGCGAACAATACGGTCCCAGTGGTCGCGCGCGTCGGTCAGGTGACTGCGACCAGCTTCGACGTTCGTCTGCAGAACCCCTCCGCCGGCGCGGTGGCCGTCGACCGTGTGCATTATTGGGTCGTTGAAGAAGGCGCCTGGACCGTGGATGGGGTGCTCATCGAAGCACATACCTATCTGTCTACGGTCACTGCTGAAAACAATGATTGGGTCGGTATGCCTCAGGCCTACGACCACGTGTACACCAGCCCGGTCGTGCTCGGCCAGGTGATGTCGGAAAACGATCCGGCATGGTCGGTATTCTGGTGCCAGGGGAATGCTCGATCCAACCCGCCATCTGCCACGACGCTGTTGACCGGCAAGACGGTGTGCGAAGACTCGAATACCACACGGGCACCCGAAACGGTCGGATTCATCGTCATCGAAGCCGGACACGGAAACATTGCCGGAGTCGAATTCGAGGCGGGTCTTACCGCTGACGTGATTGCGGGCGTTGGCAACAGCCCGCCCTACGCGGCGGCTCTGGTCGGGTCGTTTGCCGAGTCTCCCAAGATCGTGTTGGCCACGATGGCCGGCGTCGATGGCGGCAACGGTGGATGGGCATACACTCACGGTCAACAGTGGGCCAGTGCTGAGTCGCTGTTTCTGAGTATCGACGAGGATCAGATCGCGGATCTCGAACGCAATCATACGACAGAGCAGGTCGGAACTGTGGCGTTTGCAGATGTCGTTGTCTTTCCGGCCGCGCAGCCTTGCACAACGGATGGCGAGTGTGACGATAGCGTGTACTGCAACGGCTTGGAGCAGTGTATCGCCGGTGTGTGTGCTCAGGGCCCCGCAGTCATGTGTGATGACGGTGTGTCCTGCACGCTCGATTCATGCGTCGAGTCGGTGCAGGCGTGCGCTCATGTTCCTGATGGCACTGCGTGTGACAATTCAATATTTTGCGATGGTGTCGAGACCTGCGATCCCGTTCTCGGCTGTGTCGCCGGAATACCGGTGACCTGTGACGATGGTCTGGTGTGCACTACGGATAGTTGTAATGAGGTCACTGACACCTGCGACCACGCCGATGACGATGTCCACTGCGACGATGGGCTATTCTGTACAGGTGTCGAGACGTGCCAGAGCGGTGCGTGCGTCACAGGAGTGCCCCCATGTGCAATTGAATTGTGCAACGAGTCCACAGAAACGTGTCTCGAGTGCCTGGTGGATGCTGATTGTTCGGATGGGCTGTTCTGCAACGGCATTGAGACGTGTGTAGCGGATGTATGCGTGGCGGGTGCCGATCCGTGCCCCGGGCAATCCTGTGCCGAGGCGAGCGCTACGTGCGTGGCCAGCCCCACTGCCCGTCTCGAGAGCGGCAGGGTCCTCGTAGGAGAGGTGCACACGACAGTGGCGCTGGGGCAGAGCTATTTCAATCCTGTTGTCGTGTGTTCGGCAAACCGCGCGACCAACGCAGTGCCCGTCGTGGCACGTGTCAGCAACATAACAGCCGACAGTTTCGACGTACGACTGCAAAACCCATCGGGCAATGCCGTCAGCGCCGAGACCGTCAGTTACCTGGTCGTCGAGGCCGGCGCGTGGATCATCGACGGCCGCGCCATTGAGGCTCAGACCTACTTGTCGACGGTGACCGACACCAGGAACACATGGGTTGGTCAATCCCAGAGCTATCTGCACAACTATGCCGATCCGGTTGTTGTAGGTCAGGTCATGACCGAGAACGATGCCGGGTGGTCGGTGTTCTGGTGCCAGGGATCGTCGCGATTGAATCCGCCTTCGTCGACAGCGCTGGTCACCGGCAAGATGGTCGGTGAGGATCCGGATACCGTTCGCGCTGACGAGCGCATCGGTTTCATTGTCTTTGAGACAGGCCATGGCGTCATGGGGGATGTGGAGTTCGAAGCGATCCTGGGCGGTGATACCGTTCGCGGCCCCGACAACGGGCCACCGTTCACTTACACGTTTGCGACGCCGTTTGCGACGACGCCCGAGACGGTGGTCGCTTCGATGGCGGGTATGGATGGCAATAACGGCGGGTGGAGCCTGACCGACGGGGCGTCTCCCCTGACCGCGACTACAGTCGATCTGGTCATCGACGAAGATCAGGTGTTGGATGCCGAGCGCAGCCATACGCATGAACAAGTCAGCGTAATCGCTTTTGAACGCGACGTGTCGTGGCCACTTCCAGAGTGCGCTGCCGATGCGACCTGCGATGACGGTGTGTTCTGTAATGGGGTCGAAGTGTGTCTTGCGGGATTCTGCCAGCCCGGCCCGGCGGTGGTGTGTGATGATGCCATTGCGTGCACCAACGATGTATGTGACATCGTGACCGATGCGTGCCAACACACGCCGGCCAATGCGCTTTGCGATAACGGTGTGTTCTGTGATGGTCTCGAGATATGCGATCCGGCCGTCGGATGCGTGGGTGGCCTGTTGCCCTGTCCATTGTTGTGCGATGAGAACACAGATGATTGCGTCGAGTGTCTGGCGAATGCGGACTGCGACAACGGCGTATTCTGTGACGGTCTCGAGACGTGTGTGGGCGGGACATGCCTGAGCGGGACAGTACATGATTGCGACGACGGCATTGAATGCACGAATGATGTGTGTGACGAGATCGTGGATGGGTGCAAGCACATTCCCGATAATGCATTGTGCGACAATGGGGTGTTCTGTGACGGCGCAGAAACCTGTGCGGTCATCAGTGGGTGCATCGCCGGGGGCGCGCCGTGTCCTGCGTTGTGCGATGAGACGGCCGGTACCTGCGTCGACTGTTTGGCCGATGCGGACTGTGACAATGGCGTGTACTGCGACGGCGTCGAGACGTGTCTCGGTGGCACGTGTCAGGGCGGCGTCGCTGTGGAGTGCGACGATGGCCTGTCATGTACGGCAGACATCTGCGACGAGGGGCTTGGTGCGTGTGACAATGTTCCCGACAACGCAGCCTGTGACAATGGTACCTTTTGTGATGGTGTGGAGACCTGTGATCCTGCCGTGGGCTGCGTCTTCGGCACGGCGCCGTGCCCCGTGTTGTGCGATGAGGCCTCCGGCAGTTGCGTCAACTGTTTGTCCGACACCGATTGCGACAATGGCGTGTTCTGTGATGGCACGGAGACCTGCTCGGGGGGCATCTGCCAGGCAGGGGTGCCGTTCGATTGTGATGACTTCCTCGCGTGTACGCAGGACCTGTGTGACGAAGAGACTGGTACGTGTGTGCATGTGCCGGACAACACGTGGTGCGATAATGGCCTGTTTTGCGATGGTCTCGAGACATGTGATGCGTCGCTGGGGTGTCTAGATGGCGCCTCACCCTGTCCGCAGCTGTGCGCCGAGGACGTAGACAGCTGTGTCGCATGCTTTGTGGATGCGGATTGCGACAACGGTGCACACTGTGATGGGGTGGAGGTGTGTGTGGCCGGGACCTGCCAGGGCGGTACGGCGATCAATTGTGACGATGCCATCGCCTGCACGGTCGATACGTGCGACGAAGACGCTGATGCATGTCAGAACACTCCAGACAATGCCCTGTGCAACAACGGGGCGTTTTGCGACGGTGCCGAGTTGTGCGATCCGGCGAGTGGTTGTGTGTCCACGCCGGGGCCATGTGCGGAGTTGTGCGACGAAGCGTCGAATGAGTGTGTGGAGTGCCTGTCCGATGCCGATTGCGCCAATGGTGAATACTGCGATGGTGCCGAAGCGTGCCTGGAAGGCGTGTGCCAGGCGGGGCAACCGATCGAGTGTTCCGACGGTGTGTCGTGCACAAACGACGTGTGTGATGAGGTCGCGGATGTCTGCCGCAGCACGACCAACGATGCACTGTGCACTAACGGCCAGTTTTGCGATGGCGTGGAGGCGTGTGACCCGGTTGACGGTTGCGTGGCCGGCCCACCACCGTGTCCGGAGCTGTGTGACGAGACCGCCGATTCGTGTGTGAACTGCCTGTCCGACGCCGACTGCGACAACGGCGTGTTCTGTGATGGCGCGGAGAGCTGCAGCGGCGGGACATGCCAGAGTGGGACGCCGGTGGATTGTGCCGACGGCATCGGATGTACTGTGGATGCGTGTAATGAGAGCACCGACACGTGCATGCACACGCCTGATGACGTCGTCTGCACCAACGGTCTGTTTTGCGACGGCATGGAGACGTGCGATCCGATCCTGGATTGTGTGATCGCCGGGTCGCCGTGTCCGGCTTTGTGCGACGAGGCGACCGACGCCTGCGTCGAATGCCTGGTCGATGCGGACTGCACCAACGGTATGTTTTGTGACGGATCCGAAACGTGCCTGGCGGGCAGCTGCCAGGAGGGGACACCGGTCGACTGTGACGACGGGGTCGGCTGCACAACGGATGTGTGCAACGAGGTCGCCGATGTCTGCGTGAGCACGCCCGAGGATTCCTCGTGCACGAATGGCCTGTTTTGCGATGGGGCCGAATCGTGTGACCCGGTCGCCGGCTGTGTCGCGGGTCCGCCCTGTGCGGAGTTATGCGATGAGACGGCCGATCTGTGCGTCAGTTGTCTGGTCGATACAGACTGCGATAACGGGGCATTCTGTGATGGCGTGGAAACCTGTGCGGCTGGCGTGTGCCAGGCCGGTGCGGTGGTTGACTGCGACGATGGTATCGATTGCACGACCGACGGTTGCGACGAAATCACGAATCAATGTCAGCATACGCCGGAGAACACCCTGTGCGACAACGGGTTGTTCTGCGACGGAACCGAGACCTGCGACTCTGCCGCGGGCTGCGTGAGTGCCGTAGTTCCGTGTCCATTGCTGTGCGACGAGAACACCGGCAGTTGCGTGAATTGCCTGAGCGATTCTGATTGCAGCAATGCCCTCTATTGTGACGGCGTCGAGATCTGTGTGGCCGGTTCCTGCCAGGTCGGAATACCGGTCGACTGTGACGACGCCATCGCGTGTACCGTCGATGCGTGTGACGAGACGACGGATGCCTGCCTGAATACCCCCATGAATGTGATGTGCGACAACGGTCAGTTTTGTGATGGGGCCGAAGTATGTGACGCGCTCGCCGGATGCGTGGATACCACACCCCCGTGTGCTGAGCTGTGTGATGAGGCCAATGATGCCTGCGTGATGTGTCTGACCGCGGGTGACTGTGACAACGGAGTCTACTGCGACGGCCTCGAAACCTGCGTTGCCGGGAGTTGTCAGGCTGGTACGCCGGTTGCGTGCGACGATGCCGTGGACTGCACGGTAGACTTGTGCGACGAGATCGGCGACGGGTGCCAGCACGTACCAGTCGATACTGTGTGCGACAACGGTGTATTCTGCGATGGTGCCGAGACCTGTGATGCGGTTACGGGCTGTGCGGTAGGGACGCCACCCTGCCCCCTGTTGTGCGACGAGTCCGGTGGCAGTTGTGTGAGCTGCCTGGTCGATGAGGACTGCGACAATGGGGCGTTTTGCGATGGCGCCGAGAGTTGCGCTGCGGGGGTGTGTCAGGCAGGGTCAGTGGTCGACTGCGCCGATGGCGTTGCCTGCACTGTTGATGTGTGTGACGAGGCCACGGACACCTGCCAGCATATTGCCGAAGCGCCGAGTTGTGCGAACGGCCAGTTTTGTGACGGCGTCGAGGTGTGCGACCCGGTTGCCGGCTGCGTGCCCGGCCCCGCACCGTGCCCGCTCGCCTGCGACGAGGTTGCTGACAGCTGTGTCGAATGCCTCGTGGCAGCGGACTGTGACAACGGCTTGTTCTGTGATGGCGCGGAGACGTGCAACGCCGGCGTATGTCAAAGCGGCACGCCGATCGATTGTGATGATTCGATTGGCTGTACTGCGGATATGTGTGACGAGACCCTCGATGCGTGCCGCAACGTCGTCGACGACAGCGCCTGTGACAATGGCGTGTTCTGCGACGGCTTCGAAACGTGCGATCCGGTCGCGGATTGCCTGGGGGGCGTGACCTCCTGCCCTGTACTGTGCGACGAGACGGCGGGCAGTTGCGTCGACTGCCTGGATGACGGTGACTGCGACGATGGCGCATACTGCAACGGTGTAGAAACCTGCGCTGCCGGAACATGCCAGGGCGGCGTGGCGGTCGAGTGCGACGACGCTATCGCGTGCACGCTGGACGTGTGCGACGAAGCGGCGGACGCCTGCCAGCATGTGGCTGACGATGTGCTTTGCGACAATGGCCTGTTCTGCGATGGCCTCGAGGCGTGTGATCTGGCCATCGGCTGTGTTGGCGGAATCCCGTGCCCGACTCTGTGCGACGAGGATTCCGACAGCTGCGTCAACTGTCTGACTGACGCGGACTGTGACAATGGAGCGTTTTGTGACGGTACCGAAACCTGTACGGACGGCGTGTGCACGAACGGCGCCGTTGTCGAGTGCGACGACGGCGTGGGCTGCACCGAAGACATGTGTGATGACGCTGTAGATGCGTGCCAGCACATCGCCCGGGATGCGGACTGTGACAACGGCCAATTCTGCGATGGCGCCGAAACCTGCTCTGTGACCCTGGGCTGCGTGAGCGCGTCGTTCACCTGTCCGGTGTTGTGTGACGAGGCCGCCGACACCTGCGTCGAGTGCCTGGTCGACAGCGATTGTGACAACACCCAGTTCTGCGATGGCGCCGAGACCTGTGTCGCTGGCAGCTGTGAGGCTGGCACGGCCGTGAACTGCGACGACGGCGTGGGCTGCACTACGGACATGTGCGATGAAATGGCCGATGTCTGTCAGCACATCCCCCAGGACGGACTGTGCGCCAACGGGGACTTTTGTGACGGGGTCGAGACGTGTGATGTGCTGTTGGGCTGTGTCGATGGGACACCGACGTGCCCGGTGTTGTGCGATGAGACCACGGATACCTGTGTCAATTGTTTGATCTCCGGCGATTGTGACAACGGGTCGTTTTGCGATGGCGTGGAAACCTGCACCGATGGCCTGTGTGTGAGCGGCACGGCGGTGAGCTGTGACGATGGGGTCGACTGCACGACTGATGTATGCGACGACGTAACGGCGGCCTGCCAGAATGTGCCCGACAACACATTGTGCGACAACGAGCTGTTTTGCGACGGCCAGGAGACGTGCGATGGCGTCGTGGGGTGTGTGGACGGCGCGCCGTCCTGTCCACTGGCGTGTGATGAGGGCGCAGATCAATGTGTGGCGTGCCTGGTCGACGCTGATTGCGCGAATGGCGTGTTTTGTGACGGCGCTGAGCTGTGCAGTGGTGGGACCTGTGTGGCCGGCGCGCGTGTGGCGTGTGACGACGGCCTGTTGTGCACCGCCGATGCGTGTGACGAAGCCACTGCGGGCTGTCAGCACGTCCCCCTGCACGCGGTGTGTGACAACGGTGAGTTCTGCGACGGTGTCGAGGTGTGCGATACCGTAGTGGGCTGCGTGAGCGGACCTGCTGCGTGTCCGGTGTTGTGCGACGAAAACAGTGACAGTTGTGTCAACTGCTTGACCGCCGCCGATTGTGACAACGGCCTGTTCTGCGATGGCGCCGAGACCTGTATCGCGGGCAGCTGCCAGAGCGGCCTGGCAGTGGACTGCGACGATGCGCTGGAATGCACGACCGATGCGTGCGACGAGGCGAGCGATGCCTGCCAGCACATTGCTGATGACGCAGTGTGCGACAATGGATCGTTCTGCGACGGCGCCGAGACCTGCGATCAGGTGGAAGGATGCGTGAGCGGCACGCCCGTGTGTCAAGGGTTGTGTGACGAGTCGACGGACAGTTGCGTCGCGTGTCTCGTCGATGGTGACTGTGCCAACGGGGCCTATTGTGATGGGGCAGAAATCTGCGTGGCCGGGGTCTGCCAGAACGGGGTCGCCGTGGACTGTGACGATGCCGTCGCCTGTACGGCGGACGCGTGTGACGAGGTCACCGACGCCTGTCAGAACACGCCCGACGATACACTGTGCGCCAACGGACTCTTCTGCGACGGCGTCGAGGTGTGCGATCCGTTGCAGGGCTGTCTTGCCGCTGCATCGCCGTGTCCTGCGTTGTGCGACGAGGACGCCGATGCCTGCGTGACGTGCCTCGTCGATGCCGACTGTAACAACGGGGCATTTTGCGATGGTCTCGAGACGTGTGTTGCGGGGGCGTGCCAGGCCGGTGCCCCGGTGGACTGCGACGATGCCATCGCATGCACGACGGACCAGTGTGATGAAGACACAGTCACCTGCCTGCACGCACCCGACAACGCAATCTGCGATAACGGCATGTTTTGTGATGGCGTCGAGACATGTGATGTGGTGGCAGGTTGTGTCTCCGGTACCGTGCCGTGCTCGGGGCTGTGCAACGAGACGGTTGACAGCTGTGTCGAGTGCCTGGTGGACGCCGATTGTGACAACGGGGCGTTTTGCGATGGTCCTGAGACCTGCGTAGCCGGTGTGTGCCAACCGGCTACGCCGATCGATTGCGACGATGCGTTGGCCTGTACTGCGGATGTCTGTGACGAGGTTGCAGATCGCTGCCTGAATACGCCTGACGATGTAGTGTGCGACAACGGTCTGTTCTGTGACGGCGCGGAGCTGTGCGACGTGACCCTGGGCTGCGTGGAGGCAACGGCGCCGTGTGCGCAGTTGTGTGACGAGGAGTCTGACAGTTGTGTCGAGTGCCTGGTCGCAGCAGACTGTGACAATGGCGCATTCTGCGATGGTCTGGAGTCCTGCGTCACCGGCACCTGTCAGGCTGGCATGGCCGTCGATTGTGACGACACCATTTCGTGCACGGTGGATCAGTGTGACGAAGACGCCGATGCGTGTGTGAGCACTGCGAACGACGAGCTGTGCGACAACGGAGACTTCTGTGACGGCGCCGAGACGTGTGATGTGGCCGCAGGTTGTGTGCCCGCCGTTCCGCCCTGTGCGCAGTTGTGTGACGAGGCTGCCGATAGTTGTGTGAGTTGCCTGGTGGATGCTGACTGCGACAACAGCGCGTTCTGCGACGGCGCCGAAACCTGCATCGCCGGCGCCTGTCAAAACGGTACACCAGTGGAGTGTGACGATGCCGTCGGCTGTACAGTCGATCAGTGCAACGAGGTGGCCGATGCTTGCTCACATACGCCGGATGATGCGTTGTGTGACAATGGCGTGTTTTGTGACGGCGCCGAAACCTGTGATGGTGGAGTCGGTTGCGTGACAGCGGTGGCGCCGTGCCCGGCGTTGTGCGACGAGGTCACGGATAGCTGTGTGACGTGTCTAGCAGATGTCGATTGTGACAACGGTGCGTTTTGTGATGGTCCGGAGGCCTGCGTGGCGGGGGCGTGCCAGGGCGGTAGCGCCATGACCTGCGACGATGGCGTTGGCTGCACGACCGATTTGTGCGACGAGGTCGATGACGTGTGTCAGCACGTGCCTGACGACGGTGCCTGCGACAACGGCTTGTTCTGCGACGGTGCCGAGCGTTGCGACGTCTCCGGCGGATGCCTGAGTGTGACGGATCCGTGTCCCGCTCTGTGCGACGAGGACATCGATGCGTGCGTGAGCTGCCTGTCCGATGTCGACTGTGACAACGGATTGTATTGTGATGGAAGTGAAACCTGTATTGCCGGCGTATGCCTGGCCGGAGTGGCGGTCGATTGCGCTGACGCGATCGGCTGCACCACCGACGTGTGCGATGACACGATCGATGCCTGTCAGCACCTGCCAAGCAACGAGTTGTGCACCAATGGCCTGTTCTGCGACGGCGTCGAGGTCTGTGACCCGCTCGGCGGATGCATGGCCGGCGAACTGCCGTGCCCGGCGTTGTGTGACGAGGTCGCCGGTGGTTGTGTCGAGTGCGTGGTCGATGCTGACTGCGACAATAGTGTGTTCTGTGATGGGATAGAAATCTGTGCGGGTGGCAGCTGCCAGGCTGGAACGCCAGTGATGTGTGACGATGCCATTGCGTGTACGAGTGATCTGTGTGACGAGGCCGTCGATACGTGCGTGCATCTGGCCAACGATAGCCTGTGCGACGACGGTCTGTTTTGCGATGGTTCAGAGAGTTGCGATCCGGTCAGTGGGTGCGTCTCCGGCGCAGCGGCGTGCCCCATATTGTGCGACGAGGCCACGGACAGCTGTGTGAGCTGCATGGCCGACACTGATTGTACCAACGGGGCCTTCTGCGATGGGGTTGAGTCCTGCGTGGCCGGCAGTTGTCAGAGTGGGGCGCCGATCGTATGTGATGATGAAGTGGACTGCACCGTCGATTTCTGCGACGAGACAACCGACGCCTGTCTCAATACACCTGACGACGCGTTATGTGACAACGGACTGTTCTGTGATGGCGAGGAGACGTGCGACGCGGTAGCCGGGTGTGTGGGTGCGGTCACGTCCTGCCCGGTGCTGTGCGACGAGATCACGGACAGTTGCGTCGTCTGCCTGACTGATGCTGATTGTGCCAATACGTCGTATTGTGATGGCGTCGAAACATGTTTTGCCGGCGCCTGCCAGGCCGGCATGCCCCGTGCGCGGCGGGGAGTGTCTGCAACGAAGATGACGACCAGTGTGTCATCGAGCAGGCTGATGGAGTGGTCAGCGCAACGCTGTTCGATGCCGACAGTGATCAACCGATCGCCGGATTCGACCCCATGCCAGATGGGGCCGTCATCAACGTGTCGGCATATCCCAGCGTGGGCATCCTGGCGACTACCGAACCGCCGGTGGTCGGCAGCGTCGTGTTCGAGCTGACCCGCAACGGTGTCCCGGAGTTGACGCGCACCGAGAACATCGCACCATATGCGCTATTCGGCGACGCCGATGACGGCATGGATATCCTCCCGTGGCCCGACGGCCCTCTGTCAGGCAGCACCTATCAGTTGAGCATGACCGCTTACTCTGGAAGCAACGGCTCGGGGGTGGCCGACCCGCCGCTGGTTATCTCGTTCAGTGCAACAACCGCGTGTTCGATCGATGACGACTGTGACGATCAACTGTTCTGTAATGGGATGGAAACATGCCTCGCCGGTGCGTGCGTGCCTGGGATGATTCAGTGTGCGGGGACCGAGGTGTGCGATGAACCTACGGATTCATGTCTGCCCGCCCCGACCGAGGGCGTCGTGTCGCTGACACTGATGAACACCGACAGCGATTTACCGGTGCCCGGATTTGATCCGCTGCTGAATGGGGCTGCGTTCAACGTCACGGCGCTGCCTAACATCAGTATCGGAGCCAATACCAGTCCTGAGGTTGTAGGCAGTGTGTTGTTCGTGCTGAAGAAAGATGGCGTGGTCATCCATACGCACACAGAGAATACACCGCCCTATGCTTTGTTCGGAGACGACAACAACGGCGGGTTCTATCCGTGGGTCGCCGGACCGGTCGTTGACAGCATCTATGAAGTAACCGCAACAGCTTTCTCAGGAGTCGGCGGATCGGGTACAGCATACCCATCGCTGATCGTCGGGTTCAGTGTGACGGATTTCTGCAGCGTAGACAGTGACTGCGAAAATGGGGCGTACTGCGACGGTGTCGAGTCGTGTGTCGCCGGTGCATGTGTCGGTGGTACGCCCCCATGTGCGGGGAACGAGGCGTGCAGCGATGCGACCGAGACGTGCACGGTGCTGATTCCACAGACGTATTATGTGGATGATGACGGCGCGGACCAGCCAGGTTATGACGCTGCAGCGCCGTTGGGTTCTGTGGCGCATCCCTTCGAGAGCCCGCAGACGGCCGCCGATATCGTCAACCCTGGAGATACGGTCATTCTGCGGGCCGGAACCTATGAGAGCGGGAGTACTGCACAGGGCGATGCGGTTCTGACGATGTGGCGTAGTGGAGCCGCCGGCTTTCCGATCACATTCAGGGCCGCCAGCGGAGAAGGCGTCGTCTTCAGTGGTCAGTCCGGTATCACCCGGGTGTTGATCAGTGTTGAGGCCGTGCATATCGATCTCGAAGATTTCGAGCTGACCAATGCGCGGCGCGTGGCCATCGACGTCGTAGGGCCAGGCGCCTCCTATGTGAATATCCGCAGGTGCCATGCACATCACAACAATTTTGACCTGAACTTCATCGGCGGGGCGATACGTGTTGCGGGCCCTGCTCAGCACGTGGTCATCGAATCGTGCATCAGCCACAACAACTCATCGGGGTTCATGTTGCGTGAAAGCCCCACGCGGACTGCGAGCCAGGCTGCCGTCCCACCGAGGGCAGGCAACATTGGATTCCTCGAGGACCTTCCTGAAGAAGAGTGGGATGATTGGCCGGGATGGACGACGATTGCGCCGCGCTTTGTAACCATCCGCAACTGTATTGCCTTCGATAATGCACTGATCGACGAACATTCAGATGGAATCGCCAGCCGATATGGCATCGAGAGCGTGTTCGAGAACAACATCGTGTTTGGCAACACTGACGATGGACTCGACATTCTCGGAGGCGTGCGGTGCACGATCAGCGGTAACATTGCATTCAACAACGACCCGCTGGACACACCTAACGGCGATGGCAACGGCATCAAGATCGGTGTGCGCGGCGGGCTGGATCACATCGTTCATCACAACATCTCCTTTGGTAACCCGCGAGGTGGAATCGACCTGGCCGATACCGAACGGGCGGTGGTCGTCAACAACACGGCGTTCAATAACCGGGACTGGTTCGGGATGTGGTTCGAAGGCAACCGCTCGGCTATCGGTTTGACCGTCGTCAACAATATCAGCAGGGGGAATACCAAGGGAGACATCGGAGTGATTCCGGCGTTGCCCACGAACTTCGTCGATAACAATCTGGTTTCAGATGCGAACGATCATCCATGGGCCATCCCACTCGGTCCGGCGAGCCATGTAAGCACTGACCCACTGTTTCTCGACGAGGCGAGCGTCATCGATACGGCGTTCCCGGCAGGCCTGACCGTATCCGAAAAGCTGAGCTTCATCCGGGCCCAGGTCTATGCGAAGTTGGGCTTGGCACCCGGGAGTCCGGCCATCGATGCCGGGACCCAGTGGCCCGGGTTGACCATCGAGTTCGGAGGCACGGCACCGGATATTGGGGCCCACGAGAGTCCCTGAACGCGTCGCTGCGGTCGGATTCAGAACACAGCGCTCCATCTGCCGATTAGCTCTATAATGTCCCGACCCTGCTGGTCGCAGGCTCATGGCGGAGGAGTGGATGCGGACACGACGTGTGATGATTGCGCTGGCCGTGTGCGGGCTGGTCAGCCTGGGACGGTGCACCTCGAACGGGCCCAATGGCAACGATGGCGGGGGTGAGCCCGAGCCGACGGTGTTCCAGCGCTCTCCTGATGGTCGCTTCGTGGCCATCGTCGACGGGCCGGGCTTCGATGAATTCGTGGCTCGTTCAGAGCTCGAGCCGCGACCCACTTTGCAGCCTATGGTAGAGGCCTACATCAACGCGTACGCCGCACATTTCGGCAGTGATGCTGATTTCCTGCTGTTCACCATTGATACACCGCGCATGAACCTGCGTTTTTCCGCACTGGGCGGTTTCAATGTTACGGTCGGTGCGCCCGAGACCGGCCTGGGACCGATCGGGTTCAGGGACGGCTTCGAGAGTTTTCCGAATCTGCGCAGCTTCGTCTACCTGGCGCGCAAGGACTCACTGGTCCTCGGGCCCTCGCTGCATGAGCTGGCCCACGCCTGGGGTGTTCGTCTCGCCGGACCCGCAACCCTGGCCAAACAGGTCGTCTGCAGTGACAACCATTGGGGCTTTTCCAGCGCGGGGGGACAGCTGGGGGGATGGTTGCCGGGGTCACTGCAGGAACTGTCGCCCGGGGTCTTCGAGTTGTCGCGTGGCAATATCGAACCCAATGGCCGCTCATTCAACACTGTTCCGTATTCTAACATCGAGCTTTATCTCATGGGCATGGCCGAGGCAGAAGAGGTCGAGCCTCTCGAGGTGGCCGTCGACGCCACACTGGACAATCTGTTTCGTTTCGAAGCTGCCGGTATGGCCGAAGTGTCGATCGAGCAGATCATCTCGACCAACGGTATTCGTCGGCCCACTCCCGATCAGTCCCAGCGCACGTTCAAGGTGGTTCTCGTAATTCTGGTCGGGGCCGAGTTGACCGATGAGGAGTGGCGTTTCTACGAGGACTCGGTGTCGTTCTTCGAAGCGCAGCGCGCCGCGGACATCAACGCGTTCTTTCCACCCGAGCGTTATCGCGGGACGGGCATTCGTGAATTCATCGAGAGCTCTGATCCCGAGGACCGCACCCGCCGCTTCATCAATTTCTTCGAGGCCACTCTGGGCCGCGCGACACTCGAGTTCGTCGCGCCGGACGTCCGCTGATACGGCCCTCCAGGTCGTTACCGGACCGCCGCTTCGGGGCCTATAAGTCCCACTCGATACTCGAGTTGTGATGCGTGCTGGCCCACCGACCTTGCAATTGGCGCATAACCCCTGAATAAAAAGGTATCAACAACCGCACTCAGGGGATGTTTGCGTGACCGTATCGAGTATTCAATCCAGTGGTCTGACATCGACCCACGCGATGTCCACAGCGTCTGCGACGTCAAACGTTGCGAGCTCCGCGAACCAATCTGCAGTCCCTGCCCAGCAGCAGATCAGCAACTCCTATCGGTCCTCACTAATGATCCACAGTGGCGATTCATCGATGACGACGGGGGGACTCGAGAGGGCGGTTGGGATGGCCCTGGCCATGAAAATACTCGAGATGCTTCTCGGACAGCAGGACGAGGAGAAGGACAGTGGGAGTGGTCTTCAGGACATGATGGCGATGATGATGGCCCAACTCACTGGTGGGCGCGAATCGGCCGGCTGGACCATGAGTTTCGAACGTCACGCGTCCAGCAGTCACACGTTCAGTACACCAACGGATGCCGTCGCATCCTATCAGTCCACGTCAGTGTCGATATCGACACAAAGTGTAGACATGTTCGCCTGATCCGATATCGGCGCAAGAAAACACGAAAGGACACATGTGTGCCCTTTCGTGTGATCGACGCATGATCGTAGTGTCGTCTGGTCGACTACGTCGACAGCACAGTTTCCGCGAGAGCGCACAATTGCTTGACATGCCCGACGCTGGTGCGGAACATGCCGGCTTCGTTGTCGTCGAGTTCGACTTCGACGACGCGCTCAACCCCCGCAGCTCCCAGAACGCACGGGACGCCGACGTAGTAGCCGCCGACTCCGTATTCATTGTCGCAGTAGGCGGCACACGGCAGAATACGCTTCTTGTCTCGGACGATGGCTTCGACCATCTGGATGGTGCCGGCCGCTGGAGCATAGTAGGCGCTGGTGCCCATCAGCTTAACAATTTCGCCACCACCCACTTTAGCCCGTTCGATGATCTCGTGGAGTCTCGTTTCCGAGATGAACTGGGTGACCGGAATGCCTGAAATCGAGGTGTACCGTGGGAGTGGGACCATGTCGTCACCGTGGCCACCCATCAACAGAGCGGAGATGTCCTCGACACTGACGCCGAGCTCCATGGCGATGAAGGTGCGGTATCGCGCGATGTCAAGACATCCAGCCTGCCCAACCACTCGCTGGGGTGGAAATTGTGAGGTTTTCCAAGCCGTGTAGACCATCGCGTCGAGCGGATTGGAGACGATGACCAGCACGGCATTCGGGCTGTGTTTGGCGACCTGCTCGGTGACGCTGCGGACGATCTTGACGTTGGTATTGACCAGATCATCCCGGCTCATACCTGGTTTGCGGGGAAGGCCAGCGGTGATTACGACGACGTCCGATCCTGCGGTATCAGCGTAATCGCTCGTGCCGACGATATTGGCATCGAATCGCTCGACGGGGCCGCACTGAGCGAGGTCGAGTGCCTTACCTCGCGTCAGGTCGCTTTTGTCGGGAATGTCTACGAGCACGACGTCGCCCAATTCCTTGGCGACTGCCCAGTGGGCGCAGGTTGCCCCGACGTTGCCGGCCCCGATGATACTTATTTTTGCTCGTTTCATGGCATATTCTCCACATTTGAACGGATTCTGAGGTCCCGTTCGGTGATCCAGTCTGGCTGCGTGCTGTGCCGCGGGGACGGCGTCCCTGAGAAGGCCAACACTATAACGACGTGCGGCGTCCAGAAAAAGTCGCCTCCGATCGGGGGGGCGGCGAATAGACCTGTGGGACGGCGGGGCAGGGGGGCAGATACAAAAAAAAGCCGGCCGCCCCATGAGGGCGGCCGGCATCGAACATTCGTTGACCTGTGAGCCTTACGGACGGTCGACGCAAGCCATTTCGGCCTTGGGAGCGAAGAGGTCCTCGCACGCCTCGATGCGGACCGTCATGAGGGCCTGTGACTCCACGGCATGCCGCACCATGAATGGGATGTCGTTGCTGACGTAGCTGGCGGCCAGCATGCGGAAGCTGCCCTGACGATGGATCGTATCACTGGAGTCCTTCAGTGCATTCAGGGCGACGCGCGATTGCGTCAGGATCCCCATCTGGGAGTTGATCTCCTCGATGTCGCGAGCCACCCACTGACGACGACGTTGGAGGCCCATGCGTTCGGGGCTTTCGGGATCCATGTTGGCGAACTGGTTGTCGAGCTGCTGCTTCTCGGATTCGAGCAATGCACGCTCGTCGAGCAGGTCGCGTTCTTCGTCGTCCAGCGGATGGAACATACCGTCCGGGGCGATCAGTTCGCTGGACAGTGCCAACGTCATGCGCCGTCCCCGGAGGTCGGCGATCTGCGAATTGAGGTGATCCATGTGATTCATGACCTGCTGCATGCGGAATTCGTTGGCCATGAACATCCGGTCGTTGTGTCGCAGGTGATCGGTGATCCGGAGCATCTTGCGGCGGCGTTCGAGACGTTCGAGCTCTTCGCTGGCCACGCCCTTTGAGCGGCTCAGTTCGCGGCGGAGCTGTTCGACCATCGATAGTTTCCACTGGATGTCTTCGTAGTCGGCGACCATGACCAGCTTGGTCATTTCTTCACCGTTGCGGACACGCTCCAGCTCGTTGTGATCAAAGACCGGGTCGGTCGTCGGGTTGAACGAACGCTCGCCGTTCGGGAACAGCAGTACGGAAGCGTCCTTCATGAAGTTGTTGTAACGCCGCGACATCGAGGACTCGATCTTGGTTTCGCGATTGATCGCCCAATTGATGCGTCGCTGCATACGATCCAGTTCGCGCATCTGACGCTTGAACGCACGGAACGAACCTGCGTCGTTTTGCGATACCTGGCCGTTGATCTCGTAGTCGTAGGCCAGCATCTGCTTCTGTTCGATGAGTTGCTTCTGCCATCCCTGGAAGATGTCTGTCAGGCTGCCACGCATCGGATTGACTTCGATCCAGCCCTGGATGGGAGGATTGACTTCGTCTTCCCACGACGCAAACGTGTAGTTTCCGGCAACGAGACCAGCATCGCTGTGCGTGACGTTTTCGCCCTTGTAGGGGCCGCCCCACATGGTGACCTGGAATGAATCCGGGTGCAGCGGGTCGTCACTGAATTCGTAGGTGAAATCCTCGGACGCCGGGTGGCTCGCCAGTTGTGCCTGTGCGGCCTGTTGTTCCTGGGCGGCGAGGCGTTCTTCCAGCGTGGTGGTCGTGAACCGCACCGTTACGGCGGTGTGGTCGGGCTTCTGGCAGCCAGCGTAGAGGCCCAGTGAAGCCAGCGTAATGGTCAACCACATGCTCTTTCTCATTTGTGCACTCCTCGTTTGCAAAACGGACAGTCGGGTCGTTCGAGACGCGTGGGATGACGAGCCCCGCTATATCTCGGATCACAGTCGCTGCGTGAGCATCAAGCTCTAAGTCTTTTTCGGGGCGTGAGCGCGGATTAGACAGTAATTCATTGGGACTTTTTCGCCTTTTTCGGACGGCTGGCGCGAGGCGTGAGAAGTCAGGTTTTTGTGCAAAACCACGCTATCAACACTGCAAATGAGGATGGTGTCGATTGTGGTCCGAGAATGGAGGCAACGCCAGTGTTGAGGCGCGCGACGCAGGCCACGCGATCAGGCTACCGACGGGAGCGAGGTGCGCTAGAAACTTTTACACGCAGTGGTGCGGCGGGCTCGATCACGATGCGGCTGTGAGCGGGCGTGGGAAACAGGAAGGTCCGTTCTTCTGCATTCGCGGGGTCGCGGAGAATGTCGATGGCGAACGTCCCGGTTGCGTCCAGGCTCGCACGGTAGGTGAATGTAGCCAGGTAAGCGTGGGCTTTGGCAGCGATTCCGGGTGTGTCCAGTCCCGCCACCATTTGGCTGGTGACGCGGTTGAATGCGGACCAGTGGTGGGCTGTTGCGAAAACGTGTCCAGGGCCGGAGATCGTGATATCGATGAGCTGCAGGTGTCCGGCCGTGCCGCCGGAGGAGGCGAGATGAAGTTGGTACCCGCGCAGATCTTCGAGCGGCGAGTCGAGCAGGACATCGACGTGGATCAGGCCCCCCGGCGTAACGGTCACCGTCGAGGCGTGCAACACGAGAGACGCACTGAGCTCCTGTTTGCCGACGAGCGGGTTGGGATCTCCACCCGGTGGGCACGTGCATGTGGTTGTTCCGGCGAACGCGTTGAGTGCATGGAATGCATCATTTCCGTCGCATACACCATCTGGCAGACAGCTTCCGAATTGGCCGCCGGCGTCGACGTTGAATGCCGTTGGCGCAGCCTCTTCGCAGAGATAGCTTCCCCGCCCGTCGGGGCCCGTGTCGGAGAAGCAGTTCAACGCATGGAAACGATCGTTGCCGTCTGCAGTGCCGTCCGGCACACATTCACCGAATTGTCCACCCATGTCGGCAAAAACAATGGATGTGTCGAGGCACTCGCCCGCTTTACAGGCCCACCACAGGCAGTTGCTGTCTCGAATGTCATCGCCATCCGCGTCGCTGCAGTCCTGGACATCGGTGCACGCGGATCCTCCGACTTTCAGAACCGTGCTCCCGAGTCCCGGAACATCGCCGCCGTTGTTGATCAGCGTGCGATAATAGATATGGATGTCGCCAGTGACCACCTTGGATCCAGGGTTGAGGACCAGCGTGTCGACATAGAGCGCCTCGTCCCCGTCGGTATCACCATCCAACTGGTTGTCGAAGTGATCGACGACGTAGACTACGGTAGCCGAATCCAGTTCGATCGTTCCGATGGAGTAGTTGGTGTCATAGCCATTGATCTCGGGGCCACGGTCTTCACTGGCAGCTTCCAGCTCCTGATTCATGCCGTTGCAAAACAGGGTGCCGATTTTCCAGTCGAAACGTTCGGCATCGGTGCCGTGGTTGACCAGGTCGTTCGCCAGCGAGACGTCGGACTCGACCGTCACATGAGGGTTGCCGTAGAGTCGGAGATCTCCTCCTATCTGGAGGTCGGTGTTTTCGATAATCTGCAAAGTGGGCGCTTCGCACGTGGGGACCTGAATGGGACAGGCGTTTGCTTTCGCTGTCAACGTGCCCGCGATGGTGAGTTGCATCTGCCCCATCAGTTCGAGTGCCGGCGCGCCCTCGGAGAGTTCGAGCTCTCCGACATGGGCACGGGCAGTTGACGATCCTCGAAGTGTGCCAGCAGATTCGATGCGCATGATGCCGCTCACATCGAGGACTGCGCTGTCGAGTAGTTCAACCGATCCCAGGCTGAAGATTCTCAAATGGGTAGTGTTCAGCGCGGACGCGCTGCGGGCTTCGATAACCGGAGGCGAGCAGCCCAGGCCGGCCCCACAGGGCGGGTCGCCTCCGACTTCAGTCCCAAAGGCGTTGATCACCGCAACCTGATCAAGGTCGATGCGGCTTCCGGGACCCGCGACCATGAGCGTGTCGGTGGTCAGGCTGGCGCCCAGAATCTGCTCTGCCAGGAGTCGACCACCGTTGAAGACGAATATACCGCCACCGGCCGTACCGCGCGCGACGCCCTTCATACTCAGGCGACCACTGTTCACGATGTTGATCGGCCCGGTGACATCGAGGCTGGTCAGATCAACTTGGCCACTGGTGAGGTCCACGTGCGCGCCGTTGTTGATCGTCAAGCTGTCGGCGTGCAGAACGCTGGAAGCACCTTGCACAGCACTGTACTGCGCGCCATCTGTCATGATGATCGGTCCGCCGATATCAACAGCGGCGGATTGGAACATATTGATACGGCTGGTCCCACTTAGAATCAAGGCGTTCGATGTGAGGGTTGCTGCGTTGCGTGCGTCGATGACCGGAGGCGAGCAGCCTGACAGCTCGCAAGGGCCCGAGAACACGACAACGCTACCGAGTACGTTCAGTTCGGTGGTGCCGTTCAAAGCAACGGTCCCCGCTCCCTGGCTGTCGGAGCTGATGACAGCTTCGCTGGACGTGATGTGCACCGAACTGGTCACGGCCGTGGTCAGCTGCCCACCAGCAGTCACGTTCAGCAGATTGTCCACATCGAGGTGAGCGCTGTCCGACAGCCGCGCCAGCGAATAATTGCTGATGATCACATCGCGGGCGGCGAATTGCGCAGAGTTCTCGACGTCGATGACGGGCGGCGAGCAACCCAGGCACGGGGATGTGGGATCGCCGAGGATCACCGCGCCGGTGATCGTGGCAGTCATGGTATCGCTCAGGCTGATGGTCGTGGGTTCGAATGATCCGCCAGTGACATACAGTTGTTCCGCCGTGATCGCTGCAGACGACATGTTCGAGCCCGCGATGCGGCCTCCACTGGTGACTGCGAAGGTGCCGGCGAGATCGAGCGCGCTGGCGCTGGTCAGCAGCAAGGCACCGCCCGACGAAACAGTCATGTCATCGCTCAGCGTGAAGCTGACGCCGTCTCCAATCTGGACACTGCCGTGCATCGTTACGGTGCACGCAGAACCGCTGACCGTGTGGTGCGCGGGCTCGGCAATCAACGTGATGGTTCCATTGCTGGCCAGGAACGAACCGCTGCCATTGATTGCGGTGGCCAATTCGAGGGTGCCATCGTTCGTTGCACAATAGAGTCCGTTGTGGGTGTTCTGCGGACCTTCGATAACGAGCAACTCATTGGACACATCGGCCCGCACCTCACCGTTGTTCACCAGGCCGGCCTCGATGATTCCGGAGCCGGCGATGGTCGTGAGGTTGGTCATGACGTTGGGCGCCAGCGTCGCACTCAGCCGGGCACTCGGATGTGCGAGCCGCACGGTCGACGAGCCCCTCAGGGCGAGCGAGGTGTCGGCGATGATCGCGCGATCCTCACCGACCACGATGTCTCCTTCATTGGTCAAGCCGTTGGGCGTGGCCAACGTGAGGTCGCCCGTGTCATCGATCGCCAATTGGGCCCCCGACCCAACGACGAGCGCGTCGATCGCAACCGACATGTCGAGTAACACGTCGTTGTCCGCACCGGGCAGGCTCGCGTGATGGGATGTCCCGGGTCCATTGTTGGGCACGCCGGTCGGGAACCAGTTGGTCGGGGTGCTCCACAGATCTGGTCCGCCCGGACCGGGGCTGCTGCCGACGAACTCACTGCAACTGTCCAATAGGCCATCCGCGTCGACATCGAGGCTGCCATTCAGGGCAATTGCACAACTGTCGAGGCTGCCGTCGCCGTCGCAGTCACAGCGTGCACGGTCGTTGGGGCAGTCGCTGATCGAGATATCGCAGTCGTCGGGGACCCCATTGTCATTGCAGTCCGCAGAGCATCCCGTCGTGCAGAAAAACGGACCGCCTGCCGCGGAGCTGTTGATGTCGATTTCGCATACGTCGGGCGTTCCGTCGAGATTGCAGTCGGTAGCCCCTGCCGTGATGTCGCACTCGTCCGCAATACCATTGGCATTGCAATCTGCCTCGCAATCGTCGGGGATGCCGTTCGCATTGCAGTCGTTGAGTTCGCCATTTGTCTCGCAGATGTCCGGAATTCCCGAGGCGTTGCAGTCGGGATCGCAGCCGCTCGTGCAGAAGAACGGCCCGCCCGGCGCCCCGCCCATCGAATCGATTTCGCATTGGTCGGGGATACTGTTGTCGTTACAGTCTGGTGCTCCCTGAGCGAGGTCGCAGAGATCGGGAACGCCGTTGCCATCACAGTCGATGGCCGTTCCTGATGCAATCGCACAGGCGTCGCCGCGATTGTCGTTGTCGCAATCGGCCTGGGCACTATTGGGGATCAGCGGGCAGTTGTCACAGGCGTCACCGGCGTCGTCGCCATCCACGTCCGTCTGACCGCCGTTGGCCAATTGGGGGCAATTGTCGCAGACATCGCCGACAGCGTCCCCATCGATGTCGGACTGCGCGACATTGGCTGTAGTCGGGCAGTTGTCACAGTCATCTGGAATCAGGTCACGGTCCGTATCGATTTCGCAATCGTCAATGATTCCATTGTGGTTGCAGTCGGCCGCGCCGGTCGTGATGTCTGCAGCGTCGGGGACGCCATTGTCGTTGCAATCCGGAGCCGCCTCGTAAGCCCCGATATCGACCAGCGGAGCGAACCCGAAGCCGCTGTCAGGGGTCAACGGAACGTCGACGAATCGCGTAGCACCGGCAGCGTCCAGCGGTGTTGACGGGGTCACCGCAACGTTGCTGCCTGCATCGATGGCTGGTGAACTCGACAATACGCTGTAGTCATCGTCGATGGTCCCGGAGACGCCGTCGAGTCCATTGGAGTCGATGAACTGTGGATCCAGCTCGATGATGTTGTCGCCTCCGGGGCCGTCCCAGCCGCCGGAGATGATCGTGAAATCAACGATGGGTTCCGCGTCGACGGCATCCAGTTGGGCGTTGTCGCCAATGTTGCTGCCGCCGTTGTCGAGGTTGGCCCACAAGATGGTGTTGGCGATGACTACGGCCGAGTCGTCGATGGCGATTCCTCCGCCGTCTCCTCCGGACAGGTTGTTGGCGATGGTGCAGTTGGCAAATTGGCTGCTTGAATTGTCGGTGACGAACACCCCACCGCCACGACCGATGATGGTCGAGTTGCTGGCGACGACGCAGTTGACCAGGGCCGCAGTGCAGTTCTGTAGTACGCCGGCGCCGCCTTCACTGCCACTGCGATTGCCGAGCATTCGTGTGTTTCGCAGCGTGACCGTTGTCGTGTTCGCAAACACTGCGCCTCCGCGAACCGCGGCATTGTCGAGCAACGTGCTGTTTCGAATGACGGCCGATCCACCGGTGACCAGGATCCCGCCGCCACCCGCATCGAGATCCACTCCGTCGGCGTTGCCGCCGGAGATCACAAATCCATCGAGGATGGTCTCTTCGGTGTCAGCGATGACAACGACATGCACACTGTTTTCAGATCGATTAGCAAAGCCCGAGCCATCGTTGCCGGCGAGATCGCCACTCAGTATTGTCGGGTGGGCTTCGTGGTTGCGTTGGCCCAGAGCAGTCTCCGTACCACCGAACCCACCGTAGAGTCGCAGGCCGCTGGGGATATGAAAAGCAGCCTGACGGTCATCGATCTCGACCTGCCCGCCGGTATCGGGGTGGTAGATGCCTTCCGCAACCCAGATTTCACGTGCTGAGGCGCACGGCGCGACCGCCAATGCATCTTGAAGACTGCTCAGCGCACTGGGCCACGAACTCCCGTCACCGCCAGGGGGGGCGTCGACATCGACATGGAGGATCTCTGGTGCGGAAGGATCACCGACGGTCACCACCACGGGTTGAAACTCATCGACGAAGAACTCAGCGCCGGAGGCCGTGAACAGTGCAGAGCGCGGAAACGTCGCAGAGCCGTCGATGACGAATTGACCGCAGGCGTCGGGCGAGGCACTGATTTCGAATTCCATCAGGTAGTGCACGCCACCGGGATTCGGAACCTCGCCAGGGGTGGTGAGGTTCACCTCGGTGCCGAAGTTGGTCATGTAGGTCACGCCGAAGATGCCGTCGGTCCCCTCTTTGTATCCGGGCGTTGCGGCCTGTGGCAGCTGGGCGAACACCCACGCAGGATGCGCCCCGTCGACATGGACGGTGTCACCAGGGCCCTTGCCGTCGGCGTTGACGTAGCTCAGCTGACCCTCGGCTCCGCCGAGGGGTTTGGCCAGAACGGGCAGCGCTACCTGGAATGCATTCAATGTTTGCTCACCGCCGGTATCTTCGACCCACAGAGCGAGTCGCACCGCCTCGCCGGGCATCAGCAGCACGGTCGTCGGGCCCGTCGTGGCAGCGTCGGTTTCCGCACCGGGTGGTGCGAGAAACAGGCGCACGTCAGCCTCGACGCTTGTCGCCGCCAGCAGGGCGCACCACGCTGCCAGCGCGCCGCGCAGTCGGCGCCACGACGTGTGCTTGCCTCGTAGTGTCCTGATGTACACTGGCGCCATCAACGCTCCATCCTGGTCCACGGTTCGCGCCTTGCCGCGACGCGGACCGTTGTCGGGTGGTCGTGCAATTCGAGCTGGGCACGGAGGGGACTGGTAAAGAAGAAGGTGCGATCAGTTGAAGTCGCCTTGACCCCGATCGCAAAGAGTCCATCGGCGTCGGCGCTGGCCTTGAACGCGAACGATCCCAGGTATGCTCCCGCGCGAGGAGCGGCTCCGGGGCCCATGATTCCGGCGACCATCTGTCCGCGCTGGACGTTGAAGGCTTTCCAGAACCCCTGGTTGAAAAGGTGGTCCGCACGTGGTGTGGCCGTCATATCGACGAGACGCAGGTGGCCTCGTCGCCCACCGGTCGCACTGACGTGCAACTGATATCCGCGCAACGGAATGGTTGACGGTGACTCGACAAAGACTTCGACCTCGATCACGTCATTGGGGCGAACCGTGTCGACATGGGCACGGGTGAACACGTGCACCTCGCCCGTCGGTCCGGCGTCGACCAGGGTCGGCTGCGGACCGCCGCATGTGCACGGGGTGGTCTCGAGAAATGCATCCAAGGCCAGGATGGCATCGTTGCCGTCACAATGGCCGTCCGGTTCGCAGCTACCGCCAGGCCCGCCAATGTCGACTTGGATTGCAGAAGAGCAAGGATAGCCCGGTTGCATGAACGTGTCGGTATTGTTGAAACAGTTGAGCGCATGGTAGTGGTCATGCATGTCGGCAAGGCCGTCTGGTGTGCAGGTGCCAAAACTGCCACCCATATCGCCGTAGGCCGCCGCGGTGTCGACACACTCGTTATCGATACAAGTCCATAGTGTGCACACGTCGTCCCGAATGCCATCATCATCGGTGTCCGCGCAATCCGCGGGTGTCACACAATCGCTCACGATGATGTTCAGCCCCTGGTACTCGTTGACCCCGTAGCTCCCGCCCGTCGGCAGGAACAGGTCACTCAGGGGCTGCGGCGCGGACCCGGCGGTTGCGATGAACGTCAGGGCAAACACACCTGCAGCATCTGCCGAGGCCGTGATATCGAATTCCATCAGGTAGTGGATGTCGCCTACCGGGTCGACTCCCGTGGCGATATGCGTCGCGTGGAAGAGGCCCGCGAGACCCCACTGCGGACTCTCGGTGTATGCGGTGGGCAACAGTGGACCACTTTGTGCGAAGACCCAGTCCGAACGGGCCTCATCGATGGCCAGCGACGCTCCGCCCCCACCGCCAGGATTCTGATCGACGTACGTAATCGATCCACGCGCTTCGGCCATTGGCGTCGCCGCTACGGGCAAAATCAACTGATAGCCATTGAGCAGGACACCGCCCAGGCCAGTGTCTTCGATCCAGGCCATGACCCGTCGTGTGCCGCCTGGCGTGATGGCGATGGTCATCGGTGATCCGGACAGCGCGTCGTGCTGACTGCCGTCGAGAGCCATGAACACGCGGGCCTGGCCCGGTGTCGCAGCCTCACCGTCGGGGGCTGGTGTGTCACAGGTACACGGGGTCCCTCCGGTGAGGATGCTTTCGATGTGGTAAATGTCGTTGGCATCACACACACCGTCCGGGTTGCAGTCACCGTTGCGTCCGCCAGCGTCGGCTGACAAAGCGCGGGGCGCTGCCGTTTCACAGGGATAGCCCGAGCTGGCGTCGAGCGCGCTGTTGGTAAAACAATTGATGGCATGAAAGCGATCGTTGGGATCCACGACGCCATCCGGGGTGCAGGCGCCAAAGGCGCCGCCGATATCGCCAAACTGGACGGGTGTCGACACACACGCGTGGTCGACGCATTCCCACCACAAGCAACCGTCATCGCGGATGTCGTCATCGTTGATATCCGCGCAATCCGCTGCCACAGAACAGGGCTGTCCTGCCAGGGCTGGGCCACCGGAGCCAACCATGGCCAGCAGCGCACCGCCAATCATGTACCAGTATCGGGGCACACTTCCTCTCCAGGTCGCTCGAGTATGGAGGCTGAATCTTCGGGCACAGACCCCTGCAATATCTCCATTATATTGGCCCACAGAGTCCCGACCAACAGTTCCGCAGAGACGCTTGTTTTCTCTTGCGTTGTGCCCCAACACCTTACGGCCCAAGCAGTTGTTCGAGTTCGTCGCGCAGAGCGCTGACTTCCTCGAGATTGTCGAACCACACCAGCCTCCGATCGTCGGATGCCAGCAATTCGGTGTCCGTGAACAGCGCCGTGGCCTCAATGGCGCTTGCGAGATGGTCGCGTGCTGCTGCTTCGTCGCCGAGCCGAGCCAGAGCAACCGCTTTGATGAGATGAACGTGTGGCGTGGGGTCGCCAAAGTCCAGGGCTTCGTCGGCGGCCTCCACTGCTCCGATCCAGTCTTCCGTGTGCAGGCGTGTCAGTGCCAGCACGCGCTTCGTGGGATAGTGCTCGTCCGGTGTGAGTTGGTCGGCAGTGATCGCATCGGACAAGGCGGACTTGGGGTCATAGTGCTCACCCGGGACAAGAGCGATCTTGGCCCGCAGCAGGCGGTAGCCCGTGTTCTGCAGGTTGCCCTCGACGGCGGCGTTGCAGTAGTCCATCGCGTCGGCTCGATCCAGTTGATGCCGGACCGCAGCAAGGTTGTGCAATGCCATGCCCGGGGGTTCCGCAGCCAGCTCAAGGCTGTGCAACAGGTCTGCTTCAGCTGCTTCGAGATCCAGCTGCAGGGCGTTGACCAGGCCGCGGTTGACCCACATCGGGTAGTACTGCGGATCGATGTCGATAGCACGATCGAGGGCGCGGCGAGAAGCGTCGAAGTTCCCCCGGATTCGCTCGACGATGGCTTGCATGTTCCACACCTCTTTGCGTTGGGGATGCAGGTCCGTCGCGCGTTCAAGGAGCGTTGCAGCCCGTTCGAGATCGGCCGGGTCTTGAGTCTGGTAGTAGTGCTCCTTCTTGACGATTGCCAGGTTGACCAGCGCGCGGAAGTGGTCAGGATCGAGCTCGAGAACCGCTTCGTAGCGCTTGGCGGCACGGGTCCACGACGATTTTCTCTGGAACGCGATTCCTTCGTTGAACGGCTTGTCGACGTTCTCAATACGGTCCGCTCGGCGTTGGGTGAACAGCAGGGTGATCAGCGTGGCGACCAGCAGAACACCGAGGGTTCCGCCGATGATCTTCCCGCGGTGCCGACGCATCAATTTGCGCAGGATGTACAACGAGCTGTCCCGTTTGGCCGACAGAGGCCTCCCGGACAGGAAATTATCGATGTCCTCGCGCAAGGCGGCAACGGTCTGGTAGCGCCGTCCAGGCTCTTTGGATAGCGCTTTGAGCACGATGGTGTCGAGTTCGTTGTTGATTGCCGGACGCGATGTGGAGGGCGGGTCGGGATCAACCTCTGTGATACGCCGCAGTGCTTCCGACATCGAGCCTCGCAGGTCGAAGGGCAAGCGTTTCGTGAGCATCTGGTACAGAATCACACCCAGCGAATAGACATCGCTGCGCGTATCGATGTTGTCGGGGTCACTCTTGAGCTGCTCGGGAGAGGCGTAGGCGAAGGTGCCCATGAATTCGCCGGGCAACGTCGCCGCCGAGTCTTCATGCGCCAGGGTCTTGGCCAGACCAAAATCAACCACGTGGGGCGTGCCCGAACGGTCGACCAGGATGTTGCTTGGCTTGAGATCGCGGTGGATGACGCCGTTCCGATGAGCGTGCTCCACCCCCTTGCACACTTGGTCAAACATCCTCAGAAGGTCATGGACGTGAGCCGGCTGGGGGGGCGGCGCGCCGTTGGTTCCGTTGAGATAGTGGTCCAGCGGCTTGCCATCGATGTATTCCATGACCAGGTAGTGCTTGTTGTCGGTGGTCACGCCGCTGTCGAACAGGCGGACGATGTTGTCCTGCTGCAGGCTGCCCACGAGGTCGATTTCGCGCTCGAACCGTCGTTGTTGGCGCGACGTGGCAAACGCTCCGTTGAGCAGGGTCTTGATTGCAACTGGAGATTGGTCGGTCAGGCGTAGGGCCATGTAGACCACCCCCTGGCCGCCACGATGGAGCTCGTTGAGGATCTCGTACCCGGGGATCGCAGTGGGTTCGAGAGCGCTGGTCGGTGCATCGTCGAACGCCTGCGCGAGCGCACGGGAGTTGATGCCCGACAAACCGCGAGCGAGGGCGTTATCCTGACGGATGCGGTCTGCTCTGCGGCTGCATTTGCGGCACTGTCCCACATGGTCCAGTGTCTCGGCGAGTCCGAGCTCCAGACCGCCAACCAGCGCATCGATCGATGGGCATGGTGACGTGGTGCTGTGCTCGTTGTTCACGCTGTATCGTCCTTTCGGCCTGGCCGAATTCTGAGCTTGTGCCTGCTTTGATCTGTTGGTGAATCGTTACCCAATCGATGCGAAGCCCGCGTCGCTCATGTCGTAGGCAAGACTGAGGTCGGCCACGATGGCCCGCAGGCGACCGAGGCAGCGATGCTTGGCGAGGTACACGGCCCGAACGCTGATCCCCAGGGCTTCGGCGACCTGAGCCGGCGCCCGATGTTCGAGAACGTGCAGCCTGAATGCCTGCAGTGTGTTGCGACCCAGTCGTGACGTCTGAGCCAGGCGCCGCATGGCTTCGCAGAACAGCGCTTGCCTGCATTCGGCATCCCATATGCGCGTCAGTTCTGCATCGTTGGGTATCTCTTCGATGGCGGATTCTCCGCGAAACTCCCGTCGTGCCGCGCGTGCCCGTTTGATGTCGGCAATGCGATGCTTCGCAATACCAAGAACCCACGGAAACAGGCGCCCGCGATTGCGATCGAACTTGCCGGCCCGATAGTCACGCATGAATTGAATCAGCGTTTCCTGGGCTGCATCTGCAGCATCGGTGGGGTTCAATCCCAGGCGCTGCCCGAATGCGATCAACACGGGGCGGTAGCGCTCGTCGAATTGGCTCCAGACCGTCTTGTTCTCGGGATCGTTCAATCCCGCGAGCAATGCAGATGTCGTCATTGTTTGTGGCACGAAAGTGGCTCCGACGTGAGCTCGATCACTCCTTTCATCATAGCACATGATCGGGTGGTGGAAGCATTTTCGGTGATCAAAAAAACACTTTAAAAAAAGGGGCAAAATGCGAGAAGTACTGAAACATTCACAGGCGTGGTGACGCACTGGAGACGGGCCTGGATCGAGTGCGCGGGCGCGCGTGATCGAAGAGGCGCGATCATCTCCCATGTCGAATGACCCGACCCGCACGCCTGCTGGTCATCGCGCCGCGGTGTCGCCCGCATCGGGGGACGCGCGCGGCATCACGGTTTTCTGACCCCGGTGTCGGCCTGGGCGGAGCGCGCATGCGACCGTCCCGGGCCGGCGCACTGGGGTGAATTAGAGTTGCTTAATTGGTCACAATGTCATGCGGGCCATGAAGTTTGTGGTGTACGCATCGAGGCCTGCACTTTTTGAGACCAAAAGTGAAACAATCCTCGTGACTCCACCGCATGTTCAAAGACGGGCGTGACCGCTACAGGACGCCCCGAACACACAAGAGTGACTCAGGGAAGAAGCATTGAGATCGGCCACGAACCGGCGGTAGGACACTTGGAACCATTGGATGGGTACCACCAAAACGCGCATGTCTGCCTCGTCGTGTCGTGTTCAAACAGTCTGATGGCGCTGAAGCCGTTCGTGGCCGATTTCAATTTCTAGGTTGTATTCTGCGAGCGTATGACGCTCGATATGAAGTAGATGTTTGCCTTCTGATCGTGAAGAGTCCGTCATGTCTGGTTCGGCTGCGTTGGCCGAAGGTAAGGCAGCCAGGTATGACGGAAAAACGGGGTCAGGAGAAGAACGCGTGAGGTGGCGGCGAAGTGTTAAGTATCAGGTCGACGCGATGAACGATCTCTCCAACGCGATTCACGAACAGTATTGACCTACGCGTTTGGTGGATAACGAGAGAGAACGTGCAGATTGTTGGCCTGACCGGGTTCATGGATGCTTGCAAGCCGTGAACTCGAAGCCGTCCTAAGTTCGCTGTCGGGGCGTCGGACCCTGACCTGCATGAGACGAATCGATAGCGAATGTAAGACGATTCGAGGTTCTGGCCGGATTCATGGATGCCAGTGCCGCTCACGAGAGACCGAGAATCAGCACAGCCATCCGCGGATGGGGAGGTTGAGCTTTTGGTCTCGGAGGAGCGCCGGGCTGCAAGGCTGCGTGACGCCGGACGATGCCGTCGGCCATCACAGCTCTCCGTGCCTGCTGTCGTGCACTCGTTGTGCCGATGGTTTTTGAGCTGCGACGGCCTATGGCGGAGTTTGACTTCGTCGCCACCTTTTTTTCGTGAGCGAACTCCCCTCGAGGTGGGGAGCTATCAGGCCGGGCGACACCCGGCGATCCCGGTGGGTTGTGGCTTCTCCCGCCAACGGATTGTCCGGTGTCCTCCGGTCTTTTTTTTGGGTTCTTCAGCACAATCTGTGGCAGATAAATAGCTCTCTCGTCTTCTGACTCTGGAGCTGCCAGGGGTGCCCCTTGCGCCCCGCCCCCGGCGGCCCACGGCCCTGCGCTCCACCGCGACCGCGACCGACGCTGACGGAGTTCCAGGGGCGCATCGGGGATCATCTTGAATTCTCGAACCTCGAATGCTGGTCAGTTACCATTTATCACGTACCTCGAAACCTGCCACAACCACAACTCGACCACAGATTCTGCTGAGGAGGTCTTGTTGCGCATTGGGAGATGGTGCCTGGTTCAGTCCAGAGCCTGCAACTCCGACGCAGCATCATCGAAGAGCGACCGCCAGGGTCCGTGATCGGGGACCGCTACGATGTCGGCATCCTTGAAGCGCAGGACGGCCTCGAGATCGGCGCGCGGATCTTCACCGAGCCCACGGGCGATCCGCGCACGTTCCAGATGGGTCGAAGCCGTCAGGAAGTTGACCCGATTCTGGCAACCATCGAGCAAGGATGCATGCCGCAGTGCGGCCAGTGCGCCGTCCGCATCCCCGATGGCGGGTCGACGTCGGGTGCGTTCGAGGAGCAATTCCGCGCGGGTGACTGCAGCTTCGTAGTTGTGCGTATCGCTCTTGCGTGCGTCCTCGGTCGCCTGCAGGCCGTGGTCGAAGAGGGCGAGCATGTCCGTATCCGACTTCGGGGCCTGAACCTCGGCAAGGAAGGATCTTGCGATCATGGCGTGTGCTTGCGCGTGACCGGGATATAGCGCGAGGACTTGCTCGAGTCGTGAGCGTGCGATATCGAACGCTCGGTCTGCAATATGAGTTTCTGCTAGAGCCAGCAGTGATTCGTGATCGCTGCGCCGAATTCCGATCGCTTCGGTGTAGCTATCGCAGGGATCCTGGCCGTTCAGGCGCAGTGCATCGCCACGCAGTCTCCAGACATCACCGATGTCGGGATCATCCGCCAGGATGTCGTCACAAATCGCCACACACGCTGCGTGATTTCGTTCGGCCAGGGCCGAGACAGCGCGGGTGTAGTCGATCTGCCATTTGGGCAGGTCATAACGCAGTCGCCGTGCCTCCTCAAATGCAATCACCGCCCGTTCGAGACCGGTGCGAACATCGGCGATGTGGAACTCCACGCCCGCAAGGGAGAAATGCTTGAATGCCCGCCGTTGATCGCGCAGATACTGTTTGAGGTACAGACGGCCCATCTCGAATTGCGCCCACGGCTGATTGTTGACGCGGTCGATGGAGCGCTCCAATTCCTCGATAGCCAGACCCAGGTGGCCCCTCCGCGCTAGTGCGAGCCCGCGGTAGAACCGCGCCCACGCGAAATGTGGATGGGTGTTCAGTACGTGTTCGAGCCGATCGATGATATCGTCCAAACGGGGGTACAGCCTGGGGACGTTGCGCGAAATGCGGTAGAGATGGGCGTCATATTCTGCGAGTTGATGAACGATGGGTATTCCTACGCGTTCAAACAGGTCGGGTTCGGGCACGGGTGGTGGCGGGGTCGCTCCGACCAGGCGGCGGAACCACGCCTCTGATTCGGAAGGGATTTGCTGGCCGCCTCGATGCAAGTCGAGGTCAGTGAGCAGCTCGGCGATCGACTGGTAGCGCTGCTCACGGCCCTTACGCATGCACTTCAGAATAATGGCCTCAACAGCGCGCGGTATCGTCGGGTTCAGCGAGCGTGGCAATGGCGGATCGTCATGAAGTACAGCGTGGAGAACATCGACCAGAGTTGCGCGTTCAAAGGGGTAGCGTTTGCATAGCAGGCAGTACATCGATGCGCCGAGAGCATAAATGTCCGCACGGGCATCTACCGCCTGGATGTCTCCGCGAGCTTGCTCAGGTGCCATCAGCGCCGGGGTGCCCACGATGATCCCCTCGTGGCTGAGCGTGGCCGACGGATCCGCGGCTTGGCGCGCGATTCCGAAATCTGCCAGGTACGCACGGCCGTTCGTGTCGAGCAGGATATTCGCGGGTTTGACGTCACGATGTACGATGCCTGCAGCGTGGGCCCGCCCCAGGGCTTCGGCCACTCGGCGCACACACGACAAGATCATCCGTTCGTCATGGTCAGCTGTTCCCAGGTGACCTCCGTCCAGGTATTGCATGGCGATATACGGATGGCCGTCATTCTCGGCAAACTCGTAGACTTGAACGATCGCGGGATCGTTGAGCCGCGCCGCGAAGCGGGCCTCACGGCGAAAGCGTTCGATTTCGGCGATGCCCGCGCCAATCAGGAATTTCAGCGCGACGGTGCGATCGAGATCACGATCCCGGGCCTGATAGACGACCCCGAAGCCACCGCGTCCGAGACAGGTCCCCAGTTCATACTTGTCCGGCACCGACAACTCGACCGGCTCGGAGAGTGTTTCGGCATCCACCAGCCCCTGGGTGATGGCCGCCTCGGCGAGACGACGGTGGTCTGACGGCGTCGGCGTGGTCATGAACCAAGGCTAACCGCAGCAGACGGTACTCGACAACTACCGTTTGCCCTCGATCGCCGCGTGGTCGACAATGGTCCCATGTTTCCCACAACCATGTGGTCTACGATTCGCCGTGCGGGATGCCGGGACGATGCCGCGTTGCAGCGGTTTGCAGATCGCTACCGCCCGGTGGTCGGTGAGTTCGCCCGGCGCAAGGGTCTCGTAGCCGGAGATGCAGAAGACGTTGCTCAAGAGGTCTTTCTGCGTCTGCTCAAAGGAGAAGTGCTGGCCGGTGCAGACCCTGAAAAGGGTCGGTTCCGCAGTTTGCTCCTGACCATCACGACACGGGTGATGATCGATCGCCATAGACGACGTCGCGAGTTGACGTTGGACGAACTGCCACAAGTCTCCGCGCCGCCGGGGGACGATGAGGAATTCGATCGCCTGTGGGCCCTGCAGCTCGTCGAGGCTGCCCTGGCCCAACTCGAGCAGGAAGGCTCCCCGTACTACACCGTTCTGCGGGAGCACCTCGCTGGAGCGAAGCAGGATCGCCAGCGTCTGTGGCTGGCCCGTCGCAAACTCGTTGCGCGCATTCGTCACGAGATCGCCGCGACCTGCGGCTCGCATGGCGATTTCGAACGCGAGTTGGCTCATCTGTCCCGTTTCCTGACATCCAGCCAGAGCGTGCGGGGGCCTTCAGACACAGCCCGGGGCTGATGGCCTTTTTCGTGAGACGCTCCGAGTCTCCGTGCGATGGACGTTGTGTGCTGGTACGATTCGCTGCCACAACCGCTTGCCGGGAGAATACGATGGGTGTGACCATAGTCGTCGGAACGTCCAAGGGTGCTTTCTTGTTACGCGCTGAGCAGTCACGTGCTGAGTGGGCCATCGAGGGGCCGCTGTTCAAGGGCTGGACGGTCACCGCCGCAGAACGCCTGGCCAGCGGAGCCTACTTGTTGGGGACATCGAGCTTCGTCTACGGTGCCGCAATCCAGAAGAGCACCGACTGGGTCAACTGGAAACAGGTTGCACAGGGGCCGGCGTACGATGCTGACAGCGGACGAAAACTCACCGAAATCTGGCGGCTGACCGCGCACGGCGATGTGTGCTACGCAGGTGTGGCCGAGGCCGGTCTGTTCAAGAGCAGCGACGACGGCGAGACCTGGACGGCGATTCCCGGCCTGAACGACCACTCTACGCGTGACGGTTGGCAGCCCGGCGCCGGCGGGTTGTGCGCACATGCGATCGTGGTCGACCCGCGGAACGATCAGCGTGTGTGGTGTGGCATCTCCGCTGTGGGTGTATTCCGCAGTGATGACGGCGGAAACCATTGGATTCCGCAGAACGCTGGAGTTCCTGTCATACTCGAGGACAACAATTGTTCTGAGATCGGGTACTGCGTGCATGCTCTGGCTCAGGATGTTGACGACCCGGATGTGCTCTATCGCCAGGATCATCGCGGGATGTTTCGATCACGCGACGCCGGTGAGGCGTGGGAGCGCATCGAGAACGGTCTGCCTTCCGGATTCGGCTTTCCGTTGGTCATGGATCCCCACACCAAGCATCTGTTTGCCGCACCGCTGGAGAGCGATGAGTACCGTCTGCCGCGCGACGGTCGATTGGCGATCTATCGGTCGACTGATGGCGGGGACTCGTGGCACGACTCATCCAATGGCCTGCCTCAGGACAACGCATACAGTGCTGTTTTGCGCGGAGCAATGGACGTCGACCGGTTGTCACCTGGCGGCGTGTATATCGGGACCACGTCAGGGACGGTGCACGTATCGAGAAACGGTGGAGACAGCTGGCAGACACTGCCCTGCTCGCTGCCCCGTATCCAATGCGTCAAAGCCTTTGTCGACTGAGTGAGGCGATCATGCCTGGCGTGACCATCCAACTTCCCAGTCTGATGGAGGCCGTGATCGACGGTGAACCCACCTTTGGCCTCGAGGCTGAGACCATTGCGTCTGCATTCACAGCCTTGATCGATCAGCATCCGCGCATTGCGTTGCACCTGTTCGACGAGAGCGGCTGTCTGCGACGGCACGTGTTGTGCTTTCACAATGGTGTGAACACGCGTTGGCTGAAGGACCTGGGTACGCCCTTGGCGGCGGGCGACACCCTGATGTTCATGCAGGCCGTGACGGGTGGATGACGATCGTCCGCAATACCGTCGCGTCCATCCATTTTCCATGATATGCTGACTCCCGGTTGGCATGTCCAAGAACCGCCCATCACCACACATGTCCCGGGTCCGACTCCTGTATGCCTGCGCCGTACTTGCTGGAGCGGCCGTCCCTGCACTTGGGATCGAGCGTCTCGTTCGTGTGGGGCTGCACGATGCTGCACCGCTGGCCTATCGTGATCGGTCTGGAGCCCCGGCCGGTTTTGGCGTCGAGATCATCGACTACATCGCCAGGCAGGAAGGGTGGACGTTGCAGTACGTCGAAGACACATGGGATGGATGCGTCGGGCGTTTGCGCACGGGGCAGATCGATCTGCTGTTCCCCATGAGCTGGACCGTTGAGCGTTCCGCACTGTTCGACTTCTCCGAGCAGTCCCTGATACAGAGCTGGGGGCGGGTGTTCGCCCGTCGGGACTCGGGCATCGAAGGGATTCTCGACCTCGAAGGCCAGACGATTGCTGTGGTGCGCGGCGATATTTTCAACGCTGATATTCGTGATCTCACGGAGCGGTTCGGCGTATCGTGCACCTTCATCGAGAAACCGACGAAGACTGAAGTCCTCAAGTGTATCGTGCGCGGAGAAGCGGACGCGGGGGCCATCGAGGGCAAATCGGGGTCCGGTCCCGCTGCGGAATTCGATATCGTTCCAACATCGATCGTGTTCTCGCCGCGCAAGCCCCTCGTTGCCGCGACCAAGGCGCGCGGACTCGATCTTCTGCGGGCGATCGATCGGCATCTCGAGGCGCTCAAGGCCGATCGAGAATCAGTCTACTACCGAGCCTACGACAACTGGTTCGACATCGTTTCAGGGCCCGCGCCGGCGCTGTCGCAAGGTTTGAAGTGGACCCTGCTGATCGCAGCGTCGCTGCTGGCTCTGACTCTGGTTTTCGCCCTGATGTTGCGCGTCCAGGTGCAGGCCAAGACGCGTGCCCTGCTCGAAGAAGTCGCTGTTCGGCGACGGATCAGCGATGAGCTTGTTCGCAGTGAAGAACGGCTCGAATACGCCCTCCAGGTTACGAGTGACGGGCTGTGGGATGTCAACCTGCAGAACGGCGACATGTTCGTCAGCCGTAGATGGCGCGAAACACTGGGTTATGGGCCTGACGAAATCGACCCGACCGTGGCCGCATGGGAAAGCCTGGTGCATCCGGAAGACATGCCTCGAGTTCGGAAAGCACTGGCGGCGCACGTATCCGGGGATTCGCCGATCTACGAGTGTGAGAATCGTCTGCGGACCAAGTCGGGGACCTACCGTTGGAACCTCGATCGTGGCAAGATAGTTGAGTGGGACGACCAGGGACAGCCGTTGCGCATGGTCGGCGTCGACGCGGATATCACGCGTCGAAAATCAGCCGAGCAAGAGCGTGGACGTCTCGAGGAGCAGCTGCGGCAGGCGCAGAAGATGGAGGCGGTGGGCCAGCTGGCCGGTGGCATTGCTCACGATTTCAGTAATCTGCTCATGGTCATCTCGGCTCACACGACGCTGGTGCGCAGCCGGCTCGCGAAGACCCCGGAACTGCAGGAGTCTCTGCAGACGATCGAAGACGCAGTCAAGCACGCCACCGGTGTGACGCATTCGCTGCTGACGTTCAGCCGTCGCATGCCGGTGAGCAAGAGCCCTGTCGATTTGTGCGCCGCCGTGCGCGGTACCGAGCGGATGCTTGCAAGAACATTACCCGCCTCGATCGATTTGCGGGTTGAGACGCAGTGCGACCCCCATCCGTGGGTCGAGGCGGATGAGACGCAACTACAGCAGGTACTGCTCAACCTGGCAATCAACGGTCGCGACGCAATGCCCGCGGGGGGGCGACTGACCATTCGAGTGGACACGCAGTCTGCCGATGGGGAGCTGCCGTATTTCGTTCCGCCTCTGTCTGACGAGATGGTTCGGGTGACGGTCAGCGATACGGGCCAGGGGATGTCGGCCGAGGTCCGTTCGCGCATCTTCGAACCGTTCTTTACGACCAAGGCTCGCGAACAGCGGACCGGCCTCGGCCTGGCTATCATACACGGCATCGTCAAAGATCATGCGGGGCATATCATGGTCCGTTCCGAAGAGGGCCGTGGAGCCCTGTTCGCGATCGATTTGCCGGTGACCGCCAGGCGGCCCGAGGCCCCGCATGTCGATGGCGGCGCGGTCACTGCCAGTGGCCGCGGCGAATTCGTGGTGTTGGCCGAAGCCAACCAACAGATTCGCGAAGTCCTTGCTGCTTATCTCGTCGATCTCGGTTACGCGGTCCACCAGGTGGGCGACGGCGCAGAGCTGTTGTCAGTGATGCGCTCGGGAGACCGTGGCGTCGACCTGGTTGTCATGGATATCGAAATGCCCAGGATCAACGGCATGGACTGCCTGGAGACGCTGCGCTCGGAAGGTCACAACATGCCGGCGGTCCTGATGACAGGCAGCGTTGCCGAAGTTGAGAGCTGTGGGCCGGATGTTGCGGTGTTGATCAAGCCTTTCCACCTGGACCAACTCGGTCAGCTGACCCGCCGGTTCATCCGGCATGAAGCGGAGGGCAATACATGAGCCAGGCCATCCGGATCCTGTTGGTCGATGATCACACGATGGTTCGTGAGATGCTGCAGCTTCAGCTCGGCCGTGAGGCCGACCTGGACGTCGTGGGTACCGCGTCGAATGCCGAAGAAGCAGTGACGCTCAGTCGCGAGCTGAATCCCGATATCATCGTCATGGACATCGACATGCCCGGGGAACTCTGTTTCGCGGCAGCCCGGCAAATCAAGGCGACGCATGCCGATACGCGGATATTGTACCTCAGTGCGTTCTTTCATGATCGGTACATCGAAGACGCTCTTGCGGCGGGGGCGTCGGGTTACCTGACCAAGGATGAACCCATCGAAACGATTATCCGTGCAGTGCGGATGGCCGGCTCGGGGATCGCCTACTTCTCGCCCAAGGTGCAGTCACGGATCGTGGTCGATACGAAGGGCATGCGTTTGGGTCAGGAGAGTGGACGATCGCGGGCGTCGTTGTTGACCCAACGCGAGCTCGAGACCGTACGCTACATTGCGCGTGGACTGTCCAAGAAGGAGATTGCCGGATTGATGCACGTCAGCGTCAAGACGGTCGATATGCACACACAGAATTGTATGGCCAAGCTCGATATTCACGATCGCGTCGAACTGGCCCGCTTTGCGATCCGTGAGGGACTCGCCGAAGCGTAGCGCCGTGCAAAAACGAGTTGATTTGTAGCCTCTAATGAAGCCCGCGCATACAATCCCTCCGGTTTGGCCGGCCGATCGGGAATTCTCCCGATACTCGGTGGTCAATCTACAACTTAGGTTGAAGACTGAAACGGGTCGCAGGGGGTGTGGCCCGATATGTGGTGGTCGAGCGTTCTGACGGCGGCCGATCGCAACCAGCATCACTCAAGCCTGAGAAGGGGTGTACCGTGCACTATGCCGAAGATCATGCGCGCACGACCGACGAGTTTGCCCGGCGAGCTGCCCGGACAGTCGCCGACATGTGGCTCGCGGAATGTGGCAGGGCGTTGACCGAAAGCGAGGTGGCAATCCTGGCCGTTACGGTTCAGGGGGTGCTCACGAATGGCTCGAGACGCGCCCGCAGGGCGCAAATTGCTGAGGTCACCTGGGTTGCGTCCTGAGTACCTCATCTGTTTAGGGCGCAAGAAATTGGGTGTTTACCCAAGGGGAATCCGACAGGTCATTTTCTAGAATGACAGCAGCGTTTGGGTGTTCCAGGTCTTGGATGAGAAGCGCTGGTGGATACGCGAGAACGCTGTTCCGCTTGCAATGTACTAGAGCTGTTTATTGGGGCCGCCGCCGACACGAGCGGACGGCGACCAGGTGCAAATACAGATGGTCAGACCATATTGGGAAAACGAAGACATGGCTCAAGCAACACATGCCGAGAACGGAGTGGTCGCTCACGACGACATGCTCAACGCGTTTTCAGAAGAAGCCGCACGCAGGGTGATCGAATTGTGGGCGACGTTCAGCAACGAAACGCTTAGTGATGCCGACCAGGCCAAACTTGTCGACAACATCTGGGAAGTCGTCGCATTCAAACAGTTTCGTCGTTAGTCCGGCCTGATTCCGAACTCGCCCATCCAGGCTGGAACGAACTCCCCACCCGCCGCAGCGCACAGACCGGTGCGCTTTGTACCTGATCACCATGTATTCGATGATGTAGGCGCCACAGGGTGTCTGCGGCTCATCAGGCACGTCTACGTCGAATGACCGCGCCTGCTGCACCAAGCAGCCCCATGGCGAGTATCATCAAGCCGATCCCCGATGCTGCCGGTACAGCCGGTTCGAACGGGATGGCCTCTCCGCAGCCCAGCGGGACGATCGCGGTCGGCTCGGCATTCAGCACAGCGAAGTACAGCCGCGTGTTATCGAGGATCAACTGAGCCCCGGGTTCGATGGTCAGCGTGTTGACATACAGTGCTTCAGTGCAGGGGCCTTTGACCGATTCGTCGTTGTCGAACAAGTCGCGCAAGATCACCTGCTGTCCCTGCGAAATGATGAGTTCACCGTGAGCGAAGTTATTGATGAAGCCGCGTGGCTGAGGTCCAAGGTCCGTTCCGGCGGCCTCGAATTCACTGACATCGCCGCCCGGATCTCCGGTCTCGGGTTCGGGCCCCGGGCCGATACAAGTGCCGCGCATGCGCACCTTCCCCGACTGGAACCTGTAGATTGACTTGTCCTTGCTGAAGTTGTTGAAGCTACCTGCGACACACATGGCCACCGACGAGGTGTAGTCGATATGAGCCTTGTTGAAAATGGACACATCTCCTTCGATGGCCATTGCGGCATCATCTCCGACAATGAGGTCAGGTGGAGTGCAATCGCCCGGATCCCCGATGCTGAGCGAGCCCGAGGTCTGAGCGCTCATCGTTCCTTCGAGAAACAGGCCGCCCGCGGGTGTACTGGGGCCGCCAATGATATCGATCGAGCCAGCCAGGAGAGCGGCTGACGATGAGGAACCGGAGCCCACATACTGACCGCCGAGGTCCAGGGTGACTGCACCCAGAACTGTGAGGTTCGCGGTATCGACGGTCAGTACCGCGTTGTCGCCAATGGTGCCACCGGCAACGAAAGTATTGATGGCGACATCGATGTCCAGGAACGGGTCGTCGGTGCTGTCGAGGAAGACCTCGTAGGTGTCGACCCCGTTGTTGGGGACCTCGTCGGGGTCCCAGTTGTCGGCACAACTCCAGTCGGTCGTCAGGTCAGGGGCGTCCTCGCACCCGCCATCGTAGTTGCTGGTCGTTTGCCCCCAGGCCACGCTGCCGGACGTCAAGACGGCCAGCACTGTCGTCCAACTCCGCGCACGGAGTCCTGTGCTCATCAAGCGGTCGATCATGATGTTCTCTCACCTCCTGGCCATCAGGGTGGCCAGGTTCATCTTAAGGGATTAGTCCCTGCCCGTGCCATCCTCCAGCAGACGCCGTGCCGCATCTGCGAGGCTCATTAGTTCTTCATGGGAGTCGTACCACAGGAGACCCTTTTCGGCCTGGAAATACACATCGCCTGGGTCCTGCAGGTTTTCTGGCCATTGGGCCTCGGCCTGGACCAGCGCTGCTTCTGCCTCCTCCGTGCGTCCCAGGCGGGCAAAGGCCACGGCGCGAAGGAGGTGGCCGTAGGCTTCCAGATCTCCCCCGATGGTGGCTGCTTCCGCCTGCAGGATGACCTCGTTCATCGTCGTAGCCGCTGGGTCTTCGTTTGCCAGCAGAGCCAGGGCCAGAATGCGGTTGTACCGTCCGTCACGGATGTCGCGGTCTGCCAGAGCTTTCTTGGCGAAGTCGAGGGCCAGATCGACGTTGCGGAAGGCCGGCTGCAGGTAGGTCCGGGCGATCAGCACCGCATTCCGCGAATCTCGAACATCGATGGTCGCAGCCGTTTGCAGAGTCAGGAGGGTCGCGGGTTTTCCGGCGTGCATCTGGAGGATACCGATGGTGCGATAGATGCCGTCATCGTCCTGGCCTTTGCGCTCCGGGCAGTGATCGAGCCCTGCCGTAGCCGTGGCCAGGGCCTCCGCCAGTGCACCTTTGAGTGTCAGGACTTTTGCCAGATTGGAATAGGCGTAGTGGTAGTCGGGCTTGATCTCCAGGCATCTTCGTGCGGCCTTCTCCGCAGCATCCAGGTCACCCAACGAGTAGTACAGCGTACTTTGCAGGTTGAACTGACCGTGCGCATCAGGCTTGCGCCCCACGGCAAGGTGTGAGTACCGCAGCGCCTCGTTGAGCATTTCGGTGTTGCGGTAATCGTAGCTGTGGTCGAAATGTTCCTTCTTGAGCGAATATGCCTTGTAAGCGAGAGCGCGATAATGATCTGGCGCGACCGCCAGGACGGCATCGAAGTGCTTGATTGCCTCCGAGTACCATTTGTCAGTCATGTGGCGGAAACCCATATCGATGTGCTCGTCAATGCGCCGTTCGTTGAGTTGGTGTTGCGCATACAGTCCGAACGCGGAGGCGAGGACAAAGAACCCGGCGGTGATGGCGATCTTACCACGGTGGCGGGTGGCCGATTTGCGCAGGACGTACCAGCTGCTGTCGCGTTTGGCTTCGATGGGTTCGCCGTTCAGATAGTGCCGCAGATCTCGCGCCAGGTCGCCCGCACTCTGGTAGCGCCGTCCGGGCTCCTTGGCCAGAGCCTTGAGCACGATGGTTTGAACTTCATTGTCGATCGGGCACTTTCCAGGGCGCAAGCGCCTGCCCGAGGGCACGGCCACACCCGAGCCCTTCGTCCATTGGCGCGTGGGCGGGGTTGGAGGTGTTTCGGCGATGTGCCGCAGAGCATCGGCCATCTGGCCGTCGACCGGATACGGGTAGGTCCCCGTCAAGACCTCGTAGAGCATGACGCCGAGGGCGTAGATGTCCGAGCGTGTATCGATGTTGTCCCCGCTGCCTCGGGCTTGTTCGGGCGACATGTAGGGGATGGTGCCAAGAACCTGGGCGCTGTTGGATACCAGTGTATCCCGTGGTCCGGCCAGACCCTTGGCCAGTCCGAAATCCAGAACCTTGGGCGCGCCGGTGTGATCGACAAGAACGTTGGATGGTTTCAAATCGCGGTGGATGACCCCGCGTTGGTGCGCGTACTGTACTGCATCGCAGACATGTGCGAACAGCTTCAGCGTGTGCTCGACGTCAAGGTGGCGTCCCTGCACGAAGCGGTCGAGACGCTCGCCGCGGATGTAGTCCATGACGTAATACTGCATGCCGTCGGGTAGCGCGCCGGAGTCGAAGATTGCAATGATGTGCTGATGCTTGAGCCGGGCGACCAACTCCACCTCACGATCGAAACGTTTTTGAGCGGAGTGTGACGCAAACTGGCCGGCCAGCAGGATCTTGATCGCGACCTTGCGTCTCGTCGATTCCTGCAAAGCCTCGAAAACGATACCCTGGCCGCCGCGGTGCAGTTCGCGGAGGATACGGTAGCCGGGAATCGTCGGCGGAGCGGCTTCCGGTGCAGCCTTGGGCGATGATCCGTCGGAGTCCAGTGTCGGTGGTTCCGGAGCGGCCGCCATGGCGCGTACGTGCGGGAGGAGACGCTCGTTATCCTGGACGAGTTCGCGGTCTTGCTCCGAGCATGATTTGCACTCGGACAGGTGTTCGGCAATGTGGGCACAGTCGACGGCGCTCAGCTCGCCGGCGTGATAACGCTCGAGTTCGACTGGTGTCAGACACTCGATCATTCTTCGGTTCCACCGAGCAGTTCGGTCATCTTGACGTTGAGTTTGCGGTTGATGCGCCACTTGATGCCGTAGAGCTGATTGGTGTTCAGGTTCATTTCGGCACAGACCTCCTCGGCTGGTCGGCCGTCGAGCACATAGGCCTTGTAGGCCTCAAAGCTGCCGTCCTCGACGTCTTCACGGATGAGCTTGAGGGCGTGGCGAATGTGCTCTTCGAGCCACAACCTGTCGAATTCCTGCTCGGGCGATGGACCGGGGTCCGGTACTTTCTGGAGGACGTCTGTCTTGGCCTGTTTCTGGCGCGCGTCACGGACCAGGTTTCGAGAGCGGTTGTTGACCAGGGTCTTCAGCCAGCCCTTGAACCGTCCTTTCTTGGGGTCATAGTCGAATGTCGTGATGTGTTTATGAATGGCCACCATACAGTACTGGGTGACATCCTCGGAGTCCGCGTCACTGAGTCCCCAGACCTTGGCATAACGGTAGAGCAGCGGCCGGTAAATCGAATCGAACTCGACCCACGCAGTCTTGTTTTGCGGGTCGCGGACCCGCATGAGCAGGCTGGCCCGTGTGACATCCATGGGCTGGGACCTTCTTGACGTGATGTTCAGGCGGCAGAGGTTAACTTCCAGCATACTCACTCGGCCCAACGATGCCAAGGGCAAGGAGTTGGGGCGTTCGTAGAGTATGGTCGATCGATGCACGTCGGGTCTCCTGGCCGGTGATGCGGCCGCGGCTACGGGCCGGACTGTCCTACTCTGTACCCCGAGAAGGGCGAGATCTTATGCGGACCCTGGTTGCTGTCCAGAGTGGTTGGCGGGCCACCGGGCGGCCGACAATGTATGCTGTGGACGGCCTCGATGGTTCCTCCAGCGGGGGGAGGATCTGGCCGCGCCAGGCAACGGGGGATCGAGTCAGCTGATAGAAGGAGCAGACCATGAACCGCAACATCCAACTCCTCAGAACTGCGTTATCCATCTGTCTCGTCGGGCCCGTCTGGCTGGCCGGCTGTAGCGGCAATGCCGGGACGATGATGCCAGCCCCGGGCGGTGACGAGGCCCCTGAGATTCCCCCCGAGTCGTCGATGGTCATGGACTTCCAGGATTTCCAGGGCAACGCGCGGGTGTCGAATCAGCTCATCGAGAATTGGGGTCGCTCGTTCTTCAGTGTCGCGCTGTGGAGCACGGCGGTGACAGTTACGCTCGCAGTACCGGTCGCGGCGTTCCGTGAGTCGTTCAACCATACACCCGAGCGGCGCACGGACGGCACGTGGGTCTGGGGCTACGATGTCCCGGTCAACGGGATGACTTTCTCCGCCGAGTTGACTGCCGCGGCGACCGGGGACGAGATCGAATGGAACATGTTCCTCTCGAAAGAGGGGGAGTACTCAGACGTCAACTGGTTCAGCGGGCGTTCGAACCTGACGGTGACGTCAGGAACCTGGCGGTTGAACCATAAACCCACCGCGCTGGAGCCCTTCCTCGACATCGAGTGGAGCCAGGATCCTGGCGGCGTGCCCGCAGACATTCGCTACACCAATATCCAACCTGGCGAGTCCAACCACGGCGGGTTCATTTACTACGCTGTGACGGACGGTGCAGACTACGATCGCGTCTATGAGATCTACCTGCCCGCCGACGAAAACCGCGTCAACATCGAATGGAACAGTGCGACGATGGCGGGGCGTTTGAAAGAGCCCAACCATTTTGGCGACGATGTATGGCATTGCTGGAGCACCGAGCTGCGTGACGTGGCCTGCCCGGACGGGGAGTAGGCGATTGGGGATGCCCACATCACATCCGTGGCGGGATGGTTGTGACCGGGGTGTCCGCAGGAGGCTGGACGCTCAGGTACAGCACGTCGATCACGCCGGTCTCGCCATCGGCTGTCCAGTCACCGGTCCCTTCGAAGCGTAGCACACCCAGCTCGCCCGGAGGCTGGGCACAGTACACTGCAGTGCCCTCGAAGCGGATGGTGCATGCTTCGGCCGTGCCCGAGCCGGTATCGTTGTCCATGCCCTGCAATGCCAGGTCGATGGTCAGTTGGCCCTGTGTCAGAGTCATGATCCCATCGGGTGTCACATCGACACAGCCCTCTGGCTCATCCGTGCCACCGGTGGCCAGTACCGCGCCATTGATGGCCGATCCTTCGCCCAGAATGGTCACGACTCCACCGACCGCTGCGGGCGTCTCGATTTGTCCGAGAACAAACGGATGGACGCCAAGGAGCAGCCATTCGCCAAGTGATCCGAGATCGTCGAGCTGACGATCGCACGAGGGGATGCGCACGACGCTGGTGAAGCCCAGTGTAGACATGAGTTCGCCCGAACGCAGAACGGCTTCGACCTCATCGAGCGCGCAACCCGGTTCTGGCGCGATGCCAGGTAGACAGGCTGTGCCATTGCCGATGATGTCGACCGCGCATTCTCGTCCACCATTGACATCATCGAAAACAGCCATGACTGACAGGTCCTGGCCGTCGAATACGATGCTGGCCGGTGGATCGATGGTGGAACAAATGTCGGAGTTGTCTTCGGGCGAAAGCGTGATGTACTCGATCGTTTCACCGTAGCCACCGATCAGATAAGTCAATGCTCCGATGGTCCACGGCTCGTTGGGAGCGAAGAACCCCCGTACATCGCTTTCGACCAACACGTCCTCCTGGGGATCCTGCTGGACGTCATCCATGTTGTCGGGTGGCAGCGGTCCGCGCTGGCAAGCAGGCAGAACCAGCAGGCCGAGGGTCATGAGCGGGATGGCGTGTCGCATGAGTATCCTCCCGAGTGCGTGGGTCGTCTGTTGCCCCGACAGTGTAGAGTAGTATAACGGAAGGGGCAGATCGGTAGTAAGGCTGCTGGCCGGTCCTGGCGGTAAGCTGGTCCCGTCATGACGCTTCATCGAGCTGTCCGCCCACGCCTTTGGGTGGGAGCGGCCCATGAGCGCCCGGAATTGGAGTTTGGCATGGACATTGGACGACTCATCAACTCACTCGAACGCTGCGGTCGGATTTTTCCAATCATGGTCAGCCAGGTTTCGGACGCCGAGGCGCGGTGGAAACCGGCGGATGGCGCGTGGTCGATTCTCGAGATCATGCGTCATGTCCTCGATGAGGAGATCGAGGACTTTCGCCCGCGGATTGCGTCGACATTGGCTGACCCCCTGACTGCATGGCCGGCTATCGATCCGCCCGGCTGGGCCATCGCTCGGCGCTACAACGAGGCCGATCTGGGAGCAACGGTCGAGCGCTTCAAGGTCGAGCGGGCGGACTCGCTCGCGTGGCTGCGTGGCCTGGTCGATCCGCAGTGGTCCAACGCGCATCCCCACCCCTCGATTGGTTCGCTCAGTGCCGGCGAGCTGCTTGTCGCGTGGACCGCCCATGATGCCCTGCACCTGCGCCAGTTGGCCAAACGGATGTTTCAGCTTGCCGAAGATGCCGGCGGTGATTTCAGCGCCCGCTACGCCGGAGGTTGGACGCTCTGATTTCGCAAGGGGTGCCTGGCTGATCGTGGCGACGAAGGGATGCGTCGTTCATTTACTCGCAGTTCGGAAGCTCGATCCCCAGCCAGGGGTCGTATTGATCAGCACCGTTCATCAGATCGATGAGTCGCAGGAGATCCAGCGGATCGCACACACCAGAACGGTTGATGTCGCATTGCCATGACGCCAGCGGTTTCTTCGTGATGCCGTTGAGGTGATCGATGAGCATCAGAATGTCACCTGTCGACACAATACGGTTGTTGTCGACGTCACCGGGGAGGTGGCTGACTTCGAGGGTGGTGCCGTTTGGCAGGTAGGTCACCCGCATACAGCTGCCGGCCTGCGGTGGCGGGGCCAGGGCCAACGTGACTTCATTGGCTTGGACGATGAGCTCGGTGATGCGTGGCATGGGCCCGTCGGTGACGCTCACCTCGAAATCTTCGATCTCGATCGAGGCCGCGTGGCCATCGAAACGAAACCCGACCCGCGTCCAGCCCTGGAGTCGACCGCCCGTGATATCGTAGGGTTGGCGCGCGTCGATGGCCCCGTTGTAGGGCGTGGTGTCGAGCAATGCGGGAATGTGACCTGCGATGACCAGATTCTGGGGGCAGTCCGAGAATCCGAGATCGACGACCGGTTCACTGCGGCCCCCGTCGAGCGCTTGCCGGAGGATTCCCTCTTCGCATTCGGCCCAATAGAGAACGCGTTGGGCGGAGTCGATCGCGACGGCGGTGGGCTCGTCGAGGCCATCGACGATACTCTGGACACTCTGGCCATTCGAAGTACTTGTCTGGATCGTGTCCGTTGTCCGCTCCGACCAGTACAGCTGCCGTGCCCGCGCATCGATGGTCAGGTCCGACAACGCCAGTGGACTGTCTGGTATGATTTCCTGAACGAAGCTGCCGAGCATGTTGGTCTGCAAGATGCGGTTGTCGGCTGTTGCCCAGAAGAGTGTGTGCGTGCGATGGTCGATGGCCAGCCCTGTCGCGCGCATTGCGGTCCTGACGACGTCACTCGGGCTTCCGCCCTGGAGTTCGAGAGTGCGGATTCGCGGTTCGACTCCACCCTCCGCCCACACCAGACGCTCACCCGCGGCATCGATGGTCAAGGCCGTAGGAGCAGTGGCCGCGGCGATGACGGTACCGGGTTGAGTTCCGTCGATATCGGTCTTGACGATGTGATCCAGTTGACCATCGCTCCAGAACAGAGTCGCGTCAGCGCTGTCGATGGCAACTGCAGTGGGGCGCAGTACACCGGGGTAGTCGATGAGCGTGGATGCTGACCCACCACGGAGAGCGCCGCGGTTGAGCTGGGCGTTGGCGCCGTCCGTCCAGTACACCGTGTCGGTCGAGAAATCCACGACCGCCATATCCGGAGAATCGACCGGTACCAACAGGACGTCGTCGACGTTCGACCCGTCGAGGTCGGCACGCTGGATCTTGTGGCCCACCGTATCACACCAGTACACGGTGTCGTGAGTCACGTCGAGAAAGATGCCCGTGGCGCTGCTGCCGTGTTCGACGATCGTTTCGAGGCCACTGCCGTCGAGGTTGGCTCGATGCACACGTGGCGGTGTGTTGGCCGTCCAGTACATCTTGCCGCCCGCAGTGTCGAGTGCAATGCCCAGCGGCCGGTTGATGATACCCGTGACCAGGTCTTCGATTGCGCTGCCGTCGAGATTGGCGCGGCGCACGGCGTCGTAAGCCAGTTCGGTCCAGTACATCTTGCCAGCCGCAATGTCGAGCGCCAGGCCAGTGGCCGGCATGTCGTACAGCATCGTCGTATCGGTCCCATCGAGGTTGGCGCGGTAGATGCCGCCCGGATCGAGGGTGGTCCAATACAGATGGCCAGCGTCCAGATCCAGCGTGATCCAATAAGGCTGCAACAAGCCCGTGACAACGTCCTGGATGTTCGATCCGTCGAGGTTGGCACGCACGATGCGCCCCGCGGATTGATCCGCCCAGTAGAGTGTGCCGGCCTCGTGGTCGAGCGCGATGCCGCGTGGTTGACGCGCGCTGATGACTGTGGCGCGCACAGAACCATCGAGGGCGGCGCGTTGGACCGTTTGATCATTGGCCCAGTAGACCATTTGCCCATGGGCGGCGGTGACCGTACACACGGCCAGGGCGACGACGGCGATTGGGCTTCGGATGCTCACGGAGCCATTATACCGCTGTGCTGCTCTGCCCGTGGGGCAATCCCGGCTGGGAATGGCCTGGCGCCATCCGAAGGAGCTCTACAGCAAAAAAAAAGCCGGGGTCGTGTAGAGCGACCCCGGCTGGTGGACAGCAATGTGACGAGCGCTTACTTGGACAGCTGCTCGAGAGCCAGGTTTCGGACATAGTAGCCGTTGAGGTAATCGGGAACTGCCATCCAGCACAGCGCCGTATGCTGGGCACTGAACAGGCGCAACTGGTCTTCGAAGCTCATCGGCTGAACGGGGGCGTTGGCTTTGGCCAGCAGTTCGACGCCCTGGGTGACGCCAACCGAGCTGAGGCTCTCGAACAGTTCTCCGAGGCTGCTCGGCCGTGGATAGTCCAGAATCTTGAGTTCGGCCGAGGCCGGGATGCCGGCCATCTCACGCGTGGCTTCGATGGCATCAGCCAGGCCGCCCAGTTCGTCGACCAGGCCAATGTCCAGAGCCTGACGGCCGGTATAGATGCGCCCTTCCGCGAGTTCGCGAACCTGCTGGTCGGGCATCCGACGGGTCGTGGCCACGCGATCGATGAAGATGTCATAAATGGTCAGGATGTGATCCTGGATGAACGCGCGATCGGAGTGCGACATCGAACGGTGTGGTGAACCCAGCGTGCTGCGGGCACCGCGCTTCATTTCGGCGATCTCGTAGTCGCTGCGGTTGAAGAACGACCAGGCGTTTTGGAAAATCGACAGCACACCGATCGACCCCGTGATCGTCGTGGGTTGGGCGAAAATGCGGCGCGCCGGGCAGGCGATGTAGTAGCCCCCTGATCCGGCCACGGTCCCCATGCTGACGACCAGCGGCTTGGTGTCGTCCAGGCGGCGGAGTGCTTTCCAGATGGCATCGGAGGCGAATGCCGATCCGCCGGGCGAATCGATGCGCAGCACGACACCCTTGATCGATTTGTTGCGACGCAGTTGATCGACGACCTTTATGAAGTCGTCGCGGCAGATCATCTGCGAGCTGAACCCGGTGCCGAGACTGAGGTCGACAATGGGGCCACGCGCATGGAGCACGGCCAGCTTCGGGCCTACGGCACGGCTGGCTTCTGCCGCCTTCTGCAGTTGCTCGTTGATCAGCTCCATGAAGTCCTGGATCGAGTTGATGTGGGCCAGGCCGCGACCGGAGTCATGATACCGTTTGAATTTGTTGGTTTTGAGCAGGCGATCGCGGCACTCATCGTAGTATGCGATGCGATCAACCAGTCCGAACTTCTGGGCGTCCTCGGCGCTGAACATGGCGATGTCGACAGCTTCGTCGATCCGCTCCAGAGGCATGTCCCGGCCTTCGGCGATGATCGCCTTATAATCTGTGATCAGGCCGTCGAGGATCGCACCGTATTCCTCCATGAAGTGATCGTTCGGCTCGCGCTCGTTGAGAAAACCCGGATACTTGTACCGGCCAGCAGTGATGACATCGAACTCGAATCCGAGCATCTGGTAGTGGCCCTTGAGGTAAGCGAAAGTGCCGCCAATGCCGGGAATGCTCACGCCTCCGACGGGCGGTACCACGACCTCGTCCGCCTGGCAGGCCAGCAGGTAGCCCATCGGTCCGGACCCGTTGAGGAAAGCGACGACACTCTTGTCCGCGGCATGGAGGGCGGAGATTCCATCCCGCAATTCCTGGATATCGGCCAGGCCAAGGCCAACGTTGCCCACGTCGAGGAGCACGCCACCGATACCGTCATCACTTGCCCACTCATGCATGCGTTTGAGGACGTCCTGCAGTGTCTGGGTCCGACCCGGCAGCGGCAAGTTGATCATTCGTGCCGGGACGACGAACTCGTCGAGTCGGAGTTCCGCCAAGCGTTGAATCGGGCTGGGCATGTCCTGCTCGAGTGAGGTGCCAGTCGACGCCTCGTCTTGTGCAAGCGTGGTCACCGGCAGGCTCAGGGTCATCAGCAATGTCAGGGCGCGTCGCATGGTAGGTTCTCCAGTTGGTCTCTAGAGGTTGGTCTCTTCGGCATCGGGTTCGGTGTGTTGCGCGGGTTCGTCCGGCGCGGGTTCCGCAGGACTATCTTGTTCGACGACGTTGTCGGCCTTGGGCGCATCGGCGGGAGCAGCTTCCTTCGGAACACGGTGGATCGTGCCGGTGTGATCAATATACAGCTCATCGAGGTGATCGAGCGTATCCTGAGCATATCCGAGTCGCCACGTATCGGTTCCCCAGGTGATGACATAGAGCGAGTCATCGATCAGGTCATCGTCGGGTTCTTCATCGTCATCAAAGGTGTCCTGTTCGTCGCTACCCAGAAGATCATCGAACATGCTGGCCCAGCGCTTCTTCGCTGATTGTCTCAGGGCCAGGAGTTCGGGGTGGCCGCTAAAATCGACATAGCCATCAAGTTCCGCGACCTCGGCCGGCCAGCGTCCCAGGTCAGTCTTGAAAAGCTTGGCGTGATGGAACAAGACTTCCAGTCGTTCGCAGGCAACTCGTTCGCGTGCCAGATCGCTGTCTCCGAACAGGCTGTCCTCGAGCGCGAGACCGGTGAGAGTCGGAATGGCGATCACGCCGCACGGGATTGGGCCCGTATGCGCAACGTTCAAACCGTCGTAAGTGATCTTGAAGGTGACGGTGGCGTCGGCCAGATGCTCCGCGATGTCATCAGCCGAGGGCAGCAGCGTATCACGAACCGTTGCGCTGAGGGCGGCGTTGACATAAGGCAGCAGGAAACGATACAGGGTTGCCCAGTTGATCCAGAGTTGACCATTGGTTTTGCGCGTAACTGGCATCTCACGACCGGCGGTGCCCCGGGGGAACGACAGCCAGCGTTCGACCAGTTTTTCCGGCGCGGTCGAGGTCCATCCTGCGACGAGGAAAGAACGCTCCTTCTCGCCGACTCGCTCTGAGGTCGTGAACAAGACCGTCCGCGACGAAAGCGGCATCATGACGCCGGGTAGAGAGGACACGTCCTTACGCCAGAACACCGCACGGTCACGCACCGTGGTTTCTGTCCACGGCGCGTCCTGCTCCCGTTCGCGGTACAGGGCGTTGATGGACTTGATTTCTTCACGAACGCTATCGATGAGCTTTTCGGGCTTCTTGGTTCGGGCTTGGACGACGACATCCGGAGCCGGGAAGAATCCGGTGCCGGGGAGGACAGTCATACACAAGTCCGGTCGAATCGCGGTCGCGATGGGGCCTGGGCCGATTTCACCGACCATTTCGAACTGGCCGCCGTCCATCATCATTTGCGGGCCAAAGCCAAGCGTGTTCTCGAGGAGTCCACCCGTCATGAGTGAGCTCATGACGGCGCTGCCGTATGCTTCGGCAGGCACGTAGAATTTCTGCTTGATTCTTTCGAAGAACGCCTTGGCACCCATCCCGGCAATCGGTGGCCAGTGAACCGCGACTTCTTCCTGCCAGGCCCCCGTGTCATCCACATGTGCTGTGTACACGACATGACTGATGGCCCGAAAGCCCGACAGCCACGTGGCGCCGCTGTCCTCCTCGGTTCCTGCGAGGTTCAACTGGCACGTCAGCATATCTGCGCCCCCGGTGGGCGCCGGTGTGATCACGAGATCAGGATGCGACGACAGAATGGCGCCGGCCGCAGTGTTGCGAATGTGGGCCAGCGGCTGCCCGCGGAGGGCGATGACAAACCCGTCGCCACGCCCCTCGATACTGATGTTCTGCAGAAGGGTCGTTGCTGCCGGTGTAGCCAGGACACCAGCCAGACGATCGGCCAGTGCCCCTGCAGGCCAACTGAGGTGCACCGCCCAGCGATCGCGTCCGCGTGTGTCCGCGGCAAACAGGTTCAGGGCCAGGCTGGTGTCGGGCCAGGTCTTGACTTGGTCGAACAACGCCTGCGCTTCTTCCATGTCGAGGCCGTCTGCGGAATCGGCTCCGAGTTCCCTGATCATCGTCGTGAAACGCTCGACGAACACACCTGAGTGCGAACGGTGGATCTCGCGAACCATATTGTGCATCGAGGGTGCGCGCACCTGCAGGCGCGGAAGCAATGTCGGATCGGCGTCGTCACGTCGCGACTCCGCCGAGGCGATGCTGGCGAATCCAACTGCAAGAAGCAGGGTGATTCGAAAAATCCTGTCGTGCATCATCACATTCCTCGTTGTGCCCGGTGTCATTGAACGAAAGAGAGTTGAGCGGAAGACCGCTCTGCTTTTCGTTAGTTTGCCGAAGCCGCCGGTTCAGGCTTGTTCATACCCATCATGGCCATGGTGAACTTCTTGATTGCGATCATCAATTCGGTCGGAACGAACATGTCAGCTTGCGACCACTCCGCGGTTCCTGCCGCGACGAAGACGGCCGGGGCATTGAGTGTACCCATGTCGATCGGCAGTTGTTCCTCGTCGACCGTCTTCTGGATCGCGCGGATGCAGGAGATGACCTGGTCGACTGCAATGTACCCTACAGCACTCTTCTTGGCCGGAATCCTGGAGGCGACTTTCTTGACTCCGGCACTGCTGGCCAGCGGCGCTGCCCCGGACTTGGCCGCCTTGACGACTTCTTCCGTCCAGGACTTGCCACCGCCCAGCGTCAACGCAACGGTGTCACCGTCGACGGCCGCGATGCGGAGCGTGATGCCTTCGCTGCCAATCACGCTGTGAATGTCTTCGATGTCCTCCTCGTCGATGTCATCCATCTTCGCCAGGTCGAACGACAGATGGCTGACCTTGGCACCATCGATCGTCTCGGCGTCTTTCTTGTAGGCAAGGTTGGCCAGGGCTTCCTTGACATCGTCGTCATCCTCAGGATCCATGCCCTTGACCGTCGTGACCACGTCACCCATCAGGTCGACGAACTTGCCGCTGTCGGTGACATCGGCGAGCACGACGGCCCCAATCAGGCCATTCTTGCCAGAGAGTTGAGCGATGGTGGCGCGCATGCCACGGCCCATTTTGATCATCTGTTCCATGGATTCGCGGACCTTGCCGAGGTGCTTCTTGTTGGCGTCCGATACTTCCAGCGCGAGAGAGTCGAACATCGGGCCTATCTGTTTGATGGCCTCGGTGGAATAGTCCTCATGGAAGTCTTGACCGATGACGGCCAGATACTGGCACGCGGGCAGGCCGTCGAGCAATGACTGGTCGGTCATCTTGACCGTTTTCATTTGCTTGGCGAGCTCAGAACCCGGCAGACTGGTCACCGCGCCCCGGAGTCCGAGCCCGGTCTTGTCGAGCCCGATCCCGATAGTCAACGACTTGGCCCCGTCGACGAGCATATCGATCGATTGTTTGAGGTTCTGAGCCTGGGCCCCCGATACCGGATCGGCCCCACCTTGCATCATCATCATCATGCCGGTGAAACCATTGATCATGTCTTTGAAGTGCTTGAACAGGCGTTCGGCGTTCAGCCACAGCGCAACGTCGAGGTTCTCGAGCGCCTTGAGGTCTGCAGCGGACAGCTTCGACCCGATTCCCGTTTTGTCTTCGGCAGCCTGGCCGGCTGCGTCGGGGGTCATCGCCAGAATGATGCGCTGTTCTACGACACGAGCATGCAGGGGCATGCCGTTCAGCATGACAGTCCATGCCCCATCGGCTCCCGCTTCACCATTGAGACCCTGCAGGAGGCCGTTGGGGTCTGTCGAGGGAACGATGATAACGGGCATGACGTCCATGCCGCCCTGATGCGGTGCGTCGGTGCCGTCGGCGTTCTTGGGTAGCATCAAGGCCACTGCGAGCGGGCCATCGTCGTTGAGGCCGTCCGCGATTCCGAGATACTGCTTGAGCATGCCCTTGGCTGAAATCATCTCCAGGGGCACCATGTCTTGCAGTTCCAGGGCCGTGATTGCGCCCTTGAGATCATTCTCCAGCGTCGCAATGTTAGGAATCAGAAGGAAGCCGGCGGCGTCCTGCGGGACGACCTTGAGCAAATCCTTGACGGAATCACCCGAGACCGGCAGCCAGGTGGCCAATGCAATAACGACGGGCAGAACAAGACGCTTGGACATAGGTGGGAACTCCTTGTGTGGCAACCCGCAGCGTCACCATGACATCACGGGGGGTGATCGAATGACGAAGACGTACGGGGGGTGTGCCGTGTAAGCCCCCCTCGGCGCAATCGCTGTTAACCAACCGGCATTGTGCGGTCAGTGTTAGGAACTTGCAAGAAAGGGCGCAAGAGTGCGGTATGCAGGGGTTTGACGCCGCGGTTGAAAGTCCGTGGTCGTGAATGCTACACTCGAAATCGCAGCCTATAATCTCAGATAACTGCACCCTGTTGAATCGTAGAAGACGCGTGTGCCCCACGGGGGGGGCGTCCGCTCTGTGGCGGTCGAAACTGAATTGGCTTTCCTGACTGGACTTGCGCCAGCAGCAGCGATTGAGTGAGCAACTCTTGATGTGTCACGTGGGACAGAATAACAACTGCACTCGTCTCCGCTGGGGGTTGCTGGTGGCCGTTTTCCCGGTCCTGGCTGTCCAGGTCCACGCCCATGTTTTCATCATCGAGCCGCACCGCGTGGGCGCCTGCCCGTCCTATCCCGGCCAGGGGTGGATCGCCGAGGTCTACCTCAACCTGCCCGATGATCGTGACAACCTCATCAAAGCCGAGGCCTATGTGGCCCAGAAGGGCATGGAGCCTGATTTCACCTTTCGAACCGACTGGATCGATTTTCCGTCTGGCCCCGACACGTTTCGGCTCGATACCGACTTCGATACGGTCGGGGATTTCTTGGACGACTACATCCATGACGTGTCGGATCCAGCCAAGCTCGACGAACCATTCGGCAACCTTCTGATCCGTTTTCGCGGCCTGATCAAAGTCTCGGTGCGCTGGGATACCGAGGCGCAACCAGGCGCGATCGGGTGGATCGGCCTACCGGTGTGGATGGAGTTCGGCTCGCTGGGACATGACGGTTACCGTACCCGGATGGCCGACACGATTTATCGCAATCCGGTGACCGACGCCAACAGCACCGCGATGCTGCATGAGAATGCCATCATCATGGGGGTGGGACTGTTTCCGTTCGAGGTGACGTATTTCAACCGCTACGATTTCCTCGGACTGGAGAATCATCGGTTTGCCGGGATCGAATTATACAGTTGGCATCCCGGTGGGTTGGAGCGTCCCGGCGGCGAATTGCTGACGCATCCGTTGTTCGGCCCCGCGACCATCGTGCCCCCGGACGTGATCTATCAGGAAGAGGACATCCGTCCTCTCGTCGCCGGGGACTTCGAGGCTGACGATGACATCGATGTCTCGGACTACCAGTGGTTCCAGCACTGCTTTACCGGTGACGAAGGGGAGGATGGCGGTGTGCTGCTTGATTTGGGCTGCGCCAGCCTGGATTTCGATGGTGACGGAGATGTCGATCTCGGCGACTACGCCGCCTTCGAGATCGGATTTCTCGGCCCATGAAAACCGCTCCAGTTCTGCGGCGTTGAAACGTCATGGCCCACGTCACGAGCCTGCGAGTGTTCGGCGCCTGAGAATGACACCGCAGCCGCCGGCCGCCACGAGTCCCGCCAGGCACAACAGGCCCCACTCTGACATGGTTGGGATCGGACCGCAGCGTGCGATGGGGGCGGGTGGATCGGGAGCTGTCCAGGCCAGCACGAAGGCATCCCAGTCGGAACAATCGACGTCGTTGTCTTCATCGAAATCGCCCACCGAACAAAGGATGTCCAGCGGACCACCGCCCGGTCCAGTGAAGCAGGCGCTGAAGGTCGTTCGGTCATCCTCGTCGATATCGTTGTCGCCGTCGAAGTCACCCATACACATTCGGGCTGCCGGCCGAAACCCGAAGTTGCCCGCCGGTGATTGCATGTTCAATGCAACCGAGAAGCTGTCGGGGCTGGACATGAGAATTCCGGCGTTGCTGAAGTCGCCACCGCGCGCCGTGCGCGTCGGGGTGTTGGCATCAATGGGCACATCCGGCGTCTCGGTCATTTCGAAGATATTCCCCGCCATGTCCTCCGCGCCCCACGGACTTGTCGAAGTCGTGCCGCCGATTGACGTGACATTCCCATTCTCGCCGTTCCAGTCGGCCCCTTTGTCATAATTGGCTACGTTGGATCCGGGGTTTTCTACGTTCCCGACGGAGTCGGACGTCGCTTGCACCGGCAGACTGTCCGTGCGCGTGGGGTACAGCCAGTAGTCGGGGGTGCCGCCGCCATCGGCTCCCGAGTCCACGGGGTCGAAGTATGCAGCCTTGTACCACTCATCATGTGTCGGGAGGAACCAGCGGGCGCCGGGCAGGCGCGTGATGTCGGCGAGAGGCAGGCTCAGGTCGTAGGCGCCGTTCTCGGTGGTGGAAGAATCCTGTGGACCGTCGGGTCTGCCGTTGTGCAACCAGTTACAAAACCGGGCCGCAGCGGTCCAGGTCACGAAATTGACCGGCTTGTCACCGAAATTGGCCTTGACTGCGTAGCTGAACCCCCCTGGGCTGCCGAGGCGAACGATACCGCCGCGATCACTGTCAGTCATGTCCTCGTCGAACAGGTCATGGTCGTCACGCGCGGCGATGTGGTTCAGGAAATCGACGTATTCTCGATTCGAGACCTCATGGCGGGCCACGCGATACAGGCCGTCGACAGACCCCAGGCCGTTGGTGTCGGGGGCGTTACCCGGGGCAGCGACGAGTACTGTGGAGATGCCAGTTCCGTCGCACGATGTCGAGGGGAGCGCACCCGGGAGCGCTACGCGCAACGTGTACGGTGAATTCAGCGGTGGAGCCCAGGGCGGATCGGGGCGCCATGTGCCGACTTCGATCCAATACTGAGTTCCGGCTTCCAGTTCCACAACGATTAGAGGATCGGCATTCGGTGGCGATCCGGGACACTCATCGTCGGCAGTTGCCAGTTCCGTGCCGGTCCCCCAGCCACATCCGTCGACGTAGATCCGGAGGTAGGTATCTCCGGAGCTGTCGCACATCTCGAAGAGGTGCGCACCGGAGACGAGACAATCGAAACGATAGAACGCATCGAAGTAGGGTTTGTCGATGACGTCGTTCACGCAGCCCAGCGGAGCGGTGATATCGAATGGGAGTGCGGTGGAGTCGAACACGATCGCACCGTCACAATCCTCGTTGGGCGGGGGCGCGCAATCTCCAGCGAACGTGTTCGAGGTCAGTACGGCGTGGGTCAGCAGGAGCAGGCCAGGACGCAGCATGGGGGTATGCCTCCGGCGCCATTGTACATCGTCTGAGCGTGGTAGGGTCGAAGGTTTGGTGTGAATGTCAATGTGGGCCAAAACAGAACGGCCGGATCGCACTTCAGCATGAAGCCACGGGTCAGTCCAAGGCGGGCGAGGCTGTTGCGACCTCGATGGGGTGTTGTCTCGCGGGACCGCGGGGGACGACGTGACGGGCCAGAACCTGCTGGACGAACACGTCCTTGACGCAATCGGTGTGACCACCAGTCCAGCCTGTTTTCTTCCATTTGGGGGACCAGCGGATATTGCGGATTCGACGTTCGTAGCGCCGTGCCGCCTGCAGGCCTACCTGACCAGCACAGGCGACGCCCTTGTGCCCGTCGATCGTGCCCATGAAATTGACGGTCTTGAGCACGGCATCTCGGCGTGAGTGGTAGACATGAACGCGTCCACGAATGTGTCGTAGCGCACGGCCCATGTCGTAATGACACGACAGTGACGAGCCGAGCAAAACGACGTTGTCGACCCGGCAATTCTGACTCAGGGACTCGCACGCCCATACGGCCACGCCCGTGCCGGCGGACAGCCCGATGATGTTGACCCGGCCATTCGGGTGGCGTTCGCGATAGTCCTCGATGCGACGGGCCAGTCGTTGGCCGGCCCTGCGGGCTGCATCGAAGACATTCAACTGATCGAGGAGCGGAACGAAGGACGAGGTCCAACGGAAGTACTCGACATCGCCTTCGTACCCGGCATTCTCGAGCCCGTGGCGAATCGATACTGATCCGAAGCCCCAGTTGCCCGCGCCGTCAATGTAATAGGTCTTGCCATGGACCTCGCGCTCGGCGGCACGGGGTTGTTGGCAGCCAGTGGTCCAGCACGCGACGGCCAGGAAGACGATGTGCATCGCGATTCTCATTCTTATAGATGACTATCGACCAATCGATATGAGAAACTGCACGACACCCCAGATTAACGGACATGCAACGCGAATCTGCACAACTTGCAGTCGCCCTCGAGCGATCGCACAATAGTCACCCGTACCGATGATCCGATGAGTTGTGGGTCCGAGGAAGGGTGTGGCCATGAAATGCGAGAGAATGCAGATTGTGGGCGTGGCGTTGGCGTGTCTCGCCGCAGTGACGGGTGGCTGCGGCAAGCCTGCGGCCCGGACGGTGGCGCCCATCCCGCGTGAGGCCACCGAGATGTCGGCGGCGTCTCAGGACTTGCTTCGTGGGTATGACACGCCCGCATGGGTGTACCGGGCCGGCAGACCGGATGATGATCCGGTGATCTACCGCTCGGATGGCGATACGATCCCGGACAACATCGACGATACGAACCTCGTTATTTTTGCCGAGGGGTCAAGTGACATGCCGCCGCATTTTCTGCGGACGGCACAGTTGTTGGCAGAGAGCCCATACCACCCACACACCGAGAGCCCGAATCTTCTGATCGTGCTGATCCATTGGTCCGAGAGCATGAGCGTGGTTGCTGAGCACCTGAACTATGAAGGCCAGGAGCACGGCTCGAAGATCATGCGCCGGATGTGCACATTGCATCAGGCGCGACATGGTGACGATGGGTTCGTGGGCATCATCGGGTTTTCAGCCGGGACCCGCGTGACCCAGCTTGCTTTCGGTGCGGTGCTGCCCGCGGGGCGACCGGGAGACAAGCTGCCCACTCTGGTGGGCGTGGCGGAGGAAATGAGGGCGGTCGATACTGTCGTTTATCTTGGCTCGAGTCTCAATCGCCATGATCCGTTGCCGTTTGGCGTGCTCAAGGGGCGGTTCATCAACTTTGTCAACCCACGGGATACCCACTACGGTGATCGTGCTCCGTACTACGCACCGGCGGGAACGTCGCCGGTGTACATTCGAGTCGCGCAGGCCAATCTGTACAAAGCGCGGCCACGAACGGGTGCATCGGCCAATGGATTTGCCCACTTGGCCACGCTCACTGATGAACAGCAGTTCGGAATTCTCGACTTGGATCCACAGGTCGACAGGATCTTCAGAATGGTCAATTGCGAAGTGCCCGGCGAGCTCATACCGTGGTCGGTTGTCAGCGTACCGATTCTCAATGACGATCTTGATACCTACTGGAATCTGGCGCCGAACCATTACACGATGGTTGGGCGGGGTCCGGAAGGCAAGCTCTATTCCAAGACCTTCGATCAATACAAGGACTTGTCATTCGAGTTCGTTCGTGAACAGGTTGCATCGGCGGTCCTGCATGGACGGGTCTACGAGTTTGACCTCAAGAGTGAGCCACGGCCGAACATCATGCCTGCCCTGATCGACCCAGCCAATCTCATTCTGTCGATCAAATCCAAGAAGGAGGCGCCGTTCTATTCGGGGCAACAGGCGCCACCGCCCGAGTGAAGCCAACGTTTGGTGAACGCTGGCGCTGCCGGCTACGATTTCTGGTTCGCAAGAAAGAGTGCCCACATGTGCGGTATCGCCGGTGCGATCGATCTCAAAGGACAGCGCATTTTTCCCGAGGACCGTCTGCGACGCATGACGCAGGCGATTCATCACCGTGGCCCCGATGACGAGCACGTGCACATCGAACCCGGCGTTGCTCTTGGGGCGTGTCGACTGGCGATCATCGATCTGGATCATGGTCGGCAACCCATTTCCAATGAACGCGGTAACGTCTGGGTGGCGTTCAATGGCGAGTTGTTCGACTACCCTGAGCTGCGTGCGCAGTTGCTCTCGCGCGGCCACCAGCTCAAGACGCGCTGTGACACGGAGGCGTGGGTCCACCTGTACGAAGACTACGCCGAGGCGGTTTTCGATCATACGTATGGGCAGTTCGCCGTTTCGCTGTGGGATCGAGAGCGGCGTACGCTTCTGCTGGGCCGCGATCGAGTCGGCATATGTCCATTGTACTACACGGAGAGTGACGGGTGGCTGTTGTGGGGATCCGAGGTCAAGGCGCTGTTGGCGTCCGGGATGGTCGAGGTTCGACCTGATCGCCGTGCATTGAATCACTTTTTTACGTTCTTCTCTGCCCCGACCAACCGCTCGTTTTTTGAAGGTATCAGCCTGCTCTCACCAGGGCAGTTTCTCAAGATTTGCGATGGGCGTATCGAGCAACGGCAGTACTGGGATCTCACTTTCCCCGATGCTGGTCATGAACGGCGCTTCGACGATCCGAATGTCGCCCGAGACGAGCTCGAGAGCCGTTTGCAGCACGCCGTTGAGCGCCGCCTGCGCAGCGATGTGCCCGTTGTGTGCTATATCAGCGGAGGTCTTGATTCGACAGTGACCTTGACGCTGTGTTGCGCGCAGCGCTCTGAACCCGTGCCATCGTTCACCATTGGTTTCGATGGCGCAGGGCCCGACGAACGCTGGGCCGCGACCGAATCTGCAAACGTTCTCGGTTCGCCATTGTCGACACTGACGTTCACCCCAGCGGAACTGGCGATGGCCCAGCCTGAACTCGTTCGTGCTGCCGAGGGTCCGGTCATGGACACGTCGTGTGCCTGCCTGATGCGCCTGGCCGGTCTGGTTCACCAGAAAGGCTACAAGGTTGCACTCACGGGGGAAGGGGCCGATGAGGCCCTCGCCGGCTACGTGTGGTTTCGCTCCGCCAAGTTTGGTCGCAAGCTCGAACGTGTGTTGCCCTTCATGCCACCACTCATGCAGCGAATAGCCCTGAGGACAATTGGGGGCGGGGATGCCCACCGTCCACCGCACGCTGCGATGGCGGGAACGAGACCGGTACAACAGGACATTGCTGAGCTGCTGTGTCAGACCCGTGAAACGTTGTTCGCCCCTGCGATGTGGGACGCGCTGGCGGACCATTGTCCCTTCGCCGCGCTCGACCTGACCAACGATAACATTGCCCGGTGGCATCCGCTCAACCAATCGCTGTATGTCGGCTACAAGGTCATGCTGCCCGGATTGCTGATGACTGCCAAGGGCGATCGTGTCGCCATGAATTCGTCCGTTGAGACGCGCTATCCTTACCTCGATAACGATGTCATCGAATTCTGTGCCGGGATCGATCCCGAATTGAAATTGCGCAAATACACCGGCAAGTGGTTGCTGCGTGAAGTCGCCGCCAAGGTCCTGCCGAGGCAGATTGCCCGTCGCCCCAAGACGATGTTTCGCGCCAAACTGGCCGAGGCGTTCTGCGGTCCGAGCGGTCCTGAATGGGTGGCTCAGTTACTCAGTCCCGAATCGATTGCTCGGACGGGCTATTTCGATCACGAGGGGATCGAGCAATTCAAGAGGCGCCTCGCAGGCCACCGCCTTTCGACGGCGCGCCCTTTTCTGGACATGGGCCTGATGTGTACGATCTCCACTCAGTTATGGCATCATACGTACTGTGGCGGCGGCTTGTGCGATTTGCCCACCTATTCCGGCCCCAGTTAGGTGCAGGCTGATCACCGCGATCGAGCGCAGTTGGAGCGGATCACCTGCAACAACCGCCATGGGTGCCGCAGCGCGAGCACATCGGGCGGCAGCCAGTACATAAAAAGAGCTGGGCCGACTCTGGAGTCGACCCAGCTCAAGTGTGTAACAAGTGTGCTTCCGGATCCCTGAGTGCCTCCACATCAAACTCCCGGAGATCACACCCTCATCTCAAATGTAACTCAACGGCCTCCACGGTGCGAGATCGGTTTTTTGCGCACCATCCCGCTGAGCTTTGTGCAAAAATACATGTTGTGCGCAAGTTTACGCCACGGCACATAACTCGTTCGTTGCACTGCAGCAACATGGCTGCCTGGGTATTTCTCACAGCGATATCTCGTCCGCAGGAGATACACGCGCATCCCTGGTGCTCCCTTTCATAATTGGGTGTAGGGTTCTCCGCGGCGCTTGTCGTGTTGGGCAAGGCGCGAGGAGGAGGCGATGCCTGACATCGTTGACGACGAGCAACACAGTCCAGGGCGGCAAGCGTCCGGAAAACCCTACAAAGAATTGTGAAATGGGGCACTAGGTCAGTCGGCCAATGAGAAAAAGACCCAGGATGAGCAGAACAAGCCAAGGAACGATCTTGATGAAGCGGTCGATCAACGCCCACACCACTTCGTCGCCGCGCGGAGTGTGACCGCGGGTGTGTGAACGGCCACCCAACCACGCCCGGGAGCGAAGGTCGCTGATGATGGGCTGGTTGTTGGATGGAGCAGAGGAGACGTCCTCGTCCTCGCCCAGGTTGCGCAGCGGCGAGTCGAGTAACGGGAAACTGCAGTGCCATAGCGCCTTGAGCATCGCGGCCGCGCTGCCGAAACGTTCGCTGGCCGTGGCGGCACAGGCTTGCACGAGGAAGCACTGCAGCTTGTGGATATCGATGCGCGCGGAGATCAGATGGCCATCATCCGGCAGATTCGGGAAGCTCGACATGTTGCCACCTGTCAGCATGCTGTAAAGCACTTTGCCGAGGGCATATGTGTCGGCCGTGGCATCCATACAATCATCGGGTGGCATGAACTGCGGTGTGCCGACGATGCTGTTGCGCGTTCCGCGCCCGCCGATCAGCGAAACGTCAGCCAACTTGACGATTCGGCCCGCAAACAGGATGTTGGCCGGCTTGATGTCACGGTGGATCAACCCGGCTTCGTGCAGCGCGGCCAGGCCACGGAGAAGTCGCAGGATAACCTCGACGGCTGTATCGATGTTCAGACGTCCGGCGGCCAGAACCCCGGCCAGAGTCATCGGCTTGTAGGTGTCGGAAAGCTCGTCACGCACCGGTCGACGGGAAACCAGATCGTCGGCCAGTTCCATGGTATAGCACAGCAGCTCGTCGCTGTGGCTGATGTGCAGGATCTGGATGAGGTTCTCGTGGTGCGGCACCTTTCTGCAATAGCGTTTAAGGGCCTGTAGTTCACGTTGGGGGATGCCGAGTGTAGCGAGTTGGTCCATGCGCACGATTTTCATCGCGCGATACACGCTCGCATGATCGCGCACGATCCACACTTCGCCGAAACCACCGATGCCACAGCGACGGATCAACGCATAGTCCGCAGGGATCTTCTGACTCAGTATGAGGGTGTCGCCTGGATTTGTGATGTCGTGATGCGCTCGGGACATTTCCGGGATCGCGTGAATGGCAGGGCGTTCGATGAACTCGCCTGCGGCCTCGTGAGCCGTGACCAGCGAGCGCACATCGCCCAACAGATCAGTGTCATCATTGCAGGCCTCGACTAGAAAGTGATCGCGTGTCGCATCAGGTTTCTCGAGAGCGGCCTCGAAGAGCATTTTCGTGCGGAGCCAGCGATCCATGATCAGTCCGACTTGAGCTGACGGTACAGCCAGGCCTTGGCCATGGCCCATTCACGTTTGACGGTTGCGGACGAGACGCCCACGACGACAGCCGTTTCTTCGATCGTCAGTCCTCCGAAGTAACGCAGTTCGACGATCTGCCCCTGGACCTCGTCGACGCGGCTGAGTTGCTCGAGCGCGTCGTGCATGGCAATGACTTCGTCGACCGGTGGAACACTGGGGGGCGGACCGGCATCGAGGGGCCGAGGTCTCTGGCCCGCGCCACGTTTCTGCGCGTGGTGCCTGCGGGCATAGTCGACCAGCACCCGCCGCATGGCCTGAGCGGCTACGGCGAAGAAATGGGTTCGGTTCTGCCAGCGGACTTGCCGCTGGCCGGCCAGCTTGAGGATGACTTCATGAACGAGAGCGGTGGGTTGCAGTGTGTGATCGGCGCGCTCGGTGGTCAAATACTTGCGTGCCAGCGTGCGCAAGTCGTCGTAGACAGCAGGCAGGATCGTCGCGATCGCAGCCGGATCACCGGTGGGCAGATCAGCCAGAGCCTGGGTCACGTCGGGGGATGCCGTCACCGGGGTCTCCTGAGATTGTCTCGAGAATAGGGTACTGAACGGCGAGGGTGGCTCAGCACACGACCATAGGTAAGCGTAGCAGGCCTGTGCTGCTCTTTCTACTCTTGAGGCGACGGATTCCTGGTCGATCATCGTGGGTCAGTGCTCAACGAGTGCGCGCTGGCGCACTCGGGCCCTGATCTGTAACGCGTCGTTGTGCAACTTGAAAGGTCACCAAAATGGAACCGCTCGCCCGAATAGGCGAGCCTGTCCGCGTGGGACTCGAGTGGGGTCGCTGAAGTTCGTCAAATTACTTCGGCATCATCCAGTGCATGCTCATCGATGTATACCTCATTCCCGGCGGCGCGGTACGCCTGTCCCAGGACTTGGACGACCGTGGGGTGGTCCTCGGCGCCGTGGGCTGGCACGCAATAATTCTCGACGATGATGCCGTCGCGGACGTAGTCCGGGTCCGCCTGCAGCATCTCGTGAAGCGCATGCAGGCGGTAGTGCGGGACGGACGCATAGAGGTGGTGCGGAAGATGATAGTCCATGCCAAACGGAAAAACGGCATAGCGCAGCAGCGGATTGACCTTGAAGACGCGGGTATTGGTCAAACGTCCGCGATCCGCGTTGCCATGTTGCACCCACTGGCGCAACATCATGAATAACGGGAAGGTCGTGAATAGAGGCACAATCCACAAGAGCATGAAGTATGTGCCTGTGTGCCAGCCGAATAGCAGTTCCGACCAACTGAGGGCGCTGTACAGCGCCGCGAGAAAGGTCACGCGGCCGATCATTGTAGCGCGGTGCGAGATGATCGGTTGAATGCGCGTGGCCGGGAAGCGCGATTCCGGTGTGAGGTACAAGTAACCAACCACCGCCAGCCAGCTGCCGAGCGTTACGACACACAGTATGGCGGGCCCACCCCAATGTGCCGCGCGCCCGAAAGCGAGCGGACCAACCACCGCATAAAGAATCCCCACACGCGTTGGCCAGCGGGAGGGCCTGCGCTGCGGGTCGTGATAAGGGCTTTCGAATCCTCCGAGCGAGCTGTACCGCGCACGCGTCAGCGTATAGCGAATCAGATTAGGCAACCACAATTGCTTGAGCAGGGCCCACAAGAAAGTCACATGTGTAACAGGGAAGTCGAGCCAGTGACCGCTGTCGTGTAACTGGGCGATGTCCGGATCCCTGTCGGGATCGTTGACGAAGTGGTGGTGAGCCAGGTGATGAACGCGGTACTGATACGTGGAGGTGTATAGCGGAAACGCACACAACCAGTCACTGACCACCTCGTTGAGAACGCGATTCTTAAAGAGCATGTAATGCGTGGCTTCGTGGACCGCGCCTCCGAACTGATGCTGTGAGGCGCCCATGATCAGCAGGGCAACGCAGAATACAGGCAGGTTCCACCACCAGCTGAAACCGGAAGTCGACAGCCAGGCTGCGAAACACACCATGCCGGCGACAGTTGTGGCGATGATGAGGTAGACGTGGCCAATATGCAGGGCGTTGCGCCAATTGTCGCGTGCCCGCAGATCGTTAATGCGCTGTGCGGTTGTCGGAACCGTGGCTGTGGTGGTTAGCGTGTGCGTCATACCTGCAAACTCGTCTTGTGTGGACAATGCCGCATTCTAGGTTGTCCGTCAATCGAGAGCCAGGCGGATCGCCCAGCAGTAGTCGATCTCTCTGGCGATGGGTATGATCTTCATTCATGGACCCGCCAGCTTTGCCCATCTCGTCGGCCACGGTCATCGAACGTGATGTCAACTGCATCGCGTGCGGATACAACTTGCGTAGTCGCAGTCTCGATCAGGTGTGCCCCGAGTGTGGCGAGCCCGTGGAACGGTCGGTTCTCGTGCTGCCACGGCCTGATGAGACGGCGGCAGCCATACGGCTGGCCGCCTGGGCCCTGTTGCTTGGCCTGGTCCTCGGATGCATCCAACTGGATTTCGTGGGAGCGATCATCATGATGATCGCGATCTACAAGCTGAACTACCGCTGCGCGCTCGAGCACCTGCAGGGGATGGGCAAGTACCTCAAGTGGTTGTGGATCACCACAGTAGTCGCCAACGTCGGCAACCTGCTGAGTGTGGCCGCGGCCGTATTCTTGATAGGAAGTTTTTTCAGTGGGTTCAGTGCCAGCCAGAGCGCGTCGCAGGCCAATACGTCGACTGCCCGTACTCAGGAGGGCCAGGTGACCGCGACCCGCCACACCGCATCAGGGTATACCATCGAGCACGTTGTCGGGGCCGACAATGCCACGCGGGTTCGCGTCGTGGACGGTACGGGGAAGACGACCACTCTGGTCACGGAGCAGGCGGTCACGCTGCCCGCTCCCGATGGATCGAGCCAGGTCGTGACCCTGACCCGGGATGGCGAAGTCTCGATCGTCGCTAGCGACTACGTGATCTATCGAATCGATCCGGCCACCGGGCGCGTGATCAGATCCGTGGCGCGGGCAGCAATCACGCTGCCTGCAGTCGTCGACTGGTCTGCGAAGGTTGCAGCGATCGCTGCGGTGTTCCTGTATCTCATTGTCTGCCGAGAACTGGCTCTGCGAGCCCGCGATCCCGACCTGGGGCGTCAGTTCAAGACACTGATGTGGTTCATGATCATTGGATCGGGTGGCATGGTTCTCAGTGGCGTGCTTGCATTCATGGCCATGGGGGCTGTGGGGGTTGCGCCGGTCGTGATCGTGGGCGTTCTTGCTGTGATTGCGTGGCTGATTGCCAGCATCTGGCAGATCTCGTCATCATTCAAGTTGAGTCGAACTTTGCGCCTCGTCCCGCGTACGCTGGACGAGGCGGTCGGTCAAGTCTGAAGTATGTGTGAATCACCACAGCTACAGCGACATTGCCGCGTTATCGCAAGTGACTCCATGAATCGTTGGCGTTCTATGTTGTTGGCCGTCGTGAGTGGAACCGTCATGTTGCAGGCGGCTTGTCCAGGGGATCTGGTCGGCCTGGTCGCGCCGTTGATCATTTAGGGGGCCTGTGGCGGGGCACCTTGACAATTCAAGGCCCCGAAGCACACTGTGGTGCATGCCTGTACCACCGATCACTACCGCTGTCCGCGCCCATTGGCAACTCGAAGCAAGTATTGCCTTCTTGAACCATGGGTCTTTTGGGGCGTGTCCGCTGCCGGTCATTGCGGCGCAGAACGAGATTCGCGATGAGCTGGAACGCAATCCCGACCACTTCTTCATTCGAGAATACGAGATGCGGGTGCACAGCACACGCTCGGCTGTCGCCCAGTTCGTCCATGCGGATGTCGAGGATGTCGTCCTCGTGCCCAATGCAACCGCCGGTGTCAATGCGGTGCTGCGGGCCCTGCCCCTGGCATCGGGTGACGAGTTGCTCGTTCTCGACGATGCGTACAATGCATGTCGTCAGGCCATGAACTACATCGCCGATCGGACCGGCGCCAAGATCGTGGTCGTCGCCGGCGGCTTCCCGCCGGCTCCCCCAGACGACATCGTCGAACAAGTTGTGGCCGCAGTGACTCCACGAACACGTTTGGCGTTGCTCGACCACGTGGCCAGTTCCACCAGTGTGATCTATCCCCTCCAACGCCTGGTGCGTGCTTTGCAGGACAGGGGCGTCGACACGCTGATCGATGGTGCGCACGCGCCGGGAATGATCGAGGTCGATATGGCCGCGATCGGTGCCTCCTACTACACCGCCAATTGTCACAAGTGGCTGGGGGCTCCACGTGGCAGCGCGTACCTGCACGTTCGCCGTGATCGTCATGCAACCCTCCATCCGTTGAGCATCAGTCACGGCTACGATCGCGAAGGGCAGGCACTCCATCGCGAGTTCGGCTGGACGGGGACATTCGATCCATCAGGGTGGTTGGCCATACCGGCCGCCTTACGATTCTTCGATGAGGTTCTCGAAGGTGGCTGGTCTGCTGTGCGGGCGCACAATCATGACCTGGTGTTGCGTGGCCGCGATATCATTCTGGACGAACTGGGTCCACTGGTTCACACGCCTGAAGACATGACGGGTTCCATGGTCACAATCGTGTTGCCGGTTGAGCTGGGCGATTTTGCAGGTCGTCCATGGCTCGAGGATCCGCTGATGAACCGACTCTTCACCCATCATCGTATCGACGCGATGATCACACCTGTTCCTGGCATGGCCCGACGTTGCGTGCGTTTGTCGGCGATGTTGTACAACACAACACAAGACTATCAGCGGTTGGCCGCGGCTTTGAGAGAAGAGATCGACAGTGGGCGTTGGCGTGCCAGGTAAGTCTCAGTTCAGGGAGCACTGCCCACGGTGGCTGTGCCATGCAGCGGATCGTGGATCCTCAAAGGCGGGACCACCTGGCTGAGTGGCCCATCGGACAACAGCCGATGCCAGACTGCATACCGCTCTGGGGCCATCATCGGGTCGGGATGTGACGTGTCATGGGCGCAACTGTCCATGGCATGGGCATTCAACTCCTCGACTGCCCGGCGCAACAACTGGACCTGGGCGCGCAGGGCTTCTGTCTCGAGTGTTGCGCCGTCTTGGCCTGCTCGAGCCCGTGCATGTTGTGAGAACACCAATGCACTCAGAGCAACGAGACCGGAAAGGCCAAGTCCAGTGGATATCCAGGATTCGGGACGCATGTACGTATCTCGACCAAACGACTGCGCAATTCGCACAAATCAGCATAACCTGGCTGTGTGAAGTGGGTGTAAAGACGGCCTCCAGAACATGGCGCGCTTGCGCACAGCGTCCGCTAAAGTCACACTGGTCGCCCCTGAGGCGAGGTGCATACCTATTCTGAAGTAAGGCTTGGGATTACGCTCTCGAACGGGCGAGGGCATCTTAAATTGTCAGTGCATCTGACGACTGGCCTATCGTCGCAATGGGTGAGTGTGGGCCACGTCACAGGATCCGGGGGGACCAGGATGCGACACATCACCTGCCTTGGCGTGGCTGTGCGGACCATGGTACTGGGAGCCCTGTTTGTGGCCACCATGAACCGCCTGGCAGTGGGCCAGAAGACGGAGGCCGTTCAGGAGCCGCCTGAGTCGGGCGCGCTTGCGGGCATCGCATCTTCGAGCCCGGACTGGCATGCGTCACACCAGCAACTTCTCAACGCGTACTTCGAGCATCGCGACGACACGCAAACAATGTCAGCCATCACTGCGGCTGCTCTGGGTGATGCAGCAGCCCCCAATCGCCGCCTGGCACTTGAGATTGCTGACCGCGCGCGTCTGATCGACCTGATCCCCATGATGCGGACTGCGCTGTCCGATCCCGACGATACGGTGCGTGGTACTGCGGCCCTGGCACTCGCCCGGCTTGCAGATACACGGTCGCAGGCGCGGGTGAGCGCCGTGTTCGAGTCGACGCCAGCGACGAGCTGGCTCCATCGTCGTGCGCTGGCTGCCCTGGTCGTGTTCGAGGATTCTGCCGGATTGGGTCGCCTTCAGGCACTCCTTGATAGCCCGCACGCCGATGAACGTACGCTCGGAGCCCACATCGTACAACTTGCCGACAGCCCCGTGACCGAACCGGCGCTGGCTGCAATGCAAGTTGACGAGACGCCACTCGGTACGCAGTGCGTCTATACGCCAGATGGCGCGAGACTCGCGTCCGTGACCGTTGGCGATATGGCGGGGGCAGCGCTGAGCGCGTGGCGCGGCGGCGATTCTGAATCGATCCTCGAGGCCGGCATGAGCACCGAAGATCCGCCAAGGACCGACGACCAGGTCGAGACTCGACACATGAGCAGTATGGCGGGGCAAGATCCGGCGTGTGATACGCATCCCAACGAGGACCTCTCCGACTGGGGCTATGTCGGGAGCGGTGCCGAGCTGGCCCCGGAACGCACCTCGATGCCCTTCTACATCGATTCCAGCTATCAGGTGCCGCCAGATTGGTTACTGGATGTGTTGTTCGATGCGGCCGCTGCGTGGAATGAGGTGACTACGTCGCGCTACATTTTCGATTATCAGGGGTTCAGTTTCGAGCCCGATCACTTGACCAGCGGCCAGGTGCGCTTCATGCCCGGCAACGGCAGTGGCCAGGGTATGCCGTTTACGTCGTACTATCCTGATGGCAACAAATACAAGACCGGGTTCCAGGTGACATTGACCTACGGTGGGTCTGCGAACATGTCCTGGTACATGCATCTCGCACGACACGAACTGGGACACGCCCAGGGCCTGGCCCATAGCACGAGCCCGGCGAATGTCATGGTCTCGGGAATGGCAGCTTATGAGATTGGCCAGGGAGATATCGACGGCGTCACCGCTCTGCATCCCGATTCCAATCGGCGACCGGTGGCGCGCCTGGCCGCACCGTTGCCAGTAGCCGGCGGCAGTCCGTTGACCGTGACGCTCGATGCCACGTCGAGCTTCGATCCCGACGGTGCCGCGCTTGATTACACATTCTTTTTCGGAGACGGGACCCCGCCATTGACTACAGCAGAACCGCTCGTGTCACACACCTACGTGTTACCCGCGGGTGTGGAGCAGCAGAGCTTCAGCGTGCAGCTGATGGTGTGCGATCAGGACGGTTTCGTGGATTACTGGACCGATCAACTCAACGGCCAGACGCTCACGGTGACCGTCGATCAGTGCGGGGCTCCAGTCAGCGAAGAGCAGGATTGCAATGCAAACGCGGTGCGTGACGATTGCGAGATTCAGGATGGTCTCGCGTCGGATTGTGACGCCAACGGTATTCCGGACGACTGTCAATCGGATTGCAATACCAATGGTGTGGCCGACGCATGCGATATCTCATCGGGCACTAGCGAAGACTGCACAGGCAACGGGGTTCCTGACGAGTGCGAGCCAGACTGCGACGGCAACGGCATCGCCGATGTGTGCGCGCTTGCAGCCGGGTCCTTGGACTGCAATGGCAATGGACGGCCAGATCACTGTGACCTCGACGATGGCAGCACGGACTGTAATAACGATGGTACGCCTGATGAGTGTCAGGTCGGTGGCGTCAACGATTGCGATCTCGATGGCCTGTCCGATCTCTGCGCCCTGGCGAGTGGGCAGGCGGTCGACGCTGACCACAATGGTATTCCGGATCACTGCGACAGCTGTGCTGCGCTGAATTGCGGAGACGATGACAATGATGGGAGTCGCGATTCGCCTTGTCTGTGGTGGGGTTGTTCTTTTGACGGTGTGATCTCCTGCACGGCGACACCGAGGCAGCAGGCCGATGTCGGTGGCCAGTACGGCGCCTGTGGACCCGATGGTGTGGTCGATCTCAACGACTGGTTCCACACACTCAATTGCTTCGCCAATTCCGCGCCGGATGGGGGGCATGGGTACGGATGTGAGCCGCACGCACCCAATGCGATCAACGTCGATGTCGGCGGTCCTTTCGCCGGCTGCGTGCCTGACGGAATCTGTGACATGCACGATGCCTACCACGTCCGCAGTACACTGGATGGTGAGTCGGAATGCGCGTGTGCCGAGCAGGCGAGTGGGCCGTCAGAATTTCCCGGTGGTGAGGTCGAACTGACGCTTCGCCCATTGCAGCATACCGTCGTACCCGGAGGACTGGTCAACATCGAAGTCGTTCTCGATCAAGATGTGGACGATCTTCGCGCGTTCCAGTTGCATTTCGACCTGGCAGGAGGGCGCAGGGGACAGATCGAAGTTGTGGACATGACCGTTGCTGACGGTGCACTCGATGGCGTGGGAGTCTGGAGTGTATTCAACGTCTCGACTGCGCAACTGGCTGCGGGCGTGACGTCTGCGGGGACGGGCAGGGCCGGTGGTACCGTGCTCGCCCGCCTGACTGTGCGACTGAGTGACGATGCTTTCGGGCGATTTTACGTTGACGTGCTGCACGACACCCTGCGTAACGACCACCGTACATTCCTGCTTCCGACGGATGTCAGCGGCAGAATTGATATTGCAGCCACGCGGGCAGCTGTGATCAACGTGCGGTCGATGCGGCGTCCCGGACTTGGACGGCTGCGTTGAGCGCTGCCGTCCTGGACAAGCAGTCAGTAGCCTCGGGACACGCGCGATGGGCACGGCTCGTTGGTCATGCGCAACCCGATCTTGTAGCCAGTGAATGTCCGCGTGCAGTGGATGACCTGGGCGCTGGACCAGGCAGCGTCCGTTGAGGCCAGACGCACCCTGACAGGTGTGTGTGGCTCGATTTCCCTGTTGCAGTTCACGCAGATCGCTTGTGCGGAAACGTTGATAGTGTATCCGAAGCATTCCGCTTCACCGTTTGCGAGTGCGATTTGAACATCCTGACGGATTGGGCGGCGCGCGGTATCGCGGCGCCACTCTTTGCTGTTGGCATAGGCCGTCGGACGGAAGAGTTCCTCCGCGAGATTACTCGGCTTATGCGTTCGTGGTGGTTTGGGCGGCATGTACATGGTAGTGCTCCTTTCCCTCTTGAACCGACGTGACGGATGGTGCTATCGGCCTTCCTACGTCCAATTGTAGCGCGGGTGGATGCCCAATCCAGGTCCGGTAAGCGCCCGCATGAACTCGTCGCATTTTCAAGCTGTCCAGCCTCAACATCGAGCGGGTCGCGACCGATAACACCACCATGGACCGCACGTCATACATCCTTGTTATGCCGCTACTGTTCGCCGGCGGGTGTGGCGAACGGTCTCCCGCGGCTGTTGAATCAGATATGTGCGCCGAAGTACTCGAGCAACGTGACTGCATACCACAGCGCATGGGTGAGCCGGGTGCGGGGTTTTATCGGGCGTTGTGTGAACACTTGGCATATCGTGCGCAAACGGCTACACCGACCTGCGACGATACTTCGCTGTTCACCGAGGTCGGGTGGTGCCAGGAGGGTCGTGTGCTGTACATCCGGTGGGGCAATACGGCTTCAGCGTGGTGGAATTTCTATCACAGCAGCTGGCTGTATGAGATGTCCCGCGAAATCGTCCCGCTGACCGCCACCGGCGATACGGAACCACAGTTTGACTGCTTTGACCGCCGGCCATTCTGGCAAACCGGTTGTGGATGCGGCGTGCCCGAAGGGTGAACAAGAACTCGGAAGTCAGGGCCAGCCGGCATCCACCTGTGAGGCCGACAACCGTCGATTAGATGACTCTGATTTCCGACTCTTGAGACATTCACACTCTTGCCCAGTTCGACGCACACGCGCCCACCTGCACGTCATATGTGTTAGAATGTGCAACGGTGAATTCACGCGAGTACGCTGTTCGATCCCTGGTGATAGGCATGCCTTTTCTGTGCCCGTCTGGCTGTTCGACTCCACCGGCCCAGCGCACGCTGATCATTGCCCACCGTGGGGCGTCTTTCGATGCGCCCGAGAATACAATCGCCGCTTTTCGTCTCGCCTGGGAACAGGGGGCCGACGGCATCGAAGGCGATTTTCACTTGACCGCAGACGGTGTCGTGGTGTGCTGCCATGACCCGACTACCGGGAGAACCGCGCCTCTTGACCTGGCATGCGCTAGAGCGTCAGCTTCCGATGTGGTGCAACTGGACGTCGGTAGTTGGAAGGGGCCTGCATGGCGGGGTGAACGCATGCCCACGCTCGACGAGGTCCTTGCCAACGTTCCGGACGGCAAGCGCGTCTTCATCGAGATCAAGAGTGGCCCTGACACGATCGCGCCCGCCCGGGCGGCCATTCGTGATTCGCGTTTGCGTCCGGAACAGATCAGGATCATCAGTTTTCATACCGAGGTCATCCGTGAGAGCAAGCGCGTCATGCCTGCAATCACGGCCAACTGGCTCACCGGATTCGAGCACGGCGATACCACCGATCAATACCGGCCCACCGTCACTGATATCATCGAGACCGCCTCCGATTGCCGTGCAGACGGCGTCGGTATCAAGGCCGCCCCGCACATCGACACCGCATTCGTCAAAGAACTCGAGACCGCCGGCCTTGGATTACACATATGGACGGTCAATGACCCCGCGACAGCACAACGATTCATCGACCTGGGCGCCCAGTCCATCACGACCGATCGCCCGGGTTGGCTGCGCGCGCAGTTGGACCGTACCGACGCACTCCCGTGAGCGCTTGGAAACCCTTTCTGTGTGCACTTCTCGACTCCGGCCAATCGGTGTATCGCGATCGCTCACGACATGTCAGGGCGACTTGCGATGAGGCGCGGTCGCATGTAAGGAGAGTGGTGGTCGTAGGGCGGCTGGTCATTTTGTGACAGGAATCCACCGTTGAGGCGTCTTCTGGGGCATGGACGTGTTTCGCCCAGCATCGATCGTTGCCGTTGCCCTGGGACTCACCATGGGACCGGGACCGGCTGATGGCCGCAGTTCCCGGGAGATGTTTCGTACAGCTCATCCGGATCCGGCGATGGCCTTGTCAACCGTGTGGTCGGTGGATGGGGCCCGACCAGGGGACCACATAGTCCTGGCGATCATCGCTGACATTCCTGATGGCTGGCACATCAATCCGGATGAAGGTCAGATCGTATCCGGTGATGAGATGGCACCTGTCGCGACGCGTATCGAGATCATGGATGCGCAGGGTGTCATGCCCGAGACCGTCCGGTACCCGGACGCTCTCGGTATTGCCGTTCAGGATGTGGATGAGGGCGCGTTGCAGAGTTTTGCGGGGCGCGTCGTGTTCTTCGTGCCCATGAAAGTTGAGCACAAGCTTACGGGTTTGAATGTCGGCGTGACCGTGCACCTGCACTATCAGATGTGCGATGATATCAACTGTCTCATGCCAGAGACGATTCCAGCCACCGCCGTGTTGCCCATCGTTTCTGCGGGTAGTGTCGTTGAAGAAACCGACCCGCGGCTATTCGCTGCGTTCCATGATACTGTGTCGGCGGTACGCTTCGATGTGTTCGGTTGGCAGTTCCTTGTCGATTCTGCTTCCCGCTCGGGCCTGATGCTGTTGTTACTGACTGCCCTGGCCGGCGGTGTTCTGCTGAATTTCACGCCGTGCGTGCTCCCTGTCATTCCGATCAAGATCCTCAGCTTGTCGCAAGTAGCCGAAAACAAGGCGCGCTGCGTAGCGCTGGGCGGAGCCATGTCCATCGGCGTCGTAGTGTTCTGGTTGGTTCTGGGGTTACTGATTTCCGGAGTCAGTGGTTTTTCTGCGACGAATCAGCTCTTTCAATATCCGTTGTTTACGATCACGGTTGGTGTAATCATCGCCATCATGGCCGTTGGGATGTGCGGTCTTTTCACTGTACGGCTGCCGGATATCGTCCAGCGCTACACACCACAGCAGGGTACGCTGGTCGGCTCCTGTGGGATGGGCGTCATGACTGCCGTGCTCTCGACCCCGTGTACAGCACCTTTCATGGGCGCGGCCGCCGCGTGGGCTGCGTTGCAGAATCCGGTGACGACCGTGTCCATTTTCGGCGTGATTGGTGCAGGCATGGCACTGCCGTACATGGTGCTTTCCATCGCGCCTGGTCTCCTGTCGCGTCTGCCCCGCAGCGGTCCCGGTAGCCAGTTGCTCAAAGAGGTCATGGGGCTCCTGCTGCTGGCAGCGGCAATGTATTTCATGGGCACGGGTATCGGTGCTTTGTGCGTGACACCGCCGGATCCGCCCAGCACGCTGTACTGGTGGCCGGTCATGGGGCTGTGCGCCGTCGCTGGTGTATGGATCACATACCGCACATGGGGTATCACGCAGTCGCGCATCAAACGTGTCGTGTGGGCGAGTACAGGGTTGGCGTTGTGCGCGATGTCGTTGCAGGTCGGCCGGACGATGACAGATCGCGGCCCGATCAACTGGACATATTACACTGCCGAGCGTTTCGAGCTTGTTCGAAATGAGGGCCAGGCGGTCCTCATGGATTTTACCGCCGAATGGTGTTTGAACTGCAAGGCGATCGAGCACAGTGTGCTGCATCACGACGACGTCGTCGCGGCACTCGAGTCCGGGGGCATCGTGCCCATGAAGGTCGACATCACGGGCCACAACCCCGAAGGCAAGTCGCAATTGGCCAGGGAAGGGCGCCTCGCGATTCCGCTATTGGTCATCTATGGCCACGACGGGACGCCGGTGATGAAGAGTGACTTCTACACCGTCGATCAAGTCATCAAGGCTATCTCGCAGGCCACCTGCCCCATTCCCGGCCAATGCGGTTGATCGTACTGGCCTTGACGGCCGGCTTCCCCCTCGTTATCCGTGGGAGGCATGTCCCGACGCAAGAAGAACACCGCGAATGCAGATGGACCGCCGCGGGAGCCAGGTTGCGAGGCCGCACTGCCGCGGCGCCGGCTTTCAGTTGGCAAGAAGATCGTCTTTGCATGCATTCCACTGATCATCGTGCTGGGGATCGTCGAGGCCGTGTTCCGGTTCAAGGCGCGGGATGAACCGGTGGCAGAAGGGCGATTCATCGAGCCGGATGCTGATCTGCTGTGGCGCTTGCGGCAGACCGCCGAGGGGCCGTTGGCGACAAACGAACTGGGCTACCGCGACGGGCCGTACAACTCAGCCGCTGAGCAGAAGGTACTGCTGCTCGGGGACTCGGTGGCGTGGGGCGACGGGATGCCACACTATCGCTACTGCTTCCCCTACCTGATCGAGGAGGCACTCAACACGCAGGGTGGAGGGACGCTCTACGAGGTCATCAACGCCAGCGTGCCAGGCTATTCCACGTTTCAGCAGGCGGCCTGTCTCGAACGCGACGGGTTGGCTCTGAATCCCGACCTCATCGTTGTACAGTTCTGTCTGAACGATGTGACCAGCCGCTATGCCAACGTGGCCGCCTACGGTGGCAAGACCAACTTCATGGGCGTCGACACGCGCAGCAGTATCACCGGTGTGGCCGGGGTTCTCGTGCGATATTCACGTGCCGCGGAAGCGCTGGTGCGGACCCTGCAGGTGCGGGCGCGCGCGACCGAGGAGTATGATGTCAAGAATCTTGCCAGTGACATGCTCAGCGAGGAACTCGAAGCGGCCTGGCAGTTGGTGCTGGGGGAACTCGATGACATCGTGGATCTGGCCGAAGCCAACGACATTCCGGTCCTGCTGGTCATCGTGCCGTATCGTTTTCAGCTCGCAGCACCCGGCAGCACCCGTCAACCGCAAGACCGACTCATTGCATTCGCGCGGAGCCGCGGTGTGCGGTATGTTGATCTGCTGCCTGAACTGGCCCTGGGGCCGCGGGTCCATCCATTGTTCAACGATCCGAGCCACTTTTCGACGTATGGCCATCAGCGGGCCGCCGAAGTCGTGACACCGGCGGTGGCCAGGATGTTGGGCGATTGAGCGTAACCCGAACATCGTGTGTTAGTTGCCCCTCCAGGGAGTCCGGGACGGGACGCCCACCGCACTTCGAGCCCCTCGGGGGGGCGGTTGCGTTGGTTGTACAGACAAGAAAGTGGCGTGCGCGTTGACTGACCCCAAGGGGACTCGAACCCCTGTTGCCGGGATGAAAACCCGGTGTCCTAGGCCACTAGACGATGGGGCCTGCGGGACCCGAAAGTCCTGCGTCAGGGGAATGTAGTGAACTGCTCCGCGCGGGTCAAGTGGCGGGCGTTTCGTCAGGGGTTGGTCGGGGAGGTTCCGATGTAGCCCAGTGCTTCGAGTCGGCGCCGTTCCTCGGCGCTGAGATCGACCGGTGCGGCCTGCTGCCAGCGCTTTGCCAGCTGTTTCATACCCAATTCGTACTCGCGGAGCATGTTGCCGAGTCGCTCCATGTCGGCTCGGCGATCTGGCGGCAGCGGGGATTTTTCCTGTGGATCTCTTACGACGTCGAACATCTGCCACATGTTTTTCTCCGGGCGGCCGACGAGGCGCAGGTCCCCATGACGAATGCCCAGCCAGCGGTCGCTGAACAGCTTCATCTGCCCGTCTGGTGGCTGTGGGCGGTACCACGTGCTCAACAATTCAAAGAATATGGGACGCGGGTGGTCCGGAGGTGGTTTCAGTAGCGAGCGGCCGTGAAAGGGGGCCGTTGTGGTCGCATCCGCGATGTCCAACACCGTTGGGAACAAGTCGACCAGACTGACGATCCGTTCGTCTCGTCGGGCCGTGGTGCGGGTCGGCGGCTTGACCACGAGCGGCACATGGACCGATTCGACAAAAATGTTGTTCTTGTGGCCCTTACTGCCATGCTCGAAGAATTCTTCGCCGTGGTCGGAGGTCACGATGACGGCGGTGTTATCCCACAGCCCCTGGACCTTCAATTCTTTGAACACCCGGCCGAGCATCTCGTCGGTGCAGCGGATTTCGCCATCGTATTGCGACACGACGTATTTGAGTCGGGCTGACGGCATGTCGGGGTTGATGGCCTCATTGTTGGCAAACCGGGTCACGTCGAATGCGTCCGCACCGGGAGGGACGAAGGCGATGTCATAGGGTGCCGGTGGGATGTAGTCATAGTGTGGATCCCACACATACATGAACAGGAAGAAGGGCTGGTCTGGGGGGCGCCCCGACCGCAGGAAGCGGAGGGCACCGTCTTCCATCGCCGGGTTGGTGATGTCGCCGTGGGCAACCTCGTGGTTGGTCTCGGAAGGCGAGTCATCGTACAGATGAAAACCCTGGTCCAGGCGATAGGGTCGCTTGAGGAATGGCCCGCTTACGAAGCCGGCGTTGAAGTACCCCTCCTGATCGAGGACTTCGGCCACCGTGGTGTAGGCGTCGGCCAGCGGGTCTGCCGGCTTCAGCACCTGGTGAGCGGTTGGATACAGCCCGGTGAAAATGCTTGCGTGAGAGGTCAGCGTCCAGCTGGTCACCGAGTAGGCGTTGTCGTAGACGATCGCCTGGCTGGCAAGGGCGTCGATGTTGGGCGAAGTGAGCTGCCCGTAACCGTTGAGGCTCAGGTGCTGGGGCCGAATCGATTCCAGCGTGATCAGCACGATGTTGGGTTTGGGCACCTCGAGAGCGACGGGGGCATTCGACGCTCCGTCTCGTCGGCAGCCGCCAGCGCACAATACGGCGCACACAAACCCGAGTTGGATCGACATGTTCAATCGTGTCATGGCGCCCATTGCTGACTCCCCGGTTGTCCGTTGGGTACCTGCCCGTTCACGTGAAACCAAGTGGTCAGGGGGTCTGAGGTATATCATGCTCTCGTCCGGTCTGCCGGGGCAATGATGCCTTCGCGAGATCGACCATCGACTTTGATCTCGAGCGGGGCATCGAGTCGCAGATGCCTGACGTATGTGTACTCGCATGCCGACGTCTGCGTGCTCAGCCAATCCCAGTCGATATTGCCGTGTCCGCGGATTGGGTCAACAGTGAAATACATGACTCTGAAGCTGGTGAGGTTTTGGAAAAAGTGTGTTCCTTGTGAGGGTTCCACGGTGAAGTTCTGCAAAGTCGTTTCGACGATGGCCTTTGCAGTCGAAATCTGGGGCCACGTCACCGGGATTCCGAGAAAGCGGTCCGCCGAGCCCCAACGCCCGGGGCCGATCAATACACATCCGCGACCCTCGCTTCGCAGCTGATCGTTGATGACACCGATTTCGTTGGCGATCTCCATCGTCTTGAGCGAACTGAACATGTCCGGCCTGACGTAGATGACGTCTTGCACGTCGTGGTATAGACCATTGCCCATGGCTTGCGGCGTCCAGCATAGCGCTCGCTGGCGCTCGGCATCGGTGACCGTGATCTCGTACGTATCAATCTCCGCAATGGGTCGAATCTGCAGAAAACCGAAGCGCATCGGTTCGACGGACATATCTACGGCGAACTCGATCTCGATCGGACAGCCCATGGCCTGAATACCCACATCGAGAAGATCCTTGAGGATGTCGGCCAGCGGAAAGCTGTCCGACTTGAGTACGTGGGCAAAGGTGACCAGTCGTGGTCCTGTACGTGACAGTCCGTCATAGACGGAATCATTGTCGGGCGAGTACACCGAGCCGATGTGCGTCAGGACACCATCGGCTTCGGCCACGTCGAGTCCCAGCTTGACCATGTTGGCATTGGCGTCTGCGGAGGGGTAGACATCAGGATGGTCGATTTCGAGCGCGAAGAATTCACTCTGCGAATTGGCCAGCATGGCGCGAGTGCTGTTGAATTGTGGCAGCACCTTGGGATGAGCGGGGCTGAACATCAACGTGCGGCCACCCTCGACGACTTCCTTCCCCAGCCCGAGGGCCACGTGGGCCACACCGTCCTCAGGAGCATATCGCGCAGTCGAGTAGTAGTTGTATGAGCGTGCAACCCCGGAGAACGTCGGGTAGAACCGCGAATCGTAATGGCTTCCGACGATTTCCTGCAGGATCACGCCCATTTTCTCGCCCTCGATGTGATGGGCGGTGGCATCCAGGTAGAGCCGTGCGTCGCGGAAGAAGATCGAGGCATAGACCAGTTTGACTGCTTCGCACAGCTGTTCGAGCCGGACCTCCTCACTGGGGTGGCTGTTGGGCAGCATGTGCGTCGTGTAGACGCCGGCGAACGACTGGTCCTGCGAGTCTTCCAGCAGGCTGCTCGAGCGTACGGCAATGGGATAGTGCACATTCTTGATGAACGTCCGCAGCTTGCGGTGGACGTTACGCGATATCTTGGCTTTGCGAAACGCTCGGGCGACGACATCGTCAGACACATCTTGAGTCAGCAGGGTGTGCAAGTGATTCTTGTCGAGGAACGAATCAAAGACATCGGTTCCGATCGCACAACTGCGCGGCACATCAACGTGTACGCCTGGATACTTGTCGACCAGTTGGTGACGGCGCAGCAGGGCGCTCATGAATGCCAGCCCACGGGCTTTGCCGCCCATCGATCCACCACCGATGCGCGTAAACGAGGCACCTTCGTCGAACGTCCTTGCCGAGAAGTCGCTGATCAGGCCACGCTGGCGCTGCTGACGGTTCTTGCTCAACTGGTCGAGGAGATAGGCGCGCATTTCCTCGACGGTCTCGAAGTCGGAAACTTTCTTGGGCCGAATGCGCAACGCAAGATCGAATTCGGTGCGGGCCATCAACCAGTTGCTGAAGTGGTTGTGTGTCGCGTGGAAAGTCAGGCACTCGTCGGGAACCTGTTCGACCATTTCGCGAAAACTGCGCAAATCGCTGGCCCGTCCAACCACCGTGCCGTCTGGTTGGGCGAAGACGAAATCGCCAAAGCCCATGCTATTCTGGATAAACTCGCGGAGGTCCTGCAGCAATGTCGGAGATTTCTTGTTGACAAAACCGACCCCCAGCCGCCTGGCCTCGTCGGCGAAGCGTGCGGCCGTTGATTGCAGAATCACCGACACGTCGGGCGAGTCCCTGATCAGACGTTCGGCGATATCGAGCCCCGCCCGCTCGTTGAGCTTGCCGTCACGAGGGAAACGGATGTCCGAGATGACTCCGAGCAGGTTCTGGCCGAACCGCGAATACAGCTCGAGGGCTTCCTCGTGCGTCTCGGCCAACAGAATCTTGGGGCGGGCCCGCAAGCGCAGCAGACGTTGCATGCGGTTGATGCCCTCGTCCATGAGGGCCTGGGTCAGTTTGACCATTTCCGTATAAATCAACGGCAAATAGGTCGAATAAAACCGCACCGAGTTCTCGATCAGGATGATGATCCGAACGTTTCCGACCCGCGTGTCGTGCTCTGCGTTGAGCTCGTCTTCGATGAGTTTGATGATTGCGAGAAAGATCTTGGCGTTGCCATTCCACACGAAGAAGCGGTTGATGCTGTTGCGCTCGATACTCTCGGCGTGTCGACTGAGCTCGCGCAAATCGCCGGCGAGTACGACAACGGGCAACTCTGGATTGGTCTCCTTCACCGCCTTGGCGAAGTCGCCGACGTTCCATTCGCCCAGTCGCGTCATCGTGATGACCAGGTCGATGCGTTCGCACTTGAGGAAGTTGAGCGCTTCGGCAGGGCTCGATACACGGAAGACTTGCGGCGCCCGGCTGAGCTCCATGTCGACATACTCGCTGGTGATCATCTCCGCGACCATGCCATCTTCTTCGAGGATGAAAGACTCATAGAGACTCGAAACCAGCAGCACCTGCTCGACCCTGAAGGGCATCAGCCTGTTGAAACCGCCGAAACGGAAGTCAAGATCACTCATTGGTGGTAGGGGCGTATCCTGGATCATGCGTGCCATTGTCGGCGAACGCGGGGGGGGCTGGCAAGGTCGGAGCTTTGCTGGCTGGCGGGGTACGATGCCCCGGTTGGCCGCCGACCAAGGTGGCGCGTGCTGACGCCATGTACAAAAAAACAAGGCTGGTGCTCATGCACCAGCCCTGATCGGAAGTTGGGTAGCTGTGCTCGTGGTTACACGACGCCCTGATCGAGCATGGTGTTGGCGACCTTCATGAAGCCGGCGATGTTTGCACCATCGACGTAGTTGCCGGGGGTACCGAAGTTCTGGGCGGTCTCGAGGCACGTCTGGTGGATACGCTTCATGATTTCGCGCAGGCGTCCGTCGACTTCTTCGCGTGACCACGCCAGCCGCATTGAGTTCTGTGACATCTCCAGGCCGGAGACCGCCACCCCGCCCGCGTTGGCCGCCTTGGCGGGGCCAAAAAGGATCTTGCGATCGATGTACAGGTTGACTGCATCAGGGGTCGATGGCATGTTCGCGCCTTCGCTGATGCAGTTACAACCGTTCTCGAGCAAATGCTCGGCGTCTTTGAGGTTGATTTCGTTTTGGGTCGCGCTGGGCAGGGCGATGTTGCACGGGACCTGCCATATCGGGTTGAAGGCGGCGCCGGGTTTGTTCTCGTGGTACTTGGCGGACGGGAACTTCTCGGCATACTCACTGATGCGGCCGCGTCGCACGTTCTTGAGGTCCATGATCCACTTGAGCTTGGCGGAGTCGATGCCTTCTTCATCGAGGATAAAGCCACCGGAATCAGACATCGACAACACCTTGCCGCCGAGTTCGATCGTCTTTTCGGCGGCGAACTGGGCAACATTGCCGGCTCCGGAGATCAGGACACGCTTGCCCTCGAAACTGTCGCCTCCGACCGCCAGCATTTCTGCAGCGAAGTACACCTGGCCGTAGCCTGTGGCCTCCGGACGGATCAGGCTGCCGCCCCAGTTGAGGCCCTTGCCCGTGAGCACGCCTTCGAAGCGATTGGTCAGTTTCTTGAACTGTCCGAACAGGAAGCCGATCTCACGGCCGCCTACACCGATGTCGCCAGCCGGTACATCGGTGTTGGCTCCGATGTGGCGAAACAGTTCATTCATGAAGCTCTGGCAGAAACGCATGACTTCGTGGTCACTCTTGCCCTTGGGATCGAAATCTGACCCGCCCTTGCCGCCGCCCATTGGGAGCGTGGTGAGAGCGTTCTTGAAGATCTGCTCGAACCCGAGGAACTTGATGATGCTGAGGTTGACCGATGGGTGGAACCGCAGGCCGCCCTTGTAGGGACCCAGTGCGCTGTTGAACTCCACGCGGAATCCGCGATTGATCTGAACTTCGCCATCATCGTTGACCCATGGGACACGAAAAACTATCACGCGCTCGGGTTCGACGATGCGTTCAAGGATTCGGGCCTGGCGGTACTCAGGGTGTTTTTCGAGCACGGGCATGATCGACTCGGCGACCTCGTGGACCGCCTGATGGAATTCGGACTGTTCGGGATCGCGTGCTCGCAGACCATTCATGAAGCTATCAACTGACGATGACATCTATAACTCCTTGTTGCACTGCGTTTTGTGGCGGCAGGCAAGCAGGACTCCGGTGTCGTGCTCGAGTGGGGGACTCGGGTAGAGCACGTGTTACTTGAAGGGACGCAATCTTGCCTCTCGGGGGACCATTCGTCAACCTCCCGCCTGCAAGGGCCACAAGGCGGGGCGCCATTCTGGTGAATCTGGGGCGTTGAGGACTTGCAGGGCTTGTAAGCTTTTGATATGTAATCGCTTATGGTCTGGCACGGCACCGCGCGCATCGGGCGGCGGAATCCGTCTTGCCAACACAGGCAGGTCATCCTAGACTCTGCCCGTTGATTTCTAGCGACTAATCCTGCTCGCAGGCTTGCCATAGGAGAACATGGATGGAGGAATACGACCTGCTTCGGAAGCTGGTTGAACAGGCGGAAGAGGATATCCAGAAGGCGATCGGTGGCAATAAAGCCGCCGGCACACGTGTCCGTAAGACGATGCAGGATATCAAGAACGCCGCCCAGACGGTTCGTCAACGTATTCTGGAAATCCGTTCCGATCAGCCGAGCTAATTCCGGCACGAGGGTGCACCATACCGCTGTGAGCGGCATACGCGTGCACCAGGGGCGCTCATATCCAGGATTTGACTTTCGGTGTGCCCGCAAGGGCGCGCCACACTAATCCACCTCCAGGGTGTCGCATTGGATCCTGCGCCACTTCCGGGCGTGAAACCCTGATTCCGCGTGAGAAGATATGCCCCCACCTCTCCTGTTTGACCCACCTGACATCGATTTCCAAAATCCGATTGCGACTCGCGAGCAGATCTACGAGTTTCTACCGCATCGCTTCGAGTTCATGCAGCTTGATGGCATCGCATTCATCAACGACGCGCACTCGCAAGCAGTTGGATTTCGCGATATCCGGGAGGACGAATTCTGGGTCAAGGGGCACATTCCGGGACGCCCGATCTTCCCCGGCGTGCTGATGCTCGAATCGGCCGCGCACCTTGCCTCGTACGTCACGTTGCGGTTTCTGGAGTCCAAGGACTACTTCTTCGGTTTTGGCGGCCTCGAACGGGTGAAATTCAGGGGTGCCGTAGAACCGGGTGCCCGTGTCGTGTTTCTGACCCGGTTGTTCAAGCTGAAATCGCGTCAGGTCATCTGGGACATGCAGGCCTTGCATGACGATCGGCTCATCTTCGAAGGTCAGGTCATTGGCATTCTGATGTGATCCCTCCGCTCGCGTCACTCTTTCCTGAAATGATCCATTGCAGCACCGCTGGTGCATTCGATGAGGGCGTGCTCCCCGCGACGGGTGGAGTCTATGCGCTGGCGGACGAGCATGATCGGGTCGTGCAGCTGGCGAGCACCCAGCGTTTGCGCCAGGCGGTTCAATTGCGTCTGGCGCCCCGCTGTGGACGTGAGACCCGGCCGGCCGGACATGCGTGAAATCATACGCCGGATTTACTGGATCCCCGTCGGTTCGCAATTCGCCGGAACGTGGCAGTTTCTCGAGGCGTCCTATCGGCTCTATCCCCAGGCCTATCGCAAGATGTGCGCTTTCGGGCCAGCGCACTACGCGGTCATTTCCATGTCGGATCCCCTTCCGCGGTGGCGTGCCGTCCAGGAACCAGAGAGCGGCCGCACGGTCTGCATTGGTCCGTTCCCACGGCGGCGGAATTGTGAGGCGTTGATCCAGGGCCTCGAGGATCTGTTCTCGCTCTGTCGGGACTATGCAATTCTCGAGCAGGCACCGCGCGGCCAGGCCTGTGCCTACGCCGAGATGGGTCGCTGTCCGGCACCGTGCGACGGTTCCATTCCGGTCACGCAGTATCATTCCATGCTCGAAGCCTCCATCGCGTGGGTGCGATCCCGTGATTCGAGTCTTCTCGAACAGCTGCATGCTGACATGGCTTCGGCCGCGGCCGACCTGGCTTTCGAGCGTGCCGGGCGGTTGAAGCAGGACGCGGAGACTGCAACGAAGCTGATCGGGCAGTTGAGCACCATGGTTACACGCGTAGAGGATTTGCAGTACCTCATTGTCCAGCGTGATGGTCTTCGTAAGCGGGTGGTTCCCTTCTTCATGGACCGCGGAGCCATCCACGTCGACCCCCCGGTGGCCGCGAAGCATCTTGATGACCACGTCCCGCAGTGGTTGGAGAAGATGGCCCAACTACCCGCGCGCCCGCCCGAAGATCCTCGACTCGCCCGCGAGCGGTTGTCGCTGGTCAGCTACTTCGCTCACAAGTCACCGGCGGGGCGAGGGCTGGTGTGGTTGAACCGTGAACTGCCACCCGCTGAGGAGCTCGCCGCGCAGATTCGGGAGACATTCCGACTGCAGAAGAAGTGATCAGTCTGTTCTCCCCTCGGCTCCGCTCTCTCTCGAGACTCGCCCCATCGACTATGCACCATCATGTCATCGTGTGCAGCCCCATAGGTTCACAGCTGGCGGAGGGGCACGCGGAGGCGAAGGGGCAAGCCGACGTGGATTCGTGTGGGAGCACGTGTCGATACACTCGTATGCCCCGACCCCGTCCACAGCCCATGCCACCTGCGCCCCGGCGTTGTGCAGGCATTCACGATGCCATCAACGACTTCAAAATCTATCTGACCACTGAGTGCGGCCTGGCGCCAGCGACCCTGGAGGCCTACGGGCGAGACTTGAAGGAGTTGACAGCGTATCTCGAGTCGGGGGGAACAGGGCTCGAAGACATCGACTTCGCGGTCATGCAGCATTTCATGATTCACTTGCAGAAACGCGGCCTGGCGATATCCAGTATTGCACGCCGGCTGGCTTGCATGAAGGTATTCCTGCGCTACTGCTACGGCTACGGCTTGCTGGACAATGATGTGGCGACCATTCTGGAGAGCCCGAAGAAGTGGAAGCGCTTACCGCACACACATACATACAACCGCGTTCGTAGACTTCTCGAGGCCCCTGAGGTCCACGAGCCATACTACCTGCGGGACCGGGCCATGCTCGAGTTGCTCTACGCCAGCGGCATGCGCGTGAGTGAGTGTGCCGGCCTGCAGCTGGGGAGCATCAATCTCGAGATCGGCTATGTTCGCGTGTTCGGCAAAGGGCGCAAGGAGCGGGTTGTTCCGATCGGTCGCGCTGCCATCGATACCCTGCGTGCGTATCTCGAGGGGTTGCGGCCCAAACTGGTGCGGCGTCCGCAGGAAGCGGGGCTGTTCCTCTCACGAACCGGTCGTCCGCTCGACCGGACCGGTATCTGGCGTCTCGTCTCCAAGTATGTTCAGCGCGCGGGCATAGAGGGCAAACTCAGTCCGCACACCCTGAGGCACTGCTTTGCCACGCACTTGCTGGCGGGCGGTGCTGATCTGCGAGTCGTCCAGGCCCTCCTGGGCCATGCGGATGTGACGACGACCGAGATTTACACGCATGTTGATCGTTCCGGACTGAAGGGGATACACCGGAAGTTTCATCCTTTGCAGTGAAGCGCTGGTGAAACAACACGCCTGTGCACTTGACTCCCATCGTCCAATCCCGGACTCTAACAATGTATGAACTTCGCCAGTACTCTTCCGCTCGATGAACACGTTTTACGCGAGACCTTTGCATCGGCTGTCGAGGGGTGGCCTGTCGATCCACTGATCGTACGGGTGCGCTACAGTCGGGGGGCCGATTTCTCCGGAACATGCATCTACGATACGCATCGGATCTACGTCAATCTCGGGCGTCATCTCAAATATCCGTATCACATGCATACTTATTGTGCGCGATCAAGGAAAGCCTTCGGCAAATACTACAAGCCGTCCAGCATCATTGAGTTGTGCGATGGCTATCAGGTGTGTTTGTTCATTTTCCTGCACGAAGTCTACCACTGGCTGATCAAGCAGGCTGGACGCAACACGGCACAGAAGGAATCGATGTGTGACCGCTTTGCCGCCCGTCACCTCATCGACGTCTACGGTTGCGCGTTCCGTGATTCCAAGGGCAGAGCCTTGCCACGTGACGAGTGGGACATCCAGGACCTCGATGGTTTCGTGGCCGCGGCCCGAACCACCGGCGGCGTCGAGCCTGTCGCGGTCAAGAAAGCCGCACGGGAAGTCAAGCCGCCCATGGATCAGACACAGTTCCTGCTATTCGGCTGAACCCCTCCTTCCCAGGATCACAGCCCACATCCATGACGCGCCCCCGAGAGTACTGACATCAGTGGCTGCGCATCACTATCCTGCTGGGCTGTTGGTGAGTCTGGAGGAGAGCAGATCGTGGTACCGGCGGAGGCAGAGGGGCACTGGCCAGGGAACGGAGGGAGTCACCGATCAGCTGTCAGGTAACGGACTGCGATTCGATGGTGACTTGATGGCCCGCTCGATCTCCGTGAACATCTGGCCGCGGCGCCAAATGCGGACTGTGCCGGTTGATTCGGACACTGTAATGGCGATGCACTTGGTTGAGGCGGTGATGGCAGCGGCCGTGACGTGGCGGCTGCCGAGCCCCTGAGGGATGTCATCGCCAGAGATGTTCGGACGCAGGGTGGTACCGGCTGACATGACTACGCCGTTGCCCTTGATGACGAAAGCGCCGTCAATCGTGCCGAATTCTTTGACGGTTTCCTTCATCGGTTCCGTGAGGATATTACGCTCTTTCTCGGTGTAGCCCTTGAACGGGTTAATGATGTTCTGCTGACAGTATTTCTGGACTTCACGGTGGTCGCCTACTACGAACAGTGCACCGAGCGGTTTGCCTTCGCGGCCTTGCTGAGCCATTTCGAGAGCGATCGTCAACACCTGCTGAAAGACGACACGCTTGATGTGTTCGGTCAGTTTGGGTTGATCCACGGACTGAAAGATTTCAGATTCCTCGCCGACCGTCAAAGACATCATCGTGTCGAGCGGCTGGCCCATGACTCCGACGAGGAAGACGAATGCGTCGCCGGGGGCCAGCATGCGCTGCGAGAAGGCCATGAGCGTGGCCATCTTGATCTGGGCCATACGCGTGAGATCCAGTTTCGGTACAGTCAGGACCAGGGGGGTGTGGTCTTCGCAACGCAGCAGGTCCTTCTCGTCGCGGGCGATGAGAACCATACGGAACTTGTCGCCGATATGTTGTGCGACCTCGTCCACGTCGCGCAGTGAATCGACATACATCATGATGGCCGAAGCCTTGATCCGTTCAGCGACGCTGATCGCCGCGTCAACCATGGCCAGTGTGCGCGTGTCGTTGGTTGGTGTGGATGATTCGTCTTTGGCCATGGTGGCGATCAGCGTACCGGGTGGTCTGGTTAAGCTTTCACGATCTTCTTGCGATGCTGCTTCTTCACGTCGCCCAGGAGGTTGCGCGTGTCGACGACCAGCTTGGCGTGTTGGGCGATCCACTCGGGGTCGTAAGCCGAATGGGCCGTCGCAATCAGGACACAGTCGTATGATTTGAGCATGGCGGCCGTCAGATTCTTGCTGGTCATCTTCAGGTTGTGTTCACGCATCTTGTGCGTTCGTGGGACATGGGGGTCGTTGTAATCCACCTTTGCACCGCGTTCCTGGAGCCGCTCGATCAGTTCGATAGCAGGAGACTCGCGGACGTCGTCGACGTCGTTCTTGTACGCCAGGCCGAGCACGAGCACTTTGGAACCGTTGATCGACTTTTTCTTATCGTTCAGCGCCTCGGCGACCTTGTGAATGACGAATTCGGGGACCGAAGTGTTGACCTCGCCGGCCAGTTCGATGAACCGTGTGGGTTGGTTGTACTGTCGGGCTTTCCAGGTCAAGTAAAAGGGATCAATCGGGATGCAGTGGCCGCCGAGCCCCGGGCCCGGATAGAAAGCCTGGAAGCCGAACGGCTTCGTCGACGCGGCGGCGATGACTTCCCACACGTCGATGTCCATGCGATCGAAGAGCATCTTGAGTTCATTGACCAGAGCGATATTGACTGCACGATAAACGTTCTCGAGGATCTTGCACGCCTCGGCCACCTCGCAACTGCTGACCGGGACGACTTTCGCGATCGCACCCCTGTACAGCTCGGTCGCAATCTTGCCACTTTTGGGATCGAGCCCGCCGACGACTTTGGGGATTGTCGACGTGCCGTAATCCTGACGTCCCGGATCTTCGCGCTCCGGCGAGTATGCAAGGTAGAAGTCCTTGCCCGCCTTGAGTCCGGACTCCTCGAGGATCGGCAGGACCACCTCGCTGGTCGTTCCGGGATAGGTCGTACTCTCGAGCACGACGAGCTGATCGCGCCTGAGGATTGGTGCAATGGTTTGGGCGGTACCCTCGACATAGGTCATGTCGGGTTCGCGGGCCTTGGTCAGTGGCGTGGGCACGCAAATCAGCAAAGCATCGCAGCGCCGCAAGGACTTGGGGTCGCTACTGGCGGAAAAAAGCCTGTCCTTCAGAAGGGTTGAGATCGAACGGCTGGGAATGTGCTGGATATAGCTCTTGCCCTTGTTCAGGGCGTCGACTTTGCGCTGATCGACATCGAAGGCGAGGCACTGGTACCCGGCCTTGCAAAAGGTCTGCATCAGCGGCAAACCGACATAGCCCATACCGAGGATGCCGATCCGCGCCCGGCGGTTCTGGATCCGCTCCATCAGGTCCTTGTAAGCCAATGTGTTTCTCCTGTGCGTGGGAAGTCTGACACGCCGACATCTTATTAGGCTCCGTGTCCGGACACCATGCTTTGGACAAAGCCATTCTCGACCACGTTGTCTCCAGGAGTGCCCGGTCGTGCGCATCGCACTGAGTCGCCCAGATATCGGACCTCAGGATATCGATGCTGTCGTGGCCGTACTGCAAACACCGCATCTTAGCCTCGGGCCACAGCTGGAGGCCTTCGAACAGCGCTTTGCAGAGATTATCGGTACGCGGCACGCCGTCGCTGTATCCAGTGGCACTGCTGCACTCCACATCGGGCTTCTGGCCTTGGGGCTTGAGGATGGGGACGAGGTCCTGACTTCTCCATTTTCCTTTATTGCTTCCGCAAACGTCGCCCTCATGGTGGGCGGCCGCCCGGTGTTCGTTGATATTGATCCAGTGACCTGGAATCTGGATGTCGCGCAGCTGCACGGGCGGTGCACGGCACGCACGCGGGCCATTCTGCCCGTGCACGTGTTTGGTCAACCGGCTGCAATGGACACGATCATGGACTGTGCCACGCAGCGGGACCTCGTGGTCGTGGAAGATGCCTGCGAGGCTCTGGGGGCAACGTGGGATGGCCGTAAGGCCGGCAGTTTCGGTGATCTGGCCACCTTTGCCTTCTATCCCAACAAGCAGATCACCACCGGCGAAGGGGGCATGATCGTGACCGATCGCACAGACGTCGCGACGATGGCCCGATCCCTGCGCAACCAGGGGCGTGATGCGGGGGGCGGGTGGCTGGCCCATCCACGCATGGGCTACAACTACCGTCTGAGCGATATCAACTGCGCCCTGGGCCTCGCCCAATTGGGGCGTCTGCCTGACCTTCTCGAACGCCGCGCCCGCGTGGCCCGGTGGTACCGCGAACGCCTTGGAGACGAGGCTCGCGTGCATCTTCAGCACATCGATCAACGTGTGCACATGAGTTGGTTCGTCTTCGTGATCCGATTGTCAGACACCTATGACCGCGCGGACCGCGACCGCGTGTTGCACGGCTTGATTGAACGCGGCATCGGTTGCTCGAACTATTTTGTCCCCATACATCTGCAGCCGTTCTATGCGGAGCGGTTCGGTTACCGGCGGGGCGACTTCCCCCATTGCGAACACGTTGCCGACCGCACGGTGGCCCTGCCATTCCACCCGGGATTGACCGAAGGTGAAGTCGACGAGGTATGCTCGACCTTGCGGGAGATGTTATGACCGCCTGCCGCAGCAGTATCCGTACTGGGATTGGAGGCACATACTGTCGACCACAGTATTGATTACGCACGACACTGAAGCGACGGCACTACTGCATTGGGCCGGGCACTTCGCGCGCGGACTCGGTTCCGACATCGTGGTTGTCAATCCCGTGCGGGGCAAGGATGGCGAGAAGGTCGAGGAGATCGATCTCGCCCTCGAAACCGATTCGAGTCTGATCAGCGCAATCCGCCAGGCAGCGCGCGACATCGACTTCGCACCGGCTCCCGTGACTCAGGAGGAGTCAGGGGATCAGGCCGCAGAAGATCGTCCACCGGCCATACGGGTGATCCGGGTTACGACCGTAGACATCGTCGAGGCGGTGCTGCAGCAGCTCGGTGCGGCCCGAGCCGAGCTGCTATTGATTCCCCGCCACGTCAAGGCCACCTCCGGAAATGAATACAGCATCGAGAGCGAGCTGGCCGCGCGGGCGCCGTGCGCGACAGTGTTGTTGCGTCCGGGGGCAGGAAACGCCGCGCAGTGTCGCCGCATGCTCGTCGCCGTATCAGGTGGGCAACACGCTACTGCGGCGCTGCGGCTGGCCCATGGGATGTGCACTGCAGCGGACGGAGAGTTGACCGCGCTGTATGTCGAACCACCTGTCGGAGATGATGCGGAACTGGTTGGTGAACGCATCCTCGATCGTGTGGTCAGCCGTGCCCTTGGTGCGGCGGCGTCGTCCGTGAAACACAAGATCGTGCTGGGCAAGAATATTCTTCAAGGCATCACCGAGGCGTGTTCAGAGCAGGACGACATCGTGCTGGTGGGGGCGACCGGTCATGGGGCCGTGCGCAAATTGCTGTTCTCGCGAATCAGTGACAAGCTTCTGGCACAGGACACGGTGTCGGCCGTGGCGGTCGTGCGGGCCGCGATTCCCTTGCGTAGCCGCTTCCAGAACGCGCTCGATCGACGGGTGCGGTCTATCGTGCCGCAGGTCAACCGTGGGGACCGCGTGGCATTGACCGAGAAGATTCAATCCAGTTCGCAATCAGACTTCGATTTCATCGCGTTGATGTGTTTGTCCACGTTGATTGCCGCCCTGGGGTTGGTGAACAACGCTTCGGCAGTCATCATAGGGGCCATGCTCGTCGCGCCGCTGATGACCCCGTTGTTGGGTATGGGGCTGGCCATCGTACAGGGCAACAAATACCTGTTGCGTCTGGCGGCCCAAACGGTTGGTGTGGGCTTCTTCGTCGCACTGTTCGTCGGTTTGGTGACCGGATTCCTGGTTGGCGACGCCACGCTGACATCGGAGATGGCTGCCCGGTGCGAACCGGGTCGTCTCGATCTGCTTGTGGCAACGGCCAGCGGCCTGGCCGCCGCCTATGCAATCAGCCGGCCGAACCTGCTGTCGGCTCTGCCCGGGGTGGCCATCGCTGCCGCCCTCGTTCCGCCGATCGCGACCACCGGTCTGGCTCTGGCTACCGGACAGTTTCGCGATGCCGGCGGCGCCGCTTTGCTGTTTCTGACCAATATCGTGGCCATCATTCTTGCTACCGCGATCAGCTTCTGGGCCGTGGGCATTCGCTCCGCGCAATCACGAACCACGACGCAGCGCGCTGGACCTGGAGTGTCGCCGTTGTTCTGGTGATCGTGGGCGTGGAACTCGTGATGTTCCTCGGATGAGCAGGTCCGTGCCACCCGGACGATGTTCGGATCAGGATGACGGCGAATCGATCGCATCTACGATCCTGGCACCGACCGCGTCGCCCCACACGTTTACAACGGTCCTGACCATGTCGAGGATCCGATCGACGCCGACGATCAGTCCGATCGCGGCGATCGGTATGGTGGGGGATCCGGGCATGCTGGCCAGCGTGCCGTTGACCGTTTCGACAACGATGACCATGGTCACGAGTCCGGCACTGGGGATGCCGGCGGCGCCGATCGCAGCCAGCGTGGCGGTGATGGCAACGAGTACCAGCGTGATCGGTTCGAGGTGAATACCGAATGCCTGGGCGAGGAAGACGACCGCGACAGCCTCGTACAGGGCGGTGCCGTCCATATTGATCGTCGAGCCTAGCGGCAGCACGAATCCTGCGGCCTTGGGACTGACTCCGGCATTCTCGGTCACACATTCGATGGTCACTGGCAACGTGGCCGAAGACGAGTCGGTCCCCAGGGCGGTCAACAGCGCCTGGCGCATCTGATACATGAAACGGAACGGGTTGCAGCGGGCAAAGACCGAGCAGAACAGCGGCAGCACGACCAGGCCATGAATGGCCAGGCCAACGAGAACGGTGAGCATATACGAGCCAATGGCGCTGGCGAAGACACCCAGGCCGATCCGTGCGACGGTCCAGGCGAGCAAGGCGAAGACCCCGACGGGCGTGAGCCAGATGACCCCGTGAACCAGCTTCATGATGGCCTGGAACAGCGCGGCGACGAGGTCGGTGACCGGTTTGGCGGTATCCCCCATGGTCGTCAACACGATGGCCAGCAGAATCGAAAAGAATATGACCGGCAAGGCATTGCCGGCAGCTGCGGCCCCGACGATGTTGCGCGGGATGATCTGCTTGACGAGATTCTCCAGGGCTCCGATGAGACCCTTGGGGCCTGCATCTATGTTGCGCTTGATCGAGTCGTTCTCTTCGTAGGTTTGCTGGGCGGCCTCACGCTGTTCGGCGGGGATGTTGTGGCCCGGCTTCATCGCGCTGACCAGAACCAGGCCGATCGCGGCAGCGATCATCATCGTGACGACATAGTAAATGAGGGTGACCGAGCCGATCTTGCCCAGTTCACGAAAGTCGCCCACACTGGTGACGCCCACGATGACACTGGTCGAGATCAGCGGAATCACGAGCATTTTGAGCAGGCCGAGGAACAGCGTGTCGCCCAGGAAATAGAACACGGCGACCGCATGGGCGTGGCGGTGGGCGGTGTCCGGCATGGTGATCTTGAAGGAGTCGTCGTAGAGCCACTGGCCGACGATGACGCCGAGGATCAGCCCGCCGAGAATCAGGGAATTGAGCAGCAGCTTGCCGTTCTTCATAGTGGGTGACTCCGAACAATGTGACCCGAGGAACGCAGGCAGCGAGGTGCGTAGCCGACCGCAGGACCGGAGTGGTCGGGACAGAGCCTAGCCCAAAACGGTCCGCATCGCGAGGACTGTGACGTTGATCTGGCGTAGTGCCGGCAGTACAATGAGGTTTTTCCGGTGTAGCTTGTCGACCGTCGCCGTCATCCCTGCCCGCTATGCCTCCAGCCGTTTCCCCGGGAAGCCTCTCGCCCGAGACACCGGCAAATTCCTCATTCAACATGTTTACGAACGCATTCGCCTCGCTCCGATGGTGAGTGCCTGTGTCGTGGCGACCGACGATGAGCGCATCGCAGAGGCCGTGGCATCATTCGGCGGACGCGTGGTCATGACGCGTGCGGACCACGTGTCGGGCACCGATCGCGTTGCCGAGGCGGTGTCCGATCTCGATTGTGATTTCGTGCTGAACGTGCAGGGCGACGAGCCTGAGATCGATGCGTCCGCAGTCGGACAGCTCGCACGGCTGATCGCCGAGTCGGATGGCTGCCCGATGGCTACGCTGGCGTGTCCTTTTGATTGTGTTCCGCAGGGCGATCCGGCCGATCCCAATGCCGTCAAGGTGTGGATCGATGACGACTACCGCGCGGTTACCTTTACGCGGGTGTTCGAACGCCCTGAAGGGGCGTGGTGTGGCCCCGCCGATCCGCATCCGCTGTTGCACGTAGGCATCTATGCGTACCGCAGGGATTTCCTGATGAGCTATCCGACGATGGCCCCAACACCGCTCGAGCGCGAACGACGCCTCGAGCAGCTTCGCGCCCTCGAGAACGGTTACCCCATCGCTGTCGGCCTCGTGAATCGGGCCACAGTTGGCGTTGATACCCCTGAAGACTACGCGGCATTCGTCGCTCGATGGAATCACCAAATGAGGAGCGGTGCGAAATGAATCCCGACCAGCGCCTGGCCGAAGTGGCCAACGTTTCGGACGAGACCGAGTTCTACACGCCGATGCCGTCGGGATACAAACGCGGTCAGACACGGTTCGTGATCGTCTTCGGGACGGTCATGAGTGGCTTGGGTAAGGGTATTTTTTCCAGCTCGCTGGCCAAGGTCCTCAAGGATGGCGGTCTGACCGTTGCTCCAATCAAGTTGGAGGGCTATCTCAACCTGGACAGCGGTACGCTCAATCCTTATCGCCATGGTGAGGTCTTCGTCCTCGATGACGGTATGGAATGCGATATGGACCTGGGCACGTATGAGCGCATGCTCGATCAGAACCTGTCGGTGTACAACTTCGCGACGAGTGGCCAGATCTTTACGCGCGTGCTCGAGAAGGAGCGCCGAGGCAACTACCTCGGTCGGGACGTACAGATGATTCCGCATGTCACGGGTGAGGTGAAGAGCCGACTGCGTGACCTGGCTGTTCACAGTGGGGCCGATGTGGTCTTCGTCGAGATCGGTGGCACCGTTGGTGATGTCGAAAACGCATATTACATCGAGGCTGTCCGTGAGCTCGCTTTTGAAGAAGGGCCGGGACAGGTTTGCTTCGTAGCCCTGACGTTGGTCCTCGAACCACCATCGCTCGGCGAACAGAAGTCCAAGGCGGCCCAACTCGGCATGAAACGCCTCATGGGCACGGGTGTACAGCCGCATGTCATCGCCTGTCGCGCGACCCAGCCCGTTACACTGAAGGTCCGTGAAAAACTGGCGTTGTACAGCAATGTGCCACTCGAGCGTGTCTTCAGCATGCACGATTGCGAGAGCGTCTACGAGGTGCCTGACCTCCTGCGACGTGCGGGTGTCGATCGTGCGATCGTCGACTTTCTCGGTCTGGGCGATCAGCTCGATGTTGTCGCCCAGCAGAAGGCCGCCGAGCGGTGGGCCGACTACATGCACAGGCTCAAGGATGCCCGCTCGATGGTATCGATTGGAATGACCGGCAAGTACACGTCGTTACGCGACAGCTATGCGAGCATCATTCAGGCTCTGGAGCACGCTGGTACACATCACGGTGTTCGCGTCAACATCGAGTGGATCGATACGACAGAGTTTTCCGCCGACCACGCGTCGGATAGCTTGCAACACCTTCACGGCATCATCGTACCCGGTGGTTTCGGGACACGCGGCTTCGAGGGCAAGATCGAATGCATTCGTTTTGTCCGTGAGAACGGCATTCCTTACCTGGGGTTGTGTTATGGATTCCAGACGGCGGTGATCGAGTATGCCCGCAACGTATGCAATATGGTTGGGGCCAACTCGACCGAAGTCGATCCCGAAACGCCCCACCCGGTCATCGACATTCTGCCGGAACAGAAGCAGATCGAAGGGTTGGGTGGCAGCATGCGCCTCGGGGGGCGCGACGTCGTCATCCAGCCCGGAACACTGGCAGCACAGCTGTTCAATAACGCGCCCGAGACGCACATGCGCTTCCGGCACCGCTACGAGGTCGACCCGCGTTACATCGACCAACTGACCGCCGGTGGTTTGATTTTCTCAGGCCACGCTCCAGACCACCCGATCATGCAGGTTGTCGAACTGCCGCAAACGACTCATCCGTTCTTCCTGGGCACTCAGGCCCATCCGGAGTTCCTCAGTCGGCCGCTGCGGCCCGAACCCCTGTTCTCCGGTTTTGTTCAGGCCGCCGTCGCGCGCCGGCAAGAGTTTCACGCGGGGACGCGCAACATCACGAACACGTAGCGCGTGGATCGCGTTCTCGGTTGCCGATCATCCGGGGTCCTGTTCGTGAGATCGAATCCCTGGAGCGAATGCTTTGCACGGAGCGCAACTCTAACGGTCCAGTTCGACGCGCCCGTTGATCGGCGTCAGGACCGGCGCATCATTCTCATCCTCGTTGGCCAGCAGGGCGCAGGTGCAGTCCTCCAGGGTCTCGCCCGTTGCCGGATCGGTTCGGATGACACATTGGCCATCGTAGCCTGCCAGGAATGTTTCGCAGTAATCACGCCACAGGCCACATTGATCCGGCTCGCCTTCGGCGCCGAGCTCGTCCTGGATGATCTGTGCCAGGCGTCGCTGAATTGCGGATGAGTCGTTGCTGAGAGTCGGCTCGTCATCGAATAATTCACACGCACAATCCTGGGTCAGTTCCCCAGTTTGTGGATGGAGATGGTAGTAACAACCACCGAGCACGAACCCCTGAGCGAGGTACTCCGCACACGCGCAGCCGATCGCCGGACAGAAGTTGCCCGTGTCGCGCGAATCCAAAATGGCCTGACGGCACGGTTCGAGATCGACGGTCTGGCAGCCCACTGTCGCGAGGCCCGTGGTGATCGTCAGCAGGGCCAGGGTCCGGTTCGATCGCGCGTGCGTGATCGTGTTCATTGTCTGGTTACTCCGTGTCGAGTCCTTCTCCGGCGCCCAGGTGGCCGAAGGCACGGCTAGCAAGTCACGTCGCGTGCCACGTTCCGCGGCGTGGAGTGGAGCGAATCGGGCCAAGGGTTTGGGGCGACGGGCGGTGGGGCGCTGGCGGGGCGGTGGGTGGAAATGCCCAGCATGACCGCAGGTGGGAACCGGCTCCTCGACCATTTCCTTTTTTCCGGGATCATTTCCGAAAGGTGTGTGCGATCGCGGGTGACGGCTCTGTGCTCCCATTCAGGTTCATGGGAGCGGCTGAGTGTGCGCGTACACCAGCACGTCTTCCGGTCCGACGCGCAAATGGAGATCTTCGCCAGTGTGGTTGCGCTCGGCATAGGGTGGTTCGGTGAAGCGGATCGTATGGTCCGGGGGAACACGGATCTCGTGTTCGATGGCGTGTCCGAGGTAGGCCGTGCGCTGCACCTGGCCCACAAAGACGTTCGGACCGGTCCCGTTGTGGCGGTTGAGGCACTCCGGTCGAATGGCGCAGGTCACCGGTTGATTGATCCGGACTTCCTGTGGGCAGTACTCCGAGGTCAGTCGGCCAAGTGGAGTATTGACGACCACGTGGTCCGCGTTGCGTGAGGCGACCGAGCCGGGGACGACGTTGACCGCGCCGCAGAAGGTTGCCACCCACAGGTTGATCGGGCGACGATAGACGGTCTCAGGAGTCCCGACCTGTTCAAAACGCCCGGCGCGCATGACTGCAACGCGATCCGCGAGGGCCAGGGCTTCTTCGTGATCGTGGCTGACATAGATCGCGGTGCTCTGGCTCTGGCTGCAGATGCGCCGAATCTCACTGCGCAACTCGAGTCGCAGCCCGGCATCGAGGTGGCTCAGGGGCTCGTCGAGGAGCAGGACGTTCGGTTCGGTGGCGAGGGCCCGAGCAAGCGCGATACGCTGTTGTTCGCCACCGGATAATTGCTCCGGATAGCATTTGGCCCGGGCGACCATGTGCACGTTGCTGAGCATGGCCTTGACTCGACGCCGACGCTCGGCCCTGCGGATATGCCGCAGTTTGAGCCCGAAGGACACATTACCTTCGGCAGTCATATGCGGCCACAACGCGTGATTCTGGAACACCATGGCGACGTTTCGCCGGCGCGGTGCACGACGCGTCACGTCCTGATCGTTGAACCGCACGGTGCCGGCGGACGGCGGGGTCAGGCCGCCGATGATCCGTAGCAAGGTCGTCTTGCCGCAACCCGAGGGGCCAAGTACGAAAAACAGCTCACCCGGATTGACCGTGAGATCCAGGCCGTCGATGACCATTGTGTCGCTGAACTGTTTACTGAGACCTGCGGTGGTGACGGAAACCATGGGTTCAACAGTGCGTGAAGGCCGCTTTGACCACCGGTTCCCGGTGCCGTGAAGTCAGTGCGCCGAAGGCCCGTTTGTAGTGTTCGGGAGTGAACGTGTGCGTCAACAGTCCCTCGAGACTGATTTTTTTACGCGCGATGAGATCGTAGAGCAGTGGATAAGTGTGTTGCTCGCGACCATCGACACGCTCGATCTGGCGTCCCGAAACGCCTACCACATGCAGTTCCTGGGACCATAGCGAAGTCGTATCGATGAGGTTGATGTGGCTGTTGCCGATCAGCACCGTCGTGCCGCGGGCACGGGTCACTTTCATGGCTTCGGAGATACTGTCGCTCGTTCCAACGCAGTCATACACCACATCGAATCCACCGATGAAGCCACACGCGCCAAAGCGTCCGTCGACACACCGACCACCGAAATGGCTGGCAATGACGTCGAGTCGTTGGCGAGCGCTTTGGCCGCGCGGGAATATGATGATATCGTCGGCGCCGAAACGTCTGCACAGTTCGGCCTGATACTCATGCCGGCAACCGACGGTGATCTCGGCGGCGCAACCGAGCGCCCGCATGGACGCGACAACGCCGATGCCGACGATACCCGATCCCAGCACGAACACGCGATCGCCGTCACGTGGCCGATGGCGCAGGACGCCGTGCAGGGCGCAGGCCATGGGGTCGGTGAGCACCGCTTCTTCGTCCGGCATCTGCTCGGGCACGCGGTGCAGCTGTGATTGATGGGCCACGAAGTAGGGGGCCCACGTCCCACCGGTAAAGGCGTTGAGGCCGATCATCATCCCTTCGGGGTAGCGGGCGGTGGCAGCCGTTCGCTCGCACAACGAGAAGCATCCTGCCCGGCAGTTGCGACATGCCGGCTCGATGCCACGTGTGGCACAGGACAGAGAGGGTTCGACACACACGCGATCGCCGACACGCCATCCCTGAACCGCGCTCCCGACTTCCTCGATGATCGCAACATTTTCGTGGCCGAGGACAACGGGGAAGCTCATCAACCCCTGCATGAACGAAGATGGATGAGACCGCTGCGAAACCAGCGACATGTCGGATCCGCAAATACCCCCGAGGACCGTCTGCAGACGCACCCACGTGTTACATGGCAGCGCTGGGGTCGGGATGGCGCTGAACCGCAATGAGGACAAGCGGCTCCAGAACACCTTCGGAGATACCGTCCCCAGAGCCTTGCAGGTCAGCCACCGCAGAGTACTCGGCGTATACGTCAGGCCCCGCATGGTCGTGCCGCTCGGTCGCGTCGGTCGCGCAGGGGCCGGTTGCAAAGAGGTCGCCACACCAGAATCGGGTGTGGCGGTCGGGATGTCGGATATTGGCGTCACGAGTTACTCGGTACGAGAGGACAGCGTCTGGATGCAGAGCGCTACGACTCAGGATCGGGCTTCTTCAGATCAATATACCCGAGTGAGCTGTTTCCCGCCCCGTCGTGAATCTGGAATGCCGCCAGGCCGGGGCGGTGTGGACCCCTGTCGCACGAAAATGGGCCTTGCGGTCCCTCGATCGAGGCGGCCAGCCCATCTTCCCACATCGACAGCAGAGTCTCCGAGCCCGGTGATCCGGAGATGAAGACCCGCGCGCCACTCGCCTCGACCGCACATCGCGATCCCCAGCCCGGGTCGGTCGGCGAGTTGAGACCCACCTCTATGGCACCCACTGTGGCACCTGGGGTGCCCACCAGCGAGGCAAACGGAATGGGCCGGGTGCCCTCGAAGGAGCACATCGTGCCACCCGCCAGGTCGACCTGCAGCCGATCATCTGCTGCCGACAACGACAAACCAATGGGAACCTGGGTCGCTTGCTCGGCATCGACATCAAGGGCATACACGACATAGTCGATGTCGGCAAAGACCACTGTCGTGCCGTCGAACACGATCGGCACATCGCTGCTGGCCGAGACGTCGAATACCACAGGTTCTGAGAACGGGCCCAGTGCCGTGTCGAACAGCACGAGGTCCGGGCCATCGAGAGCGGCCACGCGGGTACCGTGGACGGCAGTGTGCGCATACGTCCCGTTGAGCGGGGGCCGCACGAACGGGGTGATCTCGAGTGTCTCGGCAGTCATGTCGATCCAGCAGACAAATGGCTCGCTGGTGACGAACGCGACGATCGGACCGCCGTCCGTATCCATCCGGCCGCTGTTCGGGGCCAGGGCTGGCCGTCCAACTCGTTGAGCCTCAACGCTCCGAGTGAGCTGGAAATGGTAGATACCATCATTGTCACCTCGCAGCAGCACATCCCCCTGACTCAACACGTAATCCGTGGAGCCCGCCACATCGGCACCGAGGATCGGGGTCGTCGTGCCAAGCATGGTGTCGAACAAGATGACCCGGTCGTCCCCCTCGGCGCCAGCCGGTCGGCGTGTCGCAAGGTAGCGCGAGCCCGCACGGATCACACTCGCAGGATCGGTCGCGACGTCGGTTGCCGTGACTTCGAGCACATGCTCAGTCGGCTGGTCCGGAGGCTCCACGACGGGGGACATGTCCTCCGGCGGCGCTGAGGATGAACAGCCGGCAACCAGTGCATACACACCGGCCGCAAGGACGAATCGGACACGACACATGGGTTGGCACTCCGTGGAAACGTCTTCGACGGGCTCGAGGGCGGTATCCTGTCATGGCCTGCACACGGTGGCTCCGCTTCGGAACCTGCCGTACGCCCTGAGGACCGGTCGCCGAGCAGACGGGTCGATCGCTACAAACAAGTATCACGCATTCATATTTTAGGGTCAACGCGGGTCGGATTCCGCGGGTTGATCGAGCTCTCTGCCGCGGCGCGCGCGCCAGGCCATATAATGGGGCTCAGGTCCCCGGGGCCCATTGTGTTCCGCAAACAGGACGACGTCTCTATGCTGTGGGTAATGGATGGTCGAAACATGAGGCGACCGAGATACCGGGTGGGTGGAAGCAGGCCATGACCGATGGACAGATGGCCGAATTGCGCCAAGCCATCGCGGCGCTGCCCAGAACTCCCGGCGTGTACTTGATGAAGGACGCCCAGGGGCGGGTTCTTTACGTCGGCAAGGCCAAAGACCTTCGCAGCCGGGTCAGTTCGTATTTCGCAGAATCGGCAGACCTGCTCAATACCCGCGGTCCAGAAATCGCGCGCATGGCCGACATGGTGACCACGGTCGACTTCCTCGAGTGTGACAACGAGGTCGAGGCGCTGTTACGTGAAAACCGTCTGATCAAAGACATCCAGCCACCGTTCAACGAGCGTCTCAAGGACGATAAATCGTTTCCCTACCTCGAGGTCACCACGGGGGACGACTATCCTGGCGTCTTCGTGACCCGCACGCCACGGTTGAAGGGTTCGAAGCTGTATGGCCCGTTCACCAACGTCCAAAGCCTGCGCGACGCCGTCAATGCCTTGCAGAAGGTGTTCAAGTTTCGCACCTGCGAACTGGATATCCGCGAGGACGATGACAGCCGGCGGTATTTTCGGCCCTGTCTCTTGCATGCCATCAACCAATGCACGGCGCCGTGCGCGGACTTGATCCCTCGTGAGAGCTATCGGCGGGACATCGATCGTCTGCGTAAGCTGCTTGGCAGCAAACGCAGTGCGCTGCTGCGTCAACTGCGCCACGACATGGGGGCTGCTGCGGAAGAGAAGCGCTACGAGGATGCCGCGGTACTGCGGGATCGTATCAAGGCCATTGAGTCGCTAAGTTTGTCAGGAAACCCCGAGCATGACGTGCAGCCGGAAGTGTTTTTTGTCGACCCACGTGCCGGCCTCGAACGTCTTGCCAGGCTCCTTGATATGGAGCAGCCACCGCGCAGCATCGAGTGTATTGATATTGCCAACCTGCAGGACACCGATGCGGTCGGTTCGGTCGTGTGTCTAATCGACGGGCGGATGTTCAAGCCGGGCTACCGCCGCTTCAAGATCAAGACCGTCGCTGGACAAAACGACTACGCCATGATTCAGGAGGTCATTCGTCGGCGCTATCGTCACGCGGCCGAAGGCGAAGAACTCTATCCCGACATCATCGTGATCGATGGGGGGCTTGGCCAATTGCACGCTGCACTCGAAGCGTTCAGTGACATGGCCATCCGCCCGCCCATGGCCATTTCGCTGGCCAAGCGCGAAGAAGAGGTCTACACTCAGGCCCGCAGCCGTCCGCTGCGGCTGCCACGTAACGATCCGGCGCTCAAGCTCCTGCAGCAGGCCCGCGACGAAGCCCACCGTTTCGCCCAGCATTACCACCACATCCTTCGTCAGAAGCGCACGTTTGACGAGGACATCAAGGCGGGGCGGCGTCCGCCAAAGCCCAGAGAGTGAGTGGCGCTGCCAGGCGGCTCAACGCGCGGTCAGCACAGAGTGCTCCCCCTTTGCTCCAAGATCGATTACAACTGCCTTCGCCGACATTCGATTCTCCAGGAGACCTTTCATGCGTAGTGCCGTGTTGATAGTGCTGCCGATCCTCGTTGCAGGTTGTACGTTCGTTCGTCCGAAGGAGGTCGAGCAACGCGATCGGGCCGTTGCCGACGCACACACGACGCTCACCGGCGTGCTGGTCGAGCAGGTCGGTCGCTGGAACGATGGCGACATTGCAGGGTTCATGTCCCACTACTGGAACGATGAGCGCATGACTTTCAGTTCGGGAGGCACGACCCACCGCGGGTGGCAGGCAGCGTACGAGCGCTACCAGCGGCGCTATCCGACCCGCGATGAAATGGGCACGCTGACCTTTTCCGACATCGCGGTGCACCGGCTGGGTGATCAGTCCGCATACGTGACAGGCCGCTGGCAAGTAGCGGCCGCGACCGCGGACCTCGATGGGTTGTTCACCCTGGTGTTTCGTCTGATCGACGGCCGATGGTTGATCGTGCACGATCACACGAGCATGGCCTGTCCGAGCTGAGCGGTGAGCAGCTGAGCGCTGGTCCATGCAACCGGCTGGATCAAAGCCCTATGGTCGTCGTCTGGCCTTGCACGACTTCACTCTGACGCTCGAGGCCGGGCACATCACCGTGCCCGAGTAGGTCGGTCTAGCCGCACGGGCTGGCGATCGCGTGCGGGTGTACGCATAGGGCATGCGTCAGCGCCGGCCTAGGCGAAGATTTCGGAATAAGCATCCGCATTGAAGCCGACCACCATTGTCTTTCCGACAATAATCGTCGGGGCGCGCAGGTTGCCGGTGGGGCCCAGCATCAGCTTGAGCAGTTCGTTATCGTCCGGGCGGTCGGTCCCGTAGTCGACGACGGTCTTGCCTTTGGCGCAGATGACCCGCTCTGCCGCGGCGGCGAACTCGAGAGCATCCGTGCGGCCGAATTTTTGCGCACCGGCGCTGACCTGTTCTGCGACAGAATGAGGGATCTTCGCAAGAAACTCCTGCGCTTTCGTGCAGGAGGTTCAGCTGTTGCGATAGTAATACCAGTCGATCTGGTGTGATGACATCGGCGTTCTTTCTATCTTAACTTCGGGGGACGGCCGTCCCCCGAGCCCGGACATCAGACTAAGCTTCGGGGGACAGCCGTCCCCCGAGCTCCTGCCAAGGGGCTCTGCCCCATTGGATTGCTCGCGGGGCGTGATTGCTCTGGTTTATCACTTCAGTTGCGTACTTGCGCGCTGAAGGCCCCGTTTGCGTGTGGGTGTGCCAGCTCGTGGTGGCACGCGATTTCAGACTTAACTTTGGGGGACTGCCGTCCCCCGAGCCCCCTGCCAAGGGGCTCTGCCCCATTGGATCCTCGCGGGGCGTGATTGCTCTGGTTTATCACTTCAGTTGGGTACTTGCGCGCTAAAGGCCCCGTTTGCGTGTGGGTGTGCCAGTTCGTGGTGGCGCTCGATTTCAGACTAAGCTTCGGGGGACAGCCGTCCCCCGAGCCCCCTGCCAAGGGGCTCTGCCCCATTGGATCCTCGCGGGGCGTGATTGCTCTGGTTTATCACTTCAGTTGCGTGCTTGCGCGCTGAAGGCCCCGTTTGCGTGTGGGTGTGCCAGCTCGCAGTTGCAGGCCGATTTTGGACTTAACTTCGGGGTTTCTACTTCAGTGCAACGACGTAGGCGACCCAGCTTTCGATCGCTTCGCCTTTCTTGGTCTTGCGGAAGATGCCGTTGCCTTCTCCCGTTTCGCGGTCCGTTCCTTCCCAATGAATCTCGACTTCGCTGAAACCGACCTCGCTGAGTAACTCCTGGATTTCCGCGAGCGTCCACAGCCGCCAGTCATAGGTGAACGCGCGGTTCATGCGGCTGCCATCTTTGAATTCGAAGTGGATGTTGCACACCGTTTCGGAAGTGACGGGGTTGAAGTCGGCGTGCTCCCAAACGTAGGTAAAGCCCTTGCACTTGCGGCTTTCTTCGAGCACTTCCATGGCTTCCGAGCCACCGTAGGCGTCGAGCAGAAAGATACCGTCCTTGTCCAATGAGCGATAAACGGTTTTGAAGTAGCGTTTGAGCAACTCACGTGACTTGAAGATGAAGTAAGAGAAGTTGAGTGCGACGACAATCTCGACCTTGGGTCTGGTCACGTCGAGAACATCTCCCTCGATCAACTCAACACGGGTGCGCTGTTCGTCGCTCAGCGCGCCGAGGCGATGCCGTTTGCCCCATTCGAGTGTCGGTTTGTGCAGATCGACTCCGACAGCGAGGTGTTCCTTCTTGTTGCGAACCCACTGGCAACACAGCGAGGCGGTTCCACAGAAGTCTTCCTTGAGCCGACGGGCCGGCTTGCCACGCATTCGACGGTACAGGCGTTCAATATACTTGGCCTCGGTCTCGACGTCCTGAACGGCCAACTCATACAACTCGTGTTTGTTGGCGTTGCGGGAACTGAGCTTAGGCGCGGCGGTCTTTGGCATCTCTTGAGCTCTCCACGGCTAACGATGGAATGGGCGCCGGCGTGACAGGTGAACCGGTCGCCATCCGCCTGTTCGCACCGCGAGCAGACGGATATGCATGAAATCAATAGTATCGCCCAGTCGAGACTTGATCAACGCGGAGTTCAGGATAGGAATCGGGGCTGTTGATAAAACAGGAAGACCGCGGGACCACGTGTCACTGTCCGCAATCGTTGAAGATCAGGCAGTCGGTGAAGCACGGCAGGTCGCCGACGACGGTGACGAGACCATCACCATTGCAGTCTGCAGGGCACAGGCATCCTTCTGCGGGGCAGTTGCATTGGCCCGAGAATACGCAGTCGACGTATAGCGGCAGGTCGCCGACGAGTGAGACAAGCCCGTCATCGTTGAGATCGAACGGCATGCAGCAGGGCGCGCCGTCGCAGGTGCCCGCGATGCAAGTGTCATTGCAGGTGTCCTCGTTGCCGTCGTCACACGTGGTTCCCTCGTCGCACGGTGGGCATCGTGAATCGACAATGATCTGTTGCGCCGGGGTCTCCGGGTCGTTGGTGTGCAGGACGAGAGCGCTCGAGGTGCCCGGGCACGTTGAACAATCGCTCGTGGCACAGACGGAGACATAATCGAGTGGTTCGACGGTGAACGGGCCGGCGGGTTCAACCTGCATCCACGTGGGTGCGGTGATGTCGGAGACAGTCAGGGTGTTGAGGCCGGTGTTGGTCACCAGGAAGCAGTTGGAGTCGATGGCCGAAGCGTATATCGATTGGATGGCTTCGATGTCATCAAGGGTGACGCCACTGACAGGACCGGTATAAAAGGCGCCCATCACCGCGTTGGGGTCTTCCGAGTGGCCCAGCCCCAGTGCGTGCCCGGCTTCGTGCAGCGCAACGGAGTACAGATCCAGCCCACCATTGCCACCGATGATCCAATTCTCGGCCTCGTCGAAGTGCATGTCTCCCGCGATGGGCTCGGAGTTGCTCGGGGGGGGTGGGAAGGTGTGGGCGATGACACCGCTGGCCCCGTCGAAAGGGAAGCCGTCGCCGTGTTCGTCGGCACCGAATCGAATGTCGACCGAGCGTTCGAGTCCGGCGGTTGAAGTCTCGGTGAACGTGATCGAAGCATGCACGCTCCATTCATCGAACGCCGCAATGATCTGCTCGCGCTGATCCGAAACGAGCATGTCGGGTGTGGTGTTCTGGAAATGATAGCTCAAATCATGGGCAGTGCCCTGTCCCAGGCCGTCCCAACCCTCGTTGATGATGACGAAGTTCTGGATGTTGCCGTACTCGGTTTCGATACCCTGACACCAGAACACCGGGTCGGTCTGGTCGAGCAAGTCCTCGGTCACCGGCATGATCCAGGCGACTTCATCCATGCGGGCCAGCTGAACCAGGACCTGTTGGGTGGCACGACCCAGGCGTACATGGGCCGGCAGCCGTTCCTTGTCGACGAGTTCGGCACCGGCCTGGGTCATGTAGGTGACACAGGCAGCGCTATCGGCATCCGGAAACAGTTCGACCGCAAAAGGCAGCAACCGCTGAGCGCTGATATCGGGACGTGCCAGCGCGCGGGCCAATTTGTGATGCGGCGTGATCGGCCCCAGCCAATCAATCGTCGATCCGGGCGGTGGCGTGAATCCGGCCGGGACGTGGGCCGTAACGGCATGATCCGGGACGAAGCCGACGATCTCAACGCCCAGTGCTGAAAGTCGGTCGACCGCCGGCGGGTCGGGGAGCGAGCTGAAGTGAATGAGAATGTGGCTATCCTCCGACGGAGTCCACAGGGGCCCCTCCGATCGAGCAATGCCTATCGTCTCGTTGCGGAGATGGATGACGTCTGCGGCCGTTGCTGGAGCGACAATGGGCGCTGGGTCGCCGAGGCAGTCGATGAGAATCGTGTCAGGGGTGACTTCGATATCGGGGGTCATGCAGGTCGGGCAGACATTTTGAGAGATCGTGGCGCACACGGAATCCCATAGAATTTCACAGCAGAACGAATCGAGCGCGCACACGGTTGCACAGCAGGAAGGGCTGGCACAGCCGGCAGTCGAATTACCGACGCAACAATCTCCGCTCGCAGCGTCCGGGCACGGGGTCTGGGCTGTTGAAACAGACCCGTTCCACAGTACGGCGCAGATCATGATGCCAAGGAAACGGTTCAACCTGAAGTCCCCAAACGAGTGCCCGGCTCAAATGGCCTTTATCTTACTGATAGGGCGCGCGAAACCACAGAGGATAGTGTGTTGCGCATAAAACCTTGTCGGACACTACCTAGCGTCCGTCCGCCCCGTTGGGCTACGTCCGATACGGTTGCATCCGGCTACGACGAGCGTGAGCTGGTCACATTACGTTGAACCGGTGCCCGGCTGCGCTTGGCCGCCGGGGCCGTGACGGTGCCCGTCCGGCGAGTGATTTTTTTCTGGGGAGAGGCTGGCGCTGGAGGCTGAGGCGGCGGTGCCGTATTGATCAGTTGTTCCTGAGAAGCCCCTGGAACGATGCTGACGTGGCAATCCATGACCGCACCGATTTCGACTTCGAGGCACGGTGCCGAGATGCTACCCGTCAGGATAGATGTCTTCGCCAGGATGACCCGTTCCCGAGCCAGGACCTGGCCGTCGACCTTGCCCCGGATCGTCAGGCTGAGGCTCTTGATGGCCGCAACGACGTGACCTTTTCTCTCGACGACGACCTCTCCACAGGTGGCCAGTTCGCGCACTGCGTGGTAGCCGCGGATCACGACATCCTCGAGGATGAGCCGCTTGTTGCAATGCGGACAGACCGCCGACATGGCCCGCTTGGGGAATTCGGCCATCTTGCCGCAGTGATGGCAGGCCACCGTCTTGACGGCAGTCGGCCGCTTGGGAGTCAGTTTCATCGCCATGCGCGTTGTCGAGAAAGGCTACGCGGCTGATACGCGGACACCACGTCGCCGAGGCGACCGTGGACACAAATCACTACCTCGAACACGAAACCTACGCACTAACGTCGGCATCGCGTGCGGTTCTCTCCCATTCAAAGTATCGGACCGAGGCCGTTGTACTTGGGCAACAGCTGCTTGAGGTTGCCACCGGCAACGCTGCCGCTCTAGCGCTTGCCGCCCTGCTGAGCACCCTTGTTGGGTGGGGTCTGAGCCTGGGGCGCTTGTGGTTTGGCACTACCGTTGCCCTGGCCTGCGCCAACCGAGCACCGTCCGATCAGGATCGCACCATCGGCGACCTGCAGGCGGCTGGTGCGGATGTCGCCTTCGAGGCGGGCCGAATCCGAGAGCTGGACACAGCCGTCGGCAGAGACGTTGCCTTTGACGAAGCCCTCGATCTTGATCGAGTCGGCGGCCGCCTCGCCGAGCAGCTTGGCGCCTTCGGCGATCATCAGCTCGCCTTTGCTGTCGATCTGGCCCTCGAACTGTCCGAAGAGCCGCATGCCTTTCTTGAACTGCATCTCGCCCTTGAAGCTTGCGTCGGGTCCGATGGTCGTCTGGTAGTCGCCGTTGGTGTTGTTGTCAGCCATGACAAGACTCCTTCCATGTGTGTTCCCCAGTGTCGAAGTGAGCAAACGAGGATGCTTCGATTATAGCTTCTCACTGGTAGCCGGCCAATACACGGTACTGCACAAACTCCCTCGAAACACCAATGATTCTCGAAATTCATGACAACATCACGTGCGCGAACCAGCTTGTGAGTGACGTGGCATGGCGCGCGTATCGCATCGTCATGAACGGACATACGATAGCCCGTCGCATTTGATGCCATCACGCGGAGCGCTGCACTACGCCTCGCGCGGTCATGGATGACGGGTGGTGGAAGCCATGAATTCACGTGCCGATCGACCTGCAGCGGTGGGCCTGCCAGCCCCGGTGCTCGGGCCCGGCCAGAGTGCGGCGCGGCCCGGGATCGAATTGGATTGGATCCTCGCCGATCCCCACCCGGCCTTGATCGTGCGATGGTCCGGAACGCCACGGCTGATTCGTGACGGAAGCCGCTGGGGCGGGCCTAGGCTCTGTTTGAAAACTACGGCGTGGCGAGATCGGGCGAGGCGTTTGCTGTCAAGGCCGCAGGGCCGAAATGGCCGCAGGCGTATCAGTCGATACGCTGAGGACCATTTCGGGCTGAGAACGCAGGAAGCAAGCGTCGCAGCCGATCGTAGCTGGCGGAGTATTCAGACAGAGCCTAGTGTCCGGTGACCTCGACGACAAATGGTTTCGTGGGTTCGACTCGAATGTGCTCGAGGCTCGATGAGGGGAACAGGATGGTCCGTTCTTTCGATGCGGAGAAATCGGTGAGCAGCTCGATGAGGAACCGGCCTGTGGCATCGTCGGAAGCGCGGAAGGTCAGCGTGGCGAGATAGCCGGCGTCGACGGCGATGCCGCCGGTGTAGAGGCCGACCACCATCTGACGCGTCGTGATGTTGTAGGCATCCCAATAGCCGTGACCGTTGAACACATGATCGTTGATGGCGGTGCTGGCGAATGGAGCGCGAGACTTGGGGCCGCTCGTGGGTCGCGCGCGGGGGCGTACGTGTTCTCTGCGGGCGTCGCGCAGGCGGACGGATTCGTCAGGGAGTGTGTGGGGACGCTTGGCGACGGCATACTTGATACCGATGTCGACGAGATCGAGCGTTCCGCGGTGACCACCAGTCGTGTTCATGTGCAACTGATAGCCGCGCAAATCGCGCAGGGGTGTGGTCAGGTGGACATCGATTTCGATTTCGTCGCCGGCACCGAGCGTCCGTCGCGCCCCCCGCAGAGCGAGGGTCGCGATGTCTCCATCGTCTGTCTTGAATTCGGGATACGGCTCGCCTGCCGGACACTGGCATGGGCTGCCCCCCGCGAAGACATCCCGGGCCGCGAAGGCATCGGCGCCGTCGCAGAGTCCATCGGGCTGGCATGGTGTCGCCTTGCCGGCCACGTCGGTGTTGAACGCCGAGTTGTCGAACCGTCCCGCGGTGTCTTCACACGGATAGTTGGCCGCCTGCCCCGTCCCGTCAGTGTTGGCAAAGCAATTGAGTGCACTGAAGTGGTCGTTGCCGTCTGCAACACCATCCGGCTGGCACGCTCCGAACGGGCCACCATAATCGGCAAAGGCCACTGCAGTGCCTGCGCACGTTCCGGCGACGCATGCCCACCACACACAGGGATCATCGCGGAGGTTGTTGCTATCGAGGTCGGCGCATTCCTGAATCGTGCCATTGGGGCACAACTGTGCTTCTCCGGGACTGCCGGTAAGATCGAACGTCAAGTCATCGAGATCGGCCAGTGGCGCCCAGGGCAGGGCGGCCACGGTTTGTTTCGCGGGAATGCCGTCGCGGTTCACCGAGCGTAACCATCCAGTCTGATAGAACGGGCCCGTTGCGAACGGCAGGACGGGTGAGATGGCCAGGTAGTAGCCGGTGTTCTTGATCACCGATGGGCTACACGGGCCAAGGTCGGCCTCGAGGGCGAAGATATTGGCGAGTGGTTGACCATCGCGATCGACCGGCGCCCAGGTCCACTGCTCGGGTTGAAGCTCGCAAACCGCTGCTGGCGGGCCGTTGTGTCGGCCTGTTGGCCGAGGTTGCATGCAGACGTTTCCTTCGAGCATGCACGTGCCGGCCGGGCAGCTCGCACCCGGGCAACCGCTCTCCGCACAGTCGGCAGCCGTTGCGCACGCGACGGGAACGGGGACGAATTCGGGTTGGCCGTTCGGTTCACTCGGGACCGGCGGGATGTCGACGAAGCGCAGACGCCATTCCAGGAGACGGCCCTGGTCGGTGGCACCGTAGTCGTCGCTGACGTAAAGGCGCCACGTGCCCGACTTGGACAGGCCGTCGAACATGCCGAGTGCGCCAGCGGCGTCACCGCCGCCGCCTGATCCGGCCGGCCCGACGAAGTCGTCGACCCCCGGGGTCGGTCCCGCATAGTCGTTGATGTGGACTTCAACATCGTCGTCGAGGCGCAGGAGCCGATTGAACTCGTTCACGGCGCCGAAGTTGTTCGCCCGGTAACCGTCGGGGCCAAACGTGCCGGGATGCTGGTCGTTGTCTCCGGGGCGATTCATCAACGTGACAGTCGGTCCGCCTAGTTTTTGCAGGCGGATAACGAGGTCACCCTGCCACGAATGCTCAACGAGCAACTCAACGTCGAGATCGAGAATGGTCTCGTCAAGATCGACAGTGACTTCGGATACCAGCGTGCACTCGGGGGCGCCGTCGCCATTGTTATCAATGCATTCTTCGCCCGGATTGCACGTACCGCTGTTGACACAGTGCGCCGGCTCACCTGGCGCGACGCCTTCCGGAATGTCCTGATCGACTTGCACGCCGTAACGCTGCACGGCGCCTGCGACGAATGTGTCAGCATACACAACGACGTTGATCGCTTCGTAATCATCCGGTGTGTTGGTATATGATCCCGGGATGCAGGTCTCGGGCTGATCATCGCAAGCAGACATGCTGCCCAGGGTGCAGTTCGAACCGTCAGGGCACGTGCCCTGGTGATTGAAGTGGCCGACCGTCCAACTGACAGAGTCGAGGTTGCATTGGCCGGGTTGACCCTTGAGCGTGAAGTTGTCTGCTGCCTGCACGTACCACTCGTTCGGAGCATATTGGCTGCCGACTGACGGGCCGATTCGAGCCGCGCCGTTGGTCCAGTCACAGGTCTCGGCCTGATTACAGAGGACAGCGCTGCAGAAGACATCGGGGTGGAACTGGGTCGTGCAGTCATCCTCGAGCGTATCGGTGCAGGTGCCATTCTGGGGGTTGCAGCACGCGCCGCCTCCGCACGGTGGGTTCAGTTCTGCGCATTGGGTATTGGCCTTGAACCGGCCGTCGCATTCAAGTATCGAGACATCATCGAAGCACAACCCGAAGACATCGTCGCAGCATGCACCGGTCAATTCGCATCCGGTGAGTGTGACGAAGGTTGAGATGCACCACGCGAGGTCGAAAGACGAGGTCAGGTCCTCATCGAAGCCGGCGCCTTCGTCGCGCGCGCTGCGCTCGTCGCCGGGCGCGGCCGAGGACCACGCCCACACACATTCGCCCCCTCCGGTCGTATTGTTGCTGATCGAGATCCAGATGCATTCACCAGGTTGCGTGGTGACAGTCGGGTGCGTAGCGGTGAATCCGAACTCGAGATAGCCGTCGCCAGGCCCGGGGATCGTCTCGCCGGTTGCCGACTTGTCGTCTGCCGGTCCGATGGGAAATGGTCCGGCTTTGATCGAGCCCGGGACAACCCCGCCGGCATCGTCGTTGTAGTACGTGATGGTAAAGTCGTCGGCCACAGCACCCGGGCCGCATGCCGTATTGTCATTTGCGGCGTCGAGGTAGAATCCCCACCAGCACACTTCGGTGATGGGTCCGCCGGCGAGTGACTGGAAATCGTCTGCAATGACCGTGTTCACGATCGGGTTGCTGTCGCTGACGCCGCCCGTGTTGCCGCCCCCGTTTCCGCTCTGGTTGGGCAACTGGCACCGTAACGTGTCCTCCAGATTGCACACCGCAGAGAATTCAGGGCAAGCGCCGAGGTCTTCGAGCACGATGTTGTAGATCGACGGGCACGGCGCCAGTGTTCCGGGTGTCAGTGTCGAGACGAAAATGCTGTAGATCCCGGGTGACAGACAGATTTCAATCTCATTGCTCGAGCAGGGTGCCACACTGATCATGGCGTCTTCGATGAAATCGGGATTCTGGCAGGTGTTGTTCTGGGCATCGATGAAGCCGAACACGGCCTGGAACTCCGCACTCAGTTGTACTCGCAGGAATGCATCGTCTTTTCGTTGCGATAGATCGAGTTCATACCAGTCAGTGTCCTGGCCACGTTGAACCTGGTCGCAAAAACCAGGTGTGACATTGCCACAGTCACCAATGAAGCAGTCCTGGTCACTGTTACACGGGACATCGTTGACGGCAAAGTTGCCTCCACGTCCACACACGACATCGCCCGGGGCGATCGATGACCACACGGGTGGCGTGCTGTGACAACCCCCGTTGAATGTGTCGACGTAGTCCTCCTCGCAATCCGGTTCTCCTTCAGGTGTCGCGTTGGGTGCGCAGCCGAGTTCGCACGACGAGCCGCACCCGCCCGGCTCGACGATGGGCTCGACGCACCACGCGAGATCGTAGTCCTCGCGATCGCTGAGATCGTAGCCGTTGCCGTTGAAGTCCTGGACGCTCATGGAGTCACCGGGGGGGGCGGTGTTCCACAGCCAGAAGCATGTTTCCGCGGTGTTGTTGACGATCTCGATCCAGTAGCAGTCGTTCTGTTCGACAGTCACTGCGGTGTGGCTGGCCGAGTAGGAGTATTCGGTGAAGCCCAGGACGAAGCGCCCAGTGGGCAGGCGCTGAACATCAGTCAGGTTGAACGGGCCGGCGTGCTGGGCGCCCGGAATGCCATTGTCGTTGGCGAAGTACGTGATCGTGAAGTCATCACCGGGGCCAGGGCCACAGTCGATGCCGCCCTCGGCAAAGTCGACATAGATTCCCCACCAACACACTTGTGACACGGTTCCGGACGTCTCGGGGGTGAAATTGTCGGCAACGGTGAAGCCGGCACTGACATCGCTTGTTGCTGCGACGACGCTCGTGCCACCGTGGCCCTGTTGATCGGGGAGCTGGCAATGGGCGCTGTCTTCGAGCCCACAAACGGTTTCGCCGGCCGCAGTCCAGGGCAGGCCTGAACGGGAGGATGTTCTTGGCAGGGTGCGGTTCGAAGGCGTCAAGCCGGGGGGCGCCGCCGATGCGGTGGCTGCGGGGCAGGCCATGGCGGCCACCCACAGGCCAAGGATCCGGATCGACCGGGGTCGCCATTTCGCCGAACAGATCACCTGCACCATTATCCTCTTATGTAATGCTGTTGCGGAATCGAGACCCCCTGACGCTTCGAGCAAATGTACTGTAGCAGTTGGCGCGTGGGTGGTGTAGTGATTCGATCTGCGGTCAAGGAGGCAAAGGAGTTAGGCGGCTGGTAGCGCAAGGCGCACGGGTCATCGAGGGATGAGGGTTCCCTAATCAACGGAGTTCGGTGTGCAAGTAGAGGCGGGACCGCAGCAACGCACTGCGGCCCGCCCCGGGGTCATGGCTCGGTATTTCTTATTCGCTCCGGATGATCGTCATGCCCACCGTCGCGGCCAGCGAATCCATCCGGGTTCGTGTTCCGTGCAGGAGGTCAACGGGCGCGCCTGCGTGTTCTTACAGGGGCCAGGATTTTTCTTCAGCAGACGGCAGTGGCTCACGGTAAGTCTTTGAAAAACAATGGGATGTGTGCTGTGAGCCCCGCTCTGCCCAAAATGGAGTGCATTGCACGCGGTTGCGGCTTAAACTGAATGTCTGATGACCTCACGTCCACGGCCTGAGGGGTCGGGCCGCAAGACCAGGAAAAGACCATGCAACATCTCACCGCACGTTGTTTCGCCGGAGCAGTCGTGCTTGCGCTGGCGCTGCCGGCGGCGTCGTGGGCTGGCCCGGACATCATCGAGGGCGATGATGCAGGCTCGTTGCCAGCCAATGCCAAAGAGACCATTGGGACAGGTTCGTTGAATTCGATCAACGGCAAGCTCGGCGGTCTGCTGTTCAACGGTCCCGGTGATTTCGAGGACATGTACCTCATCAATATTCCGGTCCCGACGTTGTTCTCGGCGACGACGGCCGGTGGAGGGACCACGTTCGACACGCAGATATTCCTGTTCCATGCAGACGGAAGCGGACTGCTGGCCAACGACGACGAGAACGCCGTATCAATGACTTCGATGATCGGGGTGGCGGCCGACGATGGCAGTGGTGCCACGATCACCACACCCGGGCTGTACTATCTGGCGATCAGTGGTGCCGGCAATACCCCATCGAGTTCGACCGGTGAAATCTTCGCGTTCGCTGGACCGATCGAGGTATCCGGTCCGGACGGCCCCGGCGGATCAATGCCCGTTTCGGCCTGGACCCTCGGCGGGGGTGCGACGGGGGATTACACCATCTCACTCACCGGTTGCGAGTTCGCTTCGCCGCCCGACTATCAGGAAACGACCGATGCAGGTGCGACGCCGATGTCCGCCGACGAACCCGAGCAGACCGGCGGGGGCCGCGGTCCACTGAACTCCATCGGTGGCGACCTGGCTGCACTGGGTTTCGGGGCAGCCGATTTCGCAGATCTGTATCTCATCAACATAGTCGATCCCGACAACTTCAAAGCGTCTACAACAGGAGGCCTGGTCAACTTCAACACGCAGTTGTGGCTGTTCGATCACACAGGTCGCGGCGTCCTGGGCAATGACGACGACCCTGCGTTCGGCGTCACGTCGATCCTGGAGAGTTCCTCCAACGACGGCAGTGGAGCTGCAGTCATCGAGCCAGGATTGTATTACCTGGGTATCAGCGGATTTGATCACGATCCCAACAGCGACGGTTCGGCCATCTTCGATCAGAGCAGTGCGACCGAGATCTCGGGTCCTGATGGCGCGGGTGGTCGCGGTGTGGTCACCGACTGGTCCGCCGGCGGAGGCCAGGGCAGTTACACCATTTTTCTCGAAGGCGTAGAGTATCCAGCGGTCGACCGGTGCCCGGAGGGCACGATCGCAGAGTGCGCAGACCTCGACTCCAACTTGATCCGTGACGACGGTTGTGTGTGGTGGGACTGCGTGTTCGAGGTGTGCGTCCCGACCGCGGTCGTGTTCGCGGACATGGGCGGTCAATTCGGTGTGTGTCCCCCGGACGGTGCTGCTGATAACAACGATCGCAGTCATGCACTGAATTGCTTTGCCGATGTCACGCCCGGAGGCGGAGCGTACTTGTGCGAGGACGCTCCACCCGTGGCTTACAATGTCGACGCCGGGGGGCCGTTCGGCGACTGTAATCCGGACGGAGTGTGTGACGGCAACGATGCCTTTCACGCCTTGAACGCTTTTGGCGGATCTTCGCGGTGCACCTGTCCACTCGACGGAGCGCCCACGCCGCAATTCGAACTGGGCAAACAGGCCATCGAACGCGCGCGTGTCACCCTTGAGACCACACCGACAGTCATCACGCCTTGCGCACTCGTAGAAATAGATGTCTACCTCGACACCCCGCTCGACGATCTTCGTGGCTACCAGCTGCACCTCGGTGTGGCCGGTGGCCTGCGTGGTCAATTGGAGTTGATCGACATCAGCATCGATGGCGCTGCCGTGTTCGACGGTCACGGCCCGTGGACAGCGTTCAATGTCGAGACCGGTCAGATGGTCGCCGGTCTCGATCAGGCAGGCATCCACGTCGAACCGGGCTATCTGGCCACGTTCACCTACCGGGCAACCTGTGATGCTCGTGGAGAATTTACCGTGGAACTTCATGCCGACCGACACGATCGGCGCAGTCGTACCTTTCTGATGCCTACGTTTCCTGCGCATCTACTCGAGATCGACAGCTTGCCACTGACACTGGCCACCCAGCTCCCGCCGCGCGTGCGCGGCATGACACGTTGAGACAGTTCGAGGGGCATTGCCCGGGCAACTGTCGAAGCCGGGATCACTGATCGTGCGGGGCGCTCGGCCGTTCCTGCGATGCGGGTGTCAGGCGCTTCTTCATGAAGTACAGCGTGTGTCCCACCGGGTAGTCTTCAAGTTGTCCGAACGCGATGTAGCCGCGCTTGCTATAGAAATCGTAGGCCTGGTAACTGAACGTCATCAGGCAGGCGGACAGGCACCCGCGTTCGATGGCGGCGTCCTCGGCAGCGCGATACAGGGCTGCACCGATGCCCGTCTGGCGGTGATCCTCTGCGACCCACAGAATGTGGATGTATAGCCATTGGTTGCCGGTCACGCCGGTGAGCCCACCGAGCAGTTGGTTGTCCAGCCCGCGGGCGGCCAGATGCAGTGTCCGTTCATCGTTGAACCCGGTCTGCCTGGCATTGAACGCATCGAGTTGTTCGCCAATGCGCTCGGTTTCCGCTGGAGTGAGATCTGAGCAGATGGTGTAGTCCATGTGCGGTTATTCTACCACGGCCCGGCGCCGTGCTCACATGGTTCAGGGCGTGAAGTCGTCGACGGTTGGCTGATTCGGAGAAAGATGTGGCTGCATGGCGCAATGCGCCAGCGTAAGAGATCGATTGACCGACGCCGTGTCCGGAGGCTCGTTCAGGATTTGTCCGGCGGCTCTCAGCACCCGCAGGAACCGTGAAGACCTGCAGGCAATTCTCGATGCTTCTAGAGCTACCGCGGTTGCGTGGATGTCTGGGTCACCTGGCACGCAGCCATCGCGTCCACGACGGCCTCGATGTCAACGGCGTCGGCGTCGATGCGTCGCCGGATTGCGAGGCTTTCCTCGAAGAACGGCAGGGCGCTGGCGCACCGTTCGTCGAGGCGCAGAATCGAGCCCATGACCAGCAGTGCCTCGGCAATGTGGGGGTGGTCGGCTGGCAGGCGGACGCGACGAATGGCCAGGGCTTCGGCACACGCGGTTTCGGCCTCGGCGTATTCTGACAGGTTGTTGTGAATCCGTGCGAGGGCAACGAGTGAAACGGCGACAGAGGGATGATCGTTGCCGAGCAGTTCACGTTTGAGGGCCAGAGCCTGCTGGACGTAGACCTTGGCTTCCTCGTGCTTGCCCTGGTGCCCGAGAGTACCCGCGAGATTGGTCAGGGTCATCGATCGGTCGCGACGTGTGTCGGCGTCCATGGCTTCGAACATGGTCAGGGCATCGCGCAACTGCACTTCAGCTTCGTCGAAGCGTTCGAGTTTCTTGAGACAATGGGCCAGGTTGTTCGCTGTGCGGGCCACGTCACGATGGCCGGGCCCCAGGATTCGCCGACGGAGTTGCAAGGCTTGCCTGAACCGGTCTTCGGCTTCGTCAAAGCGGCCCTGGGCCAGCGCGACCGCGGCGAGGTGGTTCAGCGTTTCGGCGACCGTTGCATGTGTGCTGCCGAAGTGCTTGCGTCGGATGCGCAGGGCCTGAACGTACAGTGTCTCGGCCTCGCCGAAGCGCGCCTTGCGGTAAAGAACCGCCGCCAGTTGATGCATGGTCGTAGCGACATCGGGGTGCTCACGCCCCAGCTTATCGCGTCGCAGGTCGAGCGCCCGGCGCAGGTTGCTTTCGGCCAGATCGTAGTCGCCGACCTTCTTGTTCATTTCGCCAATGACATTGAGCAACTCCGCTTCGACCAACGGGCGCTCACCGAACTTCTTGGTCACCTTGGGCGGGAGTTGAGCCATCATCTCGCGGACCGTGGTGCCGTGCTCGCGGCCACGGTCCGGGTCGATCGATTCAACGATACTGTCAGCAAGAAAATTCCTGGTGTCGGCGGCCAGTTGCTTGGCAGCTACCGCGGTGTCGCGCTGTACGCGAAACGTGACAGCAAAGCCCACCAGTGTGATCATCAGTGCGCAGATCAGCATTGCGGATAACTTGTGCCGGGCGACGAGTTTGCCGAGCACGTAGGTCGTGCTCGGGGCGCGGGCGAGAACGGGCTCATCGGCCAGGAAGCGCTCCAGGTCATCTGCGATCGCACTGGCGGAGTTGTAGCGACGCTCGGGGTCTTTCTCCAGGCACTTCAGCAGGATGGCTTCGAGTTCGCGGTTGAAACCACGTTGCAAGGACCGCGGACGTTGCGGTTCGACATGTTGAACATGTTGTAGAATTTGTGTCAACGCGCCGCTGGTGTCGTACGGCATGGTCCCAAGAAGGACGCGGTACATGATGACGCCCAGGGCGTAGACATCACTGCGAATGTCGATTTCCGCAGTACGGCCAGCCGCCTGCTCGGGAGACATGTATGCCGGTGTCCCGATAATCTGTCCGGTCTCGATGGTCACGGAGGCGTCGGCCTGTTCCCGTTGCTCTGAGATGATCTTCGCCAGGCCGAAGTCGAGAACGTGCAACAGGCCGTCGTCATCGACAATAAGATTAGACGGTTTGAGATCACGGTGCATGATCCCGCGACGATGGGCGTGACCGATCGTGTTACACAGGCTGCCGAGCAGCGCAATGCGCGCCCGCTGGTCGAGATGGTGGTTCTCGGCATAGGCATCCGGCGGGCATCCGCGGATGAACGGCATGACGAAGAAGTATTGCTGGTCATGCAGGCCGGAGTGGTAAATCGGCACGATCTGCGGATGCTGCAACTGGGCGAGGAGTTCGACCTCGCGTTCGAAGCGCAGTCGTCCGCGTTCGTCGTCGGCCACCGAGGACAGCAGGACCTTGAGCGCGACGCGCTGGCCGGTGCCTTTCTGGCTGGCCTCATACACGATGCTGAAGCGACTGCGAGCGATCTCGTTGAGGATGCGGTAGTCGGAGAACTCGTCCGTCGCTGGGGCAGTGGAGATGGGTGCTGGAGCAGTCGGCGCACGTCGGCTCACGGCCCACCGAAGTTTGCCGACCAGGGCATCATGGTTGTGCAGTTTGTCAAGGAGTTCTGCGCAGTCTGCACACGTGCTGAGGTGCGTTGCGCACCCGTCAGCCACGATGGCTTCGAGAGCCCCCTGGCGAAACGCTTCCCACTGTTCGAGCTCGGGACACTTCTTCATGACAGCGCGTTGCACAAGTCTACACCGGTGAGTTCGGTGAGGAGTGTGCGGATACGCTCGAGCACGCGGAACTTGGCGACATAGACCTGGTTGGCCGTGATGTTCAGCCTCTCTGCGGTCTCGCGTACCGGGACATCTTCGATGACGTGATAATAAAAAGCCCAATAAGTGTTTTCGGCGATGTCGGGACGAACCTGCTCGACGCAGTAGCGTAAGTGCTCGACGAGCCAATGTTGTTCCCACGCCTCAGCCGGATCTGGCTCGAGTCCTTCTGCACGGGTCAGCACCCCGCTGGCGGCCTGATGTGGTGCAAGCTTGCGAACCCGATCACGGATCTTGTTCTCCGCAATCGATCTCAGCCATGCCTTGAAACTGCCGGGGTGGCGGTGTTCAAAACCACCGATGTGCTTGACCACCTGTTCGATGGTTTGCTGTGACACATCTTCAGCATCGGCCTGATCGAAGCCACGCGTGCGCGCGTAGCCCACCAGCATTGGGCGGTAGACGCGGTCGAAGACACTCCATGCTTCGTCGTCCGCCCGGTCGGCAAGGCGGTGTAGGAGAGTTGAGCGGGTATCGTCCATATGGCTTCGTTCATTATAAACACAACTGCGGCCCCAGCGGGGATTCGACCTGGCGGAGCGGGTGCGGTGCACCAGAAACCCCGCGAGAGGCGGCTGTCGCCCGCGGAGGCATGCGAGTTGCCGCCTGAGCGTATCCAGCACATCTGCGGCAGTCCTGCCGTTCGTCGGCGCGGATCGCCCCGGGCTCGATCAATCGGGACCGTTCTCCAGCGGTCCGGCAAACGACCATTCTGCAACGGGTGAGTTGATCCCCGGCCCTGGCGAGGGCCGCATCGAGCCGGACGACACCATCCGGTCAGGGCAGCAGGTGCGGGGGGAACGCGTATCCTGACCCCGCCCGTCACAGTCCAACGCATCGCGCGGGATACGATCGTTAACCTGGAAGGCGCGACCCGCGGCCAGTTCTCCGGACCACGGGCATCTGCACCCGGCCCGACCCCCAATCCGCTCCGACGGCGAACAATCGGCGTTCTGTGAGATTAATTTCTTGCTTCCCTTCACGTTACAGTCCGGTGCTGTCCGGGCGCAGTTTCTGAGGTGCCTCCACACGAACAGTGCGGGATGGAGCAACGGTCGTGACCGCACGTGCTGCGAACATGAGGACCGCCATGACCACAGAAGAGACTTCTTTCCCAGGTTCTGCGGGATCACTCACGCGTTCAGAAGTCGCAAGCGTCTTGCGCGCTGAGCAATCGGGTGCCGAATCGAGTTGTAAGCAATTGGGAGCTAAGGCAGTGAGTGAACGGACGGTTGCGTTCACCATTCGTCGGGGCACGTCGGTGTAGCGCGCAGACACGACGCTTTCCGTTGCGCAACCCGTGATTGTGCACACATTGCCTTCAGGCGCAGGGTGCTTACCATAGACCGCTTCCTCAGATCCCAAGGAGGTGGGTACCCATGATGTGCAGATTGAAGATGTCCGCCGTGATCCTGCTACTGGCGTCCACGGCGTTGGCGGCTGACTACACGGCGCGGACCGCGCCCAAGATCATTGATGAGTCCCTCGTCGGGCATGATCGTCTCGACGTCATGCTCAAGCCGCTCGAAGTGTCCGAACTCGAGATTGAGGCGGACGCCTGGCTGGCGACACTCAAGAAGATCGTTCACGAGATCAGCGAAGAAGAAGTTGCCGTCATGCTGAGCAATGCTGATCAGGATGCGGCGACGGACGCGGGACAGTCAACCGATGCTGCGGCTGTGGATGAGCTGAAGAAAGCGAGTCTGAAGAAACTGGTCGAACTTCGCGAGGATCGCACCATGGTCCTTGATCGACTCAATGTGGTTCTCGATGCCCTCGAGGCGAAGGGCGGCGATCCCGAGCCATACCGGCTGTATGCGACGGAGGCATCTGGTACCAAAGTTGACATCTTCGATCCCGAGGCGATGCGTCAGCTGGTATTGGGATGGTTGAAGTCACCTGAGGGCGGTATCCGCTGGGGACTCAATATCATCTCGTTCATCGCAGTGCTCGTCGTATTCTGGATCGCCAGCAAGATTGCGACCCGTGCGGCGGCGCGGGCGTTGGGCATGGCCAGAAACGTTTCAACGTTGCTGCGCGATTTCTGTATTACCCTCGTCCGGCGGTCGGTGATGATCATCGGACTGTTGATTGCCCTGAGCATGCTCGAGATCAACATTGGTCCCGTGCTGGCTTTGATCACGGCTGCAGGATTCGTGATTGGCTTCGCCTTGCAGGGCACGTTGAGTAATTTTGCCAGTGGTCTGCTGATCCTCATCTATCGCCCATTCGATGTGGGTGACGTCATATCGGCCGGTGGCACGAGTGGCAAGGTCGATTCGATGACCCTGGTGTCGACCTGCATACTCACCTTCGATAATCAGAAAGTCGTCGTGCCCAACAACAGCGTGTGGGGCGATGTCATCACCAACGTCACCGGTCTTCCGATCCGGCGTGTCGATATGAAGTTCGGGATCGGTTACGAGGACGATATCGAGCAGGCCAAGAGAATCTTGCTCGAGGTCGCCTCCAGCCATCCCAAGGTGCTTACCGATCCAGCGCCGGTCGTGCAGTTGCATGAGCTGGCGGATTCGTCACTGAACTTCATCTGCCGGCCGTGGTCCAAGACCGGCGATTACTGGGATGTGTATTGGGATGTGACCCAGTCCGTGAAAGAAAGGTTTGACAAGGCCGGGATCTCGATCCCGTTCCCGCAGCGTGATGTGCATCTATATGAAGAGAAGAAGATGGAAAGCAGCAAGTAGGCCGCGAGCTACAAGTCGAATGGAAGTTTTCCGGACGCGATCATCTGAGGTTTGACAATGAAGTTACTGGTCGCAGGCGGAGCGGGCTACGTGGGCAGTCACTGCGTGAAGCGCTTGTGCGAATGCGGGCACGAGGTCGTCGTTTTCGACAATCTGTCCCAGGGCCATCGCACGGCCGTTCCGGCGCATGTTGAATTGATCGAAGGCGATATTCGCGATCTCGAAGCCTTGTCGCAGGCCTTTGGTGGCCACGCTTTTGACGGGGCCATGCACTTCGCCGCACTGCTCAATGTCAACGAGTCATTGTCCAAGCCGCGCCTGTACTACGAGGTCAATGTGGTCGGGGCGCTCAACCTGATTTCGACTATGGCGGATCATGGCGTCAAGAGATTGGTATTCAGCTCGACCTGCGCGACCTACGGCACGCCGCCGGCGATGCCCATCACAGAAGACATGCCCAAAGCGCCGATTACACCATACGGAGCCAGCAAGTGGATGGTCGAGCGCTTCCTGCAGGACACAGCGGCAGTGGATCAACTGGGTTCGGTTGCCCTGCGTTACTTCAATGCGTCGGGGGCGGCAGCCGATGGGTCGATCGGCGAAGACCATGATCCCGAAATACATCTCATCCCTCTGGTTCTGCAGGTCGCTCTCGGGCAGCGTGAGCACATCAGTATCTTCGGTACCGATTATCCAACATTCGATGGCACTGCTGTGCGCGATTACATTCATGTGGACGACCTCGCCGAGGCCCATCGCCTGGCCATCGAACAGGTTCAACCGGGCGAAGCCCGGGCCTACAACGTCGGCACCGGGCACGGCACCAGCGTGCGTCAAGTCATCGAGGCTGTGCGCCAAGTGACCGGCCATGCCATCCCCGCGATCGAAACCGAGCGCCGCCCCGGCGATCCGGCGGAGCTGTACGCCAACTCGAGCCTCATCCGTAAGCAGCTCGGCTGGTCACCGCAATACACCCGCATCGATGACGTCGTCCGTACCGCATGGGCCTGGCATCACGCACATCCGAACGGCTACAGCGACTGAACACGAGCTGACAGAACCCCTGCGGTAACAATCTGCCACAGCAGACGGGGCACGTCACCCCGAAGACCACCACAAGTATTACGAAGGGCATCCCCGCCCCGCGAGGATCCAATGGGGCAGAGCCCCTTGGCAGGGGCTCGGGGGACGACCGTCCCCCGAAGTTGAGTCTAACATGTTACCTCACTTGATCCGATGCCGAATCACATCACGTGAGACACCCAGAATGCGCGCGGTCTTGCTGATGTTGTGTTTGGTGTAGGCCAGTGTGGCTTCGATGATCTCGTGCTCGATCTGTTCGAGAGGCCGCCCGCCTTCCTCGAGCGCGACCTCGATCGTTCGGTCGCATGTTGGCAAGTGTATGGTGATGTGGCCGGTTGTGACGGCCGGCAGATTCAGGCTTGCGGCAGTGAGGGAGGCGCCGTCGGTCAGCAGGACGGCGCTCTCCATGACATGGAGTAGTTCACGGACGTTGCCTGGCCAGGGGTGGGCGCGCAGGGTGCGCGCGGCGCTGTCGGCGAGGTGCTTTCCCGAAATGCCGAATCGTGCCTGTATATCATCCACGAAGATGCGGGCCAGTTCGATGACATCGTCCTCGCGTTCGCGCAGCGGCGGCAGATGGAACGACAGGACACGTAAGCGATGGTACAGATCATCACGAAATTCGCCCATGGCAATTGCGCCTTCGAGGTCGCGATTGGTCGCGGCGATGACATGCACGTTGATCGGTCGCCTGCGATGATCTCCGACTGCGCGAATTGTGGCGGTATCGAGCACGGTGAGCAGCTTGGCCTGGAGGTCGAGAGACATGTGGCCGACTTCGTCGAGCAGCAACGTCCCGCCGTCAGCAACCTCGAAGAGCCCGCGCTTGTCCTGGCCAGCGTCGGTGAATGCACCTCGCACGTGGCCGAACAATTCCGATTCGAAGAGTTCATGGGGGATCGACGTGCAGTTGACATGGACGAACTGACCGTCCTGTCGGGGGCCACCGTAATGAATGGCCTTGGCTGCAAGATCCTTGCCCGTCCCCGTTTCGCCGGTCAACAACACGTGAGGCGGTTGTGGGGATGCCAGAACATCCCGGGCGGTCAGGCGCTTGATCCACTCCTTCAATTCGCTTATGCGCGCGGAGGTCCCGCGAATGCTGTTCAGCGCGCTGCGCGCCTTCTCGCGATCGCGATAATAGTTCAAGCCAGCCGTTCGGCGTTGGTCTGCAAGGGTGCGGGCCACGACGACGGCGAGTTCTTCGAGGTCGAGCGGTTTTTTCAGGAAATCGGCTGCTCCCGACTTCATGGCTGTAATCGCGGTGTGTACGTCACCATGAGCAGTCATCATGATGACCGCGGCACGACTCGTGCTCGCCTGCAGACGGCGGAGAACTTCCAGCCCATCGATGCTGGGTAGGCGGTAGTCGAGCAGGATGAGATCAGGGTCGTGCTGCGCTGCTTGATCCAGCCCATCCTCACCCGTAGCGGCCAGCGTCGTTACGTGATCGTGTAGCCCCAGCGCCGCGCCCATGTTGTGGGCCAGGACGTGCTCGTCTTCAATGATCAGGATCGATGCCATGGTGTCATCACGGGTTGTCGTGTATCTGTAGTGGGTGGAGTTGACCACCGCCGGGCGATTCGTGCATGATAAGACGAGGAGGCTGCATAGTGGGCGATATTCTCATCATTGAAGACGAACCCACGCTGGCTGACGACATGTGTCAATACCTCGTGCTGGCCGGTCATGATGCCGCATATGTGTCGACCGGTTCCGATGCGATGGCCCGTGTGTTGGTGCAACCTCCCGATCTCATTATTCTCGATCACCAGTTGCCGGACATGACCGGGCTCGAAATCATGCGTCACGTCCGGGAGCGCGGGAGTCGGGCCGCGGTCATCATGGTCACCGCCCATGCCGATGTGCCCATTGCGGTCGCTGCACTCAAGGACGGGGCGGCGGATTTCCTGACCAAGCCGGTCGCACTGGAAGAACTCGGTGCTGCGGTCGATACCGCGCTGCGGCGGAGACATGTCGAACAGCGCCTCGCCTATTTTCGTAATGCCGAGCAAGCGCGGGGGACAATCATCGGCACATCCTCCGCCATGGGCGTCGTGCACAAGATGATCCAGCGTGTAACAGCGTCGCCGGCGCTGGCGTCTGCGGTGCCACCGACGGTCCTGATAACCGGAGAGACGGGTACGGGCAAAGATCTTGCCGCACAGACGATCCACTACAATGGGCCGCGCAGCGCAGCCCAATTCGTACGCGTCAACTGCACCGCTTTGCCGGATCAGCTCGTCGAATCGGAGCTCTTCGGGCACGTTCGGGGTGCATTCACTGATGCCCACACGGACAAGCGCGGGTTGTTCGAGATTGCCGAGGGCGGGACAGTGTTTCTCGACGAGATCGGGCACATGAAGCTTCCACTGCAGGCCAAGCTCCTCAGCGTTCTGGAGCGACGTCGCTACCGGCAACTGGGCGCGACGCGCGAAAGGGAAGCGAACATCCACGTGATCGCTGCAACCAATCGCGACCTCGAAGACGCCGTGCGCCGTGGCGAGTTCCGTCGCGACTTGTACCATCGTATCCGCACGCTTGCGATTCACTTGCCATCTCTGCGCGAACGCATTGGCGACATCGCGCCGCTTGCTGAATATTTTCTGATGCTGCACGCGACTCGATTCGGAGTCGCCGCCGATCAGTTTTCCGAAGCGGCGCTGAGCAAGCTCGAGAACTATTCCTGGCCGGGCAACGTGCGTGAATTGTCCCACACGATCGAGAGTGCTGTCCTGCTCGCCGAGAATGGCCTGGTCGAGTGTGATGCGTTGCGCTGTGGCAGGGGCGCTGATCCGGGGGGCCCCGTCGGCCACAAGGTCATGACTGTCGATTTTGCCGCTGAGCATCCGACGCTCGAAGATATCCAACACCATGTGATCGAACATGCACTCTCACTCACTGACCGGAACTACACCCGTGCTGCGCAGCTCCTGGGTATCTCGCGCGATGCCATCCGCTATCGCCTCGACAAACGCCAGGGGACGTCAGACGCCTGAATCAACGCCGGATGGTCCATCACGAAGTCCTGTCTCCCGGCAGCATGAGCGTCACCGTCGTACCCTCACCCTGCGTTGAATTGAGAGCGATTGTACCATCGTGCTTCTCAATGATTTGCTTGACCAGGTTCAACCCGACACCGGTCCCTTCCGTGCGGCTGGTAAAGAACAGCTTGAACGCCTGGGCGCACGTCGCTGCGGTCATTCCTGGCCCGTGATCGACAACATCCAGGCGCAGCGTCGGCGGTCCACCGTTGGGCTGAATGACCTGTCCGCGCAACGTGATCGTGTCCCCTGGCGCGCTGTGATGAGCGGCATTGGTCAATATTTCAGACAATGCGGTGACCAGTCGTTCACGATCTCCGACCCACTGCTGATCGGGGCAGTTGTCGACGATGTCAAGATTGATTTGGCGTGACTCGATGAGCGGGGCGGCCTCCACGCATGCGGCGGCTGCCAGTTGCTCGAATGACAACGCGGTGCGTTTGAGTTCCGCTGGACGGCTGAGATGAAGCAATCCGGCGATACGCTTCTCCATGCGATCAACCTGGTTGACGATCTGCTCGAAGCTGGCCTTACTCTGATCGTCACCGCTGCGCAGTGTGGCCAGTTGGGCACTGGAACGGATCGCCGATAGCGGATTGCGCAACCCATGCGCGACGCTGCTGCACAGCTCACCAATGGCACTGAGCTCACGGGCCTCGAGCAGCGCGCGGTGGTGCTGCTCGAGTCGGCGGGCCATCGCTTCCAGGCGCCGTCCAAGATCGCTCAGTTCGTCGTTCCCCGACAACGGCACTGCGAGATCGAGGTCGCCTTCACCGATGGCGTCGGCGGCCCGCTTGAGGATCGTGACTGGTTCAACCAGCCACCGCCGAACGGCCAGGAGGTACAGCAGAAACAACAGGACGACCATGATCGCAGCGAACATGATCGCGCCCTGGGACAGGAGCCCTGCGCGGGCGACGTCAGACAACAACTGGTGTGCGGTCGACTCATAATACAGGCGCAGTCGTACGAGTGTGTGGTCAGCCGAAGCGACCACTGCTTCGGGCAATGCTCCAATCGTTGCGCGCATGATTGCGAGATCGTCCCGAAACTGCATCCACAGCTGTCGTTCGACGTCATCTTCTGCCAGGCGGATTTGAATATCAACGTCATCGATCAGGAACGTGGCCCATGGGCCATCGTCGTCGCCACGGTGTAAGGCCAGTTGGTGGCGGTGAATGTCGGTGCGGATATCACAGGTCAGTTGAACTTGATCCCGACGCCGCAGGTAAGATTCCGTGTGCGCGGCGCTGCGCTGAACTGCGGAGATGGTGACGGCCGCGGCTGCAGCGAAGACGGTGATCATGGTCGCGACGGCAATGTTCAGCTTGGTTCGAACGGTCATGGGGCTTCACACGGCCGCCGGCCCCGTGGGTCAGGGCGCAGACGCGTACACATCGGGCTGTTTATAGCAGAACGCCCACCACACCCTGAAAATATCCAGAGCGTCACCGTAATCGGAGGATGGTGCGCCCGCAGTGGCCGCGTCCTGATTCATGTTGTACAGCGTTGCGTAGTTGATGTCGTCGGTTTCATTGTCCCAGTGAACGGCACGCTGCGCAATGCTCTCGTCCTGATCCCGATACCAACTGACGCTGCCGTCCGTATACAAGACGTTGTAACCGGTCTTGTGGGTCCAAGCGCCTATGCCACGGGCTGCGCCGATGCGCGCCGTGAAATCATCGCTGACCATGGCCAGATGGCGAAACTTGCCGAGTTGCGGAGTACGGGTGGCCGGCAGGTTGATGGCGTAGGCGTAACTGCCCGTGACCGTGGCTGCCGGGAGATAGCGGGTGTTGGCGTTGTACCAGTACGTCGTCTGGCTTGGGCAGTAGAACACTCGTTCGTCCTGAACGCTACGAGCCGCGATAAGCTGGCCAAGATTGACATAGCGGCCCGAACGCGACAGCAGGGTTCTGGGGGCCGTGGTGCCCATTCGCTCCATGACACTGGGGCCGGAATCGCCGTTGTCCAGGGCATAACTGAACACGCCGGTCGCGATTTGTTTGAGATGGGCACCGCACACGGTCTGGCGGGCCGATTCACGCGCACGGCCGAACGCCGGTAGTAAGATCGAGATCATCAAGGCGATGATGGCGGTGACGACCACGAGCTCGATCAGCGAGAATCCTCGTCTCGGGCGTATTGCGGAGCAACGTTTCATGATACGGATTCCATTATACCGGTACCGGAGTTGCATGTTGGGTTGAAGAGCACGTGGCGTGCCCCAGGCGGTGGACAACTTAAGTATTTGCAAAACAAGCAATTAGCTTTTCCGGGAACGAGATTCGGCCGGGGCCGCGGCAGCGAGTCGGGCCCCACAGTGTGGTTCTGCTCGCGGCGGTTCACGCGTGCACCGGCCTGCCATCAAGGGGATAATGGAACCGAGGCATCCGATCATGCATGACCACACTTCGATCTTGATGACGGGCCTCGTCCTGCTGCTCACGGTGGCCGATGCCCGCGGTCAGGCCGAGATTCTTGTCGAGGACTTCGAGTTTGCCCTGGATGACGGGGCCGCCGCCGCCGGTGTGTTGGACCTCACCGATTCTGCCAACAGCCCCGCGTTTTATATCAGCGGTTTTGGTGAGACGGCTTCACAGGGTGAGTGGAGCATCGGGACGGATGCCGTATTCTGTCAACTCGATTGCATCGCCGGTTCGGTGATCGGGTTCCGGCGGTATATCGACCCGCTCAAGTTCCCGTCGAGTTGTCCCGTCGAGAACCATTTTGCCCCACTTCAGCTGACTTACGGGGATCCCGATCATGTTGGCGAGGTCACGCCGGATGCTCCGCTTTCCGACTTGACTGTTGTTTGCGACATCTATGGCGATGGAGCGTTCGCCGATGGACCGACGGGTACGCACTTCATCGTCAAGCTGGTCGATTGCGAGGGCGAGGTCTTCGAGTTCGTCAACCATACAGAGCATGGTCTTTTCTGGGCTTTCTGGACGCTTAACGTGGTCATGGGACGGACAGCGGCCCGCCTGTCACCCGCGTCGCTCAGCGACGTACCTGATGGCGACCGACTGCTGACCGAGATCGCGGCCATCGAGGTGTTCATCCAGGATGGGGACGACCCACCCACCACGCTTGGCAAGTGGTATATCGATAACCTGCGAATCGTCGAGCCGGGTGGTGTGGCGTCGGGGGCCACCGCCAGTCGTTATCTAGCCATTACGCCCGCTCCCAATGACGTCCCGGTGGCCGTGCTCGTGAGTGGGTACCTCGGCAATCCGGGCGTAGCGTGCTTCACTGGTTACGTCCAGGCCGAGGGCGACCTGGCCCCAACACCCGTGTTCCAGATGTCCGATGTGTGGGGTACGATAAACGTCAGCGCTGCCGAGATCCTGCCAAGTACCAGCTACATGATCCAAATCGACAGCGGTACGCCTGGGACTCCAATCCTGTCGACCCCAGTGGTGGTCACCACTGCGCCGTTTGGCGAAGTCGACGGAGCACCAGGGGTCGATTCTGACGACATCGCGTGCACTTTGGCGGCATTCCAGGGCAACTTCGAAGAGTGTTCTCTGTGGGCCACCGATGTCGGTGGTTGTACGCCCAACGCCACGGTCGACCTCGACGACATCCTGTTCGTCATCAACGCATTTGACGGGCAGCCGTTCAGCTGTCCGGTTCCGTGTCCATGATACGCTCACGGTATTGCCAGTCGGCGACCCCAGCCACAACCTGTGGCTGAACACGCGGCCTGAGGTTGATCCATATCATCCAATTCGTGTTCCTGTGCATGGGGTTACAGCCAGTCGCACGGTTGGCAAGGATCATGCTCAAGACCCCCTCAGCGGGTGCGCCGCACTCGCAAACGTGGCCTGAACGTCAAGCGTCCTATCCACACGATTCTCTCGAAAAGGAGGCTGGTATGTCGATCAATCGTTGTCATGTTCTAAGTGGGGTCGTGGCCATTGCACTGAGTACATCTGCAGCACAGGCGCAGCAGCTCAAGCACTTCAAACACAAATCCAGTCTTCAGAGCACTCCCAGTTTAAAAGTGCCCGGTCAATTCAACACGATTCAGGCAGCCATCGACGCGGCCGGGCACGGTGACACGGTGGTTGTCGCCGACGGTGTGTATACCGGTCCGGGAAATGTCGACCTCGATTTCGGGGGCAAGGTCATCACCGTACGGAGTGCGCATGGGGCCGCCCAATGTGTTATCGATTGCCAGGGGACACAGGAGGACCCACACCGTGGATTCAACTTCCACAGTGGTGAGGGGCGCGGGAGCGTGGTTGACGGGTTCACGATCACCAACGGCTCGACACCTCAGGGGGCTATTGACGATCACTTCAACGGTGCAGGTATCCTCTGTACGGACGGTAGCAGTCCGACAATTCAAAACTGCGTATTGACCAACAACTGGGCAGGCTGCTGGGGCGCGGCGATCAGTTGCAGCTTTGAGAGTCACCCGCTAATCAAGGGCTGCGCAATCACGAACAACTATGCAGACGATGATGGAGGCGCTGTCTTCGCCTGGGCCGGGAGCTCTCCGGTCATCATGAACACTCTCATCGCCGATAACGGTGCTTTGATCACCGGCGGTGGTGTAACCAACTTCAGCAGCACCACCATGACGATCATCAACTCGACGATCGTAAACAATGATGCCCAGTTCATCTCCGGTGTGTTTGGCAACAACGTGACTATTATCAACTCGATCGTTCACGGAAACTTTGGCGATGACGAGCAGCTCAGTGTGGCTGCAGATGTAACGTTCAGTGCGATCGAGGGTGGTTATTTTGGACAGGGCAACCTCGACACCGATCCGATGTTCATAGATGCTGAGAACGGGAACTATCATTTGTCAATCGGTTCGCCGTTGATCAATGCCGGCATGACGGACGTCGAATTCCTCGGTCAGGCGGTCGACATGGATGGGGACCCCCGCGTATCCAACGGCGCAATCGATATCGGCGCTGACGAGGTTGTGATCGAAGACACCTCTTTAGATCTCGAGCCGTCTCTCGACCGCTAAGCGCTTCAGGCTCCACCGGGGACGTGGGCCGGGTATCCTGGTTCGCGGTTCACGACTCCGGTTGCAGGGCCATTGCTCGGCCGGCGTGCCGACCGATTCCCGGCGATAACTGAGCAATCAGGCGAACGAGGACTCCCTGATTCAGTGGCGCCAGTCGTCGATTCGGTACGCCGGCTTGCCCGCTTCTACTCGCCCCCCATAAACGGTATAATGGCGCTCCCCGCGGTGCACTTGGGGAGTCATGGTATGTCGACAATTCGAGCAGCGGCCACGAGTTTGTGTCTGTGTGTGTGCGCATCACACAGCTGGGCCGGAGGTCCTCCGTCCATCGTTCAAATCGAGTTGGTGGCCACGGACGCGCCAAGTATTGATGAAGAATTACCCGCGCCACCGGTATCCGAGGTGGCGTTTGGTGTCAGGGACGTCTTCTTCGTGGAGATGTGGGCTCAGACGACCGACGTGAGCGGCCTGTCCTCGATCACGACCGACATACATTTTGATCCCGCTTTGCTGCAAGTCATGGGCGTCGTACACGCGCCGACCTTTGGTGACCTGACCCACGCGATCATCGACAACGGCAGCGGACTCGTGGAGGACCTGAGTGGTTTTCATCCGCCGGTCGATCCACCCTGCGCCGACGCGCCAGGCGCCGAACCCAAGTGGGTTCGTGTTGCTGCGGTTGCTTTTCAGGCAGTTGGAGGCGGTGCGGCCATCGTGCAGTCCGCACCGTCGGATTCGATGACGTTCAATGTCGTCCTCTGTGGTGCCGGTAGCGCGGTCGATCCCGGATCCATCGCTTACGGCGGTGTGTCGTTCGCCAACACGTGTCAAGCCAGTGACACGACATGTGACAATATCGACAACGATTGCAACGGATCCGTGGATGACGGTTATGAGCCCGATGCGAGTTGTGGCATTGGATTTTGTCGTGCGACGAATACGCCGGGGAGTTGCGTGAATGGCGCTGAAACGCCCTGCCAGCCTGGTGACCCGCTCAGCGCTGATGATGCGACGTGCGATGGTGTCGATGATAATTGCGATGGGGTGGCAGACGAGGGCTACGTCGTTACGTTGACGGAGTGTGGTGTCGGTGTGTGTGCCGCAACCGGCGACGCGCTATGTGTTGACGGCGGAATCGTGGACACGTGTACGCCCAGCGATCCGTTGGGCGTGGATGACGCCACCTGCGATGGGGTGGACGACGATTGCGATGGCATGGTCGATGAAGAGTACGTCGACGTCGTCACCGGCTGCGGTGTCGGGGCATGTGCCGCAACCGGCGACGCGCTGTGTGTTGATGGCGGAATCGTGGACACGTGCACGCCCGGCGATCCGTTGAGCGTGGATGACGCCACCTGCGATGGGGTGGACGACGATTGCGATGGCATGGTCGATGAAGACTACGTCATCGTGGTCACCGGCTGCGGTGTCGGGGCATGTGCCGCAACCGGCGACGCGTTGTGTGTTGATGGCGGAATCGTGGACACATGTTCTCCCGGCTCCCCCCTGAGCAAAGATGATGTGACGTGCGACGGCGTGGATGACAATTGCAATGGAGCGATCGACGAAGACTACGTCGTTGTTCCGACCGCCTGTGGAGTCGGCGCCTGTGCCGCGACCGGTGATGCGCTGTGCATCGACGGCGCCGTGGTTGACACCTGTATGCCAGGGTCTCCCCAAAGCCCTGACGATGTCACGTGTGACGCAGTTGATGACAATTGCAACGGTCAGGTCGATGAAGACTACGTCGATGCGCCGACGGCCTGTGGTGCCGGCGTGTGCGCGGCCGTCGGTGCAGCCGTGTGCATTGATGGTTCTGTCGTTGACAACTGCATGCCTGGCGCTCCATTGAGCAAGGACGATGTGACATGCGACGGCATTGACGATAACTGTACCGGTGAGTCGGATGAGGATCATGTTGACACACCGACCACCTGTGGCGTTGGGGCCTGCATGGCCAGTGGCGTCGCAACCTGTGTGGATGGCGCCATCGTTGACAGTTGCGTGCCGGCCATGCCTATCGGTTCGGACGATCCGACCTGCGATAACATCGACGATGATTGCGATGGGGCAGTAGACGAGGATTACATGGCGACGCCCACGGCATGCGGTGTGGGTGTGTGTGCCGCAACCGGCACGACCGTCTGTGTACGTGGCCGGGTCGTCGATACATGTATGCCTGGCGCACCGCTGGGGCCTGACGATACAACATGTGACGGCGCGGATGATGATTGTGACGGGGCCTCCGATGAGGACTTCGCAGTCGTGCCGACGGTCTGCGGCGTTGGAGGCTGTGCAGCTGTAGGGCAGGAAGAATGCCAGGGCGGAACGGTCGTCGATACGTGTACACCCGGAACGCCTGCCGAGTTCGAGACCATGTGTAACGACGCCGTCGACAACGATTGTGACGGCGGGATCGACTGCGACGACACGGAATGCGCTGCAGCCCCGGAATGCAATGCGGTCATCGTGCCACCATCCTTGGCCATTCAGGAAGTGGCGCCGATACTGGGGGAAGCGTCTTTCGACGATCTCGATTTGCCTGTGACTGTCCGTGGTGCGATTGATGTCGTTCAGCCGACACCCGGCAATCGCGCCGTGAACGGAACGCGTCGTGCGGCGCGGCGCTACGATGTCGCCCAGGCCGTGACCACCAATAACGCCGCGCTGGCTACGTGGTCACGGTGGCTGAAGCCGGGACCGGCAGTGGAGATCAGCGCGTCCCGCCAGGCGACATCGACGGACGATTATGTTGTGGATGATGGGGGTGCAGAGACCTCGATTCAAACGATGGCTCCGGCCGATATGTTGTGGCTGACACAGCACACGGCAACGACAGGGAACGAGGTCATCACGGCAATCAGCGTGGCATGGGGCAACGTCGCCGTGACGCGCCCGGCCAAGGTCGTTGTGTACAGTGATCCCAATCAGGATGGTGACCCGGCCGATGCAGTCCGCCTGGTGCTCGTAGATGTCACCATCATGAATCCCAATACCAGCACAATCGTCAAGTATGCTATCCCCAACACGCCAGTCGGTGTGGCCGGGACTAGTTTCTTTATCGGTGCCTATGTTCAGGCCGATGCCCTCGAGTCGCCACCGGCGATCGACCAGACGGCGCCCGTGGCAGGGCGCCACTGGTTTGCATTCAGTACCCCTGTACCGAGCGGCGTCGGAGCAACCCTCATCGAGAGCGCCGGTCCCGGATTGGCCGGAAACTGGATGTTGCGGGCCAATGCCATCACCAGCTTGTGCGGGAATGGAACCTGTGATCCGGGCGAGCCGTGTGACCCGAGTTGCAGTGACTGTGGGATTACTCCGACAACCGAAGTTCCGGCGATCACCTGCAGCAATGGCCTTGACGATGACTGTGATGGTCTCGTCGATTGCGCCGACGACGATTGCTTCAACATCGATCCGTTCTGCATTCCATGCACCGTGACCTGTTCGGCCAGTGCCCTGCCAGAAGGGGAACCGAACTGCGAACCAGACTACGCTGATACGTTCAATGGTGGCTGTAATGCCGCAGACGGTACGCCGGATTATGCGACGAACCTGGTGCCAAACGGCGCACCGGTGTGCGGTACGGCTGGCAACTACAGTGTGGACAATGCCCCATGTACGACTGATGCGGACTGCGTCGGATCGTGCGACATGGGCGCGGGGACATGTGTTGGCCCCCAACCGTTCGTCGATACGGACTGGTATCAGTTCTCCATTGGAGCCGGCCAGCAACGGGCAGTCACGTTGTGTGTCGAGGCGGAATTCCAGGTGGTCGTCGGTCTTGTAGACGACGACGGTGGAGCCAGCTGCGGATCCGAGTCCTTTGTCGTGGCTCAGACAGGTTTGCCGTGCTCAACGGTATGCACCACCGCCTGTCTGGACGCCGGGACGTATTCGGCGTTTGTCGCCCCCTTCCCCCTGACCGGTGCTGAGGATTGTGCCTCGGCCTACGAAGCCACTTTGACTGATGACGTCTGTCCTCCGACGTCTGTCTGCATGGGTGAGTCTGATGCGGCGTGTCAGTTGCCGGACCAGGCCGGGCATGGACTGGGCGGGGCGCTGACCTATGCGGCAACGTCTGACGCCGATATCGGCATCGGTACTGTCGCGCACGCTGCGGCGGGCAATTTCCGTCCGCTGGACGACGGATCCATTACTGAAGTGTGTTGGTGGGGCGGTTATCTGGGGAACAACCCGTTGGATTGCGCTGACCTCGACTCGGATGATTTCTCAGTCACGTACTACGATGACGAGGGGGGCCGCCCGGGTGCTGTTATCGCGGGCCCGTTCACGCAGTCCCAGGGTACCTTGGGGCTGTTCGATCGCACCGTGACTGGGGAGTCGATCGGCGTGTCGCCGGTGACGATCGACGAGTACAGTTATTCGGCGACCCACGCCGCGGTCAACGTCCAACAGGATGCGTGTTACTGGCTCGAAGTCCAAAACAACTCGACGCGTGATGGTGGTTGCTTCTGGGTGTGGTCGACCGCGCCCGCAGGCGATCACCTCAGCGCCCGCGTGCAACTGCAGAACCCCGTCCGCCCATACGACTACCGCCTGGGAGACGAGAGAGATTACGACCTGGCTTACTGCGTGAACATCGATACGGCCGCTGATGGCTGCGGCCAATCCGGGGCCTGCTGCAACGATTCTACGGAAGTGTGCACGGACGACGTGGCAGTGGGCGAGTGCCTGTTCGTCAACGGCGGTCGACCCGGCATCGACGAGACCTGTGCCGATTTGTCGCTGCCCTGTGGCGGCGGTGGATGTTGCCTGGCCGACGGCTCGTGCATCAACGCGCTGCCGGGCGATTGTGCCGCCCTCGAGGGTTACTTCCGGGCCGACTCGTTTTGTGCCCCGGACGGACTCTTGCTGTGTCCGCAGCCGGCCACCTGCATGTTCGATAATGGTCCGGGAGACCCGAACCCGCCGACGGACAATCCGACCAGTCAATTCGCCGAGGATGCGTACTACGCCGAAGCCGCTGACAATTTCAATTTCGGTGGGGACCCTGACGACGATCCATGTCGTATCACGACGATCACGACGTGGATCCAGCATTTCAACGCGGGTCCGACTGGTGGCGGATGTGACGCCAACGCAGCGTGTACGGCAACGCCGGCGGACTACTCGGGTATCAATGTCCGCATCTACGACGACTCCTTCGCGGCAACGGGAAACACCAAGACATCCATCGACGCCTGCAACAAGGCCGTTCCTCAAGAGAACTTCTATGTGGGCGGAACACGAAACTGTCTCGTCGATGGACAATGTACGTTGTTCAATATCGATGACGTGTGCGTCGACAATGACGGCGACGGTGATATGGAATGCACTGCGGAGTGCGAACTCGAGATCACCGATGACAGTGCGCCGATCGTCGATCTCGATGTCGGCATGTTGCTCGTACACAGTTGGCAGGGTGATGTCGTGGTCAGCCTGCAGCACAGCACACCGGGACATCCTGATCTGACAGTGCGGTTACTGCACCGCCCGGGCCATACGATCCATCCCCAGGCGGGGCGCACGGACGGTTACGCGGCGCGCAACTTCGGGAATCCATTCACGGATATGGAGTTGGTCCTCGACGACGATTGGCCGGCACCACCGATCAATATCTATGACGGTATGGCGTCTGGACAGGAGAACTACGTTGGCCCGGCCCGTTCAGGTGGGGGCGCCGATCCGCAGGATGTGCTGTCGTCATTCGAGGGGCGCCCCAAGGAGGGGACCTGGAGGCTGTTCATCAGTGACGAGTTCGGCGTTGCAGGTAGCGGGACCATCATGCGTTGGTCGCTGCGGTTCAACAATGTCGAGGGCACGCCGCCCGGACCGAGCGGTAGCCCGCTGCACGTGCCCGAGGTCGTACCCTGCAGCACTGCGGCAGAATGTGTTGCTGCCGGCTGTGGCAGCACGGCGACTTGTAACGGGGCCAACGAATGCATGGTCGGTACCGCCCTGTGTTCGGTGCTTGCACCAACGGGCGGGCATCGCCCCACGGTGGCCCACACCTGCGACCTTGCTGCCGGTGACTATTCGTTTCAGGCCTACGCTCCCGGTGGGGTCGTGGTGCCCGATGCATACGTCGTAGAATTAGATCTGACCTCGTGCAACATGCTGGTTGATCAGGACGAAACACTGTGGCTGGCCATCGCACCGGAACTGCCATTCGACGATTTCTTCCAAACGGCTCCGATGCTGTCGATGAACCATGACGGCTTGAGTGCCCAGCGCGTCTTCGAGCCCCTCGGTGTCTTCCCCTGGGTCCTGCTGGATAACGGTCTCTCTGATCTCGCATTTCAGATCGAGGGCAACAAGCCCGGCGGCTGCGCGAGCGTTGCAGATTGCGCGGACACCAACGAGGACGGCATCCGGGACTCCAACTGCGCCTGGTGGGAGTGCGTGGGCGGTCCGGATGGCGTGTGCGTAGGGACATCGATCGTCTTTGCCGACATGGGCGGCCAGTTCGGTGCCTGTCCGCCGGACGGGACAGCCGACGGCAACGATCGTTTCCACGCACTCAATTGCTTTGCCGACGAAGATCCCAGCGACGACACGCCACCCACGAGCTATCCTTGCGAGGCAACCCCGCCGCAAGCATATAACGTCGATGCGGGCGGCCCGTTCGGCGCGTGCACTCCGGACGGTGTCTGTGACGGCAACGATGCATTTCACGCGCTCAATGCCTTCGAAGGTGCAAGCACGTGCACGTGTCCGCTCGATCCTGCCCCCGGCCATCCTGCAGAAAGCGGCGGGCCTCTAGTCGTCGGTAGTACGACGTTACATCTCGAGCCGGTCGTCCAACGCGCCCGGCCAGGTGACCTCGTCGATGTCCGTGTCATCCTCGATGCGCCGGTCGATGACCTTCGCGGTTATCAGTTGCATCTCGGCGTCAACGGCGGTGCGCGCGGTGACCTCGAGCTGGTCGATATCGTCATTGAGAATGATAGTGTTTTCGCGGGCCTCGACGCCTGGGATGCTTTCAATGTTGCCACGGGTCAGATGGTCGCCGGCTTGGATACACCGGGTACCGCAACAGGCCCCGCTGGGTACCTGGCGACCTTCACCTATCGGGTCGGCCGCAGTGCCCAGGGGCGCTTCGCTGTGCACATCATGCACGACGACAACGATCCACGCGACCGGACTTTCCTTCTGGGCACTCCGACAAACGGCAAGGTCGCTATCAAAGGAAGTACGCCGGCCGTGATCGAGGTCAGGAAGCAGCGGTAGCGTCTTGAAGGGTCGGCTGCTTCAGTCGTGTGGATCAGCCCCACGCCCTGGGTCCGAGGGGGGGCGCTGTTTGCGCTTGAAAAAGCCCACCTTTGAACAAGGTGGGCTGAGCAGTTGATTGACCCCACGGGGACTCGAACCCCGGTCTTGAGGATGAGAACCTCATATCCTAGGCCGCTAGACGATGGGGCCGCTGCGAGGGGGTATATTAGCGGGTGATCAAGCTGCGTTCAATTCCGCGCGGAGGGCGGACGTCCCCTTTGGCCGGCGCGGGCGGGCAATCTTTGAACGCGGCGTGCGGAACGCCTCGGGGCGCCGAATGCGGGCGGATTGGACCTGTTCCCCGGTGGGGATTGCCGCGACCCGCGCTTGCAGCTCGCCGAACATCCGTCGGATCGGCTCCAACTCGGGTGCGGTCAGCTGGTAGACGTTGGGGATCTTGTCGATGATGTCGCGCCTGGGTGTGCGGTAGGCCTCGGCGCGGGCGAGCATGTCACTCAGGATGGCCCGACATGACTGCTGCTGGCTACTGTCGAGCTCGTACAGTTCGATGAACATTCTGACATAGCGGTGCCAGGTGGTCTCGTCGAAGGTCCGGGCACCGGTCAGGTCCGCATCGATAACGACTTGTGCCTGCCGCTGCTTGCGGAGCGCTTCGGCGTGCACGGGGTCGTTTTCGAGTCCCCAGTCTTCAGGCGTCCATTTCCCGTCCATCCAGCCCTTGCGGGCGTCGAGAAAATAGCTCTTCCGTTTGTCATAGCTGGCTCGATCGCGCTGCAGAATACGGCGCTGCTCCGGCGTCAGCTCTTTCTCGAAGGTGTCGATAAAACGATCGAAATCAGTGACCATCTCGTCGATGTGCGGGTCAAGGCCGCGTTCGAATTCTGCAATCTGTTCAGCAGTGAACGGCTCGCCCTTCGCCCGGGTCTCGAGCAGCCCCTTGGCATGCTTGACCATGACCGGCCCATACTTGAAGCCCAGCGTCCAGCCTTCGCGGAACACCATGCGTTGAAAATTCCTGGTCTGATCGGGCGTCAGCGTGTAGCGCTCCTGGACCGCATTGGTCAGATGATCCAGTCGGGCCTTGAAATTCCACGGCGGAATACGCGTCAGGCTTCGACTGAACTCGAGTGCCGCCGTATCCGCCTCTGAGTCCCACCCGTTGCGCGTCCACATGCTTTCGAGGGCCTCGCTAAAAATCGGAGCCTGGTCTTCCCAATCGCCCATCTGGCGAAAGAGGTCACCCATTTCGGGAGTCCACGCCGGGTGTTCGATGTCCTCGTCGGGCCCAGGCGCCTGTCCAGCACTCATGCAGGCGGCGGCGATCAGCAGTACGAGCGTGGTCGTCATGGCAGTCCTTAGCAGGGGGAGGAGTCGCGCGGCGCTCCGGAAGTACTCAATCCATTTTACGGTCAGTCCCGCCGTATAGACAACGCGGATGCGTAACTTCGGACCTCGATGCGTAAGGGATAGCCGTGGAAGGAGTTAGGCGTGTCCGCGCCGTGCCACTAAAAAAGGGTTCTTCACGCATTTCCGGGATGGGCCCGCACACATGATCCTGTTCGCACTCCGTCATGATGCCAACCTGTTTGACGGGCAAGGTCCGCCTCCGGCGGACTGCGGTCAAGGGCTCGAGCCCGCAGTCGGAGAGGACGTCCGGTCCCGCAAATCCGTGAACAACAAAAAAAGGTTCTTCAGCACAATCTGTGGCAGATAAATAGCTCTCTCGTCTTCTGACTCTGGAGCTGCCAGGGGTGCCCCTTGCGCCCCGCCCCCGTCATCGTCGGCCCAAGGGCCCTCCGGGCCGCGGCGGGCGCGACCGACGCTGACGGCGACGGAGCTCCAGGGGCTCATCGTCGATCATGTTGATAAAGAAGCATCGCTCGAAGCCCGTAGAATGTTGTTGCCTAAAACGACGTTCTGCGGAGACCCCGAACGATGCTACTGAAGACTCTCCTCAATCGTGTTCACCCGGTCAAGGGTTTCGTCTACGAGAAGGTGCATTTGCTCACTGATGAGCCAGAGGAGCGTCTGGAAGTCCTTGTGCGACCACGGCAGGGCTCCCGACCGTATTGCTCCGGTTGCGGACGACGTCGGCCGGTCTACGACCATCTGGATGAACGCAGGTTCGCATTCGTACCGTTGTGGGCCATCCCCGTATATCTCCTTTACACCATGCGACGAGTGAAGTGTCCGACGTGCGGCATCAAGGTCGAGATGGTGCCGTGGTCGACCGGGAAGCGACCGATGACCCGAGCCTATGCTGTATTCCTGGCACGGTGGGCGAGTCGACTGAGTTGGAAGGAAGTTGCCGAGATCTTCCGCACGAGCTGGGAGAGCGTCTTCCGCTCAGTACAGTGGGTCGTCGAGTACGGCCTGAAACACCGCGATTTGGAGGGAATCACGGCGATCGGTGTTGACGAAGTGCAATTCCGCAAGGGACATAAGTATTTGACGCTGGTCTATCAGATCGATTCACATTGTCGGCGATTGCTGTGGATCGGCGAGAACCGAACATCGAAGACGCTGTTGCGCTTCTTCAAGTGGTTCAGCAAGGACAGAACGCGCGCGAGTTGACCTTCATTTGCAGTGACATGTGGCGTGGATACGTCAAGGTGATTGCCAAGAAGGCTGCCCATGCCGTTCACATCCTCGACCGCTACCACATTGTCGCCAATCTCAATCGAGCGCTCGACAAGGTTCGGGCTGAAGAGTCAAAGCGTCTGGCCAGAGAAGGATACGAGCCCATTCTCAAGCGGACGCGGTGGTGCTTCCTCAAGCGACCAGAGAACCTCACCACAGGGCAAGACGTCAAGCTCGACGATGTCCTGCAGTATGACCTCAAGACCGTCAGAGCCTACTTGCTCAAAGAAAGCTTCCAGGCGTTATGGAACTACAGCTCTCCGTACTGGGCAGGATGGTTCCTCGATCGCTGGGTAACCAGGGCCATGCGCAGTCGCCTCGAACCAGTCAAGAAAGTAGCCCGCAGCGTTCGCCAACATCGCGAGCTCATTCTCAACTGGTTTCGGGCACGCAAACAGTTCTCAAGCGGTATCGTCGAGGGGCTCAACTACAAAGTGAAACTGACAGTCAGAAAAGCGTATGGATTCTCAAGCCTCGAATACGGGCAAGTAGCCATTTATCACGCACTTGGAAACCTGCCGCAACCAAAACTCGACCACAGATTCTGCTGAGGAGGCCAAAAAAAAAGCCCCCCGGCCAGGGCCGAGGGGCTGAGGTTCAATACGCATTCAATACTACTTGTCTTCCGGCGGCCGCTTCGGAATCGGCGGCAGCAGGCTCGAGACAGTTGCAGCCATCTCTTCGCTCGTCGTCGGAACCATCGGCTCTCCAGAGGGCGCGGAGATCGTGGACCCGGGCGGCGGTGCCGGAACGGCGATCGCATCGGGCATCTGGATCTCGCTTGGCGTTTCCTGCTTCTCGGGAACCGGCTCGCCTACGGACTTCAGTTTGACGTGCAGATACGGTTTGAACGCCGTGCCTGCCGGGATGAGGTGACCGAGCGTTACGTTTTCCTTCAAACCGCGCAACTTGTCGACCGCACCAGCCAGGGCCGCCTCGGTCAAGACCTTGGTGGTTTCCTGGAACGATGCGGCGCTGATGAACGATTCGCTCTGCAGGCTGGCTTTGGTGATGCCAAGCAGCAGGGTGCGCGCGGACGCCGGCTTGGGTTTGCGACCCTTGGCTGGCGCGCCCCCTTCGTCCTCGACCGCCTCGTTGATTTCGGATAACTCCGCCTTGGCGACGATTGCGTCTTTGTCCAGGTCGGTATCGCCCGGATCGCTGACCCGCACACTCTTGCTCAAGCGGTCGTTCTCGGCTCGGAACCTGAACTTATCCACGACTTCACCGGGCAGGAACTTCGAGTCGCCAGGCGTCTCGATCTTCACCTTGTGCAGCATCTGACCGAGGATGACCTCGATGTGCTTGTCGTTGATCGTCACGTTCTGCGAACGGTAGACGGCCTGGACCTCGATGGTCAGGTAGTGGAACAGGGCCTCTTCACCCTTGATCCGCAAGATATCGTGCGGTTCGAGCGGGCCCTCGATCAGGGGGTCACCCGCCGAGACATAGTCACCGGCGTGGACCATGAGCTGGCGGTCCTGTGGAACATGGTGTTCCTTCTCGATGCCCGATTCGCTGCGAACGACGATGGTCATCTTGCCCCGACGCTTGTCGGCCCGGATCTCGACAGTGCCGGAGATCTCGGCCATGACGGCCGGTTCTTTCGGCTTGCGTGCTTCGAACAGTTCTGTGACACGCGGCAGACCACCGGTGATGTCCTGCGTTCCGGCCATCGCTCGCGGCTGGCGAGCAAGCAGGGCACCCGGGACAATCTTCTGGCCCTCTTCGACTTCGATACGCGCCTTGGCCGGCAGATAGTGGTAGTCGAGCACGGCGCCGTTCTTGTCTTCGATGATGATCTGCGGGTGACGTTCACCTTGGTGCTCGATCACCACGAACTTGGCGCCGGTTCGCTCCTCTTCGAGCCGCACGGTTTCGCCTTCGGCGATGTCCTGGAAGCGGACGAACCCGCCGACTTCAGCGAGGATCGGCGTCAAGTGCGGATCCCACTGCACGATGATCTCGCCAGCCTTGACCTTGGTGCCTTCCTTGGACGACACCTCGGAGCCATACGGCACCTTGAAGCGCTCGAGTTCGCGGCCCTTGTCGTCGTTGACCAGAATCTCGCCATTGCGTTTGAGGACGACCAGGCGTTTCTTGCCTTCCTCGTCCGGAACCTCGGCGACATTGAGGTTCTCGAAAGCAATGGTTCCACCACGGGCCGAACTGATTGTGTTTTCGAGAACACTATGCGAAGCAACGCCACCGGTGTGGAAAGTTCGCATGGTCAGCTGCGTACCTGGCTCACCGATCGACTGCGCGGCGATGATACCAACGGCCATTCCTTCTTCGACCAGGTGGCCGGTGGACAGGTCGAGACCATAGCATCGTGCACAGATCCCCATCGGGCTCTCGCAGGTCAGCGGGCTGCGGATACGAATGGCGTCCAGGCCCAGGTCCTCGATCTTGTTGGCCACATCACGCGAAATGATCTGGTTTTCTGCGACGATCAGCTCGTCTGTAATCGGATTACGAATCGGATCGCGTGCCGTCCGCCCGATGATCTGATCACCCAGGTGAATATCGACTTCTTCACCCTTATACACGGCACCCTTGGTGATCCCCTGAATTGTCCCGCATTCGTTCTCGGTCACGATGACGTTTTGCGCGACGTCGGCAAGCTTGCGAGTCAGGTAGCCCGAGTCGGCAGTCTTCAGCGCGGTATCGGCCAGTCCCTTGCGGGCACCGTGCGTTGAGCTGAAGTACTCGAGGACGGTCAGTCCTTCTCGGAAGTTGGCTTTGATCGGCGTCTCGATGATCTCGCCGGACGGCTTGGCCATCAGAGCACGCATGCCGGCCAATTGACGAATCTGATCGACTGAGCCTCGAGCACCCGAGTCGACCATCAGATAGATCGGGTTGATGTACCGGCTGCGGTCTTTGGAGTTCTTGTCAACGTAACCGCCATCGACGTCACGATAGTCGTTTTCGAGTTCCAACAGCATTTCTTGCGTCACGTTTTCGCGGGCGTGGATCCACACGTCAATCAGCTGGTTGTAACGTTCCAGCGGGGTCAGCGCGCCTTGTTGGAAGTCACGCTCGATACGATCGACGCGTTTCTGGGCGGCGTCGATGATCTGGGTTTTCTTCGCCGGTACCCGCATATCGCTCACGCCGAAGGACAGGCCAGCCAGCGTACTGCGGCGGAAACCCATGTCCTTGATGCGATCGAGCAGGTCGATGGTTACGGACCGGCCAAGCTGGGTGTGCGAATCCGCAATCACGCGGGCTGCACCCTTTTGTGTCAGGGCGTAGTTGTAGAACGGCATTTCGTGGGGCAGGATTTCGTTGAAGGTCAGTCGTCCAATTGTCGTGACGATGATGCCGTTTTCGGGCAGCGGCTTGGGAGCTGCTTTTTGCGATTCGACCATATGCGAACGACGAAGTCGGACGCGAATGGGTTGATGAATATCGATGCGCCCGAGGTCGTAGGCCAGCAGAGCTTCATGCGGGTCGGCAAAACTCTTGAGGTCCTTTTCGTCGTAGTCGCCCTTGACGTATTTCTCGAACGTCAAGTAATAGATGCCGAGCACGATGTCCTGCGATGGCGACATGATCGGCGCGCCGTTCGACGGTCCGAAGATGTTGTTCGTCGAGAGCATCAGTACATGTGCCTCGACCTGTGCTTCGACGGACAGCGGCAAGTGCACGGCCATCTGGTCACCGTCGAAGTCGGCGTTGAAGCCACGACAGACCAGCGGGTGGATCTTGATCGCGTTGCCTTCAACCAGCACCGGCTCGAACGCCTGAATGCCCATGCGGTGCAGCGTCGGGGCGCGGTTCAGCATGACCGGGTGCTGGTAAATGACTTCCTCGAGGATGTCCCAGATTTCCTGGTCGCGCCGTTCGAGCATCTTCTTGGCCGACTTGATGGTATCGGCCAGGCCACGCTCCTTGAGCTTGCGGATGATGAACGGCTGGTACAGTTCCAAAGCGATTTTCTTGGGCAGTCCACATTGATTGAGGTGCAGGTCGGGCCCGACGACGACGACCGAACGGGCCGAGTAATCGACGCGTTTGCCCAGCAGGTTTTCGCGGAAACGACCCTGCTTGCCCTTGATCATGTCGGTCAGGGATTTCAGCGGGCGATTGCTCGAGCCGAGGACCGGGCGGCGGCAACGACCGTTGTCGAACAGCGCATCGACGGCCTGCTGCAGCATCCGCTTTTCATTGCGGATGATGACCTCTGGGGCGTTGAGGTCGACCAGTTTCTTCAGACGGTTATTACGGTTGATGATCCTGCGATACAGGTCGTTGAGATCGCTCGTGGCGAAGTTACCACTTTCCAGCAGCACCAGAGGACGCAGATCCGGCGGGATCACCGGGATGACCTCCATGACCATCCACTCCGGCTGGTTATCCGAAGTGCGCAATGCTTCGACGATCCGCAGACGCTTGGTCAGGTCCTTGGTCTTCTGTTTGCTGTTGGTCTTGGCGATGCCCTCGTGCAGGTCGACCGATGCCGATTCGAGTTGCAGAGCCATCAACAGTTCGCGAACCGCTTCGGCGCCCATCATTGCCTTGAAGCGATGGCCGTACTTGTCAGTGGCGGCGCGAAACTCTTCTTCGGTGAGCATCTGCTTCGGCTTGAGCGGCGTGTCACCCGGATCGATGACGACGTAGTCCTGGAAGTAGATGATCTTCTCGAGGTCAGAGGTCTTCATATCGAGCAGCGCGCCCAGGCGTGACGGCATCGATTTGAAGAACCAGATGTGCACCACTGGAGCAGCGAGGTTGATATGCCCCATTCTCTTGCGGCGGACACGGGAATGCGTGACCTTGACCTGGCACCGATCGCAGATAATGCCCTTGTGCTTCGTACCTTTGTACTTACCACATGCGCATTCCCAGTCGCGCTCGGGACCGAAGATCCTTTCGCAGAACAGGCCGTCCTTTTCGGGCCTGTACGTACGGTAGTTGATCGTCTCCGGCTTCTTGACCTCTCCGAACGACCAACTGCGGATGTCGTTGGGGGAGGCGAGCATGATTTTCACGCTGCCGTAATCGTTAATTCGATCGTAAATGTTTTCGCCCATTATCTAAAAAGCCCTCACGAGTTTGTCTGCTCAATAAGGCGGTCGAAGTCCGCCCCGTCAGTTGCCTACCGGGACGCGGCTGGGATTCAATTGCAGGGGCACCAGCCCCGGCACGCGTCTGAAACCCAGTTCCTCACAGAAATCGACTTCGGTTCCGTACGCCGTGACGTCGATGCGTTCGACGCCATAGCCGACGAGTGACTGCAGCACGCGGAGCGCGATTTCACGGGCGATGCCGTATTCATCGTGCTCGATGCGACCATCCTGGCGGGTGATCGCTGCCGGGCCCTGGTAGTCACTGTCGAGTTTACATTCCGTCAAGTAGCCGATCACACCATCGGTGACACCGCGACCGACGCCGATGAGTTTGCCGTTTTCCCGGGCCGTCACGAAGCAGTGGCTGTTCTGCAGCATGCGCGCCAGCTTCGTGCCGTCGGCCTGAGTCGTCGAGTTCTGCCTGTTGTAGAACTCGTGTAACTCACTGGTGTCAATGTGGTCGACCACATCGTATTCGATCGCACTCATGGTCAGTGTCCTCAGATGCTAGATTGAACCACCGACACGTTTCTTCTCGAGCTGGATATTCATGCCCAGCCCTTTGATCTCGTTGCACAGCACATCGAATGAGACCGGTGTGCCTGCTTCGAGTGTATTGGTTCCTTTGACCATCGATTCGTAAATCTTGGTCCGCCCCTCGACGTCATCGCTCTTGACCGTCAGCAATTCCTGAAGGACGTAAGCAGCGCCGTAGGCCTCCAGGCCCCACACTTCCATCTCGCCGAAACGCTGACCACCAGTGCGGGCCTTGCCACCGAGTGGCTGCTGCGTAATGAGACTGTATGGGCCCGTCGAACGGGCGTGGATCTTGTCGTCCACCAAGTGATGCAGCTTCAACATGTAGATGTAGCCGACGGTCACTTCCTGATCGAGTGAATCGCCGGTTCGGCCGTCGTACAGCGTCATCTTGCCGAAGTGTGGCATCTCAGCCAGGATCTCATGTGTCAATCCAGCGGCACGCACAGTCTCGACGTCTTCCCGACGGTTGCGCACATGAGCGTTCGCTTCTTCGATGGTCTCACGGATTTCCTTTTCGTTAGCACCGTCGAAGACTGGTGTCTGAGCCTTGAAGCCCAGAACCGCAGCGGCCCACCCCAGGTGGGTTTCAAGAATCTGGCCGACGTTCATACGTGACGGCACGCCCAGCGGGTTCAACACGATCTCGATCGGGGTACCGTCCTCGAGGAACGGCATGTCCTCCTCAGGAAGGATACGGGCAATGACACCCTTGTTGCCGTGACGGCCCGCCATCTTGTCGCCGACGGACAGCTGACGCTTGGTCGCGACGTAGACCTTGACCATTTCGAGAACACCAGAGGGCAGCTCATCGCCGCGTTTCATTTGCGCAACCTTGCGGTCGCGTTCTTCCATGTTTTCCTTGATGAGTGGCCAGTACTTGTCGACCACATCAATCAGCGTCTTGCGGTTATCGGCCGATTTGACCCACGGCATGGCCCGGCTCGTGATGAATTCGGTGAGCTTCTCGACCTGTTCAATGATGACGTCACGAATATCGCTACGACCGACACGCTGACGCGTTTCAGGATCGATCAGTTCCTCATCGACCTTGCGTTCACCTTCAGCGCACATGTTGCGGAAGATCTCAATGATCTTGTCGTCGCAGCTGGTCTTGAACTCTTCGATTTGTTTGTTGAGCTGCTTTTTCTGATCGTCGCTCATGTGCATCCGACGACTGAAGCGTTTTGCACCGATGACGATGCCCTCTTCGCCGGATGGCAACTCGAGTGAGTCGTTCTTTACGTCTTCACCAGCTCGGCCGAAGATCGCGTGCAACAGCTTTTCTTCGGGGGTCAGTTCGCTTTTTGATTTCGGGCTGACCTTGCCGACGAGGATGTCACCTGGTCCGACGCGGGTCCCGATGCGGGCCACGCCGTGCTCGTCGAGGTTCCGCAGAGCCTTTTCCGAAACGTTGGGAATGTCGCGGGTGAACTCTTCGCGACCGAGTTTGGTTTCGCGGATCTCGACCTCGTATTCATCGATGTGGATACTGGTGTAAACGTCATCCTTGACCAGGCGCTGGCTGACCAGGATAGCATCCTCGAAGTTATAGCCATCGTAGGTCATGAATGCGACGAGCACGTTGCGGCCCAGCGAGAGTTCACCCAGCGTGGTTGCCGGACCATCGGCGATGATCTGGCCTTCGGTGACCGTTTCACCTGGTTTGATGATCGGCTTTTGATTGAGGCAGGTCCTCTCGTTGAGTCCCTGGAATTTCCGCAGAATGTACTCGTCGGTGTCATCGATGACGATGCGCTTGGCATCGACGTAGGTCACCGTGCCGTTCTTGCGGGCCTTGATCAGCATGCCGCTGTTCTCGGCGACGATGCGCTCCATGCCGGTGCCGACCAGCGGTGGGTCGGTCCGCAACAGTGGCACGCCTTGACGTTGCATGTTCGAACCCATCAGCGCCCGGTTCGCATCGTCGTGCTCGAGGAATGGGATCAACGCCGCCGACACGCCGACCATCTGCTTCGGCGAAATGTCGACGTAGTCGTGACGTTCCCTTTGTCCACTTGCTGGAGTTCGCCGCCGGCCGCGGGCCACGTGTGTTCTTCATCAATGTGGCCGTTCTCGATCGCCAGCGAATCCGGCGGGGCGAGTGTCAGTCGCATTTCTTCGTCGGCGCGCAGGAAACTGATCTTGCCGGTCAGCTTGCCGTTCTTGATCTCGCGATACGGCGTGATCAGGAAGCCGTATTCGTCAATGCGCGAATACAGACTGAGTGACGCGATCAGACCAATGTTCGTTCCTTCCGGTGACTCGATCGGGCAGATGCGGCCGTAGTGCGAAATGTGCACATCGCGAACCTCGAAGCCGGCGCGCTTACGGTTGAGGCCACCCGGGCCGAGGGCGGATAGACGTCGTTCGTGCGTCAACTGGCTCAGCGGGTTGGTCTGGTCGACGACCTGTGACAATTCGCCGCGGCCGAAGAAGAACTCGATCGCTGAGCTGACGGACTTGGAATTGACCAGTTCGGCGATCCGGCCGATCTGGTCCGGGTCCTTGATGCTCATGCGTTCCTGGACGGTCCGACGAAGCTTGAGGAAGCCCTTACGGAGCTCGTCGCCTGCCAGTTCATCGATGGTCCGCAGTCGCCGGTTCCCCAGGTGGTCGATGTCATCGACTTCGACCTTGGCATCACCGGAGCGGAGTTGCATGAGATACTTCAACGAATTGACGATGTCCTCGACACGGAGGGTCATCTCTTCTTCGGGCACATGTTGTTCGAACTTACGATTGATACGGAAGCGGCCGACCTTTCCAAGGCGGTAGCGGTTTTCGTCGAAGAATTTCTCGTTGAACAGCTTGCGTGCCTTTTCGAGTTGCGGGGGGTTACCCGGACGCAACCGGCCATAGATCTTGAGCAGGGCTTCCTCGTGCGAGCGGGCACTGTCGGCTGCGATGGTGTTCAGGATCAACGGGTCGCCCACGCGCTCGATGACATGGACCGACTTGATGCCGAGTTCCTGGATAGCACTGACCGCGTCGCCGACCTGGCAGCCGGCACGGACCAGTTCCTCGCCGGTTTCCTCGTTGATGATCGTCTGGGCGAGATACATCTCTGGTTTGAGGCTGCCCGGTTTGACCACTTTGGTCTTGTGGAATTCCTTGATGATCGCATCATCCGTACCGTAGTCGTCGGACATCGCTCGCAGAAAACTGGTTGCAGCGATCTTGCTCGACTGGTCGATGCGTACGGCCAGGAGGTCCTTCTTGGTGACGTTGATCTCGATCCAGCTGCCACGTTCCGGGATAACGCGACAGGCGTGCAGTGCGCGGTCGCCCTCGGCCTGCTCCTTGACGAAGTCGACACCGGGGGAGCGATGCAGCTGAGAAACGATGACACGTTCGGCACCGTTGATGATGAACTCGCCGCCGCCGATCATGATGGGCATCTCACCCAGGTAGATGAGGTCCTCGTGGATCTCGTCCTTGTCTTTGCGCAGCAGCCGCACGTGGATCCTGAACGGCATGCCATAGGTCAGCCGCAGCTCACGGCATTCGTCCGGCGTGTACCGCGGCTTGCCCAACTCGTAGTCCAGATAGTCCAGACGCATGTTGCCGTCGTAGCTCTCGATGGGGAACACTTCCTGAAGAAGGGCCTCGAGCCCCTCCACTTTGCGTTCCTTCGGTGCTGCTTCCGACTGCAGAAAGCGGCCATAGGACAGGACCTGGATATCAATGAGGTTGGGCGTTGGCAGCCCGTCCCCACGTTTACTGAAATTCCGAACTTGCTTGATCATCAATCAGGAACCTCGCGACAGTTTCGCTCGGGGGTTCAATTGCCGCCATCGGGCGACGACCGTTTGTCTAACACGACCCACACACGGCACACCTGCCGCCGTGAAATGGCTCGACCGTTGAATGGGGAGTCGGGTCCAATCGGGTGAGAAATCCGGCGCGTACGCCGAGCGCCCATTCCGGCGCAGGATGCTTTGCGTGATACCACAGCGGCAATCAGCCACCTCGGTCCGCGTGATCTTGCTAGAGGGCGGGGTACGCCACGCCGGGGACACAAACAGTCAAGCAGGGCCATCCGTTTTCCGAGCGGTCCCAACGTCGCTCGCAAAATCCCGCCCTGCGTTGACGGGTCGGAGACTCAGGCAATCCCGAGATCCGAATCGGCAAAGATGGAATCCGCCGGACGTTGCCGGACGGCGGATTCGACATCTCGCCGGTTAATTCTAGTACCTACACTGTATGGTTCCAAGGGCAAGGTCCCCCTGGAATCGCCCGGACCGTGCCCGGACATGGATCGCGACGCGTGCTCGACTACTTGAGTTCGACGGCACCGCCGGCTTCTTCCAGCTCGCCCTTGAGTTTCTCGGCCTCGTCCTTGGAGATGCCTTCCTTGACGGCCTTCGGGGCACTGTCGACCAGTTCCTTGGCTTCCTTCAGGCCCAGGCCCGTGGCAGCACGTACGACCTTGATGACGGCGATCTTCTTGTCGCCGGCACCGGCCAGGATGACGTCGAACGAATCCTTTTCAGCCTCGGCTTCACCGCCCGCTGCGGGCCCGGCCATGACGACCGCGCCGCCACCAGCCGGCTCAATACCGTGGACATCCTTCAGGCAGTCGACGACGGCCTGGGCGTCCTTTACGCTCAGATTGACGAGCTTGTCACACAGATCGGTGATCTCGGCTGCGAATTCCTTGGTTGCTTCAGCTGTGTCTGACATAGTTAATCCTTCTTTCGTACGCATCGGAAATCAGTCTGATAGGCGAGATCCCGGTGATCTCATTTAAGCCGACGAACGACCCAATCTGCGACTGAGTTCTTGTCTTGTTTCCAACAGGGGCAGCCAACGCCATCGGCGTCAGGCAGCCTTTTCGATCAGGGCCTTGAGGCAGCCGGCAATCTTGCCAGCAGGTCCGCACAGGGCACCCGCGATCGAACGTCCCGGCGAGCTGACGAGCATCCCGATTTCTCCGAGAAGCTCGGTCTTGCCCTTCATCTTGGACATCTCCTCGACCAGCAGGAGGTCAGGATCGCCTTCGATGACGCCGTGCTTGAGCTCGATGGTCTTGTGCTCCTTGGCCCATTTGGCGAGCTCCTTTGCGATGTCGGTCACCGCAGGTTCGCCGTAGACCAGGGCGCACGGGCCGTCGAGGCTGTTGGCCAGCGATTCGAGGGGGCTGCCGGCCAGGGCGCGGCGGGCAATGCTGTTCTTCACGACATGCATGTGGATGTTCTGCTTCTTCAGCTCACCCCGCATGATGTTCGCATTGATGGCATCGAGACCACTCAGATTGACCACGCAAGCGCTGTCGAACCCGCCACAGCGTTCGCGGACGATATCGGTCATCAGGTCTTTGATAGGCTTACTCATTATCGTTCTCCAGATCAGCTGCCGACGCTGGCGTCTCAGCCGGATTGTTCTGCTAGACGGCGATCTCCACCCCGGGTGTCATGGTTCCACTCAGGCTGACCTTCTTGAGATAGGTGCCCTTCGAGGTGCTTGGCTTGATCTTCTGCACGTGGGCCAGAAACGCCTCGATGTTTTCCTTGAGGTCCGCGGCGGAGAAGCTCGCTTTGCCCACCGGCAGATGGAGGTTCCCACCGTTATCATTACGGTATTCGAGTTTGCCCGCAGCAAACTCCTTGATCGCCGTTTCAATGTCAGGCGTCACCGTGCCGGACTTGGGGCTGGGCATTTTGCCGGTCGGGCCGAGCGTGCGGCCGAGTTTGCCGACCTTGCCCATGGTCGAGGGGTGGGCCACGGCGACATCGAAGTCCATCCAGCCCTTGCTGATCTTCTCGACGAGATCTTCGACGCCCACTTCGACGGCGCCGGCTGCCTTGGCCTTCTCGGCCAGCTCGCCCTCGCAGAAGGCGATGACTGCCTTAGTCTTGCCAATGCCCTTGGGCAACGACATGGAACCACGCAGCGCCTGGTCAGCCTGCTTGGGATCGATTCCGAGGTGAACGACCAGTTCGACGGTTTGATCGAAACCTTTGCGTTTGCGGCCGCCCTTGTACGAGCGATCCGACGAGACCCTGGCCATCTCCTGGACTCGCGAGATGGCCTCGTCCAGCGGGACGGCAATCTTGGCATCGCCACGCTTTGATTCCTGGCCTTGATAACGAACACTGCGTTTCGGCATTGTGCATACCTCCCACTGTTGTTCTGGACCCGTGGTGTGGCCCCGTGCCGTTTAGGATTGATCAAGCGACGCCCGCCGGATACGGCACGTGAGCGGGAATCGCGTATGTCAACACCAGGCCGCAGGGGCCCGGCGTATTCGACGAACGGGAGGACGTCGCTTAGTCGGAGACCGTAATGCCCATCGAGCGGGCCGTTCCCATGATGATCCGGGCGGCCTGATCGAGGTCGTGAGCATTGAGGTCGGCCATCTTGCGTTCAGCGATGTCCTTGCAGTCCTGATAGGTCACCGTACCGACCTTGTCGCGGTTCGGGACGCCGCTGCCCTTTTCGATCTGGGCTGCAGCCTTGAGCAACACGGCCGCGGGTGGGCTCTTGACCGAGAACGTAAAGCTCTTATCGCCATAAACATCGATAACCACCGGCACGACCATGCCATTGAGGTTACCCGTCTGGGCGTTGAACTGCTGGACGAACTGACCGATGTTGACCCCGTGCTGACCGAGTGCCGGACCAATTGGCGGGGCAGGCGTCGCCTGTCCGCCGGGAGCCTGAATCTTGATTTGGGCGACAACTTCCTTGGCCATGATTCTCTCGATGCCTCACGCTAGTTAGGGATCCCCGCCACGTCGACAGCCGCAAGGTGTGCGGCTCGCGGGTCAGGAAGTTTTTTCCAACTGCCAGTATTCGACCTCGACCGGAGTGGACCGACCGAAGATCGTGAGCAACACGGTGACCATGCCACGGTGCTCATCTATGCCGTCGATGTGGCCTTCGAAGTTCTCAAAGCTTCCCTCGGTGACCTTGACGGTGTCGCCGATCTGGAAGTTGAGGCCGCTGAGCCCCGGCTGCTCGTCTGGCTTCTGAGAAGCTGCGAGCATCGACTCAACGTCGTGCGGGGCCATCTTGACCGGCTTGCCTTCCGAGCCAATGAAATCACCGACACCCGTGGTCTCTTTGATGAGGAACCACACGTCATCGGGTATGCGGCCATCCTGTTCGGTGGCCATTTCAACGAATACGTATCCGGGATAGAGCTTGCGTTCGTACACGCGAGCCTGTCCGCCACGCATTCTTTTTTCTTTGAGCGTCGGGACCAGAACACGGCCGATCTTGTCATCGAGACCTTCGATCTTGACCTTGCGTTCAAGCGTGGCCCGAACCTGTTCTTCCTTGTTCGACGCAACCCGCAGTACATACCAGTCCATCCCATCCTGAAAGAGGGGATCGGCCGAGGTGATCGCGGGCTCAACTGTTTTGTCTACATCCGGCTCGACGGGCACATCCACTTTGGGTTCATGACCGGTGGGCGCGGGTGCGTCTGAAGCCGGAACGTCAGCCGCAGGATCCTGATCCTGGGAACTGTTCAGTTCCGTTGGGTCGTTGCCCTGCTGCTTGAGATCCAAATGTTCGTCGACCATGACGTTTAGAATCCGAGGATGTCTTTGAGGTCGATTTCGAGCACACCGATCGCACTGAAGAACAACATGAACAGAATGTCCACGACGAACAACAGGGTTGCGATCATGAGCGTGAACAGCAGGACGACCTTGGTAGATCCGATGATCTCACGGCGGGTCGACCAGCTGACCTTCTTCATCTCCCCCTCGGTGGCAATGAAGAAATCGTTCGTTTTCTGTCCGGAAACACACACCCACCAGATTCCGACACCACACAGGGCCAGAATGATGGCTGGAATGCCCATCTGCACGGCCGGGCCATACGAAGTCATCAGACCGTAGGCCCAATGGGCGCCGAATGCAGAGATGACGCCGGCGGAAATCCCGGTGCCCAGACGGGTGTAGTACCCCTGCCCCGGTTTGTAGACGCTGAACAGGCTCGCCGAGGCGTTGGAGAACCCGCTTTCGGGGGCGCTCATCGATACCGCACCACCCGTCGTCGCCTGAGGCTGGTCGCTACCGGTGTCGGTGCTTGGTGCAGCAGTGCTGCCTTCTGTACGCTTTCGGCTTTTCTTATTCTTGGCCATGTCGGTTTACGCTCTTCCGCCAGAGTGGTGAATAGATCGACAGGAGCGGAGGGACTCGAACCCCCAACCGCCGGTTTTGGAAACCGGTGCTCTGCCAATTGAGCTACGCTCCTTCGCACCGGAGATGAGCCAATGGCTCACCGCGGCGGCTACTTCCTCTTGATCTTATGCACCGTCCGCTTCCGCTCGCGCGGGCAGAACTTCTTGAGTTCGAGCTTGGGCACGCCGCCCTGAACGTTGACCTCGGTGCGATAATTCAGACCCTTGCAGTCAGTACACTGCAACCAGACATACTCGCGTTTCGCAGCCTTTGCCATGACGATTCAGGGGCCGCAAGGGCGGCACCCGCCTTTCTACTTACTTGGTGACCTTGACCACGACGCCCGAGCCGACAGTACGGCCGCCTTCGCGAATCGCGAAGCGAAGGCCTTCCTGCATGGCGATGGGTTTGCCGAGTTCGACGGTGATCTCGATGTTGTCACCCGGCATGCACATTTCGGCGCCGCCGGCGAGCTTCAACGACCCGGTCACATCGGTCGTGCGGAAGTAGAACTGGGGACGGTAACCCGAGAAGAACGGCGTATGACGTCCACCTTCCTCCTTGGTCAGCACGTAGACCTGGGCCTCGAACTTGGTGTGCGGCGTGATGGTGCCCGGCTTGGCCAGCACCTGGCCACGCGCTCGATTTCGTCCTTTCTCACACCACGGAGCAGGCAACCGACGTTGTCGCCGGCCATGCCCTCATCGAGCGTCTTGTTGAACATCTCGACGCCGGTGACGGTTGTCTTCGCGGTTCTGCGGAGCGAGGCCGACGATCTCGACCTCTTCACCGACGTTGACCTTGACACGCTCGATACGAACGGTGGCAACGGTGCCGCGACCCTTGATGCTGAAGACGTCTTCGACCGACATCAGGAAGGCCTGATCGACGTCGCGCGTCCGGCTCGGGGATCGACGCATCGACGGCTTCCATGAGTTCGAGGATCGGCGCCGCGGCGGCTTCGTCAGTGGGATTGTTGAGGGCATTGATCGCGACGCCACGGATGACCGCGATGTCGTCACCCGGGAAGTCGTACTTGCTGAGCAGCTCGCGAACTTCCATCTCGACGAGGTCGAGCAGCTCGGGATCATCGACGAGGTCGATCTTGTTCAGAAAAACGACGATCGCCGGCACGTTGACCTGACGGGCGAGCAGGATGTGCTCGCGCGTCTGGGGCATCGGTCCATCGACGGACGAAACGACCAGAATGGCGCCGTCCATCTGGGCGGCCCCGGTAATCATGTTCTTGACGTAGTCGGCGTGACCCGGGCAGTCGACGTGTGCGTAGTGTCGCTTGTCCGTTTCGTACTCGACGTGCGAGGTTGCAATCGTCAGAATCTTCGTCGCATCACGACGGCCTTCGCTCTCGGATGCCTTGGCGACCTGGTCGTAACTGATTTTTTCTCCACCGAATTTCTCGGCGAGAACTGACTTGATAGCCGCAGTGAGCGTTGTCTTCCCATGGTCAACGTGGCCAATGGTGCCAACGTTCACGTGCGGTTTGGTCCGTTCGAAAGTGCCCTTAGCCATGGGGTCCTCCACTCCGCCGACGTCCGGGTTTGTGCCGAGACGCCGCTTTCGTTTCCAATACCTGACACGCCAACGAGATTGGGCGTGCGTGTGTGATTAATCAAACAACAAGAAACAACAGTAACCAACCTCGCGAGGTTGGCGATATCGACTGGTAAAGCTGCTGAGGGGACTCGGACCCCTGACCTCGTCCTTACCAAGGACGCGCTCTACCAACTGAGCTACAGCAGCAATCCTCGCCCGTTGGAGTTTGGTCGGAAGTGGCCGATCAAAAAAGGGGTCCATGGACGAATCGATAGATTCCCCGGACGACTTCGAATGCGTCAATCGGATCTACCTGAAAGTCCGTGAGTATAGTCACTTATTCTTGCGTGTCAAAGGGCCTGCGGGACTGTTGACAGCGCTTTTGTGCTGCCCCTGGGGACGTGCAGATGGATGGCCAATGGGGTCTTGTACAAAAAATAACCCTGGGAACCAACAGTTGATTCCCAGGGCCATGAAAGGGGACACGACAGCTTCCATATCATGTATAGGGCGGCGGTAGACCAAAGGCAAATGGCCTCTTGGGTTTCCGTCTTGGGGTGGCCGCGTGTAACAGCGCATTCAATGGTGTTCCACGCCACGAGACGCGTCACCCTCAGTCGCAAGTCTTTGTTTGGTAATGAATTATGTTTGTAAGCCCGCGGGCCGCCCGAATTGCAGTTCAATACAGCCGCCCGCTTCGAAAAATCGCCCACACCAACCCCATCCCCAGCGCCCCTGAGAAGAGGTATCCAGCCACTCCGAGCGTATTTAAGTCAATGCCCAGCACTGTTCTTGTTGAATCGGAAGCCAACATCATGGAGCTGCCGATGACGGTGGCGGCGATGATCAGAGCGATCGACAGGCGGTTGCTCGACCGATCGAGCTCACGGGACAGACGGTCAAGATTCTGGTGTTGAATGTTGATCTGCCATTGACCGCGAGTCATGTGGCGAATGGCCTGGCGCAGCTGTGCCGGTGCATTCTTGAGGATATTGCCAACGTGCCACATCGAGAAGGCCATCGTGCGTCCGAGCTGTCCGGGTGAGAACCGCCGCATGATCAGTTTCTTGAGCCGCGGCTGCAGCAGAGCCACGAGGTCGAACTCCGGATCGAGCCTCAGGACGGTCCCGGCGGTCATCGTCAAGCTCTTGGCCAGAAGGACGAAATCAGACGGCAGAACGATGTCATGGCGACGAACGAGGTCGGTGATTTCGTGGAAGATCGTGGGTAGATCGAGGCGGCGCAGCGGCAGGCCATGGTACTTGTCCAGCAGGATCTTCATGTCGCGACGCAGTTGATCGAGGTCGGCGGAGGTGCCGACGCTACCCAGCTCGGCCAGCACGTCGACCACCCAGTCGACCTGACGGTTGACCGCCCCGACCAGCGCGACCATGAGTTGGGTCATCGTTTCTTCGCTGACCTGGCCAATCATGCCGAAATCGATCAGACCGACGATTGCCGGTGGGGTGATGAGCATATTGCCGGGATGTGGATCGGCGTGGAACAGGCCCGTCTCGAAGTACTGCCGCAGGAATATCGCAGCCAGGTTCTCGGCCAGTGTGTGCCGATCGATGCCCGTTGAACGTGTGGCCAGGATAGTATGCAGCGATTCACCGGTCAGATACTCCTGCGTCAACACTTCCGGTCCGGTGAGATCCCAGTAGATGATGGGGACACGGATCCGCTTGTCATCCAGGAAATCCTCGCGGAACCGGGCGGTTGCCGAGGCTTCATGGACGAAGTCGAGTTCCCACGTGATGTTTCGCGAGAACTCCTCGATGATCTGGGTCGGGCGGTACGGCTTCAGTTCAGGTACGTAGGTTTCGAGGGCTTCTGCCAGCGCCCCCAGGATGTGCATGTCGTCACGGATGATCGCGTCGATGCCGGGCCGCCGGACTTTCACCACGACGGGGCGGCCCTGGCGGGTTTCGGCGCGGTGGACCTGGGCGATGGATCCCGAGGCAAACGCCTGGTTCTCGAAGACGGCAAACGCTTCGTCCACCGGGAGTCCCAGGTCGCGTTCGACGATTGCCCGAGCCTCCGAACTGGCGAACGGGGCGACGTTGTCCTGCAGCTGCTGCAGGCTGGCGAGGACCTCCGGCGGCAGCAGGTCGGGACGCGTGGACAGCATCTGGCCCAGTTTGACGTAAGTCGGGCCCAGTTCGGTGGCCACGCTGACAAGACGTTGTCCGACGTTCGACGCTTCGTCGGCGGTGTCCGGCTTGGGATGAGAGCGACGCCACAACGGAACGAAGCGGCCCAGGTCCATCATTTCGACGAGATGGCCGAAGCCGTGTTTCGTCAGCACCTGGGCGATCATGCGGATGCGGTGCAGTGTTCGGACGTTGCGGGCCAGTCGGAAGGGCAACGGCAGCTCCTTTTCGTGAGGCTCGGTTTCATGGTCCTGCCGAGTCAGCAGATATCATGCGGAGAAGTGGCGAGGCGAGCAAGGTTGAAGCGCACCGATTTCATTCCGATGCAAGCCCGGTCGAACGCTCCGCCAAACCGGTTATACTGCTTTCATGATCGCAGCGCCGAAAGATGCCCGAATCGACGACCCGTACTGTCGCGCGTGCGGCTACAACCTGGCAGGGTTGCGCGAGTCGTCGAAGTGCCCCGAATGTGGTGGCGCCTTCGTGGACGTGCTCGTACGCAAGGGCCTTAACCCGGCTCAAATGGGGACACGGCGCTATAAGTCCCCAATCACTCTGTTCGGGCTGCCGCTCATCGCGGTCGCGTTCGGTCCAGGTGAAGAGGGCGCGCGGGGTAAGGCCAAAGGGTTCATCGCTCTCGGCGATCAGGCCATCGGCGTCCTGGCGATCGGCGGAATGGCCATCGGCGGCGTTGCGCTGGGCGGCTTCTCAATCGGCATCTTTGGTATCGGAGGCTGCGCCATCGGCTTGTTCGCTTTCGGCGGTTGGGCCATGGGCGGAATGACCATGGGCGGCGGCGCGCTGGCGCTGCTGGCGATGGGCGGCGGCGCCATCGGCTTCATCGCCATCGGCGGCGGGGCCGTGGGCTACTATGCATCAGGCGGCGGCGCATTTGGCAAGTACATCATGAACGCGCGGTACAAAAGTCCAGAGGCCGAGGCACTGATGTCGAATCTGGACTGGCTGCTGGGTGCCGGTGGACGGTTCGGTTTACTGGTACCGTTGGGCTGGATGCTGCTCGTGCTCGTCGTTCTGTTGACCGTCATTGGAATACTTGCCGTGCAAGCGTACATCAAACATGACAAGAAGACATCACCATCCGGCTCGTAGTTCATCGATCATCGCTACCCTCGTTCTCACTTGCCTGTCCACTGGTTGCGGCAACCCGGCTGCAGCCGAGTGGGGCATCGTTGGCGATTCGCTGACCGGCACCGGGACGTCGTCGACCTACCCGGCTCGATTGATGAGCGAGCTGAACCTCGAGCCTGCCGCCCTGATCGTCGATGGCCGCGGTGGCCGGCCCGCGAAGGGGGGAGCCGAGAGCGTGCGAGCACTCATCGCGACTTACCCCAACCTTCATTCATTGATCTTCTTTCTCGGTGGTGCCGACATCGTCGATTTCGTGGCGGAGGCCGATCCCGACCTCACACGCAATCTCGATGATCCGGCCGATGGCATTGCCGGCGAGCTGGCAGCTGTCCTCGACGCCGTGAGCATTGACATTGCTGAAGCGCTCGATCACGCGGCGGACGCTGGAGTGGCGGTATGGGTCGTGACCTATCCACCGCTTCCGGCACGCGACCTGCCTTGCCTGGCATTCGGAGGGGCACGCTTGAGCGGTACTGACGCCGTCCGCGCGCAGCGTTACGTTGCCGAATTGAATGTCATGCTGCGTGCCCAGGCGGACCGTGCCGGTGCCCGGGTGATCGATCTCGAGGTCGTCGATCCGCTGGGGGCGGATGCGCGCAATTATGCCGACTGCCTCCATCCTTCGGCCGCCGGCGCCGAACGCATGGGCGAAGCCATGGCTCAGATCATCCTGGCCCTCCGGTAGGCGTCCGCTGATCGCTACGCCCGGTTCGCCGCGTATAATGCCGTCCACAATGGCCAACCCAATTGCGACAGCTCCCCGCATTTTGTCCCGCCGCGCGACTCTGCTCAGCGTGGCCCTGATTACGTTGGCGGGTGTGGTCGTGTATGCCAACAGTCTCGACGGCGTATTTGTCTTCGACGACAACGATGCGATCAAAGACAACCCCAGTATTCGCACGCTGTGGCCGCTTAGCGTTCCGTTGACGACCACGACGACTTCGAGCGTGACCGGCCGACCGGTCGTTGGTTTGACGCTTGCCCTGAACTACGCGTGTGGTGGCCTGTCGACGACCGGTTACCACATCGTGAATGTTGCCGTTCACATCCTGGCCGCCCTGGGGATTTGTGCCCTGTTACGGCTGATTCTGCAATCGGCCGCGCCCGCCTACGCCACGTGGCTCCCACTGGCGGTGGCGCTGCTGTGGGTCGTGCATCCGCTCAATACCGACGCGCTGAACCACGTGATCTATCGCACCGAAGCCATGATGGGCTTGTGTTATATTCTCGCGCTGTACTGCGGGACACGCGGAGCCCAATCGGGCCAGTGGTTGTGGTATGCGCTTGCGATCGTCTTGTGTGTCGTCGGGATGGGGTGCAAGGAGAACATGGTGTCGGTGCCCCTGGCCATGTTGCTCATCGATCGGGCGGCCCTTGCCGGGTCGTTTGCCGAAGCCTTACGCAAGCGCTGGGGCGTGTATCTCGGCATGTTCGCCGCCGTATGTATCGGCCTGGCGCTGTCGCGATGGTCAGGCGTGCGTCACGACAACGTCGGCTTCAATGTCGAGGGGCTGCCTTTCGGACGTTACCTTCTCGTGCAGGCCGCTGCGGTTGTGCACTATCTGCGTCTGGCCGTGTGGCCAAGCGGGCTGGTACTCGATTACTACGAGTGGCCCAACCCGCTGTCGGTTGGCGCGGTGTGGTGGCAGATCGCTGTGCTGGTGGCTCTGGCCGTCGTCATCGGCTACGCCTGGTTACGCAACGCACTGTGGACCGTGCCGTGGCTCATCGGGTGGTTCATTCTCGCCCCGACCTGCCTGATTCCAAATGGCGGGGAGCGCTGCGGCGAGCATCGCATGTATATTCCATTGCTGGCAGTCATCATCATCGTGCTCGTACTGCTTCAGCGGTCCCTGAATCTGGCGCGGCCCGCACGGATCGCGCTCGTGGCGATCCTCACGATTGTACTCGGTGTTGCCACCGTTCAACGCAACACGATTTACGCAACCGAACTCAGCGTGTGGCAGGACGTCGTCGAAAAGCGTCCGGACAATCCGCGTGGCCACCGTGGGGTGGCCGAATCCAATTACCGGGCGGCAGAAGCCAGCTTCAAGGCATGTCGGGCGGAAGGTCGACCACCCACCGAGTGCATGGCTCCGGTGCGCGGCATGTTCGAGCTCGCAGTGAGCGGTTATTTGCGCTCACTCGAAATCGAACCCGAGAACCCCGAGGCCTATCTCAACCTTGGCCTGATCTACCACGATTACCTGCCGGATATCGACCTGGCCATCCTGAACTACAACGAAGCTTTGAAACGCGAAGCGGGCTACGTTGCCGCCCACAGCAACCTCGGGAATCTGCTCATGCAGCAGGGCCGTGAAGATGAAGCCATCGAGCACTACCGCGCCGCCATTGCGATTCAACCCGGATTCGTGCAAGCCCGTTTCGGTCTGGCCCAGGCTCTGGCCATGCGCGAGGCGTATACCGAAGCCGAAGCGATCTACCTCGAGACGCTGGAGAATCCAACCTTGTACGAGGCTGAGGTGCGCAACAAACTGGCCACGCTGTATCGCAAGCTGGGTCGTCTCGACGAAGCCGTTGAACAGTTTCGCACCGTCGTGAGGCTGCGCCCGACGGGCGACGCACATTTTCAGCTGGCACTTACTCTAGGCGCCCGGGGCGACACGGCCGATGCGGTCGCGGAATTCGAGTCGGCCTTGAGCAAACCGCTGGCCAATCCGTCGACCGTCCACTTCCGCTACGCCCAGCTGCTCCACAGCATGGGCGAGACCGCTCAAGCGATCGAACACCTCCAGATCGCGCTGACGATCAAGCCCGATTTTCCGGCGGCGCAGCGGGCGCTCACTGCGTTGCGCGGGCAGTGAATAGTCACTCGCCGCTCGTTATCCGTCGCCGGCACTCGCACTCGCACTCGCACTCATCGCTCGTCCGTGAAACCATTGTTTCTACGTCCGCATTGATCGAAGTCCAGCCCACCGTTTCGGCCGTCAAGTCGATCGGGTGCCACGACACTGGTGGCTGCTGCCCCCGGTCACGCTTATTTGAAGACATGGCGAAGCGCCAGACGCAGACCAGGGAGGACTCGGGATTCGATTGAATCCGAGAGTTCGAAGTAGCCGTGTGGCAGGTACTGCTCGCCATGCAGCACCAACACTTCGATGGTCTTCGTCGAATCATCCACGATCCAGTACTCGGCAACGCCGCTGTGGGCATATATGTCACGCTTGACGATGCGATCCCGTTCGGAGTTGGTCGGTGATAGGACTTCGACGACCAGATCCGGGGCGCCCCGGATCCAATCCTGGATGATGCGGCTGTTCGTGTCGGACACGAACATGACATCGGGCTGGACGATGTCACCGGTTGGCAGATGGACGTCGAGCGGCGCGATCCATATGGTCCCCAGGGGGTGATCGTCAACCCATGTGCGCAGGGCCACAAAGAGGTTCGCGGCGATGCGCTGGTGCCGTGGTCTGGGTGATGGAGACAACGAGAAGAACTCACCGTCGATGAGCTCCACGCGCACGCCGTCCGGCAGTGTCATGTAATCCGCAACGGTCTTTCTGGGGCGGGCGTTGTGCCGAATCATCGATCTCATTCTAGCCGTGCGTGGCGCTCGTATCTACAGTGAAGACGGGCCGAACACGCCCCAGCGCAAGAGAAACTCGGTTATTCGCCTGGGGTGCGTCTCGGGCAGAATCCAGTCAACGTGGCTAGATCAACATCCCGGCGATTGCACCGGTCATCCAGCAGGCCATGGCGCCGCCGAGCATGGCGCGGGGGGCGAGGGCGATGAGGTCGGGGCGGCGCTCAGGGGCGAGAATCCCGATCCCCCCGATCTGGATCCCGATCGAGCTGAGGTTGGCGAAGCCGCACAGGCAGTAGGTCGCCATGGTCATGGACCGTTCGGAGAGTTTTTCGCTACGGATCATTTCACCGAGATCTCCGTAAGCGATGATTTCATTCGTGGCCATGGCCTTGCCCAGCAGCCCGCCGAACAGACGGCACTCACTCCAGTCGACACCCAGTAACCATGCGATCGGAGAAAACATCAGGCCGAGCAGGTTGTCGAGGTTCAGTTCGTCCATGCCGAGAGCTGCGACCACCCGTGCCATCGCATCCCACGTCCCGACCCAGACCAGCCCCTTGTCGACGATTGCAATCAGGGCGATGAAGGCCAGCAGCATGGCCAGGACGTTGATGGCCAGCTTCATGCCCTGACCGGCGCGCCATGCGTCAGGGCGTCGACGAGGTTGTGGGTCTCACGCGGGGGCATGGTGTCATCGCCTTCTGACCCGGCGTTATCCGGCGCGACCGGGACCATGATCTTGGCGATGACGAATGCGGCCGGCGCGGACATCAATGCGGCCGTGAGAATATGTCGCGTGACACTGACCCTCAGCAAGGCGTCGTTGGCCGAGAGAATACTGACATAGACCGCCATGACGCCGGCCGCTGCGGTGGCGAACCCGCCGGTCATCAACGCCATCAACTCGGATCGCGACATCCGCACGATGTAGGGTTTGACCAGCAGCGGAGCCTCGGTCTGCCCGAAGAACACGTTGGCCGCAGCAGCCAGACTCTCGGCGCCGCTCAGCGCCATGGTTCGACGCATGGCTGCTGCCAGCGCGGAAACAACGCGCTGCAGCACGCCGTAGTGGTAGCCAACCGCCGACAGGGTGGCGACCGTGATGATCGTGGTCATGATCTTGATGCCAACGATCGCCGGCCAGGCAACGTCAGGATGGTTTCCTGCGAGCGGGCCAAAGACGAACTGGGCGCTCTCGTCGGCGCCGTGCAGAATGACTTGTACGATAACGCCGATCCAATCGAAGACTGCCCGTCCTGCGGCGGTCTTGAGCACGGCCAGGGCCAACAGCCATTGGAGCGCCAATCCACCGACCATGATGCGAACGGGAAATCGGCGGCGGTCGGTCGACAGCAACCAGGCGATCAGGATGAGGCTGGCGATACCGAGAAGGGCTCTCATTGCAAAAGGGTTTTAAGCGACATCTCTCCTGTGAGCAAGATGACGCGTTCCAACTGTGCGACTCAGCAGCACCATCCGTTACTAGCGGCGATGGGACTGTGGCATGAAGTGTTCTTCGCAGCGGGCTTCGTAGTCTCCCGAACCACCGACGGCATACAACTCGGTCGAGCTGATCATGCGCTGGGTGAAGTAGGCCGGTCGTTGGCAGACGGCGCACGGCGCGGCCAGCAAGATGACGTCGTCGGCGCGCGGGAGCAGGGCGGGAAATGGCGCGAACGGTTTTCCATGAGCATCAGTGTTCACGCCCGCGGCGATGATCGCGCAGTCACGTGACAACAGGTCGTCGACCGTTTGCACGATGGCGTCGCCGAAGAAGTGGATCTCGTCGATACCGACGGTGCTGCCGGTCCACACGTCTTCGGTAATGCGTGCCGGATCGTCGACCGCCAGGGCCGCCAGTCGCGTGCCGTCGTGGGTCGCAAGATGGGTCTGGTGGTAGCGCTGGTCGCGGGCATGCTTGAACGCTCGGATCTGTTGGCCTGCAGCCTTGGCGCGCATGAGGTGCGCGATCAAACGGGTCGTCTTGCCCGCGAACATCGGGCCGTGGATGATGGTCAAACTGCTCATGCGCGATTCACGTGGACTTGGATGCTGCCGAGTCTGACAACGGCATCTCGATTCTGTCCGCCCATTGTACCCCCGATCCCGCCAAACCAATTATAATCAGGTCCTAACCCAAGGAGGTCGACGAATGGCTGACGATGCGACGTATCGTGAGAAGCTGACGCCCGAGCAGTACCACGTCACGCGCGAAAAGGGCACGGAACGGGCGTTTACCGGGAAGTACTGGGATCACAAGGCTGACGGGACCTATGCCTGCGTGTGCTGTGGGGCCGACTTGTTCGCCTCGGGGACCAAGTACGACTCAGGCAGCGGGTGGCCGAGCTTTTACGCCCCATCCTCGGAGAACGGGGTCAAGACAGAGGCCGACAGCAGTCTGGGGATGGTCCGGACCGAGGCCATGTGCGCGCAGTGCGGTGCCCATCTGGGGCATGTATTCGAAGACGGCCCCAACCCGACAGGGTTGCGCTACTGCATCAATTCGGCAGCGCTCGATTTCAAGAGCGATGAATGATCCGCGCGATGTTGGTGTAATTGATCGAGAATGAGGCGCCGTCTGCGAGTTCGATCGTCAGGGTCCGGCCCGTGTCGGTCATGGGGCAATCGGCGAATGCGCTGACGTCAAGCGTGTTGACGCCCTTGCCCCCGTCCACAGTGACGAGGTCGTCGGCGGTGGCGGTATCGATTACGATCGTATCCGCGCCACCCCCGCTTTGAATCATGTCACTGCCGCCCCCACTGAGAATGGTGTCACGTCCATCGCCGGCCTCGATGATATCATCGCCTGGTCCACCGTCGATGTAATCCGTGCCGCCGCATCCGCGGATCATGTCATCACCAGGTCCGCCCATGATGCGATTGACGTTGCGGTTTCCGATGATGCGATCATCCGCGTGGCTCCCAACGAACACGATGCCGGTCAGGTGTTCGGGCAAGGCCGCAATCTGCGCGGGAAGAAGAGCCATCCGCGTGTAGTAGGACATCGCATTGAACGTATCGATATCGGGTATCGCAGCGATTTGTTGCGGGGTCAAGTGGACCACCTGGGCTGGTGTCAAATGGCGAAACTCACCTGGATCGAGCTTCTGAATCTGCTCTGTGGTCAATGCGGCGCGCTGTTGGTCCGTGAGTTCCGTCAGGTTCATCCTCGTTCTCCTATCGGCGTGGCTGCGCGTCATCCGTCGCAGCGTGCTGAACAAGCATACGAACCAGTGCGGCGGCGTGCGTGGCCCACGCGGCCTACAGAGGAGGGCCGGCATATTATCGGAAGGGGTCATTCGCGCCGGCGGCGGGCAATGGTCATTGCCGCGGCAGATAGCAGCATGGCGGTCATCATGCCCATTCCACAGGCGGACATGGTGGGGACCGGCCCGCTGTCGAATTGGGCAAAAGCCATGCTTCGTGGTGTGTCGAGTCCGCCGGTGGTGACGGTTTGCACATAGGTGTCGGTGTCGTCGAACTCGACGACGGTGTTGCCGAAGAACGAACACGACCACAGGTGGCCCTGGTCATCGAGGGCAACGCCCTGCGCACCGCTGAGGTCGGGATGCGTAATGAAACTGGGGACCATGGAATTGCCGGCCGTATCGAACACGTAGATTCGATCGTTGCCGCCGCTGGACACGTACAGTCGCTCGATTGCACCGGGGCGCCGCGCGATGCTCATCGGGCTGGACAGTCCTGAAGCAGTGAAACTGAACAGATAGTTCTCGTCGGCGTCGAACTTGAGAACTTCTGCCGACAAGGCGCTGGATACGTAAATGTCATCGTTCGCATCGAACATCACGCAGTTGGGCCCATTGAGTCCGACGCCTGTGAAGCTGCGTTGGAAATTGCCTGCGAGATCGAAGACCACGATCTGGTCGTTGTTGAAGCTGCCGACGTAGAGTTCGTCATTGGGACCAATGGCCATGCCGGTCGGGCTGATGAGTTCATCCGGCGCATTGAACGAGCCCAGGAAGTTCTCTTGTACGTCGAACATGTGTATAGCGTTTTGCGATTGGCTGGCAACATAGATGACCTCGTTCGGTCCAAATGCGATGCCGCGGGGCTGATCGAGATCGGGACTGGTGAAGCTGCGTAGAAAACCACCGCTTGCGTCGTAGACCAGAACGTTGTCGCCAGCGAAGTTTCCGACGTATAGATCACCCGTGTCAGCCGGCGGCAGAATCGTCATGGGAGCTTGGGTTGCGAGTATGGCTGCGGTGAATACTGCAATGGTCATCTGGTTTCCTCCACACGGTCCAAGATACAGGATTGGAGGCCGCCGTAGAAGAGCGGGGGATGTTCGGCGCAGAGATCTTCCGGGGCGGGGCGCATGGCCCAGCGCCCAGCAGGTGGGTCAGCTGGTGTGGCGTTGCAGGCGTTGATAGAATGAGTTGTGCAGTACCATGTTAGTTTCGGGGTTCGCATGGAGCACAATGACTCGCATCATGTTTTCAGTCCCCAGGGTGATGCGAGTGCTTTCGAACTGGACGGTTACGAGGCGATTACCGAGGTTGCCCGGACGCGATTGAGCACCGTCTACCGGGCAGTGCAAACCAGTACGCAGCAGCGGGTCGCGCTCAAGGTCCTCAACAGCGGTCCGGGCACGAACAGGAAAGCACTGGCCCGTTTCGAGCGCGAGATCGATCTGCTCATCGCCCTGCGCCATCCCAATATCGTGCCCATCTACGATGCCGGTCGTGCCGGGGGGCACTACTACTTCGTCATGCCCTTCATCGAAGGTCAGCCGCCCGACGCCTATGTCGTTGATCACGCGCTGTGTATTGCAGAGCGCCTGCGGTTGATGTGCGCCGTGTGTCGAGCGGTGCACTTCGCCCACCAGCGGGGCATCATTCACCGTGACCTCAAGCCATCCAACATGATCGTCGACGCCGCCGGCGAACCACACGTCTTCGATTTTGGCCTGGGTAAGATCCTGCATGGCGAAGAGGGCCAACAAGATTTGACGCTGACGCTCGATGGTGCCCAGGTCATGGGAACACCCGCGTACATGTCGCCGGAACATGCACTGGGTTGGACCGCCGCAGTTGACGTGCGCACCGACGTGTATTCGCTGGGCGTGATTCTCTACCGTTTGCTCACCGGGGAAATGCCCTATCCGACGGATGGGGGACTGACCGAAACCCTGCGCTACATCGAAGAGATGAACCCCCGTCGGCCACATGTCGTCAATCGCGATCTTGATCGTGATATCGATGTGATGCTGCTGAAGGCGATGGAGAAGGATCCTGAACACCGGTACCAGTCTGCCGGTGAATTGGCCAGCGATATCGAGCGCTATCTGGACGGGAAGCCGCTACTGGCGCGGCCGCCGTCGTTGTCCTACCGGACGGCCAAGTTCTTCCGCCGTCATCGTCTGGCTTCTCTTTCGGCTGCAGCCATCGTCTTGCTGCTATGTGGCCTCGGTGGCGCATCGTGGCGGGCCTGGCGGGCCGAAGTCAACGAGCGGCGGAGTATCAATGAAGTGAAAGGCGTCCTGGGAGCGCTGTTCCAACAGGGTATCCCCGAAGATGCTCGCGGGCGTGATGTGTTGTTCCACGAAGTGCTGGACAACGCGTCGGCGTCGTTTCAGGATCCAGGAAACCTGGCACTATTCAACATGGACGATCGACCGCTGATGGTTGCTGCCGTCTTCGAGGGCTATGCGCGCTCATCATGGCAAGATCGGCGACTCAGAGGGGGCGGCGCGTCAGATGCGACTGGCGCTGCAGGTCCGTCGTCAGCACGTTGGGATGGCAAATCACGATACCCTGCGATCTGTCAGTATGCTGGTCGACTACCTGCTCGATCTCGAGGATCTTGACGAGGCTGACGAGGTCATCAGTGCTGCGCTCGCGGCGTTGCCTCCCGATGTACCTGAAGATTTGCGCTATCGTGCCCTGAATATTGAACTGTATCGCGCCGTGATCAGCCATCGAAAAGGGCATTGGGTTGAAGCCGAACAGCAGTACCGTCATACGCTGGGGTTACTCGACATGCGCGCAGATCATGACGTCGCTCGGGCGCTGCGCGGTTTGGCCCAGAGCCTCATGGAACAGCAGAAGGGCCAGGAAGAGACTGAACAACTGCTGACACAGGTCGCGCGATTGTATCGCGATATGGAGCCAGAAGCGCCGGTGATCAACATCATCCGCGTGCATCACGATCTCGCACGGTTCTATGTGCAGCAGGATCGGCTCGACGAGGCTCAGGCGATACTTCAAGATCTGTTGGATCAATGTTGTTCGCACGTGAGCGAGCGGCACCCCTTGACGGCTCAGGTCATGGCGAGCTGCGCGGAAGTCAAGTGCCGGCGCGGTGACCATGATGAGGCTGTGGAGCTGTTTATTCGTGCGTTGTCGGTCGCAGATAGTGTCGGCTTACAGGCACGGAGTGCGGCGTTGATCCGCCAGAACTACGGGAACTGCTTGCTGCAGGCTGGCCAGACTGAATCTGCGTGGTCACAGCTCCGGCTGAGCCACGACGCTCTTGAAGATGCCGTGGGCAGCGATCATGTCCTGACTCGTCGAGTGCAGCGTGACCTCGCGTCTGCACGGTAGCTCTCCGTGACAACGGTGTACGGCGTTCTTGATATCGTGGAGCCATCATGGAATAGCACCCACGCGATCAGGACACGTGGGCGCAGGGGGAGGAGGGGCAAGAGTGCCCGGGCCCGGTGGCGCTGCGCGCTCGCACGAACGCATCAGTGACCGCGCCCCAACGAGACCGGTCGCGGTCGCGACACTTCGATCTCGAATGGGGTCATGGAGCCGATCGTGATCAGCCGACCGTAGCGCCCGAGAACAGCGTGTCAGCCTATTTAGTGCCGCTTCACTGTTTGTCGCGTATCGATGATCTCGATTCGGGTCGGGCGCACGCTGTCGATGGCGATCGCGCCGTGATGCGGAGTGGGGAAGAGGAACGTCCGATGTGCACGGTTCGACGTGTCGTGGAGCACATCGAAGACGAATGTTCCACGGGCCTGTGGGGCAGCACGATAGACAAAGCTCGCCAGGTAGGCGCGTTGCGGAGTGGTGACGCCGGGACCGTCACGACCCGCGACCATTTGGTGCGTGGCGACGTTGAACGCGGACCATGTGCCTCCGGTCGTGCCGAACCCTGACCGCTGGTCGATGACGATGTCGATCAACTCGACGGCTCCGGCCGTGCCACCCCGGGCTTCGAGATGGATTTGATAACCGCGCAGATCCTTGAGTGGGGTGTCGATGAAAACGTCGATGGCGAAGGTCTGACCGGCGCGCACACGGGCTGCCGTGCTGTTTAGAATCAGTCGGGCGTGTTCGGTGATGATCGGTTCGACGACGGGCGCGGGACGCCCATCGAGTGGGCAGCTGCACGGCGAGGCGTCGCCAAATGCGTTGACCGCGTGGAACGCGTCATTACCGTCGCACACACCATCCGGCGCACAGTCGCCGAATGGGCCGCCGGCGTCGACATTGAGCGCCATGGGGGAGGCTGATTCGCAGGGATATGTTCCCGGAGAGTTGGGGTCGCTGTTGGAAAAACAGTTCAGTGCGTGGAAGCGATCATTGCCGTCAGGTGTCCCGTCAGGAGGGCAAGAACCGAATTGGCCGCCCATGTCGGCGAACACAATGGCCGTATCGACGCACATGCCGGCGGCGCACGCCCACCACGTGCAATTGTCATCGCGGATCCCGTCGCCGTTGTCGTCTGCGCAGTCGGCGAAGGTGCGGCAGTCACCGACGCATTGAGGTGGCACACTGGCGGCGTCCGCCGGGTCGCTGCAGCCGTCCAGTTCGTCGCGATCGAAAAACCCGTCACCATCGCGATCGACACCGATGCGAACTGCTGATCCGGTCGGTACGACGGTATACGTCAGCTCGCTCCCGGGTGCGGCAGCCGACTGCAGCATGGCTGGAGTCAGACTCTCGGCACTGCGGTCGGACTGAAAGCTCCCCGCGGCGTATACGTACCCACGCTGTTCGCCGGCCTGGGCGCCCTTGACCACCAGTCCGACGGCGCCACTGTTGGCCAGGCCGATGAAATCGGAGATCAGTTGCAGTTGGGCGGCGGATGCGGTGCCCGAATCGATCAGTGTGGTCTGCTTGCCAACCGCTGCGTGCGAGTCGCTGCTCGGCGGTCCGGGGAGTTCGGTTGGATCGGTTGCCGAGCCAGTGGGCAAGTCCGAACCGGCGAAAGCGAGCATGAACGCAACAAGATCAGCGATGTCCTGATCCGAGCCTACACTGAATACTGGCTCGGAGACGAAACGGGCGATGGAATCGACCGAACCGTCGTGCAGAAACCCGAAGCCTGCAAGATTGGACGCCTGCGTGGCCTCGAATCCGACCTTGTCGTACAGGTTGCGCAACTGGGGGGTCTTGATGCTGATGTTGGTCGAACCATCGACCGACACGAGGCCGTGATGCAATTCGCCGTCGGGTCCAGGTGGGATCGGCTGGAACGACAGTCCCACCAGCGTGAGGTTCGAACCAATTCCGGTCGGGAGTGTGTGACAGGAGACACAGTCGACGCCGTCCAGGCCCGCGTTGCGATAGAGGCTCAGGCCGTTGACCGCGTCGCCGTCCGGGAGCGGCAAGCCCTGCGGAGCGAACCGCCCAGGCGTGAAATGGCCGGGCAACGGCAGGTTGTTCGGTAACGTATTGTCGAAGTTGCGGAACGGATTGGGCGGGAAGGTGATGGTCGCCAGAAAATCCTCGAACTCCTGCATCTCCCCGGGCGACAGCATCGCATCGTCCCCGAGCAAAGACTCGAACGCGCCGTTGAATTCCTCGATGCCGTTGCGGTCTCCACGCCAATGGTGCGGTTCCTTGCCAATGATGTCCTGCAAAGTCTGGGTTGTCATCGGTCCTTTCATCGGATGCCAGTCCTCGCATCCACCGCCTACGCCGTTGTTGCAATTCTGATTGAACACTTTCATGTCACCGGACGGATCGCCGAGATCCCAGGCCAGACGGTCCAGACGTGAATCGGCATGGCACGCGGCGCATGACGCCTGCCCCAGGCCGGAGTTCTTGTGCGTGTCGTAAAGATGTTTCCGGCCAACCTTGATCACATCCGGTGTCGGATCGAAAAACGGGATGCGTTCGAGTTCAAGTTCAGTCGTCAAGTCGACGACCGACAATGTTCCCTCGAATTTGTTGAGGACATACAACCGCTGGCGGTCCTCGTCGAGCCGCGAGACCCGTCGGGCCCTCACCGACTTCGATGGTCGGCTGCAGGCCACTGCGCTGCCCACCTGCATCGATGACCACCACGTTATTCGAGCCCATTCCCGACACGTAGGCCGCGGTGCCCGCGGCATTCCACACGATTCCTCGCGGGTCGCCAAGAGACTTGTCCCGTTCGACCTGGGGAACGAACGATGTCGCATACGTCAGGTGTGGATTGAGGTCGACGACCTGCGTCGTGCCAGGATCGGCGTCATCGACGATGGCAAGGTGAACTCGGATGAACCGTCCGCTGAGATTCGGTTCGAAGCGGACCTCGTTCGTTGCTTCCGTTCCGATGACCGTCACGTCACCCGTGGCCGGGTTGACCGCAATGTCCATACAGAGGTTCATCAAATGGTCGGCATAGCTGACAGTGAGCGTATCGGCGTCGATGATGGCAACGTCGTGGTCGGGCAGTGTCCAGCCCATCGGACGACCGGAGCTGGCTGCGTTCGGCCCACTCACCCAGTCGGTCCAATCGCCGTTGTTGTCATCCACCCACACGCCGTTGTGGTTCTTGACGATCAGCCCAACCTCAGGCGGATTGGGATTGCCGGGGTTCTGTAAGGGCATGAACCCACCCCCGTCGTTCGGTGGTGGATTGACGCCGCCATACGGGCCGAGCGGGTCGTTGACTACATTGGGGGGATAGCCGGCCGCCATCGTCGATCCGCCCCCGAGGATGGTCGAGTGATTGCCGGATTCGAACACCGCGACATAGACGGTGTCTCCGGTGGGGCTGACCGCCATGGCTCGTGGATCTTCGCCGGCGATGGCAATCATGGTCGGTGGCGCACTCAGATCGTTGAGGTCAAACACGACGATCGTGTTCACTTGCGAGCAGGACACGAACGCGCGAGCGGTGCCGGCAAAAATGATGTCCGTGGGCTCGTCGGGTGTATGGAGCGTGCGCACGACGTGTCCTGTGGTCAGGTCGACGATACTGATGCTGTCAGAAATGTGATTCACCACCCAGGCCGTGTCGTTCGACAGTGCTCTGACCGATACCGGGTCGAGGCCGACCGGTACGGCCATGGTGGGTACGGCCGTACCCGATGTGATGTCGAAGACTTCCAGGCGGTTGTCAGCTGTGTTGACACTGAGTAGTAACGCGTTGTCCGGCGTGATGTGCAGCGGATGGACATGCGGGTTTTCCCAGTTGACGACATCGTACTGTGCGATTGTGGAAGATGCCGCGATACTCAGGGCCGCCAGAACGACCGCATAACACTTTATTGCCATGAATGCTCCTCTACTCCTGAAGTGGTCCGCCCATGGTAACGGCTTCCACGTGCGGCGCCCATGTGCCCCGGGTCAGCGGAGCGGAGTGACTGAGATCCGGGCTGGCGTGACGTGGTCGATGGCGATCATGCCGTTGTACGGTGAGGCAAACAGGAACGTGCGGTGATCAGTTTCTTCGTGCAGTACTTCAACGACGAACGTGCCGCGGGCGTCGTCGGAAGCACGATAGATGAACGTGGCGAGCCGCGCTTCGGACGGTGTCGGCACACCGTTGTCGTCGCGGCCTGCGACCATCTGTTGCGTAACGCGATTGAACGCCGTCCAATACGGCGGCGCGGCTGGAGCGTTCGCTTGCTTGCGCCCTCTGTCACCTGGCGTATGCCGAATAGACGGGTGTGGGCTGTCAGGGGCGGAGGAGCCCAACGGGTTGTCCGCAGGCACTACGATGTCGATGAGTTCGAGCGTGCCGCTCCGGCCACCACTGGCTTCTAGATGGAGCTGATAGCCACGCAGGTCGCGCACGGCGGAGGTCATGATGACATCGACGGCAACGGTGGATCCAGAGCTGATCATGTGTGTTGCGGAGGCCACCCTGAGCGCCGTATGGTCGATCACGACGGGATTGCCCTTGCCGTTGAGCTGAGGAGCCGGCCCGTCGAGTGGGCAGGCGCACGCGGTAGCGCCGGCAAAGGCATTGAGTGCATGGAATGCATCGTTGCCGTCGCATACACCATCCGGGAGACACGCACCGAATGGTCCGCCGGCATCGACGTTCAGTGCGAATGGTGCAGAGGGTTCGCACGGGTAGCCGGTTCCGACGTCCACGTCCGTATTGCTGAAGCAGTTGAGAGCGTGGAAGCGGTCGTTGCCGTCGGCCGTGCCGTCCGGTTCACATGAGCCAAACTGCCCCCCCATGTCAGCAAAGTGAATGGCCGTGGCGGCGCAGGCTCCGGCCGCACACTCCCACCACTGACAGTTGTCGTCGCGGATGCCGTCCTCGTTGCTGTCGGCGCAGCCGGCGAGTACGCCAGGATCGTCGTCGTCGATCAGCCCGTTGCAATTGTTGTCGATGCCGTCACCGCAGACCTCGCGCGCGCCGGAGTGGACACTGTTGTCATTGTCGACGCAATCGGATCCGAGGCAGGCGCTACCGATACCGTACCCATCGTGATCGGCATCCATGCAGCCCGGGCACTGCGGAGGCACCATGCTCCCGTCCGACGGGTCACTGCAATCGTCGAGTTCGTCGCGGTCGAGGGCACCGTCGCTGTCGCGATCGATGGCGCTGCGGTGTCCGGTTTCAACGGGGATGAGAGTCCAGGTCAATGCACTGAAGGGCGCCGCTGATTCGATCAGAGCCTGCGCAGTCGGTCGTTCAGCTTGACGGTCGGATTGAAAAACGCCCGCACCAGCGTAGAGGTAACCACGGTTGAGACCGTCCTGGCGGCCTTTGACCATCAGTTCGACGGCACCACTATCGGCCAATTGCAGCATGCGCTGGATGATCTCGAGTTGCGCGGTCGATGCCGTCCCGGTCACCGTGACTTGTGTGCCAACGGCCGCATGTGTATCCAGGCTGGGTGGCCCGGGCAGTTCCTCAGGGTCGTCAGGCGTACCCGTCGGGAGGTCCGATCCGGAAAATGACAGCAAGAACGCGACCAGATCGGCGACGTCCTGATCGGACTGCGGAGCGAACATCGGTTGTGTTACGAAGCGCGCCAGGGAATCGACGGCGCCATCGTGTGTGAATCCGAAACCGGCAAGGTTCTTCGTTTGTGTCATGTCGAACCCGACCTTCTCATGCAGGTTGCGCAGCTGGGGCGTCTTCATTGTCGCATTGGTCGAGCCGGACAGGGGGATGACACTATGATGCATTTCACCGTTTGGACCGGCGGTCATTGGTTCGAATGCGTCATCGACCATCGTGTAATTGGATCCGATGCCGGTTGGCAACGTGTGACACGCGACACAGTCGACGCCCACCAGCCCCGCGGTGCGAAAGAAGGCCAGGCCATTCTGAGCATTGCCGATGGGGAGAGGCTGTCCAGCCGGGGCATCGAAACCGGTGGTGTAGTGACCGGTCAGCTGGAGGTGTGCGGGCAATGAGTTGTCGAAGTTGCGGAATGGATTGGGAGGGTATGTGATGGTGGCGAGGAAGTCTTCGAACTGTTGCATTTCGAGAGCGGTTAGCACTTCATCGTCGCCCAGTACCGATTGGAAGGCTCCATTGAAATCCTCGATGCCGTCACGGTCGCCGCGCCAGTGCAGTGGTTCTTTACCAATGATGTCCTGCAGAGTCTGGGTGGTCATCGGTCCCTTCATTGGGTGCCAATCCGCACAATCTTCACTCACACCGCCGTTGCAGTTTTGATTGAACGGGCGCATCGCACCCGACGGGTCGCCGAGATCCCATGCCAGTCGGTCGGTTCGCGCGTCAACGTGACAGGATGCGCATGATGAGTGTCCGAGTCCCGAGGTATCGTGGGTGTCGTACAGATGCCTGCGACCCTGGCGGATAGCCGCAGGCGTCGGATCGAAGAACAGGACCCGCGCCGTCTCCATTTCGGTGATCGTGTCGATGACCGAGATCGACCCTTCGAATTTGTTGAGCACGTACAGGCGGTCGTTCTCGGCGTCGAACACGATGCCTGTGGGGCCTTCTCCAACCTCGATCGTGGGCTGCAATCCGGCACGTGCGCCCGTCGTGTCGATGACGATGACATTGTTCGAACCCATGCCTGTGACGTAGGCACGTGTGCCGGTGTCGTTCCATACGACGCCACGGGGGTCGCCGACGGATCGATCACGCTCGATCTGAGGAATGGTCGGTGCGTCGTACGTCAGGTGGGCATTGAGATCGACGAGTTCGTGGGTCGTTGGATCCACTGCGTCGACGAGGGCGGCCTGCACGCGGATGAACCGACCGTTGACATTGGGTTCATAGCGGACGTCGTTGATGGCATCGGTTCCCACGACTGTGATCGCGCCGTTGGCGGGATTGATCGCCATGGCCATGCACATGTTCATGAGGCCGTCGGCATAGGTGACGGTCAGTGTGTCGGTATCAATGATGGCGACATCGTGATCGGGCAGGTCCCAACCGACGGGGCGACCGGACAGCTCGGCATCCGAACCGCTCACCAAGGCGGTCCAGTCGCCGCCGTTGTCATCGAACCACGAACCGGACGGCGTTTTTCTCACGATGAGCCCGACACCCGGCGGAGCCGGCAGTTCGCGATTGAATGCCGGCTCGAAACCGTCGCCGTCGTTATGCGGTGGGTTGAGTCCGCCGTACGGACCGTTGAGGTCGTTGACCGCATTGGGCGGAAAGCTGCCACCGAGGATGCTTCCGCCGCCGAGAATCGTCGTGGCGTTGCCTGATTCAAAGATCGCTGCATATACCCGCATGCCGTCAGGTGACACGGCCAGGGCCCTGGGGTCCTCGCCGGCCAGTACGATCTCGATCGGGTCTGCATCCAGATCCGCCAGATCGAAGATGGCAACGCGATTGACCTGGGCGCACGAGACGAACGCCCGCGGCGGATTCCCGGCGAAAATGACGTCGGAAGGTTCGTCCGGTGTATCCAACGTCCGGTTGACGTGGCCCGTATTCAGATCAACGATGCTGATGGTGTCTGAAACATGGTTGACCACCCAGATCTCAGAAGCGCTGCGCGCCCGCACGGAGACCGGGTCGAGGCCGACTGGAATGCTTCCGGCATGAATGCTGATTCCCGTGGTGATGTCGAAGAATTCAAGGCGGTGATCGGCGGTGTTGACACACAACAGCGTGGCCCCGTCCGGCGTGATGTCCAGCGGGTGAACGTGGGGTGATTCCCAGTTGACGAATTGGTATTGCGCCCGGCCGACCGTGGGCAACATTGCGGTCACCACGATCACCAGACGCAGCACGGAGCCTGACATATGCGCCTCTTTCCCCTGTCCTCTGCGACGCTGACGTCAGGATCTATTGTACCAATCCGTGCCCCCGGCGCTCACAAGGTCAGCCCAGTATTAGGCCATGCGCTAAAGTGTGGTCATGCCGTAGTTTACAGATTGGATGGGCCCCGCGTGTGCGGTTCGGCAGTGCACAACGGGCGGACAGCACGACGCCGCTGTGCACAGCCTGCCGGGCAGTGCTGTGGTGGGCCACTCGGATTCCGCGATGTCACCGTGGGCGCCGCAGGACGTGGATCATGGCCGAAACGCACTCAACGATCTCGATCCGGCCGTTGGCCGGCGTGGGGAACAGGAATGTCCGGTGGTCCGCATCGGTGTGATCGGCGCGGACGTCGATGACGAACTGCCCACGGGCATCCGGGCTGACGCGATAGGTGAACGTCGCCAGGTAAGCGCCGCCGGAGACAGCGATGCCGTCCGTGTCGAGGCCGGCGAGCATCTGGGCTGTCGTCGTGTTGAACGCCTGCCAGGCCTCCGGCCGCGTCGCAAAGGCGGCGTCACGGCGTGGTTCGATGGCGATGTCGATGAGTTCGAGCATGCCAGCTGCGCCACCGTCGACGCCGAGGTGCAGCTGGTAACCGCGGAGGTCCTTCAGCGGAGCGGTGAGTAGGACGTCGACGGCGACCGTGCCGCCCGGCGCGACCCGGAGCGCTGACGCGTCCAGGCGCAGGCCCGTGCGAACGGTGTCGATGGTCGGCGCGGTCGTCGGTGCAAACGGTGCCGGCGCGCACTGGGCATCACACGTGTTCGACCCGGCGAATGAGTTCAACGCGGCAAACGCATCGTTGCCGTCGCAGATGCCGTCCAGCGCGCAGGCGCCGAAGGCGCGGCCGGCGTCGACGTTGATGGCGTTCGGCGGATCGAGTTCACACGGTGCATCGGACCACTGGTTGCTGAAGCAGCTCAGGGCCATGAAACGGTCGTTACCATCGGCAGCGCCGTCGATGATGCAGGCGCCGAATTGACCAGCCATATCTGCGGGCGAGTTCCGGGCGATCGTCGTGCAGACAGAATCCTCGCAGGCGTAGAACGCACATGGATCATCACGCACGCCGTCGTCGTCGGCATCGCCGCAGTGTCCCGCGGCGACAGCGCAGGTGCATGGTGGCCCCAGATGGGCGCACGTGGTCTCGGCGGCGAAGTCCGTGGGGCAGTCGATTTGCGTCACGTCGTCCTGACACGTGTGTACCCCGACATCACAGCAGGCGCCCGTGACGTTGCAGCCGTCCGGGCCGATGAAGGTATTCACGCAGAACGCCAGGTCGAACTCAGCCTGCGGCGCGTCGGCACCGGCTTGCCAGCTACGCCCGTCGCCGGGCGGTGCGGTGCTCCACTGGAAATAGCACTGCGCAGGATCATTCCCGCCGCGTCCCTGGACACTGACCCACAAGCACTCGCCGGGTGACGTCATGACTGGCGGATGGGTGGCGGTAAAGCCGTACTCCGAGAAGCCGGTGACACTGAGTTGCGTTGCGGTCTTGTCGAAGCTGAGCAGGTCGCCGGCGCTTTGATTGAACTCCGCAATCGACGTTCCCGGTTGACCGCCAGCGTTTTCGTAGTAGCGAATGGTGAAGTCGTCGGCGATCTCGCCGGGCCCACAGTCCGTGCTTGTCTCGTCGGCATAGAATCCCCACCAGCACAGCGTTGTGATGGGGCCACCGGCGATGCTCAGAATGCTGTCGGCGACCTCGAGTTCTGCCGAGTTGTCCGACGTGGCCCCGACCGTGGATTCAGGCCCATGGCCCATCTGGTCGGGATACTGACACAGCAAGCCATCCTCGATGGTGCACACGGTCTGGATCGTCGGGCACAGGCCGGGGCCCTCGCCGGCATCGGCCAGGCCCAGAAAGAAGTCGTACGTCGAAAAGGGGCCACACGCGCCCGCGCCGAGTCCAAACGAGGCCGGAGCGACGAACAGGCTCCATGATCCGGGCTCGAGGCACGCGGTGAAGGACCGCTGCTGCAAGGGGCCGACGAATCCGGAGGCATCGTCCTGGTCGAGGAACTGCGGGTCGGTACAGGCGTGGTCCTGGTCGTCCGTAAAGCCGACGAACGCCTGGTGGTTGGTGACGATCTCGGCGTATACGTACGTTTGTTCGGTGACCGTGATGTCCCACCAGTCCGAATCGCGGGCATCGACGGGGCCCGTGCACGTGTCATCCACGCACGTGCTGCCCGGGCAGTCGCTGTCGTCCGTACAGGATGCCGCCGTGAATCTGAACCCGCCCATCTCGCCGCAGTAGTTGTTGCCGAAGGCCGTCGGTAACCAGGCGGCGTTCCCCGGGGCGGCGTCGCAGCCGCCGTTGGTCACGTCGACGTAGTCGTCGGCGCAGGCCGGCTCGTTTTCGAGAACGGCGCCCGGGGAGCAGTCGACGCCATCGTCGATGGTGCAGCTGGCCGCTTCGACGGTCGGGCCGTTGACGCACCACGCCAGGTCGTAGTCCTGCACATCTCCGTTGTCATACTCATCCGAGTCACTCTGGTACGACAGGCCATTGCCCAGAGGCGCCGTACTCCACATCGCGTTGCATTGGCCACCGTCGGCCAGGTTCGTGATCTCGATCCAGTAGCACGACGAATTGTTGACTGCGACGTCCGGATGCGTCGCCGTAAACCCATAGACGCCCAAGGTCGTGGTGCCGTTCGTGATCTGTTCGCCGGTTGGTGCCTTGGCTTCGGCCTCGCCGATGACAAACGGCCCGGCGATGATGCGGCCCGGCCCGCTGAACGCCGATTCGTAATACGTGATCTGCCAATTGTCGGGAACCGCTCCGGGGCCACAGTCATCGGGGCCAGGTCCGACGTTGAAGTATGCACCCCACCAGCAGATCTCGTTGATGATGCCGCTCGACGTTGGATAGAAATCGTCGGCGACAATGAACCCTGCGACGCTGGCCGCCAGCGTCCCGCCGCTGCCGTGGCCTTGCTGATCGGGTAACTGACAGTCGTCGGATTCGTTGGGGCACACGCTGGTGGTGCCGGTCGCGCTGCGGAGGGGGGTACGAATGGCCGATCGATCGGCGGTCAGCTGCGCATGCTGCGGGGCGCCGGGCCGGCCGTCGATCCCAAGTCCCAGGACTGCATACAGGGCGAGTGCGACAATCGACATGGCATCCTCGTGGAGACAGAGATATGCAGATAAGGCTCTATCAGCGTATCAATTGCGTGAATCGAGGGCAAACCGATCGGCCGAGGCGGCCTGCCGGGTTCGCGAGGCGGTTCGGGGATCTACGTGTCCTGGTGATCGGAGCTGGCGACGACACCCGCTGCGGATTGGGCTGCGATCGTTGGGCAGTGCCACGATCGCAGCCCGTGCGGCTGGTGCAGAGCCAGGGGGTGTCAGGCGCGCTTACTCGCGCTGCGGTTCGATACTGATCACGGCCGGCGACGTGGACGCGATCTCGATGCGCGCGTAGGGCGCCGTCGGGAACAGGAAGGTGCGGGCGGTCGGATCCAGCGGGTCATTCTCCAAATCAATCAAGAATACACCGCGCGCATCCGCGCTGGCCTTGAATGTAAACGTCGCCAGCACGGTGTCCGCCACGGCGGGGCCGCCCGGTGTGTCGAGCCCGGCCATGACCTGGCCGGTCACCAGGTTGAAGGCCCGCCAATGCCACGTGCCCAGGCCGGGAGCCGCATGTCCCGCGCTCAGGCGTGGCATGGGCGTCGTTCGCAGCGCGATGCTCGTGGTGTCAGGCACACCCTGGCCACCCACCACACCAGCGTACGTCGAGGTCGAGATGTCGATGAGTTCGAGCATTCCGCGGCGCCCACCGACGGCCACGGCATGCAGTTGGTAAGCGCGGAGGTCCGCGAGGTCGGATCGCAGGATGACGTCGACTTCGATCGTTGATCCGGGGCGGGCGCGCTTGCTCGAGGACTGCAGGTCGAGATGCACGCGATCGCTGACCGTGATTGGGGGACCGCCCGGCGCGTCTGGAGCGGGCCCATCGAGCGGGCACACGCAGGTCGAAGTGTGTTCGAAGGCATTGAGGACATGCAGCGTGTCATGCGTGTCACAGCGCCCGTCCGGCCGGCAGTCTTCGAACTCACCGCCGACATCGGAATTGAACGCCAGTGGGGGGGGATCGGGGAATTTCGCTTCACACGGGTAAGATCCACCCGGCCCCTGGTTGGCGAAGCAGTTCATGGTCGCGAAACGATCGTTGGCGTCGGCAGCGCCGTCGGGCTGGCAATTACCGAACTTGCCCGCGATATCGCCGAACGTCGTCTCGACCCCGATGCAGTCGACTCCGGAACACTGCCACCACACGCAGGCGTCATCACGCACGAGGTCATGATCACGGTCGGCGCAATCCTGGATCGAGTTGGCGCATTGTGGAGACGGATCGGAGGTGCCCAGCTCGAAGGCGAGGTCGGCGCCGTCGGCCAGTGGTTGCCAGCCTTGGCCGGCGGGCACGTAGCGCAGTGCCGGGCTACCGAGTACGCTGGTCGAGCGCATCCACTCGGTGGCGTAGAAGGCGCCCTGGTCGGGCTGGAACGGCAGGACCGCGGTAATCTCGAGAAAATGGGTCATATTCTGAACGATCTCGAAGTTGCAGGCGCCGATGTCGAGGCGTACGTCAAAAGCATCGTCGAGGCGTTGTCCGTTGATAGTCAGCGGTGCCCACGTCCAGCTCTCGGGGCTCAGCTGGCACACCTGCCCGTCGGCATAGCGTCCTGTGGGGACCTGTGCAGCGCACACCTGTCCGTCGTCGACACAGGTGCCGTTGACGCAGGCGCAAGCCACAGCACCCTGGTTGGTGCAATCCGCTGTCGTCTTACACGCGAGCGGTGTCATGACATGTTCCGGGTGGCCCGCGGGGTGGCTGTCGGTGGCGCCGGAACTGTTGATGCGCAGCGACCAGGCGTTCAACGTTCCACTGTCACTGACTCCGAAGTCGTCGCTGACATACAGTCGCCACATGCCATCGGCGGGCAGGCCGTTGAATGCGCCCAGGACATCGATCGGATCATTGCCACCGCCGGACCGCGCCGGTCCGGTGTAGCGTTCGATGCCTTCGCCGGCGCCGTCATAGAGATTCATCGCTGGCGCGTTCAGAGCCTGGTCGTTCAAACGCAGAGGGATATTCAGCGGGGCGTTTCCAAAGTCAGCGACGCTATAACCATCGAAGGGGCCGCCCTGATCATGGAATTGTGAACTGCCCGCGCGGTTGATCACACGTGCCCGCGTGCCGGAGGCGACGTGCTCGAGGCTGGCGACCAGATCGCCCTGCCACGTGTGTGAGATAGACAGGTCGAGATCGATATCCGTCACCACCAGCTCCGAGTCGGCGATATTGAGGGTCGCGGCGAGTGCGCATTCGGGCATGCCGTCGCCGTTGTTGTCGATGCACGTCTGATCCGGCGCGCAGATGCCGTTCGGTCCGCATGGCAGCGGCATGCCGAAGTCGTCGGCGCTTTGCGGGATCTCGAGGTTGGGCGTGTGGTCGTAGATGCGGGCCTCGTCGTTGGCATACACGACCACGTTGATCGCCACGTAATCGTCCGGCGTGTTGGCATAGTGACCGGGGAGGCAGGCCGCCGGGTTGCCGTTGCAGGCGCTGTCATCGGCGACTGCACAGTGGCTGCCATCAGGGCACTGGCCCTGGTGGTCGGCATGGCGCACGAACCAGCGCGCAGTGGAAGGTTGGCACGATTGACCGATACCGGCCATTGTGAAACTGTCGACCGCTGCGGCATGGAATTCTCCAGGGGCGTACTGACTCGGAACGCCGGACGCATCGACCGGTGCGCCGTTGTCCCATCCGCAACTGTTGGCGACGTTGCAGATCGCCTCGCCACACAGCGCGTTGTATTGAAACGTGCCCGAGCAGTCATCGGGCAGGGTGTCGGTGCACGAGCCGTCCTCCTGGCAACACGCCCCGGCGCCGCACGGCGGGTCGAGGTCGTCGCAGGACGCACCCTGAACGAACCGTCCTGCACAATCGAACTGCGACACCCCATCCACGCACGTGCCCGAGACGTTCCCGCAGCAGGCGCCGAAGAACGAACAACCGGTCTGGCTGATCGTCGCCGACGTACAGAGTGCGAGATCGAAATCCCGCAGATCATCGGCGCCCAGCCCGTCGTCCAGAATCTCCTGCACGCTACGGCCATTACCCGGCGCCGTCGCCCACAACCACAGGCAGTCCTCCGTGGCGGCGCTTGTATCGTTGTAGATCGAGACCCACACACAGGTGTTGGCGTCGAGTTGGACCGGAGGATGGGTGGCCGAATAGCCGTATTGCTGGAAGTCGAACACCTCCTCTCCAATGGGGCCACTGTCCACGAGGGTCAGCGTGCCGTCCGCCTGCGAGAACGGACCACCAATCAGAGCACCCGGCAAACCGGTGCCGTCGTCCGCATAATAGGCCAGGGTAAAACTATCGGGCGCGAGGCCCGGACTGCAGTCTTCGCGACCCAGGTTGAAACTAACGTAGATGCCCCACCAGCAAGCCGAGTCGACGAGGGCGTCCTCGACTGGTCGAATATCCTCGTAGACGAAGAACCCGGGATTGGCATCGGAGGTGCTCGCGATGATTCCCGCCTTGCCGTGTCCGATCTGGTCAGGCAACTGGCAGTTGGTCTCCGTCGCACTGGGACAGGTCAGCTCGAGGTTCGGACACACGCCCGGACTGTAGCCCGCATCGGCGAGGTTCACCGTCAACTCATAATGGGTTGCGCCACACGGCGCGTTGTCCGGCGACACCGTGCCGGCTCCGACCCACAGCGTATGGAGGCCGGCTTCGAGGCACAGTTCAATGCTGTTGCTGGCGCAGGGCTGTGCGCCAAATGTTGTTCCCGGTATGAATTCGGCTTGATCGCAGCCATTGCTCTGGATGTCGACCAGGCCAAACCCCATGAACGTATCGGCGGCCAGTTCAATGCGGACATACCTGGGTACCGGCAGGAACAGTTCGTACCAGTCCGAGTCGCGCACAGCCTGGGGCAGCGTACAATAGCCGTCCGTTCCGCACGGTCCGGTGCACTGTTCCTTCGTATCGCAGAGCGCGAATTGTGTGAGGAAGCTTCCCCCCTCGCCGCAGATGGTGTCCCCGAGCTCAATGGGTTGCCACGGTCCCTCCGGGTGCGCCGAACATCCAGGGTTATGCATGTCGACGTAGTCCGTTGTGCAGCTCGGCTCACCTTCGGGAATAGCCTCGGCTGAGCAGGCAAAGCAACAGTCGATGCATTCGCCGAAGCACCCATCAGCCTCGACGGCTACGTCGAGACACCAGGCAAGGTCATACTGTGCATGGTCATCGGGAGGCGCGCCGGGGCCTGTCTGGCGGCTCACCGTGTCGCCGGGAGGGGCCGTCGACCACAGAGCCAGGCACGATTCCTGGCTGAGGCCCGTGTGGTGGATCTCGATCCAGTAGCATCGACCGGCCTCGACCGGCACGTTCTCGTGCGCGGCATGAAAACTGTATTCGTCGAGCAGATCGAACAAACGCAGTCCGGTGGGGACACGGTCGACCGCGCCTAGAGTGATCGGGCCAGCGTGGAGTGTCGGAGTACCGTTACCCGTGTCGACGAAATAGGTGATGTCCCAGGTGTCAACCGTACTCGGAATGCATTCTTCCCCGAGATCGAAGTCGAAGTAGGCACCCCACCAGCACACGCTGGAGATGACTCCTGTTTCAGTCGGGACGAAATTGTCCGCCACCCGAAAGCTCGTGGCATTGGCGGCGATGGCACCTGCCGGGCCGTGAGCGCCCTGGTCGGGGGCCTGGCAGGTCTCGGATGATTCCGTCGGGCAACTCGTGGCCGGGGTGCCGGTCGCTATCGTGGGGTGAGTATGGACGTCAACGGGTGCGTACACCGCTGTTGGCGGGCTTGGCGTCGTTCTGGGCGATGCGTGGGTCGGTCGATACGTAGACAGTGTGAACAACACCATCAGCACGAGGACACGGCTGGCAGTCATATGATGATCCTTCCACTGCGACTGGATGTTCGAACCCGCCCCGAAAACGTCGGGACATCGGGTGAGGCTACCGGTTAACGCGTGGGGTGTGCGGGGTGTGGCTCAGATGATCGTGGGGAACGCGGCTCAGGTATCCATTTTCGAGCGGCGCAAGGGCATCGACATGCAGCGGGGGCCGCCGAGGCCGCGGACCAGTTCGGAGCCCTGGATGACCACGGTCTCGATGCCGTGTTTGTCGAGCTCTTCTTTGGTCTTGAAATTGCGCTCGTACATGACCACTTTGCGTGGGGCGATGGCCAGGACGTTGGTGCCGTCGGTACGCTGCTCGCGTGGGGCATAATGGGCGTCGCCGCCGGCCGTGGGGATGATCGTCAGTTCGGTACCGAACTCGTCGCGAAGGATTTCGTCGAGTTTGCGGTTCTCCGGAACGCGGTTCGCGACGATATGGCCGTCCCGTTCTTCGGGTTCGTAGCGCTCGATGTGCGTGATGTTTTCCATGACCTGCGGATACCACACAATCGTGCCCCGATCCACGACGGTGAAGATCGTGTCGAGGTGCATGAAGTCCCGATGCGTCGGGATCTGAACCTCGTACATGCGTTTCATGTGTTCGCGCTCGAAAGCGTTGGTCGCAATCTTTTCGACGGCTTGCCATGTGGTCCGTTCACTGGCACCGATCATCAGTGCCTCGGGGCTGAGAACGGTGACATCGCCACCTTCGACGGTGTAGGGTCGATCCTCGTCGGCACGCTGACTGCCCCCGAACACGATTTCCGGCTGGCCAAACTCGGGGTGCAGCTCGAGGATGGCACGGGTCAGAATCGTCTCGCGCACGCGCTCGAAGTAGTGCATTTTGCAGCTGATGCATGTGTGTTTGACGACGACGGCCGGGTCGCGACTGAAATAGGAGTTGGGTATCGGCGTCAGGATGAAGTCTTCTTTGTTGTCATCGGGGCCGACGGGTTGCCCACAGAGGTTTTTGTACTCACGGTGGGTCATTCCAGCGAACAGGATGTCGGCGAGCTCGTCGGTGCTTAGCTGTTTGGCCAGGAGTTGCTCGGCGACTTCTGCCGAGCCCTCGGCTTCGCACACCATATTCAGGATGCGCTCGCGGAGCGCATCGCCACTGTCCAGCAGGTCGTTGAGCTTCTCTTCGAGATAGACCACACCCACGCCGTGCGCCCGCATCTGACCGACGAACTCATCGTGTTCGTCCTGCATGCGCTTGAGATACGGAATGTCCTCGAAGAGGAACCGGTGCATGTTGTGATAGTTGAGCCGATCGATCTCCCGACCCGGGCGGTGGACCAGAACAGACTCCAGTGGGGCGAATTCGTTCTCGATGTTGAAGTGCATATCAATAGAACTGGGGGGCGTCACGGCCCCATCCTCCATGTGGTGACAACAGCTACTTCACTGATCGGCTGGCAAGCGGGGGCAGCCTGAGGTGCTGTCGCCTCCAAGCTCAACTAATTGATAGCGTTGGGGTCATGTAATTGCAACCGAACGCCGTTTCGCACGACCGCTTGCAACCCTAACGAAAACCGAATACAGTGCCGGGCACTGATCAAAATGACCGGTGCCGCCTGGGGCTTCCTCGCGAATGCTCTGCAGGCTCTTGACCACGGATCCGGACGTCATGAAGCGCATCAGCAATCCACCCAACCCGTTTCTTTCGCGCAGCCGCGCGTATCTGGAAGAGATACCGCAGGCCCGCGTCGAAGTCTATGAAGAACACGCGAAGTCAATCCTATCGCAGAACGACAGTCCGGATCTTCCGTTTCGTTGGAGCGTGAATCCATATCGAGGCTGCCAGCATGCATGTGCCTACTGCTACGCGCGCCCTTATCATCACTACGTCGACCTGGGGGCCGGGACCGACTTTGACACCAAGTTGTTCGTCAAGACCAATGCTCCGGCTCTCCTTGCTCGGGCTTTTGGTGGGCGGCGTTGGCGCCGTGAGAGCATTAATTTCTCGGGTGTGACGGATTGTTATCAGCCACTCGAGGCAGTCTATGAAATCACCCGGCGGTGTCTCGAGGTGTGCCGCGACCACGCGAACCCTGCAGGTATCGTGACCAAAGGCTATCTGGTCGCGCGCGATGCTGACGTGCTCGCCGAGTTGAACATTCGTGCGGGAGCCGAGGTCTATTTCTCGATCCCGTTTGCGGACGATGCCACTGCTCGGCTCATCGAGCCGCATGCACCTCCTCCTTCGCGGCGCTTCGCTGCCATGCAGCGCCTGCATCAGGCCGGTGTGCCGGTCCACGTGTTGATGGCTCCCATTATCCCGGGGCTCAACGATTCGGATATTCCGGCGGTTCTCGAACGGGCTTCCTTGAATGGTGCGGAGTGTGCGTCCTTCACCGCGCTGCGGTTGCCCGGAACGGTCGAGGAGGTCTTCCTCGAGAGGCTGCATGCAGCGCTACCATTGCGTGCTCAACGCATCCACAATCGCTTGAAAGAAATCCGCGGAGGGCGCACACATGACTCGGCTTTTGGTGAGCGCATGATGGGCCGGGGAATCTACTGGGACAGCATCCAGCAACTGTTCAAATTACATGTCGCACGCTGTGGATTGAATCGTGTGCCGGACAGCATGCCTCTGCGTCAAATGCCGGAAGTTCCGCGGGAGAATCAACTGGACCTGTTTTAGCGGCCTCAAAGATCATGCTTCCAGGCCGGTTGGGGCCGGCGATTCTGTTGTCTTCCACGACCGCCGTGGCCGCACAACAGATGCGTACCGGTTCACACCTTGCGTTGGGCGTCCGCAGTCGAATGGCCGCACTCGGGGCAGATACGGCCACTACCCTGCAGGTCATACCCGCAGCGCGTGCAGCGGTTGTCGAGCCGACGGGCGTCGATTCTGAGGCGTCGACGGGCGCACAGCCAACCAGTGACTCCAATTGCAGGAATGACGTAAGGCAACTGATAGATTGCGCTATGACCGAGGTACGAAGCGCTCAGCCCGCCGTGCAGCACGGCCGGGAGATGGGTGCCGACGAGATAGCATGTTGCCCCGAGTACCCACGTGCGCGGGGCCACAGTGCCCAGAATCGTACCGGAGATGGCGCCCCAGGCGACATAGGGCAGTTGCAGGTTGACAAAAGCGTAGTACGGCGCGATCGAGCCCAGGCCAAGAGTGACCATCCAGTCCTGTATCGGCCGACGGAGCGGCAGGACGAAGTCGATGAAATAGAGCACGCACAGGTAGTGGACGCCAATGCCGTACAGCGTTGCTCCGACCAGCAGTGGCGAGAACAGGATTGTGCGAGGCTTGACGTCGGCATTACCCGTGTCCATGTCCGATCCTGTTCAAGCCGCCATGGTGTACGACGCGTGTCGTGGGCTCGCGGAGGCGCGTAGCTGTGGTTAACCCGCCGCCTTGATTTCAATTCGCAAACGATGGATCCGTCGTTCCTCGGCTTCGAGGATGGTGATCTTGACATCGTCGTGCATCAGTTCTTCCCCGGTGGCTGGAATCTTACCGAGAGTTGAAAAGACGAAACCACCAATGGTCTCGTAGTCCTCTTCTTCGGGGATGTGCAGATTGAGCAGGTCATTGATCTCGTCGACGTGTACTTTGCTGTCGACCTCGATCGCATGATCGTTGAGGCGCACGATGGGTTGAGGTTCAGGGGGTTCGAACTCGTCCGCGATTTCGCCGACCAACTCCTCGAGAATATCCTCGATGGTGACCAGGCCGGCGGTGCCACCATATTCGTCGCCGACAATCGCGACGTGAGTCTTGCCCGACTGGAATTCGGTCAGCAGGTCCCGAACCGGTTTGGTCTGCGGGACGAACGACACGCTACGCAAATGGTCAACCAGGTTGAAGGACGCATCGGTCTCTGCGACATGAAGAAGATCTTTGGCGTAGACCAGGCCGAGCACCTTGTCGATCGTACCATCGTAGACCGGGATGCGTGAGTGTCCTTCTTTCTTGATCAGCGACTTGAGTTCGCTCAGCGTGGTGCTCTTTTCTGTTCCGATGATGTCGGTCCGTGGTGTCATGATCTCCTCGGCCGTGGCTTCGTCAAGTTCCATGACCGACTTGATCATCGCCTTTTCGGTCTCGTCGACGGCGCCTTGCATCTCGGCCTCCTCGACGGCGTCGAGCACGTCCTGTTCAATCTGTTCGGTCTCCGTTTGTTCGTCTGTTTGAGGGACCGCTGCAAGACGGCGCACGATGACGTCAAGTGCTCGAAGCACACAGGTCACCGGCCAGGTGACGAAGTCGATGAACGTGATGATCGGTAGGACCGACGGAGCAGAAAGCACCCCGACGGCCAGGTACTTGGCTATGGCCTGGGGGACTGCAACTCCGACCACGGCGATCAGCGACATCGAGACCAAAAAAATCACGACGTAGCGTGTCCACAAGGCAGTTTCGGGCCATGCATGATGGATTCCATGCGTGACGAGCAGAACGAGTGCGAGCGAAAGCCACGTACGCAAAGTCGCCGTAGCCAGAACAAACCGTTCCTCGGACGCACGGTAGGCGTCCAGCCACTTGTCGCGACCACGATCAGACAGGCACTTGGCCAGGCGCGAAAACGACACGTGGCGCAGCGCAAGGTTGAGCGTCGTGATGAGGCAAACTCCGACCGCCACAGCTAAGATGGACACCCACTCGGCCATCAGGTTTGATTCTCCAACTGAATTGCCACGCTAGCGGTTCCAGCGGCTGCGCCGAGGTTGCACACGACCTGGCCGTTGGGATCGATGATCACGCTACCACCATTTGCGACAGTGGTCATGATGCTGTTGCTCACGACCATCCACAGGCCATGGCTTCTGGCCTGTTCGCACAGAGCAGAGAGTCTTTGATCAAGATCGTTCCTGCAGCACGGCACGACGATCAGGCGTGCCCCCATGGCCTGCATCGCGCCCACCAGCGGAATGGACCACGCATCGTCGCCGACGAGCAGTCCGACCCGCCCATACAGCGTTGGCGCAATCCTGAAAGACATTGCCGACGGAGGCGCGGACGATGCGTCGCGTGTGATGCGTTGTTGTTTCAAGAGAACGTCACCGTCCGCATCACACCACACAGCCGAATCGAGAGTGTGATTCAGCTCCTCTTCGCGAAAGCCGAACGTGACGTGCAATCCCATCTCACGAGCCTTGAAGGCCAGCGTTTCGACGAAGGTGTCGGTCATGCCCGAGGTCACACTGTCCAAGCCGTCGAGACGCCCCGGCAGGCAGATCAGGTCCGGTGCGGGATCCCCTTCGGCAGTCGCGACGATGCCGTCTGCTGCGTGACGCAGGGTCGTTGAGCGGCTATGGGGGTCCACTTCAATCTGTAGGAGCGCAATGCGCATGAACTAATCTCCAAACACCGGGCCGACACCCAGGCCGACCAGGATCTCGTCCTCGACGGCATGCATGGTCTGAGCATCTTCGATCTTCTTGTCGTCGAGGCCCACCAGATGCAATGTGCCGTGTACACCGTAGAGGGTCAGTTCAGCCGCCGGTGCATGGCCCTTTTCCGCGGCCAGGCGCGCGGCAGTATCGGCTGACATGACGATCTCGCCATCGATGGTCGAGTCGTCCAGTCTATCGCCGAGGTCGAATGTCAGAACATCGGTCGGGCCGGGAATGGCCAGGTAGTCTTCGTGCAGCTGGGCCATGTGCTCATCAGTGACGATGGCCACACTGACTTCAGCGGCGGTGATATTGAACCGCTCGAGAACCGCGGTCACGGCACGTGTGATGAGGGGCTCATCGACCCACGGGGCGCCGTGTTGGTTATGTATCGATATGTCGTACTCTGCGTCGTATGGTTCGTCTTCGTTCATGAGGCAATCGAGGGTTGCTGCGTCTTTGTCGTCGATGGCTCCGTGCGCTCAGCCTTCGGGTACGGTACACGTCCATGATAGAACCGGCACAGGCTCTTGACCAGTGACTCCTCCACGCGGTGGAGTTCCTTGAGGGTTATGTCACAATCGTCGAACTGTCCGTCATTCAGGCGATCCATCAGGATGGTGTGGACGACGTTCTCGATGCGCCCGGCCGTGGGTTCGGCCAGAGCCCGCACCGCACCTTCGACGCTGTCGCACATCATCAGTACCGCGGTTTCCTTACTTTGCGGCTTGGGGCCCGGGTAGCGGAATTCCGATTCCGGGATCTCGCGGCCCAGACCGGAAGCCTTCTGTTGCTCACTTGCGGCGTGATGGAAATAGCGCACGACCGTCGTACCGTGGTGCTCTTGAATGAAGCGGATCAGCGAAGGCGGCAGACCATACTCCTTGGCCATCTCCACCCCATCTTTGACGTGCCCAACGATAACCAGGAGGCTCATCGTTGGCGCCAGTTTGTCGTGGCGATTGATTTGCGCCTGCTGGTTCTCCGCGAAGTACTCAGCCTTGTGAATCTTGCCGATATCGTGATACATCGATCCGACCTTGGCCAACAGTCCGTTGGCTCCGATGACTTCACAGGCGTCCTCGGCCATGGCACTGAGCCACAGTGAGTGGTTGTAGGTGCCTGGAGCTTCCTGTGCCAGACGAGTGAGCAGCGGACGCGATGTGTCAAGGAGTTCGAGCAGCGTCCAGTTCGTCGCGACTTTGAAGATCCGTTCGATAGGCGACAGGAACAGGAAAAAGATTGCGATGGCCAGGACCGCCGCAATCGCTGCCGCGCCACCTTGATGGACAGCAGTCTCGGGTGTTTGTCCTGCGACCAGGCCCGCAACCGATGCCGCGATGAATGCGGCCAGGGCATTGAGCAAGCTTGTCGAAAACAGTTCATTGCGGCTGCGGATCTCGCGCATCTGGTAGATGACTACGGCCATGACCGTCGTCAACAGGATGATCGTGCCGAGGTCCCCCCGGACGGTCAGCGTAATGAGCAATGCCAGGGCGGAGGTCATGCCGATGGCAAACCTCTGTGAATAGACGATGGTCAAGATTGCGGCGGTGACGATGATCGGGGCGACGACGACCGACGGATAATGGACGGCGAAGCCTCCGAGGAACGCCGCTCGTGAAACGGCCATCATGATCAGAAACAACACGCCGACCGACAGAGCGCGCATTGGCTTGCAGCACGCGCGGTTCGAACATCGCGCAGTATGCAATCATGCCCAGCGTAATCAATACCACGGCAGAGCCGAGTCCGACCTGTCTGGAGTACTCGGCACGGCGGAGCTCCTGGGCCAACGGCCAGGGGTCGCGCAAATCGGCCTGTGTTGAGGCCGGAGCAGTTTCTTCGAGGCTCTCTTTGGGCAGCCTCAGTAGATTGTTGTACTGGCGGTGTTCGACTTCGAGACGGCGGATGTGTCCGTGGGTCAGGCGATATGTGCCGTCCTTGCGCTTATCAGGCGAGTCGTCCGGAAGATCACCCCACGATGCCAACTGGGCGTCCTTCGAGTAGGGCACCTTTTGTTCCAGGGCTGCTGCAGCCTCTTCCTCCATGCGCTGCTTGGTATAACGGAAGTCGAACGTGAACAATGACTCTTGTGCCAGCCGTTGCTGCAGGATGCTCTCGACGTACGGCCGCAGTGATTCGGGGAAGATCCGGTGGTCGAACGCCAGCTCCTGAGCAACGTCGTTGACCCGATCAAGCCAGTTGTCAGTGAAGCGATCGATCGTGTGGGTGTCGACCTGGACGTGGTCATTTTCGAGGACGCGGTCGCTGCGGTTGGGCCGTGCACCGATCAATACGGCGACCGTACTGGTGTCCATCGCGATGGGTTCGCGGGCGTCTTCCTCATCGCGGAGGATCAGGCGTTCACGCTTGAGGTCGTCGGAGAGCTTGTCGATCCACTTCTGGTATCGATCGCGCCCTTCGTCGGTATGGAGATCGACCAGCGTGACGAAAGCAGGCTCGCTGAGGATCGTACGTTTCGGGGCCGTCGTGCGTCCTTCGGTTGGCACAGTAGATTGTTCGGCCGCGTAGGCTTCGTAGTTCTCGAAACCAGCCACGGACTCGTAGAGCACGTTGAGGTCACCGGCGATCTGTTCGAGAAGCCGTCCGTTGAGGTTGTAGTAGTTGGGTGTGCTGTCGCGAAACTGCTGCCGAGTCTTGGCGGTGGCTTCGTGGTCGACGATCTCGAACGGCACGCGGGCCGAAATGGGTCGATCGACCTCCTGCCCCTCCCAATAAGGAAACGGTTCCTGGCCATAGAGCATGACCAGAATGGCCAGGCAGCTGAAACCGATGCCGATGGCGGGCGAAACCAAGCCGATGCGCTCACGCAGTCGGCGCATGAATGGATCGGTGCGCTCGCTGATTTGGCGCCGAACTTCGGAGCGGCGTAGAGATTTCTTGGTACTCATTGTCCCGCACCTGAAATAGGCGCTGTCTCCTGGCTCGGCAAGCCCCAGTCGGCCGTGGCGCCTGCGGATCGCGTTCTTCGGTGAACGGGGTCCCAGAAGTATCTCGGGCGACACCCGTCGCCCCGTGAACCGGACGGCGTACGTCGTGAGCGCTCACGCACAGTCGTGGTGTTCAGACAGAGCCTACGATTAGCGGCGGTCGTTGCCCCCGCACATACCACCCAACTCGGGCATTGAGGTCCTGTAAACCTAGCTGCGGGAAGAGCTGTTCCCATAAACATCAACGATACTCTGAACCAGAGGATGGCGGACGATATCGATCTTGGCCAGTCGCACCACTGCGATACCTTCAATTCCACCGAGCCTTTTGGCTGCATCGGTCAATCCCGAAGTTTGGCGGCCTTCTAAATCGACCTGGCTGTCGTCTCCGGTCACGATCATCTTGCTGTCGTTGCCCAGGCGCGTCAGGAACATGAGCATCTGGGAGACCGTGCAATTCTGGGCTTCGTCCAGGATGATGGCGGCACCGTTCAGTGTGCGGCCGCGCATGAACGCGAGCGGAATGACTTCAATGACGTCATTTTGCATGAATCGTTTGATCTGGTCGAAGCCCATCATATCGTGCATGGCATCGAACAGGGGGCGGAGATATGGATTGACCTTGGCCTGCATGTCTCCTGGGAGGTAGCCCAGCTTCTCGCCGGCCTCGACCGCGGGTCGCACGAGGACCACACGCTTGATACTGTTGCTCCTGAGCATGGCGACCGCCAGGGCCACCGCGAGGTACGTCTTGCCTGTGCCCGCCGGGCCGATGCAGAACGTCAGGTCATGGTTCTTGACCGCTTCGACGTATTCCGCCTGGCCGGGCGTCTTCGGCGCGATCACCATGCTGCTGTTATAGACCCGGAGGGCGTCCTCGCCATTGCCATCACCCGGTTGCGGCGTGGTGACATCCACAATTGCGGCGCGCACGTCATCCTCGCGCAGGTGTACGCCTCTGCGGAGACGCCCATGCAGCTTTTCGATGACTTCCGCAGCCTTGGCTACTGCGGGGGCCTCTCCGGCGAGTCGGATGGTCGAATCACGCGCGCTGATCCGTACATCGAGTGCGGCGCGGATTTGACGGAGGTACTTGTCGCTGGATCCGAAAAGCGCTTGGGGGTTGGGTAGCTCGTCGAGCGAGATCGAGAGTTCCAAAGGGGATTGGTGCTCCTGACACATAAGTTGCTGGGCCTGCCTGAGTGGCCTGGCCTGACAGATGTGTCAATTGTATCCATCGACCGTCAATCGAGCCAAGCCTGGAGTAGAATCGTGGCGACGGGAGCCGCAAACACAGGGCTATCAAGGAGATCGAGCACGCCGCCGAAGGTTGGGATCAGCTGGGAAGAGTCCTTGGCACCGGCCTCACGCTTGAGGATCGACTCGACCAGATCGCCGGTTTGCCCCACGAGAGCCATCACGGCACCAAAGAGACCGGCAGCCCACGGGCTGATCTCGCCCGGCAGAGGCAGTGTTCGAGCAAGGATCATGGCGATGGCCGCCGCCGCAACCATTCCACCGCAGAGGCCTTCGATGGTCTTACCGGGGCTGATCAGTGGGATCAGTTTTGTCCGGCCAAGTGTCAGGCCGGTGAAGTACGCTCCGATGTCGGTGCATTTGACCGTGGCGACGAACAGCACGATGGTCCACACACCGCCGGAGCCTGCCCAGGCACCGCGCAAATCGATGATAAAGCTCGGCAGCAGACCCATATAAATAAGTATGAATATGGAAGTGGCCATGTTGAGCAGGCCACCCTCGGCCGTCCGGCGGAAGACCTGACCGCCGCAGATGACTGTTGCAGCGATGCCCAGAATAGCGCTGCGGGCTTCGGCAGTGCCGAGTGGCGCAAGGCGCGGGGACAAGGGTGCCAGGCAGGCCGCCCCGCACAGCACGCCGATTCCGCCGAGCACGGCCCAGGAAACGGGGCGAGCGCCGAATTTGCGACACAATCCCAGGCACTCGAGTGCTCCGGCCCAGGCGATCAGCAGGACGGCCAGCGGAATGAGGCTGCCGTATCGGAGGTCCAGCTGGTCCGCGACCGGCACGCGGTTCGACAGGATCACATCGCCCCACCCGATTCCCGCGATCGCAGCGATGAGCAGGGCACCATAGAAGATTCGCTGATGGACCATATGGGACGGGATTGTAGCACGGGGACTACCGCCGCACACCGGGCGCCGGACCTACAGTCCGCCGAACCGCCGTTCGCGCCCAGCGAAGTCCTTGATGGCCCGATCCAGGCACTCGACGGTGTAGTCGGGCCAGCAGCACTGTTCGATGTACAGTTCGGAGTAGCTGATCTGCCACAGTAGGAAATTGCTGATGCGGGACTGTCCCGCGGTGCGAATCAACAGATCCGGATCGGGCAGGCCTGCGGTGTCGAGGGCGTTATTCATGATCTGTTCGGTAATCTGTTCGACGCCAATCTCGCCTGCGGCGACGCGCAACGCGATGCGCCGAACCGCGCCAATGATCTCGTTGCGACCGCCGTAGTTCAAGGCCAGACACAGGGTTAGACCGGTATTCTGGGCGCTGAGTTCGGTCGTGATATCGAGTTGGTTGAGCACTTCGGCGGGCAGGCCTTCACGGCTACCGAGTTGTCGAAATCGGATGTTGTTGTCGAGGATCTCCTGCCGTTCTGCGACGAGATAATGCGAGTACAGGTGCATCAGAAAATCGACTTCGGCCTTGGGGCGTTTCCAGTTCTCGACGCTGAAGCTATACAACGTCAGTGCCTTGAGACCCAGGCGGGCGCAGCGGGTGACGACATCGCGGACAACCAGTGAACCGGCCTCGTGGCCCTTGATGCGCGGCATGTCGCGTTGGCGAGCCCACCGTCCATTGCCGTCCATGATGATGGCGATGTGCTGCGGCAACTGGTCGGGGTCGATCCCGAGCGCTTCCTGTGTGTCGAGGACTTGTTCCATGACTCAAGCGATTCGAAAAATCGTCTGGCTGCGGTCTGGGCCGACGCTCACTATAGATACGTGTGCACCAATCAACTGTTCGAGCCGCTCGACATAGTTGCGGGCGGCAGGCGGAAGTTGGTCGAATGAACGTGTGTTTTCGATGTTCTCCTGCCAGCCGGGAAAGGTCTCGTACACACAGTCAATGCCTTCGAACGCCTCCGTGTCAGCTGGAAAGCCATTCAGGTTGGTGTCTCCGACGCGGTATGCCGTGCACACACGGATTTCGGGCAGGTCACTAAGCGTGTCGAGGTGCATGACGGCCAGGCGACTGATCCCGCCGAGTTCGACCGCGTAACGGACAGCTACGGCGTCGAACCATCCGCAGCGACGGGGGCGCCCGGTGGTGGTACCGAATTCGCGCCCTCGGGTGCGAATGTGGTCACCGATGTCGTTGTCCTGTTCGCTGGGGAAGGGCCCTTGCCCGACTCGCGTCGTGTAGGCCTTGACCACGCCGATCACCGTATCAACAGTTCTGGGCGGGACGCCGGCTCCGGACGAGACACCCGCAGCGCTGGCACTGCTGGACGTGACGAACGGATAGGTGCCGTGGTCAATATCGAGCAGGGCACCATGGGCTCCTTCGAACAGCAGACGTTGGCCTTGGGCAATGCGGTCACGGAGAAACACGGTGGTGTCCGTAGCGGAGGGGCGCAGGCGTTCGGCGCACGCCGTATACTCATCGATGATTGCATCGGCATCGATCCGCTCGTCGTAGCCGAAGAGTGCCTGAAAGATCTTCTGTTTGCGCTCGACGATTCGGCGGACACGTCGAGCGAAGTCATCGGTGCGCAGCATGTCGCAGAAACGCACCGCGGAACTGCGTTGCATCTTGTCGGCGTAGCATGGGCCAATGCCCCGCGCCGTTGTGCCGATCTTCTCACTGCCGGTAAGAGCCGCCTCGCTCAGGCGGTCTTCTAATTTGTGATAGGGCATTGCGATGTGGCAACGAAGTGAAAGGCGCAGCCGATCGAAGACGTCGATACCGCGGGCTGCCAATGCGTCGATTTCTTCAAGCAGCACCGGAGGATCGAGGGCAACGCCGGGGCCCAACAGGCCGGTCTTGCCTTCATGAAGTGCTCCGCACGGAACGAGATGCAGCGCGAATGTTTCGCCGCCGCTGACGATGGTATGCCCTGCGTTGGCCCCGCCGTTGTAGCGCACGACCACGTCGGCCGCCTCGGTCAGCAGGTCAACGATCTTGCCCTTGCCTTCATCTCCCCAGCACAGACCGATCACGCACGTTTGACCAAACGTGTTGAGTGCGTATCGTGCTTGACTCATCGAAGTGGCGGTTGCTTCCATGGTATCAGTTCTTGAGTTCCCGGAATCCCCATCTTATCGTTATGCTGAAGTCCTGTCACCCGCCGATGAACAGGCTGTCTGCACGGGTTTTCTGCTTTTTTCAACACCTTGTGGAATGGAGTCGCACGCCATGGAACGCCAGCTGAAGCCTGCCAGCAGCGAACCGGCAATTCGCGTCGTCATGATGCCGCGTGATGCCAATGCCAACAACACCATTTTTGGCGGTGTGCTGCTGAGCTACATCGATCAAGCGGGTTTCGTCGAGTGTACGCGTCAGGCACCCCACAGCTATGTGACCGTGGCGATGGACAAAGTCGAGTTCCATGAACCTGTGTTCATCGGTGACATCGTCAGTTTTTACGCCGACACCGTCAGCGTGGGACGGACGTCCATCAAGGTCCACGTGACGGTCAAGGCGCAACGTCGGGAACAGTGTCCGCCGGATCCGCTCGTGACCCTGACCGAGGCCAACCTGGTCTACGTTGCAATTGACGCAGCACACCATGCGATCCCGGTGTTCGATTGACTGCGTGCTGAAGGGCTCGAACAGGATTACCCGGTCACGTGGGCACGCTGGAGAGTCCTGAGCCGGTGGGGACCTCATCATGCCCGAGGAGGGTGTGTGCATCGCATTCTGCTAGTCGACGACCAATACCATGTGCGTCAAGGACTGACGCTGATGCTGCGCTCAGCAGGCGCCCTCGTCGATAGCGCCCGAGGGCACGGGGGCCTATGGCAATGATACCCTTGTCGACCTGTGGCATGGAACGTCAGGGCAGTATGATGGCCTAGATCGCTTTGGGCGCATCGTAGACATGAAGCACACGGATTTTTCTGGTTCGGCAGTGGAGTTCGCCAGACGACAGTACAGCTACGATCGCAACGGTAACCGCACATCGATCGAGGATGCGATCTATGCCGCAGATGGCCAGGAGTTGGCCTACGACGATCTGAACCGACTGGTTACGGCCAATCGCGGACATCTCGATAGCAGCGACGCTGTTGAGGCATCGGACGTGGCCACGGCGTATGATTTCGATCTACTGGGCAACCTGACACCCGGTGCCGGAGGCCTCAAGGTCAACGGTACGAGTTCGACAGTGACCCATGCAACCAACGAGACCAACGAAATCAGCACGTTGGACCATCCCAATGGTTCTGGCCCTCACACGGTGATCAGTGACGCTTTCACCACCTCGCTAAGCAATAGCCGCAACCGATCTCGGTGGCAGCGTGGTCGAGCGCTACGTCAACACGCCATACGGGGAGTATGTCGTTCACCAGGAGACGAGCTACGGCGATCGCGACGGTGACGGGGATGTTGACGCCACCGACAAAGGCTCGCCAGTGACAACGTGTACAGGGACAGTGTCCGGTGCGTGTCGGATTCTGGATCTGGACTTTGATGGTGACTACGACAGTGCCGACGCAACCTTGTTCGATGCGCTTGACCAGGGGTTGGCGCGCCATCCGGCGCAGCCCAGAACAGGTATTGAGCAGCCGTTTGGGCATCAGGGACTACTGTACGACGTGGAAGTGGCGCAGTACCAGAATCGGGCACGGCAGTACGATCCGGTGAAGAGGAGGTTCCTGCAAAGAGATCCGTTGGGGGGCAAGAACAAGGCTGGCGATGAGGACCTTCCTGACCGATCGGGGTCTGCCTGATCCGTTGGTCGGCATGTCGGGCAACGGCTATCACCTGGTCTATGGTGTCGATTGGGAAATCACCGAGGACGGCGAGGACCTGGTCGAGTGTTTTTTGAAAGCGATGGCGAAGCAGTTCGATGATGCGGTGATCAAGATCGATACATCGGTCCACAATGCCAGCAGGGTCTCGAAGGTCTACGGGACCTTCCCCCGCAAGGGTGATGGAGCGGATGATCGAGTCAATCGCATGGCGTTCATTGTCGATGCCCCTGAGCGGGTGGATGTTGATCGGTCGTTGATCGAGGCGGTGGTTGCGGAGGTCATGCCGCCGACCGATCCACCTGCTCCAACCGGATGATCCCTGCGTTCCCCGTTCCCACCCCTTAGGGATGCGCGGGAACGGAACGCGCCTCGGCAAAGCAGTTGGGCTCATTCTGAGGCAGGAGGGGAAAAGTCTCAGGAGGGGGGGCGGGGAAAACTGTGGAGCGGGTGCCCACGCCGATACGAATGGCGTGCTCTCAGAGAGCCACAATACGCCGGCAAACGAGTCCCCACAAAGAGGGAGCGGAAGCCCCTCAGAATGTGCGAGCACTCTCACTGGTGACCGAACCAGCATCCAGCCCAATCGAGTGGTTCGAACCTCTGACCGGGTTGCTTTCTTCATTGGTGGAGCCAATACGGAGGGGCATGTCAATCAATGAAACCCGAGGTCAGAAGCGTTCTCAAAGTCCACCACGATGTCTTGTACTTGGACATCGAACCACTCACGGAGCGTTTTGAGACCCTTGAACGGAGGCCAATCGGCATCATCGTCGTGCCAAGAGCCGAGTTCGAATTCAAAGACTCGCAGGGCAACATCTTCTGAGAGTGCTACTTCCTCGACGTCTGACATTGGGTCGAATTCGAAGAGGTACACCGATGGAATCCCTTGACACAGGGCCTTCACGTCATCGGGAGCATCGTCATCGATGCTGGCCGCCCAATCAAAGTAGGGCTTTTTCGGCGTCACGAGCACTGCATAGCGATTGATAACTCTCATGGAAACCTCCAGGCGGTGCATTGACGATGCGTGCATAGCACCCTGGGCCCTCACCACGATCACAACCGTACGGCGAATGCCGTATCGGACACCGCTACGTATCCGGCCCCCTGCTCTGCAAGCGCTCCCATAGCTCATTGTGTGCCGTGTTCCATTTTGTGAACCACTCATCCAAACCAAGATAATGCACGTATTCGACCAGTATTTCAGATTGCACGGCGTGTGGACTCTCGCCTTCGATGTCCTTGATTCGGTACTGCGGAACTTTTAGAGCCGCAGCGACCTGCTTGATGGTCTTTTGTTGCTGTTCACGTAATTCGACAAGCCGTGCGGACACCGCCCAGTACCGCACATTGTCTTCAATGCTCAAGACTCCTTCCACGAATCCTGCCAGCTGCTCCCCGAAGGCTTGCTTTAGGCGAGTGACCAGGTACGTCACTTCATCATCGGAAAGGATTTTCTTCTTAAACGCCTGTGATTTGATGCTGAGTTTCTCGGTGGTCATCGTGGTTATGAAGTCTTCTTGCGACGGCAGTCATCGGCTACTTTGAGCATGCGGTCCTCGATATTCAGCGGGGCATAGCCGACGCCGTAGCTTTGCACGCCATCGCAACTCCCAGGTCTACAATGCACACTGAGGCATCGCCGCGGGGGTCGGCCCACTCGGATGCCGCACGCATGGCGTCATCGACATTATCGTGGCGTGGCAGTTCGGTCGCATCCCAGTCTGAGTTCTGGCAAAATCCAAGAACGATGAGTGGCTGCTTGTCCATCGAAACCTGGGTTCGTTTCTGCGGGCTGTTATGTCCCAGACCAGGACGACACCAGAATTGTAGCGGACAGGTCCCATATGGTGAACGGGCGAGCGCAACGGAACACGGCTACCAGGACTCCGGCCTCCTGAGCGTGAGGCGAGAAGTTACGTAAGCGCATGTCTTCAAGCATTCGTTTGTGGTCATAGGGTTTTCCAATGAAAGGAATATGGTGTGGGAGAAGGCGATAAGACACTCGCCGAAGGTGTGGGACAAGCTGCCCATGGAAACCTCATCGATGGCGACGAAGTCGTTCGTGAGCTTCGGGAGTTCTTGCGAACACGGCCGAAGTCTGCGAAGAAAGGCTGAGTGGCCCGATACATACTCACACCGGAAGCACGAGCTGGATTCCGCAGCCTCATCGAGTTAATGGGCAATATGTGTTGAACCGGGTGCGTTTAGTGTGAGACGCGTCAAGGAGTTCGGAATATGCGAATCATTCAGAGCTCGATCATCCTGGTCACCTTCGTCGCGTCCGCCGACGCCGAAAACCTTCTGCTGCCATTGCCGCCCAGCCAATGGAATGAATCGGCGGCTCGGCATCTCATGCGTCGAGCGGCGTTCGAAGGTCGCCCGGAGGAGATTGCGCGGTTGGCCGCGATGTCGGTAGCGGACGCTGTCGCCACCCTGGTCGATGTTGATCCTGCCGCGGCGATGCTCCAGTTCGAACCGCCGCTCCTGGACCCGCTCTTGAGCCAGGCCATCGATCGACGTCGATTGCGTGAACTCGACGACTCCCGTCGACAGCTGTACGACCAGACGCGACGCCAGGCCGAGCGTTTGCAGTTGGCGCGGATACAGGCGTGGTGGCTCGATCGAATGGTGCGTTCTCCCAATCAACTCGAGGAGAAAATGACCCTGTTCTGGCATGGTCATTTCACGTCCGGATTCCGCGAGGTCCGCAGCTCCCATTTGTTGTATCAACAGAATCAGCTCTTACGTGAACATGCACTGGGGAATTTCTATCAACTTCTTCTCAGGATCAGCACCGATCCGGCGATGTTGATCTATTTGGACAGCGCGCGCAATCGCAAGGAGCAACCCAACGAGAATTATGCTCGCGAGCTGATGGAGCTGTTTACGCTGGGAGAGGGGCAATACACCGAGGCGGATATCAAAGCGGCCGCTCGTGCGTTCACCGGATGGACCATCGATGACCGGCAGTTCAGATTCCGTCGGAGGCAACACGACTATGACGACAAGACGTTCATGGGCCGGACCGGGCCATGGAACGGCGGTGACATCATCCAGATTATTCTCGAACAGCCCGCTGCACATCACTATATCGTGACCCGTTTGTGGGAGTTCTTCTGCTACGACGAGCCGGAGCGATCGGTGGTGCGTGGTTTGTCTACCACGTTCCGCAAGAACGACTTTGATATCAGGCCAGTGGTCCGCCAGATACTCACCAGTCGCGGATTCTACTCGATCCAGTCTCGCGGGCGACGCATCAAGAGCCCGGTGCAGTTGAGCGTTGGCACAATTCGGGCTCTCGGGATAACCGAGTACGATGCGCTGGCGTTGAACAGAGTGCTCGGCGAGATGGGCCAGGTGCTGTTTCAGCCACCAAACGTCAAGGGGTGGGACGGCGGTCACAAGTGGATCAATACTGCAACATTGTTCAGTCGGTATAACTTCGTTGGCGCCATCGTCAATGGTTATCGCGGACCGAACTACGAGCGCGCCATGCGGCGTATGGCGGCTGGTATCGAGGCATTCGGTTTCCTCGAGCCTGATCTGCCGCTGCGGTCCGGCCAGCCGCCGTTCGATCCACGGCCGCTGCTTCTCGGTGCGCAGGTCAGCACGTCGCGACAGGCCGTGAACGTGTTTTCTGATCGGCTCCTTGCGGTTCCGATGACGGAGGAGCGGCTCGCGGCGCTGGCAGCGCTGTTGCTCGATGATCAAGGCAGTTTTGGCACCGCGAGTCCTGAGCAGCAGGTCCGTTTACGCATCGTCATACATCTATTGATGAGTACCCCTGAGTACCAGCTGTTCTAGCCACCCTAAGATTCCTGTGGCGGAGTACCCGACATGTCTGAGCACATCTACACGACACGACGTGAGTTCATCACCGGGGGTATCGCCACATTGAGCCTCAGTTCCTCGATGCCCGCTTTCCTCGTGAATACCGTCGAAGCCCTGGCTGCCGAGACCCGAGCACGGGGCCGAGTGCTGGTCATTCTACAGTTGGCCGGCGGTAACGACGGTTTGAACACGGTCGTACCGTATGCGGATGACGCGTACTACCGGGCGCGGCCGAGACTGGCCATTCAAGCGGGCGAGTGCTTGAAACTCGACGATCATGTCGGCCTGCATCCGGCGCTGAACGGTTTGCAACGACTGTTCGACGCCGGACAGCTGTCGATCGTTCAAGGCGTCGGTTATCCGAATCCCAATCGTTCGCACTTCCGCAGTATGGATATCTGGCACACTGCAGATTCACGCGGTGCCGCGCACAGTGGCTGGATGGGGCGTTACTTCGACAGTTGTTGTGCGGGAGAGGATCCGCCGGATCCGGCCGCAGCCGTGGCGTTGATGCCCGAGTCACCATTGGCCCTTGCTGGTCGAGCGTTTTCGCCCCTGGCCTTCGAGGATCCGGAGAAACTTCGTTGGCGGTCGAAGCACGCCGGCCCCCGAACGATCGAGTTGTTCGAGAAATTCAATGGCACACCGCCCGAGGATGAGCAGAACACGACACTGGACTTTCTCCGTCGCGCAGCCCTCGACGCGCGCATGGGTGCCGATGACGTACACCGCGCCGCCCGCGGACTGGAACTCGACGGCCGGCGCGGCAGCCTGGCTCACAAGCTCGGGCTGGTCGCACGGATGATTCTGGAAGACTTTCCAACGACCGTATACTACGTGTCGTTCGGTGGATTCGATACGCATGCCAATCAGAGCGGGCGGCATCAACGCCTGATGAACGAATTGGGCAACGCGGTGAGCGGGTTCATCGACACGCTGACCCGGCACAAGGTTCTTGATCGTATCATGCTGATGTCCTTCTCTGAGTTCGGTCGCCGGGTGCGCGAGAATGCATCAGGCGGTACCGACCATGGTGCCGCGGCGCCAATGTTCCTCGTGGGCGGGCAAGTCAACGCGGGCGTTCACTTGAAGCATCCTTCGCTGGAGCAGCTCGACCAGGGCGATCTCATTCATGGCTGCGACTTTCGTCGCGTTTATGCCACCGTGCTGCGCGACTGGTTCCAGGTCAAGAATCCCCAGGCCGTTCTGGGGGGACGTTACCAACCCCTGCCCCTCATTCGCTGAGTCTTCCCGGACTGTGATTGACGACCGACCGCGTCAATCGTATTGTACTGTCACTTTAAGACATGGTGTGTTAATTCAAACGGAAGGGTCGCTCATGCACGCCCGTTGCCTCGTGATGATCGTGCTGTTCACATCGGCTACCACCGTTCGCGGTGAGGATCTGACTTCCGAACAACAACGCCAGCTCAAAGATGCGGAATACTATCTCAAGCAGGTCGAGAGGGAACTGCCCGAGATTTCGCAGACCGCTCGGACCTACTCCACAAGCATCGCCGGTGTCTCGCAGAACGATCTGCTCAACGCCCTCAACAAGATCAACTGGACCGGCGGAAAACTGAACAACGTGCTGACCCGGCTGCCTGAATTGCCACCCGAACATCCCGAGGTCGTGCAGCTCAGAAACCGCGTCAAGGAGCTGGCCGCGACACTTCTCGAAGCGGAGACCCAGCTGAATGCTGCAAGGGAGAAGTTGGCGGGGGTGATCGATCCCGCAAGGTGGCCAGACCTCGAGCACGATCTTGTCGAACTCGAGGGATTGAGTCTGATGATCGCCAACCCTGACATCCTGACCAGCGATCTCGAGAAAGCCAATCTGGTGTGCCAGCAGTTGCCACAGGCCATCATTTACGTCAACGCCCTGCGCAAGAAATACGCTGCGTTGCTCACGCAACCCGTTCTGCCGGGTCGTTCGTTCCAGGTGGCATTGGCTGAATTCGATCAGCGTCTTGCGGTCTTTCGTGAGGCGTCCAAGCTCCAACAGGCGGCCTTGCCCGGGCTGATTCAACAGGACCTCGACAACGCTCAGGCCCAGGCCAACCGCGCCGTTGCCGAGAAGAATGCCAGGCTGTTTTCCGGCAGTGTGCCGCAGTTTCTCGGTTGGGCTACGGAGAAGCTGGCCTTGCTGGATACACTGAGCAGGGATTATCCCGAGCCCGCGCAGATGGCGCGCAAGAATTTCGAGACGGTGACAGCAGCCATCGCCGGCATGCAGCAGGGTCTTGATCAAGACATCATTGCGGCCCATGTCCCCCCAGCGGACAGCTACATCGGCCCGGACAAGAAGGAACTGACAACGCTCGTGACCGAGGCCTGGAAGAAGACGTATCCGACTGATGAGATCATCGGGGTCCGCTGGACGACGAAGGCGTGGGACCGTGATACGCATTGGGCGTGGCAGGGCAACAAGTGGTACAAGGTCGATGCCTCGGAATTGCGTGCGTCAGTGATCGTCAAGACGGATGACGACATCGCGACCGTGTTCTATGCATACTGCGTCAAGGACCACCTGCAGGGCGACGCGATCACAGTGACAGAGGACGACAAGACGGACGTGGGTGTCCACCGCAAGATGCTCATATCCAACGTGCCATAGTTACACCGTCGGCCATGTGGTGTATGTCAGAGACGGCCACATCGTTTGAGCAATAGAGGACAATATGGATGACAGTATGGCGGGGCACCTCGGCGCCGCAGAGACATCAGAACGGCCGGAAATCGTCCTGACCATGGCTCAACGGCGCATTCTGGGCGTGTTGATTGAGAAATCACTGACCCATCCAGATGCCTACCCTTTGACCATGAATGCCGTCGTCTCCGGATGCAACCAGAAGACCAATCGAGATCCCGTCGTAGATTTCGGAGAGAGCGAGGTGGCCCGGGTATTGCATGAGTTGCAACAGATGCAACTCGTGAGGCTGGCACCGCCAGCGCCCGGGGCACGTAGTAACCGCTTCCAGCATCTCGTAGAAGACCGTCTCGGTTGGCCCAAGCGCTACCAGGCGGTATTGGGGGAACTGCTTCTCCGTGGACCCCAAACGGCGGGGGAGCTGCGCACGCGTGCAGGGCGCATGGTGCCGTTTGCCGGCTTGGACGAGGTTGCGACCCTGCTCGAAGACCTGGCTGAGCGCCAGTGGGCCGAGGCCCTGCCGCGCGAGCCGGGACGCTCTGCCATCCGTCACGCCCACATGCTCTATCCCCCCGACGAATCCCCGGTTTCGCAGACTTCGTCCACTGCTGCTGCGGTGTCCATCCCACCGCCGGTGGTGAACACTGTCAATGATCGGATGACGGAGATGTCCGCGCGGATTGACCAGCTGCTGCGGCGCATTGAACACTTGGAACAGCGTCTCGACTCGACCCAGTCTTCTTGACGCGCGCTCGAGTGGGCAAATCGAGTCTCCAAGCGTGAACTTGATTGGGTTTTTCGTTCCCGACTGCCGGTTGGTGCCGGGCTCGGTCTCGAGACAACGGCTTGGCGCTATCAAACATCGCAGCCGAGCGCCCGCGTCGTTTTCTGGCAGGGCTTAGTTGCTGGCGACAGGTTGCCCAACGTTTGCACCACAGCGTGTGACTGCCTGTACGATCGCATCGATGTCCTGGGGGGACATGGCTGGATGCATCGGCATGCTCAATTGTCGCCGGCCGAGTTGCTCGGCAACGGGGAAGTCTCCTGCGACGTAACCGAGGTTGGCGTAGGCCGGTTGAAGGTGGATGGGCGTCGGATAATGCACCGCGCAGCTGATGTCGTGTTCGCGCAGGTGCGTGCACAATGCATCCCGGTCATCATGTTGAACGGCGTAGATGTGCCAAACGACCTCGGCCAGCGGCGCGGTCCTCGGGCACACGATATCAGGACACGTGGCGAACTTGGCGGTGTACCATTCAGCCACCTGGCGGCGGGCTTCATTCCAGCGGTCGAGGTGCCGCAGCTTCACGCTCAACACGGCGCCCTGCATCCCTTCCATACGATAGTTGAATCCGATCTCGGTATGATTGTGTCGGCCGTCTTGTGCGTGATCCCGCAGTCGGCGCAATCGTTGGGCCCAGTCATTGTTGTTGGTGACGATTGCACCGCCCTCACCAAAAGCTCCGAGGTTCTTGCCGGGATAGAAGCTGAACGTGGCAATGTCTCCGAGTGTGCCACACGGACGGCCGTTCCACATTGCGCCATGCGCTTGTGCGGCATCTTCGATGAGTGGAATTCCGTGTGTGCGTGCGAGGTGCCCCAGGGCATCGCCGTCGATGGGATGACCATAAAGGTCCACTGCCAGAATGGCGCCGGTTTTCTCGGTGATGGCCTGTGCAACCTGAGCAGCGTCCATGCAGTAGGTTGTCGGATCGATGTCGACGAAGACCGGTTTGGCGCCCACGTAGCTGATGGCCCAGCTGGTCGAAATCCAGGTCGATGGGGTCGTGATGACTTCGTCGCCCGGGTTGATTCCGGCCACGATCAGCGCCAGGTGCAGGGCCGATGTTCCCGAGTTGACCCCTACGCAATGGTTGGCGCCCAGGTAGGTGGCGAACTGTTCCTCGAAACTCTCGACCTTGGGGCCGAGTGCGAACGAGTTGGATGAAATCACGTCTTCGATTTCGGCGCGAATCTCACTGAGGATGGGGCCGTGCAGGGCATCGAGGTCGACGAACTTAACCGGAGCATGGTTCATTGTTCTTTATCCACTGATTAACGGTAGGGGTCTCAGAGATCAACTCAATTCTTCGGCACTGAGCGCACGCAACGTTCTGGCCGGGTTACCAGCCACAACCGTCGCAGCCGGAACGTCTCGCGTGACGACTGCGCCTGCAGCGATGAGAGCGTTGTCACCAATTGAGATACCCGCCAGGATCGTCGCGTTGCTGCCGATAGACGCGCGGCGGCCGATCCGTGTCTGAACACACGTCCAGTCATCGGCCTTTTTCAGTACCCCGGTTGCAGTCGTACTGCGCGGGAACAGGTCGTTGATGAACATCACGCCATGTCCAACGAAGGCCTCGTCCTCGACAGTTACGCCTTCGCAAATGAAACTGTGACTCTGGATCTTGCAACGCGCGCCAATATGCGCCCCGCGTTGAATCTCCACGAAGGGGCCGATGAACGTGTCGTTGCCGACGGTACAACCGTAGAGGTTGGCGAAGCCGGCCAGGCGGACGTTGTTTCCCAGGACGACGTCGTCGGCAACACGAAGCGTCGGATCGGCTGTGGGAGGCGTGAGGAGTCCATCCTTCATATGACAATTGTCGGATCGTCAGTCCGAGAACTGGAGCACTGCTCGAAACGTCCGATAAATGTTAATCCAGGTAACCCCCGGGGCTCGGCTGGTGCGGGAACGGGGGGTGGGGTGAGAGTGGAGGGGCCGCGCCCCATATCTTCAGTTGTCCAGTCCTCGAGTCGATGCACACACAGCGACAACAGCGATCTTATGAGACAAGAGGATGGCCAGAACCATGATCAAAGCCGGCGTTATCGGGTTGGGCTACTGGGGCCCCAACATACTGCGCAACTTCCATCAACATCCGAACATCGAGGTCGCCAAAGCGGCGGACCGCTCCGAGCGGGCACGCAAGGCCATGAAAGCGATCTATCCGGCAGTGTCGTACGTCGAGGATGGCCTGGATGTTATTCAGGATCCCGAGATTCAGGCGGTCGCCATTGCGACCCCCGTGGCCACGCACTACCCGCTGGTCCGTGAAGCCCTGTCGGCGGGCAAGCACGTATGGGTCGAGAAGCCCATCACGCGCGATGCAGCCCAGGCTGCTGAACTCGTTGCCCTCGCCGAAGAGCGCGGGCTCATCTTGATGGTCGATCACACGTTCATATACACGCCGGCAGTCGAAAAGCTAAAGGACGTGCTTGTCCGTGGCGAGCTTGGCGACATGTACTACTACGATTCGGTGAGAGTCAATCTTGGCCTGTTCCAGAACGCCCTGAGTGTCCTGTGGGACCTGGCTCCGCACGATCTGGCGATCATGGACTACCTCATCGATCGGCCCATCGAATGGGTTCAAGCAGTGGGCGCCCGTCACGCCGGACAGGAACATGAGACTCTCGCCTACGTGGCTGTGCAATTCGCCGACAACATCCTGGGGCACCTGCACGTCAACTGGCTCGCTCCTGCCAAGATTCGCCAGGTCGTCATGGTCGGCTCGAAGCGTATGTGTGTCTACGATGACACCGAGCCTTCCGAGAAGGTCAAGATTTATGACCGCGGCGTGGAGCTCAAGAGTATTCAAGGCCTGCACGATGCCCTCGTGCAGTACCGCCTTGGCGACATGCACGTTCCAGCCCTGCCGAGCTCCGAAGCACTCGGCCGTGCGACGACCCACTTCGTGCACTGCATTCAGACCGGCACGCGGCCCATGACCGATGGTCGATCCGGTTTGCGCGTCGTCGAGATCCTCGATGCTGCGGAACGCTCATTGTCCAACGAAGGCCAGCGCATACACCTGAAGGCCACGATCGACGCTGACGCGGTCGGTCCACGGGCGCTGGAGACGGCGAGGTCTTAGTGCTCCCTTTCATAATTGGATGTAGGGTTTCCCGAGGCGATTGTCGTGTTGGGCAAGGCGCGAGGAGGAGGCGATGCCTGACATCGTTGACGACGAGCAACACAGTCCAGGGCGGAAAGCGTCCGGAAAACCCTACAAAGAATTGTGAAATGGGGCACTTAGTACGGCAGGATGAACGATGATCGCGACTCTCGATATTCAGCCACAGTATCTGCCCAAGTGGTACCGGCCCGACTTGCCGGCGCGCGTCCCCGTGCCGTCGGGCCGGGTGCGTCACCTCGAAGGCGACGTGGTTGTTGCCGGACGCGTCGGGCGACGCACGATTCCTCTTGTTGCGGTCACGGCAACCAGTATCGAGACGCAATACACCTGGTCGGAGTGGGTTGATTTTGTCGTAACCGAAGCGTATCGTCCCAAGCGCCGGCCGATATCCACGCGGTGGCCGTTGCACTATTCGGCGCTTCCGGCCGGGTTGCGCAATGCCACCAAACGCATGCTACTGGCCGGTTGCGACCCCAAGCTCCGTTCTCCCTATGCTTTTCCAGAATTTCCCATATCGCAGGGATTCGAAGTCCTCTACGACGTAATGGTGCGTCTCGGCTGGGCCGAGCCGGTATTCGCGGCGGAGGAGGTCGTGCTGACGCATGATATCGATACCGCGGGGGGATTTGAATGGGTCCGCCCAATCGCTGAACGTGAGATGGCTCACGGTCAGCGCTCGCTGTGGAACGTAGTCGGATGTGAGGATGCGATCGACTACGGTGTTCTCGACTGGCTGGTCGAGCATGATTTCGAGATCGGACTCTACGGCTACAGCCTCGATGGTCGCACAGCGTTCATGTCGGAGTCTGCCATGCGTCGACGGATGGACGACTGCCGGCCGCTCATCGAACGGTATGCCATCAAGAGCCATCGTTCGCCTGCCTGGCTGCGTAGTGAACGACTCTATCGCGTGTTGCGAGACTACGTGTTCTACGACTACAGCGCTTTGGACTGCGATGTATTCTGCCCCGGAGGCACGGGTGGATGCTTGTGGACGCGCCCGTTCGAGCATCACGGTGTGACGGTGGTACCAACCACCGTGCCCTTTGACGAGCTTCTTCCATTGGCCATGTCTCCCTCCGCCATTCGACGAGTGTGGCAGAACAAGATCGAATGGTTGCGCGCATGCGGGGGGCACGTGGTCATCAACACTCACTGTGACCCGCAACGCTGCGGGCAGCCGGCCATGCTCGATGCATATGACAAACTCTTGAGCGATCTGCTGGCAACACCGAGCGCAGTGATCGCATTCAGCTAGGAGTGCTCAGTGGCTGAAAATCACGAACCCATCCTGTCGGTCGTCGTACCGGCCTACAACGAGCAGGACAACCTGCCCGTGTTGTATGAGCGGTTATGCACCGCCCTCGCGGATCTGGGAGGGCGTTGGGAGTTGATTGTTGTCGACGATCATTCAACGGACGGCACGTTCGAAGTGCTGCGCCGCCTCGCGGCGGATGGTCCCCAGGTTCGAGCCATTCGCATGGCCCGCAACAGTGGCTCGCACAGCGCAGCCATGTGTGCGTTCGAACACGTCTGCGGCCAGTGTGTCGTGCTGCTCGCAGCGGACCTGCAGGATCCGCCCGAGGTCATCCCGCAATTGATCGAGCGCTGGCGTGCCGGTGATCGTGTGGTATGGGCCGCGAGGCGCGAGCGCCACGGTGAGAGCGCCCTGACCCTCGCGTGCGCGCAAGTGTACTACTTTGTGATGCGGCGCATTGTCGGAATCACAAGCCTGCCCCGAAAAGGCGTGGACTTCTTCCTGCTCGATCGCAGAGTGGTCGACACCCTGGTCCAGTGCACCGAGCGCAACGTCAGCATCGTTCTGTTGATCAGTTGGCTTGGGTTTGCGGAGGGTTGTATCGAGTATGACAAACAGTCGCGTTTGCATGGCGAGTCGGGCTGGAGCCTGTCCAAGAAGATCAAACTGTTCATCGACTCGGTCACTTCGTTCAGCTTCGTGCCCATTCGCTTCATGTCATGGTGCGGTGTAACCGTGACGGTGAGTGGTGTGGTCACTGCGTGTGTGGCTGCTCTCGCGGCACTCGCCGGAAGGGCAGCAGGTAGCGCAGCCGTAGTGAGCATCCTCTTGATACTCGGCGGCCTGCAGATGCTCATGATGGGCGTTCTGGGGGAGTATGTCTGGCGAGTGCTGGATGAGGTTCGCAGTCGGCCACGCCACGTCATCGAGCGTACGATCAATGTGTCCACCCAGCCCGCGAACGAGCCCGCAATGGTCTGTTCTGCGGAATCCACGGAATCCCTTCTTGCAGGATCCATGTCATGACCACGAGGCGCATCCGGAATTTCATGCGTTCGCTGCTGGCGACGCGCAGTGTGCGCAGTGCATATCTGCTCAATACCACGCATCAGCGGCTGACCAGTCTGCGGGTCGACGGCCTGCCAGGTCGATTGCGGCTGCGGACCGGTACGAGCGACGCCTGGCACCTCCGCCAAATGGTTCACACAGCCGGTGACTTGCATGAGTATCGCGTGCCACCCGAACTCAAACCTCGGACGATCGTCGACATCGGAGCCAATACGGGCATTGTGAGTCTGTGCTTGCATCAGGCGTTTCCCCAGGCCCACATCTATGCATTCGAACCGATGCCGGAAAACTATGCTCTGCTCGAGCACAACGTCAAAGGCGTGCCTGCGATCACACCGATCCCCTATGGTTTGGGTTGCGAGCGGACTACGTTGGCATATTATCTGTCAGATGACCCACGCAATTTTGCGGGCGGGACGTTCTACCCGGCGGACGGTCATCACGGTGGCTTCCATGCGGATTTGCCGATCGTGCCAGCGGATGAAGCGTTCGCCGAGTATGGCATTTCAACGATTGATTTGATCAAGATCGATACCGAAGGTGCGGAATACGACATTCTTACCGCAATCGATCCCGCGGTTCTGTCTGAAGTCAAAGTGATCGTCGGTGAGTTGCACGGTCACCTGGATGACGAAGCCATCGCTCATCTCGAGCAGTGGTTCGACGTTGAGCGTCGTGCGGCCGGCGGGCGATTATCGTTCTTCAGAGCGGTCAACCGTGCTTGGAATGAAGCACGGGCGGCGCGTCTCGATGCGGTGTTGCTCCGATGAACGTCGGGACTGCCGAACGGCCCATCACACGACGATTGGCCCGCGGCCTCGTGGGTTTGTGTTTCGTTGGTCTGTGTCTATTCATCACTTATGCCGAATCGTTTGGTAGTTTCTGTAAGACTCTCATACGATTGATCAGCCGTTGATCCTTCTGTGGCCATGAACACCATGAGCAACTGGGCCAGCCTCGTGCTTCTTCTGGCGACCGCCTGGATGGGGGGGGGGCGTATAACCGCTGCGCTGATGCCATGCGCCGTGAATGTGCTCCGCCGCGTGCTGTCCCAGTGTGTCATGGCTGTTGCGTGGTGCATAGCAGCCGTTCACATCGTGGCTCTGGTAGCCCTCGCGTCCGGATACGGCGTGGTGCGCATGCCCGTCGTGGCCGCACTGTCGTTAGTTGTGTACAGCGTCATACGGCACCGCAAGCCGGCGGTCCCTTGGCCACCGCTGCAGGTCACATCCGTGCGGCTGCGGTGGGAATGGGGCTGGGGTGTGTGCGTGTTGATTGTCGGTGCGCTGTACGCGGTCTTGGGCGCAGGAGCCATCGTGCGCCCGCCCAGCGGATATGATGGGCTGTACTATCACCTGCCTCTGATCATGCGCTGGCTTGCAGATGGGGCGCTGACGATGTATCCCGACGCTCTCGAATACTGCTATCCCTCGAATTGCGAGGTGTGGCAGATGATGTTTCTGTCGACAGGTAGTGAAGCGCTGCTCAATCTCAGTCTGATCCCCGCGGGCATCGTGTTGGCACTGGGCATTGCGGGTGTCAGCCGCCAACTCGGGGCGACGTCGCGTGGGGCAGCCCTGGCAGCCGTGGTTGTGCTGGTGTGCCCGATGGTCGCGTTCCAGATGTTCGGCACCTATGTCGACATGTTCGGGACAGCCTTCATCGTAGCGTCGTTGTACTATGCCGCGGACACCTTCAGTGCAACAATGACCACCGGCCGTGTGCGGGCCAATGCGCTGTTCTGCGGAGTGGCCGCCGGAATCGCCGTGGGCGCGAAACTCAGTTTTGCACCGTGGGCAGCAACCGCGTTGGCGGCGGGCTGTGTCGGAGTCACACGCCATGGGCTGCGCGCCGGCGTATTGTGGTCCGAGCTGGCGCGCACCACCTGGCGGTGTGCTGCAGGCGGTATGGCGTGTTGTGGATTCTGGCTGATTCGCAGCATATGGCACAGCGGGTCTCCGCTGTTTCCCTTTCAGTTCAATATCGCTGGCATCGACATTGGTGCCGGTCGCAGCTGGGATGACATCCAGACGGCGATTCAACGCCCTTATGCGGGCATGACCGCGCTGGCTTATCCATGGATCGAATGGCAGGATACGGGCATGCGCTACGCTCAGCACTATGGCCTGGGGCCGGCGGTGGCGACCTTCGGAATTGCAGCGATTGCGTATCTATTGTGGCGCAGTGTCCGCGGCTGGAACACACAGGCCGGATTGACCCGCCTGGCCGTTCTGGCCATGACGATTGTGGGGCTGGCGACTTTCGTCTTCGTGCTTGGATCGGACCCGCGGTATGCACTCCCGGTGTGGATCATCGTCATGCCCGCGGTGGGACCCATCCTCGATCTTGGACGTCGTTACACGGCTCGGGCGACATGGACGGTGACCGCTACGGCGATCGTGATGTCTGCTGCGATGATCGCCTTGTGGCCGAGCAAGGAACTGCTGGGTGACCTTCGCGACGGTGGCTGGACTCGGGCGCGGGCCTATGAGATCCCTGAGCTGATTGACGATCTTCCGTCCGGTACGGTGATCGCCAACCTCGATGTGAAAGCCATGAATTATCCGTTGTTTGGTCGACACCTGCACAATCGCGTGATCGAACAACTACTCGTCCGGGCCGCCGGATCAGGCAACCTGCAGGCACCGTTGTCCGCCGAGGACGTCGCCAGGCATGCAATTGATGTCGTCTACGTGCGCGGAGATGGCCCCCCTCCGTTCGAAGCTGGCGTGCCGTTTTCCATTCTGTTCGATGATACGCATGATGCGCGACGTCGGGTGACCACTCGGGTCACGCGCGTGTATGGTGTGGGGAGCGAAATCGGGGGTGCGGCGACCCCGTAGCCCGATGACGGACTGCGCTGCTGCGCCTCACTGCAGTGTGGTCAACCGCATGATTGCAATGTGCAGTGCAGGTTCCTTGTGGACCCACTCCACATCCAGTCCCTCGACACCTTCCAGTTCCTCAGGCCCGTAGTACGATGAGAAGAAGCCGGCGCGATCGATCTCGGTCTGATTGGGAAAGTGTACGACAACGATCGCGTCTTCCCCGGCACGGGCTCGGAGGCCATGGACCCACGACAGTTTCGCATCCCGCGCCTGCTGCGGATCCTGAGGTTCGCCGCGGACAAAGCGGGCACGGTCGGGATAGCGCGGCAGTCCGACGTGGGCCGCGCGCTCGAACATGTCGTCGAGGTAACACCAGCGGTTGGAGGCGAACAGTTTCGGCCATTTACCCGCGCACAGGATGCGGCGCGCGTAGTGGGTGTCGGGATGCAGGGGGGTGGGGATGCCGTGCCGCACATCCACGAATGGAGCGGGGACCACGAAATCGCTCAGCGACCAATTACCCGATGTCCATGTTGCAACGCACGCCATCGCGCTGATGGCAACACCGACGCTCCGCCGCAGGCCGTCCTCCGTGGCGATCATGACAGCGCCGATTCCGCCGACCAGGAGCGGGAGCAGCAGTACGATTGGCCGAGCTTGTTGCGCTGAACGCCAGAAGAGGATTAACACGGCGCCGCATGCCAGGCCAAGGAGCGGGGTCGTCAAGACTGCCCGGCGCGAGAGGGGGGCCAATTTCGCGCGTGGACAGGCCGCGAGGACGACACGGGCTACGGCAACGGCCGCGGCCATCGAACTGATCGCCACGAAACCCTGCAGGCACAAATAGCTCCACGTTGTGCCATACCACAGCCTGCGGTTCGAGGCAGCAAATCGTAGACACAGATAGAGCACACCACCAACGAGTGCGAGACGCCAACACAAGGCCAGAAATGGATGGCGCGGGCCACGGACTGCGAGTAGTCCCAGCGTCAGGCACGGCAACAGTGCCGCCCAGAACCGTGCTTCATGGGTGTACATCCAGGTCATCATCAGTGTCATCGCGCCATACGCGGTCAGGGCGATGGCCCACGGGATCATGGCTGCAGGAATACGCCGGCGCCAACCGGGGATGCCGATGAGCAAGGCACCGATCAGGAACGGACCGAGGATCAGCGCTGGATGGACTGCATCGGCTGCCGGGCGTGCGTGTGTGGCGGGAACGATCCACTCCATGATCGCCTCAGTCGTGAAGGTCATGATTGCCCATGTGGCATTCAGGCCATGAACATACTTATCACTCTCGATGACCCCGGCCAGTTGGAGGTTACGCAGACCCCACAGGGCATAGGGGATCATCATGAGTGCAGCGCAAGAGCCGAGAAACAGCGCTTTGCGCCAGAGTGCATCCAATGTCGTGTTGTCCAACGGATGGAACTGTCCGTAGCGGCGGTGCCTGACCCACACATGCCATATCACCACCGCACCGATCACCGGGAAACAAAAGACCCCGGTCCCCTTCATGGTCATGGCCAGGCCGCCGCTCAGCGCCGCTGCCAGAAGCCAACCGCGTGCACGATCCGGCGCGACCTCGGTGCTGCGTACGAGGAGCCAGGCGACGAGGATGAAGAAGAACATGATGCCGGATTCGGCATGGGGCGTGGTCCACAGCCACCAGTTGGAACCGCCTGGCCAGCAGGCGTTCAATACAGTCCAGACCAGCGGGCCGAGCCATGTGCCGTGGACCCGGTAGGCGAGCGCGCCACCGAGTGCGCCCAACCCGAACAGGAACATCGCCTGCATGACCGCAAAGGCGTCCACAGGTTCGAAACCCATGCGCAGGAACACAGACCAGGTCAACGACAGCAGTGGCGGATGGCGCGTGATCGGTACCGCCATCGTCGATGTGAAATCTTCATAGTACTGACCATCCTCGGCCAGCGCGCGAGCTCCGATGTAGTAGTAGAGCTCGTCACCCGCGCGGGTCAAATATGGGCGGGGCCACAGAATCGCCAGCAGTACGACGAACGTCAGGCCAGGTGCGAGCCACGCCCATGTCGGGGTGCGCGCGCCGGCGCGGCGCGGGAGTCCAGCATGATGGTCTAGGGTATCGCTGCGCATGAGAGCCCCGAACGGACTTCGCGACACGGGCCGAAGCGGCGTTGGCAGTGCTGAGAAGGCCGTCAGAGCTATGAATCGGTCCAATGGCTACGGGCCTTGGGCCAGTTCTGCCGGAGCGGGGCACGTCCCATAAGACCGTTCACCAGATGAGCCGCCGGACGCCACCCACATCGATCCGATATCTTCAGTCTCAAGCCCCTGTGGTCGATTCCACTGGAGACGGTTATAGGGCTTCTGCACTCTCTATCTGCCCAACAGGATGAACGCTATGAAACTGAATGGTGCGACCTGTGTCGTGACTGGTGGCTGCGGTTTGCTGGGGTCGACGATCGTAGATCAGGTGTTGGACGGTGGCGCTGCAGAGGTTCGGATCATCGACAACCTCACCCGTGGATCGCGCGACAACATCGCTGCGGCACTCGACACGGGGCGCGTTACATTGTTCGAGCAAGACATTCGACACTACGATCGTATTCGCCCGATTTTTGACAATGCCGATATCGTGTTTCACCAGGCGGCCATACGCATTACCGCGTGCGCCGAACAGTGGCGCGAGTGTCGCGAGGTTCTGGTCGACGGGACATATAACGTCGTCGAATCCTGCGTCGATGCAGACGTGGACCGCCTGGTCGCCGCCAGTTCGGCCTCGGTCTACGGCCTGGCCGACTGCTTCCCGACCCACGAAAGTCATCATCTGTACAACAATCGTACGTGGTACGGCGCGGCTAAGATCGCCAATGAAGCGCTGTATCGCGCCTTCGCAGAGATGACGGGGTTGTCGTACGTCGCATTGCGGTACTTCAATGTGTATGGCCCACGAATGGATGCGTTCGGTAAGTACACCGAGGTACTCATTCGATGGCTCGACTGCCTCGATCGGGGCGAACGACCCAAAGTGTTCGGTAGTGGAAAGCAGACAATGGACTTCGTGTTCAGTGAGGATGTCGCTCGGGCAAACGTCATGGCTGCAACGAGTAGTGTCCGCGATGAGGTGTTCAATGTGTGCTCGGGCAGTGAGACCTCACTCGTTGGACTGTTGCGCAGCCTGCTGTGCGTGACAGGCCACGACGACATCGAGCCTGAGTTTCTGGAAGAACGGGATGTCAATCCGGTCCCTCGTCGGCTCGGTGATCCGCACAAAGCACGCGAGATGCTTGGCTTCGAGACCCAGGTGGGGCTTGAAGAGGGGTTGCGTAAGCTCGTTGTGTGGCGCAAGCAGGCGCTGGCCCGACGGGCCTCCGGAGCGGAGGTTGCCCGTTCATGAATGAGTCGGCAGTGTCATCGACGATAGAGCGCACCGTCCCGGCCGTGCACGGTCGAAAATCATCGACCACTGATCCGGAATTCGAGATCGGTCTCGCTCAACACCTGCATGCAACGCATGATCGCGCGGGATTGCTTGCATTGTATGCACGCTTTTCCGCGGGCGAGACACCTTTCGATCACACCATGCGTCGTACCTTGTGGCGTGCACTGGGCCGGCGTATCGGGCACGGGCTCCACGTCGGGGGAGCGGCAGGATTCAAGCATATTGAGACCTTTGAAATCGGGAACGACGTGTTCATTGGAGCACAGGCATACATTCAAGGACGCTTCGACGGGCGTTGCTGCATCGGCAATCACGTGTGGATCGGCCCGCAAAGCTATTTTGATGCGCGCGACCTCATTATCGAGGACCATGTCGGCTGGGGTCCGGGGGCCAAGGTTCTCGGATCGACGCATACAGCGCAACCAATCGACGTACCAATCATTCAAACAGACCTCGAGATTGCACCGGTACGTATCGAAGCATGGGCGGACATTGGAACCGCTGCAGTGATTCTGCCGGGTGTGACGGTCGGCAAGGGCAGCATTGTAGGCGCCGGGGCCGTGGTCAATCGCGACGTTCCGCCATTCGCTGTTGTTGCTGGAGTCCCGGCGAAATTCATTCATTGGCGCGAAGGAAGCGATGCAGGCAAGGAATCATCATGACGACGGCGACAAAGCGTTCACGCATTCCACTGTGCAAGCCTGTTCTCGGCGACGAAGAGCTATGCGCGATCCAACGGCCGTTGTTGTCAGGGTGGGTGACACAGGGACCTGAAGTCGAGGCCTTTGAGGAGGAATTCGCTGCGTTCGTTGGGGCGGAGCATGCGTGCGCCGTCTCGAGCTGTACGGCGGCACTTCATTTGGCACTGCTTGCGACGGGCGTCGAACCGGGTGACGAAGTGATCACCGTCAGTCACACCTATATTGCAACGACCAACGCCATCCGGTATTGCGGCGCCACTCCGGTGTTCATTGATATCGATCCTGAAACCTACAATATGGACCCCGTCGGGCTGGAACGTGCCATGACGCCGCGGACCACGGCCATCTTGTGTGTACACCAGATGGGCATGCCCTGCGACATGCAGAGCATCCTTGCGATCGCGCGGCAGCATGGTGTGCCGGTCATCGAGGATGCCGCATGTGCGATCGGCAGTGGCATCGAGATCGACAGTGTCTGGCAGCCGGTCGGGCAGCCACATGGCGATATCTGCTGCTTTTCGTTTCATCCGCGAAAGGTCATTACCACCGGTGATGGGGGGATGTTGACCACTCGGCGGGCTGACTGGGATGAACGCTTCCGTCGCCTGCGGCAGCACGCCATGAGTGTCCCCGATACCGTGCGGCACCAGGCCGGGGCCGTGATCTTCGAGGACTACCCCGAAATGGGCTTCAACTACCGTATGACCGACATGCAGGCCGCGGTCGGGCGTGTTCAGCTGGAGCGACTGTGTGATATTGTTGATCGCCGGCGAGCACTGGCCGAGCGTTATAGCGCGGCCCTTGGCCACATCGTGGGCTTGAAGGTTCCCGTGGAACCCGCAGGGGTCCAGACCAACTGGCAAAGCTACTGTGTTGAACTCCCGCCGTGGTGTGATCGCCGCGCCGTGATGCAGATGATGCTGGCGGACGGTGTGGCGACACGCAGGTCAATCATGTGCGCCCATCTGGAGCGTGCGTGTGCCGGGATTCCGACACCGTGGCCGCTAGATCATTCGGAGCGGGCGTCGGCCCGCGGGGTGGTCATCCCGTTGTTCACGCAGATGACCGACGAGGAACAGGCTGCTGTCTGTGTCAGTCTCGAGCAGGCGTGTTGTGCACAGGCGATCAATTGAAGCATACACCGAAGGAGTGGGTCCGGTCATGACTTCCGCAGGAGCGCTACGATTACCCGTTCTGGACACAGCGAACGCTTCCGGTGTGCTCACCCAACGTATCGCACGCATCACAGCACATCCGGCCGCGCCGTGGTGCGTTGCTGGGGCGTTTAGTGCCTTCGGCTGGCTCATCAGTCTCATGCTGTTCGTCAATCTGCACATGTTCATGTGGGACGTCGGTACGTTCGACCAGGTAGTGTGGAACACGGCCCATGGTCGATGGTTTGCCTCGTCGATCGAGGTCGACAACTTCATGGGCGATCACTTCGCGCCCATACTTGCCCTATTCGGCCTGCTCCATCATGTCGTGCCGTCTCCGTTCGTGCTCATGATCGTCCAGAGTTTGTGCTTCACACTGTCGGGCGCCTGGATTGCAAGACTAATTCAGCGCCACACGGGCAATGTGTGGCTCGGTTGGGCGGCGGCGCTGATGATGTGGTGCCATCCGGCGTGTTTCGGGATCATCATTAATGACTACAGTGTTCTGACGTGTGCATTGCCCGCGATCATTGGTTTGTACTGGTTCGGGCGAACAGGACGGACTGGATGGGTCGCCGTGATGGCTATCCTGTTGTTGTGTATCCGCGAGGATGCGCCGATTGCCATGGCCGCTGTGGGTCTGATTTTCGTACTCCAGCGCGACCGACGACGCCTGGGCCTCGTCTTGATGGCGCTCGGTCTGGCCGCACCTCCGATCGGCCAATGGCTGGTGATCCCTTATTTCCGCGGCGGCGAGATTGCCGACTCCAACTACCGCATGATGGTTCCGAAGTCATTTGCGGAGATCGACGACGTCTTGTTGGCGGTGGTCCTGGGGAAGAAACAGTGGCTGTTCATTACCGGGTGGCTGCTGTCTACAGGTGGCCTGCTGCTCCTGACTCGCTGGCGCGCGTTGGCCCTCTTGCTGTCTATGGGACACTTGCTGTTGATCCCCTCGACGCTGGGCCTAGCCGGTCACTACGGTACACTGGCCTTCGGTATCACCGGTGTGTTGTTGATGATTCTGTTCTGTGATGAATGGCCGCGCTTGGTGGCCAACCCACAGCGCGCGCGCATGCTGTCAGCATGGGTCGCAGTGACCGTGGTGACGACAGTTGCTGTCTTTCTCTACCGCGACGTGCGTTGCCGGGCGTGGGTTCTGCGCCCCAGCGACCGGGCGGCTCAGTTCGAGGAAGTGGCCGCCTTCCTACCGCCTGATGCAGCGGTCGCGGCCAGCTTGAACGTGGGGAGCCGCATTGCTCACCGTCGTGAACTCTATCTGTGGCCGCCCGTGGAATACCTGCATTTCTTTCGCGGGCCCACGGTGATCGATCGGGCCGAATATATCTTCAGCGACGCCAGCCGCGAGCGGGCGTGGAATCGTGAATACGAAGTCCACATGCTCGAGGATGATCCGACCTGGGCCATCGTGCACCGCGCCGGAGATCTCACGTTGTTCAAGCGTGTCCCTGCAGACCTCTGAATCCGCCTGCCAGTACTACAACACGACGGCTTCATCGGCAGACGTCCGGTAACCACGCGGGTGAACACGCCTCTCCAATGCACCGATAAATCATGAGTACGACCCTTCTCCATGCCAGTCAAGGAGGTATGTTCATTGGGCAGGGCCGCCGCCAGACAAGAAGCCCGCGCGGAACGGCGCACTTTTCTCGCTGACCCAGACGAGCCACGTCAGGGCTACGGCGTGGTGTGGGTCGTCGCCGGTATCGCGGCTTTTCGCATGCTGTTGTCCACGCGTGGCCAGTTGTACTGGCCCGACGAGTTCCGCTATGGCCAGGCCTTTCGTGCCCTGGAGCAACTGGCCGGGGGGCACATGGCGGGGATGCTGGAACATGTCTTCGGCGCGGCCGCGCGGCCCGGGTACGTGCTCATGGGCATGGTCCCTGCCGCCATCCAATCCATATTGATCAAGACCGGGTTGTGCTCGTGGCACAGTCCATATCTCTACGATGTCGTCGGCGTATTCAACGTTGGCGTGTCCATTGCAACGTTGCTCCTCTTCCACGGTATCACCACGTCGCTGGTCAAGAGTCGAAGCCGGGCGGTTCTGTGGACCGCAGTCTATGGTCTGATGTGCAACAGCAATCTCTACGTGCGTCACCTGTTGCCTTGCGATTGGGCACTGTTCTGGATGATGGCGGCGTTGTATCTGTGTGTTCGGAGCCAGAAACCGGCAACGAGCCGGTCCGGATTGTGCGGTCTGCTCGGCGGCGTGAGCCTGATGATCTATGCGCCGTACTATCCGTTCATGATCATTCTTGCAGCGCTCATCGTGTGGACCCACGGTTTCAAGATACGTCACCTGCTGGCCTTTGGTGGCGGTTCGGCTGTCATTCTGGGTATGACCGAGGCGGCGGCTCGGTCAATCGGCCAATCGCATATCGCGACGACACTCGCAGAATCGGCCCGCGTCGTCAGCCTGGCGCAAGGTAGTTTTGCTGAAGGCCTCATTTTCGGGCCGCGCTATCTGGCGGCAGTGGAGGGACCGGTTGGCGTCGTGCTCATGGCCCTGGCGGGCGTGTGGGTGTGGTCGGGTCGGAGACGCACTGACTCTGCTGCCCGGGCGATGCTTCTGGCAGCACTCGGCGGCTACCTGCTGCACGGCACCATGAGTGTGTTGCACAAGAGCCTGTTCTATGGGCGCACATTGCACATGTTCATCCCGTTCGTCGTACTCGGAGCGGCCCTGGCGGTTGATCACTTCCGCTCGGACAAGCGGCAGCGTATGGCCCTGTGCACCGTGCTGGTGGCATCCATCGGATCGTTTCTCGGGTATGCTCCGGCTTACGCCCGTCTGCGTTATCCGCACGACGTGAATCAACAATACCTGGCCCCCGTTCCTGACGACAGCGTCGTGCATTTGATCGATCGGAGCGGTGTCACCGTTCCCGACGATGCGGCGGTCGTGACCGTGAACCTGAAACACGTTTACGAACCAGATGCCTGGGGCTCTCCATTGCGGATGCCGCGCCGCTACAAGCTCATTGAGACATGGCCGCATCCGCTGAGTTTCCCACCGTACCTCTATGAGGGCTTTTCGGTTCCGCACCGTCGGCGGCTGATCGCCGCACCACCGAAAATGAGCATCTACATTCGACGTGTGTCCGATATGGGGCATGCGATCACCTTGTGAGCGCACCATGGTTACGCCGCTGGTCATCCATCCGTTATGTCCGTCACTGCGCCGCGCAGATGTCGCACCCTGTGCAGCTGCGTTGTGCCTGGCGGTGTTCTTGTTCTGCGCATCACCGCTGATCAAGCTGATATGTCTGGGCGCGGCGCTGATGTGCGCAGGGTCCTGGGCAGCCGGGCGAACATCGTCACTCGCGGTCGTGGCGGGTGCCGCGGCGGCCCTGTTCGGCCTGGCGTTTCTGGCTGCTCCGTATGCCTCAATCACCTCATCGTGTCCTGCGGTCCTGTCGTGGGCCATGATTACAGGGTGCGGTGCAGCCTGGGTTGCTTGTGTCACGACGAACGTGCGGTGGGCACCGACGCAGCTTGGCGTGGCACTACCGGCCCTGGCCGTGGTCGGAGTACTCACCGGGCCCAGCCTGTTCGCCGCACTGTCATGGCGCGGAGATGAAGACTACCTCATCGAACGCGTGCTGAATCTCGTGACGGCCATGCAGGCATCACCGAGCCTGTGGATTGGCCTGCTGGGAGCAACAGCCCTGGGTGGTGTGCTGTGTGTGTCTGGTCAGCGTGTGCGGGTGTCGGTTCGTGTGTTCGCGATTCTAGGTGCGGCTATGGCCATCGGCATCGCACTGGCGACCGAGAACGTTGACGGCCGCCTGGACTATGACTTGCGGCGCTACCCTTACCTGTCTGTGTGGGGCCACGTCCTGACATCGTGGTTTGGTGGTTCATGGTCCCAGGCGTTGTCCACCGATCCGGCGCTGCATCGCGTGTGGCCGGCGCTCGGCCTGGTCCTGTTGGTTCTGGGCGTGACGACCGCATTGCGCGGGTGCAAAGTTCCCTGGTTCTGGCGCGCTACTGTGGTCGCGGCAGTGTGCACAACTCCTGTTCTGTTGTTTTATTCTACGCTGGTGTACATCGATCTGTGGCTCATCGCCCTGATGACCATCGTCGCCTTCAATGTAGATGACTTGATCGAAGACTGGTTGAGTGGACGTGCGGTGAACGCAGCATGGTTGGCGTTGATGTGCGCCATGTTCGTCAAGGAGACGGTCATTGTATTTGCCGCAGTCGTGCTGCTGTACGCCGGGGTCCGTGCATTGTCCAGGATCGCTCAGCACGAGCCGTGGCGCCCCGTACTATGCCAATGGGCAAGACTGGGCGCGGTGCTGATCATTCCTCTCGCACTGTATTTGTTCTTCAGGGCCCAAGGCAGCGTGGTGCACTACGGCTATCACTTTGCGCTCGGCAATTTCAACCAACTGCGGCTCTATGAGGTCATGGCTCAATCCTATGCCATGTTGTTCGGTCCGGTGCTGTTACCGGCGTTGTGGGGGGCCGTGGTGTTGCTCAGAGAGCGCCCGCGGCTGGTGCTGTTTTGCGCGGGCCTGTTCCTCGCCTACTGGCTGTTTTTCTTTGGGCTGCATCCACGCATGCGTCTGCCCGATGGCGATTCACTTCCGAAATACGCTGGCTATGGGCGGTTCATGATGTACATGCTGCCGCCTGTTGTCGTATGCGCGGTGCACGGGCTGGTCAACGTCTGTCGCCGCCACCTGGGGGTCGGCGCAGCCGTCGTGTGTACCATCACCATGGCCAACGTGTTGCTGGCTCCTGTTCGCTTGGACGGATCGCGGCCGGCCGGATGGGGCAGTTTCGTACATGACACCGAGGCTCATCAGTATCCGTATGACGAGGTCTATGCGTGGCTGGCTGCACGCAGTGGCCGAGCGCACGTGACCGTGTCCGTCGTCGGTCGACGCTACACCTATGCACCAGGTGACCGCATGTATAGCCAACGTCACGGGTTGAGCATGGCATTGTGCGAACATCTCATCGAACGGGAGAAAATCGTCATCGGACAGCCTGCCGCAACGCTTACGGAACTCGAGGCCGACTTCATGATGGCGGCAGCTAATCGGCCGGATGTCATTGTTGTTCACCAGCCGGTGTGGGGGGCCTCCTGGCCGGATCCGCCGCGCTGCGCCGGCTACCGGCTGGCTCAGCGGTTCGATCGCCATACCTATCACATTGTGACCTATACCCGGGACACCGAATGGGTGCTTTCCACACATTCGGTGTCCGCAAATGGACGATAAGGGAATTATGAAAATATCGCTTGTCATGTTGACGTACAACGAAATCGATGGCGTCCGGGCACTCTACGACCGCATACCATTCGATGCGGTGGATGAGGCGTTCGTCGTGGATGGCGGGTCGACCGACGGCACGCGCGAATTCTTCGCCGAGCGTGACGTGCGTGTGTTGCCCCAGACCTCGCCGGGTCGGGGCGAAGCCTTTCGCATGGCTTTCGAGCATGCCACGGGCGATGCGCTGATTTTCTACAGCCCCGATGGGAATGAGGACCCGGCGGACATCAGGCGTTTTCGCGTCCCGCTCGACGACGGAGCGGACGTGGTCATTGCCAGTCGCATGATGCCTGGCGCGCACAACGAGGAAGACGATCTCATTCTGCGCTGGCGCAAGTGGGCCAACAAGACATTCACGCTCATGGCCAACCTGACCTGGAACCGCCAGGCTTATGTGACGGATACCATCAACGGCTTTCGTGCCGTTACGCGTCAGGCGTGGGAGCAGTTGCGTCTCGACGGGAACGGCTACACGATTGAGTACCAGAGCTCGATTCGCGCGTTCAAGCTCGGGTTGCGTATCGTTGAATTCCCGACTCACGAGGGTGCACGCATCGGTGGCGAGAGCTACGCGTACTCGATCCCAACCGGATTGCGGTTTGTCAAAATGTACTCATCAGAACTGTTCGGAGGCCTGCGTGGTCGCCGGGCAGAGATGTCTCCGGTGACACCATGAGGTGCACACGCAGTGACATCATCGACGCTTTGGCCAGGTGGAGAGGCGTGGACAGCGCGAACACCGACGGTCAACTGTGGCCATTGGCCACCGACACATATGAACTCGAAGAACTCGCGGCTGTTGTCGAGGTGCTGCTCGATGGGCGCATGACGATGGGGCCGCGAACGGTGGCGTTCGAAAAAGCGTGGACGACCCATGTCGGATGCGCCAGCGCGGTCATGGTCAATTCGGGCTCGTCGGCGAATCTGCTGGCACTGGCCGCCATGGCTGCCCCACACGGCAGGCGTCCGTTGCAACCGGGTGACGAGGTCATTGTTCCGGCATTGACCTGGCCCACTGCAGTCCACCCGATTCATCAGGTCGGCTGCCTGCCGGTATTCGCCGATGTCGAGCCCGATACATTGAACATATCTCCTGCAACCATTCGACGGGCGCTGTCTCCGCGGACCCGCGCGATGGTCGTCGTGCACACGTTGGGCAATCCTGCGCCCATGGACGACATCATGGTGCTCGCCCGCGAACATGACCTCGTCGTCCTCGAAGACACGTGCGAATCCCCTGGAGCCCGCGTCGGCGATCAGGTCGTCGGAACCTTCGGCGACCTGTCGACCTTCAGTTTCTACTTTTCACACCACATCAGTACCATCGAGGGGGGCATGGTGTGTGCCGGGCACGATGCAGCCCGCTGGAGCGATCTGTTGCGCTCGTTGCGTAGCCACGGATGGGTTCGTGAACGAAGCGACCGGGCCCAATTGCGCGCCCGCCATGCGGTACAGGATGATCGCTGGCTGTTCGTGACTGCCGGATTCAACCTGCGTCCGACAGAAATCAACGCAGCGCTCGGTTTGATCCAGCTGCAGCGCATGGACGAATTCATCCGGCAGCGCCAGGCCGTGCGCCGCTGCGTGCTGGCCGGACTGGCCCCGTTCGAAGACGTTCTGCAGTTTCAGATCGAACGGCCCCACACGACGCATTCAGCATTTGGATTCTCGATCGTCGTTCGTCCGGAGGCGCCGTTCGACCGCGATGCATTGCAGAGCCATCTCGAAGCCCATGGTGTGCAGACCCGCCCACTGGTGGGGGGCAACCTTGCCAGGCAACCGGCTTTCGAGCGTATTCCGCATCGCGTCGCCGATGATCTCGTCGTTGCCAACTATGCGTCAGACCACGGTTTGATGATTGGCATCAACGGCGGGACCACCGAAACGCAGATCGACGGCCTCATTCGTTGCATACAAGCGTTTATGGCCGACCGGTCGCGCAGCGCCACCACGAATCGTTGTACGCCCCATGTGCAGGAACACTCAATATGAACATCGATCTATCAACGCAGCGTATTGCGGTCACCGGTGGCGCGGGTTTTCTCGGTCAGGCGGTCGTGCGCGGTCTGCAGAAGCGCGGTTGTGCCTCGATCGGCGTGCCCCGTTCACGAGACTACGACTTGCGCACCGAGAGCGGCGTTCAACGGTTCTATGACGATTTTCGGCCCGACGTCGTCCTGCACCTCGCCGCGTCAGTCGGCGGCATCGGCATCAATGCCCGACGTCCCGGGTCGTTTTTCTACGACAACGCGATGATGGGCCTGCAGTTGATGGAAGTGGGGCGCCGCACGGGCCTGTCAAAGTTCGTCGCAGTCGGGTCGGTGTGCGCATACCCGAAGTTCGCAGCAGTGCCCTTCCAGGAGTCGGAGCTGTGGTCCGGCTATCCAGAGGAAACCAACGCGCCGTACGGCATCGCCAAGAAGATGATGCTCGTGCAGCAGCAGGGTTACCGCGCGGAGTTCGGTTTCAATGCCGTGCATCTGGTCATGGTCAACCTCTATGGTCCGGGCGACGACTTCTCCTTCGAAACCTCACATGCCATTCCCGCTATCATGCGCCGTTGCATCGAGGCCAAATCGGAAGATCAGGCGTCGATTACGTTATGGGGCGATGGGTCACCCACCCGTGAGTTCCTGTACGTCAACGATGCGGCGGAAGCGCTACTGTTGGCCGCCGAGTGTTACAACGAGGACGAACCGGTCAACATCGGCACCGGTCAAGAAATCAGTATTCGCGACGTGGCCGAGCGCATCAAGGCTGTGGTCGGTTACGCCGGCACGATCGAGTGGGATGCGTCCAAACCCAACGGCCAGCCGCGCCGCTGCCTGGATGTGTCCCGCGCTCGTGACCACTTTGGTTTCGAGGCGGGCACAGCACTCGACGACGGCCTGCGCAAGACCTTTGAGTGGTACGAAAGCAGCCGCCTCGTCACGGCCGTCTAATCCGTCGCAGATCCACCCCGGCACCCCGGATTCCCCTGCGTTTTCAGTGGTTGCGCCCGTCCTATTATTGGGCGTGTGCGAGGCTTCGTGCCAATCGGTCATATCACGGCTCGAAGATGTGAATTACGCGGGCCATTCGGTCGCGATGCTCCATCGCATCGCCGAGGCGCTGGGCCAACGGCTGAACATACGCTGTGTTCCAGTGGAACGTGATTCGATCTCCAGACATTGAGCGGAGGTCAAATGCATGGAATGTGCCAACGGATCCGGTTACACAGCGAAGGCCAGCGTAATCAGGCCGATACCTGCGAGCGTCAACAGCGCGCCACTGAGCCGGGGCGCGGTTTGACCCTGGACGACGATGCGGGCCTGATGGCGGACATGGCTGGGAAGTCGCAGGCCCTGCAGGCCGCAGCCAATGATGCCGATTCCGCTGAAGACGGCGACGAACAGTGCGATACTGCTGAGGCCGAGGGCGATCAACCCGACAACGATTGCGCCGCACACGCCGCCGATGACCCAGCCCGTGCGGACGTTGCCGCGCACGCACTCGATCTCGGCCAGCGCATCGGCGACGGCCCGGGCGGTGGTACGGAGTTCCCGAGCCGTGGCCCGGTAGCCACACTCGGAGCAGCGCCGCTCCGGTGAGCCGCGGAGGTCATATCCACAAGCGGGGCAGACGGGCGCGAAGCGCTCGTTACCGTGCACAGGCACTGTGAGCATCTCTACCCCCAGTCCCAGGCGAAGCTGCGTTTGAAGTGGTGGTAGTAAAACCCGACGAAGCGCATCACGACGATCATGGCATAGACCTCCGCGACTTGGAGAATGCACAGGATGATCAACGGATGTTTGCCTGCGCCCCCGACCATGATGGCGGCCTGAATGACCACGCTACCTGCGACCACCGCAGCGGTCAGAATGCAGGTTGCCGTATAGGGAATGATCGTCTTACCGATCGTGGCCAGCAATAAATCGATCCGGGCGAAAGAACCGATGCCTCCCATTGCGATGACCAGTGTGGTCATGGGCAACAGCACGACCCCCACGCCCACGAGGACCATGAGCCCGACATCCGCATACGGTGCTGTCCAATCCACGTCGACGAGCCGCGCGTACACGGCGGCCGGTCCGAAGCACACGACCCACGCGGCAAGGAATTTGAAGAGCGGCGTGATGACCGTGTCGACGGGATCATCGAGCAGTTCCAGTTCCGGCAACCGCGTCTCGCCGCTGGCGGCCTCGAGCACGACGCTGAACAGGAATGAGAGGATCCAGCCGGTGGCAATGATCTGTGCGATGAACCCCAGGCATCCAGCGAAGCCCAGCAGGGGCTGAATGGCCGCCATGGTCGCGACCACCAGGAACGGTGCGATCGCGCCCGGCTCGGCGATGAAGATCAGGCTACGCATGCAATCGCCCCAGAATGGTAGCATCCGGCCGCTCGAGGTTACGCGTTGTGCCACCGCAGCCGGCCGCCACGCCACGGGCGGACCCGTACTGCCGACGATCACGTCGCGTGGTTGATCGATGATCGCGGGCTGGAGATCCACGATGTCCAGCGCCAGCCCGTCATCTTCGAAAGCGGGGATGGGAATCGGCGCCCCGCACCTGCGGCACTTGACCCGTTTGCCCGCCAACCGGGCCGGTGCCTCATAGCGGGCTGAGCAGCGGCAGGTGATGGGGATGGTTGTGGGCATGAAAGCCAGCTTAGCGGGCTGTCATGCGTGCGGCGATTACAACGTCCAGGCAGTATTCGAACCGTACGCGCCGGGTCGGGAGTGCTCATGTTCAGCCTTGATAACCAGTGGAGCGGATGGGTGGGCTCAGCACAAGAAGAAGGCTCTTCACGCATTTCCGGGATGGGCCTGCACACATGATCCTGTTGACGCACGCGTGCCGGAGGGTTCGAGGCATGGGCCGCTGCGGGGGACGTCCGGTCCCGCAAATCCGTGAGAACCAAAAAAAAAGGCGCGGCCCACAGGCCGCGCCCCACACATCGCACTTACAGATTACTTGCCGGCCTGCCGGGCATCGCGCTCGGCGATCTCGATGACCGCGGGCGTGACCCGGTCGATGGCGATCTTGCCGTTCGCCGGACTGGCGAACAGGAAGGTGCGCTCGTCGGTAAGGGTGTCGTCATGGAGCACATCGATGACGAACTGGCCGGCGGCATCCTCACTGACACGGTATGTGTAGGTCGCGAGGTAGCCGGCCGCGTTCGTCCGCTGGCCCGGCGTATCCAGGCCAACGACCATCTGGCCAATTTTGACGTTGAAGGCATCCCACGCATCTGCGGCGGCGAACACGTGCGACTTGAGCGCTTCGACGTTGATATCGACCAGTTCGAGCCCGCCACGTTTGCCGCCCGACGGCGCCAGATGCAACTGGTAACCGCGGAGGTCGGCTATGGCTGTGTCGGCGTACACGCGGACCTTGACCAGGTCACCGGGGCGCACCTGCGCGCGGGTGGCCTTGAGGCTCAGCGTCGTGCGGTCGACGACGATCGGGTGGACCGTCGGAGCCGGGCCACCGTCCAATGGACAGCTGCACGACGTCTGGTTACCGAACGCGTTCAGGGCCGCGAAGGCATCATTGCCATCGCAGACGCCGTCAGGATTACACGAACCGAACTGTCCGCCGGCATCAACGTTGAACGCCGTGGGCGGCGAGAACTCGCAGGGGTACCCGCCGAGGCCGGTGTTCGGATCGAGGTTTTCGAAGCAGTTCAAGGCATGGAAGCGATCGTTGCCGTCGGCCGTGCCATCGGGTGGACATGTGCCGAATTGACCACCCATGTCGGCGAATACGATATCGGTTTGGACACAATTGCCACTGATGCAATCCCAGAACATGCAATTGTCATCACGGATATCGTTGGCATCGAGATCCGCGCAGTCCTGGATCGTTTCGCAGGACAGTTCGGCGACGGTGATGGTCACCGGCTGGAACAGGTGGGTCACGAACTCCTGGCCCACCTCGTCGAACGTACTGGCAAACGGCGGAGCGCCGGTGATGTGGAAGGTCAAGTCGAAGTCACCCAGGGCATCTGGTGACGCGGTTACACGAAATTGCGCAAGGTAGCGTGGTCCGTCCTGGGCGGCCGGGTCCGTGAACGTTCCCGGGATGGTCGCGTAGAACACGCCGAAGATGCCCGCCGCCGGCGTCTCATTGTACGTCGGAGGCAAGGCCGCTGCCGCGTCGGCAAAGATCCAGTCCGGTCGCCCGGTATCGATGAAGATCGAATCACCGCCGCCCGGGGCAACAGGCACGTCGTTGTACACCACCGTCCCGGTCGCGCCGGGATGGGGGATCGCCGTGTCATCGATGACCAGCTGGTACGCGTTGAAGTGGTCACCGACAGCACTGTCATCATCCAGCCACACTGTGATCAGGGCGTTGGTGCCCTGGCCGATGACCACCGACGTCGGGCCAATCTGCGGTGCAGAATCCTGCAGGCCGTCACTGCTCATGAACACCCGGGTCTCAACACACGTGCCGAGGTCACAAGTTCCCGAGCCTCCATTGCACGCCAGGCCCTGATTGACGGCTGTCGTGGTGTCACAGTTACCGTCCGTACCACCGGCATCACATGACGCGGCGACGCAGTCGCCCGCGTCTCCGCAATCCGGCGCATCGCCGCCGGAGCAGGAGCCGGTCTGGCAGGCTTCGCCAACGTTGCATGGGTCACCGTCATCACAGGTCGTACCATTGGCGACGTTGGTGATCGTGTCGCAGTTGCCTTCGGCCCCGCCGGCATCGCAGGAGGCCGTCGCGCATTGCGTGCTTGCACCACTGCAGTCGGGGTTGTTCCCGCCGCTGCACGCACCCGCCTGGCACGTTTCGCCGACATTACAGGCGTTGCCATCGTCGCACGACGTGCCATTGGACACGGGCGTCAACAGATCGCAGTTGCCCAGCGAACCGCCGGTATCACACGACGAGACATTGCACTGATCCGAGAAAGCCGAGCAATCGACCGGCGTGCCCGCGCAGGTGAAGCTGTCGACACACGTGTCGCCCAGCGTGCACGGGTTGCCGTCGTCACATGGATTGACACAAGGCTCACAGCCAATGTCATCGACGCGGAACGCATCGACGGCCGCTTCGACGATAGATCCGGCGCCGAGGTCGGACGCCATGAACCGGACCGACACGGTGCCGTTGGGCACGACAAAGTCTGAAACTTTGAAGCTCTTCTCGATCCAGCCACCACTGACCTCGCTGCCAGTGGGGCCAACAGTTTCGACGTCGACCCATGAACCGCCGTTTGATACTTCGACTTCGAAGATGTCGGCCATTGCACTGTCACCCTCGGTGTTGGAATACCACCGGGCGTAGGTCACGACGGGTTCGGTCATGCCTGCCATGTCTACTGCGGCCGAGGTCAGTGTCGTCACGCCGCCGTCGACGTCGCTGTTGCAGCCGTTGGCCGTACTGTTGTCGGTCAACCAAGCCTGGCCCGAGCCATCGAAATCGGTCGGGGGATCGCCACGGTTGCAGTTGACCGGGATGCCACGGTTCCAGCCACCATCGGTCAGGCCAGCGCCGTTCGAGCCCGACCATCCACCGCTGACTTCGAAGTCGAGGGTCAGGACATTGATCAATTCGATCGCAGCCAGTGCGCTGTGCACACCCGCAGGAGCGTTGGTCGGGCTGGTGACCGCTGCGCCAACCGTCGGGCTGGCCGTGAAGTAGTACTCCAGCGTATCGCCGCAGTTGCCGCCTGGCAGAACGGCTTCATACTCATTGGGACTGAGTTCATTCATGGCCACGGTGGTGAATCCACCTGCTCCGCCGTAACGATAGCTGACCATGCCCGATCCGGATTGCGGCGTGCCACTCACGGCAACGACGTTGACCGGAATGGTCGTCTGCTGCCCGGGAGCGACCAGCTCCGGGAGACCGTTGGGGAAGCTGAAACCGATGAGGTCCAGCGGCGGGCAGTCCATGCTGTGCTGACCGAAGCCGGTGCAGATTTCGACGTGGTGCGGTGTCCCGTTGTCGATGTTGCCGTCATCGTCATCAAGGGTCAGGTAATCGATGGTGATGCTGGGGTCGATGTTCGTACCATTGTGCATCAAGATGGAGTTGACCGCGATATTGCCGAGGATGTCAATGTAGTTCGCCGGGTTGGTGATGGCCAGTTCTGTGCGCGTGTCCCACACGCAACCCGAGATCAGCTGGCCGCATGTGTGCGACGAGCCCGAGCACGGATACTGCAGATTATTGTCCGCATCACGCAGAGCATCGTTGAGGGCGCAGCTGCCAAAGAAGCCAATACCCAGTTCGGACACGTCGAGGATCAGGATCGACATGACATCGCCCGTCCCCTCACCGTACATGCCCTGGCCGCTGCCGCCGGCATTGACCAGGTGGTGGCCATACTCATGGTAGATGACTGATGTCCAAGCGGTGTTCGGGCTCCCGCCGCCAACCTGGCAGAAGTTGATCGACTGCTCGCCAGGATCATACCACGCGTTACCCGGGCAGAAGCCGTCTGTGCGGTTGACCCAGACTGGGAAGTCGACATTGTTGAGCGTTGGATAAGCCGGGTTGTGCTCGATCACGAAGTCGCGAACGACGTTCGAATGGATGTACCCGTTGACATGGGCCCGTCCGAATTCGGTGTTCGAAGCATTGTGCAGGAAGTTACCCGGTCCCGGAACGCTGAACGTATTGGACAGCGAATCGGGTTCCTGGTTGGTCGGCCAGTCGATCACGCTGAACCATTGGCCACGAATGAAAGACTCGACCTGCACGAGGGGTCCGGGAACGTCCCGCGAATACATGCCATCGATATCCGTGAGGATGCCAAGACCGCCGACGGTGACATCGGCATAAGGCATGGGGGTCGCTTCCTCGGGTTCACACTGTTCAGCGCCCGGCCCATTGTTGGCCAGACCCGTCACGGTTCCTGTGAAATCGACATCCACGAGCTGGGGTTGTTCGAACAGGATCTCGCCGGTGTTGGCGTCGGCGACGAACATGTAGCTCTGGAACGCCTCCCTGGGGTTCACGGGTTTGATCGGACGTTCGTAACCGAAGAATTGCACGGCCATCCGCGGCGCTACGATCTCGTCGTTGTATCCGGCCCAGATGACATCTGTGGCCGGACCGAAGGTCTGGATGTTCCCGTGCAGGCGCCTGGCGTTGTTCTTGGCGTTGTCTTTCAAGCTGGCCTGGATCTTGCGCGCCGGAACTTGAAAGTCATCCAGCTGGCGCAGGCTCGAGCCGACCCAGACCACCGGGTGGGTTGGTTCGTTGCGGACCAGCAGACGGAGATCGGAACCGAAAACCGGCACACCGCCACGGCGCTGGGTGTAGTAGACCATGGTGAACTTGTAGGTTCCGGTGGCCTTGTCGTACATGAGCGGCTGAGCGTGGCGGCCGTCATGCAGCGGGCCACGGGCGTCGAGATCGGCTTCGGCCACGCCAAACACGCCGACATGCAGCCGGCAGAATTCAGCGGCTGCGGCCTCGGGGGTCGCGCCCGTTGCCAGGGTGGTTCCATAGACGCGTTTGGTCAGTCCTCCGGGACTGCTCTCGTAGAACCGCGCTCTGGGCGTGGTGTTCTGCAGTTGGAGCTTGGAGTGGGCAGGGTTGATATTGCCATCCGAGAGACTGAATTCCGATTCGCTGGCCCGGAGGCCGCGGGTGACACTTGACCAGGCGGCAAGAGCCACGATTGCACAGAGTAGGCCGAGGCGAAACGGGTGTGCGTGTCGACTGGACCGAGTTTGTCGTGTCATTCCAGATTCCTGTTTGTTTGGTTGGAAGCGTGCGTTCTGCGGCCGGCGACTTTGCCAGCCCCCCCTGGACGGCATGGCCGTCCACTGCCTGCACCGGTTTGCGTTTGCCAGCCGTGCCTGGTCAAGCACAACGCGTTGGATGCATTGCGAAAGTTTGTTGTGCGGCAGGCGAAGAGGTGCTTCTCCTCCTTCACCTTGTGCGTGTGTTGTGCTTCGTCGGTTGGTCGCAGGCGTAACGACTGCGTTTCCTGATTAATGCGAGGTTCCCCAGTAAGGCAAGCTGGTGCGACCCAGATGAAACCTATCTTAAATCAGCTCGGCTCAGATTTCGAGCCAAGACTACTCCATTGGGATGAGCAGATATTCTACTTGGTACGTATCATCAAGAGTGGCTTTTTGTTATGTCGTCCGCCGAGGACGGGTCCTGAGGACTTTCTAATGTGTTTCGTGGCCATACTCGGTTGGCGATTGCATCGACCCACACGCCGGCCCGGTAGGTTGCCAGTGCCAGCAGTACCGCAATGGCCACCGATCCCACCACGATGGCCGCAGCCACCGCGTTCGTGACCTGCATCCCGATCCCAAGTGTTTCCGGTTCGTGAAACATGGTCTTGATCAGTTTGATCGAGTCATCCGAACGGAAAGGGGTCAGGTCGCTCAACTCGAGCATCCCGGTCGCGGACACGGCACGCGTGATCAGGATCGACGCCATTTCATGATAATCACCCGTGAGGTTGTAGAGTGGCGCCAGGCCCAACACCACGGCCACGCCGTAGACGGCTGGCCGATAGCTGTGCGCGCAACGACGTAGAAGTATGACCCCGAACGCGATAGAAAGCGTGAAGGGCATGAACACGGTCACCAGATAGATGATATCCGACCCGTGATCATCGAAGCCGCTGAGACGGCCGGCATACTCGCCTCCGGGCGTGACGTAGTCGAACACCCTGGCCAGCAGCTCACCGCCATATATGACCTGAATCTCGAGGGTGGTCACGTCGCCGCCTGCCAGCAGACAGCCCCACGCATGAAGCAACTCGTGGATGGGCACGTAGATGAACCAACTGGCTACCAGGCCGATGAGCATCAGTGCGGCGCCGGGCAGAACCTTGCGCTCAGGGGGCAACTGGGCCTCCAGCCCCTTGAACAGGTCGACGAATGGATCGATCAGGAAACCCTTTATCATACTGACATCATACCGTTCCAGGCGGGCGTTTGCCCCGCCGGCGGGCTTTGCGTTTCCGGCGTGCCGGCAGTGCGGTGCCGGGCCTGGGCGACGCCGGGGTGCCGTGCGGCTGCGGCCATCCACCCAATCCCAGGAAGCCATGGTCCCCGCGATAAAACACGATCACGATCCACAGTCCGACTGGGAGCAGGTAGGTCACGGTCAATCCGTCGGCCACCGTGGCGACAAGTCCGTCCATAATCGCTGACCACGGCGTTGTCAGCCGCACAGCACAGTGGGCCTCCTCTCCTTCGAACGCATCTCCGAGGATCAGCCCAAAGCGCAACACGACGAACAACACGATGACCGGAAGCCCGAGTCCGAGGATGCTCAGTCGTCGGCGGAGGCTGACCGGCGTTGCGAGTGCGACGGCAAACCACCCGGCCAGTGGAATGTATGCCAGGTGTCTGCTGCTCAAGCGGATGACCCGCTGCCAGCCATCCTGCCCGGCGTGGGCGAAGTTGAGCACGCCCATGGCGATATCGCGCTGATGTTCACCAAATGGATCAGGATCGGTGAATTGCACCTCGAGGCGTGCAGCCACTGTGGAGCCGAACAGTCCGTTCACCGGCTGCCCGCGATCATCGGCATAGCCGGAATCACCGCTGATCAAGTTGAACAGGCCATTGCCGACGGTTTTGAACGTCCAGGCCGTGCCCCGCTCCACGGTGGACCACGGCCACATGAGCACAATCGAGAGCCCGACGAGCGTGGCGAAGAACGACAGGATCCGCCGGGGCGGTGTTGCGATGGTCCGGGGAGCAGTGGCGCGGTCAGTCATGCACTCAACTGTCTTGCATGTCAGGTTGAGGGTGGGGCGCAGGCTTGGTGGCACGCAATGCCCACATGACCCAGAAGAACAGCGCCAGGAAGATGAAGGCCGGCTGCCAGATGTCTACGTGCAGGGCGTGGAACCAGTCAGGTTTATAGATGCGCGCGTAATATAACGTAATAATGCGCACGAGATTGATGAGCAGCAGTGCGGTTGAACCGAACAGGATCGCGGTCCATTTCAGCCGCAAGTAAATCGGAAACGCCAGCACCGCAGAGAGGAATAGCGCCGTTGGCAAGATTGCGTCACAGCCATGACGAATCTGCAGCGAGGAGCGTGGGGAACGGAGCGCTGGGCCGTCTGCGGTGGCCTGCTCGCCAAATTGCCGCAGCACTGCCGCCGACGCCGAGGCGTTGAGGTCAAGATAGGACTGGAACATGTCGGTCTTGGTGAGGACCGCATAGAAGAAGATTGTAAACGGTCCCATGTACACGGCGAACAGCGCAATGAACCGGAACACCGGTCGATGGGTGGGGATCCAGATCGGTTGATCGTCGTGGCGATAGGTCGTGCTGGCACTCTGTGGCGGTGGGTCGGACGCGTTCATGGACGCAGATCCTACCGCGCTGCCGAATGGTGATCCAGATCCTTCGCCGCCGCTGTGTGGTCCGCCGTGGCCTACGGATACGCCAGGCTGAACGCATCTTCAACGATTGCCGCGGGGGGTTCGGCCACTGTTGGGATGCCATGCAGATAACTCAAGTCTTCGCCATCGAAAGATACGATCTTGAGATCCGGGCGTTGTTCCAGCTCGATGATGGTGCCGATTTTGTCTGCGGCGAGACGTTGGCCGTGTTCATCGAACGCGACGACGACCTGCGGACGGAATGGATTGTGGTGCGATTGGCGGACGACCACGCCCGTTGCACCGGAGCTGAGTTCCAATTTGGCACCGACGGGGAATGGGCGAATGCGATTCAGCAGGATCTTGGTGATCACTGGGTCATAACATGCAGAGGTCGGCCCGTGAGTCATTTCCCACAACGCTCGCGCTTCGGACTTGGCACTCGCATATACGCGATTGGACGTTGCAGCATCGAAGGCGTCCGCTACACGGATGATGCGCGTAAAAATGTGTTGTCGCGCGCCCGGAAGGCCGTTCGGATAACCACTGCCGTCGAAATTCTCATGATGCGTTCGCACAATCATTCGAACCAGCGTCGAGGCATTGTGCGGCAGCATGGCTGCGCCGCGCTGGGGGTGCTCCTTGATCAGTTGACGCTGGTCCGCGGTAAGCGGTCCGGGAGATTCGATGATGTCTTCCAATCCGAACATACCGAAATCGTGTACCAGGCAGCCAAGTCCCAACGGCGTAAGATCCATCAGGAATGTCCGCTTGATATGACGGGCCCTGGACTGGCGCAGCCGTTCGTCGGCGATGTGCGCGCGGATACAATTGGCCAGGACCATCGCGATGTAGAACACGTTCGCGGCATGCGTGTCGAGGTAACGACCGGGGTGTGGGGCACGTTGCAGGATCAGCTGCGAGACCGGATTGCTCAACAGGTGGTCGTACATCCGGCGGGCAACCGCGCGGAGGGCAGCGACTTCAGCGGCCGGGATGTGTGTACGCTGATTCAGCTTGGGTTTGATCGACTCGATGCACTGCCCAATCGTTCGTTGAACCTCAGTGGCGACAGCGACATCGACACTGCTGTCCTCGAATTCAAACATGCCATCGAGGAGCGGGTCACAGACCTGGATGTTGTGCTGCGGAAACAGGCGCTTCAGCGTCTTGACGTTCTCGTCACTCAGTTCCTTGCCGGCCGGGAGAAGTGTCGTGTACTCGTTACATACCGGTTGATACGTGATCATTCCCGGCTTCAATTCTGTCACGTCGATGCGTATGGGCACTGTCGGAGGTCTCCCGTTCCTATCATCGGGCGATTGCACCCGTCAGGTGCGTTCCGCGTCCAGTGCTATCGGACGTTCTGTTGCGCAGAATCTGCATAGTCCCACTGCAGGCCGCTAGCGACAACCCCACCGTGGCGTGGCTAAGTGCCCCATTTCACAATTCTTTGTAGGGTTTTCCGGACGCTTGCCGCCCTGGACTGTGTTGCTCGTCGTCAACGATGTCAGGCATCGCCTCCTCCTCGCGCCTTGCCCAACACGACAAGCGCCTCGGGAAACCCTACATCCAATTATGAAAGGGGAGCACTAAGTGTTGGAGATCAGCCCGCCATCGACGACGAGATCCTGGCCAGTGATGTAAGCGGATTCAGGAGATACGAGGAAGGCGACGGCCTGACCGATCTCGGCTACGCTGGCGTAGCGCCCGGCCGGAATCGTCTTGCAGACCGACTCATCTACGGGGAAGCTGTCGACGAATCCTGGTAACACGTTGTTCATCCGGATACCGCTTTCGGCGTACTCGGTGGCAAACATCCGCGCGAAGGCCGACAGGCCGGCGCGTATCGTGCTCGATATGACAAAGCGTGGGTCCGGCTGGCGGGCGGCGAAACTGGAGATGTTGACGATCGCTCCACCTCCGCGTTCGAGCATGCGCGGGGTGATGTAGCGGGTGGCGCGGATGACATTGAGCAGCAGCATATCGACGCCGTCGTGCCAGGCGTCATCGGATATCTCGAGGAGCGTGCCTTTGCCCACGTGTCCGGTGTTGTTGATCACGGCATCGATTCGGCCGTGGGCGTCCCACGTGTTATCGACCAGCCGTTTGAGGTCATCCGGTTCGGTGACCGAGCCCGTCAGCCCCATACCGCCCAGCTCAGTTGCGAGCGTCTCGGCCGCGCCGGATGTGGACATGAGTGAGACGACGTATCCGCGTTCAGCAAGGGCCCGGGCACAGGCGGCGCCGATCCCGCGTCCAGCGGCGGTGACAATGGCTGTGGGGCGATCGGTGGACATGGGCTGCATTGTACGCCGTCGAATTGAAAAATGCAGTCATCAGGCTGACAATGCCCGCATGTCCACTCAATGGCCCAACGTGAATATCGTTAATCATCCAGTGGTTCAAGAACGTCTCACGCTGGCGCGCGACGTGGCCACTGGCGTGGAGCACTTTCGCCGGCTCGTCGGGCAGATCGCGCGGCTGATGGCATTCGAGATTACCCGCGGGTATCCGTCCAAGCCACGCGATGTCCAGACGCCACTGGCGACCTACAGTGGCTCGACTCTGGCGCGCAACATGACCCTTGTGCCCGTGCTGCGCGCCGGGTTGGGCATGGTTGATGCCATCCTTGAACTGCTGCCTTCGGCCCGCGTAGGGCACCTGGGAATCTACCGCAACGAGGAAACCCTTCAGCCGGTCGTATACTACAGCAAGTTTCCGACAGATATCGTTGACACCGATGTCATCGTTATTGACCCCATGCTGGCGACTGCCGGATCGCTCAACGCGGCCATCGACGTCATCAAGAAGACGGGTGCCAAGAGTATCAAGGTCTTGTGCCTTCTGGCTGCGCCGGAAGGAATCGACGCATTGATGGCGCGACATGCGGATGTCGAAGTGTTTACAGCAGCCGTCGACGAACGACTCGATGACCGCGGCTACATCGTGCCTGGACTCGGGGATGCAGGAGATCGTTTGTTCGGCACACTGTAGTGGTCCACGCATCGTGTCCGACCCTTGGTCCACGGCTTACGCCCCAGGAACGTGAGCGCCATGATCGTCGGCCGGTGTGGCGGCTGATCCTGTCCTTTATTGTATTGCCTTGGTGTACAATACGTTAGATGTTGTGTGGTCCCGCGCGGGTCGTCTTGCCGATGAAGGCTGCTATAGAACCGTACGCTGACAACCCGTTCGGAAGGATTCCATACATGGGAAGCTGTGACCTGGCGATCAAAAGCCTCGATACCGTCCTCACCGCCCGCGACGGCGAACTGCCCAATCACGAATGCCCGTTGTGTCACGATGCCGCGACTGCAGTGGGTGCAGACGGCGATCTGGTCGTTTGTCTCGATGGGACCGCGGAGGTCGTCTGTCGCGACTGTGCTGCAGAGCACGACCCTGCCCTGGCACAATTCCTGTTCGCGGCTCTCGCCGCCTGACCGCAGCTGAAGAAGCCCGGCCACCCGCGTGGTCAGTGGACCCGGTGTCAGACCCGCGGGCACCCGTTGCTGTTCTGGCCCAACGCCTGGTGCGGACAATTGGGGCCCTACCCCGTGAGTGATGCATCATTGTGTGCCCGCACGGTGCACGTCTTACCCTCTTCAACTATCATGACAACATGCGCAACGGGCCCATTCGGGGGTCCTGCCGGGCTACCGGTGTGTTCGGGGCCCGATCGCGTGATCGCACCATGTTGGATTCCTTTTCAGTTGGAGACGTTCCATGCGCGCAGCACTGATTGGATTGAGTCTGGTCGGGGGGATGCTGATGGCCGGTTGTGAATCAGGATCGAAGCGCCCAGTGTCGGTGACCCCGCCTCGAGCGGAGGTGCGCCCGCATCGTCTGGAGAAGCACGGCGACGTGCGCATCGACAACTACTACTGGCTGAACCAGCGCGAAGACCCCGAGGTCATTGCCTACCTCAATGCCGAGAACGCGCATACGGCCGCGGTCATGGGGCACACCAAGACGCTCCAAGAGGAGCTGTTCGAGGAGATCAAGGGCCGCATCAAGCAGAACGATGAATCCGTGCCATACCGCGACAAGAACTACTACTACTACTCGCGCTTCCTCGAAGGAAAGCAATATCGCGTGCACTGTCGCCGGCGCGGTGCCCTCGATGGGCCAGAGCAAATCATGCTCGATGTCAACGATGTGGCTGCCGGCAAGCCCTATTGTTCGGTCCGTGGTCTGAAAGTCAGTTCATCGGAGGATATTCTCGCCTACGGTGTGGATACAGTTGGTCGGCGGATCTATACGATCAAGTTCAAGAATCTCGTTACGGGTGAGGAATACGCTGACACGATTCCTGATGTCACGGGCAACATGGCCTGGGCCAATGACAACAAGACCCTGTTCTATACGAAACAAGATCCGATCACCCTGCGTTCAGATCGCATTTACCGTCACGAACTGGGAACGGATGCATCCAGGGATCAGCTTGTATTCAAGGAGCAGGACGAGACGTTCTCCTGTTTCGTGTTCAAGACCAAATCGCGTAAGTACATCATGATTGCCTCGCAACAGACTCTCAGTAGCGAGTTTCGGTATGTCGACGCAGACGCACCAGGTGGCCCCTTCACAGTCATTCTTCCGCGCGAACGTGATCACGAATATAGTGTCGAACACTTTGGCGAGCATTTCTACATCAAGACGAATGACCAGGCGAAGAACTTCAGGCTCGTGTCGGCGCCCATTGCCTCGCCCCAGCGCGAACACTGGGTCGAGGTCGTGCCCCATCGTCATGACGTGCTGCTCGAAGGCTTCGAAATCTTCAAGAAGTACATGGTCGTGAGTGAGCGGCGCAAGGGCCTGATGCACATGCGGGTCATGGCATGGGCCGGTGGCGAGCACGAGATCGATTTTGGGGAACCGGCCTACATGGCGTTTCCCAGCAGCAACGTCGAATTCGATACATCGACACTTCGGTTCGTTTACAGCTCCATGACCACACCGCGGACGGTCTACGATTACGATATGGCCGCGCGCACGAAACAGATGATGAAGCAGGATGAGGTCCTCGGCGGGTTCGACGCCAGTCGCTATGAAACCAGGCGATTGTACGCTTCAGCACGTGACGGCACGCAGGTGCCGATCTCCATTGTGTACCGCAAGGGGCTCAAGCGCGATGGCAGTCACCCATGTCTGCTCTATGCGTACGGCTCGTACGGTTCGAGCATGGACGCCAGTTTCAGCTCGTCGCGGCTGAGTTTGCTCGATCGCGGTTTCGTCTATGCCATCGCCCATGTTCGTGGTGGTGAGGAAATGGGACGGCAGTGGTACGAAGACGGCAAGTTGCTGAAGAAAAAGAATACTTTTACAGATTTCATCGATTGCGGCTCTTATCTAGTTCGAGAGCAGTACACTTCGGCGGAGCGGTTATACGCTATGGGTGGCAGTGCCGGTGGGTTGCTGATGGGCGCTATCATCAATATGAGTCCTGAGCTGTTCGATGGTGTCGTGGCTCGCGTGCCGTTCGTCGATGTCGTCACCACCATGCTCGATGACAGCATTCCGCTGACGACCAGCGAGTACGACGAGTGGGGGAATCCGAACGACAAGACCTATTACGACTACATGCTGTCCTATTCGCCGTATGACAACGTGACCGCACAGCACTATCCGCATGTGCTCGTCACAACGGGGCTGCACGATTCACAGGTGCAGTACTGGGAGCCGGCCAAGTGGGTCGCCAAACTGCGCGCGACCAAGGCCGACGACAATCTGCTTCTCATGAAGACGAACATGGAGGCCGGTCACGGCGGCGCGTCGGGGCGCTACAAGCGCTATCGCGAGACTGCATTCATTTACGCGTTCCTTCTTGAACTGGCGGGTCGCTCTTGAAGCTGCCTTCGAGTGCAGAATGCCACGATACCAGCGGCGTCTGGCGTCACCGCGCCAAGCGCACAGCCTTGTGAGGCGCTCTCATGGGAATCTGACTTTGCCGTCTACGTTGGCATCGAACGAATTGGCCGTTTCGATGTCCTCGTTGACCACAGCATCGCTGTCGAGGTAGACACCGTAGGTAGCGCTATACTTGAACGTGCTGTTGTTCACCTCGGCTTGTGCGGGGCGTGCCACGCTGCCATCGAGCACAAGGCTGCCATCACCCCGGCCGCCGGCGTACTCGATCGTGACGTAGTCGAGGCGGTTCTGTGTGGACAAGCTGTCTGAGATGCGCACGCCGCCCCAGAATCCGGGAGTCGGGTCTGCGGCGCCGAACACGATCGGGCTGTCGAAACGGCCGGCTGCGATGAGCTCTCCTGCACCCTCGATGAGCAGCTCGCTGTTGGCACTCATCACGAACGTCGCTCCCGGTTCGATTGTCAGTGAGCCGAGCACTTTCACCGGATTACTGATCAGGTAGGGTACGTCCAGGGCCGGCCACACCTGGTCGTTCTCGAAGAAGCTGCTGTGGATCTCGAAACGGTCGATGTCGTTACCCGTGTACATCGACGAGCCGTCGAGCCAGGTAACCGCTTCAACATCGGTGCTGCCGGGGCCTGCGGCATTGAGCGTCAGCACGTTGTCGTTGAAAGCATCGATGATGACATTGTTATCCAGCAGTATGCCGTACGTTGCACTGTGCTGAATCGTGCAGTCTGTGATGCTGACGCGCGATGGTCGATTGAGGCTGCCATCGAGAAACAGGTTGGCGTTATATGTGCCACCACCATATTCGATGGTGACATGTTCGAGGCGATTATCAGGCGATTGGGCCTCGAGGAAGCGAATGCCATCCCAGTGCCCGCGCTCGGCGACCGCTGCGGTCATGCGAATCGGTTCGGCCACGGTACCGACGGCATTGAGCACGCCTGCATCGCGAACCGTGAGGCCGGCGCCCTCGGCAAATATCAGCGTGGTACATGGACGCACCGTGACCGTGCTCCGATCGATGATGACGTCTCCGGTGACGTCATAGCAGCCCGCCGTCAGAGTGATGTCGTCCAGTTGCAGGCCGGTGAGCTCTCTGCAGGCCTTCGGGTTGAGCGTCAAGCTGACGATGATGTCCAGCGGCGCCACGTCATTGGAGTCGGGTGTGATCGTGACTTCGCCCAGATAGGCCGTGCCGCTGGCGACGAGGTCCTTGTGGTCGACGAGCAACCTGACGGAAGCTTCCGTGTCGTTCAGCGTGCCCTGGTCGGGCACCACGGTCAGCCAGTCGACGGTCGTTGTCGCAGTCCACGCCACGGGCGCATCGCCGTCATAGCGCAGTTCGATTGATTGAGAATTGAGCCGCGGTCCCAACTCCGTTCCTTCGTAGATCAACGAGGACCTGGAAGCTTCGAGGGCGGCGGCGCCTGGGTCGAGAGGACCGGTCGTTGACTGGGTTGCGGATTGATTTGCACAACCGCCGAAAATGATCGATGCCAGGACCAGGGCGGCCGCGATGCGCAGGGGCTGGGTCATGTCGGGCTCCTTCATGCTCGAGATGCCCTGGCATCGGTCGGATGGCGGTCGAACTGAGCACAGCACGAATGAGGAGGAGGCTGGTCGGCCGTTCGGACGCCCCATAACGCGCGGGGTCAGTCCTCGAGGAGACGGAGGGCGTCTTCGCAGCAATCGGCGATCTCGAAGCGGTCAGCGATCTTGACCGTTTCGAGAATCTCTTTGAGGCCGGCGGAGGTGTTGGCGATGACCACGCGCGACCCACGGCGTTCGGCCTTGAGCTGCATGGTCAGCAGCGTACCGATGGCCAACGAGGACAGGTACTTGACGTTGGCACAATCCACGACGACCTTGACCGGCTCCTCGGATTCGACGAGGGCGAGCAGGACCGGTTGCAGCGTGTCCATGACCTCGGCGGCCAGCTTGGTCTCGGGGACGAACTCGATGACGACGATCGAACCGCGGTGCGTGATGGTGTAGAAGGAGTCTTGAATCATGACCGCCATACTATAACGGCCAGCCCCGCAGATGAACACCTCTGCGACGCCTCGGGCAGTTATGCCGGCTACGGCCCGCAGGGCGGGGGTTGGGCGACGGACCACTCGTCGGCGTCAAGAATCAGCACGTTGGCAAGGTCGCCCTCTGAGGCCGCCGCGTAGGGCGAGAGGCCCGACGCAGAGGCTTTCTGGTACAGATCGGTGAGCAGTTGGTCACTCCGCTCCTTGGATCCGGTTGTCCTGATGACATAGTCGATGACCAGGACCGTCTTGCCCTGCGTAGTGTAGGCCGCCAGGGTACTGAGCGTCTCCGCTACCTGCGCCTGCAGCTTCGGCACATCCTCGTTGAAGAAGACGTGTTCCACCGCGATGCCGTCGATCACATCGAGAAACTGCTCGCCCAGGCCGTCGAGCTGTCCGCGGTCATCGAAGATGATCTCATTGCCGTTTTGTACGAAGACCTTGAAGTCGGGCAGGCCACGCACCTGACGGGCGTATTCGGTCAGGGTTACGACCCAGGCGACCATTCGCTCGCGGGCTTCGCTGCGCGTGAGTTCCTGCTGTGCACCGGAGCTCCAGAAATCGTAAGCTGCAACCCCATCGAGATAAACACCGTCGTATTGGGCATTGATGATCCGGTCGAACGGCGTAGCAGCGGATCCGGCGGCGGTTGTGCCCATGATCACGGCATGCCATTGCGGGTCCCAGTAGCGTACCTGATAGGTGGCCGGTATCATATAGTCCCATTCGCCAAGCCAGGCCGGAGCGAGCCCAGGAAGGGGAAACCCTGTGATTCCGTCACCCGTCACCCACACGGGATCCCAGTAGGTTGCCGAATCTTCCGCTCTGGCGAGATGCAGGTACGCCAGAATCTGTTTCGGGCAAGCTCCGCTCGATCGTAGCGTCTCGACTTCCCCGAGAGTCAACTCCGTGCTCAAGTCACCATTCCGACTGGGTTCGATCATGATCATGTCGAACGACTGGGCCGCCAGCTCACTGAGCCCGATGTCGGACGAATCATGAATGACCGCAAAGCTGACTTGTCGTGGTGGCGTTATGGTTTCAACGGGTGGGTCTTCGGTCGGCGGTAGTTCGGTGGGTATGTCAGGTATTTGTGCCGGCGGTTCTTCAGTCGTCGACGGCGGCATGCTCGAAGCGCAGCCTCCCAGGAAAGAACAAGGCAGGCACAGCCAGGCCACTAGACGGAATATTGTGCGCATCGTGGTGTTCTCCGAATACAGATTCTCCTAAGTGCCCCATTCACAATTCTTTGTAGGGTTTTCCGGACGCTTGCCGCCCTGGACTGTGTTGCTCGTCGTCAACGATGTCAGGCATCGCCTCCTCCTCGCGCCTTGCCCAACACGACAATCGCCGCGGAGAACCCTACACCCAATTATGAAAGGGAGCACTAAGAATACAATTCAGCCCGCTCGCTGCGCCGGCGGTCGCGCGATATCGGACACCTTGTCTGGATCGTAACTGCAATTATCATGCGTGAGGAGTGGAGGTGACCACGCATTGATCAGTACGGCCATCATCTTTACGTGCACGGTGTACCTGGGACAGGCTCTACCCAACGGTGTAGCCAGCGGAGATGTCACGCATACCACTGCAGTGTTGTGGGCCCGCGCATCGGCCTCGGGTGTGGTCACGTTCGACGTCGCGCGGGACAACTCCTTCGACGAGATACTGGTGCGTGCGTCCGTTGATGTACAGGATGTCATGGTGCCGGCTAAGGTCCTGGTCGACGGTTTGAGTCCTGGGGCGCAGTACGCGTATCGCGCGACTGATTCGGCAGGGCGGTTCTCACCAGGGACGTTCACGACCCCGCACGCGTACGGAGTCGCCGGACTGCGCTTTGGCGTTTCCGGTGATTGGCGCGGTGAGCTGGGGCCCTATCCGGCGGTGTCCAATGTGTCCGATCGGGCCCTCGATCTGTTCGTCGCACTCGGCGATACCATCTACGCCGATTTTCCATCGCCGGCCGTGCCGATCGAGCAAGCAACTACACTCGAGCAATTTCGGGCCAAACATGACGAAATCTACCGCACGCGCTTCGGTGTTGCGTGGCTGGCTGACGTGCGGGCATCGACGGCATTGCTGGCGACTATCGACGATCACGAGGTGACCAACGATTTTTCCGGTGGGGCGTCGCCTGCGGTGGATGATCGCTTCGACGACACGGCCGCGCTGGTCAACGAGACGGACCTGTACAACAACGGCATGCAGGCCTTTCACGAATACCATCCACTCCGCGAAGAGTTCTATGGATCGACGGGGGATCCCGTCACCGCCGGCAAACGCAAGCTGTATCGCCAGCGGACCTATGGACTGGACGCCGCATTGTTTTTGCTCGACGCGCGATCGTTCCGCGATGCGCCCGTTGTATCACTGGCTCCGGGGTCGACAGACACCACTATCGCTGGTTTTCTGGAGGCATCATTTGCACCTGGGCGGACCATGCTCGGGGCGGTCCAGATCGCTGCGCTCGAGCGCGATCTCCTCGACGCGGAGGCGAACGGTGTGACGTGGAAATTTGTCCTGGTTCCCGAGCCGATTCAGAACTTCGGGCCGTTCTTCGCTGAGGATCGTTTCGAAGGGTACGCGGCGGAACGCACGCGCCTCTTGCGATTCATCCATGATCATGATTTGCACAATGTCGTGTTCGTGGCCGCCGATATCCACGGGACTGTCATCAATAATCTCAACTATCGTGAATCGCCCGATGGTCCCGAGATCCCCACCCGGTCATTCGAGGTCACCACGGGATCGGTGGCGTTTGCTCCACCATTCGCGCCGGCGGCCATCATGTTCGCTGATCTCGCCGATCTCGGGTTCATCGCCGACCTCGGGATAGGCGTGTACCGCGCCGTGGCCCGTCCGTTGCAGGAGACCCTCGTGGTCATCGCCAGCAACATCGTGCTTGGGCAGTTCGGCTACAACCCGATCGGGCTGGAGGACGCGGATATTCAGGCCCGCATCGACGCGGGGCAGTGGGTTGCGGTCCACACCTACGGATGGACTGAATTCGACATTGATGCCACGACGCACACGCTGACCATTTCGACCTACGGAATCCCATGGTACTCGGCGACCGATCTGCTGGAGGACCCTGCAGCTGTTATCTCACGCACTCCGCGCATCGTGAGCCGTGTGATCGTAGACCCGCGCTGCCCAGCCGGGACCCACCTGGCCTGCGGTGACCTGGACGCGCCGAGGCCGCCGGCGACGTGCGGCGTCCTTGGAGCGCTGAACAGTGCGGTCCTGTGCGCCGGCTTGGTGGTGTTGCGCTGTGGCGCTGGCCGCCGCCGCCGCCGTGTGTGCCGATTGAGTGCTTGATTAAAATATTGGATCCCAAAGCGTTGTGCCGCCATTTGAAAATGATGCATCAAGACTGTGCGGAGCGCGCGTGAATGAGGTATGGTGGCGGTTTCCGCTGAGCGCACTGGGCGATCAAGCAAGGAGGCATGATGAGCACCGGTCAGCACAAGTCGTTCGACGGCAGTTTCGAGGATGCACTGGTTCAGGTCCGAACCCTGTTTCACGAGGCTGCCGAACTGGCCAGGAAACGCAAAGAACTGCAAAGCAAGCGAATTGATCGAAAACTCAGCGCTGAGGTCGAGCGCCGCAGTCGTGATCTCAAGTCACATCAGGAATACGTCCAGGGTATCATTCAGACACGCAAGAGGTGGTTCAGTGAACGCGGATTGAACCCGGACACGTTGCTGGGTGCGTTGCCGTCGGCCGTTTGCTCCGAGGACGGCTCGCTGGCATCGACGCGCGAACTTGCCGAGTTGTACAGCGACCTGCTTGGCACCAACGACTACTGAACGACCTGAGTGCTCCGGGCTCAGGCTGTGCGCCGGGTGATGACACCGGCGCCAACGATCAACAGCGCCAAGGCCAGGGCAAACAGTGCCCAGGTCGACGCGGCCGGGACCGGGCCACTCAGTTCATAGACGAGGGTATCGATCGCGAACGTGTAGCCGGTCGCCAGATCTGTGGTGACGGTGAACGAGGCGATGCCCGGAGCCACCACCGCGAGATGCTGTACTTGAGACCCACCCCCCATGGCGCTGGCGACGGCTGCGTCGGACCCGATGATGTCCCCCTCATCATCGAAGACGGTCAGTGTGAACGTGCCTGTACAGCACGATGAGCCGTTGATCACGTCCAGTTCAACACGTCCAGCCAGCTCCTCGAATGTGCCGGTGATCAGGCCGGGTAGACCTGTGGGTGGTGTGTCGCCCAAGTTGCACGTGTCACAGGTCGCGCAAATGTTCGGATCTGTTGTCGCGCTGTTGTCGAACAGCACGTCCAGCAGAATGACACCTCCGGTGACCGTGACCTCGGGGTACTCGAGAACCGGACCATTATCAAATCCCGGAAAGATCATCTTGAACGAGCCCGGTGCGCCGACGTCATCAAAGTCGATGGTCGTTGTGCCCGCAAACCCTGCGGAACATGAGGCAGCCACGCATCCCGCAGTGATCATCACTCTTGTCATGTTCATGATCATCACAATAGCACCTGGCGATGTCCGGCGCCAAACAGTCCGATTCAATGAGATGTTTTGCAGGTCACTCCAGCCGTTTCTATAGCCTCAACGCAGGGGTGCTGACAAGCTGGGTAAGCCCTGGCGGTTACACGGCGCGTCCGTGAATATCCCATTTGCCAAGCGCCCCGTTCGTATTTGAAGTTTGTCCCGGCACGTTAAAAACAGGGGGTGGTAAGATGCGATCAAACCAGCTGGCAGGGCGACGTTTCATGCTTGTGTACCTCATCGCCGCAGCGGCGGCGGGAACGACGGCAGTTGGGCAGGTACAGCTGGTCGATCAATTCAACACAGAACTGGGCGCCAACCTCGTTGGCGTTGGTTACGACGAAGAGTCCGGCGAGCTTGCAGTGTACCGCAACTTCGACCAGGTGATTCGTTTGTTCGATCCAGCTGCTGCATCCGAGATGGCCCAGATAGATTTGCCCGGTAACACGGCCAACGATTTCGATATCGATGTCCTGCGGGCTCCCGCCTCGATCAACGGTATCCTCGTACCCGCCCACACGCTGCTCATACTCAATGGTGATGACAGCCCCAACCGGATATACGCCGTCGATCCCGCCACGGGTGCTATTCTCGCCGAACAGATCATCCAGGGGTGGAGCGGTGGAGCGCCGCGAACGTCCGTCGGGGGTTCGTTCCATCACGGCCGTGGAACGTTTTACGCGGTGGACTATCACAGCGACGTCGTGGCCGAGGTTGATCTCGCTGACGGCGCGGTCCTGCAGGAATTCAGCACGGGCATCAACGTGTACTTCGGCGATGTCGAAGTGAGTCAGGCGACCGGCAATCTGCTGGTGGTCACGGATCGCCGTTCGCAGATTCGCGAGATCTCCCCGGATGGTCTCATCATGGGCGATATCGACGTGACAGAATTCGTGAGTACGGGGAGCCAGGGGATCGCCGGTATTGCGACTGACGATGCTCAGGGCATTGTGTGGTTGGGTTTGCGTCACGGTCAGGTCGTGGCCTTGTCGGGTGTCATTGAGGAAGTCGAACTCGATGCACCTACTTGTGCCATCGAGCCCGTCGCGCCCGTGGCTTGCCAGGGGTCGACCACGACCGTTCAGCTTTGGGGAACCGCGTCGGGTGACCTGGTGGACGTCGATTTCGAATGGACCACGACGTGTCCGGGAGGCTTTGATGATCCAACATTGCCAAGTCCGTTGCTGAGCGTGGATACCGCGCTGGGCTGTGCGGCGATGGCCGGCTGCGAGGTCCAGCTGATTGCCCACGGCCCCGGTGGCGCCAGCACGCCGTGTGTGCGCAACATTTCGATCGTGGATACGACGGCTCCGTCGATCCTTATCGATGTGACCGACATGACAGTTCGTGATCAGTTGTGCGACGGCCAGATCGAAGTACGTTTGCCTGGAGCCGATGTCCTGGATACATGCGATCCGGCACCTCAATTGACGATAGATGGTCCTGAGATGTTTGCCGCTGGCGAACGGACGGCGGTCATTTACACGGCCATCGACGACTGCGGCAATGTGGCTGAGCATCGTGTGGGGGTAACCGTCGAGCATGGGGCTGCCCTGATGATCACAGTGCGCACTGGTGGGGCAGCGCGGCACAATAAGGGGCAACCCCTGCCAGGGGTCGAGGTCATGGCGTTCGATTTGGCCAAGGGTGGATGTGCCCAGAGCCAACTCAAACATGGCAACAAGAAGTTTGACCGCTTCCTGGATCGCGTTCTCGATTCGTGCGACATGGTTGGTACCGCTCAAACGGATGAGCGCGGCGTTGCGGTGGTGGATGTGCCACCGGGGCGCTATCTTGCTGTGGCACGGACCATTGACGCCGCCGGTGTCGAGATCGTCCGCGGTGTGCGGGTGGGCCGCGTGCGCTGTGGTCAAACCAAGCGGAAACTATTGATCATTCCCATGAAGAAGAAAAAGGGCTCGAAGCACGGCAAGCATTGATCATTCGAGATTATCGGTGGCCGGTCTGCTCCTTCCTTGTCGAGCGACCGGCCGCCGTTTTGTTCCGAGCCCATCTCAACCCTCTGGTTTCGTCAAACCCAGGCTACTCACCCCCACCCATGCCGGCGCCTCGAGGTCAACCACAGGATGTAGGAGCCAATTCTCTCAGGTGATGTGTCAATGTCCGCGCGGTGCGGCCTCGGGCGCCGCACAGCACGAACCGGTACAACGGCACGGAGTTTGCCCAGCGGTTGGCACCATCCGCCGATGGCTTAGAATATGCGCATGAAGACACCACTCGAGTATCTCGCTATTGCTGTTCTTTGTGTGATATGGGGCCCTGCAGGATGCAACAAGCCAGGCGTCGCCACCACCGTGGCACGAGCGGAGGCCGTTGAAGACTGGCGAGGGATCACGCCACTGACCCGTTCTGCTGACGTTTTCTTCGGTGGCCAACCATCTGAAGCCGCACTCCGCACGGCGTCGGACCATGGTGTGACCACGGTGGTGAATTTGCGTAGCGCCGCGGAAATGAATCAGAGTGTGGCCCTCGATGAGGCGACGCTGGTCGAGGATCTGGGCATGGAATACGTGTCCATTCCGATCACGCGTCAATCGTTCTCCGTGGCTGATGCGCAGCGTTTGGATGCGGCATTGCGCGCCGCGAGTGGCCGCGTTCTGATTCATTGTGCGTCGTCCAACCGCGTGGGGGCGCTATGGGCCGTGTACCTTCACAGCCATCGCGGCATGGCTTTGACCGAGGCCATGGAGCACGGCCGCCGCGCGGGCATGCGCCCGGGTGCCGAGGCGATGGTGACCGATGCAGTGGGGCGAACCGAATAGGTCGCACCCGTCCGGTCGTCACGACGCCCCGATCCGATTCAGCCCGGGTCGTACGCCCTATCCGGGTCTTCGAATCGTTATCTTGACGGATCGTCACAGTGTGACCTATAGTCACATCATGGGCACCCAGCAGCGCCGTGACCGTGAGCGAAGCGAACGTGAAACCCGAATCAAGGCGGTGGCGCGGGATCTGCTACTAAAGTATGGATACATGGGTATCAACATGGACCGCCTCGCGGTGGCCACCGAATACTCCAAGGGCTTGTTGTACAAGCACTTTTCGTGCAAAGAAGATCTGCTTGCCGCATTGAGTATCGAGAATCACGAGAAACGCATCGCGTTCTTCCAGCGGGCGGCCCGATTCGAGGGGCACGCGCGTGAGCGGATCACGGCCATTGGCGTGGCTGATGAAACCCTGGTTCTGGCGTTCCCGGAATTCCAACAGACGGAGCACGTTCTCAACGTCGCATCCATCCAGGAAAAGTGCTCCGATGAACGTCAGCAGGCGCTGGTCGATGCCCATGCTCGGTGCATGACCTGTGTTCAGAACATCATCCTGGATGCCATCGCGGCCGGCGATCTGACCCTGCACGACTCGCAGGCTCCTCAGCACGTGGTCTATGGGTTGTGGGCCATGGCGGTCGGAGCCCACGCCATCGCAGAGTCCAAAAAGATGCTGCCGGTTCTCGGCCTGGCCGATCCGGTCACCGTGAAACAAGACAACCAGCAAATCCTGCTGGACGGCTACGGGTGGGCGCCATTGTCAGGGGAGTGGGATTACGAAGCGACACGAGACCGTGTTCGCCAGGAGGTGTTCGCCGATGAATACGCCCTTGCATGAGCAGCGCGTATCTGGATCGGATGTGGTGCTGCGTCAAAGGTTGCTGCGGAATCTGGCGGCCCTCCTGGTGGGCAGCGCCCTGGTCACGGTGGTGGTTGCAGCAGTCCGCTCGGGCTCAGAGCGCGCAGCGCACGTGCGCTCGAATGGCCTGCCGGTTCAGATCGTGATTGCACACAGCCAGGATGCATACGACGTGACACGTGATTTCACCGGTGAGGTCATGGCACGCCGAACCAGCGACATAGGTTTTGAACTGGGCGGCAGGGTCGTGGAGATACTCGTCGAGGAAGGTGACGATGTACACATCGGTCAGGACCTCGCGCGACTCGACACCAGCCGGCTGGCTGTCGAACGGCTGCGTTTGCAGGCACAGCGGTCCCAGGCCGACGCGATCTTGCGTGAGCGGATCGCCGGTCCCCGCGCTGAAACGATTGCCGCGGCCCGCGCTGTGGTTGTCGAACGCACCTCAGATGTGGAGCTGGCCCGCCGCAAGGTCCGCAAGGTCAATACGTTGTTCGGGGAAGGTCGTGCAAGCGAAGAAGAGCTGGACGATACACGATCGATGGAGCAGGCGGCTACGGCGCGGCTGGAGCAGGCCCGTCATCATTTGGACGAACTGCTCGCTGGCACGCGATCTGAGCACATTGACGCACAGCGGGCGGTTGTGGCTCAATTGGACGCAGGGATCGCCGCCATCGACGTCGATCTGGGCAATAGCATTCTGACCGCACCATTTGCAGGTCGCATTGGCCATCGTGCCGTGGACGAGGGGATGGTCGTACCTGTCGGGCGGCCTGTTGTGCGTGTTGTTGAACGCAGCGGCCTGGAGGCTCGCTTTGGTGTGACGCTCGCCGAACGCGATACGCTGACTGTCGGAAGCGATGTCGTCATTCGCAGCCCGGCAGGAGAGATCAAGGGCATCATATGGCGTCACTTGCCCGAGATTGATCCCGCAACACGCACCATGACGCTCATTGTTCGTTTCGACGACAATGGTGCGGCCCTGTTGCAGCCCGGTCAAATCGTGCGCCTGCCGGTCATCAACCGTATCGCCGAGTCGGGCATGTGGTTGCCCAACACGGCGCTGGTGCGGGCCGAGAGGGGTCTATGGTCCTGCTATGTTCTCGAAACCAACAAGCTGACCGATCATACGCGCGCCCGTCGGGTCGTTGTCGAGGTGTTGCATGCCGGTACGGAGCGCTCGTACGTTCGCGGGTTGGTCAGCGATGGCGATCGGGTCATCTCCGTTGGCGTGCATCGTATCGTGCCCGGACAGCTCGTCGACGCACGGCTGCCAGCGACAGAGGGGTGAGTTCCTGCCACCATGACCACGCTGTTCTTTCGTAACCCGCGGATGCTGATCCTGGCTCTTGCGCTGGTGATCGTCTCAGGCCTGTCAGCCTATCGATTGCTGCCGCGCACCGAAGATCCGCAGCTGATCGCCCGCGGAGGTCAGGTGTTGACGCACTTCCCGGGTGCCACGGCCGAACGCGTCGAAGCGCTGGTGACTGACCCGATCGAAGAACGGCTCGCGGAAATCGAGGAGATCCGCTACATCGATTCGACGTCGCGTAACGCTGTGTCCGTTCTGACCATCGAATTACACGAGCATGTCGACAATGTCCTGGAAGTGTGGTCTCGTGTACGCGACAAACTCGACGACACCCAGCCGCTGCTTCCACCCGGGATCACACCCCAGTTCGACGAGATCGACATCACCGCCTACAGCGTGATCTCTGCCGTGGTGTGGCGCAGCGAGCAACCTGTGCAGTACGGTATCGTGCGCCGGCTGGCCGAAATGCTCGAGGACCGCCTGCGCGACGTGCCGGGCACCGCGGATGTCGAGTTGTTCGGTGATCCCCAGGAAGAGGTGCGGCTCGAGATCGACAGTGCTCAGCTGGCCAGCCTCGGGTTGACACCCACCGAGGTGGCCGCGATCGTTCACGCATCGGACGCCAAGGTCGCTGCCGGGGCACTCCTGGGCGAACGCTCCAACCTGCTCATCGAGGTCGAGGGCGAACTGGACTCGATGCAGCGCATCCGCGATCTGCCCATCCGCCGCGGCGTCGATGGGCGGGTGCTGCGCCTTGCGGACGTCGCCCGCGTGAGTAAGACGGTGGCGGAACCGCCCAGTGAACTCGCCGTGATCGATGACCAGGCAGCGATCGCCGTGGCCGCGCGCATGGAGGAGGGCCGCCGCATCGATCACTGGGCAGCGGTTGTTCGAGGGCAGCTGGATGCATTCGCCGCGGAACTGCCTCAGGGGATCACGCTCGAGACCCTGTTCGATCAAAGCCGTTACGTCGAAGAGCGTCTGGGGCACCTGTTGAACAGCCTGATCATGGGCATTGTTCTGGTGATTGCAGTCAGCATGTTCACCATGGGGTGGCGCGGTGCCGTTGTAATCGCTGCAACCCTGCCCCTGGCCAGCCTCATGACGCTCGCCGGCATGCGGCTCATGGGCTTGTCTATTCACCAGATGTCGATCACCGGGCTGATCATTGCGCTGGGGCTGCTCATCGACAACGCCATCGTTATCGTTGATTCCGTGCGCGGTCGGATACGCGAAGGCCGTACGCCCACTGCCAGCATCGATGGCAGTCTGCGTAAGTTGTTCGTTCCGCTACTGGGTTCGACTCTGACCACCGTTCTCGCGTTCATGCCGATCGTCTTGGCGCCGGGTGGTGCGGGTGAATTCATCGGACCACTGGGCCTCAGTGTGGTGCTTGCTCTAACCAGCTCGTTCATTCTGTCGATGACCGTCGTGCCGGCAGTGACCGCATTGATCGAACGGTGGTGGCCGAGCACCGGTGATGGTCTCTTGACGCATGGGTTCTCCAACCAGCGCATGCTCGCGGCTTACAGCGCCAGCCTGGACTATCTGTTGGCCCGCCCTGTGCTGGGGTTGCTCATCGCCATGTTTCTCCCAATCATCGGGTTTGTCAGTTTCATCAAGCTACCGGTGCAGTTTTTCCCTGCGGCGGATCGTGACCAGTTCCAGATCCAACTGCGGCTGCCGGAGCAGACGGCGATCCAGCACACGCGTGCGGTCATTCAACGGGCCAGCGCGCTCGTCGAGGCACATCCGCGGGTCCAGCGTTGCAGTTGGTTCGTGGGCAGCAGTGCACCCAAGTTCTACTACAACATGATCGAGATGGACTCCAATGTCGCTTACTACGCTCAGGCACTGGTCCAGATGGATACGATTGATGGAATCGACGTGATCAATCGGCTGCAGACCGATCTTGATCGGGCGATTCCTGAAGCCCAGGTGTTGTGTCGCCAACTCGAGCAGGGGCCTCCATTCCCAGCACCCATCGAGCTGTGGATCTACGGCCCAGACCTCGACACTTTGCGTGAATTGGGCTTTGAGGCGCGGACGCTGCTGTCCCAGTCGGATGACGTGACCCACACGTTGTCTTCGCTCGGTGATGGCAATCCGCAGTTGTGGTTCGATCTCGACGAAGAGCAGGCCCGGCTGGTGGATGTCGATCACGTCAGCATCGCGCGCCAACTTGAAGCCCACTTGTACGGCGCGATTGGCGGATCGTACATGGACGACACCGAGGAGCTCCCGGTGCGGTTGCGCGTGGTCGATGAGGCCCGTGGGGACCTCGACCAGGTGAGCTCGATCGATATTCTGTCGCGCGCCAGCGGTCGGCGAACCGAGGTTCCGCTGTCCTCATTGGGCCACATGGAGCTGGTTCCGCAGCGCTCGACGATACCGCGACGCAACGGTCAGCGCGTCAACATCGTCCATGGCTATCTCAAGGCGGGTGTGTTGCCTTCCGAAGTTCTCGCCGAATTCAAACGTGCAATGGTTACCAGCACCTTTGCCTTGCCCGACGGGTATCGATTGTCCTATGGCGGTGAGGCTGACAAACGCCAGGACGCTATCAACAATCTCATGGCCTCGGTCGGGTTGCTCGCAACATTGATGGCCGCGACGCTGGTTTTGTCTTTTCGTTCCTTCCGTCTCGCCGGGCTCATTGCGATCGTCGGTATTCTGGCCGTGGGGTTGGCGGTCCTCGGTCTGCGTATGGCGAGCTACCCGTTCGGGTTCATCGCCATCGTAGGCACGATGGGGCTTGTCGGGGTCGCGATCAACGATGCCATTGTCGTGCTCGCGGCGATCCGTGATGACGCAGCGGCACGGCAGGGCGATGTTCCGGCCCTCCGTAATGTCGTGCTCGCGGCGACCCGTCATGTCGTATCGACGACGGTGACGACCATTGCCGGCTTCACTCCGCTACTGATCGGCGGAGGCCAGTTCTGGCCACCGCTTGCCGTGGTCATCGCTGGCGGCGTAGGCGGGGCGACGCTCCTGGCGTTGTATTTCGTGCCGTCGGCGTATCGTTTGTTGATGGTCGACCACGTGGTCCCGGTCATGGCGGGGGGAGACTCGATCGCCACGGCGACCGTCGTGCCCGCCCATGCAAGCAGGTAGCGGCCCAGGCTCCAATACGTCGTCGATCTCATTTAATCACATGAACCTCATGTTGTTGCGCCTATCGTTTTTTTTGCCAGGGGTGGAACGGAAGCGCGTCTACTAGACGTCTAGTAGGACGGCAGCATATCTTCATGTGTTACGCAGGATCACGACCGCGGGCTCAGCCGGGCTCGCTATTTCAGGACAGGCGTCGGCCGAACGGCCACAGGGCCGGTCGGTCAGTTCCCAGTCGCGCTACTCAAATCACGGAAAGTACCATGACTATCAGTTCCCGTTCTTTGACGTGGGTCATCGGTGTGGCCCTGTGCGGTGTGCCGGATGCCAGTGCGTGGCAGGGTGCCTCCGGGTTGAATGAAAGCTTCACAGCGAAGGTCTCCAAGGGAGACCTGGACATCGAAGTCGAGCTTGCCGGCCGGTTTGTTGCGGAGAACAAAGACGAGATTCGCGTCGAACCCAAGACCTACAAGGGTGAATTGATCATCACGACGTTGCTGACGGAAGGCGCGGCCGTCAAGGAAGGTGACGTGCTCATGGAGTTCGATCCACTGAGCCTCGATCGCTCACTCGAGGACGCTCAGAACGAGGTGTCTGACAAGAAGGTCGCGCTGGATAAGGCCGTGGCTGAGCTGGAGGCGTTCAAGGTCGAACGCGATAACAGCCTGTCGCACCTCCGCAAAGAACTGGAGATGGCCGCCGAGGATCTCAATAAGGTTGGCGAAGCGAACCAGATCGAAATCGATGCCAAGCACCAGTCGATCAAGGACGCCGAGCGGCGGCTGGCTGACGCTTTGATCGATATGGAACAGCTCATGCAACTGTACACCGAGCGCGAGTTGCATACGGCCACCGAGAACATCCTCATCGACCGTGAAAAACAGCGGATCTCGGATCTCGAAATCGGGCTTGAGAAAACACGGCGCGAAGTTGAACTGTGGAAGAAATACGATATCAAGAAGAGCGTCGACGAGAAGCAGCTCGAGATCAGCAAGAAGGAGACCGAGCTGCGCAAGAGCGAAATCAAGCTCGATGCTGACTTTAACGAGAAACAGGCCGAAGTCGACAAGGCGCGTCGGGCCCTCGACAAGGCGGAACGAGAAGTGCGCGAACTCGAGGAGGATTCCGAGAGCCTCAAAGTCATCGCGCCGCGTGACGGTATCGTGTTCTATGGCTCGATCGGAGGGGAGTCGTACTCAGACGTGGTCATCATGGGGTTCGGTGGCCAGGAACGCGAAATGCGCATCGGCGGTCGGGTGCGGACGCACCAGATCCTCATGACCGTGGCGTCGATGGACAGACTGACTGTGCAGATGCAGGTTCTGGAGAACGACATCCAGCACATGAAGGCCGGGCTGCCCATCACCATCCGGCCCGACGCGTTTCCATCGCTCAAGATCGATGGCAAACTGTCAAAGGTCGGCCAGGTTGCCGCCCGGACCGGGTTTCTCAGCGAGGTTCGTGAGTTCAGCGTTTACGGGGAGTACGACGCGGTCTATGCACAACTGCGCAGCGGAATGAATTGCCGTGTGACCGTCCACGCAGACACCGTGCCAGAGGCCGTCCACGTACCGGTCCTGGCCGTGTTCAATGACGGCGGTGACTACTACTGCATGGTCAAGGAGGGGTCGGACTCGACGCGGCGGCCGGTCACGCTGGGTGCGACCAATGGAACGGCTGTCGAGATTACCGACGGCTTGCGCCCCGGCGAGACCGTGGCGTTGTGGAATCCGGGTGAGGAATAATCGTGGGTGCACTCATTGAAGTCGAACAACTGACCAAAACCTATGTCATGCCCGGCGGCGATGTCCATGCCTTACAGGGCGTGTCATTGAGCATTGACCGTGGTGAGTTCCTGTCGGTCGTCGGAAACTCCGGGAGTGGCAAGACCACGTTGCTCTATGTGCTTGGAATGCTGACAGTACCGACTGGCGGGCAGTATCACTTTGACGGCCAGGCCGTCGCGCGGCTGAGTGATCAGCAGTTGTCGCGCGTTCGGGGTCGAGAAATCGGTTTCGTGTTTCAGTCCTTTCATCTCGTGCCTCAGCTCAGCGTGCTCGACAATGTTCGTCTGGCCGCGCGCTACGGAGGAGAACGGGATCATCCCGGTATCGTTGAGCGGGCACGAGACCTCATCGAGCGTGTCGGCCTCAGCCGGCGCATCGATCACCGACCCAACGAATTGTCGGGTGGCGAAATGCAACGCGTGGCGATTGCACGAGCGTTGTTGACCCGGCCACAACTCATCCTCGCCGACGAACCAACAGGCAACCTGGACGAAACCACCGGCGATCAGATCTTCCAGTTGTTGCAAACGTTGTGCGACGATGGGTGCACTGTCGTGCTGGTCACGCATGACCTGGCCCTGGCAGGCCGAACGTCACGACAAATCCGCCTGCGGGACGGGGAGGTGCTCGATGAAGCTGCTTGAGCTGGCTCGTGAGGCGTGGGCCAATTTGCTGCTGCACAAGGCACGTTCGGCACTTGCGGCGCTGGGTATCATTTTTGGCGTGGCCAGCGTGATTTGTATGTTGTCGATCAGTGAGGTGGCCCGTCGCGATGTCATCGAACGTATCGAGCGACTCGGTCTGCGGAATGTGGTGCTTGACAGCATCAAGCCCGAACGGATGCGCCAACGTGAACGTCAGGGATCAGACTCGTCGTGGGTTGCACGTTACGGGCTGACCCGCGAGGACCTCGAAGTATTGCAGGACAACGTACCTGAGATCGAATCCATCGTGCCGATGCGCATCATGTTTGCGGATGTATATGCCGGAACCGAGGTCTCTGAAATCAACGTCGTGGCGACCAGCCCGGAGTATGCCCATGTCATGCAACACAAGGTCAGTGCCGGCCGTTTTCTGAGCGAGGTGGATGAGGCACGCTCACAGGCCGTGTGCGTCCTGGGCGCAAAGGCGGCGCGCGGGTTGTTTCCGCTTGCCTCTGCGGTCGGCCAGGTGGTCCGTGTGGGCGGACATCACTTCACCGTGGTCGGGGTGCTCGACCACAAGGGCCAGACCGGTTCCTCGGGCATTCTGTCAAATCCGGACAATACGGCATGGATTCCAATGAACACGTCGTTCGCCCGTTTTGGTCATTTGCAAATTCGGCGACAGGGCAGTACCTCCGAAGCCACCGAGCTCGAACTCAACCGTGCGGTGGTGCGTGTGCGCGAGGGCATACCGCTGACACCGGTTGCAGCGATTGCGCGTAACCTGGCTCAGCGGCGTCATCGTAAGGACGACGTGTCAGTGACCATTCCGCACACATTGCTCAAGGAGCAGCAACAGGCCGAGCGGGTATTTCGGTGGGTCATGGGTTCGCTGGGGGCAATCTCACTCCTGGTTGGCGGAGTGGGGATCATGAACATCATGCTGGCCAATATGGCTGAGCGCCGTAGCGAAATCGGCTTGCGCCGGGCTCTCGGCGCCAATCGTGGCGACATCCTGACGCTGTTCGTGTCCGAGAGCATCGTGCTGTGTTGTCTCGGTGGTATTGCCGGCGTTGGCTGTGGGGCGGGTCTCGCTTACCTGGTGGGCTCATTGGCACAATGGACAGTCGTGTATCAGCCCTATTCGTTTCCCCTTGGTATCGCCGTGTCCTGCCTGACGGGGATCGTGTTCGGGACGTTGCCCGCTGCCAGGGCAGCGCGCATCGATCCGGTCCTGGCGCTGCGGACGGAGTAAGAGCATGATGATGTTACTCATTGCTTACATTTGTGCAGGCAGCTTCATGGGGGTCATCGAACCTCAGGAAGTGGCCAGGGAGGATCCGCACACGTTGGCTCCGACGGTCGAGGCGGATGAAATTGCCAGACGCTGTGAGGCGGCGCAAGCCCGGGGCTTTGCATTTCTCGTCGCTCACCAGAACGTCGACGGCAGTTGGGGTTCGCACGATCCGAAGATTGCCAACCTTGCTGACTTCGGGTTTCAACTGCGAAACCGAGGGAGCCAGGATGGTGTACGCCTGGCGTGCACTGCGATCTGTGCCCAGGCTCTGTTGCGCAAGCCTGACCGGTCCACCGCCGAACAGGCGGCCTTGGACCGTGCTGTCGAGGCGGTGCTTCGAACAGACACCCTGGCCTACCATCGCGGGGAATCATTCAATACCTGGGGCTATGGGTACGTGCTCGACTTTCTGGTCGAGTACCTTGCACACGCCGATGCGTCCCAGCGAGGTCGCGTGACTGCCGTCGCCGAACGCTGCATCCAGGGTTTGCGAAGATTCCAGCACGCCGATGGTGGCTGGAACTACTATGGCCAACCGGCGCTGGGTGGTGCATCGATGTCGTTCAACACGGCAGTGTTCAGCCTGGCGTTGCACCGCGCGGGCCAGGCTGGTCTTGAAGTGCCTGCGGGTATGGTGGGGGACGCCAGCAAACTGTTGAAGCGAATGCAGACCATCAAAGGCGGTTTCGTTTACGATGCCCGATTCCTGCACGACCCACGGATGGTCAATGAACTCAGCGCGGGTGGCCGCACGGCAGTCTGCACATTGGCGCTTCACGACACCGGGGCTGCAACGCGGGACGACCTGCTGTCTGCTGTGGCCGTGTTCGACGAAGGTGAGAATTACTTTGAGGATGGACGCAAGTTGATCGTTCCGCACTCGGCCGTACATCAGATCTCGGGATACTTCTTTTTCTTTGGCTACAACTATGTTACCGAGTTGGCCGAACGCCTCGGGACGGACGTGTCCGCCGAGCGCTGGCAGCGTTTTGCGTGGACGATGGTACGTACCCAGGAAACAGACGGTAGCTGGTGGGATACACCCGCCGGCCACTATGGCGACAAATGGGGGACGGGTTTTGCGTTGCAGGTACTGCAGCGTTGTGCCCCCCATGTCAAGAAAGAATCGGGAGCTCAATGATGAGGATCGGACCACATCGCCTCGGGTTGGTGAGTCTGGTTGCGCTCGTGTGCTGGGTCAACATCGGGTGCAAGAGGGACGCCGCACCGAAGCCGGCGTCGTACCTCGACCCGACGATCGAACGGCACTACGTCCTGGGTTGGTTAGGCGGTGCGGCTCACCCGGCCACGAGAACGGTCACCATACCCGGCGCAAGCGGACGCACGACTGGCGGCGTGGTCGTGACCGAGGTCTCTGCGGATGGCGTTCTGGCCCAGCACGGGGTCAAGCGGGGTGACGTCATCGTGCGCGTCGGTGAAACCTGGGTGCCCAATCGGGAAAATCCTTTTCTCGATGTCATCCGGAGTGTGGAGGCAGAAGTCTCAGCCGGGGTCTCGACCATTGATCTGGGGCTCGTGCGCGGCAACACGTTCGTTGAGGTCCAGGTCGCGTATGAACGCATGCCGTTCGAACTGGGGCTGCCCGGCGCATCACGTCGCCTGGCGCACATGGTCAGAGCAGGTTTGAAATACCTGGCAGTGGAGTTGTCTACGTCGACCGGTCCATCCGATCTATCCGAGCGCGTTGCACTCAACAGTCTGGCGGGTCTGGCGTTCATCGCGGGCGGCGCGCACGCTGACGATGCGCCCCACGCCGCAGCGCTGGCGTCCTGCCGTAGCGTGGTGGAACAGGACGTGTTGACGCATGCCGAAGACCTCGATGCGTGGTCCGCCGCATGGGCCACGATTTTTCTCGCCGAGCTCCAGGGTCCTCCGGAAATTGGAGGTGGGCACTTCGTGGCCGGTGTGGGCGAGGCGCTGACCCTGCCAGAGATGCCCGAAGGGGCGCTCTCCATGCACGGGCTACCTGAGGGTGCAGTCGTTACTTCGTTCGTCATCGGTGGTGATGATGACGGCGGTGTGCCCGAGGGCATTGATCTTGGCGAACTGCAAAACGGCGGTGGCAGTTTCATGGTCATGGGCGGACCACTCACACCGGAGCATGCCTCGGGTGGCGCGGCGGCCAACCATGAACCGATGGGCGATGAACCGCTGTGGTCGATCGACGAGCTCAAAGCTCTCGCAGGAGACGATATCGAACAGGCCCTAAGCGGGGTAGAAGCGTCGGCTCGGCGTTTGATGGCCCTGCAGGGCGTTGACGGCGGATGGGATCCCGTGGACGAGCGGGTCGGCTACTCTGAGCGCACCGTTTTGACCAATCACGCGTTGCTGGCCCTGGGCACGGCCGGGGGAGCGGGTGTCCCGATTCCCGGGAGCGTGCTCAAACGTGGGCTCGAGTATGTGCGGAAAAAAACCAATGACGGGCACGTCCACAGTGTATCTCAGCGTGGATTCGATCGTCGTCTGGAGGCCGGGCGTTCGAGTGGCGCGGCCGCTGCATTGATCGCGTTGGATTGCGTGGACAACGACGCATTCTTCAAAGAGCTCGTTCATTACAGCGACGATCATGCGCAGGATCTGCCAGCGGCTCGTGGTGCCATCAGTCTGCACGTGTTCAACACTGCGGTGCTCAGTCGGCAACGTGGACTGAGTGCCTGGGCGGTGTTCTTCGACGAATTTCGTCACGTCATCGCCAGTCTGCAGCAGGCCGACGGGTCATTCGCGCTGCTGGCCGTTGAGACTCCGGATGATCCATACACCACGCTGTACGCGGCACGCGCCATGAGGACAGCGTTGTGGTCGCTGATCGCAGGCATGCAGGAGGACCATACGCCTCTACTGACTGCGGCGACGCGTCATCCTTTGCAGCGTCAGATTACGAGCGCTGGGCAGGTGGTTGCAGGCCCCCCCGCGAAAATGATGGGTGGGCAGGCCATGGATCCAGAACAGGCCAGAGAGATGCTCGAGAAAATGGGCATCGACATGGACGATGTCCTCAAGCAGGCGATGGAGCAACACGGCAAGGGCGAATGATGGCCGCGGGTCGGCGATGCTCGAGGATCACACGGCCAGATACAGAAACAGCCCGCAGCGTTTGGCGCTGCGGGCTGTTTGGCGTTGTCAGTGAATACTGCTAGGACTTCTTCGCGGTCGAGATGCTCGTGGTCACCATCGACAGCGGTTCGGTCGTCTTGCCAGTCGGGCTGCCGGCCTTCTCGAGGGTGCGAACAACTTCCTGTCCTTCGACGACTTCACCGAAGATTGAATGCTTGTTGTCCAGCCACGGCGTGGCCTTGAACGTCAGGAAGAATTGGCTGCCATCGGTACCAGGACCGGCGTTGGCCATACTCAGCAGGAAGGGGCGGTCATGCTTCGCTTCCGGTGAGAATTCGCCGGTGTACTTGTAGCCCGGCCCTCCGCGGCCGTTGCCGTCGGGGCAACCGCCCTGGGCCATGAAGTCGGTAATTACGCGGTGGAACTGGATGTCATTGTAAAAGCCGAGGCGCGCAAGGTAGATCGTGCTCGAAACATGCATGGGAGCGATGCCCGGCATCAACTTGATCTTGATGGTGCCCTTGTTCGTTTCGATGATCCAGAAATAGTCGGTACCGGGATCGAACTCGGCCTTCGGCGGCTTGGGCAACGCCTTTTTCCAATTGGCCGATTCGGGGTTGATCGTGCCAGCGGCTTTTTGTTCCGCGATGAACTGATCGATAGTTGCAATGGCCTTGTCGGTGGTGTCCGCGGGTTGGCCGAACAGGCACGCGGTCATCGCGAGGTGAATGAGCATAGTGCGTCTCCTTTGAGTATTGGCGGCCCGAAGCCGCTCGAGGTTTCTGTATTTTCCGGACGAGATTGTACCCCGGATTATGACGTCTATCGTCCCTCCGGCCCTGTCACTGATCCGAACGCCATAACATGTTGGCGCCCCAGCAAATACCGGACTCTAGCGTGTGTGTCAGCGGTCGATCGGGAACGGCTCGTGTTGCGGCCAGGGCCGTGGATCGTTCTTGATGGTATCCATGAGGACCTCGATGGCCTTATGGAGTTGAGCATCGTAACCACGCCGCATTTCGGCCGGGTGAAGTTCGACTTCGATGTCCGGCGTGACCCCCTCGTTCTCGACGATCCATTTCCCGGATGTGTCATAAATGCGGTAGTCCGGCGCTGTCAACCCGCCGCCGTCGATGAGATCGATGAACATGGACACGCCCACCAGCCCACCCCATGTGCGCGTACCGATGACCGGTCCCATGTTGCGCATCTGGAACTCCATGGGCAGCATGTCGCCGCCTGATCCCGCCTGACGGTTGGTCAGGCATGCGAGATGTGCGGTGGTGACGACGACAGGTGACGTTTGATCGTGAGAGTATCGCCGGGTCCACAGCGACAGGAGTGGTTTATCGATCCGGCCGAGGAAGATGTCCGGATCGAGACCTCCGCCGTTGAACCGGCCGTCGATGATCAGTCCCTTGCGGCGCGTCTGGCCATAGTAGCCCTTGGGAAACTCGCGGGCCGATCCCATGTAGGTATCGGGGAAGTGCAAGTAGCCTATCTGGCCATCCGATGCCTCCGCTGCGACGCGGCGGTTGTGTTCGACCCAGTCAAGGTACCGCAGTGTCGATTCGCTGCTCAGCGGCTTGACCACGATCTCGCGAGCTCCGGTCATGCCGGGCTGACCGTTGATCGTCAATGTGACCTGCCGGTCCGCGAGGTTCTGGAAATAGCTGTAGAAATTACGTGCGGTGGTGATGTCGATGCCGTTGACGCGCAGGATGAAGTCGCCTGGCGAGACATCGAGTCCGGGACGGGACAGCGGAGGGAAGACTTCTGCAGTCCAGTCCGCAGTGTCGTATACCTTGGTGATGCGATAGCGCTCACCGTCAGCCATGTAGTCGATACCCAGCATACCCACATCAACGGGGGTTGACTCTCTGTTGCGATCGCCACCGAAGATATAGGTGTGTGACGTGTTCAATTCGCCGATGAGTTCGCCAATGATGAACTGCAGGTCCTGTCGGCAGGCCATGGCCGGTAGCAGGCGGCCGTACTGGCGGCCCAATGCCATCCAATCGAGGCCATGGAGATTGGCGTCGTAGTAGAAGTCGCGTTCGAGTCGCCATGCCTCGTGATAGATCTGTGACCACTCACGATGCGGGTCGATCCACATGGTCAGATCATCGAGATCGAGGGCGTGACGATCGACGGTGCCGTGATCCGCGGCTTGCACTTCGATGATTCCAATTTCCGTACCTTGTCGCCATGCGATCGCGCTGCCGTCCGCCGCCAAATCGTAGGCGTCGACATTTTCGAGCACGGTGTGGACGGTTCGGTCCTCGAAGGACAGTTTCTTGAGCACGCGTGGCCCGAGGGCACGGTACTCGAAGTGATTGAAGTCGCCTTCGTCCGCATCCAGAAAATACAGTGCGTCCTTCGTCGTGCTCAGTTCGCGGTAGTTGCTACGCTCGACCGGCAGGGCTTCGATGCGGCTGTCCAGGCCTTCGAAGTCGATGCGCACGACGACGTCGGATGCCGTGTTGTCATCTTCTGTTGACTCCGGAGTCCCCGTTTCCTCATCGCTCTTCAATGGCATCATGGGGCGACCGGTGGCCGTTAGCGTGAGGGCGTAAATGCCTGCGACTTTCTTATAGACCATCTCCCATTCGAAATCGCAAAAAGTTGGATCAAATCGCCGGTTGGAGATGAACACCAGATGCTTGCCATCAGAGGTAAACACGGGTCCGAAGTCATTGAATTGACCCGTGCTGACACGGTGGATGGTGCCGTCGGCGACGGCGTAGACGTACATCTGGTACAACAGATCGGCGTTCATCTTCGAGTACGCCAGGTACTGGCTGTCGGGTGACCAGGCGTAGTCGTGGATGTTCTTGCGCTCGAGGGCGACGTCCACATGTTCGTACTCGGCCTTGTCGACACGACTGACCGCGCCGCTGGCGACGTCGACGATGAAGCATGCGAGGGTCTGATCGGCGAACGCGATTTTCGAGCTGTCGGGCGACCACCTGAGTGTGTGGCGGTACCCCGTGTCGAAGCGCGTCAACTGACGTGGTGTCTGTTTGCCGAGATGATCGCTGATGTAAATGTTGTACTCGCCGTCGCGGTCGGAGACATATGCGATCGATTCCCCGTCCGGCGACCAGGCGGCGCCGCGATCGCGGCTGCCGCAGTCACGGCTGAGATTGCGCGTCGGTCCATTCTTGCGTGGTACAGTAAAAACTTCGCCGCGTGCAACGACCGCCGCCCGGGCGCCGGACGGCGAGCAACTGAAGTCGGTGACTTCATCGTCCACTTTCTCGAGAAAGGGGCGGGTCTCCTCGGCGTCGTGAGTGATCGTGATCGGGATCCTGCGGTTGTCCCGCGTGGCGACATCGATGACCCACAATTCGCCGCCGAGTTCGTAGATGATGCGACCGTCGTCGTGACTGGGGCGTCTGACATCGTAAGTGTCGTGCGTTGTGATCGCCTCGAGCGCCCCCGATGCTGGATCGATGGCATACAGGTTCAGGCGGCGCTCGCGATCAGAAGTGAAGTAGATGCGGTCACCGATCCACATTGGATAACGGTCGGTTGACGGATGCTTCGTCAAATTGCGCAGATCGTCTGTGCCAAAGTCATAAACGTACACATCCTGGGCCGTGCCGCCACGATAACGCTTCCACGTGCGGTTCGCTCGCGCGACTTTGTTGTAGGCGATTTGCTGGCCATTGGGCGCGTAGCTGCCGATGGCCGCTTCGTTGAGGATCAGTTCTTCGAGCCCTGTGCCATCTATGTCGATCAGGAACAGACGTTGAAAACGAGAGTAACTGCTGCGTGATGAGCGAAACAGGATCTTGTTCGACGTGGGATGCCAGCCGATGACTTCATCGTAGCCGGGGTGATAGGTGACGCGACGGATGTCACCGCCAGTGGCGCTCATGACATAGACGTCCCCGTTGCCGTCGTATTCGCCGGTGAAGGCGATGTGCCGACCATCGGGTGAGAAGCGCGGGAACCGCTCCTGGCCGTCATCAAATGACAGTCGCGCAGCGGGTCCACCCACAACGGGTGCCGACCACAGGTCCTCCCCGTAAACGAACACAACCGTGTCGCCGTGAATATCGGGGAAGCGCAACAGGGCAGTGGGAGCCGTGGTGTCGGCTGCGGCGAATCGTCGGGTGTCGTCCCGTACCGAGGATTGCGGTGCGGCCGTGCAGGACGCGACGAGAGTGGCGAGCGCAAAGCATGATCCGCAGCGCCGAGCAAATGACCCCATGATCTGTGTCTCCTCAAGGTTCGAGATTGGTTCGACAGGGTGGAATTATGCTGTTGCCGGCCGGGCTGGCAAGGACCGCATGGGATCCCCGCGAAATCCGTGGAGGTGGGGGTTGACAGACCGCAATTTATATGTCACCATTTAGTGACATGATGGCAAGACCGGTTGAACATGATGATGTGTGGCGTGCGTTGGGCGACGGTCATCGTCGCGAGATCCTCGATCTCCTGGCGAATGGGCCGGCCACGACGGGGACGCTGGTCAAGCATTTTGACCACCTGTGCAGGACCGCGGTGATGAAACACCTCGACGTTCTGGTCGCGGCGCAACTCGTTATCGTGCGTCGCGCCGGTCGCCAGAGGTGGAATCACTTGAACCCCGTGCCGATCGAGCGTGTGTGTGCCCGGTGGGTCGATCGCCATGTGAAGCACATGAGTTCGGCACTCAATCGCCTGAAAGACATTGTCGAGCAACCTGTTGACTAGTTTCAGACTCAACTTCGGGGGACGGCCGTCCCCCGAGGCCCCCTGCCAAGGGGCTCTGCCCCGTTGGATCCTCGCGGGGCGTGAATCACGTTGGGCGCGACGACAGTTATGTACATGAGTATGAAGGCCCCGTACGCGATCGCGCGTTATTGACGTCTTGTCTTTGAAAGGAACAATATGCCTGCTGCAACGATGACCCCGGCCCAGGTGGCTGAGTATGCCTTGCAGATCGATATTGCCGCACCGCCAGAGCGGGTGTGGCGTGGCCTCACCGACCAGTTGCACAGTTGGTGGTTGCCCGATTTTCATGCGCTGGGTGAGGATTCGGAGGTGACACTTGACCCTACGGCAGGGGGGCAGCTGATCGAACGCCGGGGGGCGAGCAGTCTGTTGTGGTTTACGGTTCTTGCGGTGACGCCCAACGAGTCCATCAGCTTGTCCGGCCAGTGCACGCCCGAGTGGGGCGGCCCCTACAGCACACTGTTGACCCTCAAGTTGGAAGCGACTGCCGAGGGCACGCGTCTGCATGTGACTGATGCACTCTACGGCCACGTCGGCGATAAGCAGGTCAATTCGCTGAGCAGCGGTTGGCAACGCCTGTTCGGGGAGGGGCTGAGGAAGGCCGTGGAGTCCTGACCAGACGTACGGGGCTTGCGAAAAAGAGCAAAGAGCAACGAACCCCTCGTGAAGGTTGTGTTTTGCAGAAACAACATTCTGCCTGGCGCGTCGTCTCGTGAAGCGCTGGGTGTCAGAGGCTCAGGGCGTGTTGCCGTACTGCAACCGCTGCATGCTGGCCTGGCGCTGGCCCTTATGGCCGGTGTGGCTCAGCGTTACGATAAAGAGGTCCTCATAGCCGTCCAGGATTTTCTCACCGATGGGCACTCCGAGTTGCTGGAGCAGTTGTGGGATCGTATTCGAGTGGCCTGAAACGATGGCGGTGTGTCCGGCCGGCAGTGCCTGGAGTGTGGTCGCCAGGTTCTTATGCGGCGCGTAGGCTGTGATCTGTACCCCGTGTTTGTTCGCGATGGTCGCGACCGTCGCACGCGTGCGTTTATAGTCGCTGGAAAAAACGGCATCGAAGGTGACGTGTTGGAGCATCCAGTCCAGCAGGACAGCACGCTGTTTGCCGGCAGGTGACAATTCAGGATCGCGGTCCTCGGACATCTTCTCTGCATGGCGGACGAGGTACAGGGTCGTTGGTTGAGTGGCGGGGTCATCGGCTGCTCCAGAGGACGACCACAGCAGTCCTGCCAGGGCCAGCCCCGTTGCATACGCATACTTCATGAGTGTCTCCTTGAGGGTTCTTGGGACCCATATGATAACCATTCTCGCCGGACCATGAACGGTGCATTCCGAGAGCACACATGGGTTGGAGGGGCCGACAATTGGTCGGGGCGTGGTAGAATCACACACTGGCGTCAGACCGTTCGTCACCTCATTCGGGAAGGGACTCGATGACCAGGAGATTTCAGTTCGCGCTGTGTGCGATGGGATTGTGGGGGGTTCTGGGTTGTGCTGCAGGCCAGGCGCGACCTGAATCCAGTGATCGCCCAGCCTCTGAGGGATCGGCACAATCGGATACGGCAGCAGGCGTCGATGAGGCAACACGCGAGAATCAACAGAAGATGGTACGGCTCGAACGCCGCATAGAGAAGGCGCGCATCAAGCTCGAACGCGTGCGACGAGCACAGGCCAATGCCGTGATTGCGGAGGAACAAGCGCTGGACACTGCGCGGCGCAATCTCGAGCTGTCCGAGCATCGTTTCAAGACTTTCGTCGATCTCGAAGTTCCTGATCGGCTGGAGCGGGCCGCGCTGGATGTACAGCGCTCCGAGGATGGACTACTCGAATCAGAACAGGAGCTCCAGCAGCTCGAGAAAATGTACGCCGCGGAAGACTTCGCGGATGACACCAAAGACATCGTGATTGATCGAAGTCGCAGGCGAATTGAACGCACACGGAACGATCTCGAGCTGCGTCGGCGCAGCTTTGCAGTTCTTCGAGAAAAGACAATTCCCCATGAGACGATCGAGAAGGAACTGGCGCTCAGTGGAAGCCGCCGCGCGGTGGAAACGCTGGAACTCGAAGCTGGATTGAAGGATATCGATCGGCGCCTCGAATTGCTTGACGCCGAGCATGAGATCGTGAATCTCGAAGAGGATATCGCCGAATTGCACCGCAAGATGACTGCCGACAAGTAAGGGCTCATATGATATTGTCAGTGTTCGTTGTGCTGTTGGCTGCACCGTCTGGGGCGGATGACCCGGCGTCGCCTGATGTTGCTCAGGCGATGACCAGGGGGGTCGAGTTTCTGGTGCGCGATCAGAATGCCGATGGTTCGTGGGGTGGCGCTCACAATGCGGTCACGACGTGGAGCGGCCCCGTGTGGTCCAACCCCGAGACCCACCATGCCTGGAAGGTCGCCACCACCGGCCTGTGTGTGGCGGCATTGCTCGAAGTGGACGTCTCGGCTTCGGGATCGTCCGCAGCCTTGCGCGGTATCGAATATCTCGTGGTCCATTCCGACGTCCGCCGCCCAAGCGAATGGGACACGATGAACAACTGGGCCTACATCTATGGCCTGCAGGGGCTGGCCGTAGCTCACCGTCATCCAGTGCTTGCAGATGCCGTGGGTCTCAAGTCGCGGGTTGCTGAGACGATCACGATCTACCTCCGCAACCTGGGCCGATTCCAGTCACTCAATGGCGGGTACGGCTACCTCGAGTTCGATGAACCGCGCACGCGCCAACCACAGTGGGCGACGAGCTTCATGACCGCGGCCGCCGTGATCGCCATGGCCGAGGCCCGCGCCGCAGGGTTCGAAGTCGATGATCGCATTCTTGGACGTGCTGTTCGCTGCGTGCAGCACTGCCGCCTACCCAACGGCGGTTATTCCTACAACGTGAGGACCGTGCCCAATCTCAATTCCGAGTACATCGACCAGATCAAAGGTAGCCTCAGTCGAATTGCGGTGTGCCAGGAGGCACTGATGCTCGGGGGGGTCGATATTGCTATCGAGGACCGGCGCTTCGGATTACGGCATTTCTTTCGCCACCACAAATTTCTCGACATCGCCGTGGCCAAGCCGGTCCCACACGAGACCTACTACTTCAACTCAGGCTACTTCTACATGTTTGGTCATTACTACACGGCCCGTGTCATTGCGGGTTTGACCGAAGAGGACCAGGGGATCTACTGGCCCAAGTTGCGACACGAGGTGCTCAAGATGCAGCAGGCGGACGGGTCGATGTGGGACTATGACATGCACCGCTACGATAAGCCGTATGGCGTGGCCTTTGGCCTGATGGCGTTGCATCACTCTGTCGATCGCCCGGTCAATGACGAATGAGCCCCGTGATTCGCTCTCTCGGGGTACCTACGTTAACTACGCCGCGCGAGCTGGCCGGGGGCGGAATCTCCACTCATCGGATGACGGAGTCAACGATCATGGGTACATCAGAGCAGGCTGGTCGGCCGGCCTTTACGCTCATCGAGTTACTCGTGGTCATCGCCATTTTGGGGGTGCTGGTCTCCGTGCTGCTGCCGTCATTGTCCACCGCGCGCGAGTCGGCGCGACGGACGGTGTGCTTGTCCAACGTCCGCCAGTTGATCGTCGGTGTCCGACAGTATGCTCAGGATCACGACGATAGGATTTTTCCGATCAACATTTCCGGGAACGAAACCATCCCGCCCATGGGCGGCGCGTGGGCACGCATACCGGGAGTAGAGGTGGATTCCGTTCAGCCCGGCCTGCTCTACGAATACATTGCCTACCTCGATAACCTCGTAGAGTGTCCGTCGAACTTCAGAACCGGTGCGGACTTCTCCGACACGGACCCGGGCATGTTTGGTGCCTCGCTCGACTTCGATTACACCATGATCGCCAATACGCAGGGCGCCAGCATTGATCGCACCTTGAACATGGGTTATCTGGCGCGACCGCAGCAATACAGAGCCTGGGCGCTGCCCCCGAGCACACCACCTGAGGACAACGAGATCGTGCCTTTATCAGGGTTAGCCGTTTTAGTCGAAGAGCATGATCGCTTCTGGAATCAGCAATACACAGACGGTTTATGGAGCAATGGCGATCAACTCTCGGCACGGCACGGAGGCGCTTCTCATATCGGATTCCTTGAAGGGCATGCGGAACGTATCACACCGCCAATGGGACCGTCGGATATCGATCTCGAGCCGGGCGATCTCGATGCCAATGATGTGTATGTGCGCCCAGCCGGGTCGCCGGCGTGGCGCCGCCTGGAAAACGCGCCCGGCGTCCTGCGACCCTTCGGATGGATCAACCACTCAGAGGGAGACTGAACACACGCATCATGCGTCGGGTGCCTGGTCCGTTCCTCCGCCATCATCCATGCTGATGCGATGGCCGTCAGGTAGTGAACGGATGTGCAGGTCTCGTTGTGGGAACGCAATCTCGATGTCGCACTCTTCGAAGTTTCTGGCAATGCTCATGTGCAACTCATGCTTGGTCATCAGCGCACTCGTGTCCGCGCATGAGATGAACACGCGCAATTCGAATGACAGGGCGCTGTCACCAAAACCGAGGAACAGTGCTTGCGGTTCAGGGTCACTGAGGACACCTGGTTGTTCACGAGCACACTTCAACAGAGCATAACGCACACGCTCTGGATCCGTGCCATAGGCCACGCCGACGGGGACGACCACGCGCAGCACAGGGTCTTTCAATGACCAGTTCGTGATGCGGCCGGTGACAAACTCGCGATTGGGAATAATGACTTCCTTACGATTCCAGTTCAATACAGTGGTCGAGCGCATCTGGATGTGGGTCACAGTGCCCTCGTCGGCTCCAACCGTGACCGTGTCGCCTACGCGGATCGGTCGTTCGAACAGCAGAATCAATCCTGATACGAAATTGGCAAAAATCTCCTGTAGCCCGAATCCCAGTCCAAACGTAATTGCCGCAGCCATCCATTGGACATTGGACCACCCGATGCCGATCTGCCTGAACGATCCGGCGATGCCCAGGATGATGATAATGTAGCGCATGACAGTGGAGATGGCATAGCGCTCACCGTGCTTGAGGGGCAGGCGGGTCAGCACCGTAATTTCCAACAGGCCCGGGAGATTCCGCGCGGCAACAAGCGTCACGGTCAGCAGTACTATCGTCAACAGCGCGTCACCAAGTGTTACCGGCACAGCCTCGACCGCAGCGGTGGCTATTCCATCGACGATTACCGGAACGTCATGCGTCCACAAGTGAACCTCATTGAGTAACCGCAGCGCCGGGAACAGGTCGATCCACGTCCAGTACAAGCCGGCGATGACAATTGCGAAGATACCGGAGCGCACGAGGCGGATACTCTGATCATTGATTGACGTCAGGCGCGCAGCCGTCGTTTCTGGATCTTCTTCCGTTTGTTCGGCGGCCTCCTCGTTGCCCCTGTTGGCTTCGCGGCGCTTGCGGTACTCCTCGATTGCGATGCGACGCCTGGAGACGAGCAGCCAGCGCAACGACAGATCACGAAGAATGATGGACGCGGTGATCAGCATGATTGACCACCACATTCGTAGCCCGAGTGTATCTGCCGTGTAGTGATAGCCGTAGACTGATGCCGCGCCGATGCCAAACGAAAACAATCCGCCGATCATCAGCAGCACTGGACGGTAACGCAGAGGCCATCCAGGCGGGCTGGACTTGCGAGCTTCCAGGATGATCGGACTGTCCGGCCGCAGCATGTGCAAGAGTGCGACGCCAAGGAACACATGGGTGATGATGAAGAAGAAGCGCCCCAACGAACTATGCCACGCTTCGTTGGGCATGTTCATGAATATCGTGGCCGCAAAGGCCGGGGGCAGGATCCACAGTACGATCCGGCCCAGGCACACGCGCAAAAAAGCACTCGTCGTTGTATTCCAGTTGCAGTGGGCAGTGCACAGGCCATTGGTCGCGCAGGCGCGGCGCAGAAAAGCGATGAACAGCCACGTGTAGGCGATTTCGTCCATGGTGTCGCTGATGTCTTTGCAGTACACCGGACAGTCGAGTCTGGAGCCCAACAGCCAACCGCTGAGCCACAGCAGCCCCGGCCACATAGCTGAATCGAACAGTGTGCACCACGTCGACCGCAGCGTGGGCAGGAAACGCTGGCAGCTGGGGCGACGGGCTTCTTCAGCGACCTGCTTGATCGTACGCCTGAGGTGGGGCTTGGCGACGCCCATGGCGATCAACCCGGTAACAAAGAACAGTGTCCACCCCGGGCGATCGATGACAGTCTGCCACGCGGTCGGCGCTACGAGAGCAAGGTTCTCACGATTGACCAACCAGGCGATGGCCTCGGCGGCGTGCTGAAAGTCGAGCCGTGATGGCCAGGCGGCGCTGCGGATCCACAGAATCCGCTCATTGATGAACGCGCGCGTAAGCTCCGTGTGATCGATCAGGTCGAGTTCTAGAGCGTTCAACTCATAGAGCTTCTGAATGTAAAGGTCGCAGTCTTTTCCGAATGAATCAACCATCTCGCGGCGTTCGATCAACAGTTGCTTGAGGACCTCGGCGATTTCATTGCGCCGGTCCTCACTCAACGTTGCGTCGACCTCTTTCATATGCTCCCGGACACGGAGATCGACGTTGGTCAGTTGAGTTTCGGCCGTATCGAGATCGATCAAGTCGACTTCGAATTCCGCGATTTCGCGTTTACGCGTACCGAGGTGCACCCGATGCCGACGCAGGTCGGGCAGGTCGTCGAGACGCCGGCGAAGCAGCTGGCCCATTGTTTGCGTCAAGCCGGCCTTTTCGACCTTTGAGCGCACAGTTGTGGACAGGCTGTCAAGAATGTGTAGTGTGTCGCGCAGTGCCTCGAGGTCGGCGTCGGCCTGTTTGATGAGTTCCGAGAGCTTGGCTTCAGCCCGCTGTTCGGCAAGGGCGACGTTGGCTTCCGCGGCTTGCTTGACCACGCCTTCTTCCATCGCGATGTCGCTGATTTGGGCGGCTTTTCTGGAGGCTTCTTCTTCTTCTTTCTTGCGTGCGCTGCTGACCAGTTCCTGCCACTGGGCAACCACGGCCTCACCTGACGAGATCTCGCGGCTCAATATGTCACGACGGGCGGAGAGAAAATCGGCGCGTAGGTCGAATCCGGCCCACTCGCTCTCGAGGGCAGCAAGTTCTTCGGCCAAGGCTGCACGATTCCCATCGAGAACCAACGCGCGCGCCTGGGTCATGAGCTCGAGCTCGCCTTCTTCCGCTATGGTTTCTTTGGGCAGAGTTTCGAGGTCGTTCTTGAGTGTTTCGATACTTGTCCGCAATGCACTACGGCGTTCGTTGCGATTCTTACGCTCTTCGTCGACGCGTGCTGATTGGTCTCGTGCGGACTTCACTGCGGCCTCGGCATCACTCAGGAGGCGTTGCAGTTGCTGCAGGCCTGCATCGGCAGGGACTTCGATGGTTGGCGTGGCCACCGGCTCTGCGAGCTGTGCCCGCATCTCGGCGATTTTGTCCGGTGCGGATGCCTGCCACGCGTTTTGTTCGGCAGTCTTGTCCCGCCATTCCTTGGCCGCGCCAAACTGCTTCCTGGCCTGCTTGTAGGCGTCCAAGAGTTGGGCCTTCAGCGTGTCGTCGAGTTCGACGTTGTCCTCGGCAGCTTTGATCAGAGCGGCGAAATCCGGTGCAGATGGGGTGGCTGGTTTCGGCGCATCGGTCACCGCGTCCTGGGCCATACTTGCTGGGCACGAGCCCACCAGCGCGATCCACAGGAAGGTGGCAAACATCGAGGGCGTCGATCGGAAGCGTTTCATGCCATTGAGTTTACCACTCCGGCCGGGCCGGCTCCAACCGCTTCCCGATTGTCCTGAATGAGGTGGTCAATGCTCAGGCATGCTACCATTCGTGACCGTGTTTCCCTGGATCAGGAGAAGTCCATGAGCAAACTACTGGCCTCGTCGTTCTTTTGCTGAGTGTTACCCAACATCCTGCTGGTAGCAGGAGCCATCATTCTGGTAGGCAGCACACCTTTGCCTGGATGGATCGGGGTCGTTGCGCTGGTTGCTGGTGTCGGCATCAAACTCCTCGCCATGCGCGCAGGACGACGCGCTGAGAAACCGCCTGCTCAATCCGCGGATTAAAGCCCCGAGTACCCTCAAAGATCATTGCAATGTCGTGTGCACGGACGAATCCGCGCAGAGAAGGTGGGGCCGCATGGTTCACTCCGGACGGATCAGCGTCAGCAGCTCGGACAGCGACTCGATGACCAGACTGTCGTTTCGCGGCTGGGGCTTGCGGCTGATCAGAACAGGATGGATGCCGACTTCGCGCGCACCCAGCACATCGTCGACGTACGTATCACCGACGTGGATCGTGCGGGCGGCGTCGGCGCCGGTGCGCTCGAGGGCGACGCGAAACAGTCCGGGATCAGGCTTGCGATAACCCTCGATACACGACACCACGATAGCATCAAAGAACGGGGTCAATCCTTTGGCGTCGAGAATCTCGGGCAGATGAGTGCTCCAGTTGGATACGACTGCCAGCCGCAGGCCGCGGGCTTTGAGCGTTTCAAAGACATCGAATGTGTCATCGTAGGGCTGCCAGGTTGCCGGATCGATGAACATGTCGTGGATCCGTTCGAACCACGCGTCGAAGTCGACACTCGCCAGTTCGGGCAGTGCGTCGTACACCGGACGCGTGATTGTCCGCCACATCAGCCGGTCGGCTTCATCCGTGACCGCGGTTTTCATGACGCTCGCCGTCGTCGCATCATAAGTTGCGACCAGGACGCGCAGGATCTCGTTCACATGTTCCTGAGACAGCGTGACGTCGAAGTGTGCGGACGCGGCGCTGTAGATGCCCGCGACGTCGGGTTCAGAGCGAATGATCGTGTGACCGGCATCGAAGAATATCGCGTGGATATCAGCTGGAATCTGGATAGCAGGGTCCTCCATGGGATGGCGCCCACGAAAGTACAACACGCACTGAACGGACGCAACACGCCACGACGCGCGAACGATACTGCGCCGGCACCACACGCGGGGAGTTCTTCCCTTGATGTCCACTCAAGCGTGTCCGCGCTGGGATCGCACCACGCTTGCGCACCGCGCTTCCCAACATCGTGGCGATCATCTTGGGAGAACCACGCATCACCAGGAGCATGGCCTCGCGAAGTGCCCCTTCGCTTTTCGCTCCCCAAAGGGCTCCTGACCCCTTTTTGAGCCGCATGTCCATCCGCCGCAAAGACACCTGACGCTGGCGTGTGATTTCGTGCCGCTGGCTCCGCGCTGAAAGGGGCTCTGCCGCTCGTTCCACGAAGTGGCCCTTGGGTTTTTGCTCCAAAAGGGCTCCTGACCCCTTTTTTGCAGACTTGGGGGGTTGGTTGCGTTTTACGGGCGGGGGTAGCGGTGTGCGTTCTCTTTCCACCACAGGGTCCATGGATCCGTGTTGCTATCGCAAACGAAGACGTTGTTCGGGTCACCGTAGTACTCCGGCGTGCGCCCGAACGTCTGGCCGGTTAGCCGGTGCAGACCGCGGGCAGCGGCGACACGGACCTCGGCGTCGGTGTCGTGGATCAGGCCAATGAGGTCGGGAATGCACCACGGCTCGGCCAAGTCGGCCAGAAGTGTGGCCAACTGATCGCGTGCGCGCGGGTCGGTTGATTCGCTCGCGGTGGTCACCGCCGCGGACAGCGGAGCGCTGGCTCCGAAGCCGCAAGCACGAATTGCGCGCGCGAACCGCGCATCATTAGGTTGAGTCCGCAGACGGTCGATGAGGTGCGCGGCTCGGTCCGCCATTTCGGGATCATCGCGTCCTTTGCGCGACAGCAAGTCGTGGATCCACATCGTATGCAGCACGCCATCATCGATTGGCGTCGGGTGCCACGCTCCGGCGTCAGACAACGCCAGCTCGTGGCCGGCTGGTACTTCGACCGCGAGCGCGCCATTCTGGGCGTTGGCGACCGATGTATTGTCGCGAACAGTGGCCTGTCCGGCCAGAACTGCGACTCGGGCATTACCGGCGTCATCGGTGAGCACATCCAGCTCGCCTCCCGAGAAATCCACATGATACCCTGGGAGGATGACGGGCATGGCTGGGGCCGTCTCTGGCTGTCCGAGCCACATGCGACCGCGTCGCAGGTTCAGCGCGCCGCCGCTGAAGTACAGCTCGCTGCCGCCCTGCACGCGCAGCACCGCTCCGTCACGCAGATGCCACTCGGCGTCGGCATCTGCTGCGGTGCGAATGGTACTGCCGGTCTCCAAATGGCTGTCGACAGGAGTCGATGCCAGGTTGGTGCACGACGAACTGTCGATCTCGACATGACCCGTGGCCATCGCCAGTACGGCAAAGGGCGCCAGCGCCGGTTCAGGTGCCAGCGGGTCGGGCGGGCCCATGTCGATGGGGTCGATCGGTAGCGTGTCGACTCCAACTGTCTCGGCCGGTGTGGTTGGGCGTGGATCGCCGGCCAACGGCTCGGGCGTCGTTGGTTGCGGCGCCGGGCGGAGAACAGCCATCATCGCCAGCGCAGCGGCCAGGGCTCCGGTGACGACCCCGGCAGCGATCCACGAGGCGCGTCGCGGGCGCGGTTGCATATCAGCGATGAGGCGGTCGGCGACAGCTGCAGCCGCGTCGCGTGGCTCTGTGAATGCTCGACGTAACGCGCCATCCTGGCGCGACAGGGCCTCGCTGGTCATTCGGCATGCGGAGCATGATTGCAGATGCTCGGCGAGATCGTCGTTGTCCGTCGTCGAAATCTCGCCATCGATTCGGGCGGTGATGAGGTGCAGGATGTCGTCGCAGGTCATGATCGACTCCCTGCGGCATTGAGCCGCTCACGCAACGTGGCCCGGGCCTGCGTCAGGCGGGCATTGACCGTCGCTGCCGAGACTCCGAGTAACTCGGCCAGATCCTGGTAGGTCAAGTCATTGTAGTAGTACAGCATGACGATCTCGCGCAACGTCTCCGGCAGTGCCTCGACGGCGCTGAGCAACTGGTGTCGTGACTCGCGCGACTCGAGCGGTGAGGCGTCGGATGCAGCGGGCAGGTCGGGGGACGACGCTTCGGGAGCCAGCACGCTCATGGGTACCTCTGTTCGGGCTTTGGCTTTGAGCCAGTCGAGACAAGTCCGCACCGCGATTCCACACAGCCACGCTCCAAATTTGTTTGGATCCTGCAAATTCGGCAGCGCTTGCAGACCACGACACAGCGCTTCCTGGGCCAACTCTTCAGCTACATGTGCCTGTCTGACCCGCGCGTGACACGTGGCCATGACGCGGCCCGCCCACCGCCTCGTCAAGAGCGCGGTGGCGCGGCTCTGTCCGGCCAGTGCTTGCCGGACAAGGTCGGCATCGGATTGTGGGGCGTTCAGCTGAGGGCTCCGATGAGTGTCGTACGAGTCTGTGTCCTGAGTAGAACGAAGCGTACGGGGTAATACAAGAAAATGAGAGAAACTTGTTACCGTGAATTTCAGCCGGTTTTCTCTGTTAACCGGTCCACTCCGATCTACCTACTCCTGAGGAATACGAATTCAACCCCCGAAAGGAGCACAAATGTCTTTCTGCACCCGTCTGAGCATGGTTCTGGCTCTGCCCGTGGCCACGTTTGCCGCCGCACCAACGGATGATCGGATACCCGTCGATCTGGTTATTTGCCTTGATACGTCGGGGAGTATGGAACAGTTGATCGATTCGGCCCGCGGCCGAGTCTGGGACATCGTGACTGAATTGTCCGAGGCCACGCCGACACCCGATTTGCGTGTCGGCCTGTTGACCTACGGAACACCGGATACATCGTCAGAGGAGCAGGGTTGGGTGGTGCGCCAAAGCGATTTGACCGGCGATCTGGATACGGTCTATGGCAAGATGATGGCTCTGACGACGGAGGGCGGCGATGAATTTGTCGGGTGGGTTCTTGACGATGCGATCAAGACCATGAGCTGGTCTGACGACGGGCAGGCACTGCGCCTGATATTCGTCGCGGGGAATGAATCGGCCGACCAGGGTACCGACCGGCGCAACTTCCGTTACGTCGCCGAGGGGGCGAGACAGCGGGATATCATCATCAACCCGATCTATGCGGGGCCGCGCGATCAGGGCGTCAAGGAATTGTGGGATCAGGTTGCAATTCACGGGGGCGGGGACTTTGCGGCCATCGACGTTGGGGCCGGGACACTGCAAATTGCCTCGCCTTTTGACGCCGAACTCAAGGCACTGAACCACGAGCTGAACGCAACATACATTCCATATGGGGAGCAGGGCGCCACCGGCCTGGCCAACCAGTTAGCCCAGGATGCCAATGCCGGTCGTATGGGCGCTCAGTCGTGCAGCAGTCGCGTCGCGGCCAAGGGGTGCGGACTCTACAACAACGCGTCCTGGGATTTGGTCGATGCAATGCAGCAACCCGGGTTTGAGTGGAAGACTATCGATACATCCCGTTTGCCGAAGGGCATCGACGAGATGAACCCGTTACAGCTCAAGAACTACGTAGACGGAATGCGCGTGGTTCGTGCGGCTGTCCAGGACCGCATCACGGCGGTCGGAGCGCAGCGCAAGGCATGGTTGCTGGTTGAAACACGCAAGCACTCCGGCGGTCAGAGCCTCGACCAGGCACTGATGGCCAGCCTGCGGCGTCAGGCCGAAACCAAGGGCTTTACCTTTTCGACCATGAAGACTGTTTCGACGGCACCTGCTGAGCCGCAGATGATTATTCCGCAAAAAGCACCTCCCAAACCGATCTCATCCCCGGCCCAGTCCCAACTGGCGGCATTCGAGAGTCGGTTGCCGGCCGTGACCTACCGCGTTGTGGAATATGAGGCTGGCCAATTGAAGTTTGCACAATTGTTGTCCGCACGAATCGATGAACCGGTGCGCGTCATGGTCGGCAGTCAACAGTTCGCCAACGAGCGGAGTGCGCGCACTCAGTTGCTGGTCGCGATGGATGAGCAGTACCAGGACATGCTCCGCGTCCGCGTCGAGGCGCCTGGTGTGGGCATATCCGAGACGAAGGTCCCTTCCGGACAGATGATTTATCATGTGGGCGGGATCGAGTTTGGCACTGTTCAGGATGCACAGTACGCCCATGAACAGATCGTGGCCGCAACCGAGGCGTTTGAAGCGCGACGGAAGGCGTGGATCAAAGAGCATGGACAGTGGAGTCAACACTGTTCATCCGCGCAGGACACGACCAAGATCCTGCCCGTGGATGAACTCCTCGATGAATACCGCGCCATCATGATGACGATGGCCCGCACCGCGGCCGAGGCATTCACCGAGCGCGGTTGTTGACCCCGTGACGCTGGCCTGGTTATTGGTGGCGGAAGATCCCTGGACGTAACGCTGCCAGCCGGAAAGGGGTCAGGATGCTTTTCGCGCGAAGCGGCCCAACGGGTTCGGCGCGAAAAGGGCTCCTGACCCCTTTTTCGGGTCCGGCTTGTCTCAGTTGACCGACCGCTTTAACGTGCTGTCGTATGGCGACGCGGCACACCACTACGGAATTCGCATGCCCGCAATGCGGAGGCAACGGCTTCGACGTTCACGAGTTTCCCAGGGGAACCTACATCCAGTGGTTTCTCAACCCTGGCCTGGCATTCAATGAGCTGATCCTGGGCCAGCGCATTCCGCGCCAGATGTTCCAGTGCCTGAGTTGTGATTTGCCGGCTCTGGAACGGTTCTACATTTATTGCACGCAATGCGCGACCGTACACAGTGGCATGCTGTGGGGGCGGGGCAACGCCCTGGGACATTGGTTCGGCCTGTTTTGTCCAGACTGCGGCGGGCGGATCCCCGTGTTCCTGAACATCCTGTCCTGGGTTGGCATCGTGGCCCTCGCACCTCTGTGGTATCCACTGTGGTTGATTTATCGCCCACGCATCATTGCCTGGGAATGCGGCCGCGCGCGGCGAAATCGCGGCGGTCGGCAGATCAAGGACGCGGTGCGGAGTTTGACCCGCACGCGCAGGTGGTTGATCTGTGGCGTGTTGGGGTTCGGTCTGCCGATGTGGGTGCTGCAAGAGTTCATCTTCGGGCGTACGGGTGCATTCGGGTGGCCAGCCTGGGTTACATTGCCGGTGTGGTTGGTCGGGGGAGGTCTGTGGGGTTGGCTGATGGCCTGGTTCGTGGGCCGATCCTTTCTTCGTCGCCCCGGAAGCGACGACGGGCGCTGCCGCGTGTGTGGCTACTCACTTCGTGGCCTGGTTTCGGATATGTGCCCTGAATGCGGCTACCGTCTCGATGGGACCGAGCCAACACGTGAAGATGCGATATCCGACAGACCCTGAACCGCAGGTTACGGGATGGCATAGTACAGGCGACACTCTGGATTCCAAATGAGGTATGCGCGTGGACCAACGTATTGAAAAAGGGCAGGCGTTTCGGGGATTGCACACGGGCGGTCAAACATTTGTCGTACCCAATCCATGGGACGTCGGTACGGTTCGCGTGTTCGAGACACTGGGATTCAAGGCACTGGCGACGACCAGCGCAGGTTTGGCATTTTCACGCGGTGTGACCGACGGTAACGCTGCGGTGACTGCGGCGGCCACTTTCGAACATGTCCGCGCGATCGTTGAAGCCACCGACCTGCCTGTGACTGCAGATCTCGAGAACGGTTTTGGAGCGTCCCCCGAGGCGGTGGCCGATGCGATATGCCAGGCCGGGGCCGTCGGGCTGGCCGGCGGTTCGATCGAAGACGCGTCCTACGACGACGACGATCCTTTATATGGGTTCGACCATGCCGTGGAGCGTATCAAGGCGGCCGTTGCGGCCGCACGGGCACTGCCGTTTGAATTCATGCTTACTGCTCGCACCGAAGGATTTGTCCGCGGACGACCCAACTTGGATGAAACGATTCGTCGTCTGAAAGCATTCGAGGCCGCCGGTGCGGACGTGTTGTACGCACCCGGCCTGCCCGACCTCGACAGCATCCGTCGCGTGTGCTCGGTGTTGGACAAACCGGTCAACGTCGTGACGGGTGTTGTTCCGAAGCATTTCTCCGTTGAGCAACTACGTCAGGCCGGTGTGTGCCGCATCAGTACTGGATCGTCCATGACCCGGGCGGCGTACTGCGCGGTGCTCGATGCTGGACGCGAGATCATGGAGCAGGGGACGTTCACATATGCGGCCGGATTGACCACTGTACGGGAGTGGAGTGCCTACTTCGAGTAAGAAGTAGTCCCCCAGCGCAAGATGGCAGCCCGGGCCAGTGGATAGGCCCGGGCTGCCCAACGTATGGTGATCCCAAGACCTACTGGGGTGCCAGGCGCCCTCCACCAAAGTCGAAGCCAGAGGTGAAGCCGGGATCTGAAGGCGTGAACACCCACGTACAGGGCAGAGCATGGCCGCCTGAGTCCTCGCATTCGAATTCACACGTCGCCGGGCCGCCATCGATCGGAAAACTCCCCAGGCACGCGCCGAACGAACCCTGCGGACAGCGGCACCGCAACGTGCCGGCGTCGTCACCGTTGTTGCCGAGGCGGAACGCGACTTCGCCCTCCGTATCGACGGTCTCGGTGACCTCGACGTCCGGTTCGAGTTCGATAATCTGCGCCGTGATCGCCGTGAACGCCGCCGTGTCTTGAAGGCCTTCAACGGGTGCCAACTCCGGAGGCTCCGCCAGGAAGATTTCACAATCATTGAACACGCGCTCGTCGACGATGTCGAATGGAAACTCCTCTTCTATCAAGGTCAGATCAACGACGACCTTGCCGTTTACGCCGGCATCGACAGTCATTCTTGCACGCTGGTTTCCAGGTGTGAGCAGGCCATCACATTCTGCAAACGGAGGAGCAGAACGCGACGGCCGTTGCTCGATGCCAACCTCCATTTGCGGCTGAATCATCAGAGTCGTGCTAGCCAGCGTCGGGCTGCACAGAATGTCCAGTTTGAACTCTGCTCTGGAGTATGCCACGAAACTTGCACCTCCGCCCCTGATTCTGGAATCCAGATTGACATCGGCATTGAATGGAAATTCGAACAGGCCATCACAGTCCTCACCCTCGGGACAGTCGATGCCGATTCGTGTGGAGGCGTTAGCCACGCCGTTCAGACTGATCGTGCCCGTTCCCACCGAACTGCCGGCGAAACCAACCAAGATCTTCATGGTTGGGCAGATTTCCAGTGTGATGCCTGAAATGGTTACGCCGATGGGATCGAATTCGATCTCCTTGACGACCTTCTCGGCGCGCTGGTTGGAGAACGGCTTCTTGACCTCCATATTGACCTCGACCTGGTTGGCCACGCCGGCCGTAAAGATCGCCCGGAATTCTTCGACCCCTGTCGGGATGATGGTGAAGAAATCGAGATCGAGGTCCACATCGAAGTCCGGAGATGGATCGAGCTGGAAGCTCGCGCTGGCCGCAACACGGACCACATCGTTATCAATCAGTACACGGGTACCGCCCGTCGCGGGTTGCAGCCCACTGGCCTTCACGGGGTGGTTCCGCAGGCTGATACTGATTTGTTCGAACATCTCTTCGACGGTCACCGCCTGCAATTCGATGGTCACGACCTCCCCGCTGATACCGCTGGCATCGCGTTCACCCTGCGTGACGCTCACCATTCTGCCGGAGAAGGAACCATCGGGTCCCTGACCCACAAGGATGTCGCCGATGTCCAAAGACTCGCCGTCGCTTAACGCCAGAACCACGCGATCCTCTGTCACTTCGAGGACACGATCGGTGTCCTGCCACAGTCGCGTATCGGGTCCCCACTGGGCCTGGCCCACGACCACGCTGTTCACATGCACATCGAGGAGTAGCGGTTCCACACTCTCCTGTAACTGAGGTTCGTCCGGTAACTCGTCGTCCGTTCGCCCGTCCAGCGATTGGTCATCGATCGGACTATTCTGTTCGGGCGGCGGTGCTCCTCCGCCACAGCCGGTCAACGACCCCATCAACAATATTCCCGTGGCACACATCAGCAAGAGCGAATTGAGCGTGTTCATTGCATGTCTCCTGGTTAAACTGTGTTGCGAGTACCGATTAGCGGCGACGTGGCGTCCGCGCCTGGCGCCGCACGCGCTGGCGTGTCGCACGCGACTCGTCAAGGCCGTTGATTGTGACTTCGTCCTCATCGGTTTCCGTCGGATGTACTGCAGTGACTGACCCGTCGGAATTGCTCAAGAGGTTTACGACATCGTTGTCGCCCGGCAGTTCTTCGTCAGGCCGGTCCCCAAGCAATTGATCAGCCTCGCATTCCCGTGAAGAACAACGGACGTCACATCCTGCTTCGTTCTCGAAGCACACCATGCAGCCGTAGTTCGGGCGGCAGCACGCCCATGTGCCGTCGGGGGACAGGGCGAAACTCGCATCGGGCACGCCATCCCCGTCGTGGTCCTCCTCACATGCGTCACGAATGTCGATCAACGAATTCGGCGTCATGTCGCCTTCGACGACCTCGGGTTGATCAACAAATTCGGCCTGCTCCGCGATCGGGTACCAGTTGTAGGTGGGCGCGTTGTCGATGATGGCCGTATACAGGCTGTCATCCGGAATAGTCTGAACAGGTGCAACCTGCTGGAACCCATCGATCGTCTGATATTCAAGAATCAACAGGTCGTGTTCTTGATTCAGTCGACAGAACAAATCGTCGCACGGCGTGTCTGCCGGAATGATTTCGAAGCGCGACGCATCATCTCCGTCGGCGCTGAACTGCACCTCGCAACTGTCACCACCTCTGCTGATATCGCCCCAGCCCCCCAAGCACGACATGGATCCGCCTGCGTGACCGAAATCGCAGAAGCACTCGCAAATGCGTTCGCCGTCGATATCCATGCATGTGCTCTCCCAATGATTGCCGACATCGCTGCCATACTCCTGCAGACACATGCACGCCAGGAATTCGCAGTCATCGTCATAATCTGAACAACTCTGGACGGGGCCTGCCCCGTTGTCCGCCGCGAGAGCCTTGGCGTGGAATGCGCCGGCTGTTCCGATGGTAAGGATCAGTGTCACGTTCGAGGTCACGGTGTGCAAAATAGATCGTGTCCGAGTCATGGCGTACTCCTTGGCGAGTGCTGTGTTGTGGCTGCCACCATGGCCGCCCGTCACTCGCCATCAAAAGCAATGGCTGTGCCATGTTCCCAAGAATGATCTGTGCACCACGTACAATACATGTGCGTCGACGTGTCGTATTGTTGCAGCCGCATGTGTTGATGCATAATCCCCAGTGCGTGTGCGCATAGTGCCCACTCATTGCCCACAGCAATCAGCCAAGAGATGTGTGCGCATGAAAATAGATATACCATATTTATGGTATACCAAGTGTGTGATAAAATCGTAGCGCGCATGTCCGTGCCGGTGCATGATAGCAACGGTGGCGGGCGAGCGTGCATCACGCGATGCAGGTGCCGTGATGTGCGTCCCGGCAGGGCCGGGCACTATTGAGGACGATAAGAGGGCCGCGTCATCACGGTTTTTTTTGAGATGCCGCGCCAGACCCCATAGAATGCGGTCAATGGCAAAGGAAGCCCCTCTCAAGGATTCTGACGAGCGGCTGCTGGCCCAGGCAGCCCGTGGCGATGACGCGGCCCTTCGCGAGTTGCTCAAGCGCCACGGACACAAAGCACGGGCGGTCGTTCGCGGTAAGATCCCACTCAAATACCAGGTAGCGCTGGACGACGATGATGTCATGCAGGTTGCATACCTGGAGGCATTCCTGCACTTTGGTCGTTTCGAGGGTCGTACGGCTGCGGCATTTGTATCGTGGTTGCAACGCATTGCGCATCACGTTTTGCTCGATGCCTTGCGTGGCCTGGACAGCCGCAAACGCCCAGATCCCTCCTTCCGCGTGACGGCACAGGCGTCGTGTGCCACGTTCCTTGATTACCTTGCCGACTCCCGAGGGACCCCGAGCCATGATGCGGCCCGAGATGAGGCCCATGCCGTTGTTGCAACGCTGCTCGACGAACTACCTCCGGACTATGCAGAAGTGGTGCGCCAGTGCGACATCCAGTCGCGGGATGTACAGGAGGTCGCCGGGCATATGAACAGGTCGCCAGGTGCTGTCCATATGTTACGGGCTCGAGCCCATCTGCGGTTACGTGAGCTTATGGGATCGGCTTCCAAATACTTCAGCGATTCCGCGTAGAATGACCGAGCGGGGAACCCCATCAGTGCGTGTCGGGTATGCATGAAGACACTGCAGACAGTCGAGAGGAGCGCCTCGTAAACGAGGCCTGGAACCAGTCGCGGCGCGTACGACGCGATGCGCGAAGCGGATGGCTTTATCCGTGGTCAGAGGCCCTGGCCCATTATGAGCTCATCGAAGAGGTGCACCGCGGCGGACAAGGTGTTGTCTTTCGGGCGCTGCAGGAATCGACTCAGCGACTCGTGGCGATCAAGATTTTTCATGGTGGGGCACAGTTTGACTCCGGCATTCTCCCGCGTTTCGAACGTGAAGTGCGTGTTCTCGCCGCACTCAAGCACCCCAACATCGTTACTGTGCACGACTCGGGTGTGGCAGCGGGGTATGCCTATGTTGTCATGGACTTCATCCGGGGCGTGCCGCTCGATCGATGGTTGGCCGAGCATGCCGAGACGACGGGCAAACCGGCAACAGTCCGGGATGGGATCCGTAGAATCGCGGAACTCTTTGTCCACGTGTGCCGCGCCGTCAATGAGGCACACCTGCGCGGTGTGATCCATCGCGACTTGAAACCCGGCAACATCCTGATCGATTCATCCGGCGAGCCGCACATCCTCGATTTCGGTTTGGCCAAGCTCCTCGACGAGCAGGTCATGTCCGCCGAGGAAGCGATGACCGCGACAGGGTTGTTCGTCGGATCGGCACCATGGGCCAGTCCAGAACAGGCCGACGGGCCGTCAGACACCATCGATCTGCGGACGGACGTCTACGCGCTGGGCGTCATGCTATACAAGGCCCTGACCGGGGAGTTTCCCTATCCGGTCAGTGGGCCGGTGCGCGAGGTCCTGCGTAACATCGAGCTTCGCGAGCCACCGCCACCGCGCAGCGTGAACAGCGCCGTCGACCACGAGATCGAGACCATCGTGCTTCGCTGTCTCGCCAAGGATCCCGAGCGGCGCTATCAGACAGCCGGGGACCTGGGGCGTGACATCGAGCGCTATCTCGCGGGTGAGCCGATCGAAGCCAAGCGAGATTCACTACCGTACATCATGCGAAAGCGTTTGCGTCGCCACCGGGTCGCCGTTGTTACGGCTGGAGTGTTCGTGGTGGTGCTGGCCAGTGCGACAGTAACGGCATGGTCGCTGTACCTGCGCGCTGAGGAGTCGAGCTTGCAGGCGCGCGCTGCGCAGCAGGAGGCCGTGGAACGGTTGTGGGATGTGTATCAAACGCAGGCGCGGGCTACGCGGTTGAGTCGTCATGCGGGCAGACGTGTCGACAGCCTCGCTCTCCTGCAGCAGGCGGCAGCGATCAAACCCAGCCTTGACATTCGAAATGAGGCCCTGGCGGCCCTGGCTCTCAGTGACCTGGAGGTCATGCGGACACTGGAGGTCAGCGACTTCAGTACTGCACGAGGCTTGCGAAAGATCGACCGGTTTGCTACTCGCGCCGCCGCTGGCGGTGTGACAGTTCACGCCGCCGAGGACGGTAGTCTGTTGGCATCGTTGTCCGGGCCCACCCTGCATACCGCGATCATGCACTTCAGTCCCCGTGGGCAGTTCCTGGCGGTGAAGTACCATACCGACGACAACATCGAGCTGTGGGTCTGGGATTTGCACAGCCCTGACCCGCACGCTGTGTTGAAATCAAAGACGTTTGCCGACGGGGCGATCGGGTTCGACCCGGCGTCTCCGGTGGCCCAATGGATCGCGGTTGGTGAAGCGGGTGACCACATCCACATTTACGAGTTACCGTCAGGTCGGACACGACAAGTGATCGAACTCGCCGCCACACCGGGCCGGCTCAGCATCCATCCTTCGGGACAGCGCCTGGCGATCGCGTGTGCGTCTGATCCTTGTGTGCATGTCAGAAGCATTGCCACTGGTGAAATCGTTGCTCAGATGACGGCGCCCTATGGAATGGCCAGCCTGGCCTGGAGCGCCGATGGTCGCTATCTGGCTGGTGGCTGCTACGATCATCGCGTTTACGTATGGGATGGCCAGTCCGGCGCGCAACGCATGACGTTGACCGGGCATCAGTCACCAGCGGTCGAGATGTTCTTCGATCAGCAGAATCGGTTCCTGGCGTCGTTCGGTTGGGATAACACCACACGATTGTGGGACCTGGACCGCGGCGTTCAGCTCATCGAGCCCATCGAGCAGTGGCAGGTTGTGGGTATCGGCGACGACCTGATGACCTGGCGGCGGTCGAATGAGTTGCGCGTGTGGCACTTCGCACCTTCTCGAGGATACCGCGAACTCCGGGCTGCTGCGGGTTTTCGTGGAGCTGATTTTGGCATGGATCAAAGTGGAACCTTGCTTGCATGGGCTGGCGAGAATGGTCTGCTGTTGTGGGACCTCGCAGATCGTCGCGGACCGCGTGTCCTCCATGAGGGGCATTGCAGGTCGGCCTTGTTTCTACCCGAACACCGAGGGCTACTGGCGGTCACGCCGCGTGGTGTCGAACACTGGCCTGCTGAAGACATCTCCGCTCAGGGCGAGGTCCCAGCCGGGCAACTTGTGTGGGCTCAGCTACAGCTCAGAGATGTGGGTATGCAACACAATGGGAACCGTGTTGTGGGGTGTACGCGCGAAGCGCTGCTCGTCTACGACATGAACAGTCGCAAGATCACAAAGCGACTCAACGGTCACCGGGGCATGACGAGTGTTGCGGTCAGCTCAGACGAGCGTTGGATTGTCACGGGCACATGGAAGGGCGACGCCGCCTGTTTGTGGGACGTGCGGAGCGGTGAAATTGTCGAGCGGTTTGCCGGCAACAATGTGGTGGGTGTGTTCAGCCCCAATGGCCGCTGGCTTGCGATTGCGGATGGTCATTATTACCACTTCATCGAAGTCGGTACCTGGGTTACCCGGCATCGAGTTCCGCGGCGCCACCTGGATGGTTCAGCGGGCGCCGTGACGTTTGGGATGAGATCCGAGATCGTGGCCTTAATGTCCACCCGGTATGAGGTCCAGCTATTCGAAACGGCGACGTGGACGACGTTGGCTACGCTTCCGAATCCTGGGAATCATGCCCTCTCAAACATGCGGTTTGGCGCCGACGATCGCTACTTGGTCATTAGTACGGCCGACGACGTCATACAATTGTGGGATGTGACCGAGCTGCGTCATGCTTTAATGACAATCGGACTGGATTGGGCACACCAGGTGTTGTCCGATGACGACGGTCTTGGCGAGACCGAGTGAGGCGCCTGCCGGATCCGATCAGGCCTCGACTGCCGCCGGTTGGGTTTGCAATTCCACCATCTGCCGGTAGCGGCCACTGCGATCCATTAGCTCGTCATGCGTGCCCTGTTCGATGATCTGCCCCTTATCGATGACCACGATATGATTAGCGCCGGCGATGGTGCTCAGGCGGTGGGCGATGACAAAACTGGTGCGGTCGGACATGAGCGTGCGCAGGCTGCGCTGGATGAGTTGTTCGCTTTCGGTATCGAGGTTGCTCGTTGCTTCGTCGAGGATGAGGATGCGCGGGTCGGCGAGGATGGCGCGGGCAATCGCCAGGCGTTGGCGCTGGCCGCCGCTGAGCTTAACGCCACGTTCACCGATCAGCGTGTTGTATCCGTTCTTCAGCGCGCCAATGAAAGAGTCAGCGTTGGCACGCCGTGCTGCTTCGACCACATCATCGGCTGTGGCATCGGAGCGACCGTAGCCGATGTTGTCGGCAATGGTGCCGTCGAACAGAAATGTGTCCTGTTCGACGATACCCAGTACCCGACGGTAATTGTCGATCGAAATATCGCGCAGATCGACCCCGTCGAGTTCCACGCGTCCGGCGGTCGGATCGTAGAATCGGGCAATGAGGTTGCACAGGGTGGTCTTGCCGGCGCCGCTCGGGCCGACCAGCGCGACGGTTTCACCCCCCGGCACATCGAGAGCGATGTCGTTCAGCACGTTTTGTGATGTTCCGGGATAGGCGAAGGACACATCGCGTAACGTGATGTGTCCGGCCACGTCGGAGCGGTGCAGTCGACGGGCGTTGGGCGCATCGGGCATGTCGATCGGTTCATCCAACAGATCGAGTGTACGGTCGAGGCCGGCGAGGTTGTTCTGGAGTGCGGCGGCGCTCTGAGCGAGCGTCGCGATCGGTCCGAGCAGGGCGGTGAGGTAAGTCAGGAATACCACAAGGTCGCCGATCGTCAGGGCTGCCGCGGGGGCCAGCACGCCTGCGGCAACGCCCGCGGCATCGCTCAAGACGCGGGAGCCGCCATACCACAACAGTACTGCGGTTGCCAGCGGAATGAGCACAGCCCACGCACTGTCTACACCACGCATCCACCACCACGCGAAAAGCTCCTGGCGGGCCATCAGGTGACTGGCGTAGGTAAATCGACCGGCCTCCGTACGCTGACGACCAAAGCCGCGGACGATACGAATCCCACCAAACGCTTCGGCTGTCTGACTGTCGATGGCCTGCCGTGTCGCGCGAATGTCACGCCAGAACGGCCGGATGCGCGAGATCCACGTGCGGTGTGTGTACCACACGGTGGGCAGCAGAACCAGAGAGCCGAGCAGCATGCGCCAGTCGATGAACACCAGGACAACGAGGCTACCGAGTAGTTGAATGACCGCGCGCCACGGGTTGTAGACCATCGAGAACACGAGATTGCCGATTCCACCTGCGTCTTCACGCAGGACACTTGCTACGCCGCCACTCTTGATGTCGTAAACACGGTTGAGTGGCAGGCGGACAACATGATCAAACAGCTTGCGGCTGGCGTAGACACCTACACGTTTCGAAACCCGCGTGGCCTGCCACCGTCCCCACATTCGGATGATTAACGTCACCAGGGACAGGATGACCATGGTCACGGCCACCCAGCCCAGTAGCGCGCGCGGTTCGGCGGGAACCCCCAGCCACGCAGGAACCCCGGTTGGCAGTGGCGCGCCTCCGAGGACGTTGTCGAAGACGATCTTGGTCCCGTACAGCGGCACGAGCCCCAGCAGCGTGGCGATGGACAGGGTGACGAGCGCCCCGGCTAATTTGCCGCGATGCCCGAACAGCATGCTCCAGAACGCCACGGCCAACGTTCCGAACCCTCGCGCTCGACCGACCGATCTGATCTCACCGGTCACGATGGGGCCGGCAGATCCCGATTGCGGCTTGCGCCCTGGCCTGCGTCCCCGGATGTGCTCACGGTACTGGCGGTAGCGCGTGCGACTGGCTGTCGGCCTGGTGGTCATAGGATGAAATTGTAGGTCGGTTTCGTATCGGCGGCTATGTGCGTTCTTTCTCGCTCGAAACATCCGTCGGCTCGTAGCCGAGGCATTCCACAACCGGTTGAGGTGGGTACTTGACGAAGTTGTCGTCCGTTCGGTGGCGGGTACACATCAAGAATCGTGATCCCTTTCCGGAGATCAACTCCTGGCAATGAGCACATGTCTCACACAGGCTGTCTCGTGCCATGGGTCAGCCGATCCAACCGAGGGTCGTGGTCATTCGTGCGTCGAGCCTCATGGGCGTATTGTATCCGATTCTTGCCGGCCCGCGGAACGGTCACACTTCCTCGAAGCGGGCCGTGAAATGGCGCAGCGCCGGCGGCTCCCGTGTGATACGCAAGCCACGCAGGCGGGTGCGCTCAGCGTACAGCGCGGTGAGCCCTTCGATGACGTAGTCGATGTGCGACTGTGTGTACACGCGACGCGGGATGGCCAACCGGACGAGTTCGAGGGGCGGTGTGTGGTCGATCCCGAACATGACGCTGCCGATCTCGACGCTGCGAATACCGGCAATGCGATACAGGCCGACGGCAAGGGCCTGGGCCGGGAACTGCTCACGCGGGATATGCGGACAAAACGCATTGGCGTCGACATACACGGCGTGCCCGCCGGGCGGTTCGATGATCCGAATGCCGGCCGCCAGCAACTGTTCACCGAGATACTCGACGCTGCGAATGCGATAGGCGAGGTAGTCCTCTTGCAGGACCTCACGGAGTCCTTCGGCGATGGCTTCGAGGTCGCGGCCCGCCAGCCCGCCATAGGTCGGAAAGCCTTCAGTGAGAATGAGGTTGTTGCGCGCCTGCACCGCGACCTCCTCGTTGCGCAGCAACAACAGTCCACCGATGTTGGCCAGGCCGTCCTTCTTGGCGCTGATGGTCGCCCCATCGGCGAGTTCGAACATCGCATGCACGATGCTCTGGATCGAGCGGTCGGCCATGCCCGATTCGCGCTGCTTGATGAGGTAAGCGTTCTCGGCAAAGCGGCAGGCATCAAGGAAAAACGGGATGCCCGACCGGTGGCAGATGGCTCGGACCTCACGCAGGTTCTCGAGGCTCACCGGCTGACCGCCGCCGCTGTTATTGGTCACCGTAACCATGACGAGTGGAATCCGTTCCGGGCCGACGCGCTCGATGAGCGCGTTCAGTTTGGCCGTATCCATGTTGCCCTTGAACGGCACACGTGTGCTCGGGTCTCTGGCCTCGTCGATGACCAGATCGACGGCTTCGGCTCCGGAGTGCTCGATATTGGCCCGGGTCGTATCAAAGTGGTTGTTGTTGGGCACGACCATGCCCGGCGTGCACAGGACGTCGAAGAGGATGCGCTCGCTGGCCCGGCCCTGATGCGTCGGGAGAATGTACTTGAAGCCGGTGATCTGCCGAACCTGATCATAGAATTGGTAGTAGCTGCGGGCGCCGGCGTAGGATTCGTCGCCGCGCATGATCCCGGCCCATTGAGCGCTGCTCATGGCTCCCGTGCCGCTGTCGGTCAAGAGATCGATGAGTACGTCCTCAGCGCGGATACCAAACAAATTGAAGTGCGCTGCGTGCAGGATTTCTTCGCGCTGTCCACGGGTGGTGATCTTGATTGGCTCGATGACCTTGATCCGGAATGGCTCGATCATTGTTTTCATAGACTGGTTCCTTGATGTCGAAGTGGCAGAGGGGAGGCAAGTTCCGCGCCGCCCAACGGGATCCCTCGGAGCTCGCCATGTCTCGAGAGAGCCTGCGGAACAATGCGCACGCCCCGAGGAGTCCTACGCACGGGTTCTCGGCTTGGGACGGTGATCGCGGTCAGACGTGTTCGAACACCCCGTGGCCTGTGTTGTGCAGGGTCGTTCAAGGGGAACCTTCCAAATAGGTCCAGTCCAGCAATGGAGTAAATAGCGATGACCAGGCGAGCGTGGGCCGAGCCCTTCAAGATCAAGATGGTCGAACACCTGCGTATGACGACACGATCAGAGCGCAGGCAAGCCATACGTGAAGCAGGGTTTAATACATTCTTGTTGCGCAGCGATGACGTGTACATCGATTTGCTGACCGATAGTGGGACTTCGGCGATGAGCGATCGCCAGTGGGCGGGCCTGCTGCAGGGCGATGAGGCCTATGCCGGGTCGCGCAATTTCTACCACCTTGTGGAAACCATGCGTGCGATTTACGGTTTCAAACATCTGATTCCCACGCATCAGGGGCGCGGCGCCGAGCATATTCTCAGCCAGTTGTGTATTCGCCAGGGTGATTACGTGCCAGGTAACATGTACTTCACCACGACCAAGCTGCACCAGGAGTTGGCCGGCGGAACTTTCGTTGATGTGATCGTCGATGATGCCCATGACCCAGACAGTAGTTTTCCGTTCAAGGGCAACGTCGAGCTCGGCAAGCTTCAGCGGCTCATCGATGAGGTCGGGGCCGAACGCATCTCGTACTTGTCGCTGGAGACCAATGTCAATATGGCCGGCGGCCAGCCGTGCAGCTTGCAGAACATCCGAGCGGTCTCGGCGGTGTGCCATGAACACGGCATTCGTGTGTTTCTGGATGCGACCCGCGCCGTCGAGAACTGCTACTTCATCAAGCATCGTGAGCCGGGCTGCGCAGACTTGACCCTGGCGGAGATCTTGCGCGAAATCTGCGCGTGCACCGATGGATGCACGATGTCAGCGAAGAAAGACAGTCTGGTCAATATTGGCGGGTTCCTGGCGCTCAACGACGATGATCTGGCCGAGCAGGCACGCAACCTGGTCGTCGTTTACGAGGGCCTGCACACCTATGGCGGGATGGCTGGACGAGATATGGAGGCGATGGCCATCGGAATCCGCGAGTCGGTGCAGTACGACCACATGCACGCCCGCATCGGGCAGGTCGATTACCTGGGCAACAAATTGATTGATGCAGGTGTTCCCGTCGTGCGGCCCCTCGGTGGACATGGAGTCTTCCTCAACGCTACGCGGATCCTGCCGCACATTCCACGCACCCAGTTTCCTGCGCAGGCGTTGACCGCCGCGATCTACGTGGACTCCGGCGTGCGTGGCATGGAACGCGGTAGTGTGTCCGCCGGACGTGACCCGGTGACCGGCGAGAATCACGTGCCCAATCTCGAGTTGGTCCGCCTGACGCTGCCGCGGCGAGTGTATACGCAAGCGCACCTCGATGTCGTGGCAGAATCCGTCATCGAGGTCTACCGCAATCGCGACCGTATCGTCGGCCTCGAGTTCACGTACGAGCCGCGCCTCCTGCGTTTCTTCCAGGCGCGGTTCAAACCAGTCGTGGGATCGTGCGTGTTCAGGACAGACAATGGCACCATACCTGACCAGGTGCCGGTGGATATGAACTGACCTGGGCGCCTCATGCTGGGCGAGTTCTCTTTTCGGTCATCCGGTGCTACAGTACGCCGGTTCAGCCGTTCCTGTTTGTATGACCGTCACTTGTGAGAGGTGAGAGCGGGCTACGTTGAAGGTCGCCCTGTTCATCAGCTGCCTGACCGATCAGTTCCTTCCACGGATGGGGATCGCCGTGGTCAAGGTGCTCGAACACCTTGGTCACACCGTCGAATTTCCGTCAGCTCAAACCTGCTGTGGTCAGCCCATGTATAACAACGGTCTGCGGTCCGATGCGTGTGACCTGGCCGTGCGGATGGTCGAGTTGTTCGACGGCTTCGATGCCGTCGTCACGCCGTCAGGCTCATGCGCGGCAATGATTCGTGAGCACTACACCGCCTTGTTGGCCGACGATGCCGCACGGTGCGCTGCCGCGGAGGACCTCGCACGGCGCACCCATGAGTTCGTCGAGTTTCTAGTCCGCGTGAGCCGAGTCAACCTGGGTGCATTGGGGGTGACCGGTTCGGGTACGGCAGCTTGCCATTATTCATGTCATCTGCGCGGGCTGGGTGTCGGCCATGATACGCCGCGACTCGCCGGGCAGGTGCGTGGACTTGATATCGTCGACCTGCCGGGCGCGCATGAGTGCTGTGGCTTTGGTGGTACCTTCGCGATCAACTATCCCGAGATTTCGACGGCGATGCTCGATGACAAGATCGCCGCCGTTCACGCGACGGGGGCTGACACGTTGATTTGCAACGAAGCGGGGTGTGCGATGAACATCGGCGGCGCACTGCATCGCCGTGGAGACAGACTGAAAATGACCAGTCTGGCCGAGATCATCGCGGAGGGGCTTGGACTCCTGGACAGAGAACCCGGCATATGACGACACCTATTCACGACCGGCTGCTCGAGCCCGTGTTGCCATATGACATGCGCCCACGTGTCCGGGCAGCGCTGCAGGACATTCCACTCCAGCTGTTCGTGGGTCAAACGACACGCACCAAGCATGCAGGACGCGAGAGCGCTTGCCACGAGGCATTCGGTTCACGGTACGACGACGTGCGGCGGTTGGCCGGCGAGATCAAGCAGCATGCCCTGGACCATCTCGATGTGTACCTCGAGCGCTTCATCGACAACGCTACCGCGGCGGGGGTTCAGATGCACTATGCGAGCGCCGCCGCCGAGGCCCGGGCGCTCGGTGTCGAGATCGCTACGGCTCGTGGTTGTCGACTGTGTGTCAAGAGCAAGTCAATGGTGACCGAGGAGATTGGCCTGTTGCCGGCGTTGGCCGACGCGGGCATCGACACTCTCGAGACCGATCTCGGTGAATTCATCATACAGCTCGACGGCGATGCGCCGTCGCATATCGTCGCTCCGATGATTCACAAGAACCGGGCAGCGGTGGCGCGGGCGTTCGAGCGGGAGCTGGGCGCGACCTACACCGAAGACCCGGCCAAGTTGACCGCTATTGCCCGCGACCACATGCGTGGCCTGTATCGCCGCGCGGACCTCGGTATCAGCGGAGCGAATTTTCTGGTGTCCGACACTGGCGCGATCGTGCTGTGCACCAACGAGGGCAACGGGGATCTGGCCGTCAGCCTGCCGCCGGTTCACATTGTCTATGCCGGGATCGAGAAGATTGTTCCACGACTCGAGGACCTGCCGGTGTTGTTGAAGCTGTTGTCGCGTTCGGCGACGGCGCAACCGTTGACCGTCTACACGACGTTCATCAATGGTCCGCGGCGTAAGCATGAAGTCGACGGCCCGCACGAGGTCCACATCATTCTGGTAGACAACGGCCGGACTGGGATCCTGCGGGAACCAACACGTGAGCTGTTGCGTTGTATCCGCTGCGGTGCCTGTTTGAATGCCTGCCCGGTCTTTCGCAAGGTCGGGGGCGGTCATGCGTATGGGGCGGTGTATTCGGGTCCGATCGGAGCGACCATCACACCCTTGCTCAAGGGCCTGGCCAACTACCCTGACTTGCCGCAGGTGTCGTCCTTGTGCGGAGCCTGCGGTACCGCCTGTCCAGTGCATATCGATCTTCCTGGTCATCTCGTGCGTTTGCGCCAGGAGCAGGTCGATCATCATGTCTTGCGCCGGTGGACACGCTGGGGCTATCGCCTGTGGGCCATGTGTTTGAAACATCCCCGGTGGTACCACCTGACCAGTGGCGTACTGCGTTGGGGCCTGCGCTGTGTGGCCCGTGACCGGGTGACGCGGCGGTGGTGGTGTCGGCGGTTGCCGGGTGTGTTGTCTGGATGGACGCAGTCACGTGATTTTCCTGCACCGGCAGACCAGCCGTTCCGCTCGTGGTGGCGGGCCCGACAGGAGCTGCCATGAAGCCACCCACATCGGGGATGACGCGCGCGGCATTCATGCGGCGCGTGCGCCAGGCACTGGTACACGACCGGGTGGAGCTGTCGGCCGCAGACGTTCCCCGATCCGATCCGGCACTGATTCGGTTGTGTCATCTGGGGGAACGTGTGCTCGAGCGGTTCGCCGACGGGGCCCGTGGAGCAGGGATGGCTGTTACAATGCTTGATCACGGTGCACTGCCCGAGTTCTTCGCTGATCTTCTGTGTGGCATGGCGACCGGCGGTCGTGTCGCGCTGAGTATCGAAGATGATGCTTTGCGATCCGTCGTCGAACAGGCTGTTGCGTCGACAGCCTGGGTGGCGACCGATGCCCGGTGCGAAGCGATGACGGGATTGTTCGATGTGGCGGTTGGCGTGACGGATGTCGATCTGGCCATTGCCGAGACCGGCACGTTGGTCATCTGCTCCACCGCCCGGCGGAGTCGCGGGACCCATCTGATTCCCGACGTTCATGTGGCGCTCGTGCGCGAGCACGACATCGTGCCGGATCTCATTGATGTGTGTTCCTCGGCGGAGATGGTCAAACGGTTTCGTGATTGCGCTGCATGTGTCATGGTGACAGGGCCCAGCAAGACGGCCGATATAGAGGGCGTGCTGGTGACAGGAGTCCACGGTCCCCGGGAAGTGCACGTCATCGTCGTTCGTGAGGAGCATGCGACCCAATGACGGGTTCGCGAGGCCACGAGGCCGATACCGGTGGGTTGGTTCGCGCGCTGGGAGGATTCGACGCCACGTGCGTGGTCGTGGGTGCCATCATCGGGGTCGGCATCTTCTTCACACCGAGCAGTGTCGCTGCAATTGCCGGCAGCCCAGGCGCCGTTCTGTTGGCCTGGACTCTGGGGGCTGCGATCGCTCTGTTGGGAGCCATGACCTTTGCGACGCTCGGCCGCATGTATCCGAACACCGCCGGACAGTACGAAGTGCTGCGCGACGCGTATGGTCCATTGACTGCGTTTCTTTACGTATTCTGTAACGCCACCGCGATCCAGGCAGGAGCCATTGCGGTCATCGCCGCGATTTGTGCCGAACACGCCGCACTGGCAGTGACCGGGACGGAGATCTCGACCGTGGGGCTTGCGCTCATCGCCGCGGCCCTGATCATCGGCCTTGCTGCGGCCAACATCATCGGCCTCAAGTACGGATCCACGGTTCAGAACATAACCACGGTCTTCAAGGTCGTCACGCTATTGACGATCATCGCGCTGGCGCTAACTGAGGGGCCCGGTAGAGCCGCGCATTCCGCACCCGTTGCCGATGACGCGCGCGGCGGATTCGACTTGATCGGCATGGTGTGTGCTGCCATGGTTCCCGCGTTCTTCGCGTTCGGAGGTTGGCAACACGCCTTGTGGATCGCCGGCGAGGTGCGGAATCCACAGCGCAATCTGCCGGTGGCCATCATCGGCGGCGTGGTGCTCGTGGCCGTCGTCTACGTTGCGGCTAACTGGGCTTACCTGCACCTGCTTGGCATCGACGGTGTAACGACGTCCCGGACGCTCGCGGCCGATGCCGTCGCAGTGGCGTGGGGGGCGACCGGCCAGCGCATCGTCGCGGTGGCAGTCGCGATTTCGGCGTTCGGTGTGCTGAATGCCCAGTTGTTGTCCGGGCCCAGGCTGGTCTACGGCATGGCGCGCGACGGCCGTTTTTTCAAAGTGTTCGCCAGCACGCACCGCAGTCGCCATACGCCGGTTGCTGCGATTCTCATGCTCAGTGGCCTGGGGCTGTTGCTCCTGCTCATCGCGGGCAAAACAACGTCGGATAAACTGGTGACCGGCGTGGTCATGATCGACAGCGTGTTTTTTGCGCTGACAGCCCTGGCGCTGATCGTGTTGCGCCGCCGCAATCCGGGACACTGGCCCAGGCCGTGGGGCTATCCATGGATTCCGGCGGCCTTCGTGGTTGGAGAGATCGGGCTGGTTGTCGGTTCCTACTGGGAATCCTCGAATCGGACGGTTGCGCTGATCGGTGCGGCGTGGATCGCCGCCGGTTGCGCATTGTATCTCGTGCGCTTCAGCGCTCACCGTGCACCAGCACAGCCGACAGTCGAGCCATGACCCGAGAGCAGCTGGACATGCTGCAGGGCAGTCTCGAAACTGACGGCGGGCCGCGCGCATTGAACGGATCATGTTGCCCAGGCCCACCGGCTCCCGACACCAGCGTTTCCTGCCCCTCGCCCGGAGCATACTGCTCGAGCAGTCTGGGTTTGCCGTTTGTGATGCTTGTTGGTCAGGAGGCATCAGGCCGGTCGATCGGAGCGGGCGTCGTCAGTTACATCGTGTTATTTCGTACGCCAACTTCAACAGTGGGAGTCTCAGAGGTGAGCATCAATGACACGTGAAGAGCTCGATATGCTGCAGGACTGCGTTGAGGCGGACAAAGGATTGACCGGCTGGGAGATCGATTTCATCGAGGACCATTCTCATCGCGATGCTGATTACGAGCTCTCCGAGAAACAGCATGACAAGTTGTACGACATCTGGTGCACGGTGTCGTAGCCACAGGCACAGTTTTTCCGCCGAGCGCGGCGGGTCGGATCTTACCGTCGGTTCTTGCGCTTCCTTTGCGTCTCTACAGTAATGACCGCCGGCGTCACATCGACGATTGCGATTTTCGATCCAAGCGGTGTTGGGAACAGGAACGTTCGTTGCGTTGCGTCATCGTCGTCATATCTCAAGTCGATGACGAACGTGCCTGCCGCCTGGTGGCTGGCTGCGAAGATCAACGTGGCGACGTAGCCATCTTTCGGCGTTGGCACGCCCGGCGTGTCCAGCCCGGCGACCATCTGGGCCGTTGCGATGTTGAACGCGGACCACTGCGGCAGGTTGCTGAACACGTGGCCCTTGCGCTTATGGATCGCCATGTCGATCAGCTGCAGTTGGCCGCGGTCTCCGCCGGAGACCCCGACGTGCAGCTGGTAGCCGCGGAGGTCCTGCAGGGCAGTGTCGAACAGTACCTCCACTTCGACAGTGGCGCCACCGCGGATCGTGTCGCGCTGCGGCTGCAATGTAACCGAGACATGCTCGGTCACGAGGGGGCCGTCATCGAATCGTGGGGCGGGTCCACCGCCGCTATCGAGCGGACAACTGCACAACGCGCTATCCTCGAATGCGCTGAGGACATGAAACGCGTCGTTACCATCGCACACGCCATCGGCTAGGCAGTCACCAAATGGTCCACCCGCATCGACGTTGTAGGCCGCGGGTGGGGCGTTCTCGCAGCCATACGATCCCGCCCCAGAAATGGCGGTGTCGGCAAAACAATTCAGGGCGTGGAAACGGTCGTGGCTATCGGCCACGCCGTCCGGTGCACAGTCGCCGAATGGTCCTCCGAGGTCGGCGAAGACCACCGGTGTGCCGGCGCATGTGCCCCCGGCACAGTCCCACCACATGCAGTTGTCCGCACGCTTGCCCGTATCCTCCGGATCCGCACAATCCGCGGCGACGACACAGGTCGCGGCCGCCGCGCACTCATCGGGTATACCGTCGCCATCGCCGTCGGCGGACGCGCCGTCGGCAATATCGCAGCTGTCTGGCCGGCCATTCTCATTGCAGTCATCACAGCCCACGCCACTGCACATTGGCGGGCCGCCCACGCAGACGCCGGCCAGGCACGCATCATTCGTCGTGCAACCATCGCCGTCGTCGCAGGGCACGCTGTTTGTTGTGCTCGTGCACACCCCGTCGACCTCACAGACATCGTCGGTGCAGGGATTGCCATCGTCGCAGTCAGTATCGATCTCGCAGGCCGTGCTGCACTCGGGCCCGGATAGCGTGAGCGTGAAGTCCCCCGAGGAGTTGAGGTAGCCCGCCACCCTGATCAGATACTTCACGCCCGCCGTCACATCCCAAGTCACGGACGAATCGTGCGTTCCGCACGCATCGTCGTTGCACGCGAGCTCGTTGCTCTGGTTACCGGGACAGCCGGTGTGCACCGACAGCAAGGTGTCGTATGGGGAAGTGCAGGTCGAGAAGGTTGCCAGGCCATCGGAGCCCGGGGTATAGGCATACCACACGTCGGGACTCTTGTGGTAGCCGTCACAAGCCGCATCGCCATCTCTGTTCGCGCCCGTCGTCGAGCCTTGTCCACTTCCAGGGCAGATCGCCAACGCATCGGCGCACCAATCGTTATCACAACTCGGGTTGCCTTCGCACTCATCCGGGACACCGTTGATATTGCAATCGCCACTGCTTCCGTCTGAAATGTCGCAAGCATCGACCACGCCGTTGCCATTGCAATCATTCGTGATGAGATCGCATTCATCAGGAACGAGGTTGCTGTCGCAATCGGTGCTGGTTCCGTTGAGGACATCACAGTCATCCGGAATGCCGGTTCCGTTGCAGTCCCCTTCACATTCATCGGGCACGTTGTTCGCATTGCAGTCCACGCTCGTGCCATCGGTCGTGTCGCAGGTATCCAGCGTTCCAGTGCCGTTGCAGTCGTTCGCCGAGAGTTCACATTCGTCCGGCACGACATTGCCGTCGCAATCGGCGCTCGTACCATTGGCGATGTCATCAACATCCATGACACCGTTACCGTTGCAGTCGCAGCTGACCGGGGCGGACGACAGGGTCACGATCAGCCCCCAGTCATCGAGGGTGTTCGCTGGAGACCACATCGAACTGGTCATGATGGTCAGAGTCCAAATGCCATTGCCGGGCATGCCATCGAATGCGCTCAAGGCTTCGTCCGGCTTATAGCTTGGGGGCGAGACGATCTGCTCGAACGGGCTGCCGAAGTTCCCCACGTTTTCAAGGTAGTCGCCGGCGCCCTCGTCATCTACTGTGATGTCGTAGCCGAACTGGCCGTTGCCCTGGACCTCATCTCCCACGATGCCAGGCTGGTCGCATATCGTGACGGTCACCCCGCCGTGTGACAGCAGGATGGTCAGTTCGCCAATGCGGTAGTGAATGTCGATGGTCATGTCGACGTCCGCGATCGTGCCCACTCCGGTGACCAGCAGGTCGTCCACGAAGACGTTGTCCACCAGGACCACGACCGGCGGATCGAACACGTTGAGCGCCTCAGTCACACTACCCTGGTCGTCGCACTCGTCCGGGATCCCATTGGCGTTACAGTCCATGCTGAACAGCCCGAGGATATCACAGGGGTCGGGGTTGCCGTTGGTGTTGCAGTCCGGCTCACACACATCCGGGAAGCCGTCACCGTTGCAGTCCGGCTGGCATTCGTCGGGCACGTCGTTCTCGTCGCAATCCGCGCTCACATCATCGAGGATGTCACAGTGATCGACGGCGCCATTGGCATTGCAATCTTCGAGCGTCCATCCGAATACCAGCAGGCGCTCGATCAGCCACTGTTCGTCCGCCGGGTCGATCACACTGTCGCCGTTGAGGTCGATCGGTGCGGCCAGCCACGCGCAGTAGTCGTCGCGGTTGACCTCGACGTCACCGTTGACGTCTCCAGGGATGATCATCTCTCCGATGGGTGTGAGCAGAAACGCGTGCGCCTGGGAGCCGGCGACCTGCTGGTTGTTGTTGAGCTCATTGGACCAGGCGACGCTCACCAGCGGCTGGGACTCGGGCGCTAGCAGCGCATTGATGGAGTATTGCTGACCCACGTCTTCGAGGAAGACACCGCCCTGTCGGGACATGAAGTCGCCCTGGTCGTCGATCCCTCCAGCGAGGGACAGGTGGCTGACCGCCGCCATGCCGGTCCAGCCGATGGGATCGGCGTAGCGCACGATGGCCACGTAATAGTGCCCGGCGCCGTCGCTGATGCCCGTGCCGGCGCGACCCACGAGCCAGCCCTGGTCGTTGATCCGGTGCCAGCTGGCCGAAATGCCCCCGTTTTCGATGGCCCAGTCCGGCATCACGTCGCCCGGTTCGTACGTGTCTGTGAGGTCCTCGTAATTGCCGAAGAGGTCCCCGCGATAGCTGCCTCCACAGACCTGGCCCACATTGTTGAGGTCGGTTACGCGCCACGGGAATTCGAAGGTCTCGAGTACCTGTGTTGAGACGTCATACTTCCAGTTGGTGTACGGGCCGGTGAGGCCGCTGAAGCCCACGACCGTTGCATCGTTGTTCACCGCCACGGCCAGACTGTCGTCGAAACCGGCAGGGATGCCGATGTTCCGCGTTTCGAGAACCTCACCGGTGACGGTCGAGAAGCGCCACAGCACTGCTTCGCCGATGGTGATATCGACGTAGATGCTTGTGGCACCGCCGCCGACGATGATGATCTCGCCATTCTCGCCGCGGTCGGTGACGTCGCGGATGGCGGCGCTGGTCCAGCCTGCAGGGAGCGGCAAAGGCGTTACGCCGTGCTCGACCGTGTAGACGAAGCCCTGCATCTGGCCGCCGTTGAGCCGCGCCTCTCCGACGAGATCACCGTTCTCGTTCAGGCCACGGGCGTCGCTGGAGGGGAATTCCACGCCGGGAAAGACCTCTTCGATCATGCCCTCCAGGAGCGTTACGTGATACATAGGGACATCGGCCAGGGTCACGGGGCCGCAGAACGCCACCGTCATGACAGCGCTTGCGACAATGGATGGGACGTCGTACTTGTGGAACATTCTCTGGATCTCCTGCAATCACACCATGAGGGGCTGGTTCTCACATAAGCATGCCTCGTGCCAGTCACGACATCGAGCCGTTGTGCTTGTGTGTCATGCTGTTGCAGGAAGAGCCGCGGGTGTGCTCGGCGGGAGGGTGCGAGTTATCTCGCGATCGGTGTACGTAGACACACGTGGTGGGCTGCGGGGCAGTCACCGCTCGGGGGGCGCGTCACGGTTTTCGTGCTTGGCGCAACGATAACGGATGACATCGCGGGATACGCCAAGCACTTGGGCCGCCTTGGTCAAGTTCTGCTTCGAGTACACGAGGGCCTCCTGGAGGACCTGGTATTCCAGATCCTCGAGAGTCGTCCCGCCCGGACGCATGTCGAAAGTCAGAGTCTTGTTGCTGGTCGGCAGGTTGATCTGGAGTCGAGGCCGCGTACTCGACGGCAGGTTCAGGTGCTCGGGCTCGATGGCGTTGGCATCGCACAGCAGCACAGTGCTCTCGACAACATGCAGGAGCTCCCTGACGTTGCCAGGCCAGTCATATTCGAGGAGTTTGCGCTCGGCAGCTCTGGTCATTGTCTTGGGTTGAACGCCGAGTCGCGCTGTGATCTCATCCAGGAAATGCGCGGCAAGATCTACGACATCGCGACCGCGATCTCTGAGAGGTGGCAGGTGGTAGCTCAGAACGCGCAGGCGGTGATACAGATCCTGGCGAAAATCGCCTTCATCGATAGCCTCCAGTAGAAGACGATTGGTCGCGGCGATGACATGGACGTTCACCTTGCGCTGCAGCGCGCTACCAACTGGGCGTATCATTGATGTGTCCAGCACGCTGAGGAGCTTGGCTTGCAGTTCCATGGACATGTGTCCAATTTCGTCCAGGAACACCGTCCCTCCGTCGGCAACTTCGAACAGTCCGCGACGCTCGCCCTTGGCATCGGTGAACGCCCCGCGTACGTGCCCGAACAGCTCTGACTCAAACAGCTCAGCCGGGATGGACGTGCAGTTCACATGAACGAACTGTCCTTCGTGGCGCGGGCCACCGTAATGAATCGCCCGAGCGGCGAGATCCTTTCCCGTACCGGTTTCGCCCGTGATGAGGACGCTGGGGGGTGGCGTTGCACACAGTGCTTTGCTCGTCGTGATGCGCTGGATCCAGGACGTGACCTCGGCCAGCTGTGTCGATGAACCCACGATGTTGCTGATGGCGCTCGCTGTGCGCTCGCGATCTCGAAAATACCCGAGGCTGGCGGATACCCGCTGTTCTGCGATGACCTTCTCGACCATGAGGTTGATCTCGTCGAGGTCGATCGGCTTCTTGAGGAAATTGGTGGCTCCTGATTTCATCGCTGCAACCGCAGTCTTGATGTCACCATGTGCGGTGATCATGATGATCGCGGCAGGGCAACGTGCGTGTTTGAGACGATTGAGGACTTCCAATCCGTCCATATTGGGGAGACGATAATCCAGGAGAATAATGTCGAATTCCCGATCATCGCAGAGCGCCAGGCCCTCCTCGCCAGACTGGGCCACCGCCAGATCGTGTCCGCACATGTCCAGCGAGTCTCGGATGTTGTTGGCCAGGATGTCTTCGTCTTCGATGATGAGTATCGTAGCCATTGATCATCCTTCAAGAGCTAGCGGGCTGCGCTCCCGTCTCGTGACACGCTCATGGGCAGGACCAATCGTATACACGCGCCGCCCTCGGCCGCGTTCAGTGCAAACACCCTGCCCCGGTGATGTTCAACTGCACGTTTGACGAGCGCCAGACCAAAGCCGCCGCCACCTGGTTTTGAGCTGAAGAATAACTCGAACACCTGATCGGTCAAACGTTCCGGGATCCCGGGACCACTGTCGCGGATATCGATGGTGACGTGGTCGGGCATATCATCGGCGATGTGGCATCTGATGGTAATCGTTCCACTCTCGCCCGTGTGGTCGATGGCATTGGCCACGACTTCCAGGATGGCTTGTTCGATGAGTTCGGGGTCACCGTAGACGCGCAGTCCTGGGTCGACGATTTCGACGTTCAAGGTCATCGACAGTGCGTCGAGACGCGGTTGAACATCCTGGACTACGCCCTGAATACGCGGTGACAGCTCGAAACGGTCGAATTGCCGTGATGGCAGGCTGGCAAAGTCCAGTAGACGCGTGGAGCGGTTGTTCAGCCGGTCGGCGGCGGTCAGGATCTCGTCGATCTTCTGGCGCAGGCGGTCGTCCTCGGGCTGATAACGTAGGGCCATCTGCGCAGAGCTGGTAATCGAAGCCAGCGGGTTGCGAATACCGTGGGCGACCGCTGAACACAGCTCGCCGATCGAGGCCAGACGCTGCTGGCGCTCTGAGGCCACACGCCGTTCGTGTTCCTCGAGAAACTGGTGTGTGTAATGCAACTTACGGCCGTACCACAGGATACCAAGCAAAATCAAAACGATGCATGCGAGGAAGAGACGTTCCCACAGATTCTGCCTTTCGAGCTGGTCGCCATATTCGCGGTAGAGTTTCTCCTGGTTGGCGCTGAGGCGCCGATCAGTGCGGGTCAGACGATCGAGTGCCCGCGCCTGCGCGCGATCCATTTCGACCATGTGCACGGAGGCCTGGGCCAGAAGGGGTTGTTCGGCGGCCACGTCAGCACCTTGCTCTTCGATCCGCAGGAATAAGTCGAAAATCCGTTCTTGGGCAACGGACATGAGATTGATGTCCTCTATGAATCCACTGAGGTCGATACCATATTCGTCCTGACGAAGGAGTGAGACTTCAATGGTTGCGCGAACCTCTTCGGCACGCTGGCGTTCGTCGGCGACCTGGCGGGTCGCAAACACATCATTGCCCGGGGCATTGAGCTCGGTCACTGCCAACCGCAGCGTCGACAGCCATTCTTTTTTGCTATCGACCTGACCCAATTGGCCGAGAGCAACCTCGTAGGACACCAACGTTCGATGGTGCAGAAACAGGCTTGCCAGGATGACAACCACATCGAACAGAGCCAGAACGAAGTAGAAATGGTACCACTTCCACAGGGTCGGGGGGCGTTCCATCGTCGTGATGGATGATTGTGGATTTCGCTGTGTCGTGATCATACGTGAAAGTCTGCCTGGTTTACCCACTCGCCTGGTGTTAGCATGATACGGGCATCGACGAATCGTTGGGGGCGCACATGGGGAGTATCCTGGTCATAGAGGACGAGCCAATCCTGGCACGAAACATCTGCGAGATGTTAACCCTTGCCGGCCACACGGCGAAGTCCGAGGAGTCTGGAATCGCGGGTGTTCAAGCCACCGGTGCGTGCATTCCTGACGTCATTCTACTGGATTTCAAACTTCCCGACATCGACGGATTCGAGGTCATGCGTCGTCTGGCGGAGGTCGGTTGTCGTGCCGCCATCATCATGATGACAGCTCACGGTAACGTCGAAATGGCCGTACGGGCGATACAATCCGGTGCAGTGGACTTTCTGGCCAAACCCTTGAGTCTCGATGAGTTGCAGATCTTCGTAGAACGTGCTCTCGTCCAGCGCCGGGCGCTTGAACGGCTCGAGTACTTTCGAGGTCGCGAGCGGTCGTGTGTTCCGGAGGACCTCATCGTCGGTCAATCCAAAGAGATCTGTGACATCCGCTCACTGGTGGATCGCATCACCTCATCTTCGGCGTTGACATCCGAATTGCCGCTGTCCGTGCTCATTACTGGAGAGACCGGCACCGGCAAGGATCTCATTGCTCAGATCATTCATGACAGCGGACCGCGCCGCCAAGCCCAGTTCGTGCACATCAACTGTACGACCCTGCCCAAACAGCTCATCGAATCCGAACTGTTCGGACACAGTAAGGGGGCATTCACCGATGCGCGGGCCGATCGACCGGGGTTGTTCGAGGTCGCCGAGGGTGGAACCATTTTTCTTGACGAGATCGGACACATGGAGCTTGCGACCCAGGTCAAGCTGCTCTCGGTACTCGAGCAGCGCCGGTTTCGCCCGGTTGGCTCCAGTCACGAGAAGAAGGCCAACGTTCACGTCATTGCGGCAACAAACCGCGACCTCGACCAGGCTGTCCGGGACGGCTCATTCCGCGAAGACCTGTACCATCGTTTGCGGACTCTAACGATTCATATGCCACCTCTGCGTGAACGGCAGCACGATATTCCGCTTCTGGCATCCTATTTCCTCGAACTGAACGCAGCCCGGTTCGGACTGAACATCAGTGGGTTTACCCCCAAGGCTTTGCAGCAACTACAGGCGTATGCGTGGCCGGGTAATGTCCGCGAGTTGGCCCACACGATTGAGAATGCCGTATTGATGTCCGAGACAAACGAGATCAACGAGTGCGGTATGTATCTCGGATCTCCTGATCCGGGTTACACGGCGCGCCAGCCTACGACAATTGAGGTTGATTTCTCCGGTCCGTGCCCGACCCTCGACGAGTTCCAACGGCAGGTCATTCAAGCCGTTCTCGATGCGACGTCAAACAATTCCAGTCAGGCCGCGCGCATACTGGGCATCTCGCGTGATGCGATTCGTTATCGTCTCGAGAAAGGCCAGTAATCCGCTCAAGGGCGACACGCTGCACACGGCGCCATGCCCACATCCAACGCATCATGACGCGACGTATATTCCACGATGCGTTCCGACTTGATCTTGGTGACCTCAGAGCATGTCGGGCGATGAAAATTACCGTGACGCGGGTCGGCAATGTAGCGGGCTTCAGGCGCTGGCGCGGCAGTCGACCACAGGCCGATGCCGTCGCTGCGCGCGGCGGACTGGGCGGCAAGGAATGAGGTCGCGTAGCGCTGGGTGTTGGGAGTCAAGCGCACATAGGCCAATCCTTCGCGCACCAGGATCTCGTTGACCATGCGTTCGTCGATGGTGACGTACCCGAGGAGACGGCCCTTATGATCGCGTGGTGTGACGTCATAGCGGATCCGTACTTTGCGGCCGTTGACCAGTTCGGCATTGCGTTGCCGGGCTGTGTCATGACCGGGTTCACGCGCATGGGGCGCGCGAATTCCGGCATAGACCAATTCCGCGCCGCCCTTGAGTGTGACTTTGTGTCCGTTGTCCACGCGCTTGACCCGAATACGCGTCGGGGTGGCGGTGGCAGGCGGTGCACTGCGCATCGTGAGGTAAGCCCCGCCCGCAATCCCGATGCCGACCACGACAGTTACCCCAAGCAGTGTAGTTCGATGCATCCCGTCAAATCTCCCGCAAGCCAATCCGATCGTGATTGATTCGGAAGAGGCAATTCTCGTGCCGCCGCCAGCGAATCTGACTTCGGGGCGTCGCGACGCGCTCAGGGCGGGACGTTTTGTCCAACTTCAGGGCCTGTGAGCCTGGTTGGACCCCCAAGAACACGCCTGCGGCCAGCAGCGATCTCGAGGACCGACCACCCGGAGTACCAGAGAGGCTGCGAGTATTCCCGCGTTCATCGTGAGTCAGCTCACGGCCCATTCCGCCCCCTGTCGTAACGGCATGTTGCCCATTGATACCGCTGTGGCACGGGTCGTGCTCAGTGTGTCGCATCAATGGCGCCACCTCGGTCATGCCCATTGAACACAGCCATCATACGCAGAATCACATAGTCAAGGGACAGCCATGGCAGCACGAATCGTTATAACTCTTTCGCTCCTTGTGACTTGGGTAGCAGCGTCGGCCCAGGTCCCCGATCATCCCGTGATCACCGAGGTGTACTTCGATCCTCCGGGGCTGGAGGATGGCCCTGTGGCCCGGCCGCCGACGAACGATCATCAGGAATTCATCGAAATCTACCTGCCCGAGGCGGCGGATCTGGCGCCGGGGCTCGACAAAGATGCCCTGCGGCTGACGCTCTACGAGGTCGAGGGCGACCTGAACAGCTCGGGCGAGGCGTTGGTCAACTACCGTTTCGATCTGCCGGTGTTCGACACCGATCCCGGGAACGGGACAACGCCGGGGGCCGTCGAGCGGCCCGCGAGCGGGGTGGTTGTAGTGGGATGGCTCGATTACGTCGGCAGTCCGCCAACTGGCCTGGCTGGATCGGTCTCCTCCCGCGTCGCGCTGGTTCATGGTGGAGTGACGGGAACGGGTGGCGACTATGTGTTCGTTGGTATCAACGGGGCACAATTCGGTGGCACGACGAATTACCCGATTGTTGAGGCCGAATCGTTGATCGACATGCCGGCCGAGGCCACCTCCGGTGTTGTCCAAAACGGTTCTGCAGCCTACCTGCTCGTGAACCGTGACAGCGGTGGATATGTCGAGTTGTGCGATGATCAGCATGCGGGCGACTGTGCGTCGGGGGCTGACCCCAACCTCGCATCCGGCACGACGCTGGGTGTCACGGCTCTGCTCGATGGGTTTGCCGGTAATGACCATCCCGACTTCGCGGTCATCGATCAACCCTTTTCTCCAGGTGACGATGTCGACCTCGAGACCGTGCTGCCAGAGGGTGGTGCATTCACGATGCTCGTGCCGCAGTTGGCGGAGGAGGACACCACCCGTGTGACGCCTGGCGCGGCCAACGGCTATGCTCGCAAGTTTGTCGATCAGCTCAAGACCACGGAAAACGGACTGCCCGATGATCCCGTTGCCGACGCATTGGATGCCTATCGTGATGTGCGCAACAATGGACCGTTCTACCCTTCGCCCGGCGTGGTCGCGTTGACGACGAGCCCGCCCGCTCTTGACGTGGCTGCTGCGGCCGAGCAGACCGTCGAAGTGCTGAGCGCAACAACGGGCCGGCCCGGGCTGTTCTGTGCGAATACGGGCGGTGACTATGGTATTGACATGTCTGCGACGGCAGGTGCGTCGAGCGATCCCTCCGTGGCAACATTTGCGATGGGTCACGAGGCGGTCGCGGTTGCCGGACAAGCCTACGGTTTTCCAAGCATCGCAGTGACGCCCGGTGTCGCGGCCGCCCATTTGTCATCTGCGGTGGTGCCTGTGACCGTGACAGCGACCAACTCCAATGGGGGCGACCCGGCGGTGGTGACGCCGTTGCGCATGACTTCGTTGACTGCCACGGTACTCAAGCCCTCGACCGGCGTCGACGAGAACGGCGCGCCGCTGCAGGCGACCATATTTGCGGCAGTGCAAGGTGTCGCGTCGACAGCAGCAACCAATGAATTACTCGGGACCGATCTTGCAGATTATCTTCTAGCGCAACCCAGTATCGTCGATCTGGAGACGTTAGGACATGGGTCCTTTCTGCTGAATCCCGCGACCAACCTGGCGAGCCCGGTTGATATCCCACTGCTGATCGAGGAATTCGAGTCGGATTGTTGCTTGTTCATCAATCCGCCTGGGGCACCCGGTACACTCGATTTGTATCAGACCGTCGCAACATCCGCGGAGGTCCTCAGTGGCGCGGGTACCTATGACGATACCATTCCTCCGTGTGCCTGTGGCAACAGGGTCAATGCGCTGAGCCTCAACATTCCAGATACCTGGACCTATGACGGTTCCTTTGTGCCGAGCGAGTCGGTCCACTTTGTTGAGGCGGGGGGCTTTGTCGGGAACCCCCGCAGCGGGCTCACTGACGTCACCAGCACGCGCACCTTCGAACTGGTCATCATTGATACTCACGTGAAAGCGTCAGGTGGACTCGAAACCGGGGCAACCGATGATTTTGGCATCATCGTCGAAGTCGAATTGACCGAGCCAGGTGCCCCGGTCATTGACGGGGAGTACGTTTTCATGAGCTTCACCGGGGGACGTCAGGGTGCAGACATCGATACACTGGACGTACCTGGCAGCAACCTGGCGACCCTGATCTATCTCGATCTCGACAACCTGCACGACGTCATGGGCATCCGTTCGATCGAGCGCATTTTCGTAGTTGACGGAAGTGGTGGCGGTGAGGTCGACGTCATCGAAGTGTTCAGTCTCAACATCGATGAGCCCGGTGGTTGCTCGACGAACGGTGATTGCGACGACGGACTCTTTTGCACAGGTGTCGAAACATGCGTTGCAGGACGCTGTTCATCAGGTGGTGATCCATGCACCATGCTCGGTTTGCAGTGTAACGAAGCAAACGATTCGTGTGACTGCATGATCGATGCGGACTGTGATGATGGGCTGTTCTGCTCGGGGGCAGAGACATGCGTCAGTGGGCGCTTGTGCAACGTCAGGCAATCCGTGCATTGGTCAGGGTATGGTCTGTGACGAATCGGGCGACGCCTGTGTCGATATTCCGGGTTGTCCTGGCGGCACGATTGCCGCGTGTGCTGACATCGACAACAACGGCGTCCGCGACGATAACTGCGCGTGGTGGGCCTGCGTGGCGGAAACATGCGTGCGGACCGAGATCGTTTTCGGAGAGATGGGCGGTCAGTTTGGCGCCTGTCCACCGGACGGTGCGGCCGACGGCAACGATCGCTTCCACGCGCTCAACTGTTTTGCCAACACCGGCGGGGCTGGAGGAAACTACGACTGCGAGAATGAGCCTCCGGCTGCACTCAATGTCGACGCCGGCGGACAGTTTGGATCCTGCGCACCCGATGGCGTGTGTGATGGCAACGATGCATTCCACGCGCTCAATGCGTTCGGGGGATTCTCACCCTGCAGCTGTCCGCTCGACGGCGGGCCGGCGCCGATCATCATTCCAACGCCCGTGGCCCAGACGACACTGCGCTTGACGGTTGATCGCAAGCGTATTCAACCGGGCGACTATGTGCATATCGATGTGTGGCTGACAGGTGGGCTGGCCGATTTGCGCGGCTACCAGTTGCACCTCGGCGCCTTCGGTGGCCGCCGCGGCAATCTCGAGCTGGTCGACATTTCAACCGGCTCAGACAAGGCCGGGTCCGTTCTCGCTACGGCCGACTGGTCGGCGTTCAACCTGGTGACCGGTCAGATGCTTGTTGGCCTGGACGGACCCGGTGTCGCGGTGGCAGGCGGCCATCTGGCGACGTACACGTACCGCGTCAGTGACGATGCTGAGGGGCGCTTCATCGTCGAGCTGCTCCATGATCCGGAAGTGGTGAGAAATCGCACGTTTCTCTTTCCGACGCGGCCGGGCACCCGCATCGAGATTGCGCAGGTCAATACGGTGGCTGTGGACGTGCGGTCAGCAGCTCGGTAGGTCGGCGCCGGCATGGCTGTTGTGATCCTTGACGCAGATCGGGCAAGGGTCACACGTGCTTCGTTCAGAGAAGTGTGTGAGGTTGCTCATGTCGTTGCCTGGTAGCCAGTTGTGTTATCAATCTGACGGGTTTCCCGGGTATGCGGTGCGCATGCTCGGGATGTTCACAGCATCTATCGCGGAGGCGATTCGTGGTGCCGAATGAAGATCGTAGCGACGGCGGAGCCCGCAGAATGATGTTCTATGGCCACGACAGCGTGGGCCTGGGACATTTCAATCGCATGCTTGCCATCTGCGAAGGCATCCGGCGCGTCGATCCCACATCGACCATTCTATTGGCGACGGGCACTCCGTTCGTGCCGCTGTTCGACATTCCCGAGGGAGCTGATTACATCAAATTACCTTCGTTGGCCAAACCGTCGCGCGATGTATATTGCGGCAAATACCTCAGGACATCATTGGACCGTGTCATCAGTTGCCGTGAAGCTCTGCTTCTCAGCGCCGTGCAGTCTTTCGAGCCCAAGTTGCTGCTGGTCGACAAATCGCCCACTGGGGTGTGTGGTGAGCTCATGCCGGCGCTGCGCTGGTTAAAGAATCATCGGCCCGAGGTCCGCATCATTTTCGGGATGCGCGATGTCGAAGATGATCCGCGGTCGACCATCGAGCAGTGGGGCGATCGCGGGGCATTCGACGTCCTTGCCCGATACTACGACGAGGTGTGGGTCTATGGCATGCGCGGCGTGTTCGATGTGATCAGTGAGTACAGCATGGCCTCTGCCATTGATCACAAACTGCGGTACATGGGCTACGTCGTACGCCAGCCGTGCGAACATCAGGTGGCCGAAGGCAGCGATCATCGGCGCGTTCTGGTCACGGTGGGGGGGGGAACGGACGGCACTCATCTGCTGGAGACCTACCTCGAGCGCGCGGCCCACGTGAGTGCATCACGCGGAGTTCAGTCGACGTTGATCGGTGGCCCTGACCTGCCCGCGGCCGCGGCGAAGCGACTCAGACTTCAGGCCGACGGTATGAAACATGTTCGCTGGATCGACCACGTGCGGTGCATGAGTTGTCAGATCCAGCAGGCCGATGTCGTCGTGTCGATGGGCGGATACAACACCCTGTGCGAAGTGGTGTCCCGGCACAAACGCGCATTGGTCGTTCCGCGCACCGCTCCGCGCCGCGAGCAGTTCATTCGGGCTTCGCGTTGGGCGGGGAAGAGGGCATTGCAATACATCACGCCAGATGAACTGACCTCGGCCTCGTTGGCCACCCAACTCGAGAGCGTCCTGGACGACGACAGTATCCCAGGTCAGAACAGTCTGGATTTTGGCGGGCTCGATCGTGTGCGCACGATTGAAACACATCTGCCCGCAGGAGAAACATGAGACGCCTGCTGTACATATGTAGTGATTTCGGTATCCGACCCGACGGCACCAAGGGAGCCTCGATCCACTTGCGGGCCATCACGCGGGCGCTCGCCGATCTGGGTCACGATGTGAGTGTGCTGAGCCCCCACAAGGGCCCGTCTGCACTCGGACATCCAGCCACACGGTTATTGCCGCCGGGCTGTCCGGAGGTTTCGTCGACCACCCGGCTGCTCAAGTCGTGGTTGCAGGCCCGGGATTATGATCAGGCCGTCGCACGGGAATTGCGTGGATTGATGTACAACGGCTGGGTCGAGCAGCCGGCGCTGGCCGCTGCCCGCACCTTCGATCCGCACGCCGTCATTGAGCGCTTGTCACTGTGTGGGCATGTCGGCATGGATCTCGCCGATGCGCTCGAAGTACCGCTGGTTCTCGAAGTCAACGCGTTGCTGACCACGGAATCCAAGCAGTTTCGCGGCCTGGCCCTGCAGGACCTTGCGGAGACGATAGAGCAGCGTGTTCTGCGCAGAGCTGACGCGATCATTGCCGTGTCGCAGCCTCTTGCCGAGCAGATCGAGCAGGTGGGGATCGACGCCTCGAAGATCAGGGTCGTCCCCAATGGCGTCGATCTCGATGCGTTCAGCTGTCTACCCAATCGCGCCACGTGCCAGGCGGCAATCGGTATGGCCGATGCGTTTGTTTTCGGATTCTGCGGGAGCCTCAAAGTCTGGCACGGAGTCGATGTGTTACTTGATGCTTTCGCGCGGGTTGCCAACAGCGTTCCACGGGCGCGTCTGCTGGTCGTCGGCAGTGGACCAGAAGAGGAGCGTGTGCAGCACCGCGCCGACGATTTGGGTCTCGAGGATCGCGTTGTGTTTACCGGCGCCGTTCCACATGAAGACGTTCCGATGTACCTCAGGGCCATGAACGTTGGCGTGGCGCCCTTCCGAGCTCTGCCATCGTTCTATTTCTCGCCCATCAAGCTGTTCGAGTACATGGCGGCCGAGTCTTGCGTCGTCGCGTCTAACCTGGGTCAGATCTCCGAAGTCATCGAACACGATGTGACAGGCCAATTGTGTCGGGCTGATGATCCCGACGCGCTCGCGGAGACCCTGCGACGCTGCGCGGCAGATCCGGACCATTGCGCAGCGATTGGGAGACAGGGTGCCCAACGCGTGGCCCAGCACTATACATGGGCGGACACCGCCCGCGCCACGATGGCCATCGTTGACCGCTGTCACGCGCCGTCTTCGAGGGAGACTGTGTCATGATCAGTTCTCAGGCAGAACAGCTGCGCGTTGGATATCTGTTGAGAATGTACCCACGATTTACCCAGACTTTTGTGGTCAACGAGATTCTCGAACTCGAGCGTCAGGGCATCGACGTCCGGATCGGGTCGCTGCGCAAACCGACCGACGGATGTTTTCATGAGTCGATATGTCGCGTCAAAGCGCCCGTCGAGTACTTCCCGGAATACATGGCCGAGTCCCGCAGCAAGCAGTTGCGGACGCATGTGCAGGCCTGGCGCAAAGAGGGCGCTGCGTACCTGTGCGCGGCCCGACATACCTCACGGTACGCCGGCATCGATTGGACTGATTTCCGCCAGGCCGCACTGGTCCTCAAGTGGGCGCGCAAAAACAAACTGGCTCATGTCCACGTCCATTTCGGGACACATGAGGCTTCGGTGGCATTGTTGGCGCATATCATGGGGGGGCTAGCGTACAGCCTGACGCTCCATGCGTTCGATATTTTTCGTGACAACGTCGACCGTAGGCTGCTGTCCCGCAAAATCAACGCTTCGCGCTTCACCGTCACAGTAAGCGAGTACAATAAAACATTCATGGTCAAGCATCTGCCTGACGTTGATCCGCAAAAGATTCGCGTCAATTACAACGGTATCGATCTGGAGCGTTTCCGGCCCAACGGCACACAGCGTAGGGCGGGCACGATCGTCGGAGTGGGGCGGCTTATCGAGAAGAAGGGCTTTATCCATTTGGTCCGTGCTGTCGGCATCCTGCGTGACCATGGCGTTGATGTTCAATGCACCATCATCGGCGATGGTCCACTCCGAGGGCAATTGCGCGATGAAATCAAGACACTCGGGCTCAAGGGTCATGTCACGCTGGCGGGGTCGCTCAGCCAGGACCAGGTTCGAGATCGCCTGGCGGAAGCAAGCTGTTTCGCGCTACCGTGCGTCGAGGCCAGCGATGGCAACATCGACGCGCTGCCAACTGTACTGCTCGAAGCCATGGCTGCCGGCTGTCCGTGTGTCAGCACGCGCCTATCCGGTGTGCCGGAAATCATCGAAAATGAGACCAGCGGGCTGCTCGTGCCGCCAGGTCATCCGCGCGCTCTCGCCCAAGCCCTGGAGCGTCTCTTGACTGATGATGCCATTCGCGGTGATCTCGCGGTTGGCGGGCGGCGCCGGGCGGAAGAGCGCTTCGATATCGGTACGAACGTTGGAACAATGAACATGTGGTTCACGCACGCTGCCCAAGAGCCTTGCGGTGTCGGAGACGAACAGCGATGAAGTGGTTGCCGCATGTGATCAAGACTCGGCGGGGTCGCCTCGATGTGGGTGACATCGCAATCGTGCGCCGGCGGTTTGCCAAGTACCTCCGACCCCATCGTGGCATGATTGTGATGGCCAGTCTGTTGAGCCTCGGCGCCGTGTTCATGAGTATCGCTGCCCCATGGCCGATCAAGTTGGTCTTCGATATTGTTCTGGAGCCGGCCATGGCCGACACGGCGATCGGGCAGTGGTTTGCCGCCCATGCCGCGGATCGTCATACCGCATTAGCCATCATTTGTGGGTCGATCGTCATACTTGCTGCCGGCGAGGCCGCGTTCGTTTACGGTCGCGATGTAGTCCTGGCTCGCGTAGGCCAGGATCTTGTTGCCCGTTTGAGACAGAGTCTGTTTCGGCACATGCAGCGTCTGTCGCCCGATGTCTACGAGAATCGTCGGACTGGTGACATGCTGATGCGTTTGACCGGTGACATTCAAATGCTTCGCCAGATGTTGGTGAATGCATGGATTACGGCAAGCCAGAACATTCTGACGGTTATTGGAATCGTGGCCGTGATGTTCTGGCTGGATCCAATGCTGGCCGCTCTGGCAGTAACGGCAATACCCGTCGTCGCCTGGGCCACGGCGCGGATTGCGAGGCGTTTGCGAAACGTGACCAAGAGTCAACGTGAGAAGGAGAGCTTTGTTGCTTCCATCGCCCACGAGGTGCTGGGAGCGCTGACCCTGGTGCAGGCGTTCAACCGCGAACACATCGAAGCCCAGCGTTTCGCCAGACAGAACCGCAGTTCACTGCGTGCGGGACTGCGCGCCACACGTCTGGAATCGAAGCTATTCGGAGTTGTCGCCATCGCTACAGCGCTTGGTTTGTGCGGCGTGCTGTTCTTTGGTGTGCGGGCCGTGCTCAGCGGAGCGATGACTGCCGGCGATCTGCTGGTCTTCGTGGCCTACGTACGGTCGATTAACAAGCCCATCCGCAAGCTCAGCCGACTGGCCGGGCAGACTGCCAAAGCCACCGCCTGTGGGCTGCGTGTGGCTGAGATTCTGAGCCTGCAACCCTCAGTGACGGACGCGGACGATGCAATCGATGCGTCCGGCCTGCCGGGTAAGGTTGAGTTTCACAACGTCAGCTTCACCTATCCTGACGGAACGCCCGCGTTGCATGAAATATCCACGTTCATCTCTCCTGGAGAACGCATCGCTGTGGTGGGACGTAGTGGCTCAGGAAAGAGCACGCTCATGAAACTACTACTGCGCTTTTACGACACGACCGCTGGTGCGGTGTGTGTCGGAGGGCACGATGTGCGCAAGCTCAGGCTGGCCAGCTTGCGGGATCACATCGCAGTCGTTCAACAGGACACGATGCTGTTTGGCTTGACGATTGCACAGAATATCGCCTTGGGCTGTGAGACAATCGATATGGACGAGGTCCGATCAATTGCCCGGCGCGTCAAGGCCCATCGATTCATAAAGAAACTTCCTGATGGCTACGACACCGTGTTGAGCGAGGGAGGCACGACGTTGTCAGGGGGGCAACGTCAGCGTCTGGCTCTGGCTCGAGCCCTATTGCGACCATCGCCAATCCTGATCCTCGACGAACCCGTCAGTGGCCTTGATGCTCAGAACGCCCATGTTGCCGAGGAAGCGTGGATGGCGTCCGAGTCAGGGCGGACAGTCGTAGTCATTTGTCATCATTACGCACATATGGATCGATACGATCGCATCGTTGTCCTTGACGAAGGTCGGATCGTTGAGTCCGGTACACACGCTGAACTGAACGATAGCGATGGCGCCTATGCCCGGTTATTTGCAGAATGGTCTCGCCGCATGCCGGCCGAACAGGAGGAAGCTCGCGATGTTGACGCGCTCGAGCGACTATCCGGCTGATCCGGCATTTGCCGACTTGTTCCCGAGGTTGGCGCCGGCGGATATTCTGCCGGCCCTGCGTGCTCATGGGGCGCCGGAGGGTGAGGCGTGTCGGGTGCTCGAAGCGTTGTATGATCCCGGTCGTCAGATTCGATTGGCGTACGGCGTAGGCCCTGTCGATTTCGATCATCGACGCGTATGGCCTGACGGTGAGGTGTTTGCGCTGCACTACCCGGTGCGGCCACCGATGTCACGACGTGGCAAGGTCGTGGCGCTTGGGCCTTTCGACGTGGAGTTGTATCACTTTCCCAATGACCGTCGGCTTCGTGGCCTGCGCAAATTTGCCGGCCGCGAGAGGGCCGCTGAGGTGTGGCAGACGTGGATCGATAACGATGAACCAGGCCTGTCCCTCGAGGCAGAGTCACTGCGTCGTGGTCTGTTGCGCTATGTGCCGGAGCAGAAATGGATTATCCAACTGCAGGGACGCTGTACAGCCACGCACTCGAATGAAGTGGTGAAGCGAGCCATATCGGTGCGATCGTCAGCGATCGAGAATTGCCGTGCACTGCAACGCCGTGCCAGGGATTTGCGCCGAGCTTCGAGAGTTGAAGACGGAGCATTTCGTTTTCAGAAGCCAGTTGCTCTCGACGAAGAGCACGGTCTATTGGCCATGCGCTGGGTATGGGGCAACGCGCTGGTCGATTTGCTGCGACAGAATCCGGTGAACGCCGTTATGGAGCGCGTGGCCCGTGGCCTCAACGCATTGCACAATACGCCGCTCGAGCACCTCGACGTGATCAAGGCCTATCAGCGTATTACAATGTTGCGCCACGTGACGGATGATTTGTGTGCTGGATACCCCCGGCAGGCGGGTGCGGTGAACCATGTTATCTCGGGTGCGCTCACCTCGGTGCCGGCAATCCCCACACAACGGGCGACTTTGCACAATGATTTTCACTGGAATCAGATCCGCGGCCGGCTCGATCGCATGACGTTGCTCGATCTCGAACGGTGTCAGCTTGGAGACCCCTTGATCGACGTCGCGACATTCGTCGCCGAGATCAACATGCTGCCCCATCGGTCAGGCACGGGCGTGACCTCCGAGGACGCACGATTGTGGATAAAGGCCTTTGTCGAGGCGTGGGGTGGCGTGACAGGTGCGCCGATCGACGCAGCGCGATTGCGGTGGTACGCGGTCGGGGCGACGATGTCCCTGGCACGTGGGATGATGCGCCACCTTCGTTGCGGATGGCCCACCATTGTGGATCACTGTCTCGATCAGGCCTCGCATTTGTTGCAGCAATCATGTGGGGAGGTGCTGACGTGACCGCAACTTCGGTCCTGCATGAGCATGCACCCGTTCTGCTCGACCCGCTGCGGTTCGAGTCGCTGCTACGCCGGGAAATGGGCGATCACATCGACATCAGCGACGTTCGGCTCGAGCGTGTGTGGCCGATGCAGGGTCGTATGGCCTTCCAGTGGTCCTGGATGCATCATTCATCGCGCAACAGTCTCTTTGGCGTGCTGACCTCGCGTCCAAACGGGCACGTCGATTGCGTCGAGCAGGATGTACGGAACGCATTCAGCGTCAATCTTTATGTGCCGGCGCATGGACTCTTGCTCCACACCCCCGATCGCGATGCTCACATGACTCATCTGGCAACGTGTCTCGACGGTGGGGCAATGACCACGCGGCTTGATTCACTCTGCTCCGGGGACCGGTCGATAGCGCTCGAGGCCCGCCTGCTCGGATACAAGCCACGGCGCCGTGCTGCCGTTGGATATCGCACAAACGAACGGCTGGCTCAGGAACAATGGGTTGGCAAGACCCATGCTCGTGGCCACTTGGAGATCTTGCGTGATCGTCATGAGACGCTGGCGGCACTGCTGGACGAAACCACAGCAGGGCGGATCCGCGTGCAGCGACCGTTGGCGTACATCGATGAGATCAACATGGTCGTCTTCGAATGTGATCCCGGTCACACGCTGCGGCTCGTCGACCCGAGTGATCAGTACCGCGCGACCACGGCGCTGGCCGCCCTGCACGCGCTGAGCCTCAGGGATCTGCCGCACCATGGTGTCAGAGAAGAAACGGCGATTGTCAACCGTTGGTGCACACTCATTGATCAACTGTCGCCGGGTGCCAGCGCTGTGGCAACGCCCATGCGGGACCATCTCGAACGACTGGCGCTGCGGATGAACGATGAACAACGCGCAACCATTCATCGCGATTTCTATGGAGCCCAGTTGCTGGTGTCTACGGGGCATTCGACGATCATAGATCTTGACACGCTGTCCACTGGAGATCCGGCGATCGATCTGGGTAACTTGCTTGCCCACATCGTTCTGGACAGCGCTCACCATCGAGAAGGCAGCGAGCACTGGCGCGCCGCGTCGCTTGCTGTTGTCGAAGAATACACATCACGTGCCGGCCCAATCAACCGTCAGGCATTGGAGTTCTACCTCGTCTCATCGTTGTTGCGTCTGGGGGCGGTCCACATGTTTCGCGCGGCAACCGGTCCGCACGCCATGACGTTGTGGTCGGCGGGCAACGACGTCGTGAGATGTGGCCTTGGAGGTGTCGTATGAAGACGGCAGCGCACAATAATACCACATCACATCGCAAGGGTGGTTTTACTCTGGTCGAGTTGCTGGTCGTTATCGCCATCATTGGGGTGCTGGTATCGATTCTGCTGCCATCGTTGAGTGGCGCGCGCACGGCTGCGCGGAAGACTCAGTGTCTGAATCAACTGCGCGATCTCTATCAGGCGCACACGATCTACCTCATGCAGCAGCGCCTCTTTCCGCCCATGAACAAATCCGAAGATGACGGAACGTGGCAGTTCAACTACCTCATTCGCGATGGGGATGAATTCGAGTACAATTATGGTCCACTGCTCAAGAATGACTACATCGCCGACATCGGTCAGTTGTACTGTCCGGTTCAAGACCACCCGTATTTCAGCTTGAACACTGATGATAATCCCTGGCCTGGGACGTTCAGGGAAGAGGACATTCCTGCCCCTGTGCGCGAGACGGTAACGCGTGCGGGATATGCCCGGCGCTATCATCTCAGCGGTCGGAGTTTCACTTACTTGAATTCATCGATCGCCGTGGCAGCCGACCTGCTGCACTTGCCACAGGTGATCAACAGTGCTCACCGTGATGGGGTCAACGCGGTGTATGGCGATGGGCATGCCGACTGGGTCGAGGACCCCGGCATATTGACTGACAACGAGCTAGGCCATCCCTTCGATCGAATGGATAACGGCATCATGGAGGATGTATGGGATGCGGTGGAGGCGGTGCGATGACTCGCAAACGGCTGTTAAGTCTTGTCGTGGCTCTGTCGGTGACAGGCATTGTCGTGTTCGGATGGATCATGACGCCACGCAGTTCGCCCACGGCCCAAGCGGCTGAAGCCGCGATGTACGCCGAAGTGGAGCGCGTGTACAACGGTACCCGCGTGCGTCTGGATTCGGGCGAGAAACTGGTTTACGCGGGCATTCGCGGGTTGAGCGACAAGGAGCCACTATGCATCGAGGCCACGGCGCGCAACATCAAGTTCGTCGAAGGCGAGGATGTGCGTTTGCGTTTTGACGAACAACGCGAAGACGCCAAGGGTAACCTGCTGGCTTACGTCATCGCTGACTGCGGAATGGTCAACGAGGAGCTGGTTCGGGAGGGCCTGGCCTATGTCCGAGTGACACCACTGCACAAGCGATTTGCCGATCGGCTTCTTGCGGCTCAGGAAGAGGCCATCGTCGCCAAACGGGGCGTGTGGTCGGAATCGCGGCCGGCAAGGGTCAAAGGTGGATTTCATGCAGACCCGAAGTATGGCAATTTCCATCTCAGCAGTTGTGCCGAGCGAAGCAAAATGAAAGAAGAACGACGCGTGTCGTTCAAGAAGAGGCTGGATGCCGTCCGTGCCGGATATGCACCGTGTGCGCAGTGCAAGCCTTGATGGATCAATCGATTTCGAACAACGCACCGCCGCTCCCTCAATGGTATGACGCCGATGCCGTCAGGCGTCGACTCGACGAAGTGGTGACATGGCCAGACGGAGTGACGTGTTCTGATGTGGTCATGACCCGTCTGTGGCCAGGCGCGCGTCGGATCGGAATCGAGTGGACCCTGGTGTTATCCTGCGGAGAGTACGTTATTCAGGGTGCCGTAGGCAGCGTGGGGGATCGACACACGTACGATGGCGTCGTACTGTCAGACCACGGACTGGCCAACATCAGGGTGGGAGATGAGGAGCTTGGCGTCTACTGGTGTTCGCCGGATCGTGACCCGAAACTCAAACACCTTCGGCCGATGTTGGTCGATCAGCAAGCCCTGATGGCGGCCGTACCGCAAGAGCTCGGTCACGCATGCACAGTTGATGTCGTGGCCTACCGTATGCACCGCCGGTGTGTTCTGCGGATTCGCGGATCGCGAGAAATGTATGCCAAGGTTATGCGCCGAGCGCCGAGCGCCGAGCAAATGTCAGCGCTCGCAACCATAGGCCAGTACATCGCCCGCCAGTCGAAAGGGGCAGTCAAGGTTCCGCCGATGGTCCTACACGATGTTCAAGGCCCGTTGCTCATCACCGAAAGCGTGCCCCGGGCACGGCCTTGCGATGTGGCGCGTCCGGCCGATCTGCATAGGGCCGCCCACGGATTGTGCATTGTTCATGGTCATGCCCCACCACGGGGAAACCCCCATGGTCCAGCTGATGAATTGGCCATTGTCCACCGGTGGTGTGCATTACTCGCGGAGATCGATCATTGGGGCACTCAACTGTTGCGTGAGCTCGTCGCCGGTTTGCAGGCGTACGCCTCCTGTGTGATCGGGGACACATGCCTGGTGCATCGGGATTTTCATGAGGGTCAGCTGTTGTGTGACGACGACGCGATGTGGCTGATCGACTTCGATACGTTAGGTGGCGGGCATGCCGAAGTGGACCTGGCTACATTCTGTGCCCATATCATGCTCGACACATTGAGTTGCGGAGGCACCCGCTCAACAGCCATGGGTCGCATTCGTGATTTTATGGATGCGTACAGCCAGTGTGGCGGTCACATCAATTCCTCACGTTTGCGTTTCTATCTACCCTCAGCGTTGCTCCGTCTGGGGGCCATTCATTGCGTGCGCGACATCGCGCCGCACATTATCTTCAATCTGTGGAACCTTGCTGGACAGGCGCTCGATGAACCGCAGTTTAGCATCGCGTGAGTGGAACGATCATGCCTGCGTGCATTCTACTGATTGTCATTGATTGCCTCCGTGCCGACCATGTGTCCTGTTATGGGTACGAGCGGAAGACCACGCCAACGATCGATCAACTCGCTGCAGAGGGCCTTGTGTGGGACTCAGCCCATAGTGCGTCCTCGTGGACCAAGCCGTCGGTCGTTTCGCTCTTGACCGGGCTCTACCCATCTCAGCACGGTGCGTACCAGGGCGTCAAACGCAGCAAGGGGCGGTTGATTACAACGGATGTGCTGAACCCCGAATGCGCCACGCTTGCGAGCGTGCTGGCGGCAGCAGGATGGCGCTGCGGGGCGTTCCTGAACAATGCACAGCTGGACACGTTCACGGGTATCGATCGCGGCTTCGAAACGTATGAGCCTCAGGCGGGTCAGGCGGACGAGATCCTCGAGCGTTTCGGCGCTTGGATGAACGCCACAGACGGGCGTCCGGTCTTCGCGTACCTGCATTTTCTCGAGGCTCATTGGCCATACAAACCGCGTCGTCGGCACATCGAGATGTTTGGTGGCAATCGCGATACCAACTATTTTCGAGACTTCCGCGCCCGTGATTACGGCCGACTGCGCAAGTCGATGTCGCGCGGCGCGGCGGACATCACGCCGGATCAACGCCACCAGATGATTCAGATGTATGACGGCGCCATCCGGCGCCTCGACGGCAAGGTGCGCGTGGCATTATCAATCCTGAAGGATCACGGTGTGTTCAATGACAGCGTGATTACGATTACTGCTGACCATGGGGAGGAGTTCTTGGACCACGGCCACATCGGTCATGGGCAATCCTTGTATGATGAACTCACGCATGTGCCGCTTATCCTGAGTGGTCCGGAGGGTCGTGGTCGAGAGCGACGGACCGCGCCGGTGAGTCACGTCGACCTTGCACGGACATTGCTTGATGCTGCCGGAGTCGAGTCAGATCTCCCGGGAGTCAATCTGATACAAAACGACTCGGGTCGCCCGTCGATCAGTGAATTGAGGATCCAGCGCCGCTACACGCAGGCGCTGCGCAACGGGTCCTGGAAGCTCCATCGACAATTCATCTTCGATCCAGGTGAGCAGGCCGACATCTCGCGGATGAGCACCGCCGAGATGATGGCCAAGCTGCCATATCGCACGCGTTGCGAACTGTATGATCTGACCGACGACTCTGGTGAACTGGAGAACCTCGCAGATGACATTGAGGCGCTGGCAATTGTCCAGGACATGTCCACGGATCTGGATCGCTGGTGGGCGACATGCGCGGGCTCGTCAGCGGCGTCAGAGTGTGAGATCGATGATCGCGTCGTCGAGCGCCTGCGCGACTTGGGGTACATCGAGTGATCAACTCGCTGATGCCGGAGAACGCCGATCGTCAACGCGCGCGAGCCTGCGGTCACACCAGGCGGGCAGGGCCCAGCGCAACGAACGACTCTCGGGTGGTACGGCACTTGGAGTTGCGCGAGTGGCCCCCGCGATGACTACACGGCATGATATGATGGACGTGAGCAGCGCAGCTGAGCACTCATCGGGATAGGTCGATCACACAAGGAGAAAAGCATGTCACGCAAACATCTGTTCATCATGGCAGGTTGTCTGGCCACCGTGTCGGGTATGGTCGTAAGCGCAGCGCACGCCGACCCTGGAATCGGCGGTGGGGCGGCTGGGCGTATCAGTGGTGTCGTCAATGTTCACGACCAACCGGTCGATGGGGCAACGATCTACCTGTTCGACAGACGTGGCCGCCTGGTCGACCAAGATCGAACGACTCGGCGTGGTGAGTTTCGCTTCAGGGATTTGCGCCCTGCAAAATACGTACTGGTGATGAAATCGCCCCAGGGCGGGGCACGTCGTGACATCGAGGTGCGTTCAGGTGAGACCACGCATGTACGGATCGTGATGTAGAAACTCCGGCGGTCCTCTCCTATACATTCGCCCAGGCCGGCCCCTCGTGGCCGGCCTGTTGTGTTTGTGCTGTGCCTGTCTTGCCGTTCGGGCGGTTCCTGCCCATTTCGACTGTGAAGCCGACACTTTAGTCTCGCGCGGTCAGCGCTGCCCCACGCAGCGTCGCGTGTGTGCAGGTTCGCGGTATCGTGACCTGGGTCGCAGACCAGGCCGGGGTGTACAGCGGACCGACCGGTGGCACAGATTTCAAAAACAAAAGAACTGAATGACTTGCGCAGATCAGCAGCGTTTGGCATGCAGAATGATAAGCATAGATGAGCCGGCTCGATGGAAGAATCATCAACACAGGGAATACCAGACAAGGAGAATGATCATGACACGCACACGTTTGTTGCTCATCGGATGTTGCTTTGCCACGCTGTCGGGTCTGGCTGCTTCGATCGGCTATGCCGATTCCGACATCGGCAGCCAGGCAGTTGGTCGCGTTGTCGGCACAGTGTTCTCGCATCATGAGCCAGTCGCTGATGCTGCTGTGTACCTGTACTCTCGTGACGAATCAGAGGTTCTGCGCACCCTGACCACCGACCACGGCGCATTCAAGTTCGTCGACCTCCAGCCGGCCAAATACATCCTCATCGTTGAATCACCTTTCGGTCGAGCACAGGTGGACGTGGAAGTTCGCGGTGGAGTGACCACGCGTAAGCGGATCGCTTTGTGACGCGCTGCGTGTTGTTCGTTCAGATCTCTGCTTCATCGGGCCGGCCACGGGGCCGGCCTTTTCTTTTGCCGCCTCAGCAGAATCTGACATCGAGTTGGCGTTGCGGCAGGTTTCCAATGCGTGATCAGAAATACAGCGCAGGCAACTCAGCACCACGACTGGCGTCGGTGGCCAGTTTGTGATAGTAAGTGCTCCCTTCAGATGAAGTCCCCATTGGGTCAGTGATATGGGATTACTGGCTTAGCCACTCATCGCCCAACTCAAGACGGAGTCATTATGTGCAACAAGACGGTCAATAACATGCTCATGCGCAGTGCCATCATCTGTACGGGAGCGCTCATGCTGGCGCTGCCCTCGATTGGTGGGTGCGGTTCTCAGCCATCAGGGATCACAGTCACGCTGACCGGATGCCCGGAGGCTGCCGTGATGGCAGGGGACGTGGTTACGCTGGTCGCGACCGTGACCGATGCTGCCGGAAACGACATCACCGCTACGAGTGTACTGGCGGCAAGCGTTGCCGGTGCGGTATTTCAGATCACCGCCGTTATCGATGGCAATTCCATCGAACTGCCGATCCCGCCGACTGCGGCTCTCCAGACCATTACTGCAAACGTGACCGCCCAGGCAGCCGGGAGTATGGGTTCGGCCGAACCATGCTCGATCATGATCGAACCGCTCGACTGCCCGACAGGTGAGGCCTGCGACGATGAGGATCCGTGCACAGAGAACGACACGTGCGTTGTCGGGGTGTGCGTTGGGACGCCCGTGCTGTGTCCTCCGGGGCAGAGCTGCGACGACGGTGAGTGTGTGCCCGATGACGCCTGTGACGGTGTGATCTGCGATGAAGGCGAGGTCTGCGTCGATGGGGAGTGCATCTCCGATGATGGCTGCGATGGCGTGATGTGCGATGTGGGTGAGTCGTGTGTCGACGGTGAGTGCGTTCCCGATGATCCATGTGACGGTGTGATGTGCAATGATGGCGAGACGTGCGTCGAAGGCGAGTGCGTGGCTGAGGATGCCTGCGACACACCCGGGAATGCAACCGTTGGAGCGGCGTACTACACCGCCAACGGTTGCGCAGGATGCCACGGTTCCGACGGATCGAATGGCTTTGCCCCCAACATTGTCGGCGCAAGCTGTGAGCTGATTTTCGATAATCTTACCGGTGCCGATCCCCATCCGGTGACCATCGACGACATCACCCAGGAGGATGCCGCCAACCTGGCCGCCTTCCTCGAGGCGATGTAGAGGGGTCCAGGCCGTCAGGCATCATATCGAAACTACATTCAGGGCACGTCGCAGCGACTGCGACGTGCCCCGTTTTGTAGGCCAGTGACTTGCTCGAGTCTCACCGACCGGCCGTTCGGCGTGCGCACTCTATCCAACCCCAATAAATCCAGAGGACTGGATCCCTCTCAGGCCGTGGCGTGATCGATGACCACGCGGTCGATGTGACCGGACAGCCGTATGCGCACGCGCAGCAGCAGGATGACCGCGACAGCGGCCAGTCCGGCGACCAGTCCCCACCATAGTCCCGGTGGTCCCATCTCGAGGCGCAGGCCGAGGAACCAGGCGATGGGCAGGCCGACCAGCCAGAAACCCACCATGGCGACGATCATGGGCGTCCGCGTGTCGCCGACGCCGCGAAGGATGGCCACGCACGAGACCTGGATGCCGTCGAAGACCTGGAACAGGCCCGCCAGCGGGATGAGGGTGACGGCGACCGCGATGATCTCGGCCTGGTCGGTGTAGGCCCGGCTCAGCCAGCCGGGGACCGCAACCATCACCGTCGCGCTGACGACCATGAAGGCGGTGCCCATGAGCAGCGCGGCGCCCGCAGAACTGCGCGCCGCGGCGTCGTCAACGCGCCCGACCGCGTTGCCAACCAGAACGGCCGCCGCACCGGAAACACCCAGGGGGACCATGAATGTCAGCGAGGCCAGGTTCAGCGCCACCTGGTGGCCGGCCATCGCAACCGGACCGATCCAACCCATCAGCACGCCCACGGCGCCGAAGATTCCGAACTCGAGCTGCATCGCGGCACCAATAGGCGCCCCGAGCATGACCATGCGCTTCAGCGCCTGCAGATCGAACGCCTCACGTCGCCACGGACGATGATGCGCCCGCAGGTGCCTCCAGCCGAACAACAGTACGCCCAACACCAGCAGCCAGCGACTGAGCACCGTGGCCCATGATGCCCCGACTGCGCCCATCGCGGGGAACCCCAGATGGCCGAAGACGAAGACCCAGTTGAACCCTACGTTGAGAATGTTGGCGATGACGATCGTCCACACGATGGCCGCCACGTGGTGCATGGCCTGCAGCGTCTGTCGATACACGACGAACAGAAAGAACGGCAGCACACCGGCAATCGAGACCCGGGCATAATCGGCGGAGACCCGCGCGACCCCTTCCGGCTGTTGCAGCAGCAGTAGAAGCGGTTCGGCCGGCACGAGCAGGCACGACACGGGCAGGGTCAAGATCGTAGCCAGGACCAGGCCGCGCTGCAGGCCACGACTGACCGCCAGGTCGTCGGAGGCGCCGACCGCCTGGGCCACGACCGGATCGAGGGCCAGCAGCGTGCCGAAGCCGAAGATGGCTGCGGCAAAGAAGTACACATTGCCCAGCGCGACCGCGGCCAGCGCTTCGGCCGATACGCGCCCGACCATCATGCTGTCGACCACGCCCATGAGCATGAGCCCGATCTGCACGACGACCACGGGCAAGGCCAGCCGCAACATGGCGGCGACGGCAGTGCGGAATCCGCGGACGTCGGGATCTCGGTCGTGTTCGGTCATGGGAGTGCTGGTGATACTGTGAATCGATGCGCGGGGCAACAATCCGTGGAAATGAATGCGCCCGGTGGGTGAATTCGGCAGAGGAGTGCGTAGCGCGTGACCCTACTCCTGGCCTCCAGAATGAGAGCGTCTGCTGATCAGGAGCCATGCCGGCGGGAAGAGCAGCGCCGGGCGCTGCAATCGCGATCAGCATGTTCGTGACCGGCTCTTCACCCGCCGTTGAACCGAAGAACGCGAACACGAACGACAGCGGGATGCTGCCGCATAACAGGGCGACGAAGAACTTTGGGAAGGGCATGGGCGTGAGTCCGGCGAGACAACACAGCACTTCGGGGATGACCGGAAGCACGCGTGTGAGGGCAATCGCCGCAGCGCCATTTCGTTCAAAGAATTGGCGCAGGCGAATCAGGTTCTCCTCGCCTGCAACGAAGCTGGCCCCACGCCGTCCGCCCGCGCGGGCCAGGCCGTAGGCAACGAGGCCGCCAGCAACACTTCCAACCGCGGCGTACAGCCCGCCGACGAAGCCGCCGTAAATCTGGCCCAGGCCGGCCATGACCCCGGAGATCGGCATCGGCAGGACCAGATCAGACACGATCAGCCCCGCACCGACGATGCCTGCCCACGGCCCTCGAGCCCGAAGCCAGCGCACCCCCTCGTCCCCGGCCATCCATTGTTCGATGGGATCACCAAAGAACATCAAGCCCAGTGCGAGGGCACCCACGAACAGGCAGATAGCAATCACGAGGCGCATGTCGTGGCCCTTGTCTTGCGCTGGATACGGGGAATGAGCACGTCCACCAAACGGGATTACCGAAGCACTCAAGAGATCGCAACCTGCCCGGCTGCGCCGTGAATTGCTCTGGCGAACGGCGTTCAGTGTGGTCCGCCTTTGAGCAGTCGAACAGGGGAGCAGGACACCGCAGTGAGCAGACATTCTGATTGCGCGCCTGCTCCAGCGACGAAAAAACCCCCGCCAATGGCGAGGGTTATGTTTTCGTCACTCGGGGCGACTAGATTCGAACTAGCGACCTCTTGACCCCCAGTCAAGCACTCTAACCAGGCTGAGCTACGCCCCGTGTTCCGAGCTCGGGCTCGGGGGGGATATTATGCCACAAACCCCCAGATGCCGCAACACTGTGCTGGCCAATGAGTGCGGGGGGCGGCTACGCTTCTGATGCGGTGCGGGCGCTGATGAGGTAGCCGAAGTAGATGCCCAGGGCAGCACACAACATCGACAACCGCAGGTGGCGTGCGTGCGTGCGCATGTGGACCGCAAATGAGTCGTTGATCGACATGACTTCACGCAAGACGGCAACGCGTTCGGCGTGGCGTCGGCGTTGTTCTTTCTCGGGCAAAGCCAGGAGTGCCTGGTGGTTGCTTACGGCCTGGTCGTATTGTTCCTGCGAGACGAAGTCGATGCGCAGGGGCGCCTGGATCCACTGATCGAAGCTATGGCGCCGTAGTACTGCTGAGTTGTTGCTGCGATACAGCGTGTATTCGCAGGCGCTGACGACGATGATCGTGACGAATAGTACAGCGATGAAGTTGCTCCACATTTTTCCGCCGCTCAGCGTGCGGGCACCCACACCAGCAAGCAGGCCGACGAGAGTTGCGGTGATTCCGTAGGTCAAATCGGTTGATCCTGCAACGAGGTAGTGTAGGAATCCGCCGAGGATGGGCGCCGATGATCGCGCCAGTCGTGCCCATTGCGGGCCTGGGTTCCAAGTCGCGGGAGGCCGGTTCGTGTGGGTGGCCGTGGTCAGTTGAATGGGTCATGAGAGCTGCTAAACGGGACAAGGAAGCTCGAGGCTTAAGCCCATGGTGCGCGCGGATTATGACACAAGGTCCTGGCGCTCGCAAGCCAAACGCTTGTAATGTACCCGGCGCGTGTTGTCGGTGTGGGGCACGCCACTATGGACAGGCCGTGTTTTGTGGCAACGACGTGCCCAGCCAGGCATCGTAAGCACCTGCGCCGTTGAGCAGGTCGATCAAACCAAGGATATCGGCAGGCGCGAATGCGCCGCTGCGGTCGATATCCTGACTGGCATCTCCCCATGGGCAGTTGCGTGCCGGGTCAACGTCGTTGAGACAGTCAATGAGCGCCAGGATATCGACGGCTCCTGCCGTGCTGTCGCCGTTGACATTACCCGGGTGAGCGATGAGGGTGGCGAATGGGGTCCGATCGTAGCTCAACGACGTGACCGCACCGGGCGTGATGATGCGCTCGAGCCGGAGGGTGTAGGTGCCGTTGTCTTCAATGACCTGAAGAATGTTGTTGGGGATGACACCGAGTTCATCCGTTTCGCACAATGTCCAGCATGCGGGCGGAATCTGCGGCGGGCCCGCGACCACGATCACGTCAATACCCTGCCATCCAGTGGGGTCGTCGACCGGGTGCGGTTGGCGTGCATCGATCATTCCGTCGCTGACATTCATCAGACTGATGTTGCCGGGCGGGCACTGGTTGCACACGACATCGTCGCATGTGCTGCCCGGACCCTGGGGTTCACCGTTGATCTCGACACAGATCGCAGGAATTGATTGACTGCACCCGGTTGGACGGCAGCACGCTTCGGTGGGGATGCACGGTTCGAACAAACATACACTGCCTGGACCCTGAGGGGTTCCGCCCTGCTTGCTGCAGCCTGCAGGCGGTAGGTCGCTGCATTCGATGCCGTCGATACAGCACGCTTCGGTATCGCCACACGTTGCGGGTTCGCAGACCGTGCCGGGGCCCTGGGGCTCGCCTTCGATGAACTCGCAGAAGAATGGCGGCAGATCCGTACACGACGAGCCCTTCCCGCAGCATGCTTGTTCATCGGCGCACGGATCAGCATCGCAAGAGCTGCCCATTCCTTGCGGGATACCGAACCCATCGATGCAGTCGATTGCGCTCATGGTCAAGCACTGTCCTTCGAGTGTGCAGCAGGCTTCTGTCGGGTCGTCACCGCAAGCCAGCGGACATGTGGTGGCAGGACCTTGCGGTTCTCCTCCCTGGCTGATGCAGTCGACGACGTCGGTGATGATGCACTCGAAGCCGAAACAGCAGGCCTGGTCGAAACACACACCATCGCTGCATGATGCGCCCGGAATACACACGCCGCTTGCCGGACACACGAAGCCACAGTCGTCGATGCACGCGCCAAGCGTGATGCAGCAGGCGTCGGCCAGCGCAGCGCGCGCAGTCCAGGAGGTCGCAATGGAACAGATGATCATGGTCAGTAAGGTGTGACGGAGCATGACATGTCCTCGCAAGAATATCGTGATCATTGTAGCACAACGGTCTGCGTAGTACGGCATGCGCAGCCTCGTGACACAACCACAGGGTGGACAGGCCGTTGTCGGGCGGGCGGATTACGGCAGTCCGCACCGGAGCTTGTGATTCCGCCTGCCAGGGTAGAGCATTTGGTGATACCATCTCCCATCATGTCCGATGCCCGTGAAACCTGCTGGACGATCATTCAGGCTGCCGCTCGTGGCGATGTCACGCAGCGCGAACGTTTTGCCAGGGACTATGAGCCGGTGATTCGCGCCTATCTCGCAGCGCGGTGGCGCGGGCAGTCGAACCATCGCGAGCTCGATGATGCCGTGCAGCAGGTGTTCGTCGAGTGCTACAAAGAAGGCGGTGTTCTCGACAGAGTCTCGCAAGCACACCCGTTGGGGTTTCGAGCGTTCCTGTTTGGCGTCGCGCGCAACATCGCCCGGCGTTTTGAGAGCGGGCGACCCCGACCACAAGCACTGCCTGCGGACATGTGCACCGCTGACGAGGATCGCTGGTCCGTTGTATTCGATCGGTCCTGGGCCACGACCGTCATGCGTCAGGCCGCAGAACGCCTCGCCGAACGGGCTGCGAAAGTGGATGACCGCGCCCAACGTCGCGTAGAGTTGCTGCGTTTGCGTTTTCAAGAGGACCTGCCAATACGTGATATCGCCGAGCGCTGGGACCTCGATCCGGTTCATCTCCATCGCGAGTACGCCCGCGCCCGCCGTGAATTCAAGGAGGCGTTGAGCGAGGTCATGGAGTTCCATGCGCCAGGTCCGGCGGCGGATATCGAAGCCGAGTGCGTGCGATTGCTTGCTCTGCTGGCATGAGGATACGTTCTGAGATCCACCTGTTTTTCTTGCGCGAAAAACATACCAGCGGTGATCCTGTCTCGTAACCACGCGCAAGGAGAACGGACATGGCGCAGGAATCTTTCGACGATCTGACGGACGGGGCCCTGGATGGTGCGTTGAGAGCGGCTTTCGGTGGGACGGATGAGTCGCCCGGTGCCGGTGTGTTGGCCACTCTGCATGAGACCGTCGGCGTCCGGCCCTGTGTGCTTCTGCGGGATGAAGAAGAGGATACGCCGGTCATTCGGCCCGTGATCACTGACTCCGACGCGGGTGGCGCGACGCGTTGTGGCCGCTACCACGTTCTGGGGGAAGTGGCCCGCGGCGGAGTTGGTGTGGTTCTCAAGGGGCGGGATGCCGACCTCGGCCGTGATATCGCGGTCAAGGTCTTGCGCAGCGAACATGGCGACAACCTGGCCATGGTGCAGCGGTTCGTTGAAGAAGCGCAAATCGCTGGCCAATTGCAGCACCCGGGTATCCTGCCCGTCTATGAGCTGGGGCTCGATGCCAGGCAGCGGCCGTTTTTCACCATGAAACTGATCAAGGGCCACACGTTGGCAGCAGCACTCAAAGACCGCAAACAAGTGGCTGATGAACGCGTGCACTACCTGGGCATATTCGAACAGGTGTGCCAGACGATGGCCTACGCGCATGCCCGCGGCGTGATCCACCGCGACCTCAAGCCGTCCAACATCATGGTCGGTGCGTTCGGTGAAATGCAGATCGTCGACTGGGGTCTGGCCAAGGTGCTGGCTCAGGGCGGACTGGCCGACGAGGGCGCAGCGTGCGGGGACAGCGTGATCCGGGCTCCCGAGCGCCCGGGTCCCGCGTCGGAGTCGATCGCTGGAACCGTCATGGGGACGCCTGCGTACATGCCGCCCGAGCAGGCCCGCGGAGCAATCGACGAACTTGACAAGACCTCGGACGTGTTCAGCCTGGGTGCCATCCTGCTCGAGATTCTGACCGGCCGCCCGCCCTATGACGGGGACCGTGACGCCGCTTTGCGCCAAGCCGCTGAAGGCGCGGTCGATCCAGCCCTGGCCGTTCTGGCGGACAGTGGTGCGGACGATGCGCTCATCACGTTGACCCGGGAGTGCCTGTCCCCGGCGCGCGCCGGCCGGCCGCATGATGCCGGATGCGTGGCCCGCCGCGTGGTCGCGTATCTGGCCTCGTTGGAGCGGCGGGCACGGGACCTGGAGATTGCCGCCGCCGAATCGGCAACGCGCGCCGTCGAGGAACGCAAGGCCCGCAGACTGACGGTGGTGCTTGCCGGCGTGATCATGGCCGCAGTGGCATGCGGGGCCCTGGGCTGGGGCTATGTCGCGGACCAGCGACGTGAGGCTGCGGATCGTCAGCGGGTTGCCCAGGCCAGGCAGATGGCACAGCGCGGCGCAGAGCTCGACCAGGCCCTCGAGCGTGCCGCCCGTTTTCGTGGGGCCGCCGAAACGGCCCCGGCGGCAGACCGCGTTCCGCGTCTCAAGGCGCTCGATGCGGCCAATCAGGCGCAAGCCCTGCTGGACCGCGGCGGTCTCGACGCCGCAACCGTCGACCGTGCCAGGGCATCACTCGATGGGCTGCATCAGACCATGACTGAGCGCAAGCTGGTCGAGGACCTCGAAGACACGGTCATCCGCCACGCCCCGCATGCAGATCTCCAGAGCTGGATGCGAATGGACGATTCGCTGCGAGAAGCATTCGCGACGTTCGGCATCGACGTCGGCGAAGACGGTGTCGAGGAGATCGCTGAACGACTGCGTAACAGTGCATTCCCGGCACAACTGACCAACGGCTACGAACTATGGGTCGCCACGTGTGGCTCACTGATGGGCATGGGCTCCGAACGCTATTCGCGCGCCCAGCTCCAGGAGCGTCTCGAGGTGCTGTACCACGCCGATGACGATCCGTTCCGCACGCATATCCGGCGCATCATCTGGGATCCGGCGCGGGAGTCTGATCAACAGACCTTGACGCCCGAGCAATACGAAGCGTTGTGTTCGGACATCGATGACGAGGCGTTCGACGCGGCGTTGCCGGTCACGCTGAGTTGGCTGGCCATGACGTGCATGATGGCTCCCGGTGGGGCGGGAATCGATACCTCACTCTATGAACGTGCCGTGCTGCGCTATCCCGATGATTTCATGCTCAACTGGGATTTTGCTCTGATGTTCAGTTATCAACGGCAGTGGAACAAAGCGGCGCGCTATTACAATCGCTGTGTGGCCATCCGACCGGACGTGGCCGGCGCGTGGCGCAGCCTGGGCGTGACGTATCGGCGCCTTGAAGAATTTGACGAGGCCGTGCGCGTGCTCGAGCATTCTGTCCGATTGCAACCGGATTACTTGCCGACACGCGCGGATCTTGGCATGGCCCAGATCGACGCGGGTCGCGCGGAAGAGGGCCTGGCGGCCTGCCGCGCTGCGGAGACGGTGGGGGGCGATACGCCGTTGGTCCGGTGCTGTGTGGGGCGGGCGCTCATGGCTGCCGGGCAGTACGCGGCAGCGCTGGTCGAACTGGAGCGCTGTGCAGAATTAGCCCGCCGTCACCCGGGGTGGTCCGAACCGGTCCAGGAGTGGATCGTCGAGTGCCGTCGCGCAGCCGAGCCCGACTAGAATGCTACGGTTGGAATTGTGCGAGGGTGTCATCGTACAGGGTGGCCAGGCGTTCTGCGGATGCCAGTCCCGAAAAATTTTTTTCAGCGCGGAGTCGCGCCTGCCGCCCGGCTTCAGTGCGGAGCAGCGGGTTATTGAGCGCCCACCTGATGCGCGCTGCCAGTGCGACCGGGTTGTCTTTTTCAACAAGCCAGCCGGTCATCCCGTCGTCCACGATTTCGGGTGTTCCGCCGACTGCCGTTGCGATGATGGGGACCCCTGCTGCCGAGGCTTCGAGCAGCACCCGGCCGAACGGTTCCTGGCGCGCACAGTGGACGTACAGATCGATGTCGGGCAGGATTGCGGGGATGTCATCCCGCCAGCCGACCAGGTGCAATGTGACCCCATCCATGGATCGAGCGCAGCGTTTCGCGACAACCTCTTCGAACGCAAGGCTCTCTGGCTTGGTTCCAAAACGTGCGCCGACGATGACGGCATGAAGGTCATCGAGCGTGGCGCCGGCGCGCGTCACACTTTCGAGGTAGATCTCCGTGGCTTTGCGGAGTGAGATCTGCCCGATCGTGGCCACGACCGGACTCGTTATCGGGATACCCAACTCTCTTCTCAACAAACCTTTGTGGGCAGAAGGATGGAATAGATCCAGATCCACGCCATTGTGGATCACGACGACGTGCTCCGGGGCACACCCTTGATGTAGTAGATGATCTCTGACCGCCGCGGACACGGCGACGAGGCGAGTGTTACGGTTCATTCGCTGAACGCGCGTCGGGTTGAGCCGCTCGATTTCGCGGACATGTGCGACCGCGGGGACGCCAAGTCGTTGTGCGGCAAGCCCCGTAAACTGTGCGGTGGACAGCGAGTTGCCGTGCAGCAGGTCTACGCGCGCACACCGTGCCAGGCGTTCAGCGGTCAATTCGGCCGGCGTCAGGCCGTCGGCCGGTTGTCGCGTGCGTTCGAACGCGTGGGTCTCAACGCCAAGGTGTTGCAGCGCTTCCCATAATGGACCGACGGGCGGCGCATAGGCACACCACCCGTAGCGCTTGGGCAGGCAGCGGATGACTTCGAGCATCGAACGCTCGCCTCCGCTCAGGGTCGGGTGTTCGAACACGCAACCGATGCGGGGGGGGCTGTGAGTTTCTCTGGAAATCATGTGGACAACCTGTGACAAAAATCAGTGGTCATCTTTTACGACGATGGCGCCAGTGCGCGCTCGCACTTTTTTTTCGCAAGGATGCGCCAAACCGCGCAGGGTGTTCGCGGCCATGACTGTAATACATGTATCGCCTCCCGCTTGATCGCGTGGTAATATTCTCGCCGCAGAGTTATCGATTTTATCCATACGAATTCATCAACATATTGATATCAGAGGGATGCATGAGAGGCCTTCGCTACTGTTGTACGCGTAGTGTTATCCTGATCACGATTATCTTTGTTCCTGCCTCGCCGTCGCAAGCAGGCGAGACTATCAGCTTTACCAAGAGTACGCTTTCGGGCACGAGCTCGGGTAACCCAACCTCACTTCAGTTCGGCCCCGACGGTCGACTGTACGTGGCCCAGCAAAACGGCACGATCAAAGTGTATACCGTTGTCCGCAGCGGCCCCAATGATTACGAAGTTGATGCCACCGAGACCATCAACCTCATCAAGAGCATCGACAACCACGACGATGACGGCGACTACAACCCCGATGTCAACGGGCGTCTGGTGACCGGCCTGCTCGTCGTCGGATCGGCATCCAACCCGGTGATCTATGTCGGATCGAGCGACCCGCGAATTGGCGGTGGAGCCGACAGCGAGAATACCAACCTCGACACGAACTCGGGCATTATCTCACGCTTGACCTGGACCGGATCTGAATGGGATCGGTTGGATCTCGTTCGCGGGCTCCCGCGCTCCGAGGAGAACCACTGCACGAACGGTATGCAGTTGGATGCCAGCACCAATATGTTGTATGTCGCGCAGGGCGGGCATACCAATCAGGGGGCGCCATCCAACAACTTCGTCGAACTGCCCGAGTATGCATTGTCGGCCGCGATCCTGCAGATCGACCTCGACGACATCGGCAACTCGACCTACGACCTTCCGACGCTCAATGACGAAGACCGTCCGGGGAACCCCGATGACAACGACCCCTTCGGTGGCAACAACGGCAAGAACCAGGCGCGGCTGCTGACCAATGGACCGGTCAGGGTCTTCGCACCCGGGTTCAGGAACGCCTACGACATTCTGCTGACCGCGTCCGGGCGGATGTACACGGTGGACAATGGACCCAACGGCGGATGGGGTGGTGAGCCCAATGGTGCGGGCGGCAGCAACTGTACCAATCAGGTCAGTGAACCGGGTGACTCGGATCCGGACAACCTGCACTACATTGACGGTCCGGGCTACTATGGCGGGCATCCGAACCCGACGCGCGCAAACGACAACAACGCGTTCAACAACTCGAACCCTCAGTCTCCGGTGGATCAGGACAATCCGGTAGAGTGCACCTATCGCGAGCCGGGCAGTGAGGACGGGGCTCTCGTGACCTACTCGGTGTCAACCAATGGGATTTGCGAATATACCGCTGGCAATTTTGGCGGAGCCATGACCGGCGACCTGCTGATGGCCGGGTATGACGGCAAGATCTTCAGAGTCAAGCTCAATGGCAGTGGAACGAGCAGCGTCTTGGATGAAACGCTGTTCTCCAACGTCGGCAGTCGACCGCTCGATGTGATCGCCCTGGGCGATGACGATGTTTATCCGGGGACGATCTGGGTTTCCAATCACGGCAGCAACAACGTCGTGATTTATGAGCCGGTCGATTTCTTCGACACGTGCACTGGTAACGACAATGACCTCGACGAAGATGGTGACGGCTACTCCAACGCCGACGAGATCGACAACGGCACCAACCCGTGTTCGCCTGGTGATGTGCCGCCGGATGTCGATCAGGACGGACTGTCCGACCTCAATGATAGCGATGATGACAACGATGGCATTCCCGACGTCGAGGATCCCTTCGCCATCGATCCCGAGAACGGCATGGGCCTGATCCCTCCGGTCCTCTACTCATGGGAAAACGACGCACCGCCTGCAGGTGGCATTCTCAATCTCGGCTTTACCGGATTGATGATCAATGGCTCGGACAACTACATCGATCTCTTCGACCCGAGCAGTAAGACGGCCGGCGGGGCGGCCGGTGTGTTTACGGTCGATGCCGTGTCGCCGGGCGATGCCATGGGCAACATGAACAGCCAGATGCACGGTCATCAGTTCGGCGTGGCTCTGTCGGGGGCGGAGGCCTGGACCGCCCACACGCGCATGGTGGCGCCATTCTTCGGTTCGCCGCCATCGTCCAATCAGTCGATGGGCTGTTTCGTGGGCACCGGTCACCAGGATAACTATGCCAAGCTGGTCGTGACTGCCGGCGGTCTCGAGTTTGCGATAGAGCAGGACGGTGTGTACGCCACGGTCGAGTCGGTGTCGCTGGGTATTCCCGGTCCTGCCACGATCGACCTGTTCATTACGATCGATACCCTGTCGTCGACAGTGCAAGCGGCCTATGCAGTCAATGACGGCGGCAAGCAGGACATCGGTGTACCACACAGTATCCCATCCTGGTGGCACAAGGGCTCGACCGGCGTGGCCATCGGCCTGATTTCGACATCGCGTGGTGGTGACCCGTTTGCGGCGACCTGGGATCTCATCGAGGTGGCCAGCGCGCCACCGTTGGGCACTTGTGTTCCGGGCGACTGTCCGGTCGGGCAGTTCTGCAGCTCCATGTCCGGACTGTGCGAGCCGACCGTGGCCGAGGCCGACATCACCATCACTTCGTCCAACAACATTAACGCCAGCACCTACAGTTCCGGGTCGTGCGATATCGACAACGCTTCGAACGGTGGCGTCGAGATCGAGCGTGTCACGTTCAATCTGTCGTCGTCATTGTTTCCGGATATCGTGTTCGATCCAGCGGGGGGCGCCGGCGATGTCGTCGCCAAATGTCTCAAGATCGACAGCGGTGCGTCGGAGACCGGTTACATCGAGCCCGATGACGAATGCTCGGACCCGTTCTTCGGTCCGCACGATGGCGGCTATGACGGGATGGTTCTGGAATTCGACGACTTCGATGCCGGCGAGAAAGTCGAGTTCTCGGTCGATATTGACCCGACCAGTATCCAGGGTGGAAGTACCTCTGGAGCTGCGGGTTCAGTCTCGGGTCTGGAGATGACCGGGGCGGTGGTGACAGTCGAGTTTTCGAACGGTGAGGTGGTCACCTCGACGCTGTATCGCAAACCCAATTCGAACGGCGGTGGCGAGCAGGAGTTCAAATCGAATGGACCGGTTCCCCCGACGATCGACGTGCTCAGCGTCTCATCCTCGCCGGCAGTGGTCTCCTCGGCCAATCAAACCGTTCGGGTGTGCGCCACGTCCGGCGCCGATGTCCGCCTGTTGCGCGTCGAAGGAGCGCTCGAGTTGGTCGAGGCAGACGGGTTCGACATCGATCCGTTCGAGGCCAATACGGCGGTTGCGATCCAGGAGTATTCAGCGACTACTGGTGGTGGGGGCTGTGTCGACATCGCCGTGACATTGACCCGAGAGGGTCCGGATGCCGGCCTCAATCACTTTGTCGCGGTGACCGAGGACCCCAACGACAGCAATCGCGTCAGTGCGGTGTCCAACAAATGGATCCTGGAACTCGACTCCGACGGAGAGTGCGACAGTGACAACGATTGTGACGATGGCAACCCATGCACGGCGGATGATTGCTCCGGTGGTGCGTGTGCCAACGCAGCCGTTTCCGACGGTACCGCGTGCAACGACGGTGACAGTGGCACGATCAATGATCAGTGTGTCGACGGTGTGTGCGTTGGCGAGACCCCCAAGGGCGGATGCTCGAACGACGGCGATTGCGCAGATGATGATGCGTGTACGACAGATTCCTGCGCGGGCGGCTCATGCGTCCACGGTGTCGCCACGGATGGCACGCCGTGTGACGATCAGAACCCGGGTACATTCGACGACCACTGCATCGCCGGGGCGTGTGTTGGAACTCCAGGTGGCGACGAGTGCGATATCGTCAACGATTGTTACGACGGCGATCCGTGTACCGATCATGAATGTAACAATGGATTCTGTCTGCATATCAACCACCCTGATGGAGAGCAGTGTAATGATGGCGACAGCAACACGATCAACGATCGCTGCCTGAATGGTGTGTGTGCCGGTGTTGTTCCAGGTGAGTGTACGATCGACGACGATTGTACCGCCGCCGATGATGAACCCTGCATGACTGCGACATGCACTGACAGCACGTGCGTGGTTGCGAATGTGGCCGATGGCACACCATGCGACGACGGCGATGGCGGCACGGTCAACGATCGATGTACTGCCGGTGCCTGCGTCGGTGACACACCACCCGAATGTACCAGTGACGTGGACTGTGCCGATGGCAATCCGTGTATGAGCAACCAGTGCACAGGGGGCATGTGCGTGGATACGCCGGTTCCCGATGGCACGGTGTGCGACGATGGCAATGGCCAGACGACCGAGGACCACTGCGTGGCCGGTGAGTGTGCCGGCACCCTGGATGGGGATCCGTGCACCATCGTGAACGACTGCTTCGACGGCGATCCGTGCACTGACCATTCGTGTGACAACGGAGTGTGCAACAACTACGCCGCTCCAAACGGCAAGACATGTAACGATTTCAACGACGATACCACTGATGACCAGTGCATCGACGGCGTCTGCATGGGCACCGGTCCCCAGGGCAAAGATGCGGATAACGATGGGCTGAACGACACCATCGATCCATGTTTGGGAGATCCGCGCAATGCGTGTTACGGTGCCGTGGCCATCGACCAGACAGCCGGGCTGCCAGTCCGCATCAACGCCTCATTGGGCGAGGCGTGTTCCGGTCAGCGTGTTGATTGCTCGGGCCAGGTGTGGTTTGCGGACTACGGGTTCAACCACGGCGCTTCGTCGATCTGTGATCTGCCCAACGGCTGTCCAATTGCGGGCCTCGACGCACTCTTCGGTTCGGGCTGTGACGGCGATGATGCGACCTCAGACTTGTTCCGTTGTCACCGCTGGGACAACGTGTCCGGAACCGATCTCGCGTACGACTTCAACGTGCCGGATGGTGAATACCTGGTCAATCTAATGTTCGCCAGCATTTGGAGCGGATCCAAGGAACCCGGAGATCGCGTATTTGACATCGTCATCGAAGGTGATGTCGTGTACGCCGGTTTCGACGAGGTCCTCGCTGCTGGCGTCGAGGCCCGGGCCGTTGTGCGTTCAGCCGTGGTGACGGTTGATGACGGTAATGGCCTGCAGATTTCGTTCGATCCCCAGGAGCAGAACCCGACGATCAAGGCCATCGAAGTCCTGACCAGCACGCAATGTGAACCCAAGGGTGCCTTCGATGTGACGTGCGATGCGATCGATGATGATTGCGATGGCATGTTCGACGAGGATGCGACGTGTGACGACGGCAATGAGTGCACGGCCGACGCCTGCATCGGTGGTGTGTGCAGTAATTACGAAATGCTCTATGACCTCAACGGTGATGGGGCGACCAGCGTCGTGGGTGACGTCAATGAGCTGGTCGGTTGCCTGTTCAACACCAATCCGAACAACCACTCAGCTATTGATGTGTGCTGTTCGGCAGGGACCTGCCGCTGTCGACTCGACTGTAACAGTGATGGATTCGTCAGCATCGTCGGTGACTTGCCGTGCTGGGCGAACTGCCTGTTCTTCGACAATTGCGGAAGGTAGCGACCCGGCGCCGGCGGGGGTCGGCGTCTGGCACATGGGGTGCCTGGGGTAACTGACGTCCGGAAACTCCGGGCAGAGCAGACACATCGTATACTGATCCTGGAATAACTTGCTCTGTGGTCCAGCGCGGCCTTGTGCGCGGTTTCTGGAGGGGAACCATGTCACGAAGCGTTCTGCTACTGCTGGCAGCATCCGGTGTCGTTGGGTGCATGACGCCCATCGCGGCCGACTCGGCTGTCGACAAGACAATCGTCTACGTCATTCGTCAGCGCCCCGACGATCCCGACAGTCCGAGGCGCCTGACCATCAGCGTCGGCCTCCGCGAGGAGCATCGCTCGGGCCACAGCGTGGCCTGGCGCGTTCGCCGCATCGCTATTCAATCATGTGGTCCCGATGGTCGGACATGGTTCGAAAAGCCCGAAGATGTCCCACTGTGGTGGACGCGGCACGCCAATCCCGATCGGCCGCTGCTGGCAGAATTCGCCGATATCCCGACGCTGTCAGGCCGGGCGCGGGATGGGCGCAACGAATTGGACTACTCGTTCAGCGGCAAGGTCAATAGCACGTCACCCGAGTTGTATGGCGGGCGTTCGAGCCTCATGAGCTTCAGCCTTGTTCGCGATGATGCGACTGTGTTGGGGCAGGAGGATGAGGAGCCGGCGGAAATCGACGAAAGCGGAGATCCACCGGGGGGGTCATAGTAGGCTTGACTCATTGCTGTGATTCATGAACAGTGGCTCGTTTTCGTACGATGGCCAGGTTGCCGTTGATTACGTTCTTCCATTGTTCGAAGCGCTCATGATCGTCGGCCCAGTAACCCTTGTCTTTGGAACTGAAGAGCCTGCTGGATGCATCTGCCAGAAGGTGTTCGGCTTCCTCGTCGCTGCCTGGGTCCTTTTGTGAGATATGCCAGGCTGCTAGTGAGTTCAGAGAACGAATCGTTCCTAGAGTGGCATCAATACTGTCTGGCAAGATCGCTTCAATATCCATTCGGATATTGAGCGCCTGACGATAGTGGTCCAGAGACTTTGGATAGTCTTTGATGACGCGCCAGCAGCGTCCGAGGTACTCGTGCGCAATCGCGAGGTCCAGTTTCCACTCCAGGTTTGAAGGATCATCCTTCGAGACCGTGCCGCGTATTCTGACTGCGCGCTGGAAGGACGCGAGTGCTTCAGAGGTCTTACCTCTTGCAATCAGGGTTCTGCCCAACAGGAGCTCGGAGAAGCCGCTGATGCGCTGCCAACGGATATTGTTGGGTTCAGTGTTCAAGATCGCAGTCGAGAGGTCGCTTGCGCGTTCGGCAAAACGTTGAGCGTTCTCGATGTCCTTGAGCTTGAGATACAGCCGCGCGTGCCGATCGTATGCGCCGTAGAGTTCGTACTGCCAGTGGACAGCGCTGGGATCCAGGCGACACAGGCGCTCTCCGATCTCAATGGCATCGGCATAGAGCTCTTCCGCGCGATCGGTGTGGCCGTCATTGCGCAGGCTGTCGCCAGCATTCTTGCATGCGATGACGTAGGCCAGCAGGCGCCGGGGCTCGAGGTCGTTGGCCTTGACCAGCGTGTCCCGGATGTCCAGCGAGCGGGCCAGAGCCTGCCGCGCTTCTTCGCGGCGGCCGAGTTTCATCAGGGCCCGTCCGGCGATGCCCCATGTCGTGGCCTGCAACTCGAGCAACGCTGCATCATTTCCGTCGTGTTCGAACTGCGGTACGGTCGCTCTGGCCTGCTCGGCATGTGTCAGTGCGTCGGCGTACGCCCCGGTTTCGAGGTCGTGCTGCGCGATGTCCGCTGTGACCATGGCCAATTCCATCGTTGCCGAACGCACCATATGCCCGTCGGCGATGAGCTGCTGGCATAATCCTGCCGCGACATCGAAATGATCGGCTGGCGTGTCGAGGCTGCGGCCGAGTTTGCGGTGGGCGCGGGCGCGAATCAGTCGGCGCTGCCCATCGTCGCCGTGGGCGCTGGGTTGTTCGCTGGCCGCCAGGACCGCGCGATAGTGTTCGGTGGCCTCGGTGTGCCGACCGCGCTCGAAGGCCACGTCGCCTCTGTGTTCGCTGACCTCGGCAATCAGCCCGCGATCGACAGCCGCCCCGGAACTCGCACTGTCGACCAGTTGCCGATCGACCCGATCGAGCAGGTCGGCGGCGGCGTCACGGGAGCGTGCTGTGATAGGCAGTACGCCGGGAGCCTGCAGAAGTGGCTCCTGCGAGCGGGGCCACAGCAACCACCCGAAGCCGATGACGAGGCCGACGAAGCCGCAGCAGCCGAGGCCCATGAGGGCCGGGCGTCGAGCCGGGGCAGGGGCCGGGTGGACCGGGGGGGCGTTGACCGGCGTACCGTCGAGGACGTTCTGCAGGTCTTCCGCCAGCGCGCGGGCCGAATCGTAGCGGTGATCGATGTTGTTGGCGATGGCTCTATGGACTACGGCTTCGAGATCATCGGAGATGTCCGCCGTTGCGATACGCGCACAGGTATGCGTGGCCAGGGCCGTCCGCAGGCTGACCGGCCCGGCCGACAGTCGCGGCGTGTCGCCGTCGTAGTTCAATTCGTAGGGGAACGTGTCGGTCAGGGCATTGAACAGCATGACACCGAGCGCGTAGATGTCGCCGCGCGGGTCGACGCGATGCCCGGCGGTCAATGCTTGAATCTCTTCGACGGGCCGGAATCGGAGGGCGTCGATAGTTCCGGTAGTCACGCTCGACACGAAGCTTCGCGGTTCGCGGGCCAAACCCAGATCAAGGATGCGCGGCTGGCCGTGTTCATCGATCAGGACATTGGTGGGTTTGAGATCATGATGCACGACACCTTGCTCGTGGGCGTAGTTCACTGCGTCGCAGATAGCGATGAACAGCGTGAGGGTCGCGCGCACGTTCATGGTATTGAAACACACGTGGGCGTCGACCGGCAGACCCTCGACGTATTCCATGGCGTAGTACAACCGTCCCCGTGCCACGCCGCTGTCGACCAGTGTGACGATTCCAGGGTGTGCGAGCCGTCCGACGAGGGCCATCTCGTCCTGGAAGCGGGCCCGTTGTCGTCGCGTGGCCAGTGGGCCATCAATGAGCAGCTTGAACGCGACCGTGCGCGCCGACGGTCGATGAACGGCGCGGTAGACCGTACCCTGTCCGCCCTGGGCGATGCATTCTTCGAATGTGTAGCTGGGGAGTGCGGCCGCAAGCACTTCGAGGTCCTCGCCCGGATAGGCCTCGGCGGTGTCGTTCGAAACCGGCTCGCCGGCGCGGGCAACGGCCAGCACCTCACGCAGGGTCGTCAGGCGCTGTTCAAGATCGGGCATGAGCTCAGGGTGATCGTGAATGATCCGCTGATCGTCGATGACCGCATGCCGTTCCAATTCACGGCGGACACGGTTGACGATGCGGTCGATGTGTGCACTGCGTTCGGTGTGCGCGGTCACTTCCGGTGATCCTCGTTGACCGTCGGTCCATGACTGGCGGCCAGCAGTTCGCCGAGACGCGCCCGTCCTGCAGACAGGATATGCATGACGCTGGGCCCCGTCGATTCCATCAGCTCGGCGATCTCTTCGCGTTTCTTGCCTTCCCAGTAGAACATATACAGCGCCTGGCGTTGGGCGGTCGGGAGCAGCGCCAGCGCCTTGACCAGCGCGTCGATCTTCTCGCTGCGCGCAAACTCGCGACTCGGCGTATGGCTGGGGCAGACGAACGAATCGCTGCGATCACTCGAGCGATAGGTGGTCGTTGAACGTACGGATTGACGCTCACGGCTGGCTTTCTTGAGTGCATCGAAGAGTTTGCGCTGCGCGACGCCGATCAGCCACCTGGTGAAGTCATCGAAGCGCTCGGGCGGTTTGCGCAGTGCTTCTTTCCACACTTCCTGGCGCACGTCCTCCGGGAAGACCACGTCACGATACTGTTTCGAAATACGCGATTCGAGATAACGGTGCACGTTGTCGGCGTTGCGAATGATGAGGTCGATGATGTCGACGTTACGCGATGCGGTGCGTCTGGGACCGGCCACGGTAGGGCCCTCCTCGGTGTCGTTCAAGGTGCTCGACAGGAAGAGCGAATTATACCGGTCAGCCGCCGAATGTGTAGATCCGGCCGGTGTCAGCAAAATATTTTTTGCGTCCCAACGTCGTCCTGTGGCGCCGCTTAGGCCGCGAGAGGGGGCTTCTGGCGTTTTTGACATGTTCGGTTGCCCAGCAGAACAGACCTCTAAGTAGAAGAGTCATGGTTTGATCCGTTCAATGATCATCCTGCCGGCTGGCCTATACGTAGCATCCAATGCGGTGTTGTCAGGAGCAGGCACTGCGAAGGGTGTTGTGTCGCTGCACCTTGGTGGTCGGCCGGCAGGTTGACCGTTGAACGGGCCGAGGAGGGCTTCCGGAGGGGAAGTTGCTTCAATGGACTCTGCAAGCTGGGCGCACGGCCTTCACATTCCGCAAAGCGCCCGATCGCGACGGTGGGTTCATCCCATAGTCCCCACCGTTCCATTCCCGTGGGAAAAAGCCCGCCAATCGGCGGGCTTTTTCTTTTGTGCTGCCATGTCGATGAATTGCGTGGCTAGGTGTTGCGCCGCTGTGGCTTGGCGTACGCTTCGGAGTCCGGCGATATCCAGCGCAACAGCGTGGCGCTGGCGAAGGGGATGAGCATGAGCATCACCGGCATGCAGAAGCGTGAGGAGCTGACGATGATCAGGGCATAAAGTCCAACGTAGACCACGACGAACGTCAACACCCATGCCGCTTCGAGGGGTGCGGTTGTGCGTACGCCATACAGCCCGATCAGCCCCAGAATGCACACCGGCCAGTTGATGATCAAATTGACCATCGATTTCTGGCGTGACGAGGACCACGACATGAATCGCCAGGTGTTGACGATCAGCTTGCGCAGCAGCAGGGCCGGACGATCCTTGATCATCATCATCGCAGAATCAGAAAAGTACTGCTCCATGACTGGATCGACGTCGTAGTGACCACCCGGCCGCAGGTCGTCGCGGGTGATCGTAACGTCATGATCGCGCTTGACCCGGTCCAGTGCAGTTTGCACGCCATACTTGAAGACGAAATCCGTGTCGCCCGAGGTTTCGATCATGAAGTTGCCGACCAACAGATTGAACCCGCCGCCACCCGAGACGAGGACAAGTTGGTCCCGTACAGTGAAGTTCCGTACGGTCCACATGCTGATCAGCCCCAGGCCGACGCCGGCAGCTATGAGCGCGCCAACGATGCTCCGCCGGTCCTTGAACAGGGCCACCACCACCAACAGCCCGGTGAACGGCAGGGCCGTGGCTTTGGTCAAGGTGGCGGCAGCAAACATCACGCCGGTCAGGAGGCTCCGGAGGAGGGTTGGTTTGCGCAGAATCAGGAGGCCGCCGTAGATCATGGCGACGATCAGGAACGTCAGCACAATATCCGAGTATGCGTTGGCGCAATAGTAGATCGGTAAAGGGAAACACACTGCGACGCTGCCACCCCACAAGGCCGTACGGCGCTCATAGAACAATAGGGCAACGCCGTAGATCAGCACACTGGCCAGTGCGCCACATATGCAGTTGACCCATAGCGTTGCGTGTGCCACGTTGCCCATGAAGCGGTACAGCACCGCGATGGCAGCAGGGAAGATCGGACCGCGATGGACGGTACTGGGAACGTCAGGATCGAATGTCAGGCGGCCATATTCGATGAGGTTGACGGCCAGGTCGATGTAGCCATCCGACGAGGTATAGAATCCCGAATTGTGTGGGCCCACGTCCAGATTGGCGGCCGGCGCGACGACGAAACAGAACCCAAGCCGCAGGGCCAGGGCGATGCAGAAGAGAACGGCGGCAGTACGACCAGGGGACATCTATGTCTTCGCTCTGTTGTGGCTCATGCTCTGGTGTGACAGCGTGCCGGCAACGACCGGACCTGTCGTCTCGAATGCCCCGAAGGAGGGCGCAGACCTCTTCCGATAGTTCTCTTATCGGCCGCCGCCGCGCAGTTTCCTGATCGCATCGGCGGGCTCGTCAGGCAGGGATCACGGAATGCTTGGAAAGCGGGATCCTGACTCCTCCTCCACCATATTCCCGTGGATCTGGCTTCATTTCAACCGTCATGTCCGCTCAGGATCTACTGTGGTGGAATATTGAAACAGAACCCCGTATCACAGGTGTCCACGGTGTCCGGGTCGCCATCGTCCGGGCAGAGTTCAACCAGAACCTGGGCGATCAGCACGAACACTTCACCGATCGTGTCCGCATCGGGGGCGATGAAGAAGAAATCGCTGTCGAGGTTTTCGAAGCGGGCCTCGAGACCATCCACGCCAGCGGTGCAATCGGTGTCATCATCCGACGGCATGCGATCCAACCCGTCACTGGCCACAGCCGCCAGCAGTGCGCGATTCTCGACATCGCCGCTACGGCAGTCGCCGGCTGCGTCGTAGGCGATGGTGAAGATGATCGCTCCAGCGTCCTTGGCGGCCGCCGCTGCGGCCAGCGCTCCGCTCGAAGGATCCGGCGAGCCCTCAGTCGGCAGACCGTCCGAGATCAAGATGATGATCCGGGTTGGATTCGTACCGTCAGCGAGCTCCGCTGCGCTGACAGCAATGGCGTCCTGGAGGTTCGTTCCGACCTCGCTGGTGTCGGCCAACCCCGTAGTAATGGTGCTGTCGAGCAGCACGAAATTCTCGCGAAGGTTGATGTTCAATCTGCTCTGCAGGATTTCGGCCTCCAGGCCACCGTTGACATCATCACCGAATCGACCAATGCCGACGAAGTGGTCGACATCCGATTGGCTCAAGATGAAGAGCAACTGACGCGCAGCCTGGGCCTCGGCCTCGCGTTGGTCCATACTGACACTGCCGGTGCGGTCGAGCATGAACACGATGTCGGCGGGGGAGGTGCCGCAGCGAATTGCGCAGCCGGATTCGTCGACGGCTGCGAATTCAGGGCTGTCAGGACAGGAATCGATGCACTCCGGAACTCCATCATCATCGCTATCGATGAGCGTAAAGACACAGATGTGCTCGACGCACGCCTTCGTTGCACAGCCAGATGCGTCGACGCAATCGTCGTCGACCAAACAACCGACACAGTTATCGGTGGCTTCGTCACAGACGGGCAGCGTCGTCCCGACACACGGGTCACCAGAGGATTCGACTTCACCGGTGAGGCCATCGCAGATTTCGACTCCGTTGCAGAACAGGCCATCGTCGACATCGAGCGGGTCGTGCAGACAAACGTTGGCGACGCACAGATCGGTCGTACATAGACTGTTGTCTGCACAATCACTGTCGCTAGCGCATCCCGTGCAGCGCTGAGACTCTTCGTCGCAGGTTTGACCGGGCGCGCACGGTAATTCGCCGGGGAGGCACAGGCCCTCCGCACACGACTCAATACCTGTGCAATACAGGCCGTCGGAGCACTCATCATCGGAACAGCACTCCGCGACGATCTCCTGGCATGTATCGAGGATGCCGTCCTGGTTGCAGTCGACACACGTTGCACTGCCGTCGCAGCTGCTGATTTCGCACACGTCGGGTATGCGGTTGTCATTGCAGTCCCGACAGGCCGGCCACAGTTCGGCGTTCTCGAAACACGTCAGTGGATCCGTTTCCACGAAATCGTCGATCCCGTTGTCGTTGCAATCGATCGTACATCCGACGGGAGCGCCCTCGGGGTAGATCACGGCATGAGTCGGGATGCTCGCCACGCCGGGGGCGGACTCGAAGATCTCGACGATCAGCAGGGCATAACAACCGTTGTCCTGGAACTCATCGAGAGCGTTGATTTCGAACGCCAGCAGGTCGGCGACCTGCAGGTCGCGCGCCAGACCAAGCCCTGTTTCGAACAGTGGCAGATCCACGACGATCAAGGCGCCATCGGTCCCTGCAGCAGAATCGTCGATCCGTACTGAGTTGGGCGCTCCCAGGACCTCGATGCCCAGACCATGGCGGGCGCGGAAAGCGTCGAGACGAAAAGCGAAACAGGAACCGGGTTCACCCCCCGCGCCTGTGCGCCAGAAATACAAACGCATGGTCGCAGCGTGACCCGCATAACGCGGCCCCACGGGTACCACAAAAGCGGCGACACCAACGGTATCAGCGCCGCACGCCCCGATAGCGGGTTCGAGGATTTCCACGGTGGGCAGATCGGCGCCACGATGCAGTTCGAGTCCATCGTAGGTACCACCCTCGATGCTGAAGAAGCGGTCGATCAAAACAGTCCACAGCGTAGGACCTGGAGCACCGGGCGCTCCAGGCGGGCCGATGCTGCCGGGTTGTCCGGACGTGCCGTCCTGGCCATCGATGCCGTCGGTGCCCGGCGCTCCCGGCGCTCCGTCCACACCGTCGTCGCCCGGTCGGCCCGTCGGGCCAGGCGCCCCGCGATCACCATCACGTCCAGTCGCACCCGTGGGACCGGATGGTCCAGCCGGGCCCGCAGGTCCTTCGGGGCCCTGTGGGCCAACAGTGGGGGCCTCCTGCCCCGGTTGCAACACGTCACCGCCGCCGAGCAGGTCGATCGCCACAGCGCCGATCCCGAACAGGAAATCACGTTGGTAGTCTTCGAGACCGAGGAAACCGCCACCGCACCCCGGGATCACTGTGAGTGCCGCGCAGATTGTCACGGCCGTGCCGCGGACGGCCCATCTATGGATTCGTGAAATCATGGATGAAGTCTCCAGCGCAAGCAGATGCGCAATTGTTCCGCCAGACTTGCGGCAGCGCTGACCGCATGCGTTGCAGCGCCGCGTCGGTCGAATTGGGCTTTGGCTGCGATCGAGTTACGTTGCCCAATACGGTGGTCTCGTGAGCGCCATCATAATGAATAGGGTGACGTGATCCCAAATCAAAACCCATGGCGTCGTATGTAAGATATTTGTAGTAAAGGTGTTATGTGATTCGGTCCCGTCGCGAGCTGGGGATCCGGTGATCCGGTCATGGGCCGCGCACCACACGGGCGTTCGGGCAATTGGAGCGGTCGTGGCCAGAATCAGCGTGTTGCGGCAGTGGAACTTGTGCAGGACCGCATCCGTCGAAACCAGCTCGGCCCGCGTTTCAACAATCCAGCCACGCTGTGATGACAGGATGCGCACCGGTGGTTGCGGCATGATTGCGGCGTCAATAGAGGATCACGGTTCGCGAATCGGAGATGTGGGTCGCGCTGTCGTTCGACACTGCAGTACACGCAATCGACTCGTTCGCGGATGCACGAAAATGGTCCCGAGTGTCCCGGCATGGTAACATGGAGGAGCTTACCAGGGCGTGGTACGGCCAAGATTCAGTTTATTCAACCAGGTGCGTGGAGGCGCTTGCGCGGTTGCTACCGCGAGGCGAACCAATCCGGCGGGGCTCCCGTTGCGGGTCCGCCAGAGGAGTGTACAAATGAGAAGACTCAGTCTATGTGGGACGCTCGGAGTAATCGGGAGCATCATGCTGGTCGGGGGGTGTGACAAGCCGCGTGGACGCGTGCCGGTGCACACCACGACACCTGCCGAACGCGAGGCTCCGGGCATGACCACCACCGACCTCGCGTCTGCCTCCGATGTCGTAGGGCAGTCGCTCGTCCGTGACATGAACCGCCTGATCAACGAGGAGTTCGTCGATCCGAGCGTGCGCGTTTGGGTGGTATTCGGTTCCATCGATAACAAGTCCGGAACGATGCCGCGGACTGATTTCGAGTATCTGCGCGAGCGGATCAAGGACAAGCTGCACAAGAGCCCGATCTGGCGTGACAATGTCAAGTACGTGGCCAGCCGTCAGCAGGTCGAGGAGTTGAACCGTAGGGAATATGGCGAATCGGCTGCGCCGGTCAAGCGGGCAGAGATGGAACACTTCTACTACCTCAATGGTAAGGCATTTGGTGTGCATCGCGACGGAACCGAGTTGTACTACGTCTCGTTCAATTTGACGCGTGCTGATGATGGGGCAGAAGTCTTCTCTGAGAAGTACGAGGTCAAGTACGGCCGCATCTGAGAGAACAGCCGTGGCCCGAGCCATGATGTGTATTGCTGGCTTTGCCGCGTGTGTCGCGGGATGCCAAACACCTCGCTCGACGCGCTTGAACGTGGATGATTTCGAGTTCATGGCCACGGGGATTGCTGATGCGCTGCGCGGTTCGATGGTCCAGGGATTTCTCGCCGAACGCGGACCAGGCTCGCCGGAGATGGTTGTTGCCATCCAGCGGGTGACCGACTATTCGCATGACATGCTGTCGGATGGCGAAAAGTGGTACTTGATGGCCAAGGTCCGCGACGCGCTGGATCACTCCTTGCGCACGAGGAAGAATATCGTCTTCGTGATCCCTGCCGACAAGATCAGGGACGCCCGGAAGATGGGTGAGATCGATGACCAGAATGCCTTCTCCAGTCGTGCGCCGACACATGTCATGGATGGAACGATCCGCGCTGTCGTGAGGACCACCGCGCGGGACCGCACCGATGCCTATCTACTCGACTGTGAGTTGACCGCCCTCGCCGGCGGGGAAGTCGTGTGGAGCGCGCAGGTCGAATTCAAACGCTGGGCGCGTGGGCGGGCGTGGGACTGACCCCGTAGACGTGGTGTCGACGGGGGCCGACACGCGGAGTGAGCAGGAGAACGGGTGAACGATAGCGCCAACAGAACGTGCGACAACACTCGGTGGCCCGGCCTGCAGGATGCCGCTTCACGGATGTTGTTCCGAAGATGTCGTGCGCGTGAGCACAGGACCCGGTCCTGCGTCACCGTCCGCATCATCATGACCGCGACCCTTCTGCTGGGGGGCCTTGCCGGCTGTGCGGACCCCGCCGCCGCGTTGGTGGGGCAGGTCGAGCGCGGGGCATATGGCAAAGCGCGTGCAAGCCTGAGCGGCAAACTCGAGACGAGTAAGTCCAGCCGCCAGTACATGTACCACCGCATGTACCTCATGCTCGTGAATCTTGCAGACGGCCTGCCCGAGGCGGCCGAGCCGCTGGCCGAGCAAATGTTCGACATCCTGCGCACTCAGGGGATCAACGAAGACAAGACCATCGCCAGTGTCGTTCTGTGGGAAGGTGTCAAGTTCTGGAAAGGCGAGCCTTTCGAACAGGCCATGATGTTCACGTACGTTGCGGTGCAGAAGGCCATGAGTGATAAGTGGGACAGCGCGCGGTCGGCGGGCCTCAACGCCCTGTTCCTGCTAAAGGATTTCGACGCCGCCGAGGGTACCGCCGCGGCGCTGGCGCAGGAAGCAGCAGAATGGGAAGAGCAGCACGATGGCCGCGACTACTTCGAGCAATACACGGCGGCGCGGACCAATTTCGTACCGGGTTACCTCATTACCGGCGTGGCGAACGCTGTCCTGGGGTTCAGAGATTCCGATCGTGCTGCTGAGGCGCGTGAGCATTTTGCCAGTGCGGTGCGCTTTAACCCTGCCCTGCGGCCAGTGGTCGATCGGATTCAGTCCGGACAGTACAACACGGTGTTGGTCGTGGATTACGGTCTCGGGCCGACCAAGTACGGGCATGGCCCGGACAATGTCTTCGCCGACTACCGGCAAGCGCGCGGATGGCCCAGTGGGACGGAACAATTGCGCGTCGAAGTGAATGGGCGCCATGCCGGGGGCGTGCCCGTAGCGTGCGACCTCAATGCGCTCGCAACCGACCACAAATGGCGGAGCATCGAGGATGTGCGCAAAGCCAAGAGCACGCTGGGGACGCTGATGTTGGCCGGAGGCGGAGCCATGGTCGCCTTTGGAGACAATGACGTTCAGCTCGTCGGTGCAATCATCGCTGCAATTGGCCTTTACAACAAGGCGACCGCTGCGGCCGACGTCCAGTACTGCAAGATTCTTCCACAACGTATGTACGTCGTGCCGTTAACTCTCGCGCAGCCCGACTCGGTCATCGCATTGCGGGTGGGGTCGGCACAGCCGTGCATTCGGCTGGCCGGTGTGTCGCCGCCGATTGCGCCCGATCGTGTGCAACTGCGTTACGTACGCGTGCCGGCTTCGCATGTGCCGCAGCCCTGGGCAGTGTCAGGTCACGTGTACTACGCCAACGATCACTACGACCAGGTCGTGGACGGCGATGATCTGCCCTACATTCTCGGGGGACGATGTGTTCGAACGCCCACGCACGAGGTGTTGGCGTATTACCAGAGCAGAGGTCACCTGCAGGACGTCACCCTCGACGAGTTGCGTGAGATGTACCGTGCCGAGGGTATCGTTCTCGAAGTGGCCGATGACCAGCTGTCGCAGACTGGCGTGCATGTGCTCGAGGGTGGCACTTCGCTGTTGTGTCCTCTTCCGGGGACGACGGGGTACGCCCGCCTGTTCGGCCAGGAGCACGCCCGGCATGCCCCGCGCAGCCGGATGGTGCGTAAGCGAATGCAACAATTGATCGCAAGCGGGTCAGTGGCGCGTTCAGCGCGGTGACCCGTCTGGAAGGAGTATGTCATGAAACGCCTCACGACCATTGCCCTGATGTTGTGCGTCTGTGCCTGTACCCATGCCCCGCCGGCCGGCAAGACCGACCGTGTGCTTCCGACGGAATACCCACGCGTGGCCGTCCTGGATGGTCTGGAGAACACTGTGTTTGTCTCGGATGTCGTCATCGATCAGGGACCACCGCTGGAGGCGACGGTGGCCGTGCGCAGTGACCGGTCACGAAAAGATCTCAACATACAGTATCGCTTCATCTTCATTGATGGCGTTGGCAAGTGGTTGGAAACCGATCCGGATTGGCACTACAAAACGATGCCCGCGCGGACGCGCGTTCAGCTGAAAGCGAATGCGCTGGATGCAACCGCCAGCGACTTCCGACTCGAGATCCGCAAGGCGCGGTAGCCCTGCCCACGCTCCGCAGGCAGGTTTCCTGGTGCCTTCTGGAAGAAGCCCGCATCGGAGGGACGGGACACGCCCTGTGAGTGGCGTGCCCCGTCTCTATGAAAGCGTGCCGGATGCGCATTTCGCCCCCCGGCGAGCTCAATCCAGCACGTGGGCGTCTTCACTGAGCGTGAGAGCGGTGATGCCATTGATCATGACCGTGTCGGCATTGGGATCGATAGACACCAGGAATGCGTTGACCAGGGCCGGCCAGTCATCATCAGTCTCCAGTTCGATGTCAGCCGAATCGATGTTCATCTCCGCCTGGCGAATGCCGATGGCCGCTGCCAGGTCGAAACCCTGCGGCGCCGGCCCGGCATATTTCAACACAAACGCGTTGGGGAACTCGACAAACTCGAACGTGTTCGAAAGCAGTGTGCGTGCAGACGTCGAGAGGGGACGATGCCACGCAACCCGGTAGTCCAGGTGGTCACTGTCGTCGATCGCCGTCTTGGTCGGGCTGAGTGTGATGTCCACATCGTTCAAGCGCACATAGTTCAATCCCATGAGCAGATCTGGGTGGTTGGCCTGGGGTCGACGCGCCCCGCCGTTCGGGACAGTCAGGTTCACCGGGCCGCCCAGCAGCGGGTGGAACTGCAGGGGATCGGGGTTCCACAACTTGCCGATGATCCGCAGCGTCAGGGTCTCGCCCAGGACGGTTTCCGTGGTAAAGCCGTCCGGCAGTCCGTCGGGCGCGAGGATCGGCGAGAATTCATCGTAGAGCACGTCGCATTGCCGCACGCGGCACGCGGTCGGGGCCAGGCCCGCGAGGGCGACGAGTGTAATCGTGTACCTGGAAGCAGATTTCATGATGTTCCTCCTTGAACACAAGTCTTGTCAGGGATTCATCGCATGCGCGTTTGAGCCCAGCTGCATGACTTCGATCCCGTTGAGAGTGACCGTGTCGGTCTGCACATCGATGAGCAATGTGAACAACTCTACAAACGCCGGCGGACTGAACCCCGGATCGAACCATGTAATCGATCCCAGTTCGGCTGGAATCGACAGTTCGCGCAATCCCAGCAGGGCTGCGAGTTCGATGCCTTCCGGGGCGGGTCCCGCGTAGGACAGAGTACGGTCATTGGGGAAGGTGGCATGCTCGAATGTGTCCAGGATCGTGACGCGTGCCGTGTCATGGAACTCAACATTCCATACGACTTCGAAGTCCAGCCAGTCCGAGTCGTCGATGGTGATCGCGCCGGGCATGAAGCTCAGCAGGAACGCTTTGATTTCGAAGTAATTCAAGATCGAGGTCGGTTGTGGTGTCCTGGCGTTGACCTGTGGTGCTCTGTCCTGCCGGGGAGGTTGTTCGATGGCGGCAGGCGGCTGCGTCGGGACATAGATCGGACGAAAACGGGGGAAGAGTTGCAAGACATCGATGACCCGGTCATCGATTTCAATGGTGCTTCCGCCCTTCGTGCCGATGGTCGTCGTTTGCGAAATCGGATTGCCATTTTCATCGAATTGGTTTCTGGTCTCCGTCGTCCGGATGTCCTCGAAGCTGGCCATGCAGCCCGTATGGCACAGCAGCAAGGTACCGACGCAGGCCACCCGCATTCGGTGGGATAGCGTGTGGAACATGAAGTGTCCTCCTTGAGCAGGTGTTCCGGTATCGGGCCAACAACGACCCGACGTCACAAGAACAGACGGGCAGTTTGGTTCGAGGCGCAAACAAATATGCCTCCTCAGCAGAATCTGTGGTCGAGTTGTGGTTGGGGCAGGTGTCCAAGTGCGTGATAAATGGCCACGCACGTCGTGTGAAGCAACAACATTTCTTCGGGCTTCGACCGATGCTCATTCACAACACGATCGCCGATGAGCCCCTGGAGCTCCGTCGCCGTCAGCGTCGGTCGCGCAGACCGGGCCCGGAGGGCCCATGGCCGACGATGACGGGGGCGGGCGCAAGGGGCATCCCTGGCCAGCTCCAGAGTCAGAAGCCGAGAGAGCTATTTAGCTTCCACAGATTCTGCAGAAGAACCACAAATATTCGGGATGAGCGCGGAGGTGAGATATCTGGGGACGGTCCCGCGGGACTCTCTCAAGTGCGGCGGCGGCGGAGCATCAGCAGTGCCAACGGCAGGCAGAACAGGGGGCCGAGTGACATGGCTCCACAGGCCATGGGGGTGACTGCGACCATGCCACCGTCATCCATGCTGCCGTCATCTACACCATTGTCTGTAGGCATTTCATCATCGGGCATGTCATCGCCGGGCATTTCGGTGATTTCGGCAGTCCGGAATGTCAGATCGTCGATCACGGTGAAGCCGGCGCCACCGTTGTTGTCGACCGTGATGCGCTGGACCGGCGCGCGCGCCATCTTCGATCCGAATGCTGACCTCGATCCACTCGAAACTGTCGGCTGCAAATGTGCCAATGATATCTCCCATGGTATCTTCGACGGTGACCATGCCCATGTTCGCCGAGCTCTGGTCACGAAGGAACAGCATGACGTTGATCGCTGGTGGATCGAAAGTGATCACACCCGGCTCGTTGGGTACGATCATCCATGAGTTACTCCCGGAGTGATACAATTCAGGAAAACCAATGCTTTGCACCTGGCCGCCACTGAACGACGCCGCGCCGATGCTGAAGGCGCCGCTGAGGTCGGTGAATTCAAAGTCCGTCGTCGCGTTGCCTGCTCGCGCGGTTGACGAACTCGCCAGAATCAACATGCCTGTCAGTGTCCAACGTGTCATGGAGCAGCTCCTGTAATTGGAAGACCTGCTCATGATGCACGCCCGGGGGGCGTACGTCAATCACATCTGTGTTCTCAGCAAGAATCATGGTCCTTTTCGGCTTGGGATGGTGGCGCTGCCGCATGACGACATGATTGACCAATGGGGCGCAGGAGGGCCATCGCCGTCCTCGCCCGCCGCGGGCCCCTGGCAGGGGACCCTGACATCTCCGGAGTTACCAGGAAGAAGAGCTACTTGCCTTGCACAGATTGGGCTGAAGAACCACACGTGGTTGAGCAGCTGTATGCGGTGGGCGGCTGGTCACGGCCAGCCGGCCGAGGCCGGTCGTGCTTGACACCTTGCAGCACAGAGACCTCAGCGACGCTGATCACGGAGTCGGTTTATCTTGTGCACGGTAGGTACGACTGTGATGACCGCGGGGTCGACTGCTTCGACGATGATCTGCGACTGGTTCGAACCAAAAATGTAGGTCCGTTGTGCTGGATCAGTGGAATCTGCGAGGAGATCAATGATGAACGAGCCCACGGCGTCGCGTTGGGCACGGAAAGTAAGGGTGGCGAGGTAGGTCGCGTCTCCCGTCGCAATGCCGGCACTGTCCAGGCCTGCGACGAGTTGTTGCGTGTGCACGTTGAAGGCACTCCAGTGGTCCACTTCCGAAAACACGTGATCCTTGCGTTCGGTGATCGCCAGGTCGACCAGCTCCAATGCACAGCGGCGGCCACCGCTGACCGTCGTGTGTAACTGATACCCTCTGAGATCCTCGACCGCGTTCTGGAGAACGACGTCCACCGTGAACAGCGCTCCGGGACGCACGCGTGTCTGCTCTGCGATCAGCGCGAGACGGGTCGATCCGGATACGCGTGGCTGCTGAGGCGTGGACGGAGACGGATCGAGCGGGCAGGTGCACGAACTCTCGCCGGCGAAGGCGGCGAGGGCAGCGAACGCGTCATTGCCGTCGCACACGCCGTCGGCCAGACATGACCCGAACTGGCCGCCCGCGTCGACATTCAGCGCATTCGGGGAGTCGTTTTCGCATGGAAATGGCGCTGCGCCGTTGTTGTCGACATTGGCAAAGCAGTTCAATGCCAGGAAACGGTCGTTGCCGTCCGAGGTCCCATCCGGATCACAATCGCCGAACTGGCCACCCATGTCCGCGAAGACAATGTCGGTCCCGACACAAGCACTGTCGACACACGACCAGAACACACAGTTGTCATCACGGATGCCGTCGCGATCGGTGTCTGCACAGTCGTCGAACGTCCTGCAGGTGTTCTGCGGGGCGGCCACTCGCAGGACCACACCCGTATCGCCGAAAGGGATGCCTGTGCTGTTGGCCAGGACATAGATTTCTCCATTGGAATCCTGGCCGAAACCGAGTAGAGACAGTCCGAAGTTGTCCTGGTCTTCAAGATCGAACTCGAGGATCTGGTTGGCATCATCGAGATAGAACAGGCGGCCGTCGTTCGAGAATGTCTGAGCAAAGTCACCAAACAAGTAGCGCCCATCCAAATCCGGTATCGTCGATCCGCGGTAGACAAATCCTCCGACGATGGCGATGCCTTCGTCGTGATCGTACTGGGCAATCGGATCGACCGCCCCGACCGCGGTTCCCGGATCGATGTCGGTGGCGAATCCTGGATCGTTTCCATTGGGCACGAAGAAGAACGTGCCTTCTTTGTCATTCCAGCCGAGGTTGTCGCCGGCGTTGACGATGTTGATCTCTTCGATGTCGTTCTGGCCGACATCGGCGACATAAAAATCGCCCGTCGCAGGATCGAAGGCAATGCGGAACGGGTTTCGAAGCCCATAAGCGAAGATCTCTTCGACAAATCCAGGCATGCCGACGAACGGGTTGTCAGCAGGAATACCATACTGCCCGTTTGAGGAGTTGGTTCCGGTCGGGTCAATGCGGATGACCGATCCGAGGATGTTGCCCGGGTCCCTGCCGTTGCCAGTGCCATGTCCAATGATCGGTGCACCGATGAATTCCTGGCCATCGAGATCATCCGCGCCGCCCCCATCGCCCAAAGCAACATAGAGCAGACCATCAGGCCCAAACGTCAGAGCGCCGGCGTTGTGATTGAACTGTGGCTCGTCGACGCGCATGAGCTCGCGTGCGCTGCCGCCGTCTACGACGGATGCCGGATTGGTTGGATCGGGGACTGTCCATTCGGTGACGACACTGTGGTGGTCCGCGCTCTCACCCGGCGGCATGGTGGAAAAGTCGGCCACACCGGTGACGGGTTCGGACGTGTACGTGTACAACAGTCCTGTCGTTGCGAATTCCGGGTCGAATGCAACGCCGAGCAGCCCACGCTCGTCGAAGGAATCAGGACCGAACACCCCGAGCGCGACCAGATCGGCGCTGACATCGAGGAACACGGTCTTCGTTCCGGTCGACAGATCGACGGCCCACAATATGCCAGCCTGATCAGTAACGAAGAGACGTGACGTGTCTCCCGGAGCGAACGTCCCCCAGTTCGGTGCAGTCAGCCCCGTGGCCAGCGGTTCGAGTCGAATGGTCATTCCCGTCGCGATGGCCTCGGGGATCGGGTCGTCAAGGGGCGTGGGTGCCGGTTGGGCCACATAGTCGAGTGGCCCGTGCAAGACACCACCACCATCGTCGAGTAAACGGATGCGGCTGGTGTCACTCTGTGTTGCGATCCACATCGACTCATTGACCCACACGCCGCCGATTACTGCTTCGTCTGAACGTTCGTCTGCCGACGCGTCGTGCACGGCGTCGATGCTCCATTGCAGGTGATCAGCAATAGTGTTGCCATCACCGAACATGACGGGAGGAAAGTACAATCCCATCCCATAGGGGCCCTGATCGAGCGGCATGGCGAAGACCCCACCGAGCGTACTGCGGTCGATCGTATCAGTTCCCCCCGGGGCATCGTTGTTGAAGTGCACGAACAACGATGTGCCGGCTTCGATGGTCACGCCAGTGAACCCAACTGCAGCACTGTACTGACGAATCTGATCTTCGTCGTGCGTGCAAAACCGGTAGCCGGTCAGGTCTTCATCCGTGGTTCCGAAGTTGTGCAACTCGATGACACCTGCATCAAGATCAACAGAGCGAATTTGAACATCGCGCTCTGCGGCGTATAACCCGGCGCTCGCCAGAGTGAAAGTGGTGGCCAGTATGATGAGGTGACGTGCTTTCATGAGGCTGTTTCCTTTGTGCATGAGCGCGAGAAAATCGACAAGAACATCGCGGCCCCCCCGTCAGGCAGCAGGCCCTTGTCCGGAGTTCAGGCACGAGCGATGCCGTTTGGCAGGAATCCACCATGAGGTCATGTAATGCCATGACAGGCAAACCGTTGTGCGCGCCGGCGCCTGGGCGCGTGAGCGCACGACCACCGCCTGGGATTGATCGCTGGTCAGGAAAACACGTCATTTTGGGGATGGGTTCGCGGTCGGAGCCGGCGACGTCAGTCTACAGGCCGGTCGAATGGTGGCCTGACAGGCTTGGTGAGAAAGTGCTTCGTGGTCACAGTGCGGCGTGAAAGCCCCGTTTTTTTCTTCAACGCGCTACGACGTGCTAGGGCGGGTCGGTTTCGTGGAACGCGTAGGGTGAGACGCGCACGCGCGGAGTGTATTCAGACGGCAATTCCTTGTTGTAGAAATTGTCCGTGTCGAACGCGATGGGCAGAATCGTCTCGCCGTGCATGTCGGCAAAGAGTACGTTGACGCGCTTGTCCATGTGCCGGTTGTTGGGGATGCGGGACGGGTACTGTTGTTGAGAGTCGCCGAGGAAGGGCCCCTCTGCGGCCATACTGATGAGCAGATTGGCAAACTCATCGAAGTTGCGCATCGAGGCATACTGACTGATCGTTTCTGGGCCCGTCTCGAAGATCAGCCCGACCTGCGAGGGGGCGAATACACGATCGAGATTTCCTCGCAGGCGGTGTCCGCTGCGTTTGCGCCCGCACGGATGCGTTGGTGGATAGTTGAATGAGCCCTTGCACTCGACCCACGTGCCATCATCCTCAGGCGCGGCCCGCCAGCACGACGCCACGGTGCCGTCCACGCCGACGATGTCTTCGTTGATCCCGAAACTCAGGTAGCCCCAGTATGCCAGATCGTTGCCCGTTGGTGACGTGGGGTTGTCCGGATCGCCCTCGCCCTTGAGGCCGTCATTCGCGCCTTCATTGCGCGGATAAAACGGGCTGGACAGGCGCACCGCGTCGCCCGGGCAGGTCATCATCTCCGAATCGTCGGCGATCAACTTCTCTTTTTGCTTGGCGTCCGCAAACTTGGAAGCGCGGACACCCCAATCCCAGTTCTCGGTATAGCCGATGCCCGCTGCCTGAGCCAGAGCAACCGGCCAGGTCAACAATTCCTGGTCACGGTTGTATTCAAAGCGCGAGCGATTGGGATCGGCAAGTGTGACGCCACCCTCACCTGCAACGACCTGCAAATGGTCGTCGTGCCCATTGGCGAAGACTGCGGCAGCCTGACCGGTACCGCGCATATGGGCCAGACACTTGATCAGCTTGCCCTGGTCTCGGGCACGCGAGAGTGCTGGCAGAAGAATAGAGATCAGAAGAGCGATAATGCCGACGACGACAAGCAATTCCACAAGCGTGAATGCACGACGTCCGCAATGGAATGTTTCGTTGTGGAGCATCATCCGTCTATCAGGCCCCTTGTCACCGGATCGCTACATTAGCGGACGCGAAGCGCTCGATCAACAAGCGTGGCAATGTCGGCAAATTGGAGGGCTGACAGGATGGGTATGTTACAGTAGGTGGAGATCCTGGAGGGATAACAGATGGCGAGTGCAGTATTCGAGCGAATCAAAGCGACTGGCGAACTCCCGTCACCGAGCGGCGTGGCCCTCGAGGTGTTGCAGATTGCCAAGGATCCATCGGCCAAAATCGTCGATATTGCGGCGATTGTCGAAAAGGACCCGGCGTCGGCGGCGCGCATCCTCAAGTTTGTCAATTCGGCCTTCTTTGGGGTGAGCAATAAGATCGCATCATTGCACAGGGCTATCATTCTGCTGGGTATGCGCACCGTGGTCAATCTGTCGTTGGGGTATTCGCTCATATCCCAGAACATGAAGGGCCGCTGCGACACGTTCGACTACGATGACTTCTGGCTCGATTCCCTGGCGCGCGCCGCCGCAGCCCGGCAATTGGCTACGGGGGACCTCAACGCCAACGAGGCCTTTACGTGTGGGCTGTTGAGCCAGGTCGGCCGCCTGGCTATGGCTACGGTCTATCCGCGAGAGTATGGCCAGGTGCTGAACTTCGTGCGAGCCAATACACTGGCCAAAGTCACCGACGTCGAGCGGCGCATCTTCGAACTCGATCACAATCAACTGACGGCCGAAATGCTGGCCGATTGGCACCTGCCTGAGTACTTCGGCAAGGCTGTGTGTGCCCAGGACGCACCATTTCGCGCAGGGCTGGCGCCGGATTCGATCGAGCTGCAACTGGGTGGATGGCTGAGTCTCGGCGGCCTCATGGCACCGATGTTCGCGCGTTGGGAGGTCAAACGCACGCAGATTACCTCGCTGCTGACCGCCGCCCATCGCATGCGGATTTCACCGAACCACTTTGGAAACACCTTTGCCGCTGTGGGCGAAATCTGGCGTGATGCCGGCGAGCTTTTCACATTGAAAACCGGCCCGGTCGCCTCGTGGCGCGAGGTATACGCCAAGGCATCCTGACCAACGCGATCGTCTGTGAACTCTATCAGGAGTTATCGCGCCGGCGGAATTCACGGACTGCGCAGTACCCCACAGGCACGACCAGCATCGTCAGGAGTTCGACGAACATCCCCCCGAACACCGGTATAGCCATCGGCACCATGATGTCCGCTCCGCGCCCTTGAGAGGTCAGGACGGGTAGCAGCGCCAGAATGGTCGTCGCTGTCGTCATGAGGCACGGACGTACACGCCGTTGGCCGGCCTCGAGGGTTGCGGCTCTGATTTCGGCTGTCGAGGTGGGTGCCCGCCGCGCAAAGCTGTCATCGAGGTAGGCGGCCATCACAACGCCATCATCGGTGGCAATGCCGAACAGTGCCAGGAAGCCGACCCAGATGGCCACGCTTAGATTGATCGGGTGAACCTGAAACAGATCACGCATGTTCTCATCGAACAGCACCACGTCCAGGAACCAGCTCTGGCCATACAACCAGATCAGCACGAAACCACCAGCCCAGGCCACCGCGATACCGGTGAACACCAGGCCCGTGGTGATCATCGATCTGAATTGGAGATAGAGAATCAAGAAGATGATGAACAAGGCCAGCGGCAGAACGACCATCAATTTTTTCTCGGAGCGTACCTGGTTCTCATAGCTGCCTGCGAAGGTGAAGCTGACACCGGTCGGCAGGTCCAAATCACCCGCCTCAATTCTGGCATTCAGATGGGCGCGGGCCTGCTCGACGACATCGACCTCGGCATGACCGCTGCGTTTGTCGAACAGGACGTAGCCGACGAGGAAGGTGTCTTCGCTCTTGATGACCTGGGGGCCGCGGACATACTCGATGTCGGCGAGCTGACCAAGCGGGACCTGCGTCCCGTCGGGTGCCGCGACCAGAATGCGCTCGAGCGCCTCGATGTTGTCACGTAACTCACGAAGATAGCGTACGCGCACGGGGTAGCGCTCACGGCCTTCGACAGTCGTCGTCACCTGCTCCCCGCCGATGGCAACTTCGATGACATTCTGCACCGCCTGCAATGTGATGCCGTAACGCGCGATGGCTTTGCGGTTGATGTCGATTTCCAGATAGGGTTTGCCGATGATGCGGTCTGCGACCACCGCGTCCGGTAGTACCATCGGGACCTCTTTGAGCGCCGATTCGATCGCGAGGCCAGCGACCTCGATGCTCGCCAGATCCGGGCCCTTGATCTTTACGCCCATCGGGGCGCGCATGCCGCTTTGCAACATGACCACCCGAGCGGCAATCGGTTGAAGCCGCGGGGCCGTCGTCGTGCCCGGCATCCTGGCCGCCTCGACGATGAGATCCCAGATGTCGTCAGGAGAACGTACTCCCGGCCACGCGACGCGGTCGGGGTTGAGCCGGGGATCGAGTGGTGGACGCCACAGCCGGAACGGGCGCCCGGCTTCATCGGGGATCAACTGTCCGTCGGCATCACGTTCAAAACGTCCCTTGAGAACATAGGGCTGGCCATCGGGCGCACGAACTGGCGTACCACGGATGTCCCGAAACACGTCCATGTCGTCGTCGTCGTGGGCGAAGAACAGACGGTGTCCATGCTCGTCGACAAGGTACTCGGCAGAGTAGTTAATAATGGTTTCGATCATCGACAGCGGCGCCGGATCGAGCGGGCTGTCGGCGCGGCCCAGTTTTCCAACCGCGGAGTCGATTTCGGGGATCATGTCGAAGGCCATATCCTGTTTGGCCAGAACATCGCTGACTTCGCCGATCGAGGCATGCGGCATGGTCACGGGCATGTACAGGTATGAGCCTTCGTCGAGCGGCGGCATGAATTCCTTGCCAAGCCCCGGGACCCGGTGGGCGATATATCGAGCCACGGCATGCTCGCGCATTGTGGGGGGGAACCACGCAAACATCGTGTCGAACCCAAGCCACACCATGAGACCGCTGCCCAGGAGCAGTACAGGGAGCGTCAGGAAGGCAATCTTGTGCGTCAGGGCGATGCGCAAAATATATGGATACGCGCGCAGAAAAAAGGCGAATGAACCGAGGACGCCGCCGACCAGCAGCGCGACCAGGATGAAGTTGGAGGGCAGGCCACGATCCTGTCCCAGTGGCGCCCAGGTGTGGGTCAGCACAACGGTCAGCGCTGCGATGCACACCACCGTTGCCGATCTGCGAACGGTGCGTTGGACAGCGTCCGACACGAATGGAGCGAGTCCGCGCGCACCCCCGAGCACAGCCAGGGCAGCGGCCACCCAGTACCAGTTGAACAGTATGGCGGCGCCGACGCCGGCCGTAATCAAACCAGCACTGATCAACCATCTGGGCGCACCCGCCGTTCGACGCCGAGCCAGCATCAGGTGGGCAAGCGACGGCATGATGGTCAGGGCGATGAGGATCGAGGCACACAACGCGAACGTCTTGGTGAACGCCAGCGGCCGGAACAATTTGCCTTCGGCGGCCTCCATCGTAAAGACCGGCAGGAAGCTGACAATCGTCGTGGACACGGCAGTCAAGACAGCACCAGCGACCTCGCGGGTCGCGCGGTAGACGATGTCCAATCGATCTTCATCTTCTGCGGCATCGTCGAGGTGCTTGAGGATGTTTTCGCAAACGATAATACCCATGTCGACGATCGTGCCGATGGCGATGGCGATGCCTGACAAGGCCACGATGTTGGCGTCGACGCCCACATAACGCATGGCAATGAAGCACATCAGAACGGCCAGGGGCAGGACCCCGGAGATGATCAAGGAGGTCCGCAAGTTGTGCACCATGATCATGACCACGATCGCAGTGACCAGGATCTGCTGCAGGAGGGCGTCGCCGAGAGTAGCGAGTGTCTCGTTGATCAATCCGGAGCGGTCATAGAACGGTACGATGGTGACCTGGCTGACCCGTCCATCCGGCAACGTCTTGCGTGGCAAACTGGTGGAGATTTCGGCGATCTTGGCTTTGACTGCTGTGATGGTGGCGCGGGGATTCTCGCCGAATCGCGCGACGACTACGCCGCCCACGACCTCGCTGCCGCCTTTGTCGAGTACTCCGCGGCGCAGTGCCGGGCCCAGAGCGACTCGGGCGACGTTACGAATGTATATCGGGACGTTGTCATTCACCGTGACGACCGCGTCTTCGATGTCGCCGAGATTCTTGATGAATCCAAGGCCCCGGATGACGTACTCGACGCGATTGACTTCGATGGTCCGGGCTCCGACATCGACGTTCGATGTCTTGACGGCCTGAATGACGTCTTCTAATGCGACACCGTGAGCGCGCATTGCGTCCGGATCGACATCGATCTGGTATTCCTGAACAAAACCACCGACCGACGCGACTTCCGCTACGCCATCGGCGGACATCAGGGCGTAGCGCACGTGCCAATCCTGAATGGAGCGCAATTCGTGGAGATCCCAGCCGCCGAGCGGCCGGCCTGCGGCATCGCGCCCCTCGAGTGTGTACCACATGACCTGGCCAAGGGCCGTTGCGTCTGGTCCAAGGGTTGGCTGAACATCAGCAGGCAGAGCGTCCGCGGGAAGGCTGAGTAGTTTCTCGGTAATCCGGGAGCGCGACCAGTAGAACTCTACATCCTCATCGAAAATTACGTAGATCGTCGAAAAGCCGAACATCGAGTAACTGCGAATTGTCTTGATGCCCGGGACACCAAGCAGTGCGACGGTCAGAGGATATGAGATCTGATCCTCAACGTCCTGTGGCGAACGTCCCGGCCAGCGCGTGAAAACGATCTGTTGATTTTCACCGATGTCGGGAATGGCATCGACCGGTACGGGGTCGCGCGGAAACCCGCCGAAATCCCAATCGAACGGGGCGGTCATGACGCCCCAGCCGACGGTAAACGCAACCAGTAGCACGACGATCAGCTTGTTGTGCAGGCAGAAGCGGACCGTTCGTGACAGCAGCGTGTCCGGATGGTCAGTCATGGCTTGGCCCCGTGTTCGTCGTGATCGAGTCCGTATTTTTCGCGGACCGTACCGCAACGCAACATGGTCGCCCCGAAATACGGATTCGTGACAGACATGTCGACCTGCAGCCAATCCGCGCCACGGTTATCGAACGCCATCGGACAGTGGATGCGGTACAGCGTGCGGCTGTGCGCCGGTCTGGCGGACACCACGGCGATCATGGATTCGGAAAGCAGGGCGAATGCGGCGCGCGCGGGATCAATGTGTTCAGCGGCGATGAGCTGCGCCCCCGAACTGCGCAAATCACCACAGGGCAGGCCTGTTGTGTGATCATCACCTGCTGCGATCGACACGATCGTTTCGGCCGCGGCAACCGCATCCGTTAGACGATCGGCACTGAGTGCCTGCTGGATCGCCAGGTAGGCATCGAGGAGCTCATCGAGCCGTTCTTGATACTCAGCGGTCGGGACCACCTCCGATTGAGTAGTGTGCACGGGGGGAGCGGCAACCTTTGGAGGTGTGCCCGTCATCATGCTGGGGCGCGCCATGATCTGCATGGCGCTGTCGATTTTAAAATTCCCGTTGACGACCACGCGTTCGCCTTCCTCGAGACCGGCGCTGACGATGTAGAACGCGCCGGCCCGGGCGCCGAGAGTAATCTCGCGTCCACGATAGACGGCCGCGTCATCGGAGTCCTGGACATATACGACCGCGCGCGTTCCGGTGATCAACGGGGCCGACGCCGGGATGACCAACGGAGGCGTGACGCGGGCCGACGATGCCGACGAGAACCCCAGTGACTCGGCGCGGACCAGCGGCATGCCGCAGACGTCGCACGAGCCCGGGGCGTCCTTGACAACCTCCGGGTGCATGGGGCTGATCCATTTGCCGGCTAGAGCATTGTCAATCACGATTCCGCCTTCCGCGATCCGTACTGCAACGGTCGCACGGACGAAGAGGTGCGGCTTCAGCCGACCGTCCGCATTGTCGACATTCACGCGGACCTTGATGGTGCGCGTCCGCCCGTCGAGCACCGGATCGATGAAGGCGATGGTGCCCGTGAACGACTTCCCGGGATAGGCCTCTGTTTCGAAACGGACGGCCTGGCCATAGCGCAACCATTCGAGATCGGACTCGTAGGCGTCGAGTTTCACCCATACGCGTGACAGATCCGCAATCGTGTAGATCCTTGCTCCGGTCTGAACGTACTTGCCTTCGACCGCGTTCTTGTCGATGACGATGCCTCCGATCGGGGCGTAAATCGTCATGTGGTCCGACGGTTGATCGCGGCGTTCGATGTCGGCGATTTGATCCTCGGTCATACCCCATAGACGGAATTTTTCGCGGATGTCATCGATCCACAGGTGTGCTGACTCACGAACGCTGGTGACGTCACTGCGTTCGAGGTCGCGACTGGCCTTGATGGCCTGCAGCAGTTCCTGCTGGGCGGTGAGCAACTCCGGGCTGTAGATCGTCACCAGGTGATCTCCGGGCCGCACGGGTACGCCGGTGTAGTCGACGTACATGCGATCGAGTCGCCCGGGCACCCACGCCGTGATGTGGCGAACACGACTCTCATCGTAATCGACTTTGCCGACCATGCGGATGGCCGTGTCGACGAAGCGCCGTTCAACAGGTCGCACCTGTATGTCAGCGAGCTGACGCGAACGTTCCGAGAGGGTCAGACGGGCGGTGGAGGCGGACGCGTCAGCCGCATCGACGACGACCTCGACCATGTCCATACCGCAGATCGGGCAGCGTCCGGGTTGTGAGAGTGTCGTGCAGAACATGGAGCACGCATAGTGCCGGGGGGAACCGTTGTGTGGCCGGGGGCCCGTTGGGTCCGGTACGAGCGCCATGCCACACTTCGGGCAGGCACCGGGCATGCTGCGCTGGATCTCAGGGTGCATGGAACAGGTCCACTGCGCAGGCGCCGTGTCTGCAGAACTGGGTGTCGTCACCGCTCCGCGCAACCAGTAGCCGGCGCACAGACACAAGGCCGCGGCCCCGAACAGGCCTGTGGTCCGCACGGCGGTCATGAGGTGATTGGAGGCACTCATGGTTGCTCTCCTTCGGGCTCGGGTTGTGGTGAGAGGTCTGATGATGGAGCGGGGGGGGATGGTAGCGCCCGGCCTACCATGGTCTCAATGCGTGACAGATAGATTGCACGGTCGGCGTGGGCGCGCTCGTAGGACAGCTCGAATTCGAGCAGGGTGCGTTCGGCATCGACCACGTCGGTAAATCCGAGCTGACCAGTGCGGAATGCCGCTTCGGTGGCACGCAGGGCCTGGTGTGCTTTGGGCACCAGCGTATCGCGGAACAGGTCGATCTTTCTCTCGGCATCACGGTAGTCGTACAGCGCTCTTTGCAGGCTGGTCGCCAGCATGTTGCGCAGGTCGGCGCGCGCGTTCGAGGTGGCGTTGTACCGCGCTCGTGCCTCGCGTTTCTCGGCGCGGTAGCGATCATGCCAGATTGGGATGTTCATCGACAGAGAGACCATCCACGCATCTGAACCTGAGTCCGGGGCACGCTGTCCGGGCGCCAGGCTCCAGCCGACCGCATAGGCGTCAATGGCACCGCCATTGCCTTGCGCGATGTTACGCGCGCCGAACAACGCCGCGGGGTTTCCGAATCCTTGTGCCTGCGGCCGACGAGCCCGACCGATATCGGTGTAGTCGAATCCAATCGTGATGTCCGGAAAGTACGACTGGTTTGCGAGGTCGATGCCCATCTGGGCGCGGGTCACCTCATGGTCCATGGCCTGCAGTTGCGGATTATGCGCGTCGAACAATGCGAGTATGTCCACGTCGTTCGCCCGCAGCGCGCGGTCGGGCAGGATCGTCGGTTCGGGCAGCTCCATGGCGATCGGGCGGTTGAGCAAGGCGTTCAGCTGGCCCTCGAGGGGAGCGGTCAAATCGATCAGCGAAGCCAGGTGATCCTCCAGTTTGCCCAGCTCGACCTGAGCGCGGATGACCTCAGGGTGCGTGGCCATCGCCGTGCGGTAGCGCGTGCGGGCAATGGCTTCGTGCTGCTTGATGAGGTCGCGGTTTTCGCGCACGACAGCGATGGCCCGAAAGACATAATAGTACTCACAGTATGCGGATCGAACGGCATGGAACAGGGCCAGCTTGCTCTGTTCGTAGCGCAGGCGCGCCGCCTCGGCCCGTTCCCCCGCCATGTCGCGGCGGATCGCGAGCTTGGCCAACCAGGGCACCGTCTGGGACATTCCAAGACCCTGTTCCTGGGGCCCGACGCGCGTCTCGATTTCCTGGATGAAGTAACGATAACTGAGCCGCGGATCCGGAAGGCCGCCGACCTGCACGCCGCGTTCGAGTTCAGCCTGCCACGAATTGAACGCAGCTTCGAGACCCGGATTGTTCAGCGCGGCGTAGACCAGGTAGTCCTGAAGGGTTGCAGTTGAGCTCAACTCGAATTCGTCTTCGGGCAACGGCGGCGCCGGTGTGGCGCGGTGTTGTACAGTTCGTGGGGCACGGGCAGGCGTGCGGGGCACGTCAGCTTTGTGGCATGCGAGCGCAAGCGTGCACAGTGCACAGCTGAGCGCGAACAATGAATGACGCAACATGGACTGAACTCCGAGCGCAATGAGAACTGATCGAAACGTCGTCAGCGCGCAGCGGGATTCAATTGAGCAGGATAATCGTTGAGAGGGCGTAGAGAACGGCAGGAGGGCGAAATACATCTGAGTGGGCTTCGGGGCGTGGAGCGCCCTGGCCGTCATCGCCCGAATTAATGACCGTGAGTGGTTGGAGTGTACGAATCGGCGACACCAGGCCTTCGCGAACCGCCGGCTCGCGTCCGCATGCGCAACTGCCCAGGGCACCACCATCCGTGGAGCCGTCTGGTGTTTCACAGCCACACCCACACTGGCCTGCTGTACAACAGCAGCACGATTGTGACATGTCCGTCCGGGAACTGGCCGGGGCAGGCTGCGCGGGACCGAAGTGTGTGGCCGACAGTACAATGATGATGAAGATGCGCGCGGACATCACCGTGAATCTACTCCGTGCAGGCCATGTGGAGCAAGGTAATTCCTCGACTTCTCTGCAAACGGCAGCTGTGAGGCTTGAGTGGCCGTCCCCGCCCTCCTATGATCCGAGGTTGGGTTGCGGTCGGCTGCGGAGGACATCGAACATGGTTCGGATCAGGACTCGGATTATCATTGCCAGTACGTTGTGTGCAACGCTTGTCGGCTGTGGAGGCGGAGCGAGCCCGGCTACCTACCAGTCCGGATCGGGCGCGAACCCGTTGGACGGCGCCGTGGTTCGGGATGGTGGCAGCGATATTGTTTTGACACTCAACGACTCCGGGACTGCCCTCGAGCAGGTGGCCCTGGGCGATGGGACCAATGCCAGGACAGTTGAGTTCGGTCCGCCGGTCAACAATGTTGCCGTGCCTCGGGAGATCACCACCGGGGGTGGAAACAGCACGCTCATGATCGATCGCGACACACAATCGGTTGATATCAGGACCACCGTACCCATTGTCGGGGAAATCAATATTTCCGCGGGGATCCCCAGCGAACTCGTCGTGACACGCGAGATTTTCCTGCCTGAAGCTCGCGACCCCAGTGGCGTGGGCGACTGTGCCACAGTGGTCGAATCCGTGGATGCATTCTGTGCGTTGTTCTTACGCCGCGAAGACGAAGCACGGGCGGAGATCATCGCGTTCACGCGCCAGCAGACCCAGCAGCAGCTCGGCGTGGGGTTGGCCAACAACATCGTCGCCGGCTTCATCAACTCGTTCTATGACACCATCGTGGACTTCTGTGACTCCTGGACAGAGGTGCGTCAGGGCACGGATGATACCGCGCCGGTCGATCCGTGTGCAGGTTGACCCGGTTGCCGCCTGTTCCAGTCGGGCACTGAAACGCAACAGCGTTAGGTGGGATATGTGGCCCACTGCCTGGGCCCTCTGGAGGTTCACCCATGGCCCGGATACCCGGAGCACGTCCTGCCGGACTCATTCGACGTCTGGCCTATTTCATGTGCCGCAAACGCTTGGGACGGGTGGTCATGCCCATTCAGATTGTGGCGCACCACACGCGACTCCTGCGTGCGACCGCCCACATGGAGCTGGGGCAGGAGGCTGCCCGGACTGTCGATGCCCGCCTCAAGGCTCTTGTTCAAGTCAAGGTGGCCATGCATGTGGGTTGCCCGTTCTGAGTCGATCTGGGGTCTGCCGTGGGCAGACGACTGGGGCTCGACTCGACGCACCTGCAAGCGCTGCCCGATCCAGAGCAGGCTACGGTCTTTACGCCGCTCGAGCAGCTGGCTCTGCGCTACGCCGAGGATATGACTTCCACGCCCGTGACGGTTTCGGACGAGCTTTTCGCGGCGCTGGCCGAGCACTTCAATGCAGCTCAGCTCGTCGAACTGACGTCGTGCATTGCCTGGGAGAACTACCGGGCGCGCTTCGACCATGCGTGCGGCGTCGAGTCCGAGGGCTTTGACGACCCTGCGCGCGATCAACCATGAACCGCGTGAACGACAACTGCCCGACGCCGGGTCAACACGGCACCGGCCGTCAACAGCATTGTGGTCAAAACGATGAGACTCCAGGTGGACGTGGTTGGCACGGTACTTCCATTGTTGACGATGAGCCCGAGAGGAAAGGACATACCGCTGGTGACCAGCGATTCGATGGCCGTTCCGTCGAGATTGGCCCGTTGGATGCGGTCCGTGCCGAATTCGATCCAGTACAGTTTACCAGCAGTAGGATCAAGGCACAGATCGACCGGGCTGCCAAGGCCGGTCACGAGTGTTTCGCCAGCGGTGCCATCGAGGTTGGCGCGGCGGATCTGGCCGTTGTTGAGGTTGGTCCAATACATCTTGCCGTCGCCGAGATCCAGTTTCAATCCGTGTGAACCGCTGCCCGTGGTCAGCAGTTCAATGCCGGTGCCATCAAGGTTGGCCCGTCGGATTTGACCGTTGCCCAACTGTGTCCAGTAAATCTTGCCGTTGGCCAGATCAAGGCCGAGACCGTGCGGATCGCCAGGTGTCGTCACGACCAGCTGCACGTCTGAGCCGTCGAGGTTGGCGCTGCGCACGCGGTTATTGGCGGCTTCGCTCCAGTACACTCTACTGTTGACCAGATCGAGGGTGATGCCGTGCGGATTGCCGCCCGCGGGAACGAGTGTTTCAGCATCAGTTCCATCGAGGTTGGCCCGTTTGACGTTGCCGCCATTCTCGACCCAGTAGATCTTGCCCGCGAATGGATCGACCGCGATACCGTCCGGTGCAGACAGGCCGCTCGACACGAGGGTCTCGACCCCGGAGCCGTCCAATTGAGCGCGGCGGATGACATTGAAGCCTGCATCGGTCCAGTACATGTGCTGGGCGGTGGCGGACAGGGTCAACAGGAGGTGGCAGAGCATGGCCAGGCGGACGACGGGCGAATGCACGGGATGTGCTCCTTTCCCGATCCTGGCAGGGAGGGCGAAGATCTCAGTATACCGGGTTGGAAGCCACGTGCCTACCGTCATTCGCAGCACGGACGGGCTGACACGAGACGGCTCAGGCGTGGCTCAATGAACCCGCGGGGGCGGGCGACATCGTGAGATCAGATGGCCGTCTGGTCTACCGAAGAGTACGGCGCACGACTACGGGCCACCCCGTCGTGACGTGGGTGGCCCGTGAAGTGATCGAAGAGACCCGTTCTGTTTACGCGGTCAGTGGTCTATTCTCCAGGAGCATACATCCACAATCGGCCCTTCTCGTACTCGCCGACATAGCCGACATCCAGCGCATCCGGATGCTCGTCGTGGAAGTCCATGGAGTAGTGCGCCTGTCGGGCCTCACGTGTGCAGTACACCGTGACGATGTCCAGGCCCTCACGTTTGGCGATGGCATCGACGATGAGCTGCTTGACTTCGTGAGGTGCATCCGATCGCAAACTGGGGACCAGTATTTCGGCATAGACCTTGTCGCTCTTGAAGTCCTTGTTGGCATGGAGTAGCTCATACTCTGGCAGGTCTTCAGTCTTGCCTGATGCTTTTTCCATGGCGACTTCAAGGATCTTGCGTTCCAGATCGCTCGCTGAGTTCGCTACCAGATCATTGACCGTTGGGATGTCAGCCGACGTGTCCGGTGCGACCTCGATCGGCGCGGGATCGCTGACAGAGTCCGGGGCGCAATCGGGTTCGTCATTGGTCGCGGTGACAGCAACTGACGTTGCCGAGGATGATTCCGAGAACCAGTCGTCCATCTCAGGGTCGGCTGGTGAGTAATCGATCGGCATGGCTACGAGTTCAACGTTTCGTGTCTCGGGCGAGTCGGTCATGAGCTTGTCGTCAGGCTGAGAACCGGCTTCACGCCACGTCGATGGGACTTCCGAAAGAGTTTTGTCTTCGACAGCAGTATTCGCTGGTGGCGTGGCCTTTTGCAGGGCACGCAGTCGCGAGACCTGCAGGTCACGCAGATGGCGCAGTTGTTCGTCGACGGTCCGCTTCTGGTCCGGATCAACTTTGGCGACCTTGGGCGCAGGCAGTGGCCGCGGCTCATGGCTCTGATAGCCAATCGAGACCATCGCGGCACCGATGATCGTGCCGACTACAAAGAACCCGAGAATAGCAAGATAATGAAGGCGCATGTTGCGTACCCGTTTCCTTCCTCGCGTCATGTTGACTAGAACGTAGAAAATGTACGATTCGTTCCGGTTGTTCGGCCTTCCGGGCGCGGTTAGCGGACCTGACCGCCGGGTGAGTGTGTATCAAGCCTTGATTCAACGGGTATTCGGGGACCTTGGGCGGCAGGATCAGCGGATATAGACAATGAAGACCAGTTCGCTAGGATACGCGGCATGAATCTGGAGGAACTGAAAGACAAAGTCGCAAGTGTCAAGGCCGATGCGGCGGAGGCATTGAGCAGCATTGCCTCTCTCGAGCAGCTGCGGCAGCTGGAGGCTTCCGTGACGGGTCGCAAGGGCCGACTGACCGAGTTGCTCGCGGCAATCGGACGTTTTCCGAAAGAGCAACGCGGGCAGGTGGGGCAGTTGCTGAACACCGCGAAGGGCGAGCTGGCAGAATTGCTGGGCGAGGTGAAGTCACGCCTCGAGCAGGGTGAATCTGCCGCAGCTACGGCTGCCGGCCAGACCGCCGACCCGACGCTGCCGGGCGTTCCCGAACGTGTCGGTGGTTTGCATCCGGTAACCCTCGTGCAATGGGAAATCGAGGCTATCTTCGAACGGCTCGGTTTTACGATCGAGTCGGGGCCCGAGATGGAAACCGATTTCTATAACTTCGAGGCACTGAACATTCCTGGGTGGCATCCTGCCCGAGACATGCAGGATACATTCTGGCTCGAGAACGGTTTCCTGCTGCGTACACATACGTCACCGGTGCAGATCCGGGCCATGGAGAAATTCGGGCCACCCTTGCGCTGCATCGTACCTGGACGCTGCTTTCGTTATGAAACCATCGATGCGTCGCACGAAAATACTTTCCATCAATGCGAAGGCCTGATGATCGACAAAGGGATCTCTATCGCGCACCTGATCGCGGTGATGAAGCTCCTCTTGACCGAGGTGTTCCAGCGCGAGGTCAAAGTGCGGTTGAGGCCCGGCTACTTCCCATTCGTCGAACCGGGTTTTGAACTGGACATGAGCTGCACGATCTGCAACGGCCAGGGCTGTAAGACGTGCAAGAAGAGCGGATGGGTTGAAATCCTTCCATGCGGTATGGTGCACCCAAATGTCTTGCGCTTCGGGGGCATCGATCCTCACGAGTACACCGGTTTCGCTTTTGGGCTGGGGCTCACCCGGCTGGCAATGATGAAGTATGCGGTTGGCGACATTCGAGTGATGAACTCAGGGATGTTGTCGGGCCTCGTGCCGCCGCGAGAACTCTGCGGCCCCATCATCAAGGCAGGTGGGGCGGCAACCTCATGAGCAGGTGCACGCCGGGTCGGCCAATGAAAGGTAATTGACGTGCTTGTCTCGCTGAACTGGTTACGTGATTTCGTCGATATCCCAGCAGATGTCGATGCCTATGCGCTCGCCGAGCGATTTACGACGACGTGTGCCGAAGTCGAAAAAGTGATTCCTTTGCGCAGGGGTGAGATCACACCGGCTGAAACGACGTGCACCCAGGACGATTGGGTCATCGAGATCGACAACAAGTCCATCACGCATCGGCCGGACCTGTGGGGGCACTACGGTATCGCCCGTGAGATGGCCGCCATGTTGCAATTGCCACTCAAGGCGCTCGACGTGGCCGATGGAGAAGCGCTGGATAACGAGAAGCTGCCGGAGATCCCGATCATCATCGATGATCCCAGCCTGTGTGCGCGGTACTCCGGCATCATGCTCAGCGGATTGGGTGCCCAGAGCTCACCGGAGTGGATGCAGGCACGCCTGAGTCACGTTGGGCAGCGCCCGATCAGCGCTCTGGTCGATCTGACGAATTATGTAATGATCGAGTTGGGGCAGCCGACCCACGCATTCGATGGGGACATGGTCACGGGGATCGAGGTTGCGGTTGGTGAAGAAGGCGCCGAGTTCACGACCCTTGACGGCCAACTGCGCAAGCTGCCTGCAGGCGCACTGATGATCCAGACCGGTCGGCGTAATGTCGCGCTCGCCGGAGTCATGGGGGGCCTCGACACCGAGGTCACTGCCTCGACGACAAAAATGCTTTTGGAATCGGCCAGCTTCGACGCCGCGACGATACGCCGGTGTGCCACGGCTCTCGGGCACCGGACCGATGCCAGCACTCGGTTCGAGAAGTCGCTGGATCCTGCATTGACCGTTCTGGCCATTGCACGGTTCGTGCGGTTGGCTGCCGATCAGTTCCCGGATATGACCTTCGAGACGCGATTGAGCGATTGCTTTCCGGAGCCGCCGACACCTTTGTCGATCGACATCGATCCCAGTTTCGTGTCAACCTTCATTGGCAAGAACATTTCGCTGGCGGAGATGAAGACGATCCTCGAAGCGCTGGAATTCAAGGTCAACGACCACGATGACCATATCGCAGTGCTTGTTCCGTCGTTCAGGGCCACCAAGGATATCGAGGGGGAGGCTGATATCATCGAGGAGATTGCCCGCTTCGTGGGCTATGGCAATATCGATCCGGTACTGCCACAGGCTACCGTGCGCCATTTTTCGCCGAATGGCATGCATGAACTGGAGCAGGACACCTTGAAGGTATTCTGCCGTGCAGAGGGCTACTTCGAGATCCACGACTACATCTGGTATCACGACGACTGGCTCAAGACGCTGGGTTATGATCCCGGGGCCAGCATCGTGTTGCGTAACCCGGCCGCGTCCGGCTTGGAGCGTTTGCGTCACAGCGTGATGCCCGGTCTGCTCAAGGCCGCAGAGGCCAATCGTCGAGATCAGCCCAATGTCCGGCTCCTGTCTTTGGGCAGTGTGTTTACACCGACTGTTGATTCCGAAGACGTCCGGGCGTTTCAGCGCCGTCACCTGGGGTTGATGGCAATCAGACGCGGGCGTAAGGCACAGGACGCCCTGCTGGCTGATGTCAAGAACAGTGTGGCCAAGTGGGCAGAGCATCTCTTCGGCACCGGCGTCAGCTTCTCGACCCTGGCCGGCGGGCATCGTCCCTGGGAGGACCCGCAACGCGCGGCTGAAGTCCTCATTGCGGGGGCTGCGGTTGGACGCATTGCGACGGTGCCATTGCCCTTGCGCCGATCGATTGATGAGCACCTCTCGGCCTGGTCCATGGTCGCCGCCGAGATCACACTGGATGACCTGGCCGGGCGTCGGCCCGTGGCCGCGCGGTTGCCAGCAATCCCCGAACATCCGGAGGTCGATCTCGATTTCTCGATCGTGGTGGACAGCGCGCGAACCTATATGACAGTGCGGCCCGAACTGGAGAGTTTCTCACACCCATTACTCAAGCGTCTGTCCTACGAAGGGTGCTATGAAGGCAAGAGCCTGCCCGAGGGGCAGCGCAGCCTGTTGTTACGTGCGCGCATCGGCGAGGCACGGCGCACTTTGCGCGAGGAAGATATCAAGGGTTTCTCCACGACATTCGAGTCGTTCCTGGCGGACCATGACATCGCATTACGTCAATAACACGCTTGTTCTGAGTATCGCGATGGTGCTGTCTTCCTGCGGTGGATGCGGCCTGCTCAAGCCGACACCGGCAGCAGACATCATCAAACGCGTGGAACCAGGTAGTGGCATCGATTACGTTCTCTATCAACCCACCGGCTATCGTTCCGATCGCGAATGGCCACTGATCATCGTGTGCCACAACCAGCCATGGGACCGTCCACGGGATGCGATTGCCGATTGGGCGGCATTGGCCGAGGAGCACGACATTGTTCTGGCAGCGCCTGCATTATCAGGGTCCAACTATCAGGCTAGCGAAGAACAGTTGCGGCAGGACGAGGACGTTGTGTTGGGTGTGGTCAAGCATGTTCGCGCATCGTGCCGGATAGCCCGGGACAGGATTGTCATTGCCGGCATGTCCAACGCGGCGCGGCCGGCCGCGTTCATCGGTTTGCGCAATCCAGGGCTGTTTCGCAACGTGGTGATGATCAAGCCCCATTTCGGAACCGACATTCTCGAGAAGACCGCAGCGCGGATCGATCCGTATCAGAAGGTGCTCGTGGTGGTCGGCATGGGGGATCTACGCAAGGGCACATCGCGCGAATGTCTCGATTGGCTGTACGAGTACGTTGATGTCAGCGAAGTAGACAGCGCAATGAATCCCGGCAAGTTTCCCGAAATCGCTTACCACAACGTGCAGTTGATGCAGCGGCGTGACCCGTGGATTCACATGGGTGTGTACGAATTGGGTCCACCCAACCGCCTGCGTTTCCAAGTGACCAGTTCATTCAGGGATGTCTACCGGTACAAGTGGGACTTCGGTGATGGCGGTTCCGCCGTGGTTGCGGCCCCTGAACACACCTTCACGCATAGCGGGGAATACATCGTGACGCTCGAAATCGAGCCAGAACGTGGCACTGTCTTTACGCGCCAGATTTCAATCGTCATCACCCCGTGAATGTCGTGCGACACCATGGGTTCCGTGCACGTGGCCGGATGTGGTAACGCTGAACACGCCGAGTCGCGACGACCCCGCCAGTCTTCTTCGACACCCATTACACCCGTCGGCCCGTTGTTCGCGTGGCCCACGCCGAGACCGGCTTACGGGCGATGACCAACAAGGCCGGAAGTAACAGCAGATCGGCGGCCAGCGCACACAGCATGCTCAAACCAATAATGGCTCCGAAATACGCCATGGGCAGGAATCGGGAAAAGCACAGGACCCAGAAGCCCAGGGCCAGGACGATCGTGGTGAACAGGCAGGCCCGACCCACGCTGAGATGGCTGGCATGGATGGCCGCGGCGAGCGAGTCCATGTCTGCAATATCGCGACGTACGCGCCACAGATAGTGGATCGTGTCATCGATGGCGATGCCGAGCGCGATGGACAGCATCATAGCCGTCGCCATGTTGATCGGGATACGCAACCAGCCCATGAGGCCGAGGCTGGCCAGGATCGTCACGATATTCGGGACCATGGCGAGCAGTCCCACCAGTCCAGAACGCAACCACATTGCCGACACGATGAACACCGCGATGGCCGAGACCCCGAACGTGCGGTACTGATCCTCGACCAATCCTGCCATGAGCGTCGCATAGAAGTAGTACAGGCCAGTCAGTTCAACCGTGTACCCGTCCCCGAATGCTGCGACAGCCCACTTCTGAATCGTCGATGCGGTGATCAGCTTGTCATTCACTTCAGTGCCCTCGCGAGCCAGCAAGCTGATTCGCAGCGCTTGACCGCTGCGGCCGGTGAACACACGCAGAGGGTCCTCGCCGCTCAGCGAGGCCAGTACACCGCTGAGGGTACTCAGGCGGGCTTGAAGGTCTGTTTCTGAACTTGGGAGAGGCTGCCCGGCTCCGCGCAGCAAATCGACGACGCTGAGCGACTTGGTGATGGCGTCGTACTTCTCGACGGCACGGGAGGTCACCTCTTCACAAGCGCGGACGGTGTGCAGATTGATCAGGGGTTGAGATCCGCGCGGCCTGACGACGAGCTCGATCGAGCTCAGCGGTGCAAGGTGTGCTTCGACGAACTCGTAGCCCTGGCGCACTGAGCTGCCAGCACGGAAGTTCTCGACGAACTTACTCTCGAAGCGCAGGAAGGGAATGGGGGCGGCGAGTATGGCCGTGCCCATGATGAACAGAGCAATGACGCTGCGCGGGCGCGCTATGGCCAGTCCCGCGGCTCGTGAAAGAATCCACTGCGTCGCGCGGTTGCTGCGGGGAGTGTGCTGCGGTGTCGGTTTCAAGGCCAGGAGACCAACGAGTGTGGCTACGAGCGCAATGCCCAGGCCACAGACCATGATGGCTCCGAACGTGCGGATTGGTTGAATGTCCGAGAGTGTGACCGCTGCAAAACCTGCAGCCGTAGTGACGATGACCGCGGTTACTGGAGCCAGCATGCGCCGCAATGTGTGGATGCCTGGCGGTGCAAGTCCGGTGGCCACAGTCTCCTGGAAGGCCATCGATACGTGCACACATGACGCAACCGTCAGCGCGGTGATCAATATGATGGTCGTTTGCATGAGCAGCGAGACATTGATTTGCAGGAAGGCGGTGATTCCGAGTGTGCACAACGTGGCGGCGATTGCACTGCTCAGCGCATAGGTCGCGGCGCGCCATGATCCGACAGTCATTGCCAAGGCGATGATCATGATGGCACAGATGGCCAGCGAGAAATCGGTCATGTCGCGATGGACCAGTTCGAACATCTGGTACATCGTGACGTACGGACCGGTCAGGATGATGTCGAAATCTGCATAGTCCGCACGGGCGCGGGTTACTGCCGCGCGCAGGGCCGCGACAGTGTCCGCACGGAGATCGCCCGATTCTGCCTCGGGCAACATCTGCACGAGGATACCGGCAGTCTTGCGGTCGTGGCTGATGAGCAGGCCGTCAATAAGGGGGTGCCGGATCCACATCGAACGGCCCAGGGCGGGCAGGCTGGCTATACTGCGCACGCGGTTGACTGCGTCGAGCTCCGTGCACGCGCCAGTCAACTGGCGTAGACAGGCGATGGCTCGGTCGTCCAGTGCATCCTGGCTGCGCACGGCGATGAGGGTCAACTCGCTGCCGGAAAACTCATCCATGAACGACTGGAATTCATCAAATGCAGGGTTGCTGGCCCCCACGAAAGATCGCAGCGTGTAACTCTCGTACAGCCCGGGATTGTACAGGGCAACGATCGATGCCACGCCGCCGAGGATCAACAGGCCAATCAGCCAGTGCCACGTCTTGCAAATAGCGCGGACTACAAATTGATCATGCATGTCGCTGGTCAAGGTGTTGGCGACAGTAGATCAACGGACGCGTGGAATCAAGGACGGTTACCAGGTGTCCGGGCAGGCATCGAGGGGGTGCGTTACTCATCGCTGATGGCCATTGAATTGGCCAGGCTGGTGTACCGCTTATTACCCAGGGCAACATTCGTTGCTCCTTCGGGCCACATTGCGAATGAGATGCTGAGGTTGTCCTTGACCTCGTCAAGCGACACGGTGAACGATGCAAACCACCTGGGGAACTTACGAACGTACGTGATATCGAATCGCTCAGTGGATCCGCGGTCGATGTCGGTGTACTGGGCCACGGCAAAGCGGTGCTTCTCGCTGGCCTTATACTTGCCACCAAAGCCGATGAGGTTCGAATCTGTTTCACCAATCATGCGCCAGCCAAGAAAATAACTGAAGCGTGGAGAGCGTTCGACAGCCAGCGACAGGTTGGCGATATCGATATCTCCGCCATCGATATCGTAGCTGGCATCGCCCAGTAGATAGGTCGTGTCGCCCATGCGCCAGTTGAAACGCGTTGAGACATAGTTCGATGTGATGCTCTCCTCGGGTCGCGTCATGGAGACGTACCCATTGGTGCGTTCGTCGCCCTGGGCATTGGAGAAGAATCCCGCCTCGATGTCGATCGTCAGAACATCCACTGTCCGTTCACGGCCCGGTGCACCGCGCTTGGTCTGCCACCGTTGGCGGACCCCGAATGTGGCGCCGGAAACGGCATCGATGTCCTCGATGCCGTTGTTATAGAAAAACAGTTCCTTGCTTGGGCGGCTGCTGCCGGCGATCCAACCCATGCCATCGATCTTGATGATGTGACGCAGGCCGTTGATGTCGAGAATATCAGAGGACGCGTTGGGCTGCGTGCGACTGAGGTACATGCTTCCTCGGACGCCAGCGACGCCGTAGCCTCGGCCGACGCCACCGGACGTCGGGCTGTCATCCCAGTAGGTCGCTCGGCCCGTGGCAAACGGTGCGACGCGGATGGGGCCGACGTCGAACGGCCACTGGATTTCCTGGCGACTGTCGAGTCGGAAGACTGCTCCGCTGCGCGCGTTCTGGGGTTGCGTAAACGGATTCCCGGTACTGGTGAACAGGTTACGTTCATCGGGTCGACGGCGAACGATGCCGATGCGGTTCTCGCTGAACCATGTGAACGGGCCGATGGGCTCGCCGACCATGCGGAAGGCCACATCGGGATGTGACTCGGTCACAGGCAGCCAGTTATTGACTTGAACTTCGTTGGTGATGGTAAAGGCCCAGTTGTCCCGCTGCTTGCGCATCTGGATATACGTTTCCTGGTCCTTGGCATTATCGAATTCATCCTCGAAGTACGATTCGAGGAAGTTCTCGTCCGAGAGATAGGACACTTCGATGGTGAGGTCCCAGTCATCATCGAGGTATTGCCGATGTCGCCAGGTCGCACGGCCACGATTGCTGTTGCTGATGCGATTATCACGCATGGGCCCGAGGTTATCCTGGTCTTCATCGTCGTTGATGTAGTAACCACGAAACTCGCCGTAGTCCTTGTCGTGCTCATAGTCCGAGTTCAAGGAGAACCCGATCCCGCGTTTGGTAAACACGTCGACGCCAAAGGTCGTGTCCTCGAAACCCTCAGGGGTTTGCATGCTCAGGAGACTGAATGGTTGCCACCGAGTCTCGAACGTGAAGCCGAAGTCGTCGTCGTTGCCCATGCTCACGCCTTTGAGCACACCATCTGTCCGTTTGAGGTTGCCCGAGGCGGCTGGCCAAGGCAACACCGGCGTGCCCAGGACGTTGAACGACGCGTCACTGAGACGGAACTCGCCCGAGCCGGCCGAGGTCAGTCCGACAGCAGCCGTGTCACCGGCGTCGGCTGCGATGTACAACTCACTGGCACCGATGTGATAATGCGGGGTATAAAACTCACTCGTCGACACGACCACATCGCGTGCAAGGAGTTCACTTTCGGACAGCTGGCGAGCCTCACGGGCACGGATATACACCGGTACGTCCCCCCCGCCCGCATAGGCGCGCATGACTGCGTTGAGGATCAATGCACGAGAAGACTTAAAGTCGTAGTACATGCTGTTGGCGCGAACGAAGCGATCGCCCTGGGTCACCACGACATCGCCTTCGAGATAAACACCGCGCATATTCGCGGGATCAAATCCTCCCCCCGCGTTGTCCGCTGGTGGATCGGCAAAGAGGACCGCAGCGCGGGCCTGGCCTTCAATGAAATTGGCGTCGTTGGCCGCGCCTCGTGAGAAATGAACGCCGTCGAGCATCGTTGCGACCCATTCTCCATTCACGATCCGTGCCCGTGGCCCGGGGCTGAACGTCATTTGGCTGGCGCGCACGCGCGGGAGCGGTAGATCGATGAGATCGAGGGGAGCCGGCCTGTTCGTGTTCAAGGTGCCAGCCCGCACGGCATCCCGAATCTTGATGGCGTCGGCATAGAGTCGTGACGCCGCGGCGGACGCATGGCTCTTGAGGTCGATGTGCAGTCGTAGCGGACCAAACGTCGAGGCGGTGGCGAACAATGCCGGCCCCGCGGTCATGGGACCGCCCGGGTCGATGATCTGGGCATCCTGCCACAGGAAGATCTCAAGGTCATGGTAAGGGCGACCGTTGAATTCCCGGCGGCTGATCCACAGGACCGCGTCAGCGGCCTGCAGCTCTTGTGGCCCGATGGACATTCTAAATCCACCGAGGATCTGAATGACCTGCTGGTCGCCTTCGGACCACAAGTACGCCCATTCGCCGGAGAGTGGCGTCGGTCCCTCGTTGATCGCGGCCGGCGTCAGCGGCACGTCGACGTTATCGTCGAGTGGCACGGGGTGCTGGGCACTGATTTGCGCGACTGCGGCCAGCGTCATCAGGCCAACACAGCCGCGGACGAATCCGGCGCCTGGTGGATGCAGAACCTGCGAGTAGGTGAAGAGACGTATCAAATTACCGCATGCCGAACAACAAATTGTCACATGTACGGATGGCCAGTCCGCGTTGTCCTTCAATGACATGACCGCGCAGTCGCATCAAGGACGGAACCAGTATAGATGGGGGCGCGCGCAAGTCAATCGAGCGTGGCGGCAGAAGCGCTGATCATGGCTACTGTGAATAAAAAAACCTGGCCGGATTCATCTGTCGAATCCGGCCAGGCGGCGGTCAGGTTGGAGGTCGATTCCGGTTCGGACCGGAGGGACGGGGCATCGACGTGCGGCGATCAGTCATCGAGCGTAAAGCGGACACGCCTCTTGCCGCGGGCGGTCTTGAGGGCCAGCTCGATGTTGAATGGCTCACCCTCGTTGAGCACCTTGTTTTGCTCACGGTTCATTTGCATGACGAATACCATGCTCATGGCATCGCGAACCTTGGTTTCGTTGACTTCGATGACGACATCGCCCGGTTTGAGATTCCGCTCGCCAGCTTTGCCCTCGGGATTGATGTTCACGATCACCACGCCTTCTTCTGGCGGAGAAGCGATGTCGAACTGTTCGATGAGTTCTGCGGTGAGGGTGGCGATTTCGATGCCCAATTCTTCGAGTTGCATGACCTCGTCTGGATCTTCCGCCGGCGGGTCGTTGCGTGTGAAGAAGTTCGATGGCTGCGTTCCGACCGCAGCATCGATTGCGACGGTGGCTCCATCGCGCCACAGTGAGAGTGCGATCGACGTGCCCGGCAAAGTCGTAGCCACGACGTCACGCAACTGTCCCATCTGTTGCAGCCTGCGGCCATCCAGCGAGGTCACGATGTCGCCGCTTCGCAGGCCGGCTTTTTCGGCAGGTGACCCACCGAGAACTTCGCTGATGTATACGCCATGGGGCTCGTGCCAGCCTTTGCGTCGGGCAGCCGCGCTGCTCCGCGCCGTAGTGATCGACACACCGAGGTAGCCACGGACGACCTCTTCGCCACGAACCAGGGCCGGCAGGACACGCTGGATCTTGTCTGATGGGATGGCATAGCCGACGCCATCGAATCCACCCGAGTTGCTTTCGATCGCTGCGATGATGCCGACGATCTCGCCACGCATGTTGACCAGTGGCCCGCCGCTGTTGCCGGGGTTGATGACCGCATCGGTCTGGATGAACCCTTCGTACTCGATGATGCCGTCGTCGGTGTAGCGTTCTGTCGCCGAGACAATGCCTTTCCCGACCGATCCTTCGAGGCCAAAGGGGTTGCCGACGCTCATGACCGGATCTCCGATCTGCAACTGTGTACTGTCACCGAAAGGCAGCGATTGGAGGTCGGGGGCGTCGATACGTATGACCGCCAGGTCGTTGGGCGGGTCGGTACCGATGAGCTCGGCGGCGAATACTCTGCCGTCATTCAATTTGACATCGATATCATCGGTTCCGCCGACCACGTGGTTGTTCGTCAGGATCAAGCCATCACCCGCATCGAAGATGACTCCGCTCCCACTGCCAAAACGTCGCCGCGCCTCGACCTTGACGACTGCGGGGAGCGCCCGGGCGGCCACGTTGCGATTCACTCGGGCAACGGCCTCGGCAATCTGCTCGTCGGTCAACACGTTGACCGATCCATTCTCGGCTTGGGCAACAGCTGCTGTAGCCAGCGGCAGGATGAGGAGAATCTTCGATAGCGCGCTTCGGACCATGTTCCACTCCCGAGCTGAAAGGTCTTATCCGTGAAAGCGGTTTGCTTTCGCCTTCTGATTATAAGGACAAAGACGGCCGACCATTTGGCCACGGCTCAAGATTTGTACGAGCGACCGGTTTGCACGGCGCAGACATTTGCGAGGTCTGACGTTACTCGCATTAGCGCAATGACTTAAGGGCGTCTACGACGTGCACTGCTGCTGCGTTCAGTTAGAACGGTTCGGGAAGGCTCATGGCCGCTCGTGACGGCGTTGATGACAGGGCGCCCGACGCCTCTGATCGTGCTGGCCTGTGCCTCAGGACCCTGAATCGAGATCTCGGCGCAACTTTTGGAGTTCGCTATCGGAGATCCGAATACCGTGCTCGTCGGCCGGAAATGCCCGGCCTTCGATATCAGTCTTGAAGCGGGTAAACGCATTGACGAGTAAGGTGTGGATGTCGAGATAGGGCTTGACGGAAGACGGTGGATGGCCCGCGTTGTATCCGAGCATGTCGTGCAACACGACGACGGTGCCATCACAATGCGGTCCGCTCGCACACCCAATGACCGGCAGAGTCGTCGCTTCGGTGATCATCCGGGCGATTTCGGCGGGCACCGCTTCCAGCAACAGCATGGATACACCAACCGATTCCATGGCGCGGGCATCTTCAATGAGCATCCTTGCCTGCTCTGCAGTCTTGCCCTGGCTGCGGTATCCGCCGATACGATGGACCGATTGTGGACGCAACCCGAGGTGTGCAACGACCGGAATCGAAGCACGGGTCATGGCTGTGACGGTGTCGAGCAGCTGCCGATCGACCTCGATCTTGACCGCATCACACCCTGCTTCAGCCATGAAGCGACCGGCGTTGCGCACGGCTGCGGTATTCTCTGCCTGATACGACAGGTACGGCATGTCACCGATGAGGTATGCCTCGGGTGCCCCACGACGGACCGCCCGCGTGACCTCGAGCATCATGTCGACCGTTGCCGGAAGCGTCGAGTTATGCCCAAGAACGACTTCGGCGTAGGTGTCGCCGACCAGGAGAACGTCGATCCCGGCCGCGCACATCAGTTCGGCGGTCGGGCAGTCGTAGCAGGTCAGCATGGCAATCCGCTGGCCTTCTACTTTGCGGCGGTTGAGGGTTGCTATGGTGATCTTGGTGGAGGTGGGCATCACCTGGCAGAATAGGTCATCGGTTGAGCAGCGGCAAGGCATCCCACTCGGTGCGAGTATTAAGGGGTTGGTCGTCATGGGGTTGGGGGCGATGTCCGATAACAACGCGGCCCAGGAGACAGAATGTGCTCGACGGCGTGTACAGACGGATGGTAGACTATTCCGGCTTTCAAGCCACCCAGGCACCGGCCGTGGACGCAACGCAAATGGGCGCACCATCCGAATCTCATGAACGCACCGGGGACCAGAGCCACGTGCACCGTACTCTTCGATCGTGGACGCCAGAGAACCGGCGGCATACATTACCGGAACTACGAAAGTCGCCTTTAGAATCAGCCGACCAATGTGCGCAGACGGCCGGGTCAGTGTGACCGCGCGTCGCCCGACATAAAAGGAGATATGTGATGGGGTCAAACGAATTATTCGACATCCTCCTGGAAGGCAACATCCTCGCCATCACGTTCAAGGCACCGCGCGTCAACGACACCAGCAATCTCGAGCAACTCGAAGACGAGTTGCGCGACATGCTCAACAACCACGAGCAGCGGTTTCTGCTGCTCGACTTCAGCCAGGTCGATACCATCGTCAGTCGCATGATCAATTCACTTCTGCTGATGGTCAAACGCGTTCGGGCCGAAGGCGGCCAGGTCCATTTGTGCTGCCTCGAGGAGAAGGTCGAGCGTGTTCTGAAGTCCATGCGATTGGATCGCGTATTCGACATGTACGTCACGCGAGAAGAAGGTCTGGACTCCATGAAGGCCCTCGACGCCCAGTGCCGCATGGCACAGTTCGCTTAGTGCTCCCTTTCATAATTGGGTGTAGGGTTCTCCGCGGCGATTGTCGTGTTGGGCAAGGCGCGAGAAGGAGGCGATGCCTGACATCGTTGACGACGAGCAACACAGTCCAGGGCGGCAAGCGTCCGGAAAACCCTAAAAAGAATTGTGAAATGGGGCACTTAGGGTGATTCATTCCGGTTTCCAAGGTTGTCGTGCACCCACGCGGTGTCCCCGCGCTTACACCTGCTCATGATCGAATTGCTCCCGCAGAACCGTGTTCACCTACTGGGCCGGTCGCCTGACGACTTGCGCGCTGTTCTGGGTCAACTGCTCGGGGTTTGTCCTGCGTACCGCGCTGATCAGATCATGCGTTGGATGTATGAGCGACAAGTGACTGAGTTCGAGGAGATGACCGACTTGCCGCAGGACATGCGGCGGCGCCTGGCCGGTGGGGCGACTATACGTGAATCCACGGTGGTGACAACCGCTACTGCGGCTGACGGAACGGTCAAGGTTCTGTTGCGCTGGCCCGAGGGTGGCACGACAGAATGTGTCATGATCCCGACTGCTGAGCGGCGGACAGCATGTATTTCGACGCAGGTGGGTTGTCCGGTCGGATGTACTTTCTGTGCCAGTGGGATCGGGGGATTGGAGCGCAACCTTACTGCGGGGCAGATCGTCGAGCAGGTTCTGAGGTTGTCGGCCATGGCCGGCGAAACGGGCTTGACCAATGTGGTGTTCATGGGGTTGGGGGAACCGCTGGCCAACTACGGGGCTACGATCGATGCGTTGCGCTGCCTGAACGCCAGGTGGGGCGTGGGGCTTGGTGCACGGCGCATGACCCTCAGTACGGTGGGACTGCCTACTCAGATGAAACGACTGGCCGACGAAGCGCTGCAAATTACGCTCGCGCTGTCGCTGCATGCTCCGACGGATGAGCTGCGGCGCGAATTAATCCCCTGGGCAGACCGAGTGGACATTGATCAACTCGTGGACGCCTGTCGCTACTACTTCGATCAGACCGGCCGCGAAGTGACTCTCGAGTACATCATGCTTGCCGGCGTCAACATGCTTCCGGCCCACGCACGCCAGCTGGCCGACTTGACCCGCCGGATGCGCAGCAACGTCAATCTCATACCGTACAACCCGGTCGAAGGGCTACCTTTTCAACGTCCTTCTGATCACGCCGTGGACACGTTTCAGCAGGACCTGCGGCGCCGCGGGGTCAATGCCCATGTTCGGACCAGTCGCGGCCTCGACGCCCATGCGGCCTGCGGTCAACTTCGGCGACGGATCATGGATGCAGGGGGGTGAACGGTGACTTGCCGGTAAGTGTTTGCGTGGCACGGCCCCGAAAAAGGAATGGGTGATGCTCTTGTTGTGCCACGGTCGGGATCGTAACATTCTTGTTCTGCTAAACCCACGCGCCCGTAGCTCAATTGGATAGAGTGGCTGGCTTCGAACCAGTAGGTTGGGGGTTCGAGTCCCTCCGGGCGTATTCGACTCGTGCGGACGTCGTCCGATTCGATTCCTGATCACCCCCTCTGCCTGTCCAGGAAACCGGATCTCTCGCCTCGGATGGAAGATTCCGGCGGGCCTCGCCTACTATTTTCATGGACCGGGAGCTCGTCCGATTAGTCTTTTCTAATCAGATCGAGCACCGAGTCGTTAGCTTTCGTTTGCCCGGTGCGGCATCGACGGCGAGAATAAACAGACGATCGAATTCTGATCACGGCTTATGGGCAAACCTCAGAACAACCAATCTCGTGTCGCCCGCGCACTCTGTGCAGGAGGGTCTCGCGATGCCTGAGCGTATACGCGTGGCCTGTCCAGGCTGCAGAACAATGTACGAGGTGTCTGATGACCTTCTGGACAAACGCCTGAAGTGTGCGCGTTGCCAATTGACCTGGAAAGCCATCGGACAAAATGTACTGTCGAAGGCGACGTCAGAGGTGTCTGCGGTTGACGCGGCACTCATGGATCCGACTGCAGGTCATGACAAGACGACCTTGCTGCCCGACGAAGTCAACGACACCAACGACTATTGGATCGGCAAACAGATTGGTCGGTACCACATCACTGCGATTCTCGGTACCGGGGCAGTCGGCCATGTGTATCGCGGGCACGATCCCGAACTCGGTCGCGACGTTGCAATCAAGATTCTCCCGAAGCCGCGCGGCAAGACCACGTTGCGCGTCAAGCTCTTTCTCCAGGAGGCACGCGCGGCCGCAAGACTGCAACATCCTAATATCGTGACCATTCACGAAGTGGGCTTGGACGGCCAGTTCTATTTCTTTGCGATGGAAGTGGTTGATGGCGGGACACTCAAAGACCTGGTGCTCGCGCTGGGCAAGCTACCACCGCAACGAGCCTGTTTTCTCATGGGGCAGGCGGCGCAGGCACTGGCGTACGCACATGCCAATGGTGTTGTGCATCGCGACGTCAAGCCTGACAATCTGATGATGAACAGCCACGGCGTGCTCAAGATGGCTGATTTCGGACTCGCTGAAATCGGTGAGGTCGATCTGATGAAGATCTACACCAACAGGCCGATCGGGACCCCTGGCTACCTCGCACCGGAGACCGCGCGGGGGGAAGGGGCTGGTCCCGGGAGCGACATATACTGCCTCGGGCTGTGCCTGTTCTATGTCCTGACCGGTCGCAAGTACCTGACCGCGAACACGGTCGTTGAAATGGTCGACAAGTGCGCCCGCCCACCGGTCTTCGATTCCGAGAAGGAACTTCCCGGTGTTCACGTAGAGTGTGCCCGGATTTGCGCGAAGTGCCTCGAACATGACCCGGGTGACCGGTACCTCAGCGCTCAGGAACTGGCCGACGACTTGCGGCGTTTCGTTGTTTCGGTTAGCCGGGATGACAGCGGCTCACCACTACCGCTGCCCAGTGCCGCACCCCCGCCGGAACCACCAGACGCCGGGTTTTGGGGCCGATTCTTTCGTCGCAAGTCGTGAGGCGTGTGGTCCACAGGTCGTGACCCCGGATCTAAGTATTGTCTATCGCTGAAGATGCATCCTTCGAGTGCGTCATCCGGTGCCGCGTCGACGCCATGTCCGCCTGACGAACCGTGTTCAATTCAGGCGGGGTACCATAGAACCGTGAGACGACCCGTTGACTGGACACGCTGTTTTTGTAATGATAGCTAACGCAAAGGGTTACTAGGGCTTAGTGAGGCTGGTGACCCGTGACCGTCGGCAGCGACAGGCGGCAGGGGGCGAGCTGACCGGCTCAACATTTCCTTCTCTACAACTGAGGTGGGAGGATCTCGTGAGGACGATGTGTCAATTTTCCCGGATGGCGCGGTTTGCGCTGTGCGGCCTGATGGGATTCGCCCTGGGGGCAGCGCCGGGCTGCAATCAGCCGGGTAACGGAAACAACAGCAACGCCGTCGACAATGACAATGGCGACAACGGCAATAACAGCAACACCGGCGACAACGGGAACAACGACAACAGCGGTGGTGGGATCCCGACGCCCGACGACATGTTCGTTCAGCCGGACAATCGACAAGGTACATTACGCGTCGGGCAGGCGCAGGCTGGTGAAGCGACCGAATATGGCATGTTTGGCAATAAGAGCGGTAATGGAACACCGCTCGACATTCGGGAGATCGACGTCATTCTCGCGGATCAGGCCAGCACGCCGGCGCGCATCCTGCTCGACGAGAACGCGCTGCCTCTGAGTATCATCACCGGGGACTCCGCATCCTTCCAGATCGTGTACGAAGATCTGGGTGACACCGTGAGTATTCAAGGGCGGTTCGTCGATTTTACAGGTATCGCCAGTCTCGTCACGGTCGACGCTGACATTGACATCGTCGATCCGGGCGTTCCTGATTTCAGCGATCTGTGTGACTATTTCGATACGCTGCTCGAGGTGACCGGCGCGTTGACCGACGATTGCGACGATGGTGACGATGACCGCTTCTGCAACAGTACGGTTGCCCGGGTCATCGACGCCATGGAGTTGTTCTGTACTTTGGACACCGTCCTCGTATCCAACCTGCCGCCCGGTCTCGGCTCAGCACCGCCGCTCGATCTTCCTCTGGGTGTGTTTGCCGAAGTCGATCAGGTGATCTCGCCGCCCAATCAGGTCATCGCACTGCAGGCCTTCGCTCAAGGGGGTGTTCCGCCATATTCGTTCAACTGGACGATTTCTGATGGTCCCGAGACAACTCCGATTACCGTTGTGCCCGGTGGCGTCGTATCGAGTGCCGAACTGTCTCTGGCTCTCGTGGGCGACTATGTGCTGTCCATCCTGTTATTCGATGACACCACTGCCGTGTCGATCTTCAATGTCGAGATTTCTATTCAGACCGAGCCGGACGCGCTGCTGGTCAATGCCAGTTCAGAGGGCACAGTCGATCCGTTCGTCTACGATCTGAATTCGACAACCATTGGGGGGATCCAGCCCTACAGCTATCTGTGGAGTGTCGTGGAAACCCCGGATGGCGCTGATGTGAATTTCGATTCAGCGACATCAGCCGACACGCCGGCGACTTTCAGTGCGGGCGGCTTGTACACCGTCCAGGTGCAGGCCAGCGATTCGGGCGGTGCGGTTTCCGTGGCCCAGACCGATATCCGTGTTGTGGATCCAGAGACGAGCCTGCTCGCTGATATCCAATTCCCCGCATGCAACGTGGTGTGCGATGCCACCGCAGGCCCGGTCGAAACCGATGAAGATACGTGTCTCGAAATCCAGAATACCATGCGGTTGACCGCTGACCCATTGAATGTCGAGTCGTGCAGCATGGATGACGCCAGTGATTTCTCGTGCTTGCAGTATCGCTGGCGGATCATTGCCGGACAGAACTCCGGGATCCTCAACGATCCATCCGAGCAGATCGCGACCTTGCTGGCCGTCGGTCCCGAGACCATCACGGTCGAACTCGAAATCATCGATCCGCGGGATGGGCAGACGGACACTACAAGCATCACGGTCGAGGTTATTGAATGTGGGCGACTCAACATCACTGTGTTGACCGCCGGAAGTCTCGAAGAAGGTTGCGATACCGATGCAACGCTGAACAGCCCTGTCCTGTTGAGGACCGTGACGAGTGGCTTCATTGGTCTCTTGAGTTACGAGTGGGCAGTGGTGTCCGGATCTGGTGAGTTCGATGATCCCAAGGGAGATTGCAGTTCGGCCGACGGTCCGTGTTGCCTGGATGACGATTCATGTCAGAACGTGAACTTCACCCCCACGACCCTCGATACAGTGGAGATCCGGGTGACTGTGACCGATTCGTCAACCACCAACACCGATTCCGACAGTGCGAACGTGTGCGCTTCGACATTCACGGTGGCGATCGACGGCCCGCAAGCAGCATGTGGTTCAGACGACAATCCTTGTGAGATCAATAACAATCAAACCTCGGTGTTTACTGCGGTACCATCGAGCGATGCACCGGCCAATGTGGTGTACACTTGGACGATTATTGAAGGTGATGAGACACCTGAAGGATCCTGCGTCTATATCATCGAGGACGAGGACCTTGAATTGCAGTTGTTCGATTGCGCTGCTCAAGAGTTGACTATTCTGCCACAGGGCAATGGGCCGTTCAGGCTGGTGGTCGAGGCCGAGCAGGCCAGCGATGCGACCAACGACACGTTCGCGCAAGCGCTCGTCATGAGCGTGTGTGTGCCACCGGATGACCCGTCAGCAATCGGATCAGCCGAATCTGACAACGAGAGCGGTAGCGGAATCGTCGCGCAAGAGGGCGACGAGGTATTGCTCAATTGCCTCGTGGATTCATTGCTCAATCGCAATATCAATTGGGAGCGTCTTGACACCATCGACGTGCAGTTTGCCATCAGCCCACCAGAAACACGTGATTCCGACCTCGATGGCGTCAATGATGCGGTCGACCTGTGTCCCAATACACCGCTGGCTGCAGCAGTCAACGAGTTCGGTTGTTCTCAGCAGCAGGGCGTGAATCCGGCGAACTTCATCTACACCAGCATCTTTGAGATGCCAGATAGCCTCAACGGCATCGTCGGTCCCCTCGAGTTCGAGTGCCACAACGTCAATCCGGGGAGCCGGTGCGATATCAGAAGCACCACGGTTGAAGTGTACTTTGACGAATCGCCCGAAGTCGCTCCAACGGATGCGACGGATGAACAAACAGTTCAGGTCGGTACCGAGGTCACCGTGGTTTGCGAACAGCTTTCCGGATCACAGGTCCGTCGCTTCGACTGGCAGCAGGTCCTGGGCGATTTTGTCAGCATCGAGACCACGGGCAACGGCACGATGACCTTCATCGCGCCCGCTTCGGCCCAGACGCTGGAGTTTGAATGTCGGGGCGTCGTGCTTGGTCCTGACGGCACCGAGCTCCTGGTCGGTGATTTCAACAACGACGATTCCGCCGTGATTACGGTTGAGAACTGAGCCCTGCTCATGTGCTGAGACTTTAGATTATTTCTGAGGAATTGCTGCGGGCGCGCCCTTCACGGGGCGCGTCTTTTTTTTGTGTCCTCAGCATAATCTAGTGCCTTCCACAGACTGAGCTCAAAACCTGGCCAATTGTCCGGGGAAGGATGTAGCCCATCTCCGGGCCTTGAAGCATGATCTGCGCCCATTGCGCGCAACCGTTGCGCGGCAGTATCGCGCAAGGCCGACGCGCCCCTACTTCTAGCCGATTCTGGTTGATTCCTAAAGCCCTGCACGACAATTCAGTTGGCCACAGCTGATCCCACGTTGGCCAGTTTGACAAAACGTTTGGCACGCCACGTGTTCAGGACGGTCCTGCCCGGTACTCGGGTTGACGGAGACCGTTTGATGGATACGACCACCACACAATACGTGAACGCGAGCGAGGGCTTCGACCTCGAGCGTCTCGGGGCGCTGATCCTGGCAGCGGCCCGGGAAGCCGCGCTCGCACACGAGAGTGAGTCGCCTGAGCTGATCCTCGCTGGAGGCGATTTCTGAAATGCTCTACGGCGCCCACCTGTCTACGGCCGGAATGATGGTCAATCAGTACCGTCAGGATGTCATTGCGAACAACCTGGCGAACACTGACACCATTGGTTTCAAGCACGACCTGGCCGTGGTCATGGAACGCCCCGTCGAGAGCAAAGAAGACGGCGATGCATCACAGTTTGCCAACACGTTCTATGATCGCCTCACGGGCGGCAGTATCGTCGGCAAGACATGGCATGCTGCTCAGCCAGGTCCGTCCGAAATGACCAATCGGGATCACGACGTCATGATCGACGGTCCCGGGTTCCTGCAGTTGCGCACGCCAGAAGGCCCACGGTTCACCCGTGATGGCCGATTGGTCGTTGCGGCGGACGGTCGTCTTCTCGGCGTGGCTTCGGGCCATCCGGTACTCGATGACGGCGGCCAACCGATTACCGTGGACCCGGCGCTGGCTCCCCCGATCATCGCCGGTGACGGCACGATTCGGCAAGGCGAGGACGTCACCGCAAAACTGGGCGTCTTCGATTTCGAAGACCTGCAGATGCTGCGCAAAGTAGGGGCCAATCAGTATGTCGCCACCGAAAACGCTCGTCCACGCCTGAGCGAAACACAATTGCGCCCCGGGTTCGTCGAGGGCTCGACGGCTGATCCGGTCACTGGTCTGACGGACATGATTCAGATTGCTCGGGCGTTCGAGATGAACGCGAACTTCCTGCGGCTGCAGGACAGCACGCTGGGTCGCTTGATCAACGATGTCGTTGAACGCTAACGCATAGAGAATCGAAGCGTATGGCAGTTACCGCTCTTCAAACAGCAGCTTCAGGCATGAAGGCTCTGGACACCAAACTGGATGTTCTGGCCAACAATCTTGCGAATATCAACACGGTCGGCTTCAAACGCAGCCGTACGAATTTCGAAGACGTGCTGTACCAGATACGGCGCGAGCCGGGTGTGCTGAACTCGAACGATGAACCGTCTCCGCATGGCATACAGGTTGGTGTGGGTGTGCAGGTCTCGGGAACACAGCTCGATTTCGCTCAAGGTGCGCCGGACATCACCAATCGACCGCTGGACATTGCGATTCGAGGCGAAGGTTTTTTTCAAGTGACCTCGAATTACGACGGAGATGAGGTCATCGCTTACACCCGTGCTGGCAACTTCACGCGCAATGCCAACGGTGAAATGGTCCTGGCCAATGCCGAGGGCTCTCTGCTGTTGCCCCCGGTGATCATTCCGGAGGCAGCGACCACTATCTCGGTTGGTCCGGATGGTACGGTCCTTGTGACTTTGCTGGGCGCCGGCGAAGCCCAGGTGCCGGTAGGGCAAATCCTACTGGCCCGCTTCGTCAATCCCGAGGGACTCAAGCAGACCGGCAAGAATCTGTACGTCCAGACCGAAGCCAGCGGCGATCCGATCGTATCGATTCCCCAGTTGCTGGGAATGGGTGAGATCATCGGTGGTGCGCTGGAGACCAGCAACGTCGAACCGGTTCGTGAACTGATCGAATTGATCAAAACGCAACGTGCGTTTGAGCTGAACTCGCAGTCGATCCAAAGCGCGGACGAATCGCTGCGGACCGTCTCGAACCTCAGGAGATTCTAGGCCCAGTAAGTAAAACGGCCAATCACGGATGATTGGCTCGCAGTAGGCAGGATGCTCATATGTTTCGCAAGGATTGCGATCAATCAATGGTTCAGCACTGCACTCGCGTGACACGTCGCCGTATCACTGCTGGTGTGGTGTTGATCCTATGCGCCACTCCAGCCTCCGGCGAGTCGGTCGTCCTGTGGCCACAGGCGACGGTGACTGCCGTTGACGTGACACTCGGTGATATTGCTCGTTTGGACGGCTTCAGTGCAGCTCAGGCGTTGGTCATGAGTGGTGTGGTCATCGGTGTGGCACCGGCGCCGGGCAAGAGTCACGACTTGACTCTCGCCGATGTTCGCTCGGCCCTGCGATCGTCGGGTGCCAATCTGGCCCATCTGTCACTCAAGGGCGCGTTGTCATGCTCTGTGCATCGCCCCCTGAATGCTGCCACCATCCCCGTTCAGCAGCAGGCGTCGACACCGGAACAAGAGCGAACATTACGTGATCACATCCATTCGGCGTTGCAGGCGACGGTGGGTACTTACGGGCATGCGCTCGAGCTGGTCTTTCGCGACAGAGACCAGGCCCTGCTCGAGTTGGCCGAACCGCAATACACCTTTGAGATCGAGCCGCTGCCGGCGGGGCGTCTGGGCCTTCTGAGCGTGAGCGTCTCGATTCGCCGTGGTGATGCTGAACCGCAGCGTCACCACATCCGCGTCACCGCACGGCTGCGGCTCGATGTTGTGGTTGCAGTCCGCCCGATCAATCGTCAACAGTCCGTTCAACGGGAGGACGTCGTTATTGAGTCGCGCGTCTTCGAACGCCTCGATCGCGTGGGGCTGCAACGATCCACCGATGTCATCGGACAGGAGACGCGCCGTGGAATCAATACCGGCGACGTGCTGCGGGTCACAGACTTGAAGCCATCGGCACTCGTCGAAAAAGGAGATCTGGTCGGCGTTGTCGCCCGATCGCCGGGCATTCGAGTCGAATGCAGTGGCAAAGCACTGGAGAACGGTTCATTGGGTGATGTCATCGAGATCCGTAACGAAGCATCTGGACAGACGTATCGCGGCAAGATCGTGGGCTTGCGTCGGGTCGAAGTCGTCTTGACGGAAGTCTCGACATTGCTGGCGGACGGAGGTCGTTCATGAGCACACGGACTGGGCTGATCGTTGTTGTTATTTGCGCGTGTTGCACTGGATCGACACGTGGGCAAAGCAGTTCGATTTACCAGGATGCCAAACGGCGTCAGGTTCAGGCTGAGCAAGACAAGAAGACTGCATTTGCTGATGACACGCCCAAGCCGGCTAATCCCGAGCTGGAGCAGGCGTCGTTGTTTGCCGTCAAGACACCACCGCCCAACGAATTTCACGTGCACGATCTGCTGACGGTGATTGTTCGGGAACAGAAGGATTACCGCGCCGACTCGCGCCTCGAAACGGACCGGGACTGGGAGGTCAATACCCAGATCGACGAGTTTCTTCGCTTTATCAATGGCCACCTCGGCGCCGCCAGTTTCACAGACGGCGTGCCGAATATCGACTTCTCGGCTGAGACGAAGCTTGACAACGAGGGAGACGTCGAACGCAGCGACAGTCTGACATTCCGTATCCAGGCAGAAGTCATCGATATTCAGCCCAACGGCCGGCTGGTGTTGCAGGCGCGTAAGCAGATTACCATCGATGAGGACGTTCAAATCCTGACGGTCACCGGCATCGTGCGCAGCCAGGACATCGGGGCGGACAACACGGTGCTGAGTAGCCAGGTCTATGACCAGCGAATCGTCGTTAACCATCGTGGCCCATTGCGTGATGCAGCTCGACGTGGCTGGTTGGTCAAGTTGGTTGACAAGTTCACCCCATTTTGAGGTTTGTGATGCCGACCCGTGGAATTTCCAGATCTAGCATTCCAGCCCACCGCATGTGCGTGGCGCTGCTGCTGGCCGCACTGCTGACGAACGGTGCCCATGCTCAGGTGAGCGTACGCGTGGGTGACGTGGCCCACTTCAAGGGGCCGCGGGTCAACCGTCTGCAAGGGCTCGGGCTGGTCGTCGGACTCGCGGGCACGGGTGACGGCGGAGACTACCGACGGATGGTCGAGCCGCTGGCCAATTGGTTGGAGCACTATGCCAACCCGGTGAATGATCTGAAGGAACTCAAGGATACGAAGAACGTCGCCGTCGTGTCGGTGACGGCAGAGCTGCCTGAGGGCGGCATCCGCGGCTTCGAGCAGTTCAGGAAGTTGAGCGGCAGGCCGGGGCGCGGCCAGTCCATGGCGATGAGCCGGCCGCCAGGGACTCAGGGTGATGAAGGCGGTCCGCAGGTCGGGGCCGCCGAAGCAGATGTTAGTGGTCAGGGCGTCGTCGGTGGGCACGACTGTGCGCCCGCGCCGTCCGGCGTGACGACGGTGACGCCGCCGGTGCCGAGCGTGGCCACGACGACATTCCCTTCGCCGTCGACCGCCAGGAGTCGAACCGCTCAAACCCCGAGCGCGGCAAGCAGGCGTCCAGCGATGCAGTCGATGCGGCGGTAGTCGGCCAGCTTGCCCGGCTCGTCGATGCTCCCAGGCCCAGAGCCGCGGCCCTGGTGGGTCTCGGCGACGTACAGGGTCTTCTCGTCGGGCGACAGGCCGATGCCGTTCGGCATCAGCGTCGAGGGGGTAGACCACCTCCCTGATCCTCCCGCTGTCGGGCTCGGCATAGTAGACGCCGCCGCGGTCGATGTCCCGCCCGCGCCGCCTTGCCGAGGTCGGTGAACCAGAACCCGCCGCTCCGGTCGAACACCAGGTCGTTCGGGCCCTTCAGCGGGTTGCCGTCGCATTCGGTGTACAGCGTCTCGACCGCCCCGGTCTTCAGGTCCACCCGCTGGATCCGCCGCCGGCATAATCGTCCGGCCGGTCGTCCGCGGTGCAGCAGGCGGCCCGTCGGGTCGACGTGGAAGTCGAAGCCGCCGTTGTTGCAGACGTAGATCCTGCCGTCGGGTCCCATCGCGGCGCCGTTCGGGCCACCGCCGGTCTCGGCGACGATCTCGCCTGCGGCCGTCCGGCCTGACAGCGCGTGAGGTCCGGCGGGCGATCTCGACCAGGCCAGGACGGAGCCGTCCGGCGAATGCCACCGGCCCTTCGGAAAGAAACGGGCCATTCGTCAACTCACGCACAGGCAATTCCTCGTTCGATGCAGTTCTCGTTCACCGCCGATCCTCCCGATCGGATGGTCGACCAGGATTGTGCACGCGCGCCGGCGGGCTTGCCAGCGTCGCGGCCGTCGCAAAGCGTGGGGCGGCCTCTCT